>NZ_CP080419.1:1456245-2912490 GCF_019457595.1 Shewanella psychrotolerans | reverse complement strand
GGCTGCTGCTAAACCTCCGGCGGCCAATATGCCGCAAGCCGAAACGACCGTTAGGGTTGATACTTCTAGGTTAGATCAGATCATGAATATGGTCGGAGAGTTGGTATTGGTTCGTAATCGTTTACTGAGCCTTGGTATTTCTCGTGATGACGAAGATATGTCCAAAGCGTTGGCGAACCTTGATTTAGTCACTGCGGATTTGCAAGGCGCGGTGATGAAAACGCGCATGCAGCCTATCAAAAAAGTATTTGGACGTTTTCCTCGGGTTGTTCGTGATTTGGCTCGAAGTCTCAACAAAGAGATCGATCTGAGGATGATCGGTGAAGATACCGATCTAGATAAAAATTTAGTTGAAGCATTAGCCGATCCATTAGTTCACTTGGTGCGTAACTCGGTCGATCATGGTATTGAGATGCCCGATGAGCGAGAGGCTAATGGCAAATCACGTACAGGTACCATTACGTTATCTGCCAGCCAAGAGGGCGACCACATCCTGTTAAAAATTGAGGATGATGGTGCAGGGATGGATCCTGATAAGCTGAAACAAATAGCGATAAGCCGTGGCGTTCTCGATGAAGATGCGGCCGCTCGTATGTCTGATAGCGAAGCTTATAACTTAATCTTTGCTCCTGGGTTTTCAACCAAAGTAGAAATTTCTGATATATCGGGACGGGGTGTTGGTATGGACGTGGTGAAAACCCGTATTACTCAGCTCAACGGTACCGTGCATATCGATTCCCTTAAAGGTAAGGGAACCATTTTAGAAATTAAAGTACCGTTAACCTTGGCGATTATGCCTACTTTGATGGTTGAGGTTGCCAAGCAAGTATTTGCTTTGCCATTGTCGAGTGTGAGTGAAATCTTCCATCTTGATTTAACTAAAACCAACATTGTTGATGGCCAGCTTACGGTCATCGTCCGAGATAAAGCGGTGCCTCTATTCTACCTTGAGTATTGGTTAAGCCGAAAAGTTGTTAGCTTTAAGCATGGTGACAAAAAACATGGACATGTTGTCATTGTTCAACTTGGTACGATGCAGATCGGCTTTGTGGTTGATTCATTAATTGGACAAGAAGAAGTTGTGATTAAACCACTTGGTAGATTGCTTCATGGAACTCCAGGTATGGCCGGGGCGACCATCACGTCTGATGGTGGTATAGCACTAATATTAGATGTCCCTGGTTTGTTAAAGCACTACGCTAAGAATAAGAGATAGTCGCTTTTAAAATATAGTTGCATGACAGCTGAGCGTGTGTGTCAAGTTGGCACCACGCTCTGTTTATAATGATATTTTGCTGTCGATAGGAAATTGAATGGCCATTAAAGTATTAGTAGTTGACGATTCGAGTTTTTTTCGTCGAAGAGTTAGTGAAATCGTTGCCAAAGATCCTGATTTAGAGGTCATTGGTACAGCAACAAACGGAGCTGAAGCGGTAAAACTTGCACAGCAATTAAGGCCACAGGTTATCACTATGGATATTGAAATGCCTGTGATGGACGGTATTACTGCCGTGCGCGAGATCATGGCTAAATGTCCTACTCCGATATTGATGTTTTCCTCATTGACTCATGACGGTGCTAAAGCCACACTGGATGCGTTAGAAGCGGGGGCGTTGGATTTTTTACCTAAACGCTTCGAAGATATTGCCACCAATAAAGATGATGCGATTGTATTATTGCAGCAGCGTATAAAAGCCTTAGGTCGTCGTCGAGTCTATAGACCCATTACCCCAAGAACTCAGCCTTTAACAAATAGCCGTACAGCGACTCAACCAGCAAGAGAGATTTCTCAACCTGTTAGGCAACCAGTTAGAAGCGCCCCTCCGCAACGGGCGAGTGGAAAAAGCTACAAAATGCTCCTTATCGGGACCTCAACTGGAGGGCCCGTTGCACTACAAAAGATATTGACTAAGCTTCCCGCTAATTATCCGCACCCGATACTTTTGATTCAGCATATGCCAGCCGCATTTACTCCCGCCTTCGCTGCTCGTCTCAATGGTTTGTGTGCTATTGATGTGAAAGAGGCGCAAAATGGCGATCAATTACGATCTGGTTGCGCATATTTAGCGCCAGGTGGGATGCAGATGATGCTTGAGCGCGGCGGAGCGTATGGAAGGATTAAGATTATTCCAGGCACTTCAGATATGAATTATAAGCCCTGTGTTGATATCACCTTTGCGTCGGCGTCAAAATTGGTCGGTGGTGATACTTTAGCCGTTGTGCTTACCGGGATGGGGGCTGATGGACGCGAAGGCGCTAGAATGTTAAAAGCGGCCGGTGCAACGATTTGGGCTCAAGATGAAGCCAGTTGCGTTGTTTATGGCATGCCTCAAGCTGTGGCTTCGGCAGGCTTATCGAGCCAGTCCATTGCGCTGGATGATATGGCTGAGGCAATTATTAGAGAGAGCGGTCGTGGCTAGCGTCGATAAAAGTAACAGCATTTATATGGTGTTGTTGCTTTTTTTGCTGCTCATATCAACTATTGTCACCGGTTCTCTTTATCTGGATATGCGCCATAAAAATAGTTTACTTGAAGCTAGAATTGATCAGTTAGAAAAGAGTCAAGTCTTGTTGATGGTACCTGATGCTCAAGCACAGGCTTTAGCTGATTGGATGGCGAAAAATCCAGAGGTCACCCAGAGCTTAATTAAACAAGCAAAACCCGGCGTGCGAACGAGTGTTGAAATAGGGCCTGGTGTGGATAGCGATGAACCAACACTAGAAAGCGATACAGGTGAAAATCTTAGAGTTGCAACAAACGGTGACATCAGTAGTGCCACATCAGAGGCTAAACAAGATGTAAGTGATGTTGTTATCCCTATGAGAGCCTCTGTTGGCGACGATATGGCAAATAATGCCCAAACAGTGCTGTCGGAATCAGCTGCTGACGGCGTAAAAATCGATGAGCTTAGCAAGATAGAACTAATTAAGCTGTCTGAAGATAAAGATGGTGTTAAAGTTATTAGCCTACCTCATGGTGGCATTAGAGTGACAACACGCGAAGATAATTAGAATGATAAGCGATAGGTTGGACTATTTAAGGGGTTTTTGTTGAAGATCTGGACCATAGCAAACCAAAAAGGTGGCGTAGGCAAAACCACGACGGTTGCAAGTTTGGCCGGGGCTCTCGCCAAACGAGGTAAGCGTGTATTAATGATTGATACCGATCCTCATGCATCGTTAGGTTATTACCTTGGGATCGATTCAGAAGAAGTTCCTGTTTCCCTTTACGACCTTTTTTTAAGCCATAAATCATTTACTCGCGATACTGTATTAACTCATATAGTGCCGACAAAAGTTGAGGGGATTGATCTGCTTCCTGCAACAATGGCATTGGCGACCTTAGATCGCTCCCTTGGTCACCAAGGTGGGATGGGCTTGATCTTGAAGAAACTACTCTCCCTATTAGAAGCCGATTATGATATTGCTCTCATTGACTGTCCTCCTGTGCTTGGGGTGTTAATGGTTAATGCATTAGCAGCCAGTCAGCATATCATAGTGCCTGTGCAAACAGAGTTTTTAGCCATTAAGGGGTTGGATCGAATGGTCAAGACCATGACGTTAATGGGGCGTTCAAAAAATACGACATACAGTTATACGATTATTCCTACTATGTATGATAGAAGAACAAAAGCGTCACCTTCGGCACTGACTCAATTAAGCGAAGATTATGGTGATGTTTTGTGGCCCGATGTTATCCCTGTCGACACAAAATTTAGAGATGCGAGTTTAGCTCATTTACCTGCGTCGCATTATGCGGGTAATACTCGGGGCGTCAAAGCTTATGATCGGTTATTAGATTACTTGCTTTCCAAGGAGTTTGCTCATGTCAAACTCAGTTGATGAAGCGGTTTTTGATTATTTCGCGTTGTTGTTATCTGAGCCAGTTGCTGAAGATGAAAAGCGCGTAGCGACAGCCACTCAATCGGATCGATTATCATCAAATGCTGTAAATATACAAGTTGATGGTGGCGAGAGTCGGTTTGCCGTCGATGAAGCGCCAAAGACGCAAATGCAACCGACGGTTAAATCAACCGTAAATTTACCGCCACTGGCGAAGCATCAAGTAGAGCATCAACTTAATAAGAGTGCGTTAGAACAGCTTTTAGCACCGGTTACCGAAGCCGCGCCCTTAACCATTGAGTCCAAGACGGTAGTTGAAACCAAAGAGATTATTGACAGCGCTGCGAGGGTAACGTCGGTTTCTGACGAAAAAGTTGTGATTTCAACAACAAAACAAGCTGTTGCCGATGTTCAAATTAATGAAAAGATTAAAACTTCAGCTAGTATTAAAGTTGATAGTCAAGATATCGATCATTCTGAGTTAAAAACTGATGTTAAGCTTCAAACGCAAACAGGTGCAACGCCACCTGGTGTGACCGAGGGGCTTATTGATACATTAGATGAAGAGTTTCAGGTGTTGTTTTTCAAGGTTGCTGGCTTGACATTGGCAGTGCCGTTGGTGAATTTAGGTGGAATTGTAAAGTTAGAGCGCGTTAATCACATTATGGGTCGGCCTGCTTGGTATCATGGTGTTCAGACTCATAGAGATTCACAACTTAACATTGTCGATACTTGTGCTTGGGTAATGCCTGAAAAATATGACGATAAACTGGCGCAATCCGTTGATTACCAATATATTGTATTGTTAGAGGATAGTAATTGGGGATTGGCTTGTGAATCCTTGGTTAATTCAGTAAAAATTGTAAAATCAGAGGTTAACTGGCGCACCAAAGCGGGAAAACGTCCTTGGCTCGCTGGGGTGGTAAAACAACAGATGTGCGGCATACTTCACGTGCAAGCATTGATCGAGTTATTAAATTTAGGATTAGGTAGTCAGGACTCTATTGACTGAGGTTTTTATGGCAGATGCAAAAAACGTTGCGGCAGTAGCTGCGAGTAAAGACGATGAAGTGTTGCAATGGGTAACGTTTCGTTTAGATAATGAAACCTATGGCATTAATGTAATGCAGGTTCAGGAGGTTCTACGTTATACCGAAATCGCTCCAGTACCAGGTGCACCCCATTATGTTTTAGGGATCATCAACCTACGGGGTAATGTTGTTACAGTAATTGATACACGTTCTCGTTTTGGTTTAGCATCTTCTGATGTTGATGATTCTACACGAATAGTGATTATTGAAGCTGAAAAGCAGGTGATTGGTATTCTCGTGGATAGTGTTGCAGAGGTCGTTTATCTGCGCGGTTCTGAGATTGACAATGCACCAAACGTAGGCACGGAAGAAAGTGCTAAATTTATTCAAGGTGTTAGCAACCGTGACAATGAATTACTGATTCTGGTTGATTTAGATAAATTACTATCTGATGAAGAGTGGATGGAATTATCTCAGATATAGTTTGCAGTGATTTGCGTATGATTGCTGTGTTTAAAAGCCGTCGGTATTTACCGATGGCTTTTTAATTGTGATATTTCTAGTGAGTTTTGTTGTTTAAATAGAGTAGGGAAGTCTATGATTGGCGATGAAATGTTGATCGCGGCATTGTTGTACGTTATTGCCTGTTTGGGGCTTGTGTTATATCAACAAAAGCAGATAAGTAAATTAAGGACCAAGGTCGACGCATTAACACTGCTCGTTAAGGAGAGCGATCGCCAACGTGAAGTCGTTAAGCGTGAACTTCAGGAGCTTCGAACTGGTACTATCGGTGTTGGTCGTCGAATGTTGGAACTAGAAAAACGTGTGGTAAAACAAGATGCGCGTATCGATGAGACTAGCCAGCAAGATCCTCAAGCACGACTTTACTCAAGAGCAATGAAAATGGTCGAGTTAGGTGCCGGTGTTGATGAGTTAGTTAAAGAGTGTGAATTGCCGAAAGCGGAAGCTGAACTACTACTTAGACTACATCGTAAAGCTTAGGATACTAAGTCGTTGTATTTAGGGTTTACAAGGATTAGACCTCTTCCATAATCTTTTTATGCATGTTATCCCATCTTTCTGGGAACTTGCCATCTAACATGTAGGCAAATGCGATAAGTTCGGCGATCAATAGATAGAGTTCTTTCGGGATCTCTTCGCCGATCTCTAGCTTCTGTAAAAAGTTGCTCAAATTTGTATCTTGATGGATATAGATCCCAGCCTCTTTGGCTAAGGCGATGATCTCCTCTGCAATTAAATCCTCTCCTTTTGCCGTGATCGTTGGTGCCGAACTGTCATTATAACGCAGCGCCGCTGCCTGCTTCGGTTTCTTACCTTCTGAGTCCATTTTTGAATATTGGTCATTTGACATTAGCTTATCCTATCGCTTTATTATGCTTTAATTTTAACAAGGTAATGCTCACCAGGTAGTAAGCTTCCTGGCACTTTTGCTTTATGGGTGACAATATTGTCAGTAACAAGGCCGATAGCGGAAATTTTCTGAGAAAGTGGCGTGAGTTTATTGCTCACTTGAGACAATAGCTTGTCACTATCAGAAGTAAATCCAAGTTTGAGTCTATTTTTGTTTACTTCGGCATTAATTAAGATGGCACCGAGGGTTAAATTAAATTTGAGCTGTAAACGCCAATGCTGGTTTTTGGCGTCTGCTTCTTTGTTCTGTTCGAAGTGGCCCTCTAGCTCTTCTTGTCGACTATCCAACATATAGGGGAGGGTGAAATACCAGTTAGTGGCTTGGGTTGTGTCACTGCTCGCTTGTTGGTAAAGCGTAAGACCGGAAATTAACTTGCCCATTACATCACCAGTGTTAGCCTTATCTAATAGATTCAATAGGGGCGAACGCATCCCTAACTTTTGTTGTAACTGATTTAGATACTGATTTAACTGATTAGTATTAGACTGTTGATGTTGCCGACCTAAAAGGAGCTGAAATAAGATACCTATCGTACTACTGTGGCTGCTCGTTGCTAATTTTGGCAAGGAGGATGACACGATTGACGCTGCAATACTATCGACGAGTTCCTGTTGCAATACAGTTGGCGTAGCCAATTCTCCCAGTGGCCTAGGAAAAGCCAAAGGTTGAATTTGCTGGAGTAATGAGAGTAGTGACCGTTTACTTATCAGTTGGCCGCTATCTGCATTTGGCAGGCTTTTATCAGCAATAAGATTTAGTGCTTGATTGAGGCCTCGATGCATCGCTTTAGTGTCACTCGCACTTACATCTGCACTTCCCAGTGTTAGTTTGTTTGATAATGACTGGCTTGTGTCCGTTGGCATATTTATCTGCTGCAAGCCGATCTTTGTTACTAAGGACGTTGTCAATGCCGCAGTAATAGGCGTTGATAAGGCTTGCGTATTGATATTATTTATCATTTTAAACAACAGAGTTTGCGACAACCCTGCAATTTGAGATGTTTCAGGCCTATAAGCCTGTCGACCTTGCGCCACTGAAGGGGGAGATTCAGTTGGCACAGAAAGCACCATTCTATTGCTGAGTTGCTTAATTATCGGATCAGATATGATTGTGTCAGTAAGGCTGGTTTGCAGCCGTTGCGAATTTAAACCAAGAAACTGTTTTGGTATTAGGTTTTGAGGCGTTTGTAACGTGAAAGCTGTCGGTGCCTCTAAAGGTTTAGCTAGAGTGGCTAGTTGCTGCTGTGTGAGCGAGTATTTACCAAGGTTATGAAGCAGCTGTCCGTATCCGCTTACGAGCGACATTTTCTGTGTTAATGATGTTGCAATACCATCGTTACTGATGACTCTTTCTAGCTGGCCTTGCTCACCGGTAAGTGTAATAGGTATCTGAGCTAATCTTGGTGTTAATGCTAACTGTAAGTCTCCCTTTATACTCATTAAGCTTGCTGAGTAGCTTCCATCGAGTACTTGTCCCTGAGGCAGTCTAAATTGTATTGATGGTGGTATGGACACCAAATTATTAATGATTTTTGCTTCACCAATTGGATAGCCTTGTACTCTCTCTGCTAAATTGATTAGCTGAGCCATCGAAATATTATTGCCTTTTATGTAGGCCAGCAAAGTTCTGGGTAAGTCTACGGTTTTTGTCGTGCCGATCACTTGCAATAGTCCTTTAAGTTCGTCTGCTGTAATGGACTGTGTCGCAAGTTGCACCGTTGATGAAGGCTGATCGGCGGACGCTTTTAACAGTTGGCGATCTGAAGCTTGTTGATAATCGATTGTCAGTGTCTGTTTGTTTAGAACGATTGAATCTTTAAGCTCTGTAAATTGAATATTAACAGGGATTAGTTTATCTGGTTGTGGAGTTTGAGACAGCTGAAATGAATGCCCTGCGGGAGCCGATCCTTGGGTGATGTTTAGGTTTTGTTCACTCACAACGTGACTCCATTTAAATGGGGTTGATTAATACATTTTACAAATTTCAATTTGACCTCGCGAATATGACGAGTATCCTTGTCGGTCTCAAAATGAAAATCAAACTGTGTAGTCTAGTATCACCTATATCGTCATTAAATGCTTCTGACTTTAACTGCGGTGATATTAATTAGGAACTAAAGCTATATGAAGTTTAAATGGATTGCGTTAAGTCTACTTATCATAGGGGCGCCGATTGCGGCTCAAACAGTAGAACAAGGCGATGAAATTGCTAAGGATAGCAGTACTAAAGAAGTTAGCATTGTTTATAATGATCCCCGAGACCCAATCGAAGGCTTTAACCGAGCTATGTGGGATTTTAACTATCAGTTTATGGATAGGTATATTTATCGGCCAGTAGCCCATAGCTATAATGACTATCTACCTCGTCCCGTGAAGACTGGGGTTAGTAACTTTGTCTTGAACTTTGACGAACCTAGTTCTCTTGTCAATAACGCTTTACAAGGCAAGTGGGGATGGGCAGCAAATGCTGGCGGTCGGTTTACCATCAATACTACTATTGGTCTTTTGGGCGTCATTGATGTTGCAGATATGATTGGATTGTCACGAAAACAAGATCAATTCAATGAGGTCTTAGGTTATTACGGTGTTCCTAATGGTCCCTATTTTATGGCGCCGTTTCTTGGACCTTATGTTACCAGAGAGTTAGCATCTGATTGGATTGATAGTCTATATTTTCCATTGTCAGATTTAACCATCTGGCAGTCTTTAGCTAAATGGGGGCTGAAAAATTTGCATAAACGTGCCTCTGCTATCGATCAAGAGCGGCTTGTCGATAATGCCTTAGACCCCTACACTTTCGTAAAGGAAGCCTATATCCAGTATCTTGATTATAAAGTTTATGATGGTGATGTGCCTGTATCGACTGATGATGACGAACTGCTTGATGAGTATATGAAAGAGCTTGATTAGTTTTAAAGGTGATGCATGATTTGATCAACTTTGAACGAACGGCGTGGCAATTGATATTGCTTACAATCGTATAGGGATATACTAGATTAGTTTACTTTGCCTCACGAGCAAAGTATGAGGAAGCTTAATGGCGTTAGAAGATCTAGTGATATTGTTGGTCGAAGACGATCCGGTCTTTCGCAGCGTTGTTGCGGCATTTTTATCGAGTAGAGGTGCTACTGTCGTTGAAGCCGATGATGGCCAACAAGGGCTGGAGCGATTTTGCCAGCGTGATTTCGATATCGTTCTCGCCGATTTAAGTATGCCAATCTTAGGTGGTTTGGACATGCTTAAACAGATGATTAAGCGTAAACCTAGCACGCTGTGTATTGTCGTTTCAGGCAATCAAGTGATGGCTGATGTCGTTGAGGCTCTTCGGGTGGGGGCGTGTGACTATTTAGTTAAGCCTGTCAATGACCTTTGTCTAATCGAAAATGCAATTCATCAGTGTTTAGGTGGCGCACATCAGCAAGATGTTCAACTCGACGATCTTGAAGAACTCTCATATCAAGAGCTCGAGGAACATCTTGCGTTGTTAGAGCAAAATGCCGAAGCAGCCAAGAGCGTGCAACAACAGCTTTTCCCGCCATCAGAAATAGACTATCCCAAAGCTAAGATCGACTACAGCCTTTTCAAAAATGATGATGTTAGTGCTTATTTTATTGATAGCGCTAGTGTCGGCGATCAATACTTAATAATGTATATGGCGCATTTTCATCCACAAGATAATCGTTGCGCATTTGCAAGTGTTCTGCTTAAAAGCTTTGTTAATCAGAAGCTTAAATTGTTTAGAAATAGCAATACGCAAACCGTTATAGAACCATTCAACATGCTTAGTTATCTTAATGAGCGTATGAGTAAATCAGGTTTAAATATCTATGTGGATATTGTCTATGTGGTGCTAGAACTCAGTCACTTTAGAGCGTCTATTGCACAAGCGGGCAAAGGACTTCGTTGTTACATCCGTAATGAAGAGGGATTATTACCGCTAGCAATGCCTGATTCGCTCCAGATTGGGGTTTTAGAGTGGGGACAACCTAGCACTCAATTTAGAAATTTAATGCCTGGAGAAAGCCTGTGTATTATCTCTAGTATTCCTGAGCATAAAGAGATGTTGCTCTGCAATGAGTTTCTCGGCCTCACATATCAAACGACGATTGCGCCAGGTGGTTATGTACAAATGAGTTTTTAGCGACAAGACTGCAGGCGCTGAGACATAAACTGCATAAATAAAAACGCCTCACTACAAATAGTGAGGCGTTTTTCATTCTACAAATCTAGCAACTTATCTTTTAATCGCTTCATGCTCTGCAGTAATCGCGATCTCTTCTTCCAGAGCTTCTTCTTCGGTATGGTGACCGTCTTCAGCACCATGCATCCAGTCGACTAGCTTGTCTGACATGAAATAAAGAATGACACCAGAAAGTGCAGCAGTAATCGCAATACCAGCGAAGATAGACATAGCGTTTGCAAGTTGCTCTTCCTTAGCACCACCGTGGCCGATGAATGAACCTACAACACCACCAATTTTGTTAGCAGCGGCAACGAATAGGAACCATGCACCCATCATCAAAGATGCGATACGCAGTGGAGCCAGTTTGGTCACCATAGACAGCCCGATAGGCGATAGGCAGAGTTCACCCATAGTATGGAAGAAGTAGGCACCGACTAACCACCACATGCTTGATTTAGCACTAGCGTCACCGCCCATTTCAAGTACAGCACCAATCATGAATAGGAAACCAATACCCAGTAGGATAAGACCTAAAGCGAATTTAACCGGTGAGTTCGGTTCATTTTTACCTAAGCGGATCCAGATTGAAGCCACTACCGGTGCAAAAATAACGATGAACATAGCGTTCAATGACTGGAACCAAGTTGTTGGTACTTCCCATGAACCGATCATTCGGTCGGTGAAGTCATTAGTGAATAAGTTCATCAAGCCGCCAGCTTGCTCGAAGCCTGCCCAGAAAATGATCGTGAACAAACCCATGATCATGATAACTTTAATGCGATCACGCTCTACTTTGGTCAGTGGCTCTTTACGAATTTCACCACGCTCGGCCGCTTTTTCTTTCTCAAGTTGCGCTGCTGGTACGCGGCCAATATCACCAAGTAACTTTTGTGCGAATACAAATTGAATGATTAATGACAATACCATACCAATACCAGCACATAGGAAACCAGCTTGGAAGTTACCGTCAAAATAGGCAACGACAGAGCCTACGATAATACCCGATAGGAATGCACCAACGTTGATACCCATGTAGAAGATAGTGAATGCACCATCACGTCGATGATCGCCTTCTTCATACAGATCGCCCACCATGGTAGAGATATTAGGCTTAAATAAACCGTTACCTAAAATAAGTACGCCTAAACCGACATAGAACACTTCCGTTTCCATACCTTGAACCCACGCATGAGGGGTACCAAGAATGAATTGGCCTGCGGCCATTAATGCGCCACCAATAACAATGGCCTTACGCTGGCCTAAATAGGTATCAGCTAACCAACCACCGATGAGCGGGGTTAAGTAAACAAGGCCTGTAAATGTTCCGTAGAGCGAAAGTGCATCGGCTTGGGTCCAACCCAATCCATGACCACCTTGCGATTGAACAGCGTCGACCAGATATAAAACCAAAATCGCACGCATTGCGTAATAACTGAATCGTTCCCATAATTCTGTTGTAAATAACAGGAATAATCCCTTAGGATGCCCGAGCATCGTACCTTGGGGTTTAGCTACGCTCATGTAAGTCTTCCACCTTCAGCTTGTGATTGCCTACATAAAAATATATGTAGAAAAATTTGTTGTTGCGAGTATTACCATATCTTAACGACAAAAAAGCCTGATGCTTTTAACTGATTGATTTTATTTGTAAAAATCTAAGTTTCGAGGTGGCTTAATTGTTGTAGATTTTTGTTATATTTTAATATTTAGGGTGTAAAATTGTTTTAAACCCACCTTATATACCCTTTTAATAAGACAAAAGTCAATTTGATTGGTCCAAGTGGCGAGGATTTGAACACAGGAGGGGTTGCAAATTTAATATATTCGCTATTGCTAAAAATCTATCTTACTAATAAGTTCAGCTGAACCTTAGATAAGTTGCCCTATGTCATGATTGAGGCTTATGGCGTTTAACTCCTACTCAATCGCTAGGTTAGTTTGTATATGTTTTGTTGGGGTTTTGGATGCTGTCAATTTAAGTGTATTTTGTTAACACTGCGTAATTAGGGTTGTTTGAATGGTTCTTATACTGTACTGAAGCCATTAAAGGCGTATAATCACCCCGAATTTTTAGTTATTAATTTTGATGGTTTCAGTTTTGAGGCTTCAAAGTTGGTAATAGTTTCATCGATTTTTTGGGAAATATTAAGGTGATATCCTCAATTCGGGATTCACCCCAATTTTAGCCTGAGTCCTTACCCAAAGGAACTGGTTGTAAGTACGATTATCGGAGAGTTGTGGTGTTGCAAAAAGTGAAGAAACTAATCATCGTTAGCATGAGTATTTTATGTTTGATAAGTGGAGTGGCGCATGCAGTCACTCCCTCACCGCAGATGATAGAGCAATTCAAGAAGCTACCCAAGGCTGAACAACAGCGTGTAGCGAAACAATATGGACTTGATCCTGCAATGCTTACCTCTAGTCCACAAACCTCTCAGAATGGATTTGATGATCAGCCAATTATAAATCCAAGAGAAGTGGAGGATGAAAAAGCTAAAGAGTTAAAAGAACAGCAGCTCGTTGTAGAAGAGGTTGCTCAATTCCTTAAAGATCAAAAAGATAAAGATACAAAAAAATTACAGCCATATGGATATGACCTGTTTGAAGGTGAGCCTACTACTTTCGCTCCCGTATCGGATATTCCTGTACCTGGTGAGTATCTGGTGGGCCCTGGTGACAATATCAAGGTACAGCTTTATGGTAAAGAGAATAAAGAGTATGACTTGGTTATCGGCCGTGATGGCAATATTCAATTCCCTGAGTTGGGACCCATATCTGTATTAGGTTTGAAGTTTGAAGACCTACGCAAAACAATCTCTGCGCGCATTAAGCAGCAGATGATAGGTGTTGAATCTAGTATCACTATGGGTGAGCTTCGTTCTATACGGATTTTTGTTGCTGGTGATGCGTATAAGCCTGGGTCATATACTGTATCCAGTCTTTCTACAATAACCCAAGCACTGTTTGTCGCAGGAGGTATTGCTGAAATTGGATCGTTAAGAAACATTCAATTAAAACGTAAAGGTAAGCTTATAGGGACATTAGACCTTTATGATCTGTTGATGCGCGGTGATGCTTCGAACGACATGCGGTTGCGCTCTGGTGATGTTGTGTTTATTCCCTCGGTTGGTGGTCTGGTATCTGTAGATGGTGAAGTTCGACGCCCGGCTATCTATGAGCTTAAAGGTACAGAGTCCATAGGGAGCGTTATTTCCATGGCCGGTGGTCTTAAAAGTGGCGCCTATCCGAGAAGCAGCAGTATCGAACGTTACAATAAGCAAGGCTTGAAAACCATAAAAAATGTGGATTTAACAAGTGAAAAAGGTATGTCCACGGAGGCCAAAGCTGGCGATGTTATCAAAGTGAAAACTGCGACATCTCAATACGAAGATGCCATAACAGTAGCTGGTGCTGTTATTCGTCCAGGTAAATATCAATGGTATCAAGGGCAAAAAATAAGTGATTTACTTCCATCTATCTGGGGTGATCTTCAGCCGTCAGCAGATCTCGACTATGCGATTATTATCAGAGAACTTAATAAGCATGGTGATATCGAGGTTCATCAATTTGCACCATCCAGCGCGATAATTGATAAATCAGATAATCAGAACTTAGAGCTAAACCCTCGAGACATAGTCATCATATTTAATTTTAGTGATGATGCTCAAAATCGCTTCGAACTTAATAAACTCGTTAGAGAAAGAGTTGAAAAAGTGGTTCAACTGGTTGGTGATGATTCACTTTCAAAAGATCTATTTAAGGTTGGTTTCTCTCAGTTAGAAAATCAAAAATTACGCAATCGCAGCCAACTTGGTGGTGTGGTTGTTAATAATGAACAAGTTGATGATGATGATGATGCGTTAGCGGTAAAAGGTGAAGTTAATAGGATGATGGCGAACCTATTTGAAGATCCTGAGCTCCTTCAACTCAGTGGATTAATGAACCGTAGTGAGCTACTTTACCCCATAATAATGAGACTAAACCATCAAAGTCGTTCTGGTGAGGGGGTGCCGATAGTTGCAATTAAGGGGCAGGTTTTTCATGAAGGAATCTATCCTCTTGCGGTTAATGCCAAGATTGCTGACGCAATCAAAGCCGCTGGTGGTCTTAAAGAGGGGGCCTATACTGCTAGAGCAGAACTGACACGTACTGTTACTGCTGCTGATGGCTCGACTATAGCACATCAAAATATTGAACTTTTGGAAGCTTTAAATGGTGAGTCAAGTGCCAATCTGCCTTTAAAAGAACGGGATATTATTACTGTAATGACAACGCCTGAATGGCAAGAAAATAAGTCAGTCGAAATCCGTGGTGAGGTGCTTTTCCCTGGGGTCTATAACATTCGACGCGGAGAAACCCTTAAAGACGTTGTAGAAAGAGCTGGTGGTTTTACTAGTTTTGCTTATCTTCCTTCTGCAGTATTTGTTCGTGAGTCGGTTCGACTTCAAGAGCAACTTGAAATTAAAAAATTAGCTGATCAGCTACGCAGAGATATTGCTACTCGTGGTGTATCGAAAGACGGTGATGTTGTCAATTATGCCGATGCCCAAATGATGCTAACCGATCTCGAAAACATCGAGGCTGTAGGGCGTTTGGTTGTAGACCTTTCGGCTATATCGATTGGTATAGACGAAGCGGATATACAATTAGAAGATGCTGATGTACTTTATGTACCATCAACCAAGCAAACTATTGCAGTAATGGGAGAGGTTCAGCACGCAGCGACGCATCGATATAAAAAGGGTTTAACACTTGATCAGTATCTAAATATGTCAGGTGGTGTCAGAGAACGTGCTGATGATGGTAGAACTTATATCGTCAAAGCGAATGGCTCGGTCATGTTGCCCA
This sequence comes from Shewanella psychrotolerans, assembly GCF_019457595.1. Taxonomy (NCBI): domain Bacteria; kingdom Pseudomonadati; phylum Pseudomonadota; class Gammaproteobacteria; order Alteromonadales; family Shewanellaceae; genus Shewanella; species Shewanella psychrotolerans. The sequence goes on along the minus strand of NZ_CP080419.1, from coordinate 2,897,154 downwards.
GTCGTTCAATGTGGTTTAGTAATGGAGATCAGCTACAACCTGGAGACACCATTATTGTGCCGTTGGATACCGAATACAAAGATAGCCTGACTCTTTGGACCCAAGTGACCAGTATCATTTATAATACAGCGGTCGCATTTGCTTCAATCTCGAATATCAAATAGAAATGGTAGTTGTAATACATTAATAATTATATTGAAAAGCGAACTTAGAAGTTTAGAAGTTCGCTTTCGTTTTTAACTTAAGCAGTAGAAGGTTCATGACACACATGCAGAATATATCTTTAAATTGTAAGAGAGAAAATGGCTTTACTCTTATCGAACTACTTATTGTGATTGTAATTCTCGGTTTGTTAATGTCCTTAGTTGCTCCAACGATGTTTTCGAAAGTTGGTTCAACTAAAACTAAAACGGCTCAAGTTCAAATGGAAATGATCTCTACAGCACTAGATACTTATCGTCTTGATATGGGGGATTATCCGTCTACCTTGAATGAGCTTAGAAGCTCTACTAAGCCTCAATGGGATGGTCCTTATCTGCCAAAAGATGTCCCGTTAGATCCTTGGAATAATCCATATATTTACACCGTACCTGGTGAAAATGGTCAGCCTTACAGTATGAAGTCATACGGTAAAGATGGCGTAGCGGGCGGTGAAGGTGAAAATGCGGATGTTATTTATCAATGATAAATGTTAATTCGTTGTTGCTGAAAGAGTTTCAGGTATCGCAATCTGATCTCGACAAAGCTGCAATTTTTCAAAAGAAATATGCTGGACGTCTTGAACATATCTTAATTAATATGGGCTCCCTGTCGGAAGATATGTTGCCTCAATATTACGCTAAAATTTTGGGGCTTACTCTTCTTAGCCGTGAACAATATCAGACGATTGATATTAATAAAATTAAACAGATTGATATCAATAAGTACCTTATCGGATTTGATTGGATCGCTTTAGAAAAACTCAATGAGGATCAAAAGGTCCTCGTTATTGCTTGTGATCCACTCTCTGCCGAGGCTAATCAGTATATTAGTCAACAACAGCTGACGATAGAATTACGGGTTGCCTCCGAGGAACAGATACAAGCATTAAAGCAGCAATATTTACAAACCGATACAGATAACCTTCCAATTGGTGAAGAACTATCGGATGTTGAAGAGGATCGGCTTAGAGAACTCGCTGGTGAAGCGCCCACAGTTAACTTGCTCAACTCTTTGATATCACGAGCTTTAAAGGCGAGAGCCTCAGATATGCACCTTGAACCAATCGGAAATCGCTACCGAGTAAGGTTCAGAATTGATGGTGTGTTAAAAGAAGCCGATTGGATACCACCAAGAATGCGTCTTCCTGTTGCGTCTCGTTTAAAGATTCTATCTGGGATGGATATTGCCGAAAAACGCCGTCCTCAAGATGGTAAAATAGCGATGAAAATTTCGAACGAAGACCTTGATATTCGTGTCTCTGTGCTGCCATTACATGATGGCGAAAGTATAGTGATGCGTTTTTTGAGGCAAGATGCAATAAGCTATAGCATGGAGATGTTGGGGCTTTCAAAAGACATTGAAAAATATATCAGGGAAGATATTCAGAAAACGGCAGGCGTAATTTTACTTACAGGCCCTACCGGTTCAGGAAAAACCACCAGTCTTTATACTTTTTTGAATGCTATTAATGATGAAAAAGTTAAAATTATTACTCTCGAAGACCCTGTCGAGTATCAGTTAGAAGGGATAAATCAGGTACAAATTCAATCCAGTATTGGATTTGACTTCTCAGCAGGTTTGCGCAGTATTGTTCGTCAAGATCCCGATGTGATCATGTTGGGTGAGATTCGAGATAAAGAGACTGCTCAAATTGCAATGCAGTCGGCACTTACAGGGCACTTAGTGTTTTCAACAGTGCATACCAATGATGCATCTAGTGCCTACACTCGTTTGCTTGATCTTGGGGCTGAAGAGTATCTGCTTAATGCAGCAATTGTCTCGATTATTGCTCAACGTCTGGTGAGAAAGTTATGCAGTCACTGTAGTCAGCCTGATGATAATCAACAACAGAGTATAGCCAAATATGGTTTGCAACCTTTAGCCGATGCCTATGGCACCGATATCAAATTACATAAGGCTGTAGGGTGTGAACACTGCTCAAATACTGGTTACCGTGGTCGTGTCGGTATCATCGAGTACCTCAGGTGTGATGAGGCCATTAAAGCCTTACCTAAAGATGAGAACTTTCCAAGTCATGCGGTTCGTTTAAACCTTGAACGAGGCGGCCGAACTCTGATGCAAGATGGCTTTATTAAGGCGATAAATGGCCAAACAACGATTGAAGAAGTGATTCGGGTTGCAGGATAATGGCGTTATTTGAGTATAAGGCATACGACAGTACTGGTGCGGCTGTTAATAGTGAGCTGACCAGTAATACGCTGGAAAACGCTAAAAAATTACTGGCTGATGAAGGCTTACATCTCGTTTCGATTAAAGAAAAAAGCACTCAGGCATCGCTGACACTGTTCCGCTCAGAAAAGCTCAGTTTGGATGAACTCGAGTTTATTACATCTGAGCTGTCGTTACTGTTACGTAGCGGCGTGAAGATCGATAAAAGTTTACACATTCTCAGCAAAGGCAAGGCAAATACCCCGTCTGGTAAGCTACTGGGTGAGCTTTCTCAATCGGTGAAGCGTGGTGAATCACTGGCCGATGCGCTATCTCATCACTCAGATTTTGATAATTTATACGTCAATTTGGTAAAAATGGGCGAAGCCAGTGGCGAACTCAGTAAGGTTTTTGCTGGGTTAGCGCAGGATCTGATTTTTCGCAAAGAGCTAAAAAGTAAGATCATACAGGCGCTCACTTACCCGAGTGTCATTCTGATGGTCTGTATTTTGGCTATCGTATTTGTGTTTAACTTTATTGTGCCGCAGATGGGGGGCTTGTTTGAGGGCAACGATAACCTACCCGTTTACACCTTGTTTTTGCTTGAGGCCAGTCAATGGATGCAGGAGTACCAATGGTTTCTGTTCGGCGGTATTGTTGTTGCTGGGATTGCCGTTAAGGTATTACTCCAAAAAGGCATTATTACTGACCAGTTTGATGAAACCTTAATTAAACTGCCATTGTTTAAATCAGCAATAAATCAAATTGAACGTATTCGTTTTAATACTAGCATGGCGCTGATGCTCGATGCTGGGGTACAACTTGACAAGGCTATTGAACTTGCCTCTGGTACGGTCAAAAATAGGTATTTGCGTGAAGGTCTGCTCTCTGCTAAGTCTAAAGTCAAGCGCGGTATCAGTCTGACAGAAGCCTTAAGCGCTAGCCCAATCTATCCCGATTTCTTTATTTCTCTGTTAGAGGTAGGTGAAGAGAGTGGGCAGTTAACGCCCGTTTTTGAAGAGATAGCCAATCGAAGTCGTAACGATTTCGGCAGCTGGACCAGTCGTGTAACCAGCCTGCTTGAACCTCTGATGATCCTGATCATGGGAGGCATAGTTGGCTCTGTGGTCGTGGTGATGCTACTTAGTATCATGTCGGTCAACGACGGGTTTTAAATGCTGAGAACCATCAAAAAAACAGCTGGTCGATCTTCATTAAAAGCTCAATCTGGGGTGACCCTGATTGAGCTTTTAGTCGTTATCGTATTACTTGGGGTTGCCATTGCATTAGTAGGCCCTTTTACTATAAAACAGGTCGACAGCGCTAAAGCCCGGAACGAGCAGTTATTCTTACAGCGTTGGTTACAAAAGCAGAGTTTTAGTGCCTTCACCAGCGATAGCCCCATATTACTAAGGTTTGACGGCAAAGCAGTTTATAGAACCTTGTTGCCCGGTACGCCACTGTATAATCAGCAGGTAGTCGTTAGGACTCAAGGGGGGAGTGCAGATTACGGCATCGGCGATGGTAGCGGTTATGGTGAGAGTTATGACTCTGTCGTAGGGACTAAAAAGGCTCCACAATTTAATAACCTGAATGATTACCTCAACTATGATGACAGTCTTTATAGTCAGAAAAACAGTGACGACGCGATGCCTGCTCTGTTATTTGACCACCTGTTCTTCGATCCTCAAAGACTTAAAATCAATCGTCATGGTTACATAGACGCCGAGATATTTAGTTATCACTATCGCGGAAATGAGGTATCACTCAATATTTCAAATCTGTTAACCGGGGCTCATGATGAAGATGAATAAGCCCGTAATGAATAACTCTCAAAATGGCTTTACCTTAATCGAGGTGTTGATCGCGGCTACTATCCTGTTTGCTGTGATCGGGGTTGTCAGCCAAACCTATCGCAGTGCCACCATTGCGAGCAGCAAAGCTACGCGGTCGGCAGAGTTGCTGGGTATTACCCCTCTACTATTGGATACTATTCGTTTCAGGCTTAAGATGGAAAAAACAGATAAGCCGATAGACGATGAAGGAATACTCAACGGTTTTGAGTTTCAGTGGCGTGCCCACGTTATCAAAAAAGGGGCACCACCGTCGCGATTTGGTTCAGACGGCGAAATGGTATCATTTGACAATAAGTTTTACCTTTGGCAGGTCAAGATCGCGGTGAAAAAGCAAGACTATAGTCAGACCTTTGAGTTTGAAGAGTTAACCTGGGGGACACAATGATAAGGCGAGAAAAATCCGCGGGTTTTACCTTGATAGAGATCCTGATCGCAATGCTTGTACTGAGCATCGTAATGTTTATAGGTAGTTTAAGTTTCTCAACCTTTAGCGAACGCTGGCAAAAGGATATGGGACATTTTACCCAAGAAGTCGCTAATGCTAAAAATTTGGTGCTACTACAAAAAGCGCTGAATGGCATTTCCAACTATATAGTAAAAAACGACAAAGATGAGTCAGTCTATTTTTTCAGGGGCAATGACAAGTACCTGATGTTTGTGACCAATAATCCGGTTTTTAATACCAATGATCGAGCCTTGATCAGGCTAAGTGTAACTGTTTTAGCGGACGGAAAGCAGCAACTCAGGTATGAAGAGGCGCCATTTGAACTTTCCCCGTTATTACGTTTAACTTCACTGCCTAAAGGTAATTACAGTCAAATATTACTCACTGACGATGATATCCGCTTTAACTTCTATGGTTGGGAAGATCAAAAACAACGGGCTGCATTTTTTGAGGGAGAACCGATGAGTCCGAAGTGGATGAGGGAGTATTTTGGCGAAAAAACGGGAATGTTGCCCTATGCGATTAATATAACATGGGGGAGTAATGAACCCATTATATTTCCACTGCTTAACGATAATGGTTATCAAATGCTCTATACCAGAGAGAAACGTGAAGATGCTTAAGTTATTCATTTTTATAGCTGTTAACCATTAAAATGCCGTCGATAAGGTTTAATTCTGCTCAGCGAGGCGTAGCCTTGATTCAGGTTCTGTTGCTTAGTGCAATCCTATCTATGATGGCGCTGCAGTTTACCCTATCAAGTCGCCAGCAGGTAACGATTGCCACCGATCTGCAGAACAAGATACAGGCCGAGATAAAACTACGTAACTTGGAAAGTCGGTTACTGTTTACTTTGCTGACTCTCTCTAAGAATGATGTTGACCGCGCGTTGCAGCAAGAAGATGAAATTGGCCGATTATGGAACTTTTATGGCAAGCCATTCACTGTTTCAGACGGGGCAACTGTGTCGATTCAGGATGTTAATGGTTTACTGTCGGTTTATGGTGTGAGTAATTCAGACAAATTAAAGAAGTTGCTTCTATTCCTTGGGAAGCAACCTCAGGAGGCTCAAATTATCTCGTCAAATTTGCAGTATTGGCAGGGCTATGAAAGTAATCAATTTACAACCATAAAAGGAAACGTTGTAAGGGGAGACCACCTGCTAAGTGTTGGTGAGTTAAAAAATATTGATGGCATCGACGATAAGCTTTATCGGCGACTCTCGCCCCTTGTTACTAGATTGCAAAATGTACTGTTTAATCCTATGACGGCGCCATTGCCTCTGTTACAGGCTGAGTTATCTCCTGAAATATGCATGGAGGTCGAAAAGCTGCGTAAAGAAGGAAAGTTAACCCGCCAACGTTTTTCGGAGCTGACTCAGATTCAGGAGGGAGATAGCATTACATTTGCGCCAGGTATGCGCCTTCAAATTGAATTGACGGCCTCCGTTGGTGCCTCGGTAGCAAAAAAGCGCTTTATTGCTTACCTTCGTCCCGAAAATAGGTTCCCGGTGGTATGGTTTCAGTAAGCTGGAATGAAGTGCATAAAATTACAGGTGTATATTTGATTTCTCAGTGATTGACGATATGACTTTCTCCTTTGTTTAGAAGCTTAAGTCAAGAGCACTACTTTTTATGTCGATAAATAGTGTTTAGTACCGAGAGCGTGGCTATAAAATGAGATGTAGGCGGTATTTAAGCTGGGCATAACTTCATTTTGTTTTAATACATCGCCACTTACTGATATGATGCGCGCTATTATCGATGCGATAAATTTCCAATCGACAAGCGAACATAAAGGTAACCTAAGCAGTTCGTATGGATGTTAAAAAACCAGATTAAAGAATGAATGATGCCAAGTGCTAGCCTTAAAGTAATTAATAAGATCAAAAAAATGGTTTTGAACCAGGTTATCTATGTCGATAGGCATATTTACCGTTTCAATCAAACTGAAACCCATGCTAAGCATGATGCCGTTGTTTCATTTAAAGTCATCGAAACTAGCACCAATAAAAGTTCTGAATGGGAGGCTAAAGAGGACGTTATAACTTCGGTCAATGGCCGTCAGATTAAATCAAAAGTTGCGATATTGAGTCGTAACTGTTACCGCGAGCAGCTCCAATGGTATCCGATTGTTAAAAAATCTGATGTGCTGAAGCTGGTCAAGTTGCAGGTACAAGGTAGCCCTTCACAAGTGCTATTCATTGTCGGATCAACCGTGAACGGTAAAACACCAGTCACCTATTACTACCTCAATGAATTAACAAGAGGCTTAAAGGCTTGGTTACTGGTTCCCGAAACCAGCCTGTTGGGTAATGAGCTTTCACCTGACAGGCTGTTAAGCTATCAAACCGTAGATCCGCGCAATACCGTATTCGTCTCTAACAGCGTTGCCGGTATAGTATCGGCAACGCAAGGAGGGATGATACAAACTCTCGAACAGTTTGCTCTGTCACAAGGTGTGACAGCTCAGTATCAAGTCAATCTGTCGGCTGAAGAGCATATATTATCGCTCAAAACTCAGCTGAAACACCTCTATCAACTGCCGCTAACAGGCCTTGTTAATAGGTCAGCACTCACGTTCGATGCGAGCACGGCTGCATTGTTTCGTCTCGCTGCTTTGCCGGGGATTGTGATTATCACCCTCTATTTAGTGCTAGCCGTTCAGGTGTCGGAATATAAGGCCGACAGCGCTAAACAAGAGCTGCGAGTTGCCACCAAAGAAGCCAACTTGGTGCTGAATCAGTATCAGGAAATCAATGAGATGATTGGCCGTTATGGTAGGTTGGGCGAAAACAGCCCGCAAAGTACTCAACTGCTTAATGTGTGGAAGGTACTTGCACCTATGTATGAGTTGGGAGTGATCTTTAGTGATGTCACTCAACAACAGCAAACTGTCACCTTACGTTTTACTGCCGACTCAGCCTCTCGGGCGTTGCAATTACTCATAAAGCAAGGTGGTGTAACCAATGCTAAATTTGTTGGTTCGGTCAGGCGTCAGAGCAATATGGACGCGGCAACGGTTCAGTTTGAACTGTCGGCGAACAAGCTTTCTCTGCCTGTTGAAGATGCCATTGAAAGTGTCAAGATGATCGACCGAGAAAAAGATAAGCCTCTTTTGGAGACCCCATAATGCAGGAGCTAATAAAATATAAGCGTTATCTTATCTTAGTCGCTGTGTTAGTGTTGATAAAATTTGCTTGGGTGCCTTTATGGGTAAGTAAACAGGAAAACTGGCAGCAACAGCAGCAAACTCAGTCGAACCTGAATAAAACCCGAGCTCTGTTGGCGCTTAAAGATGAGATGCTGACCAGAAAAACACTTATGGCTGCGCGCCTTAAGAAAGTCGAGTCCTCTTTTGCTCAAACGGCTAGCATTACCAGTTATAAACTGACAGCACAATCGAAATTGGAGAGCCTGTTCAAACGTCATAGCATCGAGCTAAATAACTCATCATGGCGTGATGGCCTGAAAACTGACGATATTCAGACCTTGTTATTGGATATTCGATTTTCAGGCTCTCTTAAGCAATACCTTAATTTACTGCAAGAGCTGCAACAAAATGAAGATTTCGCTAATGTTAGTTTGGACTCTAATCGGTTGACTATCCGCGGTCAAACTTCAGATAGACTCGGTAGTGTTAATGGGTCTGTGTCGTTAAAGCTTGCTGTTAAGCTCCTTTCAAAGGAGGAATCTTGATGGCTATCTCTTTGAATAGTTTATTTGGTAGCCTCTCGGGAAAGGGGGGCGGTAATGCTACTTTTGTCGAAAAGCTAAAATGGGTCGGCGTTAGTCTGATACTTTTGTTTGCACTGCTCGTTATTGATTATTTTTTTAATCAGTCAGATGAGCAATTTGCTGAATCGGATCTGTTACCTGAGTTACCTGTTGAGATTCAACTGAAACAGAGCAGCGAAAGTGAAAGTGAGATAATTGCTTTGTATAATCAGTTCGATTTGCCCGAGGTCGTTGAAGCCGATAAAGAAGATGAATCGACAGAAGAAGTTATCGACAGCATGTCGCTGGCAGAGCAAAACCAACAGTCAGGTCTGTTGAGTAAGCTATATATCGATGACGCAATATATCGACTCAGCGGAATCGTTAGTGCTGGGGAATACCGAACCGAGAATGATAAGCCGGGAGAGTCTAGGGCTGCCTTGAGTGTATCTTACACCCAACAGCCAGTGGATAGCATTTCGACAGTAAAAGAAAACGATAGCGAAGTTTCAGCACAGGACGGCGAAAACGTGTCGCCACTGATACGTAAAACAAACATCAGTCTGTCTAAAGGTGATAATCTGGGGCCCTATCGGGTAGAATCGATCGATAGCCGTCGTTTAGTTCTGGTCGATAACGGACGTCGCCTCTGGCTGGAGTTGTTTGTACCTCAAATGATTAACAATCAAGATGACCAACAACTTATTGACGAAAATGGCTAAATTTTAAGCGGCTGATAAATGTTTAGTTTTGAGCTTGCAATTCTACGTCATTGTTTAAATGAGTTTTTGGCAACTGTTCTAAATGATTGCGGTACATAAATAAACAGATATAAACATATTTTGGATTGGATAATTTAATGATGTCACAAAAGCGAGACGACTTAATGACGCTGCGAGCATTACCTGAAAAGCAAATCCCGCGCCAACTAAGGGTGGGGGCTGCTGTCTGTATCAGTATCCTTTTCCTCAATGGCTGTGCCAGCTTAGAGAGTCAAAGTGAACGAAATCATAAGAAACTAGACACCTCTTACCTTTTAAATACCAGTGTAAGAGATAGCCAAACTGGGCAAGGGGTGAATACTGAAGAGGATGGCGTACTTAAGCCTGAATCTGAAACCTCTCTTACAAGAGTGCCGTCGTTGTTTAAATCTCAGGTGGGCTTCAGTAATGATGACGCCATAGCCGATAGCTTCTCTGCTAAGCCCAGCCTGACTATTGCAGCCGATAAGATGCCTCTGGTGGATTTCTTACATTACAGCTTCGGTGAACTATTACAGAGAAGTTATGTTTTAGGGCAGAACTTAACCGATGAGCCAAGTGCTGTCACTTTGAATGTTCAAAACAAGATCAGCCCGCAAAAGTTTTATAGCTTAACTGAGCAACTCTTGTTAGAACGTGGCATAGGCATCAAACGACAGAATGACGTTATCTATATTCACAAGATTGAGAAAAATGGCGGGCAGGCCACGGCTGTAGGTTACGGCCGAACGGTAGATTCTGTGCCTAACGCACTAAATGTTCAGCAGATAGTCCCATTAAGGTTTTTACTCAATAGTAATTCACTGCGTACTCTAAGAGAAATCACAGGAGTTAAAACATCGGCCGATCCGTCTCAAGGGGTGCTTTTTTTAACTGGAGAACGTGAGCAGGTTACCCGTTCACTTGAACTGTTAGCACTTTTGGACTCGCCGGGTAGTCGTAGTCGTAATATCGGTTTTCTAAAGCTCATGTATATAGATACAGATAGCTTTATTTCATCGATCACTGAAATTTTGCAAAATGAAGGTCTCATGGGGCCGGAAAAGAGTAACGATAACCGTTTATCATTTGTGCCTATTAGCCAGTTAGGTGCCGTTGCGGTGTTTTCCAGTGAGGCCGATTTTATCGAGCGAGTCGAGTTTTGGGCCAAGCAACTGGATAGACCCAGTAAGGGAAATGATAAGAAGTATTTTGTCTATACCCCGAAGTTTGCCAGAGCTGCTGATTTAGGACAGAGTGTCTCTGCGCTGATCTCAGGCCGTAGTGCTTCGACGCAGAAGGCGGAAAAATCGTCGGATGATAAGGCCGCGGCGATAGAGAATCGTGCGCCAAATGGCAGTACAAGTGTTAGCAATGAAGATATCAATATGGTGATTGATGAACGTTCAAATGCACTCATATTCTACTCATCGGGCCCAGAATATCAGGCTATTCTACCTCTGGTGGCACGTCTGGATGTAATGCCAAAACAGGTGCTCCTAGAGGTATCTATTGCAGAGGTAACCCTTACCGATGAGTTTAAATTCGGTGTTGATATGGCGTTTAGTTCGGGTAAATTTAGTTTTAGTAACAATCATGGTGCGTCTGGTATTGGAGGAAGTGCGTTTAGCTGGGCCAGTGGCGGCAATAAAATCGATGCTCAGGCGTTTGAAAGTAACAAATGGGTTAATGTACTTTCAAAGCCCAGTTTATTAGTGCGTGATGGGGTCGCTGCAAGCATCCAAGTGGGCACTGATATTCCAGTTGTAGGTAAAACCACAACCGATCCCACAAACGGGGTAACAAAGTCGGTTGAGTACCGTAAAACGGGTATTGATGTTACGGTAACGCCTACCATTAATGCTCAGGGGGTGGTGATTATGACCATACAGCAGAGCAATTCTAATCAAGTTGATGGTGGCGCTGATGTTGAGGGGAATCCGCAAATTTTTGAGCGTAGTATTGATACTGAAGTTGTCGCTGAAAGTGGCCAAACCGTGATCTTGGGCGGTTTAATTAGCGAGAACTCATCAGATAATCAGGCTGGATTACCTTGGGTAAGCCGATTACCTCTGATTGGCCCGCTATTTGGCACTACTACGCAGAATAAGGTAAGAACTGAGCTGGTGATCATGGTCACGCCGAGGGTGGTAACTCGTACCGATGAGTGGGAGGAGATTAAGCGTAGCCTAACCCAAGGGTTAAAGTTTATAGAACTATAATCGCTGCAAGGTGTGAACAGTGGCATTACTAAGGTTGACAATGAGTTATGGCTTGTTTTGTGTAAGTGTTATATCAAGGGGGGAGTGTTACAAAAGTATATTCTTTTTTGAGGCAAGTTTATTTCATTTTTTCAGCTTGGTTGAAAACTAAGCATTTGGTTTTTATTTACCAAAACTGACAAGTTAATCGCTTGCTTTTTACTTGTGGTCGCTATACCTTTGCAGCTGTTTTAATAGAGTTTAGGCACTATAATAGTGCCTGATTTTGTATTCGAATGAATAAAGTTTTGTGCTTTATAATGTGCCATTTATATCGATGTCTAGGGGTTTTTAGGTAACATTTATCTTATGCTAAAACTAGGTTAGCGAAGACATTGTTGTTGCTTTAAGGATACGCGAAGTGGATGTTGAAGCCGATAGCTAACATTAACACCGTTAGTGTTGAAATCGGTTGGTTAAATGGCGTTTGATTTAGCGCGTCATAAATACTTGAGTGACGGTTATTTGACGTTGTTTTAAGTGTTTTTGGAACTGAATCGAGATATTTAATCCTGTTGAAAATTAATAATAATGATTAGATTGGGTGAATCTTGAGCAGTTTTTCGGGTTTAGGTTAATCGACTTGGCATTTTTGTTAATTTGTAAGCTAATTAGCCCCATTCTGCAGTTGACTTATCATATTGAATACATAAAACTAGAGTTCGGAAAGTTAAAGTAAATGTGCGCTAGGGGTTTCTAGTGCTTCTAGCTTAACTTTACACATTCGTTTAAAGCGTTAACCATTTTATGGTTAGGCTTAAAAATGATTAATTTAACTTTCTCAAGAAAGTTGTAAAAAAAACGGAACAAAAGTTGTCAAAATCAGGAATGATTATTGCTGCTTGTTCCAATTTCATGAAATTGGAGATTTTGAAATATGAAAAAGGTATTTAATGCCTCAATCCTTGCTGCTGCTGTAGCATTGTCTTTCGGTGCAAATGCTGCTGATGTAGCTATCAGCCAAACGTTAGATATTACTAACGAAGCATCTGCAGCTAAAGTTGCTGGTACTGCATTCAACGCTGACATCACTTTTTACAACCGTGAAGAGCTATCTGCTGGTGACAAAGTTACTCTAAGTTTCCCATTCGGTACTACGCTGCCTCTTGTCGCTGATATTACAGTTGATACTGGTGCTGGTGTTGGTACTTTTGAGTCGCCAGTACTCGTTGCTGAAGATACAGTAAAGAAAATTGGGCCTAAGATTGAGCTAGTTGTAGCAACTGGTAGCCCAGTTTTAAACAACTCTAAGACAGTTGTTCAGTTAGCAGGTGCAGCACCAGCTTACTTGCCTACTGCTGGCCAGCTTGTTTACTCTGCAGAAGATGGTTTCTCTGGCGATGCTAAAGATACTACTGGTCAAAACTCTGTAGCGCTTACTACTTCTACCGATCAGGAAGTTGCGTCAGTATCAGCAGTATTTGATGGTTATGTTAACCGTCTTAACCGCGATACGTACGTTACAACTAAAGGCAATCTTGTTGCTGAAGTAACGTCTACTCGTCCAACAGCAACAGTTAAAGCTACCGTTGCTACAGAAACTCTAGTTCTTACTGCTAAGAAAGATCTAGCAGATCTAACTAAAGCGTCGCTATATTCTTGTGATGACAACTCTGCGGTAAGCTTTAGTGCTACTGGTGTTGCTTCTTGTGCTAGTGGTAATTTAGAAACTGTTGATGTTGCTGCTGCTGCTTTTGCATGTTCTGACGCCGCTGCTGTTCCAGCATGTTCAGATACAGTAGTTTTTGACACATCAGGCTTAACTTATGCTGCCGTTACTGGTGGTGATCAAGCTAAATTCAGTATCTACCTTACACCAACAGCAAGCAAAGATATTCCTTTGACTACTTATACTGTTGATCGTGTTGTTACTTATACAGCTGCTCCAACTAACCTAGAGTATAAGTATGTAAACGGTGCTGATTTTGGAATGTTTAAGCTTGACGCTTCTGTTGTTAACGTTCCATACCTACCAGTAGGTCTTGGCCTAACACCAAATGTTGAAATTGCTAATGCTGGTAATACTGATGCCGCAATTCAACTTGAAGGTTTTGACCAAAATGGCGTAGCTTACGGACCAGTAGCGCTAACAAAAGTAGCTAAGAAAGGCGCAGTGACTAAGGTTTCTGAAGCCGATATTCAAGCTGCTTTCGGTCTTGCAACTGATGGTAGTACTGCTGGTAAGAAGAAGCTAAGCGTTACTTTCGTACTTGACGCAGATGCAGAAGACATCACTCTTGCTCCATACTACCGTCAAGGTGAGAGCCGCGTAAACGTTATGTCTGACCAGTACAAGAAGTAATTTTACTTTTAATTTAGGAGTCAGCGTATTGCTGAAACCAAATTATCTGTGAAGTACATCTTAAAAAAAACGAGCCTTAGGGCTCGTTTTTTATTTTCAGCCCTAAACCACCTACTTCAGTAGATGGTTATCATCCATAGGGGCTTTGCCCGAATCTCTACCCATGCTAAATGCACTCTTGATTTTTAGCGAAGTCAAAGAGGGCAAATAACATGAGTAGATATAACTAAGCTTTCCTCGTATGTTGGAGATGTCAATATCACATCGTATGGACACCAAAGTATCGCTTTCGAATACTAAAAAATAATGTGGGTAAAGAAGTCTATCGGTGCATATAGGTTTACTGTAATCAACTTGGGTGTGCAGTAATTGAATTGAATGTACAAGTTGACCATGTACATCTGGTGGTTAAGGTGTAGCCAAAATTATCAATATCAAATTTGATGGGAGCTTTGAAAGGTAAGATAGCCTTGAAACTATTTAGCAAATTCCCATATTTAAGGAAGAACAAGCTATGGGGAAATCATTTTTGGCAAAGGGGTTATTTTGTTGATAGCGTTGGTATCAATGAAGAAATAATTCGCCGATACGTAAGGCTGCAAGAGAAACAAGAGCGTCAAGAACAGAGAGAATTGGCGTTGAACTAAACAAAGGCCCTTTGAGGGTTAACACAAAGCCTCCTTCTTCAGAAGGTGGATTTTTTACTTGGGCATATTTTAAACTGATGCTTAGTGAATGATATGTTTTGTACTCAAGGTTCTATCTGTTGTAAAATTGCAACCTGCTCACTCGGTTAGGTCGGTTATTTAGCTGAGTTTTGTTTAGTTTTTTGGTTCGAGTTGTTGCAATGCTCATCTATGTAGCAAAACCTCGATTAGTACCATTTCCTTTGCTTTAAATTTGTGTTGAAAGCCGTTATCATGCGTCTTTGCTGCCATTTGATGTTCTGTTGATCTTTAATACTTGTGTGTTATTGGTTGTTTAGCACATTAGGTTGGTCTGACTTACTTCTTCGATTGATTAGTGTGTAAATTAATGAACAATATTTCACCTCAGGTACCTCAAGATCCCATAGCGTTCACTACTGGTTATGCTATCGCTCCAACTTCTAACGAGATCGATTTAAGAGAACTTTTCTCGGCCGTCTGGGCGGGGAAGTGGCTGATAATGGCGGTGACCTTTGTTTTTGCCATCGCTTCTGTAGTGATAGCCTTGATGCTGCCTAATATCTATAAGTCAGAAGCGTTATTGGCTCCTGCGAACGTCGAGCAGCAGGGGGGAATCGGCGCACTTGCCTCTCAGTTTGGTGGTTTAGCCAGCATGGCCGGCTTAAATTTGGGAGGCGGCAGCAGTATAGATAAGACCCAGTTGGCGATCTCAGTGCTTAAGTCGAGACAGTTCACCAGTAATTTTATAAAAGACCATGACATTTTACCTCAGCTCATGGCCGCTGAATCATGGAACCAGAGCGATGATTCATTAGCCTATGATAAAAGCCTTTATGATAGTAGCAAGCAGTTGTGGGTTCGCGAGGTTGAAGCGCCTAAGCAACCTAAGCCTTCGCCGCAGGAAGCCTATAAAACCTTTTCTGAAATTATAGAGGTTCAGGTTGATAAGGATACCGGCTTAGTTCGAATTTCTATTGAGCATCTGTCCCCCACGATTGCGCAACAGTGGGTTACCTGGTTGATTGAAGATATCAATGCAGAGATGAAGAAGAGAGAAGTCTCGGAGGCAATTAAGAGCACCGAGTTTCTTGAGAAACAGATTAGTGAAACTAATGTGGCCGATATTCGCACAGTACTGTACCAATTGATTGAAGAACAGACCAAAACCATTATGTTTGCCGAAGTTCGCGACGAGTATGTTTTTAAAACTATCGACCCAGCTATTGTTGCCGAAGAGAAGTTTAAACCGAAACGCGCATTAGTATGTATTGTGGGTACCCTGTTTGGTGGCTTCCTGGCCAGCTTGTTTGTTCTCATCCGGTTTTTTCTACGTAAAGCAGATTAATGACCCCATTTATTAAAAAGGCACTAGCGAATACCTCTTGGCTGGTGTCTGAAAAAGTGATCTCCATGTCTGCTAACTTGTTGGTTAGCCTGGCGTTGGCTCGAAGCCTAGGACCAGAGGGTTTTGGTTCATTAAGCTACCTGTTAGCACTAGTCGCTTTAGTCGCACCACTGGCGGCATTAGGGCTCAATGCGATTATTACCAGGGAGCTGGTCAACGATTCGGATAACCGCGATAAAATCATAGCTAGTGCCACCATTTTTCGATTAATTGGCGCTCTAACCGGAACACTGTTTTGTATCTTGCTTGCCGTTAATGGCTGGGGTGTGTCATCCGATGTAGCCAGCCATGGCTTAATATTGCTTGCGATTGCTAACATATTTTATGCCTTCAATGTGTTAGAGTTTTGGTTCCAGGCGCAGGTTGCGGCTCGTCAGGTCGTGCGCATGAGGCTGAGTGTTATCGTTGTCTTTGCCTCATTAAAGTTGATTGCGGTTGCTATGAGTGCTGGTTTATTCACTATCGTCACCATTTTCGCCGCCGAGACCATTGTGCTTGGTATCGGTTTCATCGTTATCTATTCCTTTTATGCTTCTCCTATCCGGGTATCACGTTTTGACTTTTCCTATGGACTCGGTCTGTTAAAGCAATCTTATTGGCTTATTCTGTCCGGTGTTGCGGCGGTTATCTACTTGAAAGTCGATCAGGTGATGCTTGAAAATATGGTCGGAACAGAAGCGGTCGGGATTTACGCTGTCGCTGCAAGACTCTCTGAAGTGTGGTACTTTTTTGCCGATGCCGTTGTTATCACGCTATTTCCGGCGCTATTAGCGCTAAAAAAGAAGCAGTTATTTGACGCTTACCAGTTAAAGTTGCAGCAGATCTCCGATCTGCTGTTTGTGTTTGCACTCGTTATCGCCATTGCGGTAACTCTGGTCGCTAAGCCCGCCATTTTTATCTTGTTTGGTCAGGAGTATCTGCAATCTGTGTTTATCTTGCAGCTACATATTTGGGCTGGCTTATTTATCTTTATGCGGGCATTGGTGAGCAAGTGGCTTCTGAGTGAACACTTACTGGCTTTTTCATTGGTGAGTCATGGCCTGGGCGCCGTGATTAATGTGATCGCAAATCTTGTGCTTATACCTCTGTACGGTGGTCAGGGCGCCGCTATTGCGACCGTTTTTTCCTATTTCATCGCGTCGTATATCGCGTTCTGGATAAGCCCTAAAACGAGGGATATCGCTCGCATTATGTCCCGCTCTCTGTTACTTCCATTTACACTTGGGCACCGTTATTGGCCTAAGCAAACCAACGAGATTTCTTGAATGAAACAAGCTCTTGTAAAATTACTGCCTAAAAATGCTATTTTGGCACTCAAAAGTAAGATAGACGGTGTGGATATGATGATGATTCGCCTGTTTTCAAAAAACGGTTTTTTAGCCTCTTTCTACTATACCTTTTTCAGTCGTCAGTTTTATCGTGAACACAAGGCGGTACTGGATGGCAGGCTTGCCTATGAGCGCTCTTTAGCCTTGATAGGTCACACCTGTATATTATTACGTAGAAATATTCACCGCCTTGAGAAGGGCTTGATCATGCAGCCCAGAAGAGATGTTTTCGCCGACGGATATATTTTTGAGACGGTTGAGTGTTATAACGCTGCGATCAACAGTACTGAGTTATGTAGCGATGAAAAAAAATGGGCAACTGATGTGTTAACCCGGTATTTTGAAGTTGTGGGACATAACAGTAAAATTGATAAGGCAAGGGCTATTTTTTCTCCACGGAGTCCCGTGGGTTCAGAGACACTGAGTGTGCCCTATGCCTATAAAGAGCTGCCAGATTGTCCGGTCGATTTTGATCAGCTTTTAACACTGTTTAAGCGTAGAAGGTCTGTGCGTTGGTATCAGAACAAGCCGGTAGACATTGCGGATATTCGCAAGGCCGTCAATGCAGCGAGTCTCGCTCCGTCTGCTTGTAACAGGCAGCCATTCGAGTTTCATGTGGTTAATGACAGTGATAAAGCCACCGATATTGCCAACTGCGCCATGGGCACCGTTGGTTTTTCAGATAATTTACCTTGTATCATTGCTATCGTAGGTAACCTCAACGCCTATCCTGCTGAGCGTGATCGTCATATTATCTACATTGATGCTTCATTAGCCAGTATGCAACTGATGTTAGCTCTTGAGACTCTCGGGCTATCAACCTGCTCTATTAACTGGCCAGATGTTGAGCAACGTGAAAAAATGTTGAATACAAAGTTGAAGCTCAAATATCACGAGCGAGTCGTTATGTTGCTCGCCGTCGGGTACGCAGATAAAGACGGTGGGATCCCATTCTCTCAGAAGAAAAGTGACAGTTTGTTAGTTAAGGAAGTTAAGTAGATGATGATCGAAATTAAGGGTTCTCAATTCGTCAATAAAGGCGCCGAATTAATGGTGCATGCAGTGATCGAGCAAATCAAAGCACATTGGCCTGATGCTGAGCTTGTAATGGCGGCAAACCCGAACTCGCCTTATGTTGAACGTGCCAAATTAGGCGCTTATCAGAAGCTTTCTATTCGTAAAAATATTATTGATTTAAATTTTATCAGCTATAAATTACCAGTAAAATTCAGAACTTGGCTGAAGCATAAATGGGGAATCGTCACAGAGGCTGATATCACTCATGTTTTCGATGCGTCTGGTTTTGCTTATGGTGATCAGTGGGGCAGTTTAACGATTAAAGCGTTAGCCGGTGAGATTATTCGCTCTAAGGCTCATGGGCAAAAGTATCTCTTTTTACCTCAGGCATTGGGCCCTTTTACCCGCAGCAAAGATTTGAGTTACCTTAAAAAAGCACTGCCACAAGCCGATCTGATCTGTGCCCGTGAAGAGACCAGTTACCAACATGTTAAAGGCATTGTCGGGGATAACAGTAACTTGCACCAGTTCCCGGATTTTACCAATCTGGTCACGGGGGTTTTACCTGACTATTTTGTTAATGGTGATCAGAAAGTACTGATCATTCCTAACAGTAATATGGTGGGTAGTCGTAATAATCAATCAGCATGGAAAAGTAATTATCTTAGAGTTTTACAAGATGCCGTTGCGATGATCCGTGAACTTGGCTTACAGCCTGTTTTGCTTAACCATGAAGGTGCGGGTGACGGTGCTATCTGTGAGCAAGTTAATCAAGCTTGCGGTGGCGACTTAGAGTTAATCCGTGAAACTGATCCATTAAAAGTGAAGGGGATTATCGGTGCCAGTCATGGCGTTATCTGTTCTCGTTTCCACGGCTGCGTGAGTGCGCTCTCTCAGGGGGTCCCATGTTTAGGAACAAGCTGGAGTCATAAGTATGAGCGCTTATATGAAGAATACCTTCAGTCTGAGTGTTTAATTACGCCTGAGATCACCGCTGAGCAACTACGAGAAGCTTTCAGTACCGCTAAACAGTTAGCGAACGGAGAGCAGCAGGTTCATGCTAGAAATAAATTTAAAACTTTATCTAAACAAATGTGGGAACAAGTTCAAGAAAAATGTTAATTTCTCGAATTAACCAATTCGCCGACAAAACCAGATGGTTAGCACTGGTTTTGTTGGCATTTTGTTTTGTGTTTGCTTTTCCCCTTCCAGTGGTGGGGAATTCAGCATATTTAGCAATAGTATTATCTTTTGCTTTTTTATTGGTTTCACAGACTGCCATGAACTGTTTTACAAGCTTGATAAAAAACAAGTTTGTTATTTCTTCACTCGTTATTTTTTTGTTTCTGCTACTTTTTTCGCTATTTGTGACGACACTTCATAATCAATATGATTTTACGATTGGCAGAACATTAACGAATAATTTTTTGTCTACCTTCGGTTGTGTTGCGTTGGTTAGTTTGATCTTTACTTACGCCGGAAAGAGAAACATCATTGATTTGATGGTTCATGTTTTGTTTATTCAAACTTTCTTAATATTGATAATGCTTTTGTCCCCGGAAGTGAGAGAGTTGATTCAGTCGTTTATCCGTACTGATAGTCAGCTAGAGCGAATGGCCACTTATAATAATGTTAGGGGGTTGGGTGTATCAGGATCTGTAGCTTTTGGCTTAGCGATTACTATGGGATTTCTGGGATTTCTATTGCATTATTGGTTTGCATTTTATAATAAAAATTCTAATTCACTGTATACTTTTATTATATTCGTTTTATGTTTGCTGGCTGCTCTTTCAGCTGGTAGAACGGCAGTTTTAGGATTTGCTGTTGGGTTTGTGTTCTACCTATTTTCCATGAACTTTTCGGGTTTGTTGAGAAGTAGTTTTAAACAAGTAGTGATATTTGGGTTTATTGTTTCCAGTGTTACTGTTTATGTGCTTAATAATGAGTTTTTAATGGAAGTGGCTTTTCTATATTCTCGTTATGTTTTTCGTTTTGTATGGAATTACCTCGAAACTGGTTCGTTTGCTGTTAATTCTTTAACTGCATTAGATAACATGTATTTCATTCCGCCTTTGCAGGAGGTGCTAATTGGTTCTGGTCAATATATAAATTTCGATGGGACCCATTATATGCATACCGATGCTGGTTACATGAGGTTTATGCTGTTTTTTGGCGGGACCCCAAGTCTTCTGATCTATGTTATCTATATATTCATGAATTTTTGGGCTTATGAAAATGTAAAGTCAGTGATGCCTAGGAGTGCCTTGTTCTATAGTATGTTTATTTTTATTTCATTTGTTTTTCACTACAAGGGCGAAGTCATCTTCTTCAGCGTTGCTTTTATGAAAATATTCTATTTGGTTACATTTTACTACTTGTTATGTAATAAACTTAATACTACAAATCAAGCTGTTGAATGGAAAGGTTTTACTTTTTAGAGCCGAAGATATCTGCTCCAAACTAATTTTTTCAACATCAACATCAACATCAATATGATTATGTATTGTTTTAATTTTATTATAAAGGTTATTAATGTTTCTTATTTCTGTTTATATTCCTACGCATAATCGTTCAGCCTTACTAAGGCGTGCTGTGGATTCTGTATTACGTCAGAGTTACAAAGACGTTGAGATTATTATTGTTGATGATGGTTCTTCTGATGATACCGCTGCCACTGTACAATCTTATCTTATCGAGCATGACAATATTGTTTTTCTTCGTCACGATAAGCCCAAAGGAGCTTGCGCTGCTCGAAACTATGCCATTTCAGTGGCCAAGGGTAAGTACATTACCGGCTTAGACGATGATGATGAATTTAAGCCGGATCACTTATTGGGTTTATATAATGCGTTCGATGAAAACTATGCTTTTGTTGCGGCTTGTTTGCTGGAGGACACTGGGAGTTCGCAGATTGAAAGGTCTCTCGATTGTGGTGTCATAGAATTATCAAGTCTATTGCATTACAACAAGGTGGGTAATCAAGTGTTCACGCTGACTTCCAGAATGAGAGAGATCGGTGGGTTCGATGAAGCATTTCCTGCGTTTCAGGATTACGATACTTGGGTTCGACTCGTTGCTAAGTTCGGCCCCGGTATAAAGGTCTCACAGGCGACCTATGTATGGCACACTTCTCATGAGCAAGATAGGATCAGTAATTTCCCCACCAAACGGCTGGCTGCGTTAGGGCTTTTTACTGAAAAGCACAAGAACATGATGTCGCAGGGTCATCAAAATTCATTAGAGATCATGCGTATTCGTATGGCTGGTGAAGGTTTTTCATTTTCTAGTTTCTTTAAGCTGGTTAATAAAGGTAATTGGAAAGCAGCTACTGCTTTATATTTGAATGTGAATTTGAAAGTTGTAAAGAGACTCATTGACCGATTCAGGTTTTAACTTGTTAGCTTGAACAGTTATCACTACATAATCCAACACATTGTAATAAGTGCCGTTTTCGGGGCGATAGGCTTTTAGATGAAGATAGTTTTACTCTCAGCTGCAAATAATGTTCACACCGTAAAATGGGCTAATGGACTGGCTCGAAGTGGTGTCCATGTTCATGTGATTTCTCTTCATGCCGTTACTCAAGATTTTGACCCCAGTGTGACAGTGCACCAACTGCCTTTTAAGGCGCCTTTGGGTTACCTTTTGAATGTTCTCGCGCTCAGAAAACTGTTGAAAGAGATAGGGCCTGATCTGTTAAATGCTCATTATGCTACGGGTTATGGATTATTGTCTGTTTTAGCATGTCAGTATTGTCCTAATGTGATCTCTTTATGGGGCAGTGATGTTTACCTGTTCCCTAAGAAGTCTGGTGTACATTCATGGGTGCTGAACCAGATTCTAAGCCGAGCAAATGCTATTTTTTCAACAAGCTACTGCATGCAAAATGAGTTAAATGAGCAAAGGTTAGCAAAAGATGTACCTGTATACATCACCCCGTTTGGAGTCAACACAGACCTGTTTAAACCCTTGCCAGACATTAGACGTGAAAACGGTCAGCGTTCTAAAGTTGTCATAGGCACTGTCAAGTCTCTTAAGCATATCTATGGGATCGACGTGTTACTTCATGCCTTTGAGCGTTTAGTGAAACAGACGCCTGAGTGTGATTTTGAGCTGCAAATATACGGTGAAGGGGTAGAAGCTGATTCATTGACTGAACTTGCTGCACAACTTGGTATTAATAATCAGGTCGTTTTCGGTGGTTTTGTGCCTAATACCGAAGTGCCGCAAATATTAAACCAACTTGATCTATACGTTGCTTTGAGCCGATCTGAAAGCTTTGGTGTCGCAGTGCTTGAGGCATCCTCCTGCGAGTTGCCGGTTTTGGTTTCAAATGCCGATGGATTATGTGAGGTCGTATCAAATCGTTCTACTGGGTTGATAGTTCCTATCGATGATGTCACTTCGACCACAGCAGCATTAAAAGAGTTAGCTATGGATCCCAGTAAGAGACGCTTATATGGTCTTAAGGGGCGAAAGAATGTTGTCGAAAAATATTCTGAAACAGCCTGTATCGAAACTATGATCGCGGCTTATAAGCAGGTCATTGAGCGCTAGTCATCACTATGTGGAAACATAGCAAAAGAGTTTTTATCATAACAAATGGATTTTAAAGGAATACAGTTGGGGCACCCACTTTGAGAATATTATATTTACACCAATACTTTGCGACTCCGAGCTCAAATGCAGGGACGCGCTCATACGAAATGGCTAAACGGCTTGTTGCCAAAGGGCATGATGTCACCTTTGTGACCTCTTCTGCTTACCTTTCTACTGAGAGTGCATTTGCAGAAGGTTGGAATTTTCTTGAGCTTGAGGGGATCAAGCTACATGTCTTACACCTGCCTTATTCTAACCGTGATTCCTTCATAAAACGCATATTTAAGTTTTTACAGTTTTCATTGTTATCTACATTTAAGTCTTTAACTGTTAAAGCTGATGTTGTTCTGGCTACCAGTACACCTTTGACCATTGCTATTCCAGGTCTGGTTTATTCGAAACTTAAGCGAAAGCCTATGGTGTTTGAAGTTAGGGACCTTTGGCCGGAACTGCCGATTGCAGTGGGCGCCATAAAAAATCGCTTTGTTATCAAGTTTGCTCAATGGTTTGAAAAGTATACCTACCACAACTCAAAAAGGCTTATCGGGCTTTCGCCAGGTATGTGCGATGGGATCACGCGGCACGGAGTAGCTAAAGAACATGTATTTCTTGCCACCAATAGCTGTGACACCACACTGTTTGATGTTGATAAGTCATTGGGTGAAAGATATAAACAGGAAAAACTCCCATTTTTGAAAGGGCGTAAATTGGTGGTTTATACCGGTACCTTTGGTCTAATTAATAAGGTCGGTTATCTGGTTGAGTTGGCCTCTAAGATGCGAGAAATTGATAATAACATCTGTTTTGTTGCTATTGGTGATGGCATGGAAAAACAAGCTATTATTGAAAAAGCTAAGTTGGCAGGTGTATTTGAGAAAAATCTTTTTTTTCTCGATCCTGTACCAAAAACTGAAATCGTCTCCCTGTTGTCGGCAGCAGATCTCTCTATGTCGCTGTTTGGCGATGTAGAGCAGATGTGGCATAATTCTGCCAATAAATTATTCGATGCATTGGCTTCTTCAACCCCTATTGCAATCAATTATGGTGGTTGGCAGAAAGACTTTATTGAAGAGTATAAATGTGGTTTGATTTTAGATGCCAAAAACCATGATAACTCTGCACTAAACTTGTCTAATTTCCTTTTGAATGACACATCGTATGAAACAGCCGTGACCAATTGCCATTATCTGGCATATAACAAGTTTTCCCGGGATATTATGGCAGACAGAGTTGAAACGGCTTTGATGGAGGCGGTAAATGATTAAACGTTCACTTGATATCATATTATCTTTATTTGCGTTAATTCTACTCGCACCCGTACTGCTTATTGTCAGTAGGAAAGTGAAAAATCATTTAGGCTCCCCTGTTATTTTCAGGCAAAAGAGACCTGGCCTGAATGGTGAAATTTTTGAGATGTTAAAGTTCAGGAGCATGAAAGATGGTGTTGATGAACAGGGGAATGTGTTACCAGACTCCGAAAGGCTTACACCTTTCGGCCAGAAACTGAGGTCGACAAGTTTAGATGAGCTACCCGGTCTTTGGAGTGTACTTAAAGGCGATATGAGTCTCGTTGGTCCTCGTCCTCTTTTGGTTGAGTATCTGCCTTTATACAATGAAGAGCAGGCAAGGAGACATGATGTACGTCCAGGAATTACCGGTTGGGCGCAGATTAATGGGCGTAATGCAATCACCTGGGAAGAAAAGTTCAGACTTGATGTGTGGTATGTTGATAATCAGTCACTCTTTTTAGATATGAAGATACTCTTATTGACGGTTAAGAAAGTATTCTTCAAAGAGGGTATTTCAGCCCAGGGCCATGTTACCGTCGAAGCTTTTAAGGGAAGTAAACAAGATTGAGTAAGCTTGCAATATTTGGCGCCAGTGGTCATGGAAAAGTTATTGCTGAGATCGCAGAGTTAAATGGTTGGTCTGAGATTGTATTTTTTGATGATGCATGGCCAAGTATAACTCAACTCGAGGGCTGGCGTGTTAACGGTGATTCCGATATGCTTATCAGCTCTTTGCATGAGTTTGGTGCCTTCTTTGTTGCTATCGGTAATAATGCGATCAGACTTGATAAACATATCACTTTTGAATTAGCTGGTGGGAAAGCCATAAGCCTTATTCATCCTTCTGCCGTTGTCAGTAAATATAGTAAACTTGCATCCGGGACAGCTGTAATGGCTAATGCCGTTGTAGGGGCTTATGCCTGTGTTGGCAAGGCTGGTATAATCAACACAAATTGTACCATTGATCATGATTGTAAGCTTGAAGAAGCCGTACATATTAGCCCTGGTGCTAATCTGGCTGGTGGAGTCAAAATAGGGCGCTGTTCCTGGATTGGTATTGGAGCAAGCATCATTCAGCAGATACAAATTGACAGTAATGTCATCGTCGGTGCCGGATCTGTTGTGATTAACGATGTCATGCAAGGTTTATCTGTGGTGGGCGTTCCTGCGAAAAGTATTCATATATAATAGAGGTTTTTGTGCTTAACACTCCTTTTTCCCCTTGGCCCTCATATTCTGTTGAGGAAGCTAATATTGTCCGTGATATTTTATTGTCTAACAAAGTTAATTATTGGACCGGTCCGGAGGGACGTGCTTTTGAAACTGAATTTGCGGTTTTTGCGGGCACCGATTATGCGGTCGCTCTGAGTAATGGTACTTTAGCATTAGATATTGCCTTAAAAGCGTTAAATATCGGTGTAGAAGATGAGGTGATAACAACACCTCGTACTTTCCTTGCATCAGCTTCTTCAATTGTCACTGCAGGTGCCACGCCCGTTTTTGCTGATGTTGATCTGAATAGCCAAAATATTACTGCGCAATCTATCGAAGCTGTACTGACTCCTAAGACCAAAGCTGTCATCGTGGTTCATCTAGCTGGAATGCCCGCTGATATGGACCCTATTATGCAGCTTTCAGAGAAACATGGTTTTTATGTTATTGAAGATTGCGCACAAGCTCATGGGGCTCGCTATAAAGGCCGTTCAGTTGGAAGTATTGGACACATAGGGGCTTGGTCATTCTGTCAAGACAAAATCATGACTACTGGCGGTGAAGGTGGAATGGTCACAACAAATGACAGAGTATTATGGTCAAAGATGTGGTCTTATAAAGATCACGGTAAAAGTTTTGATGCTATCTATAACAAACAGCATCCTCCCGGATTTCGCTGGTTACATGAAAGCTTTGGAACTAATTGGCGAATGACAGAGATGCAAGCTGCTCTGGGTCGATACCAACTCAAAAAAATGCCTGAATGGACACAGAAGCGTCAGGCTAATGCGTCGGCGATTGATGAAGCTGTAAAAGATATACCACTTGTACGGATTGTAAGGGTAGATGATGATTTAGTTCATGCTGAATATAAGCATTATGTTTTTATCAATGAAGTCTTTTTAGCGCAAGGTTGGAGCCGAGATCGTATTGTGGATGCGATTAATGGATCAGGTGTTCCAGTTTTTCAGGGGAGCTGTTCTGAAGTTTATTTAGAAAAGGCGTTTGACGACACTGGCTGGCGCCCTAAAGATAGACTTAAAAATGCGGTCGAGTTAGGTGATACTAGCTTAATGTTTCTTGTTCATCCGACATTAACTTCTGAAGAGATCGACACTACATGTGCTGTGATCCGGCAAGTCTTAACAGAGGCAAGTACATTGTAGCTACTTACTCGTACATTCAGGAAATCAGTTTTGACTGCGTCGTAAGAGTTAATAAAGGAGGATGTTGGGTAAGCATTCTCCTTTTTATGTATGCAAATCTTAGTTCATTGCTTTTAGTGAATAGTAGGATTAATCCGTGCATATTGGATGGTTTATGTTAGTGTGTTTGGTATTCTTATGTGGTAGGCTTACTTGTTTTTATTATGTCTCTATGTGCCTTGCGCTATAGTCGTGCGGGCTCGTGGGTTTACTAAAGTAGTGTTATATGCTAAATCATGCAAATCTTGAACGAAATTCAGATTTTTTGAAGTTCCTATTTTCTTTGAAGCGCTCCCATAAACGTGTTGTCAGTATGCTTCTTGACTCTCTATTTCTATTGACAGCGTTTTGGTGTGCATTATTTGTTCGATTGGATGTTGTTAATATTCTCTCTCTAGGGGATTTTTGGGCTTTAGGGTTTTCGTTAATTCCTATCAGTATTTTGGGGTTTTATCGATTAGGTCTATATCGAACTGTTCTTCGCTATCTTGGTTTTCAAGCATTAGATGCTATATTTTGGGGGGTGTTTTTTTCTACTGTTTCATTAGTACTTATATCTTATTTTTTTAAAATACCTATTCCACGTACAGTTCCCGTTATATATGCTGCTTTTGCATTGATATTTGTCGGTGGCTCTAGGGCATTTATTCGCTCACTTGTTGGCACAGGCTTGAAGCGTATCGGTGAACCAGTTGTCATTTATGGTGCTGGTGTCGCGGGCCGACAATTAATGACGGCATTAGTGCAGAGTCATGAATATTATCCTTTTGCCTTTGTTGATGATGATGCGAGTTTGCATGGTACTGTTATCCAAGGTGTACATGTTCATTCACCTTCCATTATCAAAAAACTGATTCGAGAGAAAAAAGCGACTAAAGTACTCTTGGCGTTGCCGAGCGCTTCACGATCGAGAAGACAAGACATTATATTGTCTTTGGAACCGCTGGCTGTACAAATCTTAACTCTACCTTCGATGGCTGATCTAGTGAGTGGAAATAAGCTATACAGTGATATTAAAGAGGTTGAGATTGACGATCTGCTAGGTAGAGACGCAGTCGCTCCGAGAAGGGAACTTATGACTGCAAATATCACAGGCAAAGTTGTTATGGTCACTGGTGCTGGTGGTTCAATTGGGTCTGAGTTGTGTCGCCAGATATTGATACTTCAACCTAAGAAGTTAGTGCTGTTTGAAATTTCTGAATTCGGTTTATACGCAATTGAAAAACAACTTATTTCTACAGCTAAGCAATTGGACATTGATGTTAAAATCGTTCCTATGCTCGGATCTGTTCAACGTGAAAATCGCGTTCAAGCTGTGATGGAAGTGTTTAGGGTTCAGACTGTTTATCATGCTGCAGCTTATAAGCATGTCCCACTTGTTGAGCAGAATGTTGTGGAGGGAGTACGCAATAATGTATTTGGTACTCTATATACTGCAAAGGCCGCTATTGCCGCAAATGTTGAGACGTTTGTACTCATATCGACCGATAAAGCGGTTAGGCCTACAAACATTATGGGAACAACAAAGCGAATGGCTGAGTTGGTACTACAAGCTCTAGCTGATGAGTCTCATAATACTCGGTTTTGTATGGTTCGCTTTGGTAATGTTTTGGGTTCATCCGGCTCCGTAGTTCCATTATTTAAAAAGCAAATTGCCCTAGGTGGACCGGTTACAGTCACGCACCCAGAGATTACTCGTTTCTTCATGACTATTCCGGAAGCTTCACAGCTTGTGATTCAAGCTGGTGCAATGGGTAAAGGAGGGGATGTGTTTGTTCTTGATATGGGTAAGTCAGTAAAAATTGTAGATCTTGCGTCTAAAATGATCCGGTTAAGTGGTTTTGAAGTAAAGGATTCGACCCATCCAGATGGGGATATTTCAATTGAATTTACAGGTTTACGCCCTGGTGAAAAGTTATATGAGGAGCTACTGATTGGGGATGATGTGACTGGGACTGAACATGAGCGAATTATGACCGCGAATGAGCTATGTTTATCATGGGCTGATTTAGAACCTATTTTAAGCCGACTTGATATGGCCTGTCACAATTTTGACCACGAGGGTATTCGTGATTTATTGATCAATACGCCTACAGGCTTTAGCCCTACTGACGGTATATGTGATTTAGTGTGGCAAGCTAAAGCAATTTCACAGGACAAGACAAGTAAGGTAGTTAACCTCGTCTCTTAACACTTTTGCTTGATGGAATTTCTACTTTTCACTAGTTCAAAATATATGGGTACCGCTATTATCACTGTTTGATTTGTCGCATTTCTAACTCTTACCCTTTGTTTTCTTTGCTGTTCACTTTTAATGAGTAAGTGGATGATATTGAATGTTGTTAAAATCACGGTTTATAACAAGGGTTCAAGACTTTTTAGGTTGCTAGTGTTACCTTTTGTAGATTATTTTTTGGGAAGCTTTAAACAATGAAAATTGCTATTGCAGGGACTGGTTATGTGGGCCTGTCTAACGCCGTATTATTGTCGCAGCATAATGAGGTTGTGGCTGTGGATATCATTGAAGAAAAGGTCGCGTTAATCAATGATGGAAAATCGCCAATTGCTGATAAAGAGATCGAACATTACTTGGCGACTAAATCATTAAACCTGATGGCTACTTGTGATAAGCAATTTGCCTATAAAGATGCTGATTATGTGATTGTTGCTACGCCAACGGATTATGACCCTGTAACGAACTATTTTAATACCAATTCTGTCGAAGCGGTTATTCAGGATGTGTTAGCAATAAGCCCGGCAACAGTTATCATTATTAAGTCTACTGTACCAGTTGGATTTACCGAATCGGTTCGTGAAAAATTTAAGTGCGATAATGTTATTTTTTCTCCTGAGTTTTTACGTGAAGGCAAGGCGTTATACGATAACCTTCATCCGTCCCGTATTATTGTTGGTGAGCGCTCTGAGCGTGCCACTGTGTTTGCTAAGCTGTTATCAGAGGCGGCCCTTAAGGAGGATATTCCTCTGTTATTTACGGATTCGACAGAAGCTGAAGCGGTTAAACTGTTTTCAAATACTTATCTTGCAATGCGTGTCGCCTATTTTAATGAGTTGGATTCCTACGCCGAAGCTCATGGTTTAAATGCACGGCAGATTATCGAAGGTGTTGGCCTGGATCCTCGCATAGGTAGTCACTACAATAACCCGTCATTTGGTTATGGTGGATATTGTTTGCCGAAAGATACTAAGCAATTAAGAGCCAATTATGCCGATGTACCTAATTGTTTGATAGGGGCTATTGTTGATGCTAATACTACCCGCAAAGACTTTATAGCAGAGTCAATATTAAAGCGAAACCCAACGACAGTGGGCATTTATCGTTTAATTATGAAGAGTGGTTCAGATAACTTTAGAGCGTCGTCGATTCAAGGAATTATGAAGCGTATAAAGGCTAAAGGTATCGAGGTCGTTGTTTATGAGCCAGTGCTTGACGATGAAGAATTTTTTCATTCTAGGGTTGTTAAAGACTTGGCTGAATTTAAACGTATGTCGGATGTAATTGTGTCAAATCGCATGGTTGAAGAGATACTCGATGTTGCTGATAAAGTTTATACTCGAGATCTGTTTGGAAATGATATGTAGCTGATTTGGTTGACTAAGATTTGCTGTTAGTTAATAAGAAAGCCCAATAAGATTGGGCTTTCTTATCTTAAGGATTAAGATGAAAGTTGTTATTCCTGTTGCAGGTCTCGGGACCCGTATGCTTCCCGCGACAAAAGCTATTCCTAAAGAGATGTTACCGCTTGTTGATAAGCCGCTTATTCAATATATCGTCAATGAATGTGTTGCGGCAGGTGTCAAAGAGATTGTGCTTGTTACTCATGCTAGTAAGAATGCCATTGAAAACCATTTTGATACGTCTTACGAGCTTGAATCTACGCTAGAGAAGCGTGTAAAGCGTCAGTTACTCGACGAAGTGCAATCTATTTGTCCGAAAGATGTGACCATCATGCATGTGCGTCAAGGGGAAGCAAAAGGTCTTGGTCATGCCGTGCTCTGTGCAAAACCTTGTATTGGTAATAATCCGTTCGCAGTGGTGTTACCCGATGTGATTTTAGATGAGTACACCGCTAACCAAAAGACTGAAAATTTGGCAGCGATGATCAAACATTATAAGGTGACTCAAACGAGCCAGATTATGGTAGCACCAGTGGCTCTAGATGAAGTAAACAAGTATGGGATTGCTGATTGTGGCGGAGTGGATATCGCACCTGGTGAATCAACAGTAATTAAGGCGATGGTCGAAAAGCCTATGATTGATGAAGCTCCATCTAACTTAGCGGTTGTAGGTCGTTACGTTTTGTCTGAAAAAATCTGGGATTTACTCGCTAGAACACCAGCTGGAGCAGGGGATGAAATTCAGCTTACCGATGCAATCGATATGTTGATTGAGTCTGATACGGTTGAAGCATTTAACATGACGGGTAAGTCCCATGACTGCGGTGACAAACTAGGCTATATGGCGGCATTTGTTGAATATGGCCTTCGTAATGAAAAGCTGGGTAATGAGTTTCGTAAACAGTTACAAGCGCTGTTAAGTTGAGATGTACCGCTTAAAGCTATAAATGTTCACTTTATTCGACAATGTGAGCATTTTTCGTTTTAGGTGCTGTTGAGGGGGGGGGTTAAACAAGGCGATGAATGTGAAAGGTATCGTATTAGCTGGAGGAACTGGAACACGCTTGTATCCAATCACTAAAGGTGTATCTAAACAGTTGCTGCCTGTGTATGACAAGCCGATGATCTATTACTCTATCTCGGTACTTATGCTTGCGGCGATTCGCGATATTCTTGTTATTACAACACCTGAAGAGCAACATCTATTTCAGCGTTTGTTAGGGGATGGTAGTGACTTTGGTGTCACGCTATCTTATGAAATACAGCCAAAACCTGAAGGGATAGCCCAAGCATTCATTATTGCTGAAGAGTTCATAGGCGATGGCTGTGTTTGTTTAGTGCTTGGTGACAATGTGTTTTATGGCCAAGGGTTCAGTGAGACATTAAAACGCACAGTGTCTGGGGTGAAGGATAAAGATGCAAAGGGGGCGACCCTCTTTGCCTATCAGGTGGATCAAGCCGAGCGTTTTGGTGTGGTGGAGTTTGACTCTGCGTTTAACGTACTGTCAATTGAAGAGAAGCCTATAATCCCGAAGTCTAGCTGGGCGGTTACCGGACTCTATTTTTATGATAGTCGAGTGATCGATATTGCTAAAAGTTTGACTCCTTCAAAGCGTGGCGAGCTAGAAATTACCGAAATTAATCAAGCCTATTTGGAGTGTGGTCAGTTACGCGTTGAAGTACTGGGTCGTGGTTTTGCCTGGCTAGATACAGGGACGTTCGACAGCCTGCAACAGGCATCCTCATTTGTGCAAACCATACAAACAGTGCAAGGTTTAAAAGTCGCGTGTTTAGAAGAGATCGCTTGGCGCAATGGCTGGTTAAGTGATGATGATATCAAACGTCTCGCTGCCCCGATGCTTAATAATAGCTATGGTCATTATTTGATGTCTTTGATAAGTAGTAAATGAGGGATTGGTTGTGAGTTACTTGTCATGTAGTAATTCTGCTAAACCCAAACCCAAACCCAAACCCAAACCCAAACCCAAACCCAAACCCAAACCCAAACCCAAACCCAAACCCAAACCCAAACCTTAATTTCGATTACTTCATATCTCTTTTTGGTATAAAAAAACGTGTATCTATAACTTCTAAATTTAGTTACTGCTGGTATTATCCATCTAACATCAATTGCGATTATTCGCTTTAGCATCAAGATTGAACTGAATGCTATTGCGGGTTAGCAATATTAGTTATTAGAAGCTTGATAACACTGGAATTATACGGAAGTCGATATGTCTACAGTTCACACTCACTTGAAACAACTCGAAGCTGAATCGATTCAAATCATGCGTGAGGTTGCCGCAGAGTTTGATAATCCTGTGATGCTTTATTCTGTCGGCAAAGACTCTTCTGTATTGCTGCATTTGGCTCGAAAAGCCTTCTATCCTGGCAAGATCCCGTTTCCATTAATGCATGTTGATACCAATTGGAAATTTAAAGAGATGATCGCGTTTCGCGATCAGATGGCCAAGAAATACGGCTTTGATCTCATTGTTCATAAAAACCCACGCGGTCTGGAGATGAACATCTCTCCCTTTACCCATGGTAGCGCTAAACACACAGATATTATGAAGACAGAAGGGCTCAAGCAAGCGCTTGATATGCATGGTTTTGATGCTGCTTTTGGTGGTGCGCGCCGTGATGAAGAGAAGTCTCGTGCTAAAGAGCGTGTTTACTCCTTCCGTGATAGTAAGCATCGCTGGGACCCGAAGAATCAGCGTCCTGAATTATGGAACATCTATAACGGTAAAGTGGATAAAGGGGAGAGCATTCGCGTGTTCCCGCTATCGAACTGGACTGAACTTGATATTTGGCAATATATCTACCTTGAAGGTATTGAGATCCCCTCACTGTACTTGGCCGAGCCTCGCCCTGTCGTTAAGCGCGACGGTACGTTAATCATGGTTGATGATGAGCGTATGGAGCTAGCGCCTGGAGAGGAGGTCGAGCACAAGATGGTGCGCTTTAGAACCTTAGGCTGTTACCCGTTAACGGGAGCGGTAGAGTCGCAAGCGACAACATTACCCGAGATTATTCAGGAGATGCTGTTGTGTACAACGTCTGAACGTCAGGGGCGAGTGATTGATAACGACTCCTCTGGCTCGATGGAAAAGAAAAAGATGGAAGGTTACTTTTAATCCGTCATTCCATTGAATACTAAGACGTAAGTACGCTGCTAAATATACAGAATAAGAGAAACACCATGACTACTGAAAACACGTTATTGCAAACTGATATCGAGTCTTATCTTAAACTCCATGAAAACAAAGATATGTTGCGTATCTTGACCTGTGGCAGTGTGGATGACGGTAAATCGACCCTCATTGGCCGTCTTCTGTTTGATAGTAAGATGATTTTTGAAGATCAGATGGCGGCGATAGAGAAAGACTCTAAGCGATTTAATACCACTGATGAAGCGTTTGATTTGGCGCTGCTGGTGGATGGTTTGCAGTCTGAGCGAGAGCAGGGGATCACCATTGATGTGGCTTATCGCTATTTTGCGACTGAGCAACGTAAATTTATTATTGCCGATACTCCTGGCCACGAACAATATACCCGTAACATGGCAACGGGGGCGTCGACGTCTGATTTAGCCATTATTCTTATCGATGCGCGCCACGGTGTGCAGGTACAAACGCGTCGTCATAGTTATATCTGCTCACAGCTGGGCATTAAGCATGTGATCATCGCTATCAATAAGATGGATGCGGTGGATTACGATCAAGGCGTGTACCAGAGCATTAAGAAAGATTATCGTGAGTTTGCCAAAGATTTAGCCTTTACCGACGTGCGCTTTGTGCCAATCTCTGCGCTTAAGGGCGATAACGTGGTAAATGAAAGTACCCACATGACTTGGTATCCGGGTTCAACCCTGCTTAAGCTACTAAATACTGTGTCAGTTGAGCACGATAAAAGCGAGTCATTCCGGTTTCAGGTGCAGTATGTCAATCGTCCTAATCTCGATTTTAGAGGCTTTTGCGGCACGGTTGCGTCGGGCGAAATTCGTGTAGGCGATACGATTGCCGCCTTGCCATCAGGCAAAGAGAGCCGCATCAAGGCTATCGTCACGTTCGATGGTGAGCTGGAAAAAGCAGTGGCAGGGCAAGCGGTAACCTTAACCTTAACCGATGAAATAGATATCAGCCGCGGTGACATGTTGGTACGCCCTCACGACAAGCCAAACTCTAGCGCACATTTTGAAGCTGATGTGGTGTGGATGACTGAAGAGCCGCTATGCGTGGATCGTGAATATGCCATTAAGCATGGCAGTAAAGCTGTGTATGGTTATGCCGATGCGATCAACTATAAAGTCGATATTAATCACTTAACCCAGCACTCAGCTCAGCAGTTAGCACTTAACGAGATGGGTAACTGTCACTTCTCGGTGACCGAGCCACTGCAGTTTGATCCTTATGACAACAACCGAGATACGGGTGCGTTTATTATCATCGATAGATTAACCAATGTGACCGTTGGTGCGGGAATGATCCGTA
This sequence comes from Shewanella psychrotolerans, assembly GCF_019457595.1. NCBI lineage: Bacteria > Pseudomonadati > Pseudomonadota > Gammaproteobacteria > Alteromonadales > Shewanellaceae > Shewanella > Shewanella psychrotolerans. The sequence continues at coordinate 2,862,609 of NZ_CP080419.1, read as the reverse complement.
AAGCGATTGATGCTGGCAAAGGCAAGAAGCGTGAGATCTCCGAGTTTGAGCTGGAGATGAATGCCTTAGTCCGTAAGCATTTTCCTCATTGGGGCGTAAAAGATATTTCGAAAGCCTAACCGAGGTTATGTGACCGAATGCTAAGACCATTTTTTTATGGATGGCTTAGCATAGGTACAATAATTTTATTCCAGAGCGGCGTCGCTCCAATTTAGTATCAGGTGTCAGTATCAGGTTTTTATGTCATTAAATGCATATCTCACCATTGCTATATTTGTCGCGACTATCGTGGGCTTAGTCCGGTTTCAAAACCGGCCCTCGCTGGTGTTTGGCGTGACGCTACTGGTGCTGGTTGGTTTTAACTTGGTCACCAAAGAGCAGCTGCTGTCGAGCATGTCAAACCCAGGCTTAGTGACGTTGGTGCTGCTGATCTTGTGCTCTTTTGCCCTAGAGAAAACTCGCTTGCTGCGCGTAATTGCCTCAAAGGTGATAGTCAGTGGTTATCAGACCACTTGGCTTCGGCTTTTCGGAATGACCGCATTGAGTTCTGCACTACTTAATAATACCGCGGTGGTGGCGACTTTACTTTCGCCTATCCGTAATAATCCTCACCATGTTGCCAGTAAGCTGTTATTGCCGCTTTCCTATGCGGCAATATTGGGCGGCACGTTAACACTAGTAGGCACCTCGACCAACCTCATCGTCAACAGTATGTATATTGATGCTTCGGGTCACTCGTTATCGTTTTTCTCCTTTACTGCTATTGGTGCCATGTTGGTATTGGGTTGTGGCTTGGTACTCAGGCTAGTATCTGGTTTTTTGCCCAATATCGCCCATGAAGAAAGTTGCTCCAAAGGCTATTTTATTGATGCTAAGGTGGTTGAAGGCTCAGAGTTAATTGGTCGCTCGGTAGAGGACAATGGCCTTAGGCATCTGGAATCACTGTTTCTGGTGGAGGTGGTGCGTAACGGTCGATTGATCAGTCCGGTCACACCAACAGAGGTGTTGGAGCTGGGTGACAGGCTTATTTTTAGTGGTGATATCACCAAGGTGATGCAACTCAGTCAGTTTTCAGGGCTGGAGATGTTTGCGGAAAAAAATGGTCTGCTGGACTCAAACCTCACCGAAGTAGTGGTCAAGCAAGAAAGTGTGCTGGTGGGCAAGACCATGAAAAAGGCTGGATTTAGAGCCTTGTTTGATGCAGCAGCGGTGGCGATTCGCCGAGATGGTGAAGAGATTTCGGGCAAGCTGGGTGAGGTTCACATTAAAGCCGGTGACTTTTTAGTGTTAGCGGTAGGCAAGGACTTCCTTACTCGCCACAACATTAGCAAGAACTTTATTGTGATCAGTGGTGTTGAGCCTGAGACTCGCATCAATGGCAAAAAGGCATGGATCTCAATTGGTGGTTTTGTGCTGACATTAGCATTGGCTGCAGCAGGTGTGATTGAAATGCTGCAAGGGATGTTATTGCTGCTCGGTGTGTTAATTTTCAGCCAGTGCTTGAATGTGAATGAGGTGATTCGCCGTTTCCCTGTCGACATCTGGCTAATCGTCGCATCGGCTATTTTATTGTCTCATGCCTTGGTTAATAGCGGCGTGGCGCAGTTTGTGGCCATTTGGGTCGAAGGCGTGGCTGATAAAGAGCACCTTATGCTGGCGTTATTTTTGGTCTACGTTGCGACTTGGCTGATGACCGAATTGATCACCAATAATGCCGCAGCAGCGCTAATGTTTCCGATTGCCTATAGCATTGCCCTAGGTTTTGGGGTCGATTTTTTACCTTTTGTGATGACAGTTGCCTTCGCCGCCAGTGGTAGTTTTATTAGTCCCTATGGTTATCAGACCAACTTGATGGTTTACAATGCTGGTCGTTATCGACTCATTGATTTTGTAAAAGCCGGTGTGCCTGTGAGCCTAGCCTATGGTGCGATTGTACTCACTACTGTGCCACTGTTTTTCCCGTTTTAGTCATGGGTTTGCTAAGTCTTAACTCACTGCCTAGTAGTAAAAATTGATTTTTAAGGAAAGCCGATGTCCCCCTATAAGACAGTCGATGTAAATGTGAAATCCAGCGATGTCCAGTGGCATCAGGCCAGCGTGTCTCATGATGAGCGTACGCAGGCCAATGGTCATAAAGGTGCCGTGCTTTGGTTTACCGGTCTGAGTGGGTCGGGAAAGTCGACTATCGCCAATGCGGTTGATCGTCTGCTGCATGACAAAGGCTGTAAGACCTATGTGCTCGACGGTGACAATGTGCGTCACGGCCTTAATGGCGACTTAGGTTTTTCCGACGAGGACAGGGTTGAGAATATTCGCCGTATCGGTGAAGTGGCTAAGTTATTTGTCGATGCAGGCTTGTTGGTTTCAACCGCCTTTATCTCGCCTTTTAGTGCCGATCGTAAAATGGTGCGAGACCTGCTGGGCGCGGGGCAGTTTATCGAGATCTTCATCGATACGCCGCTTGATGTCTGTGAGCAGCGCGATCCGAAGGGACTCTACAAAAAGGCCCGAGCAGGGGAGATTAAACACTTTACCGGCATAGACTCAGTCTACGAGGCGCCCGGTTTGCCTGAGGTGCATGTCAACACCGCCGAGCAGTCGGTGCAGCAGTGTGCCAAGCAGGTAGTGGATTATCTAGCCGAGCAGGGGCTGCTGAGCGCGGTTTAACTGAGAAGGTTTAAAAAACTGAAAAAATACTGGCGCGTCTCCTAATTAATAGGTTGGCGCCAGTGTATGGAGGAGGTGGCTCACGGGGAAAGCCTCAATGCCTGTACGCTAATGAGGCTTAAAAACTTCTCTCCCACAGGGCATAGAGGGTCGCGTCCCAATCGTCATCGCCTGCTCGTACAAACTCACGATAACTCACTGTGCCGCCAAGTTTTAGCGTGCCCTTTAGCCAAGGCCTATGGTAGCTGGTATCAAGTTGGTATACCCGCTCATATTCACCTGGGGAGACGGGGTTGCCGCCAGCCTCATTGCCGGTATCGATACCATCGGTGTTGAGTCTAAGCCAGCGCAATTTATTGGTGATACTGTGACCGTCTCCCAACTGAGTGATCCCGCCAATCACTAAGGTTACAGAGTCATTGTCATAGGTGCTGCCGAGGCTTTTGCCATGGTAACGGTAGCCGCTTTTATAAAAACCATGTTCATATAGGCAGTTGTAGACATTGGAGTCAATGCCGCAGGCGACCTTGGTATCGGAATATTCAACAAAGAAGCGAGTGTTAATTTCGCTAATCATAAAATCTACCCCCCCCATGTTGGCGGAGTTGATCAACTTGTTTTTGCCGTGGTGGTAGTCTTCATGAATTCGCTCATAGTAGATACCATAGGGGATGCCAAAGGCGGTATCTGACCAGCGAAAATCATAGCCTGCGAGCATGTTTTCTTGGCCGTTTTCAATTTCGCCTTCCGATTGTCCGCCATTAAACAAGCCATCCCACCAGTCACCTAGACTATTGCCATATCCTTCGCCGCCCCATTGCATGGTCCAGGAGAAGCCTACCTCTAGTTGAGAGATGGGTCTGAGTGTGCCTCGGGCACCCCAATGTTTGGTATCGGGCACATAACGGTCACTCTCCATTTCACTGAAACTGGTGGTAAAGGTCCAAGGGCCTATCCAGTTGAGCCAGGGGGTCTCGAAGGCGGCGCTGTTATTGCGACTAAAAGTGATACCTGGCATCGGGCGAGCGTTAGTCGTTTGTATTAGGCCTGAATCCCAGCCTGGCCCCCAATACTTTTGTTGAGCTCCAGCGCTAACAATCCAGTTGCCTAGCATTACGGCAGCAAAGCTGTTGTCCAGTCGAGCGCTTTTTCCATCTATTGGATCTTCATGGTAACTGGCAGAGAGTCGGCCGCTAAACCATTCTTTAGTGACCTCTACATCAACCGTGGCTTGTGCCTTATCTCGGTAGTCATGACCAAAACCCAAAAAACGCGCGGTATCGGTTGCGGCGCTCAGGGTAAAGCTGGTATCCAAGCCTTGATGATCTTTGGCATAAGCGCTTATCACCCTGTCGTAGGCAGCCGTCTGAGCGGAAGTAAACTTAGGGCGTTCTGCACTATCGAGATCTTGTTTGATACCAGCCCACATCAAGGGATAGGTCGTCACAGGTTGCTTGATAATCCCTGTGTCGGCAAGCAGTTGAATGTCTGCTCGAAGTGGTAAGTCGGTTGGCTCGACCCACCAAGCTGCTTGAGCAGAGCTTGTGCAGAGTAGAATTATTCCTGCTAATAAATGTTTTTTCATGATATTCCCTTCAATGGTTTCTGGCGCATATTCTAGAGATTTTGACTGAGATAACAAGGCTGATACCGCTTTGGAATTAATAATCGGAACCTATTTATATGGGATTGATATATTGGTTATCAGTTTGTTTTTGTAGTGTTTTATTTTCTGGTGCGCAAGGGTTTGACATATGTTCTGGCTAGTTGGTTTTTGAGAAACGGCTCAGTTAAGTTTGGTCCTGTAGGGAAAAAATTAGATAGAAACGGTATTGGTAAGGCGCTTGAATACGAATGCAATGTTGGCACTAATGCTTTTCATGACAAACACCCTGACTTAGTATCTTTTATTGTTGTGACGCCTTAGTTTCTTTTACTAAAACTATGACCAAATAGTTATTAATAACTGATGTTCATCAATGGCATACTTTGCGGGAGATAGTCTTGTGCTAAAGATAAAAATCAGAAGAGAGATAGATGAGTTTGAATCATACATTTAAGCAAGAGTGGTTGGCTGAAATTGTCGAGATTGCCAAAGAGGCAGGCGATGTGATCATGCATGTATATGAGTCTGCAGATTTTGGTATTGAAGCTAAATCCGATGACAGCCCTGTCACTGCTGCGGACATTGCTAGTCACGAAGCCATTGTGGCTAAGTTAGCGCAATTAACCCCTGATATTCCGGTTATGTCTGAAGAAGCTGCTGATATCGCTTGGGATGAACGTCGACATTGGCAACAATATTGGTTGATTGATCCGCTTGATGGCACTAAAGAGTTTATCAAGCGTAACGGTGAGTTCACCGTCAATATCGCCTTTATCGATAATGGTAGAGCGGTCGCTGGAGTAGTTTACGCTCCTGTATTGGATAAGTGCTACTACGGTGCGTTAGATATAGGCGCATGGTTAGCCACCGCGCATCAGGTTTATGACTTAAATACGCAAGCGGTTAGTGTTCCGATTGAGCCTAGAGTCGTGGGAAGTCGTTCCCATGTGAGCCCAGGTTTAGAGAAATATTTAGTGGAGCTTGGCGCACATAGCATGACCAGTATTGGTAGCTCGCTGAAGTTTTGTTTATTGGCCGAAGGCGAGGCTGAGATCTACCCGCGTTTAGGCTTAACCAGTGAATGGGATACGGCAGCTGCCCAAGCTGTGTTAGAAAGTGCTGGCGGCTTAGTCATTAATTATGAAACGGGCCTGCCACTTGACTACAATCAGAAAGAAAATATTTTAAATCCTTATTTTATTGCTACGGCTAAACATTGGCCAAGTAAACAATAACATGATAACCGCGCTGGAGTTGAGTATGTTGAGAATGGGTGTTGACCTTGGTGGGACCAAGATTGAATTAGTGGCGCTTAATGAAGATGGTGAAGAGCTGTTTCGTAAACGCATTCCGACACCACGTGAATATCAGGCGACCCTCGACGCCATTACGGCTTTAGTCACCGAAGCAGAATCCACATTGGGACAAAAGGGCACTGTGGGCGTCGGTATCCCTGGCGTTATCTCGCCTTTTTCTGGTCTAGTGAAAAACGCCAATTCGACTTGGATAAACGGTCACCCATTGGACGTGGACTTAGGTCATCGACTCAATCGTGAGGTGCGAGTGGCTAACGATGCAAACTGTTTTGCGATCTCAGAAGCTGTGGACGGTGCGGCAGCGGGTAAGGGCATGGTGTTTGGCGTCATTATAGGTACTGGATGCGGTGCCGGTTTGGCGATAAACGGTAAGCTTCATGGTGGCAGTAACGGTATCGGAGGCGAATGGGGACACAACCCATTACCTTGGATGACCGCGGACGAATTTAACTCGACTCAGTGTTTTTGTGGTAACCAAGACTGTATTGAAACCTTCATTTCAGGTACCGGCTTTGTACGTGATTACAAAGCGGCTGGTGGCGATGCGCAAAGTGGTATCGAGATCGCTGAGCGGATGACGCAGGGCGAACCACTGGCAACGGCAGCTTTTAATCGCTATATCGACAGGTTAGCGCGATCTTTGGCCCATGTGATTAACGTATTAGATCCCGATGTAATTGTGTTAGGTGGTGGTGTGTCTAATATTGAGGCTATCTATCCGCTATTACCGAATGTCTTACCTAAGTATGTGTTGGGTGGCGAGTGTCATACCCCAGTGGTACAAAATAGGTATGGAGGATCATCTGGGGTTCGCGGCGCAGCTTGGCTTTGGTCATGAGGTCGTCATTGTTACGCTAGAATATCACATCCTCAGACCAACGATTAGTGCTTGGTATTGGCTTTGCGCCTAGGTTAAACTTGCTGCTCTTTTTAGTATTCAACTGAATTTTGGGGCAAGGATAGCCATGTTTTGGTTAAAAAAAATCGTTTCACAATTTCTTATGCCGATCCCGTTATCGGTGCTGCTGCTACTTATTGCCATTATTATCCTTAGACGTCGTAAGTTGGTTAAGTCGCTTATTTTTAGCTCGTTTATGATATTGCTGATATTGAGCAGTCAGTGGGGCAGTTATATGCTTACCTTTCCACTCGAATCTGAATACCCAACCAATAACACTCCTATACCTGAGCAATGTGTGGTGATGGTGTTAGGTAGTGGTCATGATTCTACCGTCTCTGGCTTGGCGACCCAGCAGCTTTCAGCTGTCGCATTGGCGCGGTTAACAGAAGGGATCCGTCAGATGAGTTTGGGGAATGACTGTCAATTAGTTGTAAGCGGTTGGGGCGGCGAAGATGTGACGTCTCAAGCTGAGGTCATGGCAAAGGCTGCGATTACGTTAGGTGTCGATGCCAGTCGTATTATTCAATTCCCGTTGGCTAAAGATACCATAGAAGAGGCTCAATATTTAAAGTGGGAAATAGGTGATAGACCATTTCGCTTAGTCACGTCTGCTACCCATATGCCGCGGGCGATGATGATATTTAAGCATATGGGGATGCATCCTCAGAGTGCACCAACCGATTTTATTGCTCGTAGTGGTTATTGGTGGCGGCTTGATGCAAGCAATATGTTAGCATCGCAACGTTCAATTCATGAGTATGTTGGCCAACTATGGTTCAAAGTAAAATATGGTTCAAAGTAAAATATGGCTTAAAGTGAGATTTGGTTTAAGTTGAATTTGCTTTTGTTGCAAAATGCCCCGCTGGCAAGTGCTTATAACGTGTTTAAATCATTTGGACTCGAGTTAAAATTTGGGACTTATCGCAGAGAGAGTTAACCTTGCAAGAATCGATCATTATCCGCGCTGTATCTAAACGCAATGGCTGGACCTTTACCCTTATCGGCGTGGTGGCCTTGCTTTGCGCGGTTACGCTGTTTATCTCATCTAAGGCCTTAATCGGTCCCGGTATGGTGAGCTTGATCTTTGGCATTATCTTTACCGTACTTGGGATCGCGAAACTTATTCAGCCTGAAGTTAGTGTCGAGCTGCGAGCGCAAGGGCTGGTTTATCATCACCATCGCGGCACTATCTATCTTGAATGGGATAATATTTTGCGTATGGATATGCCGCGAAGTATTCAAGGTTTTGATCATCATGAGTTGCCTTATATTGGCGTGAGGCTTAAACAGTTGTCATTACTCATCGATGATATTCCGCCCAGACTAGCGACGGGGTTATTGACAGAACAAAGGCCGCTACTGATGTCATCATTGACATTAGACGGTGAGCTTGCCGATTTGGAGCGTTATCTTAACTCTGAATTTTCGCCGGTGATCTTAGACGGTAAGGCATACAGTGGCGTGCAGGCGATGTTTTCCCGTCGCTGTGAGCAATTAAATGCACAATTGGGTTACCACGTTTATATTCCGGTGGATTGTTTGGATAGAGCGCCCAGAGAGTTTTTGACTTTAATTCGGGAATATAAGCAGCGCGCTTTAGTCGCAAAATAATCGTAACGAGTATCGCGCGTATAGGCTTACCATCCTTATTTCAGGTTAGCTAATTACAGCTCTATTATCATCTTTCAGTTCTAGCTGCTCATCTGAATAGTGGTGTTCATTAGATAGTAGGGCGATATCTTCTTTGACTCGCATGCCAATGAATTGTCCACCTTCGAATATTTCCATTGAGTTGCAGGCTATTTCACCTTCGACAGTCCCAGTACCAGTAATATTGAGCTTTTCGCATTTCAACTTCCCTTTAAAAACACCCGATACTTTTAATTCTTTACATTGAAGTTCGCCGTCGATATAACCATCAACTTCAATGGTCAGTTTGTCACTTGCACTGACTTTGCCGTAGAGTTCTCCGCCGATCAATGCTTCTCCCGCAAAGTGGGTTTCACCTGATAATTTAGTGCCTTGAGCAATGAAAGTAAGTCCTGCACTGTTGCGCTTTTTTCCAAACATAATCATCAACTGTTTTTGCGAATTTCAGCTGATCTTACCCTTAAAATTAGTGCAACAAAACCACTAATATTTGGCGCTATGCTGTCATATTTTTGGCATTGTTATCGCTTTGATTAAGGACCGATTTTTATCGATTGATTCGGACAAGGGGACACACAAGCACCGCAGCCAGTGCAGAGTTCGAGAGAGATATGGGGTTTAGGTGCTTCGCCTATGGCAGCGGTAAAATTGATTGCTCTAGGATCGCAATTATCTTTGCAGGTTTGGCACCAGATCCCACTGTTTGCCAGACATGTATCGTTAATGACAGCTTTTATCTGCCACGGCGTTTCATTGGTGTCGCCAAACAGCGGCTCAGGACAAACTTCAACACATTTTTTGCAAAAAGTGCACTCATCTTGGGCAAAATTAACTTCTGGAAATCCGCCGTCTCCTTTGACTAAAATATGAGTTTCGCAAATTTGAATACACTTATCACATCGAGTACAGATATCGGTAAATTCGATATCGGATTTACTCCAAGGTGGGCGTATTACATTACTTTTTCGGCGACTAAATAGATTACGGCGACTTTGGTTTATCGTGTTACTCATAGGCCCACTTGGTTTAATTATTGAGTGTAAATGATGATTGAATAGCTTTAACTATTGAGCTGATTTCTTTCTTCAAAAAGCGTATTAGTTGAGCGCAAATGCGCTCAACGTCAATCAGTGGTGTGACTAGTCTTTGTAGCCATTAGGATTGCTTGATTGCCAGTGCCAACTGCTATTGGCCATATCTTCAATGGTATGAGTAGCTTGCCAATTTAGCTCAGTTTGTGCTTTGTCTGGATTAGCATAGCAGGCGGCGATATCGCCAGGACGACGTGGTGCTACTTGGTATTTGATGCTGTGTCCACAAGCCTTTTCAAAGGCTTTTACCATATCTAGCACACTGCAACCTTGTCCCGTTCCAAGATTATAAGTGACTAGTCCTGAGCCAGTATTGAGCTTTTCTAAAGCCTTCAAATGGCCCTTGGCGAGATCGACCACATGGATATAATCGCGTACCCCTGTACCGTCATGGGTATCATAGTCGTTGCCAAATACGCTTAATGCATCACGTTTTCCGACAGCGACTTGGGCAATGAATGGCATCAGGTTGTTGGGGATATCGTTAGGATCTTCACCTATCAAGCCGCTTTCGTGGGCTCCCACTGGATTAAAATAACGCAGTCTAGCGATATTCCAAGTCGGATCTGAGTTATGCAGATCACTTAAAATATGTTCTACCATCAATTTAGATTGACCATAGGGATTGGTTGCACCTGTTGGAAAATCTTCAGTTATTGGCAATGTTGCAGGATCGCCATATACAGTTGCAGATGAACTAAACACGAGGTTTTTAACATCAAACTCCGCCATCACTTGGCATAAAATCAGGGTGCCAGTGACATTATTTTCATAGTAACGCAGAGGTTGTGCGACCGACTCGCCAACGGCTTTGAGTCCTGCAAAATGGATAACCGACTCAATAACATGATCGGTAAAGACTTTTTGTAAAAATGCCTTATTAAGTACATCCCCCTGATAGAAGGTGACTTTCTTTTGAGTAATCGCTTCAACTCGTGCAAGTGCTTTAACACTTGAGTTCGACAAATTATCAATAATGATAACCTCTTGGTTATCATTAAGTAACTCAACAACGGTGTGACTGCCGATATATCCTGCACCACCGGTAACTAAAATGGCCATTAACTGTTTTCCTGTTGTAAATCTCTCACCAGTTCTATTAGGTATTGCTTAAATTCAGTGCCAACCTCATTATGGCGCAACGCATGTTCGACACAAGCTTGCATATAGCCTTGTTTGTTGCCGCAATCATGGCTTTTACCCTTCATGTAGTATGCATTGACGGGTAATTTGTCCATAAGCATCGCAATGGCATCGGTTAACTGGATCTCATCACCAGCGCCAGCGGGCGTTTTCGATAGTAACGGCCAAATTTCCCGAGGAAGAATATAGCGACCCACAACCGCTAAGTTTGATGGTGCTTCATCTATCGCCGGTTTTTCTACCAGTGCACTGATAGCTTCAGATTGACCGGGTTTGAGCTTGTGACCATCAACATCGGCAATACCATATTGATTGACACTGTGATGAGGCACTCCTTCAACCATTATTTGGCCGATCTCGGTTTCGTCGAATAACCTAACCATGTCTGCGAGGTTATCACATTGCAAATTACAGCTCGCTTCATCGACGATAACATCGGGAAGCAGAACAGCAAATGGCTCATCTCCAACCACTTTTTGAGCGCATAAAATAGCATGACCCAATCCTTTAGCTTGAGATTGACGAACACTAATCACGGTTACATCGGCTGGGCAGATGGCTTGCACTTCAGCTAAAAGTTGCCTTTTCACGCGGCGCTCAAGTTGAGCCTCGAGCTCGAAGCTAGAGTCGAAATGGTTTTCGATGGAGTTTTTACTGGCGTGAGTGACGAGCACTATCTCTTTGATACCTGCTGCTATCGCCTCGTTGACCACATATTGGATAAGTGGTTTATCGACCACAGGTAACATCTCTTTTGGGATGGCTTTGGTCGCGGGGAGCATTCGGGTACCAAGGCCCGCAACTGGGATCACGGCTTTACGCACTTTATGCTGTTTCATCCTATTCCTAGTGTGGATGCGAAGTAGTCCTATTCTAATAAAAAACCTTTGAAAAGCCATTTTAAACTAAACAAAAGTGGTCATTTCGGGCAAGTTTTTCCTGAATGCATTTATTTAGTTACACGAGTTAGCCTTTTGAAACTACACAGTTTAATTTTTTGTCATGTAAGGGTGTAAATTTTGTGTTACATAATTGGTGTGGTTGGGGGGCAACTATAAAGTGTGATCCTGTTAACAAATTGCGCTGTTTAGTCAAATATGGAGAGAGAAGCAGTCAATGGTGTTGTAATGATCATGAGTAAACAAACGACGTACGAGGCAAGGTTACCTGATAGCAATGGTTATATTGCATATCCCGATAATGAACATGAAGTTTGGCAAGCCCTGTATGACAGACAGAAAGGCAATCTTCCTCAATATGCCTGTGATGCATATCTTAAAGGGTTAGATAATTTAGCCATGCCGAAGGATCGCATTCCTCAGCTTGGTGAGATCGATAAGGTGTTGCGTGAGACTACAGGTTGGAAAACCGCCGCAGTGCCAGCGTTAATCTCTTTTGAGAAATTTTTCCAATTGCTTGCTAATCAAGAGTTTCCCGTAGCGACCTTTATTCGTAGTAAGGAGGAGTTTGATTATCTGCAAGAGCCTGATATTTTTCATGAGATCTTTGGCCATTGCCCATTATTAACCAATGAATCCTTTGCCCGATTTTCTCACCAATACGGCAAATTAGGGTTAGCCGCGTCAAAAGAGGAGCGGGTGTTTTTGGCGAGACTCTATTGGTTTACGGTCGAGTTTGGTCTTATTCGCTGCAGTGAAAACCAACTCAAAATTTATGGTGGTGGGATCTTGAGCTCTCCGGGTGAAACGCTTTATGCCATGAGCGATAAACCACTGGTTAAACCGTTTGATTTGGTCGATATGTTACGCACACCTTATCGGATAGATATCATGCAGCCTGTTTATTATACAATAGATTCAATCGACTACCTCGATGAAGTGGTCAAGATGGACATAATGGCTGCAGTGAATAAGGCACGCCAGCTTGGTTTATATCCAGCTATGTTTGAGCCAAAAACGAAGGCTTGCTAAATTAATAGAATCAAAAAGGAAGGACTAAGTATGACTCAATTAGCTCAAATGAAATGTGAAGCTTGCCAGGCTGATGCGCCTAAAGTGACCGATGCCGAATTGGCTGAACTGATAAGAATGATCCCCGATTGGGGCGTCGAGGTTCGTGATGGCATTATGCAACTAGAGCGCGTTTATAAGTTTAAAAACTTTAAATTGGCAATGGCGTTTACCAATAAGTTGGCCGATCTTGCTGAGGAAGAGTTCCATCATCCAGGCATTTTGACTGAATGGGGCAAAGTGACGGTGACTTGGTGGTCTCATTCGATAAAGGGACTTCATCGTAACGATTTCATTATGGCGGCCAAGACCGACCAGTTACTCGATTGATATAGAATCTAATATAAATCAGCGCTATAAGATATTTGTAGCGCTGTATTTTCTGTTTAAACCTCGCTCAACTGTAAACAACTCTTGCCACAATTAAGATTAGGCTCTAACGTATAGGCGTTTTATCGGCGCCGTCTTATGGATTCAGTTTATTGAGTTCCATAGGGTCGCAATGGATATTCCCAATAATAACGCAGTTTAAAATAAAAAAGGGACGATAAGAGTATGCGCTTAGAAGTAAGTTGCATCGACCGTGTGGGTCTAGCAAAAGATATTTTGGTGATTCTCGAAGGTTACGGTATTAACCTGCTGGCTATCGATGCCAGTAATCAGGGTTTTCTCTATTTACAATTTGCTGAGGTGAATTTCGATTTGCTCAGCGAGTTATTGCCACTCATTCGTAAAGTTGAAGGCGTTAATGATGTTAGAACTGTGTCATTCATGCCGTCTGAACAAGAACATTATGCACTAAAGACCTTGCTTAAAACTTTACCCGATTCGGTGTTTTCTATTGATGTGAAGGGACGTATTCGCATCATTAACGAATCAGCCATTATGACGCTAGGCATGGGTGAACATGAGGTTGTCGATGAGCCGCTCAATCATTGGGTGCAAGGGTTTAATTTTTCCCGTTGGTTAAGTGAGTCTTTGGTGCTCGCTCAGGCAACGCGAGTCAGTATTGGTCAAAGCGAATATCTGGCTGAAATGCTGCCTATCTACCTTCCCGATGAAAATGATAAAAGTATTCTGGCGGGTGCCGTTGTTTCGCTAAAATCCCCAGCCAGAGTGGGTAAACAGTTCAATGCACTGCAAAATCAGACTACGGGTTTTGAGAGCGTGCTCGCCGTGAGCGATAAGATGAAAGAAGTGCTGGTTCAGGCTAGGCGAATGGCTCAGCTTGACGCGCCGTTATTGATAACGGGTGAAACGGGTACAGGCAAAGAGCTGATGGCACGAGCATGCCATGATGCCAGTATGCGCCGCGAACATCCTTTTATTGCCATTAACTGTGCGGCGATGCCTGACAGCGCCGCCGAAGAAGAGTTGTTTGGCTATGTCAGTGGTGGCGAAGTGGTTAAGCGTGGTTTCTTTGAAGAAGCCAAAGGTGGCACCGTCTTTTTAGATGAAATTGCCGAAATGTCGAAAGCGGCTCAGGTCAAATTATTGCGTTTATTGCAAGATGGCACCTTTAGGCGTATAGGCGGTGATGTCGAAGTGCGTTCGGATGTGCGTATTATTTGTTCGACGCAAAAGAACCTTGCTGAACTCTGTCAAACCGGTGAATTTCGCGAAGATCTTTATTATCGTATCCATGTGCTCAGCTTTCATATGCCCAGTCTGCGAGACCGAAAAGTCGATGTGCTCCCCTTGACCGAAATGTTTTTAGAACACTACAGTCAACAGCTTTCTATTCCGATCCGTCGGATCTCTGCGCCTTGTCGTGAACATCTGCTCGGCTATGCTTGGCCTGGAAACGTTCGCCAGTTAAAAAATGCGATTTTTAGAGCGGTTTCTATGTGGGATGGCTCGGCAGAATTGACCGTAGACCAACTAAAATTACCCTCTTATGCTGAAGGATTCGGTTATTTTGATCATCAGTTTGAAGGCAGTTTAGATCAAGCGATGAAACAGTTTGAGGCCAGCTTATTACGCCGTTTGTATCCTGCTTATCCGAGTACTCGTCAGTTAGCTAAAAAGTTGGGGGTTTCCCATACGGCAATCGCGAATAAGCTCAGAGACTATAAGATAAGTAAACAAAAAGGGATGTAAAACCTTATTGCCAGTTGGGTGTGGTTTTCCCTCTGGAAGCGGGCAGGTAAGGCGCTAACTTGAATGGGTTTTACTCGCTGTAATGATTTGTTTACGAAAAGAGATAACACCAGAGGTAGTGTGATTTAGGTCACGCTATTTCTATCTTTGTACGCATAGGGTATTTCTATGCCAAAGTAATATTTGGGCGTACGGCAGCGACATTGCCTAGCGCTAGAGAATAAGAATTCGATAGGAGTAGGTATGAAGTTAGCAAGTTATAATAATGGCCGTCGTGATGGCCAGCTAATGCTTGTGAGTAAAGATTTGACCAAAGCGGTTGCGATACCAGCAATTGCACACACTATGCAACAGTTGATTGATGCATGGGACCTGCTCCAGCCACAACTACAAGAGCTCTATGAGGCATTAAACGCAGGGCAGTTAGATAACTGTGTCGACTTCGATGAAGCTAAATGTTTGTCACCATTGCCACGTGCCTATCAGTGGGCTGATGGCAGCGCCTATGTGAATCACGTCGAACTCGTTCGTAAGGCACGCGGTGCCGAAATGCCGGAGACCTTCTGGACCGATCCGCTAGTATATCAAGGTGGATCAGATAGCTTTATTGCACCTAAAGCCGATATCGAACTGGCCAGTGAAGCATGGGGTATCGATTTTGAGTCAGAAGTCGCCGTGATCACCGATGACGTGCCGATGGGTGTCGATACGGCATCGGCGGCCAAGCATATTAAACTGTTGATGCTAGTCAATGATGTATCGCTAAGAAACTTAATTCCAGGAGAATTGGCAAAAGGGTTTGGCTTTTTCCAAGCTAAACCATCGAGCAGTTTCTCTCCTGTGGCGGTGACGCCCGATGAATTAGGTGATAAATGGCAAGATGCTAAGGTACATTTGCCTTTGATCACCCATTTAAATGGCAAACTATTTGGTCGCCCTAATTGTGGCGTTGATATGACGTTTAACTTTAGCCAGTTGATCTCACATTTTGCGATGACTCGTCCTCTTGGTGCGGGTGCAATTATTGGTTCTGGTACTATTTCTAACTACGACCGCAGCGCGGGTTCAAGCTGCTTAGCAGAGACCCGTATGCTAGAAACCATTGCTGATGGCAAGCCTTCTACGGAGTTTATGCGTTTTGGTGACCGTGTTCGCATCGAGATGCTTGACGAGAATGAACAATCAATTTTTGGTTCAATCGACCAACAGGTTGTTGAATATAAAGCGTAAGCATCAGGTTTTGTGATAATTCGGGGCACCTTTGGTTTGCCCCGTTTTTGTAAGGAGCGGAGATGAAGTTATTGGGTTATTGGCGTTCAAGCGCTGCATATCGTGTTCGTATTGCCCTTAATTTGAAAGGCTTGGACGCTGAGTTGCAATCAGTACATTTAGTTAAAGATGGTGGTGAGCAACATTCAGCTCAATACGCAGCACTGAATCCACAAGAGTTGGTACCCACCTTAATAGAAGGCGATGATGAGTTTGTATTATCTCAATCTTTAGCCATTATCGAATATTTAGATGAGATATATCCTCAGCATCAAATGTTACCAGCAGAGCCGAAAGATAGGGCGTTAGTGCGAGCGATGGCATTATCGGTGGCTTGCGAAATTCACCCTCTAAATAATCTACGAGTGCTGCAATATCTCAGTGGGCCTTTAGGGTTAGGTGAAGAGGCTAAAACCGCTTGGTATCAACATTGGATCCATCAAGGTTTCACCGCATTAGAAAAGCAGCTCGTTGAACATTCGGGCACCTACTGTTTTGGCGATAACGTCACTTTGGCCGATCTGTGTTTGATCCCACAAATCTACAATGCCAATCGCTTCAAGGTCGATTTAACGGTTTATCCTAATATTTGCCGTATTTGGGATAATTGCCATCAGCTAGATGCTTTTGTTAAGGCGGCTCCCGAGAATCAGGACGATGCAAGTTAATTGATGTGGTTAATGGTTCGTTAGCGATTGGCCATCAAAAAGTCGACAAACGCCCTGTCAGCTAATCCGACGGGGCGCTCTTTGTTCCAAGCGATATGAAGATCCAGATATACCGCAGGAGAGAAGGGAAGTGCGCGTATGCTATCACGCTTTTCTATCACCATTTCGAGTACGCTAGTGATTGCATAACCTTGGGAAACAACCTGTTTAATTAAATTAATTAAATTGGTTTCAAATGCAATGTTCACCTCAAGGCCTAAGGCTTTTGCTTGGGACAACATCCACTCTCGATGAAAATAACCAGTTTTAAACATCACTAACTCATGCTCAAAAAATTGTGCCAGTGTCACGCATGGCTGCTCTGCGAGGGGATGGTCTTCACCCACGGCCACCACCATCTGCTCGCGAAGTAGCAAGTGACTGTCAAAGTTTGCTTGTAAGTCTTGACTAGTAATAATCGCAATATCCACCTCTTCATTTTGCAACATCCGCAGACTATCGCGAGTCCCCCCTTCAAATAATGATAGTTTTAAGTCAGGGTAGTGGTGGCGAAAAGCCATAAGTCGTGATGGCAGATAGTAGGAACCTAGCATGCCTGGCACTGCGATACGTACTTCTCCCTTGGTTAAGTTGGCCATGGATTTTATATGGGCTTCGGCTTGTTTGAGCTGTTTGATGATGAGGGTCGCGTGTTGATGCAAAGCATCGCCTTCTGCGGTCAGTGTTAAGCGGCTACCATCTTGACCGCGATAATGTCGGTTGCGATTGATAAGGGTGACCCCTAAGTCGGTTTCTAAACGCTTAATGCTTTGACTTAATGCGGGTTGCGCGATATTGAGCTGCTTAGCCGCTAGGGTAAAGCTGCCTTTAGTGGCTAAGGCATCGAAATGTTTAAGCTGCTTTATATCCATAACACCGTCACTTATTTAACCCGCATTGATGCCACATCGCGTGGCCATACTGATTGATATGATTGTCCTGATTAACCCGTGAGTTAACGATAACCCCTAATCGCCGATTTATCCATAATAAAAAAGTATGGACGTGATAGTAATAATCTATTTTTGTTATGTTTAGGCCGATGCTAGCCTATGGTTATTGGTCGGGTATATAAGTGTGTGACAGATGAGTAACCAGCAACTACAGACGCGTTTAATATGGGGACTTTCGTTGGCCTCAATCGTTGTTTATATCAATCTCTATCTCGTGCAGGGGATGCTGCCACTTGTTGCCTCAAGTTTCGATGTGCTCCCTGCTCACGCCACCTTGCTGTTGTCAGTAACCAGTTTTTCGATGGCGTTTTCATTACTCTTCTATGCCACATTATCTGACAAGATTGGCCGCAGAAAACCCTTGCTGTGGAGCCTTGCACTGCTAGTCATTGTTGATTTGGTGCTTATTTTTGTTAACGATTTCAGTGCACTTATTGCGGTTCGTTTGTTTCAAGGAGCGTTACTCGCCTCAGTTCCAGCCATCGCGATGGCGTATTTTAAGGATATGTTGGATCAATCAGTATTGCTTAAAGCGGGAGCCATCTATATTGGTGCTAATAGCTTAGGCGGTATCGCAGGCAGACTGTTAGGTGGATTAATGACCCAGTATCTTGACTGGCAACAATCTATGTTATTGCTCTGTGCAATTACGGCTGTTTTGGTGCTGGTTGCTGTTCGCTTGCTGCCTAATCGCGACAAAGTTCGCTCTGAGCGAGGCGACATCGCGCTGCGTCTTGAACGTCATGATCTTAAAGGGTTCTGGCTGCACTTGAGTGATAAGACCATGATTAAGCTCTATTTGCTCGGTGCTTTAGCATTTATGGTGATGGTTAATCAGTTCAGTTACATTCAGCTTCATTTGATGCAAGCGCCTTTTAATTGGGGACGTTTTCAAGTGACCTTGATTTTTCTGTGTTACTTAAGTGGTACCTATGCGTCTTTTTGCTCGGCTAAGTGGGTCAACAGACTTGGGCGTCAGCCACTATTTGTGATCTCGAGTTTAATGATGTGTATCGGTAGTCTCGTTACCTTATTTGATACGAGCATGACTATCATCATAGGCTTTTTGTTATCAAGTTTTGGCTTCTTTACCTTTCATAGTGTTTGTAATGCTTGGGTTGCTCAGCGCGCGCAACACCATAGAGCGAAAGCCACGGCCTTATATCTATGCAGTTACTATCTTGGTGCTGCAGTTGGTGGGCCATACTTGTTACCCTTCTGGCAGCAATGGGGCTGGAATGGCGTTGTGCTAGGCAGTTTATTAGCGCTGTCAGGTGTGGTCGTGCTGGTGGCGTTAATGGCACGCGCTAAACGACGCATGCCAGAATCGGCTATTGAGTTTATTGGATAAACGTTTTTCGGTTTAAGCCAAACTTCTGCATCTTGTCATATAAGGTTTTTCTGGGCAGTTCGAGTTGCTCCATGGTGAGCTTGATACTGCCTTTATTCACGCTTAGGGCTTCCTCTATCAGTAAGCGTTCAAAAAATTCCACTCGTTGCTGCAGTGACATATTAGTATTAAGTTGGTTGTTTTGACCCATTGATGTGGCAAAGGCGGCGTCGGCGCCAAGCAGGACATAACGTTCGGCTAGGTTTCTTAACTCTCTAACGTTACCAGGCCAATCATGAGATACAAGCTGAGCAGTATGCTCGGTACTTAATGGGATCAATGCCTTGTGATAACGGGCTGAAGCCACACGAGCGAAATGCAAAAAGAGTAGGCCAATATCTTCGCGTCGTTCTCGTAGTGCTGGAATTGGCACAGTAACGAGATTTAGGCGATAGAGTAGGTCTTGGCGGAACTCACCAGTATCACACAGTGATTTTAGGTCGACCTTAGTGGCGGCAATAATGCGGATATCGAGTTCAATACTTTTATTGGAGCCTAAACGCTCCACTTTTCTGTCTTCTAACACGCGCAGTAATTTCACCTGAAGCGACATGGGGGTGCTCTCAATCTCATCGAGAAATAGCGTGCCGCCATTCGCATATTCAAATTTACCTATACGAGTTTTGTCGGCACCGGTAAACGCCCCTGATTCTGCACCAAAAAGTTCGCTTTCGATAATGGTCTCAGGGATCGCACCGCAGTTAATGGCCACAAAATTGGCTTCACTTCGAGGGCTGTGATCATGAAGATAGCGAGCTACCAGTTCTTTACCTGTACCGGTTTCGCCCTCAATCAAAACATCCGCAGGCATATCGATCACTTGATGTATGATATGCCGCATCTGCTTTATGCCAGCACTGTGGCCCAATATGCGTGGCCCAGGTGTGCTTTGTGATTCAAGTTCACGCTTAAGGCTGCGGTTTTCTAGAGTGAGACTACGTTTTTCTAACGCGCGTTTAGCAATATCGAGCATATGTTCGTTATTGAATGGCTTTTCAATAAAGTCATAGGCACCTTGTTTAAGCGCTTGAACCGCCATGGCGATATCACCATGGCCCGTTAATAATATGACGGGGATATCTTTGTCTTGGGATTGTAAGATGCGCATTAGCTTTAAGCCGTCGATATCGGGCATGTTAACATCGGATATTATGATCCCTGGCCAGTTTTCTGGCAGTCCATTGGTTAGCAATCTGGGATCTGTTATTGATATCGCACAATAAGACTCCAACTCAAACAGCTGCACCAGCGCGGAGCCAATTAAGGGTTCATCATCGACAATAATAATGTCGCAGTGGCTATTTTCTAGATTTAGCATTAATTGTTTTCCGATGCATGAATAGGTAAAGATATATTAAAAATAGCGCCGCCTTCTGAACGATTGGCAACGGTTATTTGCCCCTGCATCGCTTCGACAATCCGTCTTGATATTGATAGGCCAAGGCCAAGCCCTTGTCGTGAACTGGTAAAATAGGGGTCGAAAATTTTCTTCATCTGACTCTCTTCAATCCCTGTACCTGTATCTTCAATCGTAATGTGTAAGCGTTCATTTTGCGTCACACCAATGATCAGCTTTTTAGGTGAACTTTGGTGCATCGCTACGATAGCATTGCTCATCAAGTTAATGAGTACTTGCTGCAGGCGAATGGAGTCACACCATATCTGTGCCTTAGTGTCTGCATTATGCAGTACAAGTTCAACACCTTGCTTATCGACTTCGGGCTGTATGATAGTGAGTGCATCGGTAATGCATGTTGCAATACTGATGGCTTTATCATTTCCGCGGCTTTTACGGGTGAAGCTTTTAAATTGTGACACGATAGCCGCAAGTCGATCGGTTAACTCGATGATGGTCATAATATTGCTTGAGACATCATCCCATTTGCCTCGAGAAAGTAAGGTTTGGGTATTTTGTGCATAACTGCGAATGGCAGCCAGCGGCTGATTTATTTCATGATTAATACTGGCTGATAAGCTGCCTATGACGGTGAGTTTTGCCGCTTGGATCAGTTCATCTTGAGTTTCTTTTAGTTGTCTATTACTGGTTTCAAGTGCTTGTGTGCGTTCTTGTACTCTTTGTTCCAACTGCTCATGAGCTTGACGCAGTTTTAAGGTGTTTTTGCGTCGCTCAACGGCATAGAGTAAGGCAACGGCAAATAGTAAATAGATAGCGCCATAAAGCATTAGCAGCGGTGGCAGTGCATTATAGGTTGGAGTCATAGGGGCCAAAATATGTACTTTCCATCCAGCATCAGCCATTGCGGCTTTGCTGTCCATGTAGTCGATAGTAGCCGCAGTGTCTGTACTGATTTGATAAATTTGGAACTTTTCGTTTAGCGTTTCGTCATAGGGCGGTTTTATTGCTAAAGGTGAGACAACGCGATTTGCATATCGTCTAGATTCTTGAATACTGATTCTTTTTTCTTCGGTTATCGGTGTGAGTGATCTGAGTCGCCAGCTGGTGCTACTCGAGAGAAAAATAATGTTATCAGGATCCGTTATGGCAAATTCATAATTGCTGGCTCTCGCCATACCTGTACTTTGCTGCTCGATTTCGGAAACATCGACTTTGACGACAATCACTCCAAGTACTTTGGCATCTGCTTGGCTGGCTTCAATGGGGTAGCTATTGGCATAGATGGGATATGAAAAATAGTATCCGCGTTTATTGGAGCTTGTTCCTACAGCGAAATAACGACCGAGTTCGCCCTTTATTGCCTGTTTAAAGTACGGGCGAAAGGCAAAGTTCTGGCCGATAAATGAGTAGCTTTGATGCCAGTTACTTGCTGCAATGGCTTTGCCATCGGCGTTAATTAAGTAGATATCAAGGGATTCGGTAATGCTTTGGATCTCTTGTAAATATTGGTTAAGCGGTTTGATGGTTTCGGGATCATCTTGCCTGAGCAATGCGTTGGCAAGTAGAGGATTAGTCGATAACACATGGGGAATGCTTTGGTAACGAGACAGGGAACCCGACAGGAAGCTAACCAATTCCTTTATCTGGGCTCGCGATTGTTGCTTGGTGTCATGATAACCGTTTTCTAAGTGAAACCAATAAGCTATACGTAAAACGACAAACAATCCTAAGGTAATGAGTAATGTGACACTGAGGTATTTTTTTGCTTTTATGTTTATTGACATTAAATACATGTCCAAATGAGAAATAGCGAGTCTGAAACAGACCACCGAAGTGGTAGCTTGTTTCAGACTCACTCAATTGTTACTCAAAATCAAGCGATTTAGTATCCATTTAACTTATCGATGTATTCTGGCAAAAACAGAGATATCTGTGGAATGTAAGTGATGAGTACCAAGAAAAACAGCAGCAACAATAACCACGGCAAACATGATTGGATCACCCAACCCATACTGCGTCCTGTTATCCCCGCTGTGACAAAGAGGTTCAAACCCACCGGGGGCGTAAGCATCCCGATTTCCATGTTAACTACCATGATGATCCCCAAATGAATAGGGTCAATACCTAGTTGTGTTGCGATAGGGAATAATATGGGTGCCATAATCAGTAAAATAGCTGAAGGCTCCATAAAATTACCTGCAGCAAGCAGGAGCAAATTGACTATGATCAGGAATCCCCACACGGGAAGGCCCATACCAACAATCGTTTCTGCAATGATATGAGGAATACGCTCAGTGGTCAGTACATGAGCAAATAGCATCGCATTGGCGATGATAAACAGCAGCATAATACTGACTTTTGCGCCATCCCTAACGACATGGCGGATCTCTTTATCAGTCGGCGTTTTTACGAATGCCAGTAGCATATAGCCAATATTTCTTATGCTCGCGCTCAATATTGGCTCTTGATCTTTACGCCATGCTACGTCTTTTAGCGGGCCAATATCTCGATAACCAAATACTGCGATGAAATAGGCGTAGACACAGGCAACGGCTGCGGCTTCTGTTGGGCTTGCTACACCACCGTAAATCGATCCTAACACGATGAAGATAAGCGCCAGACCACCCATAGCTTTAGCGCTAGAGATGGCGAGGACTTTTACACCAGGAAAGGGGCGAGACGGGAGTTTCTTAATGCGTGCAACAATGTAAATAGCCAGCATTAACAAAAGCCCCATCATTAAACCTGGAATAAGCCCTGCCATAAACATTCTGGCAGCCGAGACTTCCGTTGCAGCAGCGTAGACTAACATCACAATAGAAGGGGGAATTAAGATCCCTAATGTGCCAGATGTTGTTATTACGCCCGCAGCAAACTTCTCCGGATATCCTGCGCGTACCATTCCCACGATAACAATGGAACCGATGGCTGCTACTGTGGCAGGGGATGAGCCCGATACCGCTGCAAATAGCATACAAGCCATGACAGAGGCCATAGCAAGCCCACCACGAATATGGCCTACGCTGTCCATGGCAAAGTCGATGATCCGTCTTGCTACGCCGCCTGTCGATAAGAAGGCTGACGACAGAATGAAGAAGGGGATCGCTAATAAGGTGTAATGTTCCGATGTCGACTCATACAGCTTTAGCGCGATAGAAGCTAGCGAGTCATCCGAATAGAGTAGGATGGTCAACATGCTTGAAAAGCCAAGCGCGATAGCAATTGGCATGCCGATGAGCATGCAGAGGAAAAGGCTAATAAATAGTGTCGCAATGGTCATTATTTATCTCCCTTAATGTCAGATGAATTCTGATCAGCTTCTTGATCGATAAGATGCATACTTTCCTTGGCTTCATCTGCAAATTTAAACCCATCGGTTTGATTACGAATAATGGCTATCGCTAGCTCGATAAATCGCCATGTTAGTAATGAAAATCCAATAATAAGAATGCTTTGTGACATCCAAAGTGGTACGGCGGGTTCTTCAACGTCTATACGGAAATATTCCCATGTACTATCGGGGTCTAGCTGGCTAAATAAAAAGTGAGGAAAGTCGATATCTTCCATCGGTACGCCCACTTGATACATTTTGGCCAAGTAATCCCAGCTGCCCAGCAAAAACATGGCGCAATAGATTAGGCAGATCACGACCGCGATCAGTGAGGTGATTTTACGGTTCTTTTTATTTAGTTTACTGACGAAGGCATCGACGCCAATATGTGCGCCAACTTTTACGCCATAGGACATGCCAAAAAGAACAAACCACCCACATAGGGTAAGTGTTAATTCTTGAATCCACAAAAAACCAGTATTGAAGAAGAAGCGAGCAATAACTTCTGCAAATACCAATACCGTCATTATGGTAATTAAGGCATTTAACATGCCTTCTTCAAAATATGAAAATAAACGAGATATCATCTCTTATGCTCCTTAACTAGGAAAGAGGCCAGCAGCTGGTGGCTCAGCCTCAATGCTTTCCTATTAATTTAGCGAATAGTTCTTATTTGTTAGAAGCAACGGCGGCATCAATAAGATCTTTACCAATTTTGTCTTCAAACTGTGCCCAAACAGGTTTCATCGCACTCACCCAAGCTGCACGTTGCTCAGGGGTTAAGTAAGTGATTTCTGAGCGATTAGAATCAATAATCGCTTGTTTGTCTTTATCCACTTTAGCCGCTGCAATATCGTTACCGTAGGCAACCGCTTCATCCAAAGCTGCTTTGATCACTTTACGCTTATCACCTGGTAGCGATTTCCAGAAGGTGTTTGAAGTGACCACCATGTAATCTAGAACACCGTGATTACTTTCAGTAATATGGCTTTGTACTTCATAAAACTTCTTCGAATAGATGTTAGACCAAGTGTTCTCTTGACCGTCGATAGCGCGCGTTTGCAGTAAGGTGAAAACTTCTGAAAAAGGCTTTTTAACGGGAATAGCATCAACTGCTTGGAATTGTGCCGCTAAGACATCTGATGCCATGATGCGGAATTTTTTCCCGTTAGCATCAGTGGGTAAAACTAATGGGCTACTAGCAGAAAACTGTTTCATACCGTTATGCAGATAACCTAGCCCAACAATACCTTTACGCTTCATGGAATTAAGTAGATTTTGACCCGACTCACTCTGTTGGAAGCGATTTACTGCATCCATATCTTTAAATAGAAAAGGAAGATCGAAAATCTGTAGTTTTTTGGTGTAACGTTCAAACTTTGACAGGGAAGGTGCGACAAACTGTACATCATTGAGCAGTAGTGCCGACAACTCGTTGTTGTCACCAAACAGCTGTGAATTGGGGAACACGTTGACTTGGTATTCGCCAGGCAGACGTTGCTCTACTAGCTCTTTAAATTTTAGGGCCATTTGGCCTTTTGGGGTATTTTCGGCCACCACATGTGAGAACTTAATCTCGACGGGCTCTGCGAAAACAGAAAAGCTCGCACTGAATAGTGTTGCCAGTGCGGTAAATTTTAACATTTTTTTTAGTGAATTTAGGTCAGTACAGGTGTTGAGTAAAGTCATTTTATTATCCTTTATATTGTTAATCCTTCGGGCTTTTTAATGCCAAGGAAGGTTAGCTAACTGATTAACTCACTAGAAGTATAGGCAAGGAACAGGCCATGAATGTTATATTTATGTAAAAAACTAAAAATCAAGCAGTTGTGATTTTGTGGCAGGTTTATCGTTGATTGGTCTGGGGCAAATACCGCCAGTTTACTTTGATGAAATGGGTGGGTAGCCACCCATTAACATTGGTTTTGTGACGCATGTCAATTTAGGTGTTGAGGGTTTTGTTGGTGGCGTCTCAAATTAAAGTGGCGAGAATGCGACAAGTGTTGTGAATGAACCCGCTAGCAAAGCAATTCAGACATCGAATACCGCTAACATGCCACCGGTTAGTGTCGCCAAGAAATTACCCGCACAGCAGATGCTGACTAATATGCCCATCACTTGTCCTTGTTGGGGACTGATGTTGATAAGCCGTCGAAGGCGAGGAGGGTAAAAATCCATTGTAAATGGCTATTACCGTGCCTGGTGATAAAGGTGATAAGTAAAATGGGTTGAGCTATAAATGGAAAGCTTAATGGAGAAACGATAAATATAGCGACTCTTATCAGGCTTTCATTTGCGTGAGAGAGCGATCACATCTTTATATTGATTGATATTACCCATTCGCAGATTGTTATCATTGACGCGGTCAATGGTGCCGTCGCCCAATGTATCTTGATAGAGGTGTATTCAAATAACCTCTGATGAGATGAAGCGGATAACATTGATCAAGTCTTTATACTAATGGGTATTACATAACTAGGCAGGGGATTTAGGCTGAAGGTTCGAATCCATAATGACTCAAGACTATTTTAATGGTTCAATGCGCTTAAGTATGGCTTCTGAAGGGAGTAACTCTAAATGGCCATGAGCATCAAAATACCAACCAGTAATAAAGCCTTTTTGACGCATGGCGACAAGATTCTGCATCACCTCTTTAGCTTCAATTAGCGCTTGCTCTTCGTTGCACTCGTGCGTGAGCTTTAGATAGGCAGCAATGCTTGCGAGCGACGCTGATTGAGTTACATCGGTCATAAATCACCACCGTTAATTATAGAGGGATTGATTCAGTACTCATTGAAGAATAGTAGAGCTGATGGGATCTGCAAAGACAAAGCGCTAGCAATTTGCACATCTGATAGGCTGCTTATTTATAAAATTTGAGATAATGCGATGATGAAGAAATATGGTGGTCGATACTGGGCTCGAACCAGTGACCCCCTCCTTGTAAGGGAGGTGCTCTCCCAGCTGAGCTAATCGACCTGGGATGGTGAGTAATTTATCAATATCTTACTAGGAAGATATGGTGGTCGATACTGGGCTCGAACCAGTGACCCCCTCCTTGTAAGGGAGGTGCTCTCCCAGCTGAGCTAATCGACCTGGGATAAATACTACGCTAACTATGTGATAACAATGGTGGTCGATACTGGGCTCGAACCAGTGACCCCCTCCTTGTAAGGGAGGTGCTCTCCCAGCTGAGCTAATCGACCTGGGACATTATTATATTCGATACTCTCTCATTAGATGAGATGGTGGTCGATACTGGGCTCGAACCAGTGACCCCCTCCTTGTAAGGGAGGTGCTCTCCCAGCTGAGCTAATCGACCTGGGAATATCTCACAACATTAATTGGAACTATCTACTATTTCAACATAACGCTGAAATATGGTGGTCGATACTGGGCTCGAACCAGTGACCCCCTCCTTGTAAGGGAGGTGCTCTCCCAGCTGAGCTAATCGACCTGGGATATTTCAAATTGTAACGCCATACATAATATGGTGGTCGATACTGGGCTCGAACCAGTGACCCCCTCCTTGTAAGGGAGGTGCTCTCCCAGCTGAGCTAATCGACCTCGCTGTGTGGGGCCGTATTATAGGGGGGAACGATCTACTGTCAACGCTTTTTTCTATAAAATATTGAGTCCGGTTCAAATTTGTGCGGTTTGGCTTAATGTTAAACAAAACAGCGTTAAGTAAGCCATAGGATTGACTAAAAATTATCTCAACCTTTATATTGTTTAAAGTATTTGTGTCAAAATATCACTAAACAACTGTTGAATTAAGTCGGTACTAAGTCTCGAATCGCGTGTATTGAGGGACGTATATCGACGTTAAATACAGATAAAATGCGCGAGAATGTTTCGGTAAGGTCAAGTCGTTGCTTGTTCATGGCTTATATACAGAGATAGTGACGACGCATATATAGATAATCATGGAGAGTATTTTCTCTTATGCTGTTTGGCTGTTAGAATAGCCGCCACATTTAATAGTTCAGTCTACAATTTAGACTTTCGAAAATAGGTTTGTGTCCACTATGACGACTAAGACGCGTTTCGCTCCAAGTCCTACCGGTTTTTTACACGTAGGTGGTGCTCGTACAGCACTATATTCATGGCTATATGCCCGAGCTAATCAAGGTGAGTTTGTTTTACGTATTGAAGATACCGATCTTGAGCGTTCTACACCCGAAGCATGTGAGGCGATTTTAGATGGCATGGAGTGGCTAGGGCTGACGTGGGATGAAGGTCCATATTATCAAACTAAGCGTTTTGACCGTTACAATGAGATTATTGCTCAGATGTTGGAGCAGGGTACTGCTTATAAGTGTTACTGCAGCCGTGAGCGTATTGAATTAATGCGCGAAGAACAGGCAGCTAAAGGCGAACAGCAGAAATATGATGGTTGCTGCCGTGATAAAGCGCCCCGCGATACTGACGAGCCGTTTGTTATTCGGTTTAAAAACCCAACAGAGGGCAGTGTGGTATTTGATGACCACGTACGTGGTCGCATCGAGATCTCAAATGAACTGCTGGATGATTTGATCATTGCGCGTACCGATGGCACGCCAACCTATAACTTTTGTGTCGTAGTTGATGATTGGGATATGGGGATCACCTGTGTTGTTCGTGGTGAAGACCATATCAATAATACGCCTCGTCAAATTAACATATTAAAAGCACTTGGTGCGCCGATCCCTGAATATGCGCACGTTGCCATGATCTTAGGCGATGATGGCGCCAAGCTATCTAAACGCCATGGCGCAGTGGGTGTTATGCAATATCGTGATGATGGTTATCTACCTGAAGCATTACTTAACTACTTAGTGCGTCTCGGTTGGTCACATGGCGACCAAGAGGTGTTTTCGATAGATGAGATGAAGCAGCTCTTTAAGTTAGATGATATCAATAAGGCCGCTTCTGCATTTAATACCGACAAGCTAATTTGGCTAAATCAGCATTATATGAAGGAGCTTGCCCCTGAATATGTTGCTAAGCATCTTGAATGGCATATGGCGGATCAACAGATCGATACGACTAATGGCCCAGCATTAGCTGAGGTGGTTACCGCATTAGCTGAGCGTGCTAAAACTCTTAAGGAGTTAGCTGCTTCTAGTCGTTACTTCTATGAAGACTTTGCCGATTTTGATGAAACTGCGGCTAAGAAGCATTTACGTGGTGTTGCATTAGAGCCGCTTCAATTGGTTCAGCAAAAATTAGCTGCGTTACCAGAGTGGACATTGGAAGGCATTCATCAAGCGATTGAAGATACGGCGGCTGAATTAGAAGTTGGTATGGGTAAAGTCGGCATGCCACTTCGTGTAGCGGTTACCGGTGCAGGTATGTCACCAGCTGTCGATTTAACCTTATTCCTTGTTGGTAAGGTTCGTTGTGAACAAAGAATCTCCAAAGCGATTGAATTTGTAGCAAATAGAATAAATTCCTAAAAAACGAGTTGACACTTTTGGGTGTGCTGCATAGAATGCGCCTCGCAGTTGAGACACAGCGTAGCAAATGCTTGCCGTACACTCAAAAGCAACAAGTTAGGTAAGGGGCCTTAGCTCAGCTGGGAGAGCGCAACACTGGCAGTGTTGAGGTCAGCGGTTCGATCCCGCTAGGCTCCACCATCTAATTTGTTTAAGCGTTGAAGCGATAGCCTACTGGCTTTAACGAGTATTCACTCGGTACAGAGTATAAGGTACCAACAGTGTCCCATTCGTCTAGAGGCCTAGGACACCGCCCTTTCACGGCGGTAACAGGGGTTCGAATCCCCTATGGGATACCACTTTCTTGAGTGGTTGACTGTAAAGTTAACGATTCGATAGCGTTGAAGCGATAGCCTACTGGCTTTAACGAGTATTCACTCGATACAGAGTATAACGTATCAACAGTGTCCCATTCGTCTAGAGGCCTAGGACACCGCCCTTTCACGGCGGTAACAGGGGTTCGAATCCCCTATGGGATACCACTTTTTTGAGTGGTTGACTGACTAAGTTGACGATTCGATAGCGTTGAAGCGATAGCCTACTGGCTTTAACGAGTATTCACTCGATACAGAGTATAACGTATCAACAGTGTCCCATTCGTCTAGAGGCCTAGGACACCGCCCTTTCACGGCGGTAACAGGGGTTCGAATCCCCTATGGGATACCACTTATTTGAGTGGTTGACTGATAAAGTTGACGATTCGATAGCGTTAAAGCGATAGCCTACTGGCTTTAACGAGTATTCACTCGATACAGAGTATAACGTATCAACAGTGTCCCATTCGTCTAGAGGCCTAGGACACCGCCCTTTCACGGCGGTAACAGGGGTTCGAATCCCCTATGGGATACCACTTATTTGAGTGGTTGACTGATAAAGTTGACGATTCGATAGCGTTAAAGCGATAGCCTACTGGCTTTAACGAGTATTCACTCGATACAGAGTATAACGTATCAACAGTGTCCCATTCGTCTAGAGGCCTAGGACACCGCCCTTTCACGGCGGTAACAGGGGTTCGAATCCCCTATGGGATACCACTTTTTTGAGTGGTTGACTGGTTAAGTTGACGATTCGATAGCGTTAAAGCGATAGCCTACTGGCTTTAACGAGTATTCACTCGATACAGAGTATAACGTATCAACAGTGTCCCATTCGTCTAGAGGCCTAGGACACCGCCCTTTCACGGCGGTAACAGGGGTTCGAATCCCCTATGGGATACCACTTTTTTGAGTGGTTGACTGACTAAGTTGACGATTCGATAGCGTTGAAGCGATAGCCTACTGGCTTTAACGAGTATTCACTCGATACAGAGTATAACGTATCAACAGTGTCCCATTCGTCTAGAGGCCTAGGACACCGCCCTTTCACGGCGGTAACAGGGGTTCGAATCCCCTATGGGATACCACATTTTAATTTTGTGTTATCTACTTTGTGTTATACGCAGAGTTACATAAGATTGGGGCCTTAGCTCAGCTGGGAGAGCGCAACACTGGCAGTGTTGAGGTCAGCGGTTCGATCCCGCTAGGCTCCACCAAATAAGCGTTTAGTTACGCGGAAAAAACCACCCAATAGGGTGGTTTTTTTTCATCTGTCATTTACCTTATCGTTCCTTAGATCTACACAGCTGCAATGGCACGAATTTGATTGGCACCTTGATGCCTCAAAATGAGGCCGTCAAATGCCTAGAGAGCAGGATCCTATCCAATTGCTTGTGTCTCGCCTATTTTCGCCAAACTAATCTGCTTTCGCCGAGCGGGGCATTATGTGCCACACTTCAGGAAAATCGTTAACCTGATGAATTAGGCAATTATGTTGATTTTCATATCTAGAGATCTCGATGTTTTCCAATCAGAATTCGACCTGTCTGAGGTTTCAAGTGAATTAGCACGAGACTTTGAGAATTTAGTGTTAGCTGATATCACACAGTGCAAGATTAATGATGTTGAGTATCTTCGTTGGGTAATGGTTGCGGTCGAAGATGAGAATCCTATTGGTTATTGTTATTTCAGACATCATATCAAAAAATCAGTCACTTACATCGGTCAAATCTATGTTGATAAAGAAGCAAGGGGGAAGGCCATTGCACGTAAGCTATTGAATATGAGTCTTGATTTTAGTTTTAGCCTTTTACCGAACCAAGTTGAGATCCACTTTACGACAAAGGAGCTTAACTCAAGTAAGTTAGTTGATTTGTTCTTTTATCGTGCGATGAAACAGAAGCGAAATGATAAATTTTTTGATATCAAAGCTACGGCCTTTTCATCCAAGCTTGAACTCGTTACATAATTCCTTTCTTAGATCACCTTCGGCAAAGCTTTCCTATTGAGACTACACTGACACACTAATAGTTAAGCCGATGATTTGTGCTTTTCGCAACAGAGTGAGTCAGACAATGAAGACAATTCTTTTAATACTGTTATCAGCCGTTTCATTATTTTCATCAAATGGTTATACAGCTGGCAAAACGCCTTTATCTTCCCATGGCATTGACTATCCACAAGGTTGGCAGACCTGGTCAAGCATCGCTGTGTCCCATAGAACCGACAATAATACGGTAAGGGCTATTTTGGGCAATGACGTGGCTATTAAGGCCGCTCGTAGCGGTGAACATTCTCCCTGGCCTGACGGTGCCATTCTGGCCAAGGTGGTGTGGAAAGCGGGTGAATTAGCTCACTGGCCTAAGGCAATAGGGCCTAAAGACTTTGTCCATGCCGAGTTTATGTTCAAGGATTCGGTTAAGTATGCCGACACTTATGGCTGGGGCTGGGCGCGTTGGGTTGGCGCCGAGCAGACGCCATTTGAGGGAGGGATGCAGGTGTGTGTCAGTTGTCATACCCCAGTGAAAGACAATGACTGGGTATTCACCGAGCCGGGATGGTTCCCGACAAACTAGCTTAATAGGTTAGGGCGGGTAGCAATGCCTAAGGATCAGGTCCTTAGGCATTGAGTTTTAGACAGCGAAGAACCTAGTCTACGCCCAGGAAACCACCGGTTTGATGAGCCCAAAGCTGTGCGTATATACCACCTTGGGCAATCAGTTCTTGATGGGAACCTTGCTCGACGATTTTACCTTGATCTAACACGATCAACCTATCCATGGCGGCAATGGTCGACAGACGGTGGGCAATGGCGATCACCGTTTTACCTTCCATCAGCTGATAGAGACTCTCCTGAATCGCGGCCTCAATCTCGGAGTCGAGCGCGGAGGTGGCTTCATCTAAGAGTAAAATGGGCGCGTTTTTCAGTAGTACCCTAGCGATGGCTATGCGTTGACGCTGCCCACCAGAAAGTTTTACACCGCGCTCACCGACTTGGGCATCCAAGCCATGGTTACCCTCAGGATCGCTCAGGCTCTGAATAAAATCATAGGCTTGAGCTTGTTTGATGGCATTGTCCAGGTCTTCATCTGTGGCGTCAGGTCTTCCATAACGTATATTATCGCGAATAGAACGATGCAGCAGAGAGGTGTCTTGGGTCACCATACCGATACAAGAGCGAAGCGAGTCCTGAGTTACCGTTCTGATATCTTGACCATCGATAGCAACTGATCCTTTTTCAACATCGTAAAATCGCATTAGCAAGTTAACTAAAGTTGATTTCCCCGCACCAGAGCGACCAACAAGGCCGACTTTTTCGCCAGCTTTGATATTCAGATTAAGCGCTTCAATAACGCCCGTGTCTTCACCGTAATGAAAGCTAACCTCATCGAAGTCAATTTTACCTTCACTAACCTCTAACGTGGTTGCATTTTCGCTATCTTGAATCGTGGTTGGTTTTGATAGGGTATTCATGCCGTCTGCCACTGTACCAATATTCTCAAACAGGGAACTAATTTCCCACATGATCCATTGTGACATGCCATTTAACCGCAGCGATAAACTCACCGCAACGGCGATGGCACCTATGGTGATGGCGCTGTCACGCCATAGCCAAATAGACACTGCTGCAATGGTAAATGCCAGTAGATAGTTAATGACCTGTACGCTGACGTTGATCCCCGTTACCAGCCGCATTTGGCGATAAACGGTATCGAGAAAACCTGACATGCTATCTTTGGCGTATTGTGCTTCTTTTTGAGTGTGGGAAAACAGTTTCACCGTAGCAATGTTGGTGTAACTATCGACGATACGCCCTGTCATAGATGAACGAGCATCTGCTTGCTCTGTAGACACCTTTTTTAGTTTGGGTAAGAAATAGATCTGTAATCCAGCGTACAAGCCAAGCCAGATTAGCATTGGGAGCATTAATCTATAATCGGCATCGGCGATTATCACTAACATCGACAAGAAATAAACAAGAATATAAACCAATACATCGAGCAGTTTTGTCACTGTTTCGCGCACAGCGAGCGAGGTTTGCATCACTTTTGTCGCTATACGTCCAGCAAAATCATTTTGATAGAAAGAGATACTTTGTTTGAGTAGATAGCGATGTGCCAGCCAACGAATCGACATAGGATAGTTGCCCAATAGCCCTTGGTACACAACTAAGGCGTGCAATAGTACTAGTGCGGGGATAACGACTAATACCAGTATAGCCATTGTTAGTAGCTTTCCACCTTGTTCTGCAAACAGGGTTTCGGGGGTATGGTTAGCCAGTAGATCGACGAGATCTCCCATAAAAGCAAATAGAGAGACCTCTAATATTGCCAGTGCCGCAGTTAAAATTGACATGATCACCAAGGGAATTTCGAAACCTTTAGTGTAATGTCGACAAAAAGCGTAGACCCCTTTAGGTGGCTGTATTGGTTCGTCATCAGGTAATGCATTAACCCATGATTCAAATAGCTTAAACATCTATATCCTTGTAGATAGCGAATTGGTGATATTTTTTATAAGGATCACATATTACCAGAAGCTTTATGATTAATGTCTATTAAGCATTACCTAAAGCTGAAATTTCAAAGTGAAGAGCATAGTTTAACTAGGGGCGAACTCGTTAACCAAGCATCAAAACTGCTAAAGCTCGCCTGTTAGGCGTATTTTTTACCTTCCTACTTCGATGTTGAATGACCTGACAAGGGAACAAGCATTCCATCATCCATTCGCTTTGAATGTGTTGTCAAAAACACGCGAAGTAGATCACTTTCTGATACTGATTGGTGTAATCATGCCATGATAATTTGATAGTGATGCCAGTCTCTGGTTGAGTTCCGTTTTCCGCTAGTATCATTTGGCCGCTTGGATTAGAGTTGGTGCTAGTTGACAGATCATACCTTGGAGCCTCAACCCTTAATGAATTGCGACAATCGATCCACCACAGAGAGTTTTCGCCGCGCTCGGTTATCGCGAGACCCGCGTTTCGATGGTCTTTTTTTTGTCGGGGTTTTATCTACCGGGATCTATTGCAGACCCATTTGTCCTGCGGTGGCAGCGAAAGAGGCCAATGTGCGGTACTTCGATTCCGCTTTGGCTGCCGCAAATGAAGGATTGAGGCCTTGTTTGCGCTGCCGTCCTGATAGCGCGCCTCAATCCAATCCTTGGATAGGAACTCAAACCACCATGAATCGCGCGGTTACATTAATTAATAACGGCATCTTGTCTGGCCCTGAGGCGATATCAATTGCAGCGCTTGCCGATAAGTTAGGGATCAGCAGTCGCTATCTACGTGCATTGTTTCATCAACATATCGGCGCATCACCGAAACAATATGCGTTGTATCAGCAGCTAATGTTTGCTAAGCAGCTACTGCACCAAACTGCGATGCCCATTACGGATGTGGCTTTTGCTGCAGGTTTTAACAGCGTTCGGCGTTTCAATGAGGTATTTCTGCAACAGTTACAACTTACACCAAGCGCCATACGTAAAAGTCATCATTCATCAGAGACATTACCCGCTGATTCGACGAGTCTTAATTTGCGGCTATTTTATCGTCCCCCTTTTAATTGGCGGCATCAATGTGAGTTTTACCGACGTCGGGCTGTTAATGGGATGGAGTGGATTGGTGAAGATCACTATGGTCGCAGCTTTCAATTAAATGGGGTTACAGGATACTTTGAAGCAACTCATTGTGAAGATTCTTGTAGTTTTAACGTCAAGATTGTGATGAGTTCTGCAAGTGCTCTTACTCATCTTCATGCGGTTGTGACCAATATTCGTCGGATGCTTGATTTAGATGCCGATCTGAATGAAGTTGAGAGTAGGCTCGCAGATCTTAATGACTATCTGCCTGAAATTGACGGTGGTATTCGCATCCCCGGGGTGTGGTCATTATTTGAGGCGGCGTGCAGGGCGGTGCTAGGTCAACAGGTTAGCGTGGCGCAGTCGGTTACATTATTGCAGGCATTAGTTGAGCATTATGGTGAGATCGTGATGATTGAGGCGCGTCAGGTAAGATTATTTCCGACCGCAGAATCAATCGCTTTGGCATCGCTTGATTGTCTCAATATGCCCGGCGCAAGGAAGAACGCATTAAGGGCGCTCGCCTTGTTTATCAGTCATCATCCCCATGCATCAGTTGATGATTGGTTGTCAATTAAGGGGATCGGTCCGTGGACTGTAGATTATGTGCGCCTAAGGGGGTTGAGTTTGCCCAATATCTTCTTAGCAAGTGATCTGGTTGTTAAAAACCAGCTACTTGCGAATTTGTCTGCAGCTGTAAATGCTAAGTATCCGGATGAAAGCGCCACTAAAAATGAAAAACAACAATATTACTTAGCCCAATGTGAACATATTTACACTCAAATTTCACCTTGGGGGAGTTATTTAACGTTTCAATTATGGAGTCAACAATGAGCTTAGCCTGTATCAACAACTATCGTGCAATGTCGAAAACCGATGGCGATGCTCACGTTATGCCTATAGTAGAACAAACCTTAACGACAGACATTGGCAATATTGTCATCGCTGCGAATCGATTTGGTCTTTCTCATTTACTCTTTAAGCCGACTAAAGCTGACAGCTGGGTATCAAGAAATATCCCCTTAATTGATGCAGTCGATGCGGATAAGCAGTTAGCTCAAACGCACTTACAGCAAGCCAAGATAGAGATAGAGCAATACCTCTTAGGTCAACTTACTCATTTCACTGTGCCCTTGGCTCCTGTCGGTACCGCGTTTCAGCATCAGGTTTGGAAAGCCCTGTTAGGCCTGCCGTATGGTAAATCTTGTAGCTATAGTGATATTGCGAATTTGATTGATAACCCAAAAGCAGTGAGGGCGGTAGGTAGTGCCAATGGGGCTAACCAAATAGCGATTATTATTCCCTGTCATCGAGTCGTAGGTAAGAGCGGTACCTTAACTGGTTACGCCTATGGACTTGAAATAAAACAGCGTTTACTTATGTTAGAAGCTGAGCAGGCCTAACTGGTAAATAGTAAGCTTTTGGAACGCTTTTCTAGTACAATATTGGGCTATATAAAATTTTGGCATCCTGTTTTAGTTATGACCTCAGAAAACCTTTCCACCACTAGCACTATAAGTCAGAACGATTTTAGTCAGCTTAACCTCAGCGAGGCATTACAATCTCGTCTTGTCCAGCTTGGATATACTCAGCCAACACCTGTTCAGCAACAAGCCATTCCAGTGGTGTTAGCCGGTGGTGATCTACTTGCAGGAGCCAATACGGGATCGGGCAAAACGGCAGCATTTGCTTTACCCTTATTACAAAAGTTAGCTGGCCAACGTGCTAGCGGTGGTAATTATGTTAGCGCATTAGTGTTAGTGCCAACGCGAGAGTTAGCGCAGCAAGTCGCTGATAGTTTTGTTAGTTATGGCGCAACATTAACGCCCAAGGCTAAGGTGTTGGCGGTATACGGTGGTGTTTCGGTTAATACTCAGATGTTAGCGCTTCGCGGTGGGGTCGACGTGCTAGTGGCTACACCCGGACGATTATTAGATTTGCTCTCAAGCAATGCGTTAAAGCTCAGTAAACTACAAACCTTAGTATTAGATGAAGCTGATCGTATGCTTAATCTTGGTTTTACCGAAGAGCTTAATCAAATCTTGGGATTATTACCTAGGAATAAACAAACCTTACTCTTCTCCGCTACGTTTCCTGAAGAGGTATGTGAATTAACAGCGGCGTTATTACATAAGCCTGTTGAGATCCTCTTACAAAACGATGAGCAACAAACCATTACTCAGCGTGTGTTTACCGTTAATCGAGAGCGTAAAACGGCATTACTTGCTGAGTTGATTAAACAAAATGCTTGGCAGCAAGTACTCGTTTTTGCCAGTGCCAAAAATAGCTGTAATCGAGTGGCTCAAAAATTAGCTAAACAAGGGATCACAGCAGAAGTATTTCACAGTGATAAAGCCCAAGGGACGAGAACACGTCTACTTGATGGGTTTAAGCGCGGTGAAATAACGGTGCTCATTGCAACCGATATAGCTGCTCGTGGTATTGATATCGACAAATTACCTGTTGTAATCAACTATGAACTACCACGAAGCCCGGCAGATCACATGCATCGAATAGGGCGAAGTGGTCGAGCTGGTGCCGCTGGTGAGGCAATATCTTTGATCAGTCATGAAGATTATCACCACTTTAGTGTCATTGAGAAGAAGAACAAGTTTCGCTTGGAGCGAGAGCAGTATCCTGGATTCGAAGCTGATGACGAGGCGCCTGAAGACTGCCTGTCTCGGATGGAAAAACCTATGGCTAAACCTGAAGGTTCGGGAAAGAAAAAACGCAAGAAGTTACCTAAGATCAATGAACAACTATGGGGCAATAAGTCATAGTTTCATTCGTTTTCTCTGTTAAATTAGTATTAGAAGGAAGGGTTATGCAGCACCTTTTTTGGTTGGTAGAAGGACGAGTGGCAGGGCGATGTGGCCCCAACAAGGAAAGTTGGGATATTGCCGAATTAAAGCAAGGCGGGATCGGTGCGGTATTGTCTGTTAATCGTGGGGATATGTGTGAGCCGCAAGCATTCGCTAATCATGGTATTCGTTATGCCTGTATTCCATTTTCGAGCAATGTTCCTCCTCAGGAAGGCGACGTTGAGATATGTGCAGAGCAGTTACCCAAAGCACTTGAATTCATTAAGCAGTGTGAAGCGGACGATATCGCTGTGATGGTACATTGCCGCTCAGGTAAAGATAGAACGGGTTTATTAATGGCTTATTATTTGATGAGCAATGGAGCCGCGCCACTGCATGCGGTGAGCCAGGTTCGGGCGATTCGCGATATTGCATTTAGTGCAGAAGGATGGGATCAGTTCGCGTTTGACGTGTTATACGCTTTACAAGATTGAATTGTATAGCCTATGTTAGTCCATAGGCTATTAATCACCCTAGATTAACATGAGGTTATCAGCGGCTAATGTTTAACAAGTTCTTGCCAACTATGATGGTTGTTTTTTGTTTTCTCACCATAGCGGGATGCTCATCTACGGTTCCTGTTTCAAGCAAAGTACCGAGTTATAAAGTTACTCCTCCCACTGACACCTCTCTTTATCAATATCTACAACCTTCTTTAGTCCAGCATCCTAATAAAACGGGCGTGTTGCCGTTAGGAACGGGTGTCGATGCTTTTATAGCTCGCTTGGCTGTCGTAAAAGCGGCTAGCCGAAGTATTGACCTGCAATATTACATCTATCATAACGACGAAACAGGTAGGATTTTACTGTGGGAGCTCATTGATGCCGCCGATAGAGGTGTGCGAGTTAGGATGCTGCTCGATGATTTAACGACTAAAAATCTCGATGAGGGATTAATAGTATTAGCTAGCCATCCAAATATTGAGATCCGCTTATTTAACCCGTCATATGACAGGGCTTTTCGTGGTTTAGAGATGTTGACTGGTTTTTCTAGGCTAAACCGCCGGATGCACAATAAGTCTCTTACCGTGGATAACCTAATAACTATCGTCGGTGGACGG
This sequence comes from Shewanella psychrotolerans, assembly GCF_019457595.1. Taxonomy (NCBI): domain Bacteria; kingdom Pseudomonadati; phylum Pseudomonadota; class Gammaproteobacteria; order Alteromonadales; family Shewanellaceae; genus Shewanella; species Shewanella psychrotolerans. The sequence continues at coordinate 2,823,863 of NZ_CP080419.1, read as the reverse complement.
AATATAGGAGATGAGTATTTCTCTAAAAATGAAGATGTTGATTTCGGTGACTTCGATCTGCTTACCATAGGTGCTGCAGTCGATAAGGTATCAGATCAGTTTGATCTTTATTGGAATGCGTCGATGGTTTATGAGATTGAGAGTTTAGTCGAGCCGATAACACCATCGAGGTTAGCTAATGCAGAAATAAACATTGCGCAGCAAAAAGCAAACTTCAAAGATGATGAATATCTTCATCGTTTAGAGTCTAGTGCTTTGTTAAGCGAGATCCACAAATCGCATGTTGAATGGTTTTGGGGCGATGCAGAGGTGGTATATGACCCCCCAGAGAAAGCGACATCGGAAGACCGTCAGCATTGGCTAATGTCAGATCTTACTCACTTTCTTTCTCAAGCTAAACAGCAGGTGCTGTTAGTTTCCCCCTATTTTGTACCAACTCAAAAAGGAACAGAGGCATTGATTTCGGCTGTTCAGTCTGGGGTGAAAGTAACTGTTGTCACCAACAGTCTCGCTGCGACCGATGTGTTGGCTGTTCATGCAGGTTATCAGAAATACCGCCGACAACTAGTTGAAAATGGGGTCACTATCTATGAAATGAAGGTGGATGTTAATAATCGTCCATCGGCTTGGAAGGGGAGTTCTAGGTCGAGTCTTCATGCAAAAACATTTGTGTTAGATTCGCAAGCGGTGTTTGTCGGCTCGTTTAATTTTGATCCGCGTTCGGCGTGGATTAATACGGAACTTGGCCTAATTTTCGATAACCCAGCATTTGCCTCATCCATGTTAACTGATATAGAACTGATATTGCTGGATAACAGCTATCGACTAGCTATAGAAGATGGTGAGCTTATTTGGTTTGATCGGTATCAGTCAAAGACCTATTATGCAGAGCCTCAAGCGAGTTTTTGGCGGAAATTCATGGCAGATTTTATTGGCCTATTTCCCATTGAGTCTCAGTTGTAGTTGGTAAATTATCCTAGGTTGAACATCGTCAATATTGGACTGATGTGCTAGGGTTAATCTTATAAGACGAGGCCTAAATTAATGTTGGTAAGATTATGAAAAGTAAGGCAAGTCAATCTCAGGGATTATTGTTGTTTAGACTATCACAGAGTCAATTATTTGCGTTGGGGACACTAAAAATAAGAGAGCTTGTGCCCTATACGACATTAAGTGCTATCCCTAAGTCACATCATACTATCATTGGGGCGGCGACCGTTCGCGGTCACACTATACCTATTATCGATATGGCAGCAGCTGTTGGATACGCACCTATCACGCAAGAAGAAAGAGCGAATGCTTATATTATTATTACCGATTGTCAGCGAATGGTGATGGGATTTTTAGTTCGTTCAATTGATAAAATTATCGAGTGTAATTGGCGAGATATTGAATCACCCCCCAATAATTTGGGCAAGAATGCCTACTTAACTGGCGTGACTAGAGTCGATGATAAACTAGTGCAACTACTCGATGTTGAGTTATTGCTGTCAAAGGTCTTTCCTGCTAGTCCTGAAACCACTCGTGCGATTTTGACTGATGTGCAACGTGAGATCTTAAAACCGCTGAATATATTGTTGGTTGATGATTCATTGGTTGCTCGAAAACAACTCTCTGATGCGTTAGATAGTATCAATATTCCTTACTTAGTGACCTCCGATGGCCGTGAAGCACTATCAATCATGGAACATGCCTATAAAGAGGGAAGACCGGTTGATCTGCTTGTTAGTGACATTGAGATGCCTGGCCTCGATGGTTATGAGTTAGCATTTGAAGTGAAAAATACGCCTTCACTTGCTAATGCCTATATCATTTTACATACCTCACTTTCTAGTGAGATAAGTGTTAGTCAGGCTCACCAAGTAGGAGCTAATGAGGCGTTAACTAAATTCGATGCCCATGAATTGATCGAAGCAATGTTGAGAGGCGCGGAAAGTCATAAGCAGCTTAAACATTAGCGTCTTGTTATGGTTATGATGCTAATGAGTAATATCACATGCTAAATTGACCAGATCGCTAGACAAGGCCCTTGTGTTTCTATAAAACTTCAAGATGAAGGAAGTTTAACCTTGGAGCACTGGTAACATGACAATATTTGTAGTGACCAGTTAATTGCCAAATCATGTGACGTTATGCTTGCTCATAATAAAAGCAGCGCCAGAGATGGTGAGATAATAATTTAACTCAGAAAAATGTGTGACGTTAAAGGGTAAATTTTAACAATAACAATTATAGGTCAATCAATGAATCAAAGCCGTTCTTTATTTGCCAAATTGGCAGATGGCAGTCTTGTGCTGCAAATTATCTTGGGGATTATAGCTGGGATATTACTTGCGACATTTTTTCCATCGTCAGCTAAAAGTGTTGCATTTCTTGGGGATCTTTTTGTTGGTGCCCTTAAGGCGATAGCGCCTATTTTAGTGTTTATTTTGGTTGCTGCATCGATTGCTAATCAAAAGAAGAACGCGAAAACTAATATGCGTCCCATCGTTTTATTATATTTATTTGGCACTTTCGCTGCGGCAATAACGGCTGTCACTATGAGTTTTATGTTTCCGACAACATTGGCTTTGGTCTCGGCTGCAGAAGGTGCTGCACCACCAGAAGGGATTGCTGAAGTTATCAATACATTACTGTTTAAGATTGTCGATAATCCCGTACATGCACTAATGACGGGGAATTACATCGGTATTTTAGCATGGGGTGTGGGTTTAGGTATTGTGCTTCATCAAGGAAGCGAGACCACAAAAAACGTATTTGCAGATATAAGCCATGGTGTATCACAAATGGTGCGTTTTGTTATTCGTTTGGCACCCATTGGTATATTTGGTTTAGTGGCTAATACGTTTGCAGAAACTGGCTTTGAAGCTATTGCTGGTTATGCCCATCTGCTTGCAGTGCTGTTAGGAACGATGTTGATTATTGCTTTAGTTGTTAATCCATTGATTGTTTGGTTTAAAATTCGACGTAATCCTTATCCGTTAGTCTTTACTTGTTTACGAGAAAGTGGTGTGACTGCATTCTTTACTCGTTCGAGTGCAGCTAATATTCCAGTTAATATGGCGTTGTGTGAAAAACTTAAATTGCATGAAGACACATACTCAGTTTCTATTCCGCTAGGTGCAACCATCAATATGGGCGGCGCAGCGATCACGATTACCGTGCTCACTCTAGCTGCGGCCCATACGCTCGGTGTTCAGGTTGATATATTAACTGCAATTTTACTCAGTGTGGTTGCTGCGGTATCAGCATGTGGAGCCTCCGGTGTCGCTGGTGGTTCGCTCTTGTTGATCCCGTTGGCCTGTAGCTTATTTGGGATCAGTCATGAGGATGCCATGCAGGTTGTCGCTGTTGGTTTTATCATTGGGGTTATACAAGACTCAGCGGAAACTGCATTAAATAGTTCAACTGACGTTCTGTTTACTGCATCGGCCTGTGAAGCAGCAGAAAGAGCTGAAAACAGTTAATGTGATATTGCACTCATAAAAAAAGGAGCCTTTGGCTCCTTTTTTTATGAGTGCAAGTCGAGGTTATAAGTAATTCGTTAATGTTTGAGAAGTGTGTGGTAGGTTAATTGTATTAAAGATCACTAAACCAATGCATTAAAAGTGATTTAGATCGCGTTTTTATTTCGCTTGTGCGATACAATTTCGCATGTAGAGTAAAAAAACTATTTGTAATTGATTGGTTTAGGGTTTGTTTTATTTACAATGGTGCAACATTTGTGGTCGGTGGAGGGTAGATAAATATGGAAACAAAGCTTCGAGTAATGTTAGATAAGGCCATCGCAAATGGTTCGCAGTCATTGCTTCAAGTGATAGAAATGTCAGTCGTCGAAAAGCGTAAACGCCTAAGTTGGCAGGAGCGAGACATGGATACACGGGAAATTATTGGTCAGTGGATAGATGAACGTCCATCTTTAGGTGATAAAATTACGCTTTACCGTCAAGGTGAGAAACTGTTTTTAGAAACTTGGTATACCGATGGGTGCCATAGTTTAGATGAAATGCAGGGGACTGTTGTTGAAAATGGCCTAAAACTAGAAGATTTGGGTGGCAATCTATTTGGTGAGTATTTCCTGCTGTGTGAAGATAATAGTCTTCATTTCTGCAATAGTGCTGAATGTTTTTATACAGCCAAACGTGCAGCGGCATGAGTGCGTGATGTAACGTTTTAGTGAGTTAAATTGTCTTACTGAATAAGTGAGCTATTTATTTTAGCCATAACTTTAGACAAGTTCTCTGTCGTCATGGCTAATCTATTATGTAAATCTGCTTTTGTCGACGAAGTGCTAAGCAGCTCTAGTACTAGAAGGGATGCTTGCTATAAAATTCAACTATTTTATGGCTAAATGGGTGATTTATTTTTAGATGTTCAGCATGTAAACATAAGCGATTCGATGCTGCTATGATATTTTCATCTCCGTAAAAATCATCCCCTAATATAGTGTGGCCTATGGCCTTCATGTGCAGGCGCAGTTGGTGAGTTCTTCCTGTTATCGGTTTTAGTTTAACTAAGGTTGCTGTTGCTCTGCGTTCAAGCACCTCAAAATAGGTCGTTGCACTCTTTCCATCATCGGCAATTAACTGCAGGGGTGGTTGGCTGATATCGGCTTTCATCGCGAGATCAATTTTTCCACTATCGTCAGTAATAATTCCTTGTACTAACGCGACATAGTATTTCTCGGTAACTCGATTTTGAAATTGAGTCTTGATATTTGATTCTGCTTTTTTATTTAATGCAAAAACCATAATCCCTGAGGTCGAACAATCGAGTCTGTGGACTAAAATAGCCTCGGGGTAGCGTTGTAACAGCCTGTTGATAGCGGAGTCGAAGGTGTTCTCAGCTCGTCCCGGATTGGACAGCAACCCAGAAGGCTTGTTAATTACTATGATGTCTCTGTCTTGATAGCGAATGTCGAGCCAAGGGATCGAGGGGGGCTGATATGTAAAAATTTTCATGTATTCTCCTTCGTCGCGATCGTATCAAATATTGACCTCGATGCACATGCTCTATTCGTTGTTAAATAGCTAAATCGTGTTAAGTCGTTGTGCGCGGCTAGCGATGAATGAACTCACCTGGTAGTTTTATTTACTTATTCTTTACCTCTAGGGCATCATCTGGTTTTAATATAGTTATGACGTTGGTGAGTTAACAGATATTTAGAAGTGTAGCCATGGGTAAGCTGTGTATTTGCGGCCGCTTGTTGCAGTTAGTAAAAAATAGATGTGGTGCAGCATATCAAGCCATTCTATAACCGTTATACTACTGCGTTGTTGGCGATCGCATTATTTAGGTGAATGATTTTATCGGATACAGCTACTGGCATTATTTTCCAGTATCAATTACCTGTATTAGTTATCTGTATTTGTTACCTGTATTAGTTATCGGTTAATTCAATATTTTATTCTTGCTCATTTGATTGTGAGCATCGTATTCGAACAGTTTAGGAGTCATTATGACAACTGCGTCAGTTTATTCTATTGGCAAACCCGGCCAAAAGTGGGGCGATGATGAGAAAGCTAAATGGCGTCTCGCTCAAGTCATCAAGCGCTCTTATCAGGCTGAGGTGGTGGTCAAAATTGATGCGCTTCGCGACATATTCAATGTCACAGAATATGGTGTGTTAGATTATGAAGAAGGGCGTTATCCCTTGTATGCCGTTAAAAATCGTAGTTGGAACACGGCATTACCCACAGTGTTAATCACTGGTGGCGTCCATGGTTATGAAACCAGCGGTGTGCAAGGCGCGATTCGTTTCTTAGAAAAGGCCGCGTCGGTTTATAGTGACAAGCTCAATCTTATCGTCGCTCCTTGTGTGAGTCCTTGGGGATATGAAACTATCAATCGTTGGAATCCAATGGCGATTGACCCTAATCGCTCATTTTACGACGACAGTCCGGCGCAAGAGTCTGCGGCGTTAATGGCGTTAGTTGCGAGCTTAGATGTGCAGCTTATGGCGCATATCGATCTGCATGAGACAACCGATACCGATAATAGTGAGTTTCGCCCTGCCTTAGCGGCAAGAGATGCGGTCGAACATACCAACTGGAATATACCTGATGGTTTTTATCTCGTAGGAGATAGTGATAATCCTTGCGCTGAGATGCAAAAAGCGATTATTGATGCGGTAGCTAAGGTGACTCATATCGCACCCGCAGATGAACACGGAAGACTTATTGGTGTCCCAGTAACTCAGTTTGGGGTGATCAATTACCCGACCAAATCTTTGGGGCTGTGTACCGGTTTTAGCAATGCAACTTTTAATACCACTACCGAAGTCTATCCTGATAGTCCGTTAGCCGATGCTGAAAACTGCATATTAGCTCAAGTAGAAGCGGTGACTTCTGCACTCAACTATATATTGAACAAAACTAAAACAGCCCGTTAATAATCACTAAGGTGACGCTGACAAATAGCAACCCAGTGATTAAGTTGATCATTGGTGTTGCTCGTTGCATCTTTTGCTGAATTGCAGGTTTAGATAATACTAATGCGATTAAGCTGAACCAGCTCAATGACAGTAAAAACATCAGTAGAGTGATCGCTGCTTTCGTTTCTAGGTTTACTGTTGGTGAGATTAATGTTGAAAACAGCGTAATAAAAAACACCATCGCTTTAGGATTAAGCAGATTTGTCGACAAGCCTTGGATAAAGCCTTGTAACGCGGTGAGCTTGTGATGAGATGTGGTGATAATCTTTAGTTGTTTTTTGTCTCGCCAGTGAGTAACTGCTTCGTGTATCGCACCTAATCCCATCCAAGCTAAATAAGCTGCACCTATCAGTTGCACTGCGATATATAGATTCTCAGCACTTTTTATGATGAGGCTGATCCCAGTTAAGCTAAGTAGGGTGTGTAAGGTGATCGCAACCGCTAAGCCTAATGCAGCGGCTAATGCTGTTTTGCGCTGGGTTTGAGTGGCCAGTTTCACCACCAACGCAAAATCTGGGCCTGGGCTTGCCAACGCGACGGTATGGATCACGGCGAGTGAAAGTAGCAGTTGATACTCTAATGTCATTCAATGGTGCTCTTAAGTTATTGGATACAGATGTAAGCATGCCTTGGTTAGTCTCTATTGACTTGTAAATTATCGCGCAGTTAATCTCCGTTATGAAGGGATTGTTGCGCACCATAAGATGCGACGCCAATATGGCAGTCTAGGTGTACATGCTTTTCGAATGTAAAAGACTTAAAACAGGCTGGGTTTAGCTCCATCGCTTTTAAGATGAGAGGGTGCCAGTATTCTATGATTTCAACTGATGATAATAAAATGTGCCGATTCGAGGAATTAATACTGAGTTTAGCCTAGGGGCTTTTGTGATGACGAATAAATAATTGCAACCTAAATAGTACAAATCATTCCAAAGTTGATGTTTGGATCGTGAATTCTGCTGTTAATTAGCCCATAATGGAACCGCTAAATTTCTGCTGACAGATAACATAATTGGAGTCGGACTTGTGAAAGGACAGATCATACGTGAGATGAAGGTGCAATCGGTTATTGAGGTTGATTATGAGGTGCAAAGACGTATTGCCTTTATTAAAGCAAAACTCAAAGAAGCGCGAGCCACCAGTTTAGTGCTTGGTATCAGCGGTGGTGTGGATTCCTCCTTAGCAGGCCGTTTGTGCCAATTGGCGGTGAATGAGCTTAATTCTGAAGGTGAGTTTGAGGGAAGTTATCAGTTTATCGCGGTAAGGTTGCCGTTTAAGGTACAAAAAGATGAGGACGAAGCGCAGTTGGCTTGTCAGTTCATCCAGCCGAGTAAGTTGGTGACCGTGAATATAGGTGAAGGTGTTGACGGGATTCATCATCAGACCTTAGCCGGATTAGAGAGCGCTGGTGTGATCTCTCACCCTCATAGCAATGTCGAGTTTGTTAAAGGCAATGTAAAAGCTAGAATGAGAATGATTGCCCAGTACGAGATCGCAGGTTTGACCGGAGGTCTAGTCGTCGGTACAGACCATAGTGCCGAGAACATCACAGGTTTTTATACTAAATGGGGCGATGGCGCTTGTGATTTGGCCCCCTTGTTTGGCCTCAGTAAACGTCAAGTTCGTCAGCTGGCAGCGGCACTAGGTGCGCCAAGCATTTTGGTCAATAAGGCGCCAACAGCGGATTTAGAGTGTGACAATCCTCAGCTTGAGGATGAAGTAGCCTTGGGGCTAACCTACGATCAGATAGATGATTTTCTTGAAGGGAAAGCTGTCGATGCTAAGGTCGAAGCGCGTTTAATCGCTATCTATAATGCGACTAAGCATAAGCGCAACCCAATACCGACTATCTATGATTAATTGTTATCAGTAAACAAAGCGATCTATCCAGCATATTGTAAACCTGCTGATTCAAGGCGATGATCTTGAGTCACTTTCGATATGACGATAACGTTTATAAATGGCGCCCTAGGCGCCTTTTTAATGGGCTTCTAACGCGCAGCGTAGTGCATCGATAGTGCTATTAGGGCATTGTCGATAGTCGAGATAAGGTAGTAGACAGATTTGTTGGTTGACTTGGTTTATCAATCGAAATGATTGAGGCTCCGTTAAGACATCAAGTGATAAAGCTTGGGCACTTTGTTGACCGCAGACGATATGGATTTTGCCATTTGGACAAAGCGTGGTTTTTCCAAAGTGAATCGATTCATCTTGTTGCAGTAGCTTTGGAAGGTAACTCCGCCAGTCACTCGTTGGGCAGACGATTTTCGCCATGATGACAAATATTTTTCGCCAATGATTACCATTGAGTGTGATCAACTCTTCAATATTTAAGTTGGATGATGCTTGCCAATTTGTAGGTAGACGTGGGGGATTGGGTAGATAAAAACAGATATCCGCATTTTTGGGGCCAATTTGTGCAAGTTTTTTCATCATTATTTGGGTGACGTTTTATGGTTTAGCTAGAGTTTAGTGGCCAAAAGCGTGTATGTTAATGAGTAATCTTATTTTGCAGAAATCAATGATACTTAGTCGATGAAAACACTGCTTATTTCTTCAAGTAAACATCTGATATTGGCAATTACCTATGGTGCACTAGGGATTATTGTCGCGTTACTCTATGGCGCTATTTGGTTTCTTAATGCGCGGCCAGATCTATCGATCTGGCATACGACGCAGTTGAGTTCTCAATATCATCATGATATGCATTTAACTGATTTTAAACAGTATATAGCATTAGAGGATAAACTGTCCGCTGAAATTGAGTCTAAGGTGTTTAGCCAAACTCAAGGCGTAACTAACCAGCCGCTTAACCGTTATGTGCGTGGTAGTTACTCGGATCCGCAAAAGTGGTCGTTTGACTGGAATCGAAGTTTTGAATGGCAGTCTCCTCAGGCTGAATTTGGATTGTTATTGATCCATGGCATGTCTGACGCGCCTTATTCCATGTCTCATTTTGCTCAACATTTCAAGCAAAAGGCGCATGTGTTAGGTTTGCGTTTACCCGGTCATGGCACTTTACCCTCTGGACTTGTTGATGTTACTTGGCAAGAGATGGCTGAAGTCGTCGCGTTAGCCACCGAACATATGCAAAAACAGCTCGGGGGAAAACCGCTTTACGTTATCGCTTTTTCAACTGGGGCGGCATTAGCGCTTAATCACGAGTTAGAAGCCTTGAGTCAGAATAGAGGTACATCTTACGCTGGGCTAATTTTTGTATCGCCAGCAATAGGGTTAACACCTGTGGCGGCTGGTGCGAAATGGCAAGATAAATTAGGTCAATTTTTGGGTTTAGATAAACTGAGTTGGAATGCGATTCAAACTGAGTACGATCCCTTTAAATACAACTCTTTTGCTGTCAACGCTGGAGATGTTGTCTATCAACTAGCAGAGCAAAATCAGTCTCTTTTTGATAAGCTTTCACAAACCCAAGTGGCTAAGCTTGCAGATGTGTTAACTTTTCAATCGGTAGCGGATAGCACCGTATCAACCCCCGATGTGATTATTGATCTGTATCAGCGGCTAGCGGTTAAAAATAATCAGTTAGTGCTTTTTGATATTAATCGTCTGGATGTCAATATGGCATTGATAGTCGATGATCCTATGGATGCTCTAAAACCGTTAATTGTGCCTGAACTTATGCAATATGAGCTGACGCTTGTACAAAATCAGCAGCAAATAAATGCACAAACGACAGCAATCTCTCGGGAAGTTGAGGCTGTGCGATATAGAGTGAATCAAACGCCACTGCATGAACCACTTTCTTTAGCATGGCCTAAAGAGGTTTACTCTCTATCTCATGTAGCACTGCCTTTTCCTGCATCCGATGAGCTATATGGGCCTAACAAAGGGGAACCTAATTACAGAGTTCATATTGGGGCTTCAGCCATTCGTGGTGAGCGCGGCGTATTTGGCGTACCTGCAGCTGAAATCTTACGCCAAAAATGGAATCCCTTTTTTCCCTACATGATTAAGCGAATAGAAAATTATATTGAGGCAGAGCAATCTAGTAAATAATTAAAAAAACAACATGTTAATTAATGCGGTTTAGCTAAATACCATTAATTGACATCACTTTCTCAGCATGACAGCTAAAATTTGCCAATTATTCAGCTAACAGAGAACTGATCACTTTATTTCTGCCACTTTCTTTGGCTTCATAGAGGTTTAGATCTGCCATTTTAAACCAGTGATCTATGTTATTGAATTCACCGGCATTACTAATTACCGCTCCGATACTGACGGTAAGCGTAGCTCTTTCGGTCGAATTCATCTCAATCTCAGTATCGGCAATGAGTTGTCTAAATTGGTTAAGGTGAATTTCTACTTGCAGAACGTTACACTGGGGTAAGATTATCAAAAACTCTTCACCACCATATCGAGAGATAATATCTGTATCTCGCTTGAAGAACTGTTTCATTAATTTGGCCAGTGTGATTAATGCCTTATCACCCGCTTGATGGCCATAGGTGTCATTAATTCGTTTAAAGTGGTCAATATCGACGATACAAAATGCCAATGCAGAGCAGTTACGCTTACACATATCGTGTAGCGTTGGAAAGTGCGTTTCTGTATAGCGTCTATTATAGAGGCCTGTGAGTTCATCCATTTCACTTAACGCTTGTAATTGGATATTGGCTTTTTCTAATTCTACGGTTCGTAACGCTACTTTTTCTTCCAGTTCAAGTTGGTAACTCAGTAGTTCCAATTTACTCTTTTGAATACTGCGAGATAGTGTGCAGATTTCTTTGGGCGTTGTGTCATTGAGCAGCAGTTTTTCACTTCCATTCATATCCCCACTGCTGAACTTCGTTGCTATCACCTCAAGTGGAGTGGTTAATCTGCCACTGATCACTTGGATGAGTAATATTGTGGTAATAAATGAAAAAAGTAATACTGTAAATGTCATTAAGTATTGCTGTTCTACTTGGGCTAATAACGGAGAGAAGGGAACCACGACGTACAGAGACCAACCATTATTTAGTATGTATTTAGAATAAGCATACTCAGGACTCTCGCTATCTAAATGATTAAAATTGATCATTTTCAACTTGGTTTTATAGTTGAGTCCACTCATAGAGAATTGTAGCGGTTTTAATGGCTGCATTTTGAGAGATTCAGATGCGTAGATTATTAAATTATTCTCATCGACTAAGATAATTGAGCGAGTCTCATAGCCCCTATCTCGATGATCAATTTGTGCAAATTTGGTCAAGTTTAGTGAACCCTCTAGTATGCCAACGGGTTTGATTTGATTTGTCGCCTGATAAAGTGGTGCACTGATAGCCACTATTGGATCATTTCCAAATCCCCGCCCAAGAAATGCAGGAGAGATAAAAGTAAGCTGATTGAAAAATGCTTCTTGGAAGTAGTGTCTGTTCATAACACTTAGGGTTTTGTTATTACCATCTGACCGGTTTAAACGATCAATGGGACTTGCGGCTGTTATGAGTCCTTGGTCATCAGTAATAAGCATTGAGATAAAGTTAGGGTAACTTTGATGTAGTTTTGATAGTAGCCCTTGCCATTGACTTTGGTCTGAGCCAAAGCTGAGCCATCGAGCAGCATTATCTATGGTGCGGTAATGGTCATCAATAAATGCCTGAGTTGCTTTACCTAGATGATTAGCTGAATCTTCAAGGCTATGTTTTACCGCTAACTGCTGTTGATCGAGAGAATGATTATTAAAAATAAGGGCTGAGACTAGCAAGACCAAAGTTAGGATCTGGATGAAAGTGTAGGTCAACTGTTGGTTAAAGCTTTTACGTTTTTGATTGGTTATCTTATCTTTTATATGAAATTGAACAGGGAGCAGTGTGACAAGGATTGACGCTAATACAGTATAGAATAGACCGTTAATGCCCTGTTTTAAAATAATAAAAGTAAAATAATGGTCTGGTAATTCTGACAGTAGGTTTAAGTAAATATAAAATAGTGGGATGCCGACAACGCTCCAGTACACAATATCTGCATAAAGTGAATAGAACTCTTTGCGGCGAGCATAACCCAACCAAAGTGCTTCGAGAGGAAATAATAAGAACGTATGCCAACTGTCCCATGCGATATAGAGACCTGTTGTACATAAAAGTGCGGTTAGTAGGGCGTACCAAGGGCCAATAAAGATGGCGACAATAACAAAGAACATGTTACCAATGACCAACTGCTGGTTGCCAAACAGTTGAATCGGGACGAGGTTTACCAGTAAACCTAAAATACCTAAAGCGAATGCGAATGCCAAATGGCGAATATTAATCAATTGCATAATCCCTTGCTGTAATTGATGTTTAAGAAGCCGAAGCCAGTGATAAGCTGATAGCTATTGAAAGTTTATGCTAATCAACAGCTAAATGCTAACCAAATGTTTCTTATCACTCTTTTGGGATTGCAGAAGTAAATTATTAAAAATAAACGTCCCTCTCAATCCTTTAGAAGAGAAGCATCTGCAGAGAATGCAGGGGTCTACTACAAAGAGTTGTGGATTAGCATCTACAACGCCCACATCATTACAAAAAGTAATCGAAAGGACACCAGATTTAATGCGGATTTTCGTCGTAGGTTTGACCAGAGTTTGACCATGTTTGAATTACCAACAATAAATCATTAGACACAAAAAAGCCTGTAACTCATTAAGAAGTACAGGCTTTTTTGATTAAGAATTTGGTCGGTATGAGAGGATTCGAACCTCCGACCCCTGACACCCCATGACAGTGCGCTACCGGGCTGCGCTACATACCGATTTTATCCATAACAGTTTAACTCTGGGGTCTGTTAGGACAGGCCGAACTTTATCAACTCAAATAGGGCTATGCAAGTGTTTCGCATGCTATCGGAGACTAATTGCTTAGTTTATAGACGTTACGTTGATCTATACCTTAGTGGTTGTAGAATCTTCGTCCTTCTCGCATCACTTGAATAAACTCTGGCGCACTGATCTTCTTGCGCAGTCTTTTACTGTAATCTTTATCATAGATGCGATATTTACCATGGCGGTCAATCACGGTGATTTCATCTTCTTGATAAATACCAAAGACTAAATTGTCACCGACATAGGTCCAACTATTGGAATTTGGCTGGAGTAAACTTTGGCCTGAACTATAGTCTTTTGCCTTGTTATTACAGTTTAAAAGTTGTGTCATCAAGGTTGGCACTATGTCGTAGTGGCTGGTTGGGTAGTTAACCTTTTTTGCATTAGCAGGCCCTGGCCAGTTGATGATTAAAGGCACATTGACATTCATTGGTGACATGTTAGTACGGGCTTCGTTGTTATCGCTAGTAAATACTTTACCGCTAACGCCAGTGATGAGTACAAAGGTCTCTTCTGGCACTTGAGTTAACAGTTGCTGCAATTGTTTATCAATAAAATTAAGCGATTGGCGATATTGATTAAATAGTACTTTCTGTGCTGGCTTTAACGTTTGCTTGGGTTTTACGGTCTCGATACCAAGAAAACCAATTGGTGTATCGTAGCTATCTGGACTTTGCAGATTTATTAATGCAAACCAAGGTTGGGCCTGCTCTGCTTGCCATGTTTTGAAGGTCTCTATGCTGCGGATATCTGCATCGGCAATACTCTCATTCACGCTTTGAGTGTGATCTTCTAAATCTTGGTAAATCGCATTGGGAACCACGCTTTCCATTTTAGGCGCAAACAATCCGAGGGCGTATCCTTGCTGTTTTAACTCTTGAGTTAATACCGGTGAGCGATAATTGAGATCACTGGCTGCAATATAGCTTCCTTGAAGGCCGTATAACAGGGAAAACAAGCCACTTTCATGTATGGTGCCACCACTGTGATGTTGACTAAATTGGTGGTTGTTTCGCGCGTATTGATAAAGAAATGGCATCGTCATTTCATCGACCATGTCAGTTCTAAAGCCATCAACAGTGACTAGCAATAGGTTGACCTTATCATTAGCGCTACATTGCAGCGGCGAAATAGGGTAGTTGAGCGTAGGTTGTGTGCGAGTATCGTTATGGTCCATTTCTCCCTTTTCAATACCATGACGTTCCATAAAGGAACGCGCTGTAGCAGGATAAGATAAGGGATAAGCGTCATCTAATCGGGTGATTTCTGTTACATCAGCCGCATCTGCCCAAATGTGGATCAGGTGGCTGCTGACAAAACAGATACCGATGAAAATCACCACCTTGTTGCCATAATTGGATTTACGAATTTTTTCGATACGTTTCCACAGAAAGTTTGCCGCTGTGAGCTCAAGAATAATAATCCCCAGAGGCGTGACAATATAAGAGGTGCCTTGGAGTAAGCTATTAAGATCAGCCCAAGCGATATCGAATACGAATGGACTCAGGTGCAGCCCATAGTCGTCATAGATGATGGTGTCATATAATAAAATACACAGGCTGAACGTTGCGGCAACCGCCGCCAATCCCCTGAGAATTTTTGAATAGGGCAAGATTAAACTGATGGGAAACAGCACAACCAAATAGACAATAAATGCTAAAAAGCTGAAGTGGCCCAAGGTACTTATCGTTAAATAGCCCCAACCGAGCCAACTCTCTGGCGCACCGACCGTCTCAATATAACGGACGCCGATAATCATAGCTAAGAAACCATTGAAAAAGGCAAACCAATGCCCCCAACTGACTAAGCGTGATACGCGATCACGACCCATCTCTTTTTTTCGCTCGATCATAGGGATCCGCTATAGGTTGAAATACAAATCTAATCTTAAATTTTTTTTAGCCGACTTTGCTAGTTTTTTACGAATAAAAACAGGATTTTTAGTCGTAAAAGTGTAGCAGAGGTTAGCCTTTTACCGATTGCGTTAACGC
This sequence comes from Shewanella psychrotolerans, assembly GCF_019457595.1. Taxonomy (NCBI): domain Bacteria; kingdom Pseudomonadati; phylum Pseudomonadota; class Gammaproteobacteria; order Alteromonadales; family Shewanellaceae; genus Shewanella; species Shewanella psychrotolerans. The sequence goes on along the minus strand of NZ_CP080419.1, from coordinate 2,808,634 downwards.
TTTGGCGAACTGCTCAGCCACTTGAGTGCGAGCTTCTTCTGGCACTTTACGAATAAGCAAGTCTGTGACGCAGTTACCAAGGACCATTAAACCTAAATCAGTTGGTGCTTGGTGTTTGTCTAGCACAGCAAGTAGTTCTGCAATAATTGATTCAACTTGCGTGTTTGAATATTTTGATTGGATAGCCATATTTAAAATTTTTTCACTTTAATTTGAAATAGCAGCATATAATAACGGATTTCTACCATTATCACTATCGAGGCTTATGAGTATTCACGTCGAACAAGCAATTATTCACGCTATTTCCCAAGATGGCGAAGGCCAATTGAGCTGTAGATTACGTCCACAGCCTCTTTTAAATAGCCAAGCCGTAGAAACTATGCTCGAAGAGCTGCACCAGACTTATACCACTAAAGCGGGTAAAGGGTTTGGTCATTTCGGAACTCACGGAGAAGATGGTGAAGCCAATCCAAAGTTTAAGGATGCACTAACGGAGTATCGTAGCGGTGAGTTAGGTTTCGTCGAGTTTTCAGCATTGGCTGGCAAGCTGTTGCAGGAAGAGTTAGCCAAGTATGATTTTAGTCAGGGCGGTTTCTTATTAATGTCATGTTATACCCACATGACGAGCGACTATCTATATGTATCCTTGCTCAATGCTAAGTCGTCGATGACAGTACTTGATGATATGGAACTATCGCAAAATACCCACCTAGATCTTAATAATGTGCAACTCGCCGCACGTATCGATTTAACCGAGTGGCAGGCCGATCCCGATTCACTTAAATATATCTCGTTTATTCGCGGGAGAGCGGGTCGTAAAGTGGCCGACTTTTTCCTCGATTTTATGGGATGTGTAGAGGGAGTAAATACCAAGGCACAAAACAAACAGCTGATGAATGCGGTTGAGGATTTTGTTGCCAGTAGCGAACTGACTAAAGATGAACGTCAGCAGTGTCGTGAAAAGGTATTTGAATATTGCGCTGAGCGTTGTGATACCGGGGCTGATATTCAGCTAAAAGATCTGGCCGATGAACTAGCCGATTCAGGTATGGACTCTTTTTATGATTTCGCTCAAGGGGGAGAGTATGAGCTTGAAGATGAATTCCCAGGTGACAAGCCTACCTTACGTCAGTTGAAGAAGTTTTCGGGAACGGGCGGTGGGGTGACCTTAAGTTTCGATGGTCAGCATCTTGGTGAGCGGGTGATTTATGATCCTATTTCGGACTCCATCTTAATCAAAGGGGTTCCTGCCAACTTAAAAGACCAATTAGATCGTCGTCTTAAAGGTGGTCAGTAGTCAAGCTGCTCACTCGAATAGACCCGATATAATGAAGACGCCTATTTATGGGCGTTTTTTTATTGTAATTAAATTGACTACCTCGGTTGTCATCGCTTGCTAAAATGTCGAAGATGATGTGAAATCATCTGTTGATAGCTATTATGTCCGTTGGCCGTTTGCTGATGGGACGAAACAGGGCAGACTGTATTTCTGCCTAGGAGATTAAATGCAACTTTTTGTTAGAGATTTAACCGTTATCGATTTTTCATACTTGTGCCCGATCAGAGGCATGGTAGGGGAAAGCTGGATCGTCGATGTACTACTCGATGGTGGTTTAGACGATCAAAATATGGTACTCGATTTTGCTAAGGTTAAACGTACCATTAAAAATACTATTGATGATGTTGCCGATCATCGATTATTGATCCCGACCGCATGTTCAGAGGTGAGGTGGCAACAACAGGGCGATCGTGTCTGGATGGATTTTAACAGTCTTCAAGGCGATATACATTTGGCGTGTCCTGCTCAAGCATTTGCCTTGATCCCTACTGAAATTATCGATTTTGAAAGCGTAAATGCCTTCTTGCAAAAAGCCTTGAAAGAGGTGCTGCCTGATAATGTAAATGGTATTGCCTTAACGCTGCGCAATGAGATACATGAGACACCTTTTTATCATTACTCTCATGGGCTTAAGAAACATGATGGTAATTGTCAGCGGATCGCCCACGGGCATCGAAGCCCAATAAATGTGTTTGAAAATGGTGTATCAGCACCGCAATGGGATGAATATTGGAGCCGTCGTTGGAAAGATATTTATTTGGGTTCTGAAGATGATCTTGTTGAGGTCGATGAACTCGAACTGTCACCGCAGACCACGGTGACAGATGAAACCCACTACGGATTTCATTATGTTGCGCCCCAAGGTGACTTTCAGTTGGCAATGCCAAAAAAACGCTGTGAGATTATTCCCCACGATACCACGGTCGAACTACTTGCTGAGTTTATTGCCAACACCTTAGTGAGCGAGGTACCAGGCTCTACATTTAAGGTCATTGCCTATGAAGGAGTGGGCAAAGGGGCGATTTCGGTTAAAGGTTAGTGTCTGAATAAACCGTTAAATATAAAATCAATTTGGAGATATTTTGAACTATTTTGCTGTATTAGTTAGTGCACTCTCTATAGGCGTAAGTGCTATAGGGGTAAGTGGAACAGCCGTTGCACAAGTGACCTTGCAGGGCAAGATGGAGCAGGGCGCGTTAATTCGTGCACAGACCACGCCAGGAACGGAAGTTTACCTTAACGGAGATGCGATAAAAGTGACTCCACAAGGTCACTTTGCTTTTGGTTTTGAACGCGATGGCGCACTTCACCAAGAGTTAAAGTTAATCTATCCCGATGGCCTGACCCAAATTAAGCCACTGACGATCAAAGCAAAAGAGTACAAGATTGACAAACTCACTGGGATCGCAAAAAAGATCATGAAACCCGACCCCAAGGCGCAGGCTAGAGCGGCCAAAGACAGTAAGCAGGTCAAGGATGCTAGGAGTCAATTCACAGCGAGTGAAGCGTTTACCCAAGCGTTTATCTGGCCATTAACGGGACGCATCTCTGGGGTCTACGGTAGTCAACGTGTTTATAATGGTAAGCCAGGTAACCCGCATTATGGCGTTGATGTTGCGGCTAAAACGGGCACAGTTGTTGTGGCGCCAGCAGATGGGGTGATCAGTCTCTCTGTGCCTGATATGTTTTACTCTGGCGGGACAATTGTTCTCGATCATGGCTATGGGGTGAGTTCGAGCTTTTTGCACTTAAGTAAGCTGTATGTCAAGCAAGGTGACGAGATCAAGCAAGGTCAACCCATTGCCGAAGTTGGTGCCACGGGTAGGGTGACTGGCCCCCATTTAGATTGGCGTGTTAACTGGTATCAAATGCGACTCGACCCTGTCACTATCGTCCCTTCAATGGCGAGTGTGTTAGGTAAATAACGCGATTTACCCATCTTTTTAAGCGACCATAGAGGTCGCTTTTTTATTTTCTAGCTTAGGTTTTTAACGTGTTTTTGGTGATCCCATGACGGCTGTTTGACGTATAGCAGGTATTGCTTCAATAAGAGAAATACCGTGATAGAACAGCAGATAGACAAGCCTACGAATGAGATACAAGCACAAGAAGCTGCCCGGGAAATGGCGGTATTTCCTTTGCCGTTATTTATTTTACCCGATGGTATTCAGCGATTACGTATTTTTGAGCCGTGTTATCTTTCAATGGTGGCCGAAGCTGGCGACCGAGGTGGTTTTGTCATCGCTCGTTATGACAGCAACCTGGCGTTCAATGTGCCTAAATGGGGCACGAGAGTTGAAATTATCGACTTCCATTCTGGTGAAGGTGGAATTTTAGTGGTTGATGTTAAGGGGCTCAATTTAGTTAACCTTCAAAACATGCGTTATCGAGACGACAGATTACTTTTGGCCGACAGTTATTATCGCCCGTTTTGGTCAGTCGCTACCGTAGAGCCTGGTTTATCTGACATGGGACGTTTGCTGAAAAAACTGTTTGAGCAAAATGTCGCTTTGGCAAACCTTTATCCAAACCCAAAATTTGATCATCTTGATTGGGTCTGTGCTCGCTTTTTAGAAATATTACCTTTATCTTTGAATGAAAAGGAGAAGTTCATTGAGCCTTCGATGTTTGATTCGCTAAAGGTGTTTCTCCATACATTTATTTTCGGAAACGAAAATATAAATTGATCCTTTTGCTTCTGACTTGCGTAATGGTTTCTATACTTCAGCAATGGTTGGTTTGAGATGCAGCAAATAGTGAGCAAAAGCTACCCAAAGAGGGAGAGCAAGATTATCGCCAATAATATCGAGACTCAGGTGCCAGCCGAATTGTCTCATTGGCTAACCTTGGTTGCAGAGCAAAGAGACAAGCAGGCGTTTACTGAGCTGTTTGAGTTTTTTGCACCTAAAATTAAGCGTTTTGGTATTAAGCAGTTAGGAAGTGATGCTCAAGCTAACGAATTAGTGCAAGAAACCATGACCAATGTGTGGCGTAAAGCCCATCTGTATAACATAGATAAGGGCGCTGCAACGACTTGGGTCTATACGGTGATGCGTAACGCCTCTTTCGATATTCTTCGTCGAATAAAAGCCAAAAATGAACAAAATCTTGGTGATGACATCTGGCCTATCGATATGGCTCAAGATGAATTGCAAGGTGAAGAAGATAATTTTGGTGATCATCTGATGGAAAAACAGATGTTAGATTACGTCAATTCGCTGCCAGAAGCGCAGCAGGCGGTAGTCAAAGGGGTTTATTATCAAGAGCTTTCGCAAGAGCAACTGGCTCAGCAGTTAGGTGTGCCGATAGGCACAATAAAATCGAGATTAAGATTAGCGCTGGCCAAGCTTAAGTTGCAAATGGGGGAAGACTATCATGATTAAGCATCATCCAACATCAAGTGTATTAACGAATTTTGTTGCAGGCGAACTTCCTGCATCAGTCGCCGTGATTGTCGCGAGCCATGTCGAGCTGTGTGAGCAGTGCCGTGCAGAGGTTCAATTACTGACCGAACAGGCTGCGCAGAAGGCTTTTGATGATACCTTTATGGGTGAAGCACTACCTGGACTTCAAAGCGATACCCCAATAGAAGACGATACGTTTTTCAAGGCGTTTGATTTTGATTCAGCGACAGTTAGTCATATTACCGGCATCGATGCTGCAAATATGATAGATGCGATTACTGAGCAGCCAGCCCAGGTTAATTCAGCCTTAGCGCATACCGTAAACGAAATTGAGGTCTCAGGTACGCGGATCAAGTTGCCACGAGCGCTCAAATCGATAGCGCTGAGAGAATGGCAGGGACTAGGTAAACTGTCTCGCGCTCGTTTGGCGTTAGAAGATGAGGAACTGAGAGCGAGTTTACTTCACATCGACAAGGGTGGCAGCGTGCCATGTCATACCCACAAGGGCTTTGAGATCACCTTATTATTGCAAGGCAGCTTTGAAGATGAGATGGGCACATATCGCGCGGGTGACTTTATGTGGCTTGATGGAGAGCATACCCATCAGCCAGTGACTAAAGAGGGCTGTGTTTGCCTAACGGTATCGAGTGATGCGATTCACTTTACTCAAGGTATGAGCCAACTATTAAATCCAATTGGCCGTTTTATCTACTAGTATTTAGCAATTGATCACCTTTATTGATTGATAGTATTAAGCGGGGGCGGATGATGAAGAAAAAACTTAAGATTGGCATTAGTGCTTGTGTCATGGGCGAACCCGTTCGCTATGATAGAGGCCATAAAAAGTCGAATTTTTGTGTGGATCAGCTAAGTGAATTTGCCGAATTCAAACCTGTATGCCCCGAAATGGCGATAGGGTTACCCGTCCCTCGCCCAACGATAAGACAGATCATTCGTGACAATATAATCACCGTTTCTCGACCCGATGGAACCGGAGATGTGACCGAAAAGCTAAAGAGTTTTGGTGAGCAAGCGGCTAAATCATACGGTGACTTATCAGGGTTTGTATTTTGCGCAAAAAGTCCAAGTTGCGGCATGGAGCGTGTCAAAGTGTATCATCACCATGGCAAAGGCTCTGAATCGACTGGCATTGGTGTTTTTGCTGAACAAGTGATGAAGGGAAATCCACTTTTGCCTTGTGAAGAAAATGGTCGCTTAAATGATCCCGTTATTCGTGAAAACTTTATTACGCGAATATTTACCTATCAAAAATGGTTAGACCTTAAAGCTGAAGGTATCACTAAACATAAGTTGATCACTTTTCATAGCACGCACAAGTATTTAGTGATGAGTCATCATGTTGAAAGTTACCGTGCTTTGGGAAAATTATTGGCCAGAGCCGATATGCCGTTAGAAGAGATGGCCGATCAATACATTAGTGGTTTGATGGAAGCGCTGAAAAACAAAGCGTCTCGACGCAGTCATACCAATACCTTGCAACATCTTCAGGGATACTTTAAGCGTCAACTTGATGAAGCCAAACGTAAAGAGCTGACCGACGAAATAGCCGCCTATCATCAAGGCTTATCGCCACTGTTAGTGCCTTTGACCTTGATTAAGCATTACTTGATTGAATACCCAAACGCCTATTTGGAGGATCAAGTGTACCTTAATCCTCATCCCAAAGAGTTAAGGTTGAGGTACGGATATTGAGTTGTATTTATTGGATCCGTCGTGATGTAAGAGTCCATGATAATCCCGCCTTGGTTGAGGCTATTGCCCAAGGCGTTAAAACCGCAGTTTTCATCTCAACGCCATCGCAGTGGCAACAACATGATTTAGCCCCTATCAAGGCGGATTTGATCAGGAGACATTTGCGGTTGTTGGCCAAACAACTCGATGCCTTAGGTATCGAGTTTGTGCATTTACAGGCGTCAGATTTTGCAGACCAGCAACAGGTTTTGCTTAGTTTTTGCCAAGCCCATAATATCAATACCGTTTTTGCCAATACCGAGCCAGAGCTTGATGAAGTCGAACGTGATAATCATATTGCTCGTCGCAACATCGAACTGAAACTATTTCAGTGCGATAGCATTTTACCGCCAGGCACTGTGCTGAATCAGCAAGGGACAATGTTCAAGGTTTTTACCCCTTTTAAAAAAGCGTGGCTAAAACGGGTTCAGGAGGTTGGCATTGCATGTGTTCCAACGCCTGGCGTTGTCATTGACCACCATACTGCAGAGCGTTTCGAGCGAGTTCAAGAGGTTGACCAAATTGATGACATTATTTTCGATTATCCGCTAGTAGACTCATCTGCATGGCCTGAAAGTGACCGAGTCATGGAGCTTGTTATCCCTAAATTTTGGCAACAAAAGTTACTTGATTATGCCAATACTCGTGATATCCCGAGTATCAAGGGCACATCAGGTTTGTCTCCCTATTTGGCGATAGGAGCCATAAGCCCTCGTTGGCTTGCGGTTCAACTTATTCAAGCGCAACCCGAGGTGATTTATGATCAGGCTCATGGTGCGTTTTCTTGGTTAAATGAGCTAATTTGGCGAGATTTTTATAAGCATTTGCTGTTTCACTACCCCAATTTAATTAAAGGCGAAAGTTTTCAGGTTAAATATCAATTGGCGCAGTGGCGGGGCAGTGACGAAGACTTTAAAGCATGGTGTGAAGGTCGAACCGGTTATCCTATTGTCGATGCCGCGATGAAACAGCTGTTGCACACAGGCTGGATGCATAATCGATTACGTATGATTGTGGCCAGCTTTCTGACCAAACATCTGCTTGTCGATTGGCGCAAGGGGGAGCGCTTCTTTATGCAGCATCTTATTGATGGTGATTTCAGTGCTAATAATGGGGGTTGGCAATGGGCCGCGAGTACAGGATGTGATGCACAGCCCTATTTTCGAATATTTAATCCGATAACTCAGAGCCAAAAATTTGATCCTCAAGGCGTTTTCATTCGTAAGTATTTACCAGAGCTTGAAAACGTGCCGGATAAACAGATTCATTTTCCCCATGATTATTTTAATAAACATGGTATTGAAACTGATTACTGCAAGCCAATAGTCGACCATAAGGCTGCACGTTTGAGGGCGTTAGATTTTTATCAATCGTATTAGGGTTTATCGATTATGGCGCAAGCATTGTGGTTACAAAATTTTATCGCCGTATACAGTGAGTTATCGACCGATAATTTGATGTCGCTGGAGAAGATATACCATCCAGATATTGAGTTTGTCGATCCCATACATCGAGTTCATGGGATAGCGGCACTGCTTGACTACTTTTCACATCTTTATCAGCAGCTTCTCAGCTGCGACTTTGTGATAGATCATATCTTGGAAGCTGAGCGTGAAGCCGCCGTTTATTGGACCATGACATTTCGCCACAAGCAGCTCAATGGCGGAGCTCCTATCTCAGTACAGGGGCATTCTCGCTTACATTCCAAGGATAATAAGGTGGTTTATCACCGAGACTATCTTGATGTTGGTGCCATGCTATATGAACACATCCCTGTGTTGGGTAGCATCGTTAGCGCAATTAAACGTCGAGCGGCCAAGTGATGAATACTAAAATGAATATCATGATCACCGGAGCCACATCGGGCATTGGTCAAGCGCTTGCTCTCGCCTACGCCAAAGCGGGCCATAATGTTATTGCCTGTGGCCGTAGTCAGCAAAAACTTGATGCATTAGCAGAGCGTCAAGGCAACATTTTAACCTTATGTTTTGATTTAACTCAGTTTGATTCCTACCCGCCGCTGCCTAACAGTATGGGTAAACTCGATCTGCTTATTTTGAATGCGGGGGACTGCGAATACATCGATGATGCCATTAATTTTGATGCAAAACTCTTCGAAAGAGTAATTAATATCAACTTAATTTCAATAGGTTATGCTCTTGATGCTTGGCTTAAATCGGTGCAGTGCGGTGGTCGACTGGTGTTAATTAGTTCGAGTGCGCAGTTATTGGCCTTACCAAGAGCGGAGGCTTACGGCGCTTCAAAGGCGGCATTGAGTTATTTAGCCCAGACGCTATCAATCGATCTGGCTAAGGATGGTATAGAGGTAAGTTGTGTGCATCCGGGTTTTGTCGATACACCGTTAACGTCACGCAATACCTTTGCCATGCCGATGATTGTCTCGTCTGAGCAAGCGGCGCAGAAGATTATTCAAGGGATCGCTAAGGGAAAGCGCGATATTAGCTTTCCAGGGGTCTTTATATTTTTGATGAAATGTTTAAGTTGGCTGCCATTTTCTTTGTGGCGCCGCTTAGCGATAAGGATGAACTAGGCATGAAGCGGATAGCTGTAATTGGGTCGGGTATTTCTGGATTAACCTGCGCTTATCTTCTAGACAAGCAGTATGACGTTACCGTGTTTGAGAAAAATAACTATGTCGGTGGTCACACCGCTACAGTCGATATTACTCATCAAAACCAAACCTATGCCATTGATACTGGCTTTATTGTATTTAACGATAGAACCTACCCTCATTTTAATCGCCTACTGGATATGTTGGGCATTGTTGGGCAACCAACGGAGATGAGCTTTAGTGTCCATAATCGACAAACTGGATTTGAATATAATGGTCACGGGATAAACTCGCTATTTGCTCAACGCAGAAATATTTTTCGGCCGCAGTTTTGGGGGCTGATCCAGCAGATCCTTAAATTCAATAAGCTATGTAAACAAGCATTTCATGAAAAAAATATCATTGCAGGTCATACACTTGGTGATTTTTTGGAGGAGCATGGTTTCTCTGAGTTTTTCTGTCAGCATTACATTCTCCCTATGGGCGCAGCGATTTGGTCGACGAGTCTTGCCGAAATGCGCCAATTTGAGCTGAAGTTTTTTATTCAGTTCTTTTATAACCACGGTTTGCTCAATATTAGCGATCGTCCTCAGTGGCAAGTTGTCCCTGGGGGATCAAGAGTGTATGTCGATGCTATCTTGTCACAGTTGTCAAAACCGATATTGACTGAGTCTAACATTGACTCTGTCATTCGAACTGATGAGGGCGTCGTAGTTAAGCTCGCCAATGGAGATGGGTTAGTCTTTGACGAGGTGATATTTGCTTGTCATTCAGACCAAGCGTTAGCGCTACTTGGCGATGCAACTGAAAATGAAAAAGCAGTGTTAGGTGGTATTCCATACAGCCGCAATGAGGTAGTGCTGCACACCGATATTAGCTTATTGCCTAAACGTCCTCTAGCGTGGGCAAGTTGGAATTATATGTTGGATGATAATTTTAGTCGTCCCTCTTGCGTCACCTACAATATGAACATACTCCAAGGGATAAAAAGTGACACGACTTTCTGCGTTACCTTGAATCAAAGTGATGAGATAGCGCCAGAGAAAGTGTTACGTAGCTTTGTCTATCATCACCCGGTCTTAAACGATGCCAGTGTAGCGGCGCAGAAACAGCGCTCATTGATCTGCGGTCAAAGAGGAACCCATTTTGTTGGTGCTTATTGGTATAATGGATTCCATGAGGATGGGGTGCGTAGCGCACTCGATGTCACTAATCGATTTGGGCTCACTCTATGAGCCATCCTCCCATTCAAGCATCTAATGCTATAGAAAAAAGTGGTATCTATCACGGACAAGTTCGCCATCGTCGTTTTGGCGCAATTCCCCATGCCTTTCGTTATCAGATGTATATGATGGGTCTCGATCTCGATGAATTGCCTGTACTGCTTAGCCGCAGCCGATTATTTGGTCACAGTTGGTTTAACCCTATTCGTTTTAATGAAAAAGATTACTTAAAAAATGAACCTGGCAGCCTCAAGCAGCGTATTGGTGAGAAAGTCAGGCAATTAGGTGGTGATTGGCAGCAATCTGGACGTGTACTCATGCTGGCTCAATGTCGGTGCTTGGGGATTTATTTCAGTCCGATTAACTTCTACTTCTGCTATGACCAACAGCAAGAGTGCAAGTATATGTTAGCCGAGGTGAGTAATACCCCTTGGCAACAACGTCACTATTATCTGTTGCGTTTGGATGGCGAATTGACGGTTAAGAAGGCGTTTCATGTATCGCCATTTATGGAGATGGATATGACCTACCATTGGCGTATCACGCCACCGTCTAACAAGGCCATGGTGCATATTGAGAACCATAAAACGGAAAAAGTATTTGATGCGACCTTAGCTTTATCTAAACGCGCATTAAGTGCAAAAGGGTTACTAAAAACATTATTCGCCACTCCCGCAATGACCATCAAAATGGTCGCGGGGATTTATTGGCAAGCATTGAAGTTATATTTGAAACGGGTGCCTTTTGTCCCGCACCCTGAATCGGATTCAAAAATATAAAAAGACAGTATTGTCTAATTAGCGAGGTTAAAATGGAACAGCTTGTAAAACAAAATCAGACGCTTAGCCCTCGTGAACATTCGCTAATCCATGGTGCGAATAGCAAATATCGCACCTTGATTATCAAGTTATTATCCCAGCTTAATGATGCCTGTATTGAGCTTATCGAAGGCGACAATCACAGTGTGCTGGGTGATAGAAACGCCACCCTTTGTGGACAAATAGTGATACATGATGCGAGCTTTTTTAAAGATGTTATTCAGGGCGGGAGCATAGGTGCGGCAGAAGCGTTTCTCGATGGCAAATGGACCAGTCCGAATTTAACCGCATTGATTCAAGTCATGGCCAGAAACCAGTCTAAACTCGATGCAATAGAGAGCAAGATGGCATGGTTGTCAAAAATTAAAAACGTCTTCTTAAGACGTAAAAACATCAATACTGAGCAAGGTTCAAAACGTAATATCTTGGCTCATTATGATATCGGCAATGATCTGTATGAACGCTTTCTCGACTCCAGCATGCTTTATTCCTGCGCGGTTTATAGCGATGCTGCGACTAATCTAAGTGATGCCCAGCAAAACAAGATGCGCACGATCTGTGAAAAACTCGAACTTAAAAGTACTGATAATGTCGTTGAGATAGGTACTGGCTGGGGCGGATTGGCTGTCTATATGGCACAAAATTATGGTTGCCACGTGACCACTACCACGATTTCAGATGCGCAGTATGCGTTTGCCAAATCGCGCATAGAGCAAGCTGGCTTGAGCGACAAAATTACCCTGCTTAAAAAGGATTATCGTTTACTCGAGGGTCAATACGACAAGCTGGTATCGATTGAGATGATAGAGGCTGTTGGCCATGAGTATCTCAGTACTTTCTTTAAAACTTGTTCGGGATTGCTTAAGGCTGATGGAAAGATGCTGATTCAAGCGATCACCATTGCCGATGCGCGTTATGAGAAGTATCGCAAGAGCGTCGATTTTATTCAGAAATATATCTTTCCTGGAGGCTGCTTACCCTCTGTTGCGGTAATGAGTACACATTTAAGTGAGCAAACCGATATGGTCATCAGCGATATCGATGATATCGGGTTGCATTACGCTAGAACCTTACATGATTGGCGACAAGCCTTTGAAAAGCGTTGGCCTGAGTTGGTTAAACTTGGCTACAGCGAAGAGTTTAAGCGCCTGTGGTTATTTTATTTTTGTTACTGTGAAGGGGCATTTAAAGAGCGGGTGATCAGTACTCATCATATCGTGGCTAGAAAGCCCCGCTTTATGGGACAGGCTGATGAAACTATTTTGGATTATTAATCTATTGCTATTTCAGCTGTGCTGGTTTTCTGCGGCATTATTGCCTCAGTATGCTGCAATAATCATGGCTGGATTAATCGCAATTCACTTTGGATTATCGCCTACTCGTAAACAAGATATGAAGGTATTGCTCTTGGTGCCAATCGGGATCGCCGTCGATAAGCTACAGCTTGAGGTGGGCGGTTTCGAGAGTGTTAATCAAGGCTTTCCGGTTTGGTTGCTGCTGTTGTGGTGCATTTTCATTATCAGTTTGAATCATAGCTTAAAGTGGCTCACTGAGCGCAGTTTGCTTGTCGCATCGTTATTCGGTGCTGTCGGTGGCGCAAGTAGTTATTGGGCTGGTATTCAATTTGGTAGCTTAAAGGCTGTTTGGTCTGATATTTGGCTAGTGTTATCGCTGATGCTGGTGTGGTCATTGTTGATGCCTATTTTTGTCATTTGTCATCGACAGTTGCAGCTTTCTAACCCAATAAGATGAGGTGTGACATGTACCGATGGCTAATTGTGTTGCTTTTCAGCGCCAATGCTTATGCTTCACCTTTGAATCAATTGCAAAAGGTCGGTGCTGGTGAGATGAACTACCTGTTTTGGACCTTATATCGCGCCGAGCTGTTTGCCAGTGATATTCCTTTTGATGTAACCGAGATGAAGCCTAAAGCGCTTAGAATTGAGTATTACAAAGAGATCGACAAACAAGCGCTTATCGATGCGACTGGTGAGCAGTGGCAGCAGCTTGGTTATGATGCCGCTGAGATTGAGCTGTGGTTAACACCGCTTGCAAAAATTTGGCCCGATGTCGCTCCTGGGGACGTATTAACTCTGTTAGTGACCCAAGACAGTGTGAGTCATTTCTACTTTGATGATGAGTTGATCGGTGTTATTGACGATCCACGTTTCGGTAATGCTTTCTTGTCTATATGGCTTTCGGAAAACACCTCTGAGCCAAGGCTTAGAAAACAATTGTTAGGGTTAACCCAATGAGAAAATTTACCTTTATCCTATTGTTCTTCTTACTCGGCGGATGTGGTTCAGCGAGTTTAGATGACTACGGTAACACCACCCCAGAACTTAAGTTAGAGCAGTTTTTTGATGGCAAGTTAAAGGCTTATGGCATCGTGCTAGATAGGTCTGGCAAGTTACTGCGCCGTTTTGATGTTGACCTTATTGCGAGCTGGGATGGCGACAAAGGTGAAATTAAAGAATGGTTTTTGTTTGATGACGGTGAAAAGTCGACTCGAATTTGGCGACTCAATAAAGTTGCTGACAATCAATATCAGGGGCAAGCGGACGATGTTATTGGCATTGCCACAGGCAACACCAAAGGCTCAGCGTTATTTTGGCAATATGATTTGGACATAGTTGTCGATGGCGACACCTATCGAGTCACCCTAGATGATTGGATGTTTCTCCTCGATGAAAAACGCCTGTTTAATAAAACAGAAATGACTAAGTTTGGTTTCAAGGTCGGTGAAGTCATTCTCTATATCGAGAAGATTGAGGACTAATGATGTTCGTTTTATCTGTCATCGGTCATCGCTAACCCTGTTTAAAATAACGCTATCATTCGCGGCTTAGGTTATTTAGCTTCCGAGGCAATGACCTCCTTGATGCCGTGAGAATGTACTTTTATGCAGAGGTTATCGCGTTTAAAGGCGATCGTGGGGTTGGCTAGACGTTCATGTTCTCCCTTGGGAGAACTCTGCTTGATTTTTATTGCTGTATCTCCCGCAATAATGGGCCTAAGCTGTGGAGCGACAGACACAAGCGCCTGCTGCAGTTGCTCACAGGTTTGCGCTTCGCTAGGCAATACGAGTTCAATATGCTCCCATCCTTCAACTGGGTAAGGCTTGTCACTGGGATAGGGCAGTTCGACGCACTCAATGAGCATCTCGCCTAATTGCATTGGTGTATCTAATTCAATAATTAGAATAGGGCGGCCATTGATCATGTTGTTAGAGATAATGGTGCCTTGCTTGGCAAAATAGTCGGATAAGTTATCAGCCGCAGCAACCGAGTTGACTCTCAGGGCGACATGATCACAATTGAGCTTGAGCGTGTCGAGATTGAGCGTAGCCATGAAGTCTAAGATCTGTTTGCTAAATGCTGGCCAAGAATGTTCAAGTTGTTTGCCTGTCAGTTGATTCGATGGCTCTTGATTCGATGTGATAGTGCAATTGGCCATGTTGGTTACTCGTGAGCGTATTAATGAATTATTGATGGTTATAATGTATTTAGGTTGAAGCGGTTAGGGCCATATCTCAATAGGTGTCCCCATATCAACGGCGCGCCAAAGCTCATCGATTTCATTATTTTTAAGGGCAATGCAGCCATCGGTCCAATTAAACTCTTGTGCTTCATCTGGGGTGAGCGAGGAGTTAGGGTTTTGGCCGTGGATCATTATTTGCCCTCCAGGATCGATGCCAAGGGCCTCGGCTCTTAACCTATCTTCCTCATTGGGGTAGGAGATATGAATTGCGCGGTAGTATGCGCTATCCGACTTTTTATAGTCGAGAATGTAACGTCCTTCGGGAGTGCGTTGATCTCCCTCTTGTTGTTTATGGCCTGTAGGCCTATCACCCATGGCAATTTTATAGCGGCGGAGAACTTTACCTTTGCGCATTAACATCATGCTGGCGTTTGATTTATCTACAACCACAAGATCAACCTTGCCAATATCACTATGACTGCTACTTTGGGGAGAGTGTTGCACGTTGGAAGCGGCCCACGTGAGGCTTGTGCTTAAAAGTAAAATTATCAGCAGGAGTGGTTTAAATAATATCTGCATCATCATATCTAGCTAAAATAAAGTGTTACTTGGATATTCATCATACCTTAATTTTAGATTAAGCTGGATCGGTTTATTAGATTCTCTATTATGGTACCAATCAGTATAAGCAGCCTAAACACGCTAACTCTTCATAAGGATTATACTTTTCGATGGATGCGAACGACGATACATTGAGATTAAAACTGCGACAGGTCATTTTTGGTACAGAGACTAAGGCGGGCCGCTATTTCGATTTAGCCCTGATAGTCTGTATTGTGCTCAGCGTTTCCTTGGTGTTTCTCGATACTATAGACAGTGTGCATAGCCAGTATGGCGACTTGATCCGCATTGTTGAGTGGTTTTTTACTGGGATATTTACCCTTGAGTACCTACTCAGGTTGTACTGTTCTGCACAACCCGTGAAATATGCGCGCAGTTTTTATGGCGTAGTCGATCTGCTCTCCATCTTACCTAGCTATTTGGCGTTGGTGTTCCCTGGCGCGAGCTTTACCTTAGTGATCAGAGTATTACGCTTGTTTCGTATTTTTAGGGTATTAAAACTGCTGCGTTATCTTAGTGAGGGTAATATTTTATTGCGCGCTATGATGCAGTCCAGTCGCAAGGTATTTCTGTTTTTCTTTTCAGTGAGCCTTATCGTGATGGTATTGAGTGCCGTTATGTATGTCGTTGAAGGGCCTGAACATGGTTTTACTTCAATGCCAAAGTCTATTTACTGGACCATTGTGACAATTACGACCGTCGGCTATGGAGATATCACGCCGCAAACCACATTGGGACAAGCGATAGCAGCGCTGACCATGTTAATTGGTTACTCCATTATTGCCATCCCAACAGGTATTTTAACCGCTGAGATATCACAAGAAATTGTGCGCAAGAAAGACCTAAGACGTTGCAGCAACTGTTTAAAAATGGGGCATGAGGTCGAAGCTCTCTATTGTGATAAGTGTGGCGGCGAACTTGAGAAGGACTTGTAGTCAGACAGTGTTATTTCCCTCAATCGCGTAAGGACCAAGATGACCAAAGCTAAGTTTGTCGAAGGCTCCATCATGCGCCATATTCTGGTGATGAGCTCTACGGCTGCCATTGGCATATCCGCGCTGTTTGTCGTTGATCTTATCGACATATTTTTCTTAAGCATGTTAGGTGAGCAGGAACTCGCTGCAGCAGTTGGCTATGCCGGTACCATTTCATTTTTTACTACATCAATCGGCATTGGTTTATCTATCGCTTTAGGCGCGTTGGTTTCACGGGCGATAGGGGCGAAACAGTTTGAACTCGCTAAGCGGTTATTGCTCAATAGTGCGGTTGTTACCCTGTTGGTTGCAGTCCTTGTCGCTATTATTGTGACCATCTTTATTCCCGAATTGTTGGCCCTTGTTGGAGCCACTGGTCATACGGCCGATCTTGCTGCGGATTATCTTTATATCTTGGTGCCCTCGATGCCGCTCATCTGCTTAGCCATGGCGTTGGGCGCTGCACTACGTGCGGTGGGTGATGCAAAACTGTCGATGGTCTCAACCCTTATTGGTGGTGGCGTCAATTTAGTGTTTGACCCTATTTTTATTTTTTTGCTGGCCATGGGGATCGAAGGTGCAGCATTAGCTTCGGTGTTGGCGCGTATTGCCGTATTAATCGTTGCTGCCAGAGGCGTATTCATTAAGCATAACTTGATCGGACGATTCGACCTGTCATGGCTTAAAGAAGATATTCGACCTATTTTTGCCATTGCAGGTCCCGCCATGGTGACCAATATTGCCACGCCGATTGGTAATGCCGTCGTAACCCGAGCCATTGCCGATTTTGGTGATAGTTATGTTGCGGCATGGGCGGTACTAGGGCGCTTAACTCCCGTCGCCTTTGGGATGATATTTGCATTATCGGGTGCGGTTGGGCCTATCGTTGGACAAAACTTTGGTGCACGTGAATTTGAGCGGGTAAAAGAGATCTTGATGAAAGCACTGCTCTTTTGCGGGATCTATGTGGTATCGCTTTCGCTACTGCTGTTTCTATTACAAGAGCAGATCGTTGTTGTGTTTGGCATGCAAGGGGATGGCGCAGAGTTGATTCGCTTCTTCTGTAGTTATATTGCCGTATTTTTTGTGTTTTCTGGGGCTCTGTTTGTCGCTAATGCCTCATTTAATAACTTAGGTAAAGCCAAGTATTCAACCTTGTTTAATGTGGGTAAGGCCACATTGGGTACGATTCCTTTTGTTTACTATGGTGCTCAGTGGGGCGGTGTTCAAGGGGTATTGATTGGCCAAGTCATGGGGTCAATTGTTTTCGGTATTCTTGGGGTGTGGACTGCCTTTCATTTGGTGGATAAAGTGCAGAGTACTAGGCTTTTTACCAGTTACGAAAAAGATGAATTTGACGATTTAAATGAGGAGCTTAGCGTCTCTAGCTCTAACCCTTTGTCATCATCTTGTGCACAAATGGCGCAACTCAGCGAAGAGCAAGATTGTGAGGAAAGTACTAGAGCCACCGAATTGGTTGTTGGCCAGCGACAAGACTGAGTGACGAGATTGAGTACTCGTAATCTGTAGAGCAAAGCGATGTAGATTTAATTGCGTGTTGGGCGCGTTGTCGGATGAGCTTTCTCTTCGCGGCGCCCATCGGCATTTGATCTGGTTAGTCGATATTGTAATAGCTTTAGGTATTTGACCCGTTTACTTAAATTCGATTAAGCGTCGCTTTTGTCATTTGTGCCGTCTGTGGCAGGGGGTTCTATAGCGACATCAGTATCAACAGCCGGTTGCTCTTTGGCTAATTCATTGGCTTTTGCTGCCATCTCAGCTTGCTCGCGAGCAAGTTCTTTAGCGCGATCACCTTTAGAGACATACTTTTTGACACTGGGTGGAGTGTGCTTATTTAGACGTGCTTTAGCTCGCTTGGCCGTCTTTTTGATGATTTTCTGTTTTCTGTTCATACGCTCCACCTAAGTGTTTAGTTAACTCAAAATAGGGCCTAGCTTCGAGATAGCGTAAACCGGAGGCGGATTTTAACTTAATCTTAGGCAGGCGGCTATAGGCAAATATTTTAATCGTGAGGATTTATGACATATTCCATTGATGGTGAGATCACCTTTTTCCAGCGCTTCGAGGCCGATATTCTCACTGGCGCTAAAAATATCACCTTAAGAGATCAATCTGAGTCTCATTTCACTGCTGGGCAACGTCTACATGTAGCGACATTTGAGGATCATCGCTGGTTTTGCGACGTCCTGGTTGAGCGGGTTGAAAAGCTCGCTTTTAGCGATTTGAATGATGTTCACGCTCAGCAAGAAAATATGACGCTATCAGAGCTTAAAAAAGTGATCATCGACATCTATGGTGCGATTGATACCCTCTACCTTATCGGTTTTTCAGTTATTAAGTCATCAGAGTAAGCTATCTGCTCGATAGCCCTTTTTGCAGAGTTACTAACATAAGTGGCTAGCATGAGATTGTGGCGTTAATTTGTGGAGGGGAATGAGCGGTAACTCGCTATACCGCTATTCAAAACAGGGCTAATCGGAAAAAGCTATCTTAGTGATAGATAAGCTTCATTGGCATAAAGCGATGTTAAGCAACTATAACTAATAGACCTTATAGGAAACCAAGCCTGTTATTAACCAGGAAGGAGATAGCAAGATGTCTGACAGTAAATGCCCAATGCATCACGGCGCAGGAAGCGGCACAACCAATAAAGATTGGTGGCCAAATCAACTCAGAGTCGATCTTTTACATCAACACTCTGCTAAATCAAATCCGATGGATAAAGACTTCAATTATGCAGCGGCATTCAGGAGTCTGAATTTAGAAGAAGTAAAGCAAGATTTACGTCAACTGATGACAGATTCTCAAACCTGGTGGCCTGCCGATTTCGGTCACTATGGTCCATTGTTTATTCGTATGGCGTGGCACAGTGCGGGAACCTATAGAACTGGCGATGGACGTGGTGGTGCAGGCTCAGGGCAACAACGGTTTGCGCCGTTAAATAGTTGGCCCGACAATGGCAACCTCGATAAGGCGCGCAGACTTATCTGGCCTGTTAAGCAGAAATATGGTCAGAAAATCTCTTGGGCCGACTTAATGATTTTAACCGGCAACGTGGCGCTTGAATCAATGGGATTCAAAACCTTTGGTTTTGCTGGTGGTCGAGAGGATGTTTGGGAACCAGAAAATGATGTCTATTGGGGCGCTGAAAACAGTTGGCTCGAAGGTGATAAACGCTACTCAGGTGATCGCGAGCTTGAAAACCCTCTCGCCGCGGTGCAGATGGGACTTATCTACGTCAACCCTGAAGGGCCCGATGGCAAACCCGATCCATTAGCGGCGGCCGCAGATATTCGAGAAACCTTCGCGAGAATGGCGATGAATGATGAAGAAACCGTGGCGCTTATCGCAGGGGGACACACTTTTGGTAAGACCCATGGTGCAGGTGATGCCGCATTAGTGGGAGCCGATCCTGAAGCGGCCGATATTGAAGCACAGGGTTTTGGCTGGAAAAGCAGTTATGGCAGTGGTAAGGGCAGCGATGCTATTACCAGTGGACTCGAAGTGACGTGGACGCAAACGCCCACGCAGTGGAGTCACTATTTCTTCGAGAACTTGTTTGGTTACGAATGGGAGTTAACCAAGAGCCCCGCTGGTGCTCATCAGTGGCAGCCAACCAATGGTGCCGGTCAAGGGGAGATCCCTGATGCCTTTGATGCGAGTAAGCGTAAGGTTCCGACGATGCTAACGACCGATTTAGCGCTTCGAGAAGATCCTGCTTATGAGAAGATCTCGAGGCGTTTTCTTGAGGACCCCGAATACTTTGCCGATACATTCGCTCGTGCTTGGTTTAAATTAACCCATCGCGATATGGGGCCTAAAGCGCGTTACCTTGGGCCTGAAGTGCCCGATGAAGATCTCATTTGGCAAGATCCTCTGCCTAAAGCTAATTATGAGATTATCGATGCGGAAGATGTATCAAGCTTAAAATCTAAGATCGCCGAGTCTGGCTTAACAGTATCTGAGTTGGTATCCACCGCTTGGGCCTCTGCATCTACCTTTAGAGGCTCCGACAAGCGAGGTGGTGCCAATGGTGCAAGAATAAGGTTGAGCCCTCAAAATAGTTGGCCGGTGAATCAGCCTGATCAGCTTGTTAAAGTGCTTCAGCATTATGCTGACATTCAGCAAGCATTTAATCAGGCGCAGAGCGGTAATAAACAAGTGTCATTGGCTGATCTTATTGTATTGGGGGGTGGTGTCGGTGTTGAAATCGCGGCAAAAAATGCCGGTGTTGAGATAAGCGTACCCTTTACACCAGGGCGTGTTGATGCCAGCGAAGCGCAAACCGATAGTGAGTCATTTGATGTACTAGAGCCCTATGCCGATGGCTTTAGAAACTTTGTTAAAGCGAAATACAGTGTGCCAGCTGAAGCTTTGCTGCTTGATAGAGCCCAGTTGTTAACGCTGACCGCTCCAGAGATGACAGTATTGATTGGTGGTATGCGCGTACTTGGTACCAATGTTGGCGACTCGAGACATGGTGTGTTTACCGATAACACGGGCGTGCTCACTAATGATTTCTTCATTAATTTGTTGAGCATGGACACTCAATGGCAATCGACATCAGATGCCCAAGATCTGTTTGAAGGTATCGATCGCGCTAGCGGCAAGCTTAAATGGACTGCGACACGTGCTGATCTTGTGTTTGGTTCCAATTCTGTTCTCCGGGCCTTGGCTGAAGTTTATGGCAGCTTAGATGCTAAAGATAAATTCATTCATGATTTTGTTGCCGCATGGCATAAGGTGATGGAGCTCGATCGCTTTGATGTTAACTAGTCGAAAATAGCACGATAGAAATGACAGATGTGGTGCTAGCTTAGCTTGTGCCACATCTGTTTCTTATTAGAGCCACTTCTTGTTGTAGTTACTTTTTGTAGTTAGTGCCTGCTTTTAATCGTTGTATTACCGCGCATTTTTCAGGAAATTCTCGTATCCTTTCTAGAATCAAGCTTGATAGAATGCAGATATTAGTCACTACTCGCAAAGACGTTTTTATGACGAAATGCTCTACTGCTGATACCAATATGCAAGAATATGTGATTTTACTTCATGGCCTAGCCCGCAGTGAACGTTCTTTACGTAAGTTGGCATTAGCACTCGAAAAGCGGGGCTATCGCTGTATCAATCATTCCTATCCATCAACTAAACACGATATAGCGACACTTGCCGACGTCGCAGTGGCTGAGGCGTTATCTTTATGTGGCGATGCGCGGAAAATTAATTTCGTTACTCATTCAATGGGCGGGATTTTAGTGCGGCAATATTTGAGTCAACATCATATAGACAATTTAGGGCGAGTCGTGATGTTAGGTCCTCCAAATCAAGGCAGCGAGGTTGTTGATACATTGCATAATGTGCCTGGATTTAGGTTTATTAATGGCCCTGCAGGAATGCAACTTGGGACCGAAGCGATGAGTGTTCCTAACCGCCTCGGAGACGTTAATTTTGAACTCGGTGTTATTGCGGGGACCCGCAGTATCAATATACTCTTGTCTACCATGTTACCTAAGCCTAATGATGGTAAAGTATCGGTAGAACGGACTAAATTAGCGGGAATGAAGGATCATATCGCACTGCCAGTAACTCATCCTTTGATGATGAATAACGCTAAAGTCATTGAACAAACCGTACATTTTTTGGTGCATGGGGTATTTAATCACTAACTGACTGGAGAGGTGCCGACAATATTCAGGAGGCGAATTTTTTGATATCGTCTTTTGAAGCCCCATCATTACATTCACCACGGATCTCACCTCGGCCAACTTCGACAATTCGGCTCAGTTCGATATAGCCCTCACGACAATACCCTGTCATATTGATGGTTTTATCTAGTCCTAGCTCAATCTGCTGTGTCCACTGGGATAAATTGTTGCTAGCGCGCTTCTTTCTTTCTAACTTTCTCACACGCGCCATATGAGGTTGTTCAAGCGTCGGTAAATGGGCGTACTTCACCTTGTAGGTAAACAGCTTGATACCATCGCCTTTAATCGAGGTTTGAAATCTGTCTTCTACTTTAATTGTAAAGTCATCGACGTCGGGTTTACTCCCCGCACACGCAGTGGTGAGGTTGGCAAGTAGAAAGAGTAAAACAACATTTTTTATTGGCATGATTTTATAGTCATTCGATGCAGTTTCTTGGTGTGATTGGGTTAGCATAAGTGAGGATAACGTAATTGGCTGGCTATATCATCAATAGATCACACCTTTATACAGACAGGCGCTTAAATTAGGGCTATTAGATTGAGCACTATGTATGAGCATCTTGAATTCATCAATAAGTCGCTCGCTTATTAAATGTAATTGCTGCGAGGTTAACAAACGGACTGTTTGCCGCTCGTATAGGACAGGCAATTTGACATAAATCACGTTAAGTCGTGTTGGTGTTAATTAGTTGTTGTTATTTGGTTGGGGGTTGGCAAACTAAAATGAGTGTGGAATGTGCAATTCTTAGGAGAGAGAATGTCGGCAATAATGAAGCTTTTGACCTCGCTGCTAGGTAGCTTTAGGGATCTGCTCCCCATTATTTTTGTCGTCGGATTTTTTGAAATTGTCGTCTTGCAACAAGCGCCCGCTGATCTTGCCTCTATTCTAATCGGTTTATTGTTTATTGTTTTTGGTTTAACTTTCTTTGTATTTGGCTTAGAGATGGGTTTGTTTCCTATTGGCGAGTCATTAGCACAAGCATTAGCACGAAAGGGCAGTGTTTTTTGGTTGGTGGTGTTTTCGTTTTCATTAGGCTTTGGTACTACACTCGCTGAACCCGCATTAACCGCGGTCGCGAATGAGGCCGCTGAGGTGGCTGCTCGTTCTGGTGCCATCGTTAATTCAACTGAGGCGATGGATAGCTATGCTATGGGGTTGAGATTAACTGTGGCGATATCGGTTGGTTTGGCTATTTTGCTTGGGGTGATCAGAATACTTAAAGGCTGGCCGATTCACTATTTGATCATCGGTGGTTATGTGTTAGTGATGATCCTCACCAGTTTTGCTCCCGACAATATCATCGGTATTGCATATGACTCTGGCGGGGTAACCACATCGACGATCACAGTGCCCTTAGTCACCGCATTAGGTGTCGGTCTGGCAACTGTTATTAAGGGGCGTAATCCGATGCTCGATGGTTTTGGATTAATTGCTTTTGCGAGTTTAACGCCAATGATCTTCGTACTACTTTATGGCATGGCGGTGCTCTAATGAATATGGTCAGTGATATCTTTAACACTTTATTGCTCACTGCCCGTGACGTTGTGCCTATAGCCGTTATTTTGTTTGGTTTTCAGCTTGGGGTGTTAAGGCGTCCCATAGTTCATTGGCAGAAAGTGCTACTCGGGTTTATTTATGTGATTTTGGGGTTGACTTTTTTTCTCGTTGGATTGGAATTAGCACTGTTTCCAATCGGTGAGGACATGGCGAACCAACTGACCTCACCAAGTTTCTTACACCCCGATGGCGACATGTCGCCTTTTGTTTGGCAAGACTATTTGTGGGTTTATATCTTTGCGGCAGCGATAGGTTTTAGTACGACCATCGCGGAGCCTTCGCTCATTGCCGTTGCCATTAAGGCCAATGAAGTTTCAGGGGGAACCATAGGTATACAGGGATTAAGGATCTCTGTCGCGATAGGGGTTGCTGTGGGTATAGCACTGGGTTGCTTTCGCATTGTGGTTGGCGATCCCATTCACTATTACATTATGGCGGGTTATGTGTTGGTGGTGATACAAACTTTTTATGCCCCAAAGATGATTGTGCCCTTAGCTTATGATTCAGGGGGGGTAACGACATCAACCGTCACCGTCCCTTTAGTGGCGGCGCTTGGCTTAGGTTTAGCCACCAATGTCGATGGCCGCGATCCCTTAATTGATGGCTTTGGTTTGATTGCTTTTGCCAGTTTATTTCCCATGATCACTGTGATGGGTTATGCCCAGTTAGTTGAATTTATGATTAAGCGAAAATCCGCTAAGGAGCGATAACATGCGCTTTAAACTTATTGTCGCGTTTGTCGACGAAACCTGCACCGATGTCGTGCTTGATGCTGCAAGAGAGGCTGGTGCCACTGGCGCGACGGTAATTAATCATGCTCGAGGTGAAGGTTTAGAGAAAAAGAAAACCTTTATGGGGCTCGGACTCGATATTCAACGTGATGTCATTTTATGGTTGGTTGAGGAGCATATGAGCCGGACAATTTTAGAAACTATCTGCAAGGTGGGTGAGTTTGAAACCAATCCCGGACAAGGGATTGCGATTCAGATTGATGTGGAAGATGCGGTCGGTATCGCTCATCAAGTCGAAATACTCAGCAAAGAGATTGAGGATCAAATATGAAACCATCGACGCCAATAAAAAATAGCGATGTGATGACCGATGATTACGCCATGATCGATGGGCTGCATACTGTATCTGAAGCAATTCAATTAGCGGTGTCTCATGATGTCAGTATGTTATTGGTTAATAAGCGTCATGAACATGACGAATATGGCATGGTACTCATGAGTGATATCGCGCGTAAGGTGCTTGCTAAAGACAAATCTCCCCAGCGAGTAAATGTTTATGAGATCATGATTAAGCCCGTGCTGTCGGTTCATGCCGATATGGATATTCGTTATACCGCAAGATTATTTGAGCGTTTTGGCATTAATAAGGCGCCAGTGATAGAGGCGGGCAAAATTTTAGGCGTGGTAACTTATCACGATATCGTATTGAAAGGGATGATGCCAAAGCTCTGATTAAAAGCTCTGAAGAGATATAAATAGCAACAGGATGTAAGTATGCGCGTTAATAGCCTTTATTAACGCGCATTTTGTTAGTTAGGCGAAGCGCTGGTTTAGGTAGTTAATGATATCTGATGACTCATACATCCACTGAACTTGGCCATTATCTTCGATACGTAGGCAAGGCACCATGGCTTTACCGCCTTGTTCGACGAGGGTTTGTTGATGTTCTGCTTTTTTTGCATCAACGGTCGCGATGTTTAATCCTTGACGACGAATCGCGCGGCGTACTTTGACGCAAAACGGGCAGGCTGGGTATTGATATAGTTGAATTTGGCGAGTTTGTTCATCGATCTTAACCTGTTCGGTGATCGGACGTTGGCGTTTTTTGGGAGCGAAAATAAAATTAAAAAACAGGATGATGCGGCCTAATACCCAACGAACAATAAACATTAACAACTTCCTCATATGGTTTAGTGGGCGTGATTTTAACTTAAGCGTGACTAGGATCAAAGTTTTGATTTTAACTTGCGGCAGATAAACGCTAGAAATAATGCAAGCGTCGTGTGGGTATATGTTGACGGATTATAAGTCATACCCATCAGTACAAGTCAGCGAGTGCTGGTGGATAACTAAAGGCGAGCAAGATAGAGTAGGAGCGAGGCTTAGCTCGCTCCTACTGATACTAATCTGCACTAAGGGTCAATAGTGCTTGGCTTGCGCTGGTATTGAGATCCGCTTGGCTATCGAGGACAAATATTCTTCCTGGTTCAATCTTAGCTTGCTCAATAAGATAATGTTTTACGGTGACAGCCCGCTGCTGAGCAAGTGTACCTAGTGCCGATTCGCCAATATCTTGGTGCGACAATAGTGAGTTATATAAGGTCATGTGCCAACGTGTTAACAGATCGTCTTCAGATAATTTTTGCTCTTGGCGTGTTTCAATCTGCTGTTTTATCTCATCGGCGGGTAGACCAAGTTCTGTCTCGTAAAGACGTTTTAGCGCATCAGATAATACGCCTGATGTTGGGTAAGTACTTGGGCTGAGTCCTGCTGGGAGGGCTGCTATATCCAGGTTGGCCGTTTGTGCTAACTTTTGCTGTAACTGCGCACTCATTAAGGCTTGGCTATCTTCAGTGAGGTTGACGGCTCCTTTTGCGCTAAGGCGCAGTTTTGGTCTGTCTTTTAGGCCTTTTGCCAGTTTATCGAGTAAGGATTGACTATCCTTATTGAGCGCCGCTGAGCCTACATTAAAGGCGACTTTGTCTAATTCATCATCTGATCCCAGCAGCCCAGCTAACAAACTAAATGGTGCTGTCACGGCTTTCGTTATCACATTGGTAAATGCGGTCATGACGATGCTGCCAAAGCTGAAGCTTGGTTCATTAAGATCGCCAGATACTTGTAAGCCGAGATCAATAACGCCATTCCTGTCTTGTAATAATGCGATGGCCAAGGTTACCGGCAGGGAGGTGGCTAAACTGCTTTCACTTCTTTTTCCTAGTTGTAGCTGATCGACAACGAGGTGGTTATCTCCTACGAGTTGATTGTTCTCAAGTTGATAGTTAAGGTCTAAAGACATTAAGCCTTTGTCGATGTAGTAACCGGCATAGGTGCCCGAGTAGGGGTTAACCGACGTTAACTCAACATGTTTAAAGCTAAGATCTAAATCTAAGTAAGGTTGCTCAAGTAAAGGATTTATTTCTCCTTTGAGCGTGACCGGAGCATATCTGTCTATTTTACCTTTAATGTCGACACCGGCGGCCTTTTTACTGCTCGATGACAAGTTTGAGATGCTACCTGACAGCTGCTCAATACTTGCGGCAAAGTTAGGCGTTAATGATTTATCGGCGAAGAATGTTGAACCGCCATTGATAATCACATTGTTTATCGATAGTGCCATTGGTGATGGCGTTTCATCTATGCTTCGCTGCGCTTTTTCTGCTGGCGTAGCTTCGGCCTGAGGCTCAAGATCTTTGACTAAGCCTTGAAAGTTAGTGCTTCTATCTTCGGCAATTAACACACGTCCGAAGGGCTTAGTTAGGGTCACTTGATCGATAACCAATGCATTAGTTTGTTTATCAAACTCCATTTGGTTAATGTCAAGGCTATGCCATTTTAATAGGGGTTGTTGCTGTAAGTTGTCCCTTATCGATAGCTCATCGATTTGAACGGCTGCGTTTACACGCATCTGTGCCTCAGCATCTGCGACGAGTTCGCCTTGGGTGCTTAACAATCCCTGCTCAAGATCGATGTTAAGGTAAGGGGTGAGAAAGTTCTGGAACTGGTTTAGCGCCAATTTAGTCAGGGTAAATTGTGCTTGTATTTTCTGGCTCTTAGCATCGATTTGGCCACGGGTGGCGAGTTGACCTTGTTGATTAAGACTAAGCGCTAACTCAAAGTCGATCGGTGCACTTAGCGCTGCATCAATACTACCTGTAGTGAGTTTAATATCGCCAATATTCCACTGGTTTTCATCGTTTAATAATTGTTCTTTAAGTGCGAGTTGATATCCACTTATCTCAATTGCATTTAATCTTGCGCTCCATTGTGGCTCTAAACTAGTCGATGTATTTGTGCTTGTTAGTTCACTTTGATGGTTAGCAGTTAACTTATCGTCATTTGCTGTTGTAGGGACTGCTTGAGCCGTCTCTACCGCTGTGACCGTTTCTGAAGCGATAAGTGCAGGTTCGGTAGGCTGCGTCGCGGCGGCACCTGCTGATGATTGCATCGATTTAGGAGTGAATAATCTAACTAAATTAAGCCCCTCGTTGTCTACGCGCGCATTGAGTAATAAGTTTTGCGAGCTTAACGCATCGATGGTTACCTGTTTATTCGTTAGGTCGAAGTTGATGTTATGAAGCGCAATCGCATCCAGCGTCATTATTTCTCGCTGCTGATGGTTAATTGCTATTTGTTTCAAGGTAAGTTCACCGCTGTTAGTTTTGGCAATAAGCTGTTCGTTGTCTATTGCTAAGCGGTAGTCGGTTGAAAAGTCGAGATAACCTTGATCTAACGAAATAGTAAAGTCTTGTGCTACTAGGCTCCAAAACTGGGGTAATACGATATCGGACAATGTAATATCGCCTCGCACATCTAACGGAGACAGTTGTACTTGCCCTTTTAGCGCTATCATTCCACCATTCTTACCGTGAAACTCAATATCGTAATGGTTGATCCTTTGTGGGTCCTCTTTGCCATTAACGGCCAGTGGGTTGAGTGAGTCAAACGCATTAACATGGAGGTTGACTTTATGGTAACTAACTTGGCTTTGGGTGACGTCATCAGCCAGTTCTAGCGCTGCATCAACTATGGCAAGTTTTGTCACCATAATATGAGGAATGGCTTGACTGGCTTGACTGGTTTGTTCAGTTTCTTGTGATTGTGTGTCAGTGGCGTTAGCGTTTAAGGTCTCTATGATGTCAGAAAAATTGAACCTTAATGGCTCATTACTTACAACTCTTCGCACATTGGCATAAGGCGAAGCGAGGGTGACATCGGTAAAGCTAAATCCCCAGTCAAATAGAGAGTGCCAAAACTGGTATTGAAAAGCTAATTGTTCAAAACCGACGAAAGCGCTGTTGTCCTTCTCGGCTATGCTAAAACCGTCAATTTTAACCGCTAATGTAAATGGGTTAATGCTCACGTCTTTTAAGGCTACAGGTCTATTTAACAGTGAAGACAACTGTTTTGGCGTTTGTTGAACAATAAGGTAAGGAGTCAGTAGACCGAGTAACAAGGTCCATGTTAAATACAGAGATAAGGTGATGCCTATATATCGTTGATATTTAGGTAGTCGTTTGTATTTTTGTCCTAGACGAGCAAACAATGAAGGGACGGAAGACATAATGACCTTTTAGTTAGATGTATACAGTAAACGGTGATATAGCGTTGCTTATTGGTGGTAGAAAAGATATCACCAGCACAATCGTTAAACCAGTCGCTATAATTTTAGTAGTATTGTTGCCAATATTGAATGGTTAAATTGCAGAACGCCTATAATAGATGAGAAAAATTGACTGATATGACAGTATTTTATTTAGATGGACAAGCTTTTGAGTCTAAATCTCAAGAAACGGTATTAGATGCGCTGATCCGTCATGGCCAACGTCTCAATTACTCATGTAAAAAAGGGGTCTGTAAGACGTGCTTAGTACAGCAGGTTAAAGGTGATATCGTTGTTGGTTCACAAAGAGGACTAACTTTAGCACTAAAAAAGCGTAATTATATTTGTGCTTGTCAATGTCGGCCATCTGAGGACCTCACACTTAGGTCAATTTTACCTCAAGACCTCTTTATTGGTGCAACAATTCAACAGAAAACGGTGTTAAGTGATTCTATTGTTGGCATTGGTTTAAAACTTGATGAAGCGATACGTCATCAACCTGGACAATATATTAATCTCAGACGTTTCGATGGATTAACTCGAAGTTACTCGCCAACTAATATTTCAGGCGCCTCGTTACTCGAGTTACATGTGAGGCGAAAATACAATGGTCAATTCAGTGATTGGTTATATCATTACGCCAGTATTGGAGAACAGTTGCTGGTGCAAGGTCCCCTAGGCAGTCGTCATTATAAGTCAGATTTTACTGCAGATAAGCTAATTATTATCGCTTTTGGAAGTGGCTTAGGCGTTGCCCATGGGATAATTAATCAAGCTTTGGCAGAGGGACATCAAGGGGAGATTTTCCTTTATGTGGGAGTGCAAAATGAAGCTGATCTGTACCTGCATTCTCAGTTGTTGAAGATGATGCTTGAGTACAGTCAATTCTCTTATCAAGCCTGTATTACAGGTAATGCCAATCCGAGAAAACTTGGGCGGCGTATTATGTTAGGCGATCCATTTAGCGAAGCGATTAACGTACATCAGTTTGATCGTCAGCAGCAGCTCTTTATATGCGGAGAGCCTACAGCGGTAAATCAGAGTAGAGAGAGGGCGTTCCTCAATGGCTATCCGATAGAGCGAGTGCATGCACTCTCTTTCGAATACAAAGATTTACGCGCTAGAGCTCGAGAGTAAAATGCAAATCTCTTTCGCTCAATGATAATAATATTGATTTGGGAAATTCCACTGTATTTTTTGATTCATTATGTTAATCTTATTTAAATCATAAGGATGTGTAACTTTTTGTTTTGTTTCAGAGCGAAACACCCAATTTCAAGGATGGAATATGCTGATCAGAATTGCAATAGAAGATGATTTATCTGCGTTGGCGATATTGTTCGATAAATATCGACAGAACTTAGGTCAGGCTGCGTCAATAGAAGATAGCCATGAGTTTATGCGCTCTCGCTTGAGCGAGAATGATTCGGTTATCTTTGTTGCAATCGTTGACGAACAAGTGATCGGTTTTATTCAACTTTACCCCTCCTTTTCTTCTCGTTTTTTAAAGCCCCTTTGGTATTTTGATGATCTCTATGTAGCCGAACCTTATCGCCATAATGGGATTGGCCGTTGCTTAGTTGATAAAGCTAAAGAACTGGCCGACGAAACCAATGCATTAGCCGTACGTCGAGAACATTTTGAGCAGGATGGTTGGTTATTGATGGAATCGATCGGAACTCAATTGACCGAGTTTAGCGGTAAGAAAGTTGTTAACTCATAAATTGGAAGCGTAAATCTTCGTTGTGGTAAGATACCGCGTTTTCGGTATCAGAGCTCGATTGGAGATATAAGTTGAACAAAAGCGTTATCACTAACTTACTCGCCGCAGTGATTATGGTCTGCGGTTATCTATTTGCCTTACCTATTGTATTAAGTATTGGTCTGTTCGCGCTTTCTGGTGCGATCACCAATTGGCTTGCTATTCATATGCTGTTTGAGAAAGTGCCAGGGCTTTATGGTAGCGGTGTGATTCCGGCACGCTTTGAAGAGTTTAAAGCCGCTATCGCACACTTGATGATGGAACAATTTTTTACTGAAGAGAATATCGATAAATTCCTGTCGCAAAAAGGTAAGGGCGCCACTCATATCAATTTGCAGCCCGTTATTGAAAATGTTGATATGACACCAGCATTCAATGCTCTCGTGACGACCGTAGAACAATCCTCTTTGGGAGGGATGTTGGCTATGTTTGGTGGCGCAGAAGCGATAACACCACTTAAAGAGCCGTTTATTGAAAAGATGAAAAGCTCTCTCATTGAGATCTCTCAGAGTGACGCCTTTTATGATTTGATTAAACAAGAAATAGAGCAGCCCGATGTCATGGCAGATCTAAGAGCACAAGTTCAATCGATTGTTCATCAACGTCTCGAAGAACTTACGCCGCAATTGGTCAAAGAGATAGTGCAAGAGATGATTAAAAAACATCTTGGGTGGTTGGTTGTATGGGGGGGCGTATTTGGTGGTTTAATTGGCCTATTGGCTGCATTAATCGCATAATGAAAAGGGAGCTGAGTTCCCTTTTCGATTTAATCGCGTTTGCATCAAATAAGCGATGGTTTTCTTTTTTATGGTCCAGTGCCGTATAAGTGTATTTAACCTGTTGATAATGAATAAAATATTAGTCGTTTGCTATTAGCTTAGTTTGAGTGATGCAGTGTTAACAAAAGGATTGTTCGATGAATAAACACCTAACGATTAATTACCTTGAGATCCCTGTTTTGGATATGGCTAAAACTAAGGTGTTTTTCACCCAAGTGTTTGGCTGGGATTTTGTCGATTATGGTGATAGCTACAGCTGTTTTGTCAACGCTGGTATTACGGGCGGCTTTTATCTGAGTGAGCAGTATTTTGACCTCGATAAAGGTGCGCCTTTGATTGTTATCTATTCAGAGCAATTAGAGCAAACCATGGCTGAAGTAGAGCAAGCAGGAGGCCAGATAGTGAAAGCTATATTTACTTTCCCTGGTGGCCGTCGTTTTCATTTTAAGGATCCAAATGGCAATGAACTTGCTGTTTGGTCAGAATAATATGCCCCATTGTATCATTGAATACTCAGCACCATTAGCTGCGCAAATAGATATAGATGAACTGGTTCAGTTGGTGCACCAAGGCGCGTTGGTATCTCAATTGTTCGAGCCTTCAGCGGTGAAATCCCGCAGTTATGCTAGTCACAGTAGCCAAGTTGGCTTGTTGGCTGATGGTAGCTTTATTCATATCACGTTTAAAATCATGCCTGGACGCACCGACGAGCAGAAAAAACATCTAACTCAGATGGTTTACCGTCAGATTAGCGAACTTACATCAGATGTAAGTAGTCTTACGATGGAAGTGCTTGAGTTAGATAGTGCACATTATTTTAAGCGGCTCAGTCAATAAGGCTAGATTCAGCGCGGCATTATTAGGCTGCAGTGGAATAAATTCTATGTACTCACATCTATCGTTGGCTTGGGTAAAAGCATCTACTGAATATGCTACTTAAGGAGATCGCGTGTTATATCTCAGAGCCGATTGATCGCCATAAAAAAGAGACCGAAAGGTCTCTTTTTTATTGAGCGAAATTATTATGCTAATAAGCGCTTTCGTGTACCGATTGAACCGCACGTCCAGATGGGTCAATGATCCCCTGTAGGCTTTCATCCCATGCCAATGCTTCTGGTGTCGAGCAGGCTACCGATTTGCCGCCAGGTACGGTTTCCGCAGCTGATGGTAACGGGAAGTGCGCCTCAAAGAAGCAGCGATAGAAGTAAGCTTCTTTCGTTTCTGGCGTGTTGTACGGAAACCTAAACTTGGCATTAGCCAACTGCAGGTCGTCAACTTCTTGCGCGGCATGGTCTTTAAGTCCGTCGATCCAAGAGTAGCCTACGCCATCACTAAATTGCTCTTTCTGACGCCAAGCCACCTCTTTAGGTAACTTATGCTCAAATGCTGTACGCAAAATATGTTTCTCGATACGGCCATCCTTCGACATTTTAGCTTCAGGGTTGATACGCATTGCCGTGTCGATAAACTCTTTATCGAGAAACGGTACTCGAGCCTCGAGTCCCCAAGCCGCCATGGCCTTGTTAGCGCGTAAACAATCAAAAAGATGCAGCTTATCGAGTTTACGCACGAGCTCTTCGTGGAAGGCTTGTGCGTTTGGTGCTTTATGGAAGTAAAGATAACCGCCAAACAGCTCATCGGCACCTTCGCCAGATAGCACCATCTTAATCCCCATGGCTTTAATTTTTCGCGCCATTAGGTACATTGGTGTTGCAGCTCTGATGGTGGTGACATCATAAGTTTCAAGGTGATAAATCACATCTTTAATCGCATCCAAGCCATCTTGGAAGGTGAAAGTGATCTCATGATGAATAGTACCGATAGCATCGGCCACTTTTTGGGCTGCAGCAAGATCCGGCGCGCCTTCAAGGCCTACCGCAAACGAATGCAGTTGTGGCCACCACGCATCACTGGCGCCATCATCTTCTATACGACGCTTAGCATAGGTTTGAGTGATAGCTGAGATAACCGATGAGTCTAGTCCACCAGATAACAGTACGCCGTAGGGAACATCAGACATGAGTTGGCGTTTTACTGCAGCTTCAAGTGCTTCACGTAGCTCATCGACGCTGGCTTCATTATCTTGAACGGCACTAAAATCTTGCCAGTCGCGTTGATAATATTGCTGATATCCTTCGGCTGTTACGTAGTGACCAGGTTTAAATTCTTCCACGGTTTTGCACACAGGCATCAATGCTTTCATCTCTGAGGCGATGTAGAAGTTACCTTTGCTGTCGTGGCCTGTATACAAAGGAATAATCCCCATATGATCGCGACCAATAAGATAGCTATCTTTCGTTTTGTCATAGAGGACAAAGGCGAAAATACCGTTAAGTTTATCGAGAAAGTCGATGCCATACTCTTGGTATAGGGCCAAAATCACTTCACAATCTGAGTTAGTTTGGTAGCTGTATTTGTCGCCCAGTTCGGCTTTAAGTTCTTTATGGTTATAGATCTCGCCGTTTACAGCCAAAATCAGGGTTTCATCGGTTGATAACAGTGGCTGCGCGCCATGTTCGATGTCAACAATGGCTAAACGTTCATGGGCAAGAATGGCTTTGTCACTGCTGTATATACCTGACCAATCAGGCCCGCGGTGGCGGAGTAACTTTGACATTTCAAGAGCTACTTGACGCAGTGGTGTGGCGTCAGACTGGATATCTAAAATCGCGAATATTGAACACATAACTAAAGCTCCCAAAAACTAACTAAATCTCAATTGCTAGTTACTTTGACAGCATTTTCTGCATTTGCCAAATCTAATTTTTGATAAAACACTTAAAAAATGAATTTTAATTGTGGTTTTGTCTGCTATTTTGGGTTTTTAAGTTTTGTTAATGTAATTATCGGTTGAATAAAGTGTGGAATTCATAATTTAACCTAGTTTATAAGCCTAAGATTTTGATAATCGTAAATGATGGGGCTGATTTTACCGAAATTGAGGATAAGTAATTGTTTGGCTGTTTTATATACAAAAGGCTTCACTAGGAAGCCTTTTATACTAATTGGTATTATATAGAACGGAGTAATGATAAAAGTTTTAAGGTTGAACCGTTTTGGCTGGGCGTAAATGGTGAAATTCAGTTCCCTGATAATACCCTGGCCAATCATCACTATTGGCAAGTGTTTGCGCCGCTTGATAGTAAACGCCCATATCCTGCAGGGCGCCAGATAGATCCCAATCTGCGCGATATTCATCACAGACATTGTGATAACAGCCCTTCATTTTTTGTTTCATATCAGCCTTATATTTGGCCGACGCCTCATCAACTGGCTTATTGCCACCGCCAGCAAACACTGCTGGAACTCCATATTTGGCGAAGCTAAAATGATCTGAACGGAAAAAACCGCCAGATTCAGGGTGGTTTTCTCTCACAGTTACCCGTTGTTGTGAACTCGCAGCGTTAGTCAGGTATGTTTCTAGCTCCGATTTACCTTTGCCTACGATGATGTAATCACTCGTGCGACCATAAATATTGGTACTGTCAAAATTAAAAACGGCAACCGTTTTTTCGAGCGGATAGATAGGGTTTTCGGCGTAGTAGCGCGAGCCTAATAGACCTTGCTCTTCACCTGTAGTTGCCACAAATGTGATAGAACGCTTTAAGGGCGAACCATTTTTGGCTTGAGCCGCAAATTGACGGGCAATTTCTATAATACCTGCAGTGCCCGATGCATTATCTAGGGCGCCATTATATATTTGATCGCCAGTCTTATTGGGATCTGTCCCTAGGTGATCCCAGTGAGCGGTGAATAGCAGATGTTCATCGCTCGCTTCGTCGCCGGGTAGTGTCGCGACCACATTATAGCTATTCGCATATTCAGCTTTATTCGAAAAAGCGATATCGGCGGTTGTCTCTAAGGCGACGTTAAGTGGACTGCTCGCTGCGCGATCGCTTAAGGTGGCCAGTGACAGTCCAGCTTTATCAAAAAGTTCGCTCGCTTTTTCCTTGGAAATCCAACCTTCAACCTGCACGCGGCTATCTTGACTTGCTTTATCTACAACTAAGTCTTGTTGCGGTCCTGTCCAACTGTTTTCGACTACAGACCAAGGGTAAGCGGCAGGCTCTGTATCATGAATAATGATTGCGCCTAGAGCACCTTGACGGCTAGCTTCTTCAAATTTGTAGGTCCAACGGCCATAGTAGGTCATGGTTTTACCATTAAACTTGCCAGAATTTGGCAAAGCGAAACCAGGGTCATTAACTAAAATGACCGCAATTTTGCCAACCATATCTATGCCTTGGTAGTCGTTCCAGTCATATTCTGGTGCATTTATGCCGTAGCCGACAAACACCAGTGGGGCATTGGTAATATTGATCTGTCGATTGTCATGACGACTGCCTAATACGATATCTTTGCGGTAGTTAAACGTCATTCCTCCTAGGCTGATCTGTTGATCTTCGCTGGCGGTGTAGCTCACCATAGGAACGGCTTGCAGGTAACTGCCACCATTAGCGCCTTCGAGCCCTGCAGCCGCAAATGCTTTGCTTAGATAATCGAGTGTTAATGTCTCGCCCTGAGTGGTCGGTGCTCGGCCTTCA
The DNA here is from genome assembly GCF_019457595.1 of Shewanella psychrotolerans. Lineage (NCBI taxonomy): Bacteria > Pseudomonadati > Pseudomonadota > Gammaproteobacteria > Alteromonadales > Shewanellaceae > Shewanella > Shewanella psychrotolerans. The sequence continues at coordinate 2,772,751 of NZ_CP080419.1, read as the reverse complement.
AATTTATCTGATGATAGGTTTTGAATATCTTGCCGAAATCTCGGTTCATTAAATTCAATTACGCTATCGACTGATTGTGATTGAGTCTGTGCTGGATGTTGGCTGCAGGCGCTCACTAGAGTAAGCGCACATGCGGACAAGAGTAATCGCATGGAATGTCCTATTTTGATTCTGATTTATTGTTCTTATCAATCGCTATTTTTAGCTATCCATTCGATGGATAAGGTTTATACCAATCAAAATAGTGATATGAGTGCTCATTTACTCACAAGGGAACAACCATTCCATTATCTGTTCGACTTGAGCTTGTTTGTTATTTGCGGCTGTTTGCCATAAACAAGCTGAGTCACTCACTCTGTGATGTTGATTGGTGTTTTTTAATGCAAACTTATGATTTTTTAGCGGGGGGTATGATGAATAAGGTGGCAAACTTTAGCAAGTAAGCCACCTTATTAAATTGTTACGCTTTGTTGCGGTATGTTAACTAATTGATGCGCTTAGACGATGTCGATGTCGCCTGCACAATTAAAGATATGATTTGGTCTGAAGGGTTCTTTTTCAATATCATGTAATTGACTCACACCACTGGTAACCAAAATGGTTTCAAGACCAGCTTGGAAGCCAGCTAAAATATCGGTGCGCATATTGTCGCCAATGATCACGGTGTTTTCAGAGTGACCATTAATGTGGTTCAGTGCACTGCGAATAATCCAAGAGCTAGGCTTGCCGACATAAAAAGGCATACGACCACTAATGCGTTCGATTGGGGCACATAATGCGCCACAAGCAGGGCTGTGTGCTGGGCCATGGGTATCTGGGTTGGTCGCAATAAATCGCGCACCATTAGCGACGAATTGTGCAGCCTTATGGATCATGTCCCAATTATAAGAGCGAGTTTCACCGATGATAACGAAATCAGGATTGATATCGGTAATCGTAAAGCCTGCATTATAAAGTTCATGGGTGAGGGCACCTTCACCAATGACGAAGGCCTTGTTACCAGTTTGATGCTTGAGAAAATCAGCTGTCGCCATTGCAGAGGTGTAGAAACACTCTTCAGGCACTTTGATCCCCGCTGCTCCAAGTCTATTTTGCAGATCTTTACCCGTTTGTACTGGATAGTTAGTAAGAATAACAAGCGGGTTGCCTTGCTCAAGAATACGATGGATAAATTTATCACTTCCTGGGATCAATTTATTGTCATGGAGTAGTACACCATCAATATCACAAATCACATTTTTCATATTTTGTCTCTTAATTGCGAACATAAAATTAACAGTTTCCATCTAAAACCAATTGTGTTTTAAAAACAACGTAATTTAATGAATTATTTAGGACATAGCGCAAATATTTACACATTTGTATGACAAAAAGAAAAAAAGAGACCTAGAGGTCTCTTTTTATTAGTGAAACGTGGTATTTAGTCTACCGCATATCCCATAATATCGAGCGGATTATTGTCTAAATAGGCAACGCCATCTCTCATTTTTAAACGCTCTTGGCTAAACCATTTAACGACTAATGGATAGATAGCATGTTCTTGTTCATTCACCCGTTCAGCGAGAATTATCGCATCATCTTCAGGGTAAATGGGAACTTTGGCTTGCAGTATAACGGGTCCCGCATCCAGCTCGGGTGTCACAAAGTGCACGCTGGCACCGTGCTCACTGTCACCAGCGTCGATAGCACGCTGATGAGTGTGTAATCCGGTGTATTTGGGCAGTAAAGAGGGATGAATATTGATCATTCGCCCCTCAAATTGCTGAACAAACTCATCGGTTAATATCCGCATAAAGCCTGCTAGCACGATAAGATCGGGTTGATACTTATCGATGGCGGCTTTAAGTCGAACATCGTATTCAGCACGGCTTTCACCTTGGTGCGCTATCACGCAACTGGTATCTATCTCACTGTGATGAGCACGAACAAGCCCATAGGCATCAGGTTTATTACTAATCACCCCAACGACTTCAGCTTGTAAATTGTCGTCACAACTATCGATAATAGCCTGCAAATTACTGCCATTACCTGAGATTAAAACTAATACGCGACAGCACTTTGGCATTATAAAATCTCCACTTGCTCTTCGTCGCCATTGCGGCTAGCAATGTCACCGATAAGCCAAGCGTTTTCGCCTTCAGCCTTAAGTAGTGCTAATGCACTTTCAACTTGGTCCTGAGGTAGAGCAATAATCATCCCTACGCCACAGTTAAAGGTTCGGTACATCTCAAATTCAGCGATGTTGCCGTTTTCCATTAACCAGTTGAAGACGGTTGGCCATTGCCAAGAATCACCTTTCACTACTGCTTTTGCAGTATCAGGAAGTACACGCGGAATATTTTCCCAGAATCCACCACCAGTAATGTGTGCCATGGCGTGGATATCATTTTGTTCAAGCAGCTTAAGCAGCGGCTTAACATAGATTTTGGTTGGTTCGAGTAAATGGTCGATCAGTGGTTTGCCTTCAAGGTCCTGCTGCGGATCGGCGTTGCTTACCTCTAATACCTTGCGAATTAGCGAGTAACCATTTGAGTGTGGACCACTAGAACCAAGGGCGATCAGCGCGTCGCCAGCGACCACTTTAGAACCATCTAGCACGTCTTCTTTTTCAACGACACCGACACAGAAGCCAGCAAGATCGTAATCTTCGCCTTCATACATGCCAGGCATCTCAGCAGTTTCACCACCGATCAGTGCACAACCTGATTGAGCACAACCTTCGGCAATACCGTTGACTACTGACGTTGCCGTTGCAACGTCAAGTTTGCCCGTAGCGTAGTAGTCGAGGAAAAATAGTGGCTCTGCACCGGCAACGATTAGATCGTTAACGCACATGGCAACTAAATCAACACCAACACTGTCGTGTTTTTTGTAATCGATGGCCAGTCTAAGCTTGGTACCGACACCATCGGTGCCAGAAACAAGAACTGGATGTTTGTACTTAGTTGGCAGCTCACAAAGGGCACCAAAACCACCAAGGTTACCCATGACTTCTGGGCGGTGGGTACGTTTTACTGCAGATTTGATATTGTCTACAAGGGCATTGCCTGCGTCGATATCAACACCTGCGTCTTTATAGCTTAGCTGGGTAGGAGTGCTCACGGAGGATCCTCTCGGGTACATCGTTATTGGATTTTTATGCGGCGCTATTCTATCAGCTTGTGGACAGCCTCGAAAGTGATGATTTTGAATATTCAAACGGACTTAGGTCACGATTTGCCGTGTCTGTAAAACTTTATGTTTTCCATTGTGGACAAATCTACTAAAATCGGTGCAATTTGCTGGAAAAAACATAAAACATAGCATCAGGAGAAAACGATGAAAGTGGTCGAAGTTAAGCACCCTCTAGTACGTCATAAAATTGGATTAATGCGTGAAGGAGATATCAGTACTAAACGTTTTCGTGAGCTAGCGGCTGAAGTCGGTAGTCTACTTACCTATGAGGCGACTGCTGATTTTGAAACTGAAAAAGTCACCATTGAAGGTTGGAATGGTCCAGTTGAAGTCGAACAAATCAAGGGTAAAAAAGTGACTGTGGTGCCGATCCTACGCGCAGGCCTTGGTATGATGGATGGTGTGTTAGAGCATGTACCCAGTGCGCGTATCTCTGTAGTCGGTATCTATCGTGATGAAGAAACCTTAGAGCCTGTTCCCTATTTTGAGAAGCTTGCAAGTAATATGCATGAGCGTATCGCACTGGTTGTTGATCCTATGTTAGCGACTGGCGGCTCAATGATCTCAACTATTGATCTGTTAAAAGAACGTGGTTGTACTGCGATTAAAGCCCTTGTGTTGGTTGCTGCGCCAGAAGGGGTTGCTGCGCTTGAAAAAGCCCATCCTGACATCGAGCTATATACGGCATCAATTGATAAGTGTTTAAACGAGCAAGGCTATATTCTGCCAGGCCTTGGTGATGCTGGCGATAAAATATTTGGTACTAAGTAATTAGAGACTAAGTGGTTAGTTTTAAATTAATCATATATCGAAATAGGAAAGGGAGCCGATGGCTCCCTTTTTTGTGACGATTGGTTTTCTATAGCTTCGCTCTCTATAAAACCATGGCCGCTATCCAACCAAATACCAATAACGGAATGTTGTAATGGATAAAGGTTGGGATAACACTGTCTCTAATATGGTCGTGTTGGCCATCGGCATTAAGACCCGCTGTAGGACCAAGGGTTGAATCTGACGCTGGCGAACCCGCATCACCTAATGCTGCTGCCGTGCCGACTAGCGCAATCGTTGCAGGCACAGAGAAGCCAAAGTTAATCGCTAATGGAACATAGATAGTGGCGATAATTGGAATGGTTGAGAACGATGATCCGATCCCCATAGTGATAAGCAAGCCCACGAGTAACATCAAGAATGCAGCCAATGCTTTGTTATCACCGATAAGATCGGATAATGATGCAACTAAACTTCCTACATCTCCCGTCTCTTTTACTACGGCTGCAAACCCGGCTGCTGATATCATGATAAAGCCAATATTGGCCATCATGCGTACCCCTTGGTTAAAGATATCTTGATCGGCAACATGTTTAAGCGCGCCAGAAAAACTAAAAATAATAAAACCAATGAGCGCGCCAAATATCATCGAGTCGGTATAAAGCTGTACAACTAAGGTTGCCACGATTGCTAAAACAGCCACAAAGATATTACGACGATTAATCGTCTCTTCAGGCTCTGCGGCCAAAATCATCTGCTCTTTATACTCACGTGGTTTGCGGTAACTAATAAACACCGCAATAAATAAGCCCAATATCATGCCCAAAGCTGGGATAAGCATTGCTGAAGGGATCTGCTCACGTACCGCATTGAGATTATTGCTATTGAGATTAGCGAGCAAAATATCGTTAAGGAAAATGCCACCAAAGCCAATCGGTAAGATCATGTAGGTTGTCACTAAGCCAAACGTTAGTACGCAAGCGACTAAGCGACGATCCATTTTTAGCTTCGACATAACATGCAAAAGGGGCGGGATTAAAATCGGAATAAAAGCGATATGGATAGGCAAAATATTTTGTGACGAAACCGCCATGGCTAAAATCGCAATTAATAGCAACCAACGAACACGGTTAATATTGACGCTGCTTTGTTCCTTCCCTAGCTGAGATATCACTTTCTGAGAAATAAGCGTGGTTAGTCCAGAGTGAGAAAGCGCTACGGCAAATGCACCAAGTAGTGCATAACTTAGGGCTATTTGAGCGCCGCCACCAAGGCCAGTATTAAAGGCATCTACCGTGGCTTGTAGATCCATTCCGCCCACTAGGCCGGCTGCAAGAGCGCTAATGGTGAGGGCGATAACAACATTTACCCTTGCGAGACTTAATCCCAACATTAGGCAAACGGCGATAACAACTGCATTCATATTGATTCTTTTTTGATTAACTATCGTGTGATTGACGCTATTTTTGACTGCATCGTTTCACTTGTCCAGCCAATCGGCGTTTTATCTTAAAAAAAGGAGCAGATGTAACGTGTCTGTATTTAACTGTAATGCGTAAGTGTAAATACCAATACATTAGGCAAGGGTATAGAGCACAGTTAATGGGCAACTAGATGAAAATTTATTAAAAAAGGTGACAATGATCCCAAATAGCTTGTGTCCCGCTGACGACTGCCTATAATGCTTTTTAGTTCATAGTTATAAAGCTTTTTTCAATCCATAGATGGAGATATAAAATGAGTGTATTAGTAGGCCGTCCGGCTCCTGATTTTACTGCTGCAGCGGTTCTTGGTAATGGCGAAATCGTAGATAGCTTTAACCTAAGCGAAGCGATCAAAGGTAAGACTGCTGTAGTATTCTTCTACCCACTTGATTTCACTTTTGTTTGTCCATCTGAACTGATCGCATTTGATCACCGTATGGATGAGTTCAAGAAGCGTGGCGTAGAAGTTATCGGTGTTTCTATCGATTCTCAGTTCACTCACAACGCGTGGCGTAACACTCCAGTAGATAAAGGTGGTATTGGTCAAGTTCAATACACTCTTGTTGCTGACGTTAAGCACGAAATTTGTAAAGCATATGATGTTGAGCATCCAGAAGCTGGTGTTGCTTTCCGTGGTTCTTTCCTTATCGACAAAGAAGGTCAAGTTCGTCATCAAGTGGTTAATGATCTTCCATTAGGTCGTAACGTAGACGAAATGATCCGTATGGTTGACGCACTTCAGTTCCACGAAGAGCACGGTGATGTTTGTCCTGCAGGTTGGGAAAAAGGTGACAAAGGTATGGACGCAAGCCCAGAAGGCGTTGCTTCTTACCTAACTGACAACGCTGACTCTCTATAATCTTAAGATAATAGTTTGTAGCTAAAAAAGCCGCGAGGATCGCGGCTTTTTTGTTTTTGTTATATTAATGATGCACGTTGATACGGTTAAGGACCAAAACTATAGACTCGTAGGTATGACGTCGCATTAAAACATATTCAAGGAGTGATAAATGAATCCGATGGAGTTTGATGTTCCTGAAAAGGATAAACTTTCTTTTAGTCAGTACTACAAGCGCAATATTGCCCCAAAATGTGCATCCTATGAAAAGATGCGCTTAGATGCTGTCAAGCGATACAACGAACGAGCCAAAATTGCTAAACCCTTAGGCCAACTCGTCATCCCATTATTTCTCGTCGGATTTGCCGTGATGTATTATAGCTTAGCAGTGCTTGATGACGGCCAACTATTCACCATAAGTCTGCTCGGTACCATGACGGTATTTGCAATGATCGCAGGCGTTTATGTTTGGGCATGTGGCGAAGTGACTAAATTAAGCAAAGACATTTTTGGTGAGCTTTATCCTATTCTCATTCGTTATTTTGGTAAGGAATTTAAACTCAATCCGCCAAATTTGCCAGAGCTAGAAACGTACAAAGATTACGGTATTTTACCTAAATATGACCGTGGCTATTTTAAAGACTCCTTCAAAGGGAAGTATCAAGGCATTAAATTTTTGCTACGGGAATTAGGGTTGGATGTAAATGATGGTACTAATAACGATAATCAAACCCGATATAAAAATATTTTCAATGGCATATTAATTGAATTTGATATCTCTAAACGTTTTTCAGGTATTACCCTGATTAGCAAAGATAGAGGCATGTTCGGTAACAAATTGGATGCCTTCAAAAGTGATTTATCGCGGGTTAGACTCGAAGATGTGCGCTTTGAAAGAGAGTTTGAAGTGTACAGTAGCGATCAGGTTGAAGCACGTTACTTGCTCAATACCGCGACGATGGAACGCTTGCTCTCAATAGGGCGCTTCTATAATTCTGAACTGGAAGCTTGTTTTAAAGACGGAAAGTTACTGCTTAAAATAGCGAGTAGTCATGATTATTTCCAATCTAACCTAGATATCCAAAAAGAGTTAAGCTTTCAAGAAGATATTGAACAACTATTTAAAGAGTTAGAGGAGATTTTTGCGCTAATTAATACGCTAAAATTAAATCAATACACTGGGTTGTAAACGGTGCTTTAATATCGTTTCATTGTTAAAAGGGGGATGCGGTGCTATTGCGCTGCATCCCCTTTGATATTGTGATGAGGTAAATGGTTAAAGTGGCACTATCTAGAGTGCATTAACTGGATTTGATCATCGCGCTAACTTGAACAGCTATCTTGGCTTTCGCTCTGTTCTTCCATTGAATCGTCGGCATTATCAGAGCTAAGTGGCCAACCGCCTAAAGCTTTCCATTTGTTCACAATATGGCAAAACAGTTCCGCGGTACGTTCTGTATCGTAAAGCGCTGAATGTGCTTCCTTATTATCAAAATCAATTCCGGCTATAGAGCAGGCTTTAGCTAGTACCGTATGTCCTAGCGCTAGCCCTGATAGTGCTGCAGTATCAAAAGTGGCAAAGGGATGGAATGGCGTGCGTTTTAGGCCATTACGTTCAATCGCCTTAGTCACAAAGCCATGATCAAAAGCCGCGTTATGGGCAACAATGATACTACGATGGCAACCAGAGGCTTTCTGTGCTTTCTTCACCTCTTTAAATATTTCTAAAAAGGCTTCTTTTTCTGATACAGCACCACGCAGCGGGTTAGTTGGATCAATGCCGTTAAATGCGAGCGCTTCAGGCTCTAAATTAGCTCCTTCAAATGGTTCAATGTGATAGTGAAGTGTTTTATCGAGTCCTAACACTCCTTGCTCATCCATCTTTAATATGGTCACTGCAATTTCAAGCAACGCATCGGTCTGGGCATTAAAGCCAGCAGTTTCTACATCAATAACCACGGGGAAGTATCCCCTAAAGCGGTGGTTAAGTTTATTCGCGTCGCAAATATCACTCATCAAAATATCCAAATAGTTAGCAGGGGGCTATTATGAAGTATCTGGTGTTAACTTGTCATGTTTGATTGGCTAATATATAAGCTAAAGGAATATTAAAGCAGGCCGATAGGGTTTAGTAACACTATTAATATGAGTGATTGTCTATGTGGACTAGGGTGCTGTTTGTTGGAACATTATGGTTGAGCTTGGGGATGTCGACGACAGCTCACGGCGAATTACGTCATTATGTGGCATCACTTGAACAGTCTCAATGGCGCTTAAGCGACAATACACCGATTGTCTGCCGACTTGAACATGATATTCCTTCATATGGTAAGGCGGTGTTTACGAGTCGTGCGGGTAAGGACCATGACCTCAATTTCACCCTTGATATGTGGGTGAAACCTGACGAAGTAACACATGCCAAATTGATGAGTATGGCACCAGCTTGGCGCCCAGGTGTTTCATCGAAACCGATAACCGACTTGACCTATCAAAAGTACTTTAGTGGTGAAGTGCCCAAAAATGCGGCTTGGTCGATGCTTAATGAGTTAGAGAGAGGTATGCAGCCGACTTTCTATTATGCCGATTGGTATAACCGTTCAAGTAAAGTCGCGGTGGGATTATCGGCGGCTAATTTTGCTCGAAAGTATTCAGATTTTCGCTCTTGTCTTGCCAATCTCTTACCCTACAGTTTTGAAGATATTGCATTTACGGTACTGACTTATGAGTTTGGCGGTGCAGAGCTAACTCGCTATTCTAAGGCTCAAATCGCGAAGGTACAAGAATACTTATCCTACGATCCAGAGGTGGAGTTAGTGTTGATTGACGCTTATACCGATAGTTATGGTGGTCGTTCAGTCAATAAGAAAGTATCAGAAAAGCGAGCGGACTCGGTGAAAGAGTTATTTGTATCGGCGGGGATCCCGCAAGAGCGAATTCACACGCTTGGTCATGGTGAAAAACGCCACGTCGCATCCAATGCGACCATAGATGAACGTTCACGAAACAGGCGAGTCGTCATTAGGTTAAGTAAGCCTCTTTAGGTTTCTTACCTATCTTATCTCACTTAAACCCAGCTAATGCTGGGTTTATTATTTTTAGCGTTAATGTCATTGATTCGCACGGAGAGGGAAATTTGCAGGAGCTGAGAATTTATATAAAAAAAGCCCACTTAATCATTAAGTGGGCCGCAAATAATATATTGCAATCAACAAATTGAAGGAAGGAAGTCAAGCATAAGAACCAGGGATGAATTCACGTGTATAGCACATGACTTCGGAGTTCTTGTTTTCAAATCTACCTGAAGTAGACACCTCCTGAAAACAAGATGAATTATAGGATCAGACGTTTAAACCAGCAAACTAAAAAAATTACCCGTTTAGATTAGTAAAACTAATCCTTTGGAGGCGGCGTTTTTTTACTGGATTCACTAATTCCATGCCTTTGCGCGGAATTAGTCACATTTAGTGCATAACTTTACGATTTAATAAATTTATCTATGTTGGTTTTTTATTAACAATTGAGATGGATTAGTTTTAAATTGAATGTTTAGAGCCCATTGCACTGTTTTATTTTGCTTGTATAGTACGAGGTTATGGGCATTTGCTCGCACTTTGACGTCAAATAATAATTAGATCCCTAGGATGGCTACTGATGCTTCTTAAAACGATATTATCTAAGCAACACCTTTTTATTGCTGGACTCGGGCTTACGCTCGTTGGTTGTCAGTACAATGCATCGCAAGTTGATGTTCCACAAACAATCAGTACGCCAACAGGCGTGACAGAAACAATTCATGGTGTAGAGGTTGCCGATCCATATCGTTTTCTTGAAGAGGAAAGTGATGCGACCCATGCTTGGGTTAAGCAGCAGCAACAAGCTGGTCATGATTACCTCGCTCAGATAGAGAATAAGCAAGCTATTGTCGACCGTATTACCGAGTTGTGGAACTTTGAAAAAATTACCGCACCAGCAGAGCATGGCAGTAATACGTTTTACTATCGCAATGATGGCCTGCAAGCGCAGTCTGTTTTATATGTAAAAAATAAAGCAGGGCAAGAGAAAGTTGCCTTAGATCCTAATGCATTTTCAACTGATGGAACCGTGGCGTTAAGTGGCGTGTCGGTCAGTGGTGACGGTCAAACGATTGCTTATGGTGTGTCTAAATCAGGTTCTGATTGGCAGCAGTGGCAATTTGTCGATGTTGCTACGGGTAAAAAACTCGTTGATGAACTTAATTGGATTAAATTTTCTAGTGCACAGTGGAGTAAGGATAACCAAGGAGTTTACTATTCACGCTACGATGCACCAGAAGGTGGTAATTTGTTAGCCGATGTTAATTTTAACCAAAAAGTTTACTTTCATAAGTTAGGCACAGACCAGTCTGAAGATAAGTTAATCTATGAGCGCCCTCAAAACAAAGATTGGGGCTTTGGCGCTGAAGTTTCAGAGCAAGGGGATTACTTGCTGCTGTCTATTTCACAAGGCACTGATAGCCGTAATCGCTTCTTCTACAAGTCGTTAACGGAAGAAAATGCGCCTGTGGTTGAATTGATTGTCGACCTTGAAGCGGAATATAGTTTCCTTGGCAATGATAAATCAGTCTTCTATTTTAAGACTGATTTAGATGCGCCTAATGGTAAAGTCATTGCGATTGATGTTAACCGCCCCGCAAAAGCTAACTGGAAAACGGTTATTGCTGAGTCAAGCGATCCAATCGCTAGCGCGGCGATTATTAATGACCATTTGGTGGTCAGTTATCTGCATGACGTTTTAGGACAGTTGTCAATATTCAGCATGGACGGTGTAAAACGCCAAGATGTTGAGTTACCGGGTAAGGGTAAGATTGCTGGTCCTTATGGTAAGCGCAGTAAAGATTACTTCTATTACACCTTTAATAGCTATGTTCAGCCTCAGACTACCTACAAGTTTGATTTTAAAACGGGTGAGTCGAGTTTGTACGCCAAGCCAGATATCTCATTTAATCCAGATGACTATGTGTCAGATCAAGTCTTCTATACCAGCAAAGACGGTACTCGTGTACCTATGATGGTGTCCTATAAAAAGGGATTAAAACTTGATGGTAACAATCCTACTTTGTTATACGCCTACGGTGGGTTTGCAATATCGTTAACGCCTCGCTTTAGCCCTGCTAACATTGCGTGGATGGATATGGGGGGTATTTATGCAGTACCTAATCTCCGCGGTGGAGCCGAGTATGGTGAAAGTTGGCATCAAGCTGGCATGTTCGATAAGAAGCAAAATGTATTTGATGATTATTATGCTGCGGCCGAGTATCTGATCGACAACAAATACACCAATAGCAGTAAGCTAGGTGCCTATGGTCGTAGTAATGGTGGTTTGTTGATGGGCGCCGCCTTGACTCAGCGACCAGAGCTTTTTGCCGCCGTGTTGCCAGCTGTTGGTGTGCTGGATATGCTGCGCTTCCATAAGTTCACCATTGGCTGGGCGTGGACCAGTGAGTATGGCAGTGCAGATGTTGCTGAACAGTTCCCTGCGCTGCTTGCCTATTCGCCATACCATAATATCACCGAGCGCGATTACCCAGCCACTATGGTAATGACCGCCGACCATGATGACCGCGTTGTACCCCTGCACAGCTTTAAGTTTGGTGCCCTGTTACAAGACAGACAGACGGGTGATGCGCCTATCATCATGCGTATCGAGTCTAAGGCGGGCCACGGTGCCGGTAAGCCGACAGCGATGAAGATAGATGAGTTTGCCGACATTTATAGTTTCCTATGGCACAGTTTTGGCTTAACAGTACCGGCTAAGATTGGCAAGTAACTTAGGTCTATAAAAGTTGACGGTAAAAGGGAAGTTATTAACTTCCCTTTTTTATTAACAAAATTTTATGAAGTTAGTCGTGACAGTTGCAGTTTGAACCATTCACAATTGATGATGCGATAGGTATAGTAGGCCTCTATTTATCTAATGTTTGGCAATCAGGATCTATGTTTCGTTGGCCTATTTCTGTTTATTACGAAGATACTGACGCTGGGGGAGTGGTATATCACTCTAACTACCTTAATTTTTTTGAGCGTGCTCGTACGGAGTGGCTAAAAAACATGGGGGTTAAGCAGACTCAGCTGTTAGCAGATGATATTGCGTTTGTTGTAAAAAAAGCGGAATTGGACTTTAAGATAGCCGCTCGATTTGAGCAGGACCTTTTTGTCGAATCAGAGGTCATAGAGATGAAGAAGGCCTCGTTACTGTTTCGGCAGCGTTTGTTAGATGATGCTGGTAAGGTCTATTGCGAAGGCTTGATTCTCGTTGCTTGTGTCGCTTTGTCACGTATGAGACCAAGGGCCATTCCCCACAATATTGTTCAGGAGTTTAAGGGTGGAAGCTGATATTTCTTTTATCGGTCTGTTTTTACAGGCTAGTTTGCTGGTTAAGTTTGTCATGCTGACGCTACTCGCGTTATCCGTCGTTTCATGGGCGGTGATAATTCAACGCCGAAGGCTTTTAGCTGTAGCGCGAGAACGCTCGCTTAAGTTTGAAGATAAGTTTTGGTCTGGAGTCGATTTAAACAAGCTTTATAAAGAACTGTCTGCCAGACAAGAGAGTAATACGGGTTTAGAAACGCTGTTTTATACGGGTTTCAAAGAATATGCGCGTTTAAACAATCTTAACGGTAAAGTGCCAAGTGCTGTGATGGATGGCAGCTACCGCGCGATGCGTGTCTCGCTATCTCGTGAACTTGAAAAGCTCGAAACCCATTTGCCATTACTGGCCACTATTGGCTCAACAAGTCCCTATATCGGCTTATTTGGAACCGTGTGGGGGATTATGAACTCCTTTATTGCCTTAGGTGCGGTAGAGAATGCCACATTAGCCATGGTTGCACCAGGTATTGCCGAGGCGCTTATCGCTACCGCCATGGGCCTATTTGCCGCAATTCCCGCTGTTATAGCCTATAACCGATTTTCGACTCAAGTGGATAAGATAGAGATGTCTTATGCCAACTTTATGGAAGAGTTTTCTAGCATTTTGCATCGCCAAGCTTATAGCGAAAAGGAAACGGTGTAATGCAACAAGGTTATCAACGTAAAAGACGCAGGCCAGTAGCGGAAATCAACGTTGTTCCCTATATCGACGTGATGTTGGTGTTGTTGATCATTTTTATGGTTACCGCGCCGATAGTAACTCAAGGGGTAAAAGTGGATTTACCTCAAGGGGCTGCAGAGTCGCTTCCTGCCGACAGTAAACCGCCCGTTGTGGCATCCATTGATGCCGATGGCGATTATTATCTCGATGTCGGCAGTAGCAGCTCAAAAGAGACATTGGATTTAGAAGAGCTGGCGATAAGAGTGAGTGCCATCATTCAGCTTGAGCCTGAGCGCCCTGTGGTGGTTAAAGCGGATCGCAGTATAGCTTACGAAAAAGTGATTCAGTTGATGGTTTCGTTGCAAAAGGCTGGGGTGCCGTCCGTTGGCCTTATGACTGATTCACCAGAGGAGTAGTCGGTGGCAACTAAATCAGATTTTAAATTACCTCTCATTATTTCTGCCAGCATTCATATTGGCGTGATAGGGATAGTAGCGATGGGCGTCGACTTCGATGAGAAACCTAAAGTGGTTCCTCAAGTGAGTGCGCCTGCGGTTCAAGCTGTGGTTGTCGACCAGAAAAAAGTGACGGAATATGCTGAAAAGCTTAAGGCCGATAAGCGAGAAGCCGAACGTAAAGAGAAAGCGCGTCAAGATGAACTCGAGCGCCGAGCTAATGAAGCCAAACAAGCCCGTGAGCGTGAGCAAGCACAAATAAAGAAACTTGAACAACAGCGTAAGCAAAAAGAGATTGAAACTCAAAATGCTGCCGCCGCAGCTAAAGCTGCAAAGTTAAAAGAGAAACAAGAAAAGGAAAAGGCTGCACAGGCAGAAGCACAGCGTAAGAAGAAAGAAGCTGAGCGTAAAGCCTCTGAAGAGGCGGCCGCCAAAGCTGAGGCGAAGCGTAAGCAAGAGGAAGCCGCGGCGAAAAAGGCTGCCGATGAACGTAAGCGCAAAGAAGCTGCAGAACGTAAACGTAAAGCTGAAGAACAGGCGCGTTTAGAACAAGAGCGTATGATGCAAGAGGCGTTAGCCGCCGAACAAGCTGCGTTGTCGCAGACGCGCAATAAGCAAGTGGTTAGCGAGGTACAGCGTTATACCAGTATGATCCGTGCGACCATTCAACGTAATTTGGTGGTAGATGAATCGATGCGAGGCAAAAGCTGTCGTATCTTTATTCGGTTAGCCAAAGATGGTTTTGTTACCGGAAATGAGATTTTATCTGGAGACCCAGTGGTCTGCCGAGCAACCAAAGCTGCAATCAACAAGGCAGGACGTTTACCCGTGTCGCCAGAGGCTGACGTCTACAACAAGCTAAAAGAGATTAACTTAACTGTTCAACCGGAATTTAATTAAAGGAGTGTCATGAAAACTTTGGGGAAATGGCTCATTTTAGGGTTGATGTTCTGCACAATACCTGCCAAAGCTGCGTTAGATATTGTGATCACCGAAGGGGTTGATGCCGCTCGTCCGATAGCGGTTATTCCGTTTGTTTGGCAAGGCGCAACACCAATGCCACAGCAGATCTCTGATGTGGTGATGTCTGACTTGGCTCGCAGCGGCACCTTTAAGCCAATGGAAGAGCTTGGACTACCACAACGCAATATTAGCTCAGTGTCCAATTTTGATGTAAAGGCTTGGTCTGGTGTTGCTGCAGAAGCTGTGGTGATGGGATCGGTCAAACCTTTTGGACCCGATCAATATCTGGTTAACTTTGAGCTAATTGACTTAGTGAAAGCGCAAATGCAGTCAAGTGGACCTACATCAAAATCTGAATACCTGATTGATAGCCGTGAAACCGTTATCACTGCCGCTCAGTTTAGACAATATGGGCACAGGATCAGTGATATTGTTTATGAGAAATTAACCGGGATTCGTGGTGCGTTTTTAACCCGTATTGCGTATGTTGTGGTTGAACATCAAGATAAATCACCCTATAAGCTGATGATTGCTGACTACGACGGTTATAACGAGCAGATGTTACTTCGTTCTCCAGAACCATTAATGTCGCCAGCTTGGTCACCAGATGCGCGCCGATTAGCGTATGTGAGTTTTGAGAACAAAAAAGCAGAAATTTTTGTTCAAGATATTTATACCCAGCAGCGCACTAAGGTGACGAGTTTTTCTGGGATTAATGGCGCACCCTCATTTTCACCAGATGGTAAAAAGTTAGCGGTTACTTTGTCTAAAGATGGTCAACCAGAGATATACGTGGTTGACATTGATACTAAAGCGATTAAGCGAGTGACTAATCACTATGCTATTGATACCGAAGCGTCTTGGACCCCAGATGGTAAATCGTTAATTTTTACCTCTGAGCGTGGTGGTCGTCCACAATTGTATCAAGTGACGCTAGCATCGGGTAAAGTGGCTCGTCTGACATTTGAAGGTGAGTGGAATTTAGGTGGTTCAATTTCACCCGATGGCCGTAGCATGGTATTTGTTAATCGTACCAATGGTAAGTTTAATATCGCCAGAATGGATTTAGAAACTCGCTTTATGCAGGTGCTGACAAGCACTCGTTTAGATGAATCGCCGAGCATTGCGCCAAACGGTACTATGGTGATTTATGGTACGACTTATCAAGGAAAACAAGTTCTAGCGGCAGTCTCTATGGACGGGCGATTTAAAGCTAGATTGCCAGTGGGACAAGGGGAGGTTAAATCTCCAGCTTGGTCACCGTTCTTATAACTATTTATCACGTAAAACAAGATTAAGGATTTAAAAATGGATCTTAATAAGCTGTTTAAGGCTATGGTAGTTGCGCTTCCAATTATAGCTATTAGTGCATGTAGCTCAACATCAGAATCAGAAACCGATGCGACTAGCTCAATGGGTGGTAGCGAAAGCAGCGAAATGACATCTGGTAGTGGTGTTGAAACGGGTGGCGTCGCACCAATGTTGACCCCTGAAGAGCAACAGCGCATTAAATACCAAGAGTTGCGTAAAGAACATATTATCTATTTTGATTTTGATCGTAGTTCTGTGTCATCAGAGTTTTCAGAAGTGCTTAATGCTCATGGAGAGTATTTGGTTGAACACCCAAATGTTCGAGTGATGATTGAAGGACACGCAGATGAACGTGGTACTCCTGAATACAACATCGCACTAGGTGAACGTCGTGCTAAAGCGGTTGCTAAGTACTTACAAAGCATGGGTGTATCACCAAGTCAGATGAGTATTGTCAGCTATGGTGAAGAGAAACCTTTAGATTTTTCTCGTACGGATGATGGTTTT
Organism: Shewanella psychrotolerans; assembly: GCF_019457595.1. Taxonomy (NCBI): domain Bacteria; kingdom Pseudomonadati; phylum Pseudomonadota; class Gammaproteobacteria; order Alteromonadales; family Shewanellaceae; genus Shewanella; species Shewanella psychrotolerans. The sequence continues at coordinate 2,756,180 of NZ_CP080419.1, read as the reverse complement.
GCCAAAAACCGTCGTGCCGTTTTAGTTTATTAAAAATAGTTTAATAGGGCTAAATATGAAAACAGCCGTTCTCACTGCGGCAATTCTGATGAGTGTTGGTGTGGCTACTGCCGCACCTGCACCCGTTGAAGATATTGCTGGTGGTTCTTCTTCAGACGATAGAATCGCTCGACTAGAGCGTATGCTAAAAGCTAAGCAAGCATCCGAGTTTGAAACTCAGCAACGATTAGATACGCTGCAGCAAGAGGTGTTAGATCTTCGCGGTTTAACCGAGCAGCAAAATTATCAGATTAATCAGATGCTGCAACGTCAGCGTCAGCTCTATGAAGATATTGCAAACCTAAGTAGTGCTAAAAGCTCAAGTACAGTTTCGACTACAGTCGCCTCAGAACCAAGTGCTTCCTCTTCTCTTGGCGAAACGGCAAGTTATGAAAGCGCTGTAAATCTAGTGCTGAAAGAGCGCAAATATGATGAAGCCATCCCTGCATTTAGGAATTTCATTAAGTCCTATCCAGAGTCAACCTATGCCGCTAACGCTAATTACTGGTTAGGTCAGCTACTTTACAATAAAGGTGAGTTTGCTGAAGCGACTCAAGCGTTTAATACTGTAGTTAATAAGTTTAAAGATTCTAATAAGCGTGCAGATAGCTTAGTTAAATTAGGGATGATTGCTCAGAAAAGTTCCGATGTTGTAGGTGCTAAGCGTTTTTATCAACAAGTTCTCAGTGAATATGATAATAGTGCTGCTGCGCGGATAGCCAAACAACAGTTGGCGGGTCTGTGATCTCTATGTAACTAAAAAACATACTCTTAGTCTGTTTTTCATGCAAACGATAAAAAATGGGAAATTTGCACTTGCATGAGAAGATGAAAAAGGTATTATAGGCGCCCTCAAAGCGGTGTAGTCGCTAGGGCGCTAAATCAGTAAGGTTTAGATGTTAAATGGGTCATTAGCTCAGTCACTATTGCATAGAGAAAGGGCGGTTGGCTTTTAACCATTGATGACGGTTAATTCACATTATCATCACTAAGATGGGTCGTTAGCTCAGTCGGTAGAGCAGTTGGCTTTTAACCAATTGGTCGAAGGTTCGAATCCTTCACGACCCACCACTCTTCTACCAGTGGTTAAATAAGTAGGCATCCAGATGGGTCGTTAGCTCAGTCGCTATTGTATAGAGAAAGGGCAGTTGGCTTTTAACCATTGATGACGGTTAATTCACATTATCATCACTAAGATGGGTCGTTAGCTCAGTCGGTAGAGCAGTTGGCTTTTAACCAATTGGTCGAAGGTTCGAATCCTTCACGACCCACCACTCTTCTACCAGTGGTTAAATAAGTAGGCATCCAGATGGGTCGTTAGCTCAGTCGCTATTGTATAGAGAAAGGGCAGTTGGCTTTTAACCATTGATGACGGTTAATTCACATTATCATCACTAAGATGGGTCGTTAGCTCAGTCGGTAGAGCAGTTGGCTTTTAACCAATTGGTCGAAGGTTCGAATCCTTCACGACCCACCACTTTTCTACCAGTGGTTAAATAAGTAGGCATCCAAATGGGTCGTTAGCTCAGTCGGTAGAGCAGTTGGCTTTTAACCAATTGGTCGAAGGTTCGAATCCTTCACGACCCACCACTCTTCTACCAGTGGTTAAATAAGTAGGCATCCAGATGGGTCGTTAGCTCAGTCGCTATTGTATAGAGAAAGGGCAGTTGGCTTTTAACCATTGATGACGGTTAATTCACATTATCATCACTAAGATGGGTCGTTAGCTCAGTCGGTAGAGCAGTTGGCTTTTAACCAATTGGTCGAAGGTTCGAATCCTTCACGACCCACCACTCTTCTACCAGTGGTTAAATAAGTAGGCATCCAGATGGGTCGTTAGCTCAGTCGCTATTGTATAGAGAAAGGGCAGTTGGCTTTTAACCATTGATGACGGTTAATTCACATTATCATCACTAAGATGGGTCGTTAGCTCAGTCGGTAGAGCAGTTGGCTTTTAACCAATTGGTCGAAGGTTCGAATCCTTCACGACCCACCACTTTTCTACCAGTGGTTAAATAAGTAGGCATCCAGATGGGTCGTTAGCTCAGTCGGTAGAGCAGTTGGCTTTTAACCAATTGGTCGAAGGTTCGAATCCTTCACGACCCACCACTTTTCTGTTTATTCCCCTTCCGATATAAATATCCCTGTTTAAATGCTGTTTTTTTAGCGCAGTCGAATCCTTTATACACAAAAAGGCAGTTTCATTAGTTCTACTAAAATCCTCAGCTATCTCATGTCTTATGAGCTTGATGAGACCCATTTACCATTCCTAATCCATTAATTAGAAGTCACTACTCGACCTTTGTCTGATAGACGTTTTGCCAATGTTGTAAATTTGTTAACTCAGTCATATTCATGCTGATAATAATGATAAGGGAGAGAAAAATGACAAAATTAAAACTATCTTTAACAGCTGTAGCAACCATGTTGGCGATGAGTTCAACCATTGCTGTAGCTGAAACTGAATTTAAGTTTGGTGGATATGTTAAAGCTGATGTGATGTTTAGTGACTACAGTAACGGTGCACCAGATTCAGGAAATCTATCTCGTCAGTTTTATGTGCCAGGGACTATTTACGGCACGTCCGATAATGGTGAGCAGGTCGTGGATTTTCAAGCGCGTGAATCGCGTTTTAATTTTAAGAGTACCACCGATCTTGATGGACATAAGCTGAGCGGTTTTATTGAACTTGATTTTATGACTCACCCCGATGGTAATGAGCGAGTATCAAACAGTTATTCGCCTCGTATTCGTCATGCTTTTGTTAGTTTCGATAATTGGACTGTGGGTCAAACATGGTCGACGTTTCAAAATCCTGGCGCACTGCCAGAGAACTTAGATTTTGTTGGTGCGGCAGACGGTACGCCATTTGTTCGTCAAACTCAGGTACGCTACACCAATGGTGGCTTCCAATTCGCGATAGAAAACCCTGAGACAACGGTAACACCAAATGGCGGCGGGGCACGTATCGTTAGCGGTAGCGGTATGGTACCCGATTTTGTTGCTCGATATAATTTCAAGACCGAAGGTGGGGCTAAGTTTACGATCGCGGGTTTAGCAAGACAGCTCAACATTGAAAAAGGCGATATTGACTCACAGACCATGGGCTACGGTGTGAGCTTTACAGGGGTTATCCCTGTAGGTAGTGATGATATCAAGCTCTCTGCGACGGCTGGTGATGGTATGGGGCGTTATATGGCGCTTAACTATGCAAATGCTGGAGTGTTAGATGCCGATGGTGATATTCAGACAATTAGTTCTTACGGTGGTTTTGCATCTTACCGACATTGGTGGAATGATAAATGGCGTTCAAGCTTTACATTATCAGGTTTTAAAGCTGACAACGATATCGCTTTGACTGGCGGCGCTGTAAACGAAGAGTCATATTCTGGCTATGTGAACTTACTCTACTCACCAGTGAAACCGATCACTGTTGGTGTTGAATATATGTACGCAGAAAACAAGAAACAGAATGGTGATAAAGGTGAGTTAAATCGTGTAATGTTCTCACTTAAGTACGTCTTGTAGAAATGTTAATAAAAAAGGAGGCCTAGCCTCCTTTTTTATTACTTATATACAGATAACTTACTGTTTATAGTAAGTTATTGTCGCGTACATATTGTTCAAACTCAGTACAGCCACCAACATGAACTTGATCAACGAAGATTTGTGGCACAGTTTCTACTGGCTTACCAACCGTTTTTTCAAGATCGGCTTTACTGATCCCTTCTGCATGGATATCAACATACTTGAATTTAAAATCATCACGAGCTTCTACGAGTTGCTCTGATAACTGGACGGCTCTAACGCAGTAAGGACAGCCAGGACGGCCAAAAATTACAACAAACATATACGCTCCTGAAAAAATGATTCGAGACTTTATACCATAGCAATGAACTGATTGCATATTCTCAATTAGACAAACTTATTCTCGGTGTGAAATCGGCCCTGATAGTCGAAAAATCGCTCTAATAGCTCCCATCCTTTTTTACCTTTCTTTAGCAGCAATAGATCAGGGGGCCTGAAGGCATCTTTTGCGGCGATAACGTGTTCGACGCTATTTAATTTGGGTTGTTTACAACCAGGCGTCCGAGTGTGTTGATGGACAAATATCGCATAGAACGCTTTTATCTGTGCTGGAGTCTGAAAGTTAAAATAACAACTAAAGTCGTTTCCCTCAATGTCGATATAGCGTACTCGAAGTTTATCTTGATGGTGCTCTAACAGCATCTCTTGGCAACGAAATAGATGATGATGCTTCTGCTGTAGCACCTCTTTAAGACGTTTATCGGGATCTACGAGTACCTGATCGCAGTGCTGGCATATTTTCGCCGCGATATCATTTTCCTCGCCGCAATTGGGGCAAGACTTGGAACGAAAGCGAAAATCGCATTGTTGCTTACCATCTTTGGTTTCGATCACTGCTTGGCATCGGCGCCCAAAGTGTTCGACCAAATCACCGTCATCATCGACAAGTCCCCAAAAGATATTGGCGAAGTGACAGACAGGGCAGTGGACTTGAACGGGAACACTTTTACTATCGGGTTTTGCATGGCCAACTTCGGGAAAAAACAGATCAAAACCGTTAGCGGCATAATCAATCACCAGACAATCGGTTTTTCCTTCGCAGATCCGTAGGCCGCGACCTACCATCTGTTGAAATAGACTGACCGATGCAGTGGGCCTTAATATCGCAATAAGGTCGACATGGGGGGCGTCAAAGCCTGTGGTGAGTACCGCAACATTAACCAGATATTTGAGTTGCCGGTGTTTAAAGTTATCGATGATCTCATCTCGATCATGTGATGGCGTCGATGCGGTGATGAGTCCTGCTTGCTCATCACTTAGCAGGGCCATGATCTCTTGTGCATGTCTTACCGTTGCGGCAAAAATAATCGTGCCCTGTTTGTGTTTCGATAACGCCATAATCTGTTTAACGATGGCTTTCGTCGCCCGACCGGCAATATTGAGTAAAGCATTAACTTCCGATTCGCGATATTCACCATTGCTTGTGGCTTGTAATTCGCTAAAGTCATACTGGGCCGAAAGGCCATCAAATAGTTTTGGTGAGGTTAAAAAACCTTGCTTGATTAGTGGTCTCATTGGCAATTCAAAAATGCACTGCTCAAATGCTGGGTGTTGGGTATTTCCCACCTTACCGTGATAGTGGTAGCGATAGATCCAACCAGAATCGAGTCGATAAGGGGTTGCCGTCAGGCCCAGTAACTTAAGTTTCGGATTCTGCGCTCGTAGATGGCTAAGTAATTTTTGATATTGGCTTTCTTTGTCAGCGCTAACGCGATGACACTCGTCAATAATCACTAAAGAGTAGGGCTGGTTAAATTGAGATGGACTCTTAACCGCCGACTGAATACTGGCAACAACCGTTTTGTTCGCTGTAGATTTTTGTTTTAATCCAGCAGAATAGATACTGGCCGCGTCAGTCAGTAATCCGACTTTTTCTGCATTTTGGGCAACCAACTCTTTGACGTGAGTCAGTACCAAAATGCGGCCACGGGCGATACGGGCTAATTCAGCAATAACAATACTTTTACCAGCACCTGTGGGGAGTACTAACACGGCAGACGCTTGGCTTGTTTTAAAATGACGCACGGCGGCATCGACGGCTTGTTGTTGATAATTTCGTAGTTGCACGCGTAATCGTGTTGCTGGAGGTATCGAAAGTACAGGATACCAGCGTAGCCTAGTGAGCGGCCAGTGTTGTCGATAAAAACGCAAAAATGGCTAAAAAAAACCCCTCAGAGAGGGGCTAGAAGAGAGAACTGTTAAGCTTAACCAAAAGTTATTCGCTGCGGTTAAGGCGACTTTCGATAAGGGTATCGATAACCGCTGGATCGGCTAAGGTTGAAGAATCACCTAAGTTGGTTACTTCGTTAGCAGCGATCTTGCGTAAGAAGCGGCGCATAATTTTACCCGAACGTGTTTTGGGTAATCCACCAGCCCACTGGATAAGATCAGGTGTTGCTAACGCACCAATCTCTTTACGAACCCATTGACGCAGTTCTTGGCGCAGCTCTTCACTTTCAGCGGTGCCTTTTGTGAGTGTTACATAAGCATAGATACCTTGGCCTTTAATGTCGTGGGGATAACCCACAACCGCGGCTTCGGCAACATGTTCATGGGAAACCAGTGCGCTTTCAACTTCAGCAGTGCCTAAGCGATGGCCAGAGACATTAATCACATCATCAACACGGCCAGTGATCCAGTAGTAACCATCTTCATCACGGCGTGCGCCATCGCCAGTAAAATACATACCTCGGAATGTTTTAAAGTAAGTTAATGCGAAGCGATCATGATCGCCATAAACGGTGCGCATCTGTCCAGGCCAAGAGTCGAGAATAACTAAGTTGCCCTCTGTGGCACCGTCAACAATATTACCCATGTTATCGACAAGAGCTGGCTGCACACCGAAGAAGGGGCGGGTTGCAGAACCGGGTTTTGTGTCGGTAGCACCGGGTAGTGGGCTGATCAAAATGCCGCCAGTTTCTGTTTGCCACCAAGTATCTACGATTGGGCATTGCTCGTGACCAATCACTTCGTGATACCAGCGCCATGCCTCTGGATTGATAGGTTCTCCTACCGACCCCATGATCCGTAGCGAGCTTCCGTCGAATTGGTCAAACTGCTCTTTTCCTTCAGCCATTAACGCGCGGATAAGTGTTGGTGCGGTATACAAGATATTGACCTTATGACGGTCTATCATTTCGCCAAGGCGAGCAGGTGTTGGGTAGTTAGGTACACCTTCGTGAATAAGGACTGTTGCGCCGTTTGCCAGCGGTCCGTAAACCATATAGGAGTGTCCGGTGATCCAACCGACGTCGGCGGTACACCAATAAACTTCGCCATCTTTATAGTCAAACACATACTCATGGGTCATTGAGGCATACACCATGTATCCGCCAGTGGTGTGTAAAACCCCCTTGGGGTTACCAGTAGAGCCTGAGGTATAGAGTAAAAATAGCGGGTCTTCTGCGCCCATCTCTTCTGGCACGCAGTGCTCTGATGCGGTGTCCATGAGTGATTGCCACTTAATATCGCGGCCTTCGACCCAGTTGACAGGGTTTCCTGTACGCTCATAAACAATCACCTTTTCAACACAGGTGACATCAGGATGAGACAGGGCTTCATCGATGTTGGCTTTGAGTGGAATAATACGGCCGCCACGAATGCCTTCATCGGCCGTGATAACCACTTTCGATTTACCATCGATGACACGCGATGCGATAGAGTCTGGCGAGAAACCACCAAATACCACTGAGTGAATTGCACCTATACGGGCACAAGCAAGCATAACGATCGCGGCTTCTGGCACCATAGGCATATATACGGTGACGACGTCACCGCGGCGAACCCCTTGGCTACGAAGGGCATTGGCAAACTTACAGACTTCTTTATGTAGTTCACCATAAGTTAGCGTGCGTTGATCTGCCGCGTCATCGCCTTCCCAGATAATAGCGACCTTATCGGCATTTTTTTCTAAGTGCCTATCTAAACAGTTGGCCGATGCGTTAAGTGTGCCGTCATAAAACCAGTTTATAGAGAGGTTATGATCATCAAAAGAGGTTTTCTTCACCTTAGTAAAAGGCTTTATCCAATCGATGCGCTGACCGTGCTCTCTCCAGAAACCTTCAGGATTGACTACTGACTCCTGATACATTTTTTTGTATTGTTCTTCGTTAATGTGTGCTTTATTAGCGATTTCGCTTGGAACTTTATAGAGAGACTGCGTGCTCATCTGACTTCCTTTAATATCTGATTGTGCGTAGTTGAAGTATGGAATGCTTCGGTCATCTAGCTCTATTAGACATTGGTCTAGTAAAAAAATATCCTTAATTTTTAGAATGTTGTGATTATATTTGAGTGAGAATTAAGCTACTATTTAGCCCATAAGAATTAAAATGTTGGAAAATCGATGAATCTGACCATTGTTGTGGGTGTCATAGCCATTTTATATGTGTCGTTGCTCTTCCTATTAGCGTGGGGGGCTGAACGCTGGTTTGGTCGTATTACTAAGAAGATGCAAAGTTGGATCTATGGCTTGAGCCTCGCGGTTTACTGCTCATCATGGAGTTTTCTTGGCACGGTTGGTCAGTCGGCTCAAGATCTGTGGTCATTTTTACCAATCTTTCTTGGACCTATCTTAATTTTCGTTTTTGGTTTTGGTTTGTTGCGTAAGATGGTGATTGTGTCTAAGGCGCAGAACATCACCTCTGTGGCAGATTTTATCGCTGCCCGTTACGGCAAATCACAGACGATTGCGGCGATTGTTACCCTTATAGCACTGTTTGGCATCATGCCTTATATCGCCTTACAGCTAAAGGCGATGGTATTTAGCTTAAACCTGTTTCAACCCAATGATTCGCCTTATGATGGCGCGCGGGTATCACTGATCGTTACCGCTTTACTGGCCATGTTTGCCATTTTATTTGGTACCCGAAAACTCGATGCCACCGAGCATAATCCTGGAATGATGTTAGCCATTGCGTTTGAGTCACTGGTAAAACTGGCGGCTTTTTTGCTTGTTGGCATAGTGGTCTGCTTCGGCTTTTTTGATGGCTTTTCCGATATCTGGCAGCAGGCAAAAGCCGGTGATTTGATTAACAATCCTAATTTACGTCTTGAGAACGTAATGCCGCAGTTATTTGTGGGGATGGCGGCATTTTTGTGTATGCCGCGCCAGTTTCATGTGATGATGGTGGAGTGCGTCGATGAAAAAACACTGCTCAAGGCGAGATGGCTGTTTCCGCTTTACCTGATGTTGTTTGGTCTATTTGTCGCACCCTTAGCGCTGGCAGGAAAGATCGTATTAGGTGATGGCGTCGCGGCTGACACTTATGTGATAAATCTACCATTAGCGCTAGAGCACCCCGTAGTCGCTGTTATTGCACTGCTTGGCACTTTATCTGCCGCGACAGGCATGGTGATCGTGGCGGTGGTGACGATTAGTGTCATGGTGAGTAACGAGTGGCTAGTGCCACTGCTGTTGCGCTCAGGGAAAATTCGTCAGAAAAATTTCAGTCAATTCTCCCAGTTTTTACTCAATGCGCGTCGGATAGCGATCATCGTCATTTTAGGTATGGGTTATTTTAGCTATTTAACCTTTATGGACAGCGATTCGCTATCTGCACTCGGTATGCTCTCCTTTGGCGCATTTGCACAACTTGCCCCCGCATTAGTCGGTGGCATGTATTGGAAACATGGTAATCGCGGTGGGGTATATTTAGGGTTAATCGTGGGATTTGGCTTATGGTGCTATATCTTGGCGCAGGGGATGAGCGATTCTCATGGGGTGTTTGGTGGTGAGCTGACCCTGCTCGATTCGATCAATCCCAATGTACGTGATGTGTTGACGGCGCTAACGGTTAACCTTGGTTGTTATGTGCTTGGTTCTATCTGGTTCAGGGCCGGTGTTGCTGAGCGTATTCAGGCCAGTGCATTTGTGACACCCGGTCAGCTAAAAAAGACCTCAAGCCGCAAAGCCTCACCCATATCTCAACAAGATTTGCTAATTCTAGCGAGTCGATTTGTCAGCCCCACACGAGCATATGAGAGCTTTTCCCGCTTCTCGGAACAAGCTGTTCGCAGTGATAGTTGGCATAAGGTCGCATCGCCCGAACTTATCGCCCATACCGAACATATGCTCGCAGGAGTGTTAGGTGGTTCGAGTGCATCCTTGGTCATGGACTCGGTGTTGCAGGGGCGGGATTTAGCCCTAGATGAGGTATTTAACTTAGTCGATGAGGCGTCATCGAAGATCATTCTCAGCCAAGATATGCTGCGTGGTGCAATTGAGCACGCTTACGAAGGGATGAGCGTCGTCGACAAAGATCTTAATCTGGTAGCTTGGAACTACAAATACGAAGAGTTGTATGATTATCCTGAAGATTTTCTCCAGCAGGGGATGCCGATTGCAGATGTAGTGCGTTTTAATGCGAAGCGAGGCTTCTGTGGTGAAGGTGATATTGAAGAGCAAGTCGCTAAGCGCGTTCAACATATGAAAAATGGCTCCCCCCATGTATCTGAGCGGGAAAGAAAAGATGGCAAGGTGATCAAGATCCAGGGCAATCCCATGCCAAGTGGTGGGTTTGTGATGACCTTTACCGATATTACTCAGTACCGAGAGCATGCTCGTGAGCTGCAAGAAGTGAATGAAACCCTAGAGGCTAGAGTAAAAGAGCGTACCTATGAACTGGCATTGCTTAATAGCCAATTACTCGAAGCTAAGGCGCAAGAGGAGAATGCCAATGCGTCAAAGAGTCGCTTCTTAGCTGCAGTGGGTCATGACTTAATGCAACCTCTAAATGCCGCACGCCTATTTACCGCCTCACTGGCACAATATCCTAACCTCGACCAAGAGGGGCGAACGACCCTGTCTCATGTCAACAGTTCGCTCAAAATTGCAGGGGAACTGTTGACGGATCTACTTGATATTTCGAAGCTCGATTCTGGCATGGTTGATGTTAATCGAAGAGACTTTTCGGTGTCAGAGTTATTAGATGGGCTTGCCGTTGAGTTTGATGCGATGGCAAAAGATTATGGAATCAAGTTCTCTATGGTGCCGAGCAGCGTCACCATTAGCTCAGATCTCAGTTTATTACGTCGAGTGTTGCAAAACTTTCTCACCAATGCATATCGGTATGCCAAAGGTCGCCGGGTGTTACTGGGGTGTCGTCACCGCCGAGGTGCGCTGGAGATCCAGGTTATTGATACAGGCTGTGGTATTGATGATCGCGAGGTTTCTGAGATCTTTAAGGAGTTTAAACGTCTCGATAACCCCCAAAGCAAAAGTGTCAGCGGGCTTGGGCTTGGTTTGGCGATAGCCGATCGCATTGCCCGAGTGTTAGAGCATGATATTAAAGTGGTATCTAAGTTGGGGCAGGGCTCAATGTTCTCAATTTCGGTGCCTCTAGGTGATAAAATCAATGTCGCAATGCCAAAGAAATCGAACTTGATCATGCAACCTTTAGCCGGGGTTAAAGTGCTCTGTATCGATAATGAAGAGGCCATTTTAGCTGGGCTTGAGAGTTTACTTAGCCGTTGGCAATGTGAGGTCATTTGTGCCAGTGACTTAGCCGATGCACGAATTAAACTGGGGCTTAAAGGTGTCGCGCCCGATATCGTTTTAGCGGACTACCACTTAGATAATGATCAAAATGGAGTCGATGCAATGGACGGTATTCGCGCGCTTTATGGAGCGCATCTTCCCGGTATTTTGATCACCGCTAATACTCGCAAAGAGATTGTCGATGATGTGCAGCAGCGTGGCTATCACTATATGGCGAAGATGGTAAAACCTGCAGCGCTGCGTGCGTTAATCTCAAGTCTAGTGAAATAACGTATTTGTAAAAGGAGAGCCTCGTTTGAATCAAGTCATGTGTGACGGAAAACCTGTCACCCCAAGTAAAATTGTCTGCGTGGGGCGTAACTATGTCGAACATATTCAGGAGCTCAACAATGACGTTCCCGAGCAGATGGTGCTGTTTGTTAAACCTAATTCGGCTATTTCCTCGGTACTCATGAGTTACCATCAAGAGCCTCTGCACTACGAGGCCGAACTCTGTTTTATGGTGGCAGGTGGCGCTTTTAAGGCGGTAGGCTTAGGGCTAGATCTCACTAAACGGCAATTACAAGGTGAGCTAAAAGCAAAGGGTCTGCCTTGGGAGCGAGCCAAGGCGTTTGATGGTTCTGCGCTGTTTAGTGAGTTTGTCACTATTGCCCAAGATAGCAATAGACTCTCCTTTAGCCTGCATGTGGATGGAACCTTGCGTCAACAGGGGGACATTGGCTTGATGATCCATAAACCCGATGCCATTTATCGCGAGATTAGCGAGTTTATGACACTTAACGATGGCGATATTGTGATGACGGGTACCCCAAAAGGGGTTGGAATGATTAAGGCTGAAGAGGTGTTCACGCTACAGATGCAACAAGATGGCTGCATGCGTGTTGAGTCTAGCTGGTTGTCTCGGTAATTTTAACTCTCAGTCTGAGCCTCAGCCACATTGTCTGTTTCAATTTCGGCGTTAGCCAGATGATTTTATAGATTGTTTTTCATATAGCGTATCTGATTTTAGCGATGCGCTTGATCCACTTCTTTGTTGTTGACCCAGGTTTGAACTTCTATATACTCGAATAACACACACCTTTGTAAAAAATATAAAACAAAGCTTTGATCGAGCAACTTAGGAGCCTTCATGTCACTACCGCGCTGCAATTCCTACTACAATGCCACCATCAATCAAGAAACCGATTATAAGGCGCTACAAGGCGAGTTCGATGTCGATGTGGTGATTATTGGGGGCGGATTTACTGGGGTTGCCACCGCAGTCGAGTTATCGGAGCGAGGCTACAAAGTCGCCATTGTCGAGGCGAATAAGATAGCTTGGGGCGCAACTGGGCGTAATGGCGGTCAAGTCACGGGTAGTCTGTCTGGCGACGGGGCGATGATTAAACAGCTACGAAATCAAATTGGCACAGAAGCAGAGGATTTTGTCTGGAACCTGCGCTGGCGCGGTCACGAGATCATAAAAAACCGTGTAGCTAAATATGGTATCGATTGCGATCTTAAATTTGGTCATCTGCATACCGCCTATAAACCCGCTCACATGAGCGAAATGCAGGCAACCTTTGATGAAGGCGTGCGCCGCGGTATGGGCGACGAGCTTGAACTACTATCAAAAGCTGATATTCCTCAATATTTAGATACGCCACTCTATCATGGTGGCTTGCTCAATAAGCGTAATATGCATCTGCACTCAGTTAACCTGTGTATTGGTGAGGCGAGGGCGGCAGAGGCCAATGGCGCCCTGATTTTTGAACATTCACACGTGCTTGATATTATCGACGGTGATCGCCCTGTGGTGAAAACCGCACAAGGGCAGATCACAGCCAACAGCGTAGTACTAGCGGGTAATGCTTACCACAAATTAGCGCGCCGAAAATTAAGCGGCTTGCTGTTTCCTGCATCCTTAGGTAACTGTGCGACGGTTAAGTTAGACCCTGCGCTTGCCAAGCAACTTAATCCCCACGACTTGGCCGTGTATGACAGCCGTTTTGTGCTCGATTACTACCGCATGACCGCAGACCATCGCTTAATGTTTGGTGGCGGAACCAATTATTCGGGCCGCGATTCTAAGGATGTCGCTGCAGAGCTTCGCCCTGCGCTAGAACGTACCTTCCCGCAGCTCAAAGGGGTTGAAATCGAATTCGATTGGACCGGCATGGCAGGCATAGTGGTCAACCGTATTCCCCAGCTTGGTAAAGTGTCTAATAACGTATTTTACTGCCAAGGTTATTCGGGTCACGGTGTCGCAACCTCGCATATTATGGGGGAGATCATGGCTCAGGCGGTGATTGGTCAGTACAAAGAGTTTGACCTGTTTGCCAATATGAAACAGATCCGTTTGCCCGTCGGTGAATGGCTCGGTAATCAAGGCATGGCAATCGGCATGCTTTACTACCGCATGATGGAGAATTTTCGCTAATTGACGCGATAATTTGATCTTCGAATGAAGGTGTTGGCATTTTGGCTTGTAGCATTTGGCTGAGTCGGTTTTTGGTATGGCTGATGCTAGCGTTAACCTTCATGGTTTTGAATTGCTTGCAGCAGTTGAAGTGCATGGATGCGCAAATGTCGTGATCACAGGATGTGGAAGAGCGATCTATTCGTGCAGGTATTTCGGTGGGACGCTGCAAGCATATCCCTATACGCTCGACGGTGGCATCTGACGTGAATGGATTCACAAATGCCGCGATAAAATAGAGGTCAGAGAGCGGCCATGCCATCAACGTCCGCACCCGTATCTACACGGGGTTATTTTATCTCTTCGATTTGGCCGTAATTGGTATCCACAGAACCGTTAAAAGCTAAATTGTTTTTGTGGTTTAACATTTGGCTGAATTAGTGTTGGTAGAGTGTCTTTGAAATTTGTATCTTCACTGTAACTAATCGCCGGACAGGCGATAAGTTACAGTGAAGGTGTGACCTTCAAACCCACTTAACTAATACTCATCCATCCAAATGTTACTCGTACCGAATGAAATCAAATCGAAGAGAGTTAATAACCTAGTGTAAGCGCGGTTTTGGCCTTCGAAATCATGGCCGAAAATGTTTCAGACATTTTTCGGCATTCCCTCCGTCCTTGGAGGTCAGATGATTTCGCAGAGCCCACATGGAACTGCTTGAACAACGTTCATGCCTCTCACTCGAGAATACGGAGCTGCACTTCACTCACCGAGCCAAAAGAGTGATTGCACATTCCTCGCCGAACAGGCGATTAATAACAGTGAAGGCTCGACCTTCAAAGACTTTCAATAAATGAGAATGTAGCGGAGCGCTACTCAAGCAAATGGAAAATGCCAAACCTTTGGTAAGCCCTATTAATACCAGCCCAAGTTAAATTTGTTCTGAGTCCTATCCTGCTTGTGGCCGTTGCCTTACAAAGAGTCGATAAGAAAACGCTGTCGTTATGATTTGCTAAACTTTGTTTATGTGAGTTCTTCTGCTCGCATTCTTTTTGCTAGGTTGTACTCCGTTATCTAGACTTAACCTATTGCCATGAGTGGAGGAGACGGTTTGAAAATCATTATACGTCACAGTTATTTATTACTAGCCCTGTTACTCAGCACTGCCTTCGCAGCAGATAGCCCGTTGCTGCCAAGCTATCGATTTGCGTCTATTGAGTATTTACTTGAGCAAGAAGTGGCGCGTGAAGTGATACCGCAGGTTTACCAAGGCCTAGGGATAAACGTTGAAATATTACCTTTGCCGGGCAATCGGGCTCAATATGCTGCCGTTTCGGGTCAACTGGACGGTGAAGTAATGCGAATATGGCGTTATGGTGAAGACAATCCAACTATGTTACGCGTTCCTACGCCTTATTATTATGTTGAAACGATGGCTTTTGTTCGTGCTGATAGTGGCATTATTATCCGCGAGCCCAAAGATCTCGAGCCATATAGGGTGGCAAGGGTTAGAGGCGTCAAGCATACCAACAACGTCACTGCGGGGCTGCCAAGGGTTCGAGACGTTGACAGTACTAAGATGATGCTCGAGCTATTGCACAATAATCAGGTTGATGTAGCGCTTACCAGTCACCTCGATGGACAGATCATGATGAAACGCTATCATTTCGATAATATCACTGGGATGCCAAACCATTTGGGACACCTTGCGCTGTACCACTATTTACATCCCAAACATGCTGAGCTATTGCCTGCGATTGATGCTGAGTTCAAGCGCCTTGAAGATGCATCCGAACTCGGTACTCTTATCAAGTTGGCAGAGATCCGGGTGATAGAGCGTCAGCTTTTACTTGAATAACTATCGTTTTTGACAGCAATAAACACCTATTGGCCTAAATCAGACACCCTCCACTATTATGTGGGAATGACCATTAGGGAAGTTGCGCTGCGAGAAAATCCACCATTAACCGTACTTTAGGGGAAAGATGACGGTTTTGTGGGTAAAGTGCCCAGACCCCTTCATTCGGCTCTTGATAAGCATTTAAAAGCGGTACTAAGCTGCCTGTAGCAAGATCATGGCTGATGTAGTAATTAGGCAGTTGAGAAATCCCAATCCCTTTTAATGTGGCATCTCTAAGGCCGTGGCCAGTATTGCACTTTAATGTGCCATTGACCTTTATCTGACGTTCTCGGCCTTGATCGATGAAACGCCAGTAGTCATGGTTGCCGATCAAGCAATTATGTTGACTAAGCTCTGACAGCGTATGTGGCTCGCCATAACGTTTTAGGTAAGCCGGGGAGGCGCAAACAAAGTTAATCCGCTGGCTTATGCGTTTTGCCATCAAGCTCGAATCTGCCAGCTTACCGATACGGATCGCTAAATCGATACCTGCATCGATCAAGTTAACTTGCCTGTTCGTCAGCTCTACCTCGATTTCAATGCTGGGGTGGATGAGCATAAAGTCGTTGACGATAGGCAAAATATATTTTTCACCGTAAGCCACGGGCGCGGTGATTTTTAATAATCCTTGGGGCGTGCCTTTTAAACTGCTCAAGGCGCGCTCTGCTTCATCTAAGCCGTCGAGCACTTGACGACAATGGCGGTAGTAAAGGGTGCCTTCTTCGGTTAGAGACACTTTACGGGTCGTGCGGTAGAGCAGCTTGGTGTCGAGCCTTCGTTCTAACGCACTCACTTGGCGGCTCACTTGGGCGGTAGAGATCCCTAGGCGCTTAGCTGCGGCGGTAAAACTCTCTGTTTCTGCCACCGCGACAAATTCACTGACCCCTTCCCAACTTTGCATTGTTACTATCTCGTAAAAATCATTTGCAGAATAGCTAGATTATCATTGCACAAGAAATAAATACAATGATGCCACTGTAATATCTGAGATCTATTGGGTCGATTGTTACACCCGTTGCGAAGAAAGCGACTAAATTGTAGGTGTCGCATCCACATCATCAAAGGAGTTATTTTTATGTCAGATAAGTTTATTAAATCGAAAGCGGCCATTGCATGGGGCGCGGGTCAGCCATTATCAATAGAAGAGGTGGATGTGATGCTACCTCGTGCAGGCGAAGTGTTAGTGAAGATTGTGGCGACGGGTGTTTGTCATACCGATGCGTTTACCCTATCGGGAGATGATCCTGAAGGGGTGTTTCCTGCCATTTTAGGCCATGAAGGTGGCGGTATCGTTGAGATGGTTGGTGAAGGTGTTACCAGCGTTAAAGTGGGTGACCACGTTATTCCGCTATACACGCCAGAATGTGGTGAGTGCAAGTTCTGTAAGTCGGGCAAAACTAATCTTTGTCAAAAAATTCGTGAAACCCAAGGTAAAGGCTTAATGCCCGACGGCACCACCCGTTTTTATAAAGATGGCGAGCCTATTTTCCATTACATGGGCTGTTCTACTTTTTCTGAATATACGGTATTACCTGAGATCTCTTTGGCTAAGGTCAATCCTGAAGCGCCGCTTGAAGAGGTGTGCCTACTCGGTTGTGGCGTAACAACGGGTATGGGCGCAGTTCTAAACACTGCCAAAGTTGAGCCTGGTGCTAGCGTGGCGATTTTTGGCATTGGTGGTATCGGTCTTTCAGCGATTATCGGTGCAACCATGGCGGGTGCTACGCGCATTATTGCCATCGATATTAATGACAGTAAGTTTGAACTGGCGCGTCAACTTGGCGCGACGGATTGCATTAACCCTAAAGACTATGACAAGCCTATTCAAGAGGTGATTGTTGAGCTAACCGATGGTGGCGTTGATTACTCATTTGAGTGTATCGGTAATGTAGATGTGATGCGCAGTGCCTTAGAGTGTTGCCATAAGGGCTGGGGCGAATCAGTGATCATTGGCGTCGCAGGTGCAGGGCAAGAGATCTCAACACGTCCGTTCCAGTTAGTGACCGGTCGGGTATGGCGTGGCAGTGCGTTTGGTGGTGTAAAAGGGCGCTCTGAGCTGCCGGAAATTGTTGAGAAATACCTACGCGGCGAGTTTAAGTTAAGCGATTTTATTACCCATACCATGCCACTTGAAGAGATTAACAACGCCTTTGATTTGATGCATGAAGGTAAGAGTATCCGCTCAGTTGTGCACTTTGATAAATAGCGGTAAAGCAAAAACAGATTAGCATCAATCAACAGCGTGGCGAAGGTGAAAGCTTTTGCCACGCATGGTGAGGATAAATGATGACGATAGAAAATATCAGCAGTAATAAAAGCTTTGATGGTTGGCATAAACAGTATCAACATCAATCGAGTGTGCTTAATTGTCAGATGCGCTTTGCGATTTATCTGCCGCCTCAGGCCAGCGAGCAAAAAGTCCCTGTACTTTACTGGCTATCAGGCCTTACCTGCACTGATGAAAACTTTATGCAAAAATCAGGTGCAATGCGTATTGCGGCGGAGCTAGGCATGGCGATTGTTGCTCCAGATACCAGCCCTCGTGGAGAAGGGGTTGCTGATGATCCTGATGCAAGCTATGACCTAGGTTTAGGCGCAGGTTTTTATGTTAACGCCACCCAAGCACCATGGCGTGCGCATTATCAGATGTATGACTATGTGGTTAAGGAGTTACCGGATCTGATTGAGCAACATTTTCCGGTGAGCTGTGACCGTGCAATCGCTGGGCATTCGATGGGCGGCCACGGCGCGTTAACCATTGGTCTGCGTAATCCTGAGCGCTATCAGTCGATATCGGCATTTAGTCCGATAGTGAATCCGATAAACTGTCCATGGGGACAGAAGGCATTTGTAAATTACTTAGGTAAGAACCGTGATGACTGGCTTGAGTACGATGCCTGTGAGCTGATGAAGATCGCCGATACCGATCTGCCTGTGCTGGTGGATCAGGGAACAAGTGATAACTTTCTTGAAGAGCAGCTTAAGCCTCATGCCTTAGTTGAGGCTGCAGCAATGAATGAGTATCCACTGATATTGCGAATGCAAGAGGGTTATGATCATAGCTACTACTTTATCGCTAGTTTTATTGAAGATCATCTGCAGTTTCATGCCAAGCATTTGAAGCTATAAAAAGCGCACAAAAAAGCCGAATATGAATTCGGCTTTTTTATTTATTATTCTTGATAAACATCGAGATAAAGTTGATTAGATTTCAATTTTATCCATTTCAAGCTGTTGAAGGGCGATAACAGCTTGAGTGCGATTGCGTACTCCAAGTTTACGAAATATGGCCGTTGCATGGGCTTTAATAGTCGCCTCTGAAACGCCTAGCTCATAGGCTATCTGTTTATTTAGCAGGCCTTCGGCAAACATCTGCAATACCTTGTATTGCTGAGGAGTTAGATCGGCTAGTTTAGTTGCCATTTGATCGGTGGCGTCTTCATCAATTTCTTGTAGCTCAATATTCTCCGGTAGCCACATATCACCATAAAGTACCGCTGTAAGGGCATCGGCTAGGGTCTCCATTGACGCCGATTTAGGAATAAACCCAGCGCTGCCGTAATGCACTGCTCGGCTAATGGTCATTGCATCTTCATGAGCTGAAATCACCACAACAGGAAGTTCTGGAAAGTGAGTACGCAAATGAATCAGGGTTGAATAACCATGTGATCCAGGCATTTGCAGATCAAGCAAAACCATATCGTAATTGGTTTCAGTTTGTTCTAACAATGCTTGCAATGCATCCGCACTATCGGCTTCAAACCAATTGGTATTGGCAAAAGAGCCACTGAGCGCCTGACGTAGAGCATTTCTAAATAAGGGGTGATCATCTGCGATGATGATATTTAAATTTTCTAGCTTCATTGCTTTTTGATTATCTTTGTTGCACTTGAAGATAAACTCAATGTAACAGATAACTGGCGTATTATTCTATGAATTTTATGCCCTAGGCATTGCTTTTCTGATTAATTATCGCGCTAGTTAGACTTTAGTCTAATACGTTTGCTTGTAGAATGGCATATTGAAAGAGATAAAAGAGGTATCCTTACCTCTTGCTTAGCAGGGGGTTATCGTTCGATTCGCCTGACTAAAAATACGATTGCACAAGAGATGCTTATTCTTGTGTCCACACTTTTGTTGGTTTGCGATCAGCGTCGACTGCAACAAAGGTGAATACGCCACGAATGGCATGTTCTCGCTTATCTTGATACATATCCTCAACGAAAATATTAACCTCAACTTTGAGTGATGTATTGCCTACATGAATCACCTTAGCGATGATTTCTGCAAGGGTTCCTGCTGGAATCGCTTTATTGAAATCAATTCTATCTGAACTGACAGTGACTAAAGCTTTGCGACAAAAACGGGTTGCAGCGATAAACGCAGTTTCGTCCATCCAAGCTAACGCTTCGCCGCCAAAAAGGGTGTTGTGGTGGTTGGTGATCGAGGGAAATATGGCTTTTATTACGCGCGCTTCAGATTGCTCTATGCGCGCTAAAATAGCGTCAGAATAAGGAGATTGAATGTTAGTTAGGGGCATACGGCAACCTTAAGGTTCTGCATTAAAAACATAAAGGCTTCATTGCTGAAGCCTTTATTATTAAAGGTGTGGATGACATTTTGTGGTTAAACTAGCTCATATCAAGCTAGTTTATTGATGCGTGCTCGTGATGCTTTAGCTAAATCACGTAGTAATTGCTCTGAGTCTTCCCAATGCAAACAGGCATCAGTGATACTTTTGCCATAGATCAGTGGTTCACCAGTAACAACCTTTTGATTTCCCTCTTCAAGGAAGCTTTCAGCCATAATACCCGCAACGGCAGTCGAACCTTGCTCTAGTTGCTCGATAATATTTTTGGCGACAATTAATTGATTTTTGTGCTTCTTTTGGCTGTTACCATGACTAAAATCAACCACCATACGGTGAGACAAACCGACCTTAGTTAACTGCTCAGCGGCTGCATTAACGTCATCGGCATGATAGTTAGGTTGTTTACCACCACGTAGAATAATGTGGCCATAGGGGTTACCGCTGGTGCGGTACACCGCCATTGCACCATCTTTATCCGGGGAATAGAAGATATGTGGCTCTTTTGCGGCGCGCACTGCATCAATAGCTATGTTGATGTTACCGTCTGTTCCGTTTTTGAAGCCAACAGGACAAGAAAGTGCCGAGGCCATCTCCCGGTGAATTTGGCTTTCAGTGGTGCGAGCGCCTACAGCACCCCAAGTGATAAGGTCGGCGATGTATTGACCATTAACCATATCAAGGAATTCGGTCGCAATAGGTAACTTGAGTTCAGTTATTTGTTGTAATAGGTGGCGCGCTAAACGAAGGCCTTTGTTGGCATTAAAGCTGCCATCGAGATCTGGATCAGAGATTAAACCTTTCCAACCCACTGTAGTGCGCGGCTTTTCAAAATAGACCCGCATTAAGATGCAAAGATCATCTTTTAGCTCTTGATGTAATACAGCTAAGCGTTTTGCATAGTCGATAGCGGCTTGAGTGTCATGAATAGAGCAAGGGCCAATAATCACCAACAAGCGT
The DNA here is from genome assembly GCF_019457595.1 of Shewanella psychrotolerans. Taxonomy (NCBI): domain Bacteria; kingdom Pseudomonadati; phylum Pseudomonadota; class Gammaproteobacteria; order Alteromonadales; family Shewanellaceae; genus Shewanella; species Shewanella psychrotolerans. Next base: position 2,735,208 of record NZ_CP080419.1, on the reverse strand, counting down.
TGATCTTCACCAGTAAGAATGGCTTCAACTTCACGTCGTTGTTGTACCAAGTAATCAGCAGCGTCTTGAGTAAGCGGGTATTCAGATGCGAGTTTTGCAGGTGAAATGGCCTTGCATAATAATGTGGTGCGTAATTCGTCTGTTTTAATGGTCATTCAATATACCGAGCGTTTGTCTTGGCATTTCGCCTTATTGCCTCGGATTATAACGAATAGTTGCTAGCTGCACAGCGCTTAAATCGTGAAAATTTCGCGAATTCTTGCAGACTGTGCATTTCAATGGGGCAAATAAGCCAATAATTGACGCCAGATAAGCGACTCGATAAGCCGCTATATCGCCTCGATTTGGGGGAGATTAAAACATATGACGTTCCAGACCTGTTTTTTCTAATATCTTGGTGGCAATCTCTTCTACCGAGTGATTAGTCGTGTTGACGAACGGGATACGTTCACGCTTGTACATCATCTCTACCTCTTTTACTTCGATACGACATTGCCGTAATGAGGAGTAGCGACTATTTTCCATTCGGCTTTGACGGATCTCATGTAAACGTACCGGATCGATGGTTAGACCAAATAGTTTGTGCTTATTCTTTTTGAGGACATCTGGTAGCTTAAGGTTATCCATATCATCTTCGATAAACGGGTAGTTAGCGGCTTTGATACCAAACTGCATTGATAAGTAAAGGCTGCTGGGGGTCTTGCCGCAGCGAGAAACGCCGAGTAAAACGATGTCTGCTTTATCGATATGTTTCAGTGTTTGGCCGTCATCGTTCTCCATGGCGTAGTTAATGGCATCGATACGTGCTTCATAACTATGATTCGCTTTACCATGGGTTCGGTGGACAACGGGGCTCGCTTTTATTCCTAATTGTTCCTCTAATGGCGCAACGAACGTGTTCAAAAAGTCATAATCGATACATTCGCTACTATATATGATGTCTCTAATTTCTGGTTTGACGATAGAATGGAACACCAGTGGCCTTTCGCCTGTTGTAATAAAACAATCATTTATTTGCTTCTTTACAGCTTCAGCTTTCTGAGTTGTTTCTACGAACGGAATAGTAAGCGCCTCAAACTCAACAGGAAACTGAGACAAAACCGCATGACCAAACACCTCGGCCGTGATCGCCGTCCCATCTGATATATAAAAGACTTTACGTAACATTTCGACCTCTTGTAGTAATAAAATTACAAATAAAATTATACATTTACGCTTCTTGCTGTGGAGTGTAAAATGCCGCTGCCCTCCTGTGAAGGGGCCACACTGAAATAAACTTGCGGAGATAGAACTGTGCAGCAATATGTACTCTGGTATCAAGAATTAGGCATGGGTGACGTCAACAAGGTCGGCGGTAAAAACGCTTCTCTTGGGGAGATGATCAGCAATCTAGCTAATGCAGGTGTTCAAGTGCCTGGTGGATTTGCTACCACCTCTTTTGCGTTCAATGAGTTTCTTGAACAAAGTGGACTTAACCAGAAGATATACGACATTCTAGATTCTCTAGATGTCGATGACGTGAATGCACTCGCGGCAGCCGGTGCACAGATCAGACAATGGGTTATCGACACCCCATTCCATACCGAATTTGAGCAGGTTGTACGTGAGTCGTACGACAAGCTTTCCTCTGAAACTCAAGATGCGTCTTTCGCGGTGCGTTCTTCAGCGACAGCCGAAGATATGCCAGATGCTTCTTTTGCGGGTCAGCAAGAAACTTTCCTAAACGTGAAAGGATTTGATTCTGTATTAGTAGCGATTAAGCACGTATTTGCATCGTTATTTAATGACCGAGCTATCTCATACCGTGTGCACCAAGGTTACGATCATAAAGGCGTAGCGCTTTCTGCCGGTGTACAGCGTATGGTTCGCTCTGATACCGCTGCATCAGGTGTAATGTTCACTATGGATACTGAGTCGGGTAACAACGACGTGGTATTTATTACTTCATCATTTGGCTTAGGTGAAATGGTAGTACAGGGCGCAGTGAATCCTGATGAGTTCTACGTACACAAGCCAAGTTTAACTGCGGGTCATAAGGCCGTTGTGCGCCGTAACATCGGTAGCAAGCTTATTCAGATGGTTTACTCTGATGACTTAAATCATGGTAAACAAGTTAAGATAGAAGATGTTGCTGCAGACAAGCGTCGTCACTTCTCAATCAATGATGAAGAAGTGATGGAACTTGCTAAGCAAGCGATGGTTATCGAAAAGCACTACGGTCGACCAATGGACATCGAGTGGGCTAAAGATGGCAATGATGGCAAGCTTTATATTGTTCAGGCGCGTCCTGAAACCGTTCGCTCACGTGAAGATGTACAACTAATCGAACGTTACAGTCTTAAGACGAAAGGCGATGTCATTGGTGAAGGTCGCTCAATTGGTCATAAGATTGGTAACGGTACTGCTAAAGTACTGGCTTCTATCGAAGATATGGATCAAATCGAAGAAGGTGATGTACTGGTTACCGACATGACCGACCCCGATTGGGAACCTATCATGAAGCGCGCCAGTGCGATTGTTACAAACCGCGGTGGTCGTACTTGTCATGCTGCGATTATCGCTCGTGAGCTTGGTGTTCCAGCGGTAGTGGGTTGTGGTGATATCACGGACAAGATTAAGCATGGTCAACAGGTGACAGTATCTTGTGCCGAAGGTGACACAGGTTTCATCTACGAAGGTATCCAAGATTTCGAAGTGATGTCATCACGTGTCGATTCTATGCCTGATCTGCCAATGAAGATCATGATGAACGTGGGCAACCCTGATAGAGCATTCGACTTTGCTCGTCTGCCTAATGAAGGTGTGGGTCTAGCGCGTCTTGAGTTCATTATTAACCGCATGATCGGTATTCACCCTAAAGCTTTGCTTGAGTTCAACGACCAAACTGCTGAACTGCAACAAGAGATCCACGAGATGATCGCAGGTTATGAATCACCTGTTGAATATTACGTGGCGCGTCTGGTTGAAGGTATTGCGACTATCGCATCGGCTTTCCATCCTAAGAAAGTGATTGTACGTATGTCAGACTTTAAGTCTAACGAGTACGCAAACTTAGTCGGTGGTGACCGTTACGAGCCAGAAGAAGAGAACCCAATGCTGGGCTTCCGCGGTGCAAGCCGTTATATCTCAGAGTCGTTCCGTGACTGTTTCGCCCTTGAGTGTGAAGCGATTAAGCGTGTGCGCGGTGAGATGGGTCTGACTAACGTTGAGATCATGATCCCATTCGTACGTACCCTTGAAGAAGCTGCACAGGTGATTGAGCTACTTAAAGAGCAAGGACTTGAGCGTGGTAAAGATGGTCTTCGCGTCATCATGATGTGTGAGCTTCCATCTAATGCATTGCTTGCCGATCAGTTCCTTGAGTATTTCGATGGCTTCTCAATCGGTTCAAATGATTTAACTCAGCTAACGCTAGGTCTTGATCGTGACTCGGGTATTATCAGTCATCTATTTGATGAGCGTAATCCTGCGGTTAAAGCCCTGTTGGCGATGGCAATTAAATCGGCTAAAGCTAAAGGTGCTTACGTTGGCATTTGTGGTCAAGGCCCATCAGACCACGCTGACTTTGCTGCATGGTTAGTTGAGCAAGGCATTGATACTGTGTCGTTAAACCCTGATACCGTGATCGATACTTGGCTATATTTAGGCAATAATCACGCATAAATAATTGCGGTTTGTGAGTTTAATTAAAAAAGCCGCTTTTTAGCTAAGTCCTATCACCTAAGATGTGTAGAGTGCTAAGACTTAGCGAGTCTTACTTATTTAAACGGTCCTTGATTTGGGCCGTTTTTTCGTTCAGGCCATGTAGCGCTTTATTCGTCCCCGCATTCTCCTTTGCTTTTTCGGTATTACACTCGGTGAAGCTATTGCGTACCACATCAGTGGGAGGGTAAAACACGCCTAACAGGTGAGTATTAGCATTTTTGATGCAGTGTTAACGAGTTTGACTCTAGTTCAATCCTCGCTCAACTATGCTCTTCACTTGTTGTAAACAACAAGGCCTTGTATGTTCCCTTCATACTTAAGGCATTCCCTCCATCCTAGGAGATCTGATGTTGTGAATATCTTTAAGGCACGACGATATGGAGCAGTTACTTAGCGGGTCACTTTGGTCTTCTATGCTTGTTTTGTTGGTTTTATCAAGCGCGGAAGCTCTTTTTGGAAAAGTGCGAGTGGATCTGGGGCAGCAAAGCCATCAACATCATCAATTAGCCAATGAGCTAATATAAAAATCCCCTCAAACATAATGTTTGAGGGGATTTTCATCTAACTAGAAGATCGTTCAACTGGTCATTTTTCTTAACTGATCAGTGTTAGCCTTATAGGTTAGGCGTCAATCAAAGCCACCTTCGATGAAAGTGGTTTTTACTTGATACCGTATTCGTTGATGCCGTTAAGTGATATTACTTAACACGCATACCTGGCTGAGCACCTTCGTGTGGCTCTAAAATCCACAAGTCTTTCTTTCCTGGACCCGCCGCAAGTACCATACCTTCCGACATGCCAAAACGCATCTTACGCGGTGCAAGGTTTGCGACCATCACGGTAAGTTTACCTTCAAGATCTTCAGGTGCGTAAGCTGACTTTATCCCTGCAAAGACTTGCTTGGTTTCGCCGCCTAGATCAAGTTGCAGTTTCAGCAACTTGTTCGCTTCAGGCACATGCTCAGCTTTTGCGATACGCGCAATACGTAAGTCGAGCTTGGCGAAATCATCAAAACTTATCTCTTCGCTTATTGGGTCAAGATCTAGCTGACTCTTTGGCGCCTCGGTAACTTGTAAGTTTTCGGTAGAGGCTTCGATGATCGCTTCGATGTTTTTCATTTCAACGCGCTGCATTAGTGCTTTGAATGGTGCAATTTGATGCCCTGCTAGATCACGGCCTAAGTCGTTCCAAGTGAGCTCTAACTGCAGGAAGCCTTCTACGTCTTTAGCCAGTTTGGGTAGCACTGGCTTAAGGTAAGTGACCAAAATTCGGAACAGGTTAAGTGCATTACTGCAGACCTGATGTGCTTCATCTTGTTTGTCTTCTTGCTTAACTAGCTGCCACGGCGCTGCATCGGCAACAAAACCATTGGCGATGTCGGCTAGCGCCATAATTTCGCGCATCGCCTTACCAAACTCGCGAGTTTCGTAAAATTGAGCGATCGTTTCTTGTTTGGCTAAGAAGGCTTCAGCTAATGATTGATCAGTCACTTTGGCTAACTTGCCATCAAAGCGTTTGCTGATGAATCCTGCGGTACGAGAGGCTAAGTTCACTAATTTGCCAACAAGGTCTGAGTTTACTCGTTGCGCAAAATCTTCCAAGTTCAGATCTAAATCATCAATACGGCTACTTAATTTTGCAGCGTAGTAATAACGAAGATATTCAGGATTCAAATTATCTAAATAGGTACGAGCTTTAATAAAGGTCCCTTTAGATTTTGACATTTTTGCGCCATTGACGGTGACATAACCATGAGCATACACGCTGTTGGGTTTGCGGAAATCGGCACCTTCGAGCATCGCTGGCCAGAATAGGCTATGGAAGTAGACAATGTCTTTACCGATAAAGTGATAAATCTCAGCGGTAGAATCTTTCCCCCAAAACTCGTCGAAGTTGAGGCCTTCACGCTTGTCGCAAAGGTTTTTAAATGATCCCATGTAGCCGATAGGTGCATCTAACCATACGTAGAAAAACTTACCTGGCGCATCAGGGATCTCAAAGCCGAAGTAGGGAGCGTCACGACTAATATCCCACTGTTGCAAGCCTTGGTCGAACCATTCGCCTAATTTGTTCGCCATCTCTTGTTGCAACGAGCCTGAGCGAGTCCACTCTTTAAGCATGCCTTCAAACGCAGGAAGGTCAAAAAAGAAGTGCTCACTGTCTTTCATTATCGGCGTAGCGCCCGATACGGCAGACTTTGGATCGATTAGATCTGTTGGGCTGTAGGTTGCACCGCAGCTGTCACAGTTATCGCCATATTGGTCGACAGACTTACACTTAGGGCAAGTGCCTTTGACAAAACGATCGGGAAGGAACATCGACTTTTCTGGATCGAATAGTTGCGAAATCGTTCTCGATTTTATGTAACCACCGTCGCGTAGCTTGAGATAAATCTCCGTCGCTAATGCGCGGTTCTCATCGCTGTGAGTGCTATGGAAGTTATCGAATTCAATATTGAAGTCAGCAAAGTCTTGTTGATGCTCTTTTTGTACTTGAGCAATCATCTCTTCTGGTGCAATACCTAGTTGTTGCGCCTTCAACATAATCGGTGTGCCGTGGGCATCGTCGGCGCAAATATAATGACACTCATGTCCACGCAGCTTTTGGAAGCGAGCCCAAATATCGGTTTGAATATATTCCAACATGTGACCTAAATGGATCGGTCCATTGGCATAAGGAAGTGCGCTAGTCACGAGAATTTTACGTTGTGAAGTTGCCATCTTGTCTCAAAATCAGTAAGTGCCCAAAAAGAATGGCATAGATACTAACCGATCATTGCATAAGTTTCACCAAAAGCTGCTTTAACTGAGCTAAATCTACCCGAATATTGTCAGAATTTCTGATACACTTAGCCAAATTAAATTCAGGGGGTAGTCGTTTTGTCTTCAGCTTCTCATAATTATCACCTTAGTGATGATCTTCTCGGGCCAGTTTTGGCCATTTTAGACGCATATCAAGATCCAAATTTGCAGCAAGGTTTAGTGACAGCAGGTTGTGTGACCAAGCTCGATATTGAAGGCAAGCGTTTGCTACTTGGATTGTGTTATCCCTATCCTTGTCAGACACAATATCGTGACACGGTTATGACAATCACCAACAAGCTAGCCGTACTCGACGCCATTGATGAAGTGGAGTGTGAAATTGACTTTCAGCCTGCGACTATCTCTTCTGGTGCAGTGGAGCCATTGCCGAATGTGAAACAAGTTATTGCTGTTGCATCCGGAAAGGGCGGTGTAGGGAAGTCGACTACCGCAGTTAATCTTGCGTTGGCGTTAGCGGCCGAAGGTGCCAAAGTTGGTATCTTAGATGCCGATATTTATGGCCCTTCAATTCCTATTATGTTAGGTGTGCCAGATTTTAATCCGGTATCTCCAGATGGCAAAATGATGACCGCGGCCAGTGCTCACGGTATCGCTGCGCAGTCAATCGGTTTTATGTTAGGTGGCGATGAAGCTGCTGTTTGGCGTGGTCCTATGGCGGCTGGTGCGTTAGCTCAGTTGCTAAACGAAACGCTTTGGCCTGAACTCGATTATCTGGTTATCGATATGCCACCAGGAACGGGCGATATCCAGTTGACTTTGTCGCAAAAAGTCCCTGTAAGTGGCGCGGTTATCGTGACAACACCGCAAGATATCGCGCTTGCTGATGCGAAGAAAGGCGTCAGTATGTTCCAAAAAGTGAATATTCCAGTGTTGGGTATTGTTGAAAACATGAGTTTTCACCTTTGTAGTGAATGTGGCCATAAAGAGCATCCATTTGGTCAAGATGGCGGTGCTAAAATGGCGCAGCGCTACAATGTCCCGTTGTTAGGCCAATTGCCACTTAAACTCAATATTCGGGAGGATGTTGATAATGGTGTGCCGACAGTGGTTGCCGATAGTGAAGGACAAGTTGCGCAGCTTTATCTAGCTATCGCAAGAAAAGTTGGCGCGCAATTGGCGTTAACTCAGACACAAAGTGTCGTTTCAATTTCAATTACAGAAGATGAGTAAGGTTTAAAGCATGAAATCGCAATGTGTCATTATTGGTATTGCTGGGGCATCAGCATCGGGTAAGAGTCTAATCGCGAAGACGATTTATGAAGAGTTATGTCGCGATTTAGGCACCGATGAAATAGGTGTGATTGCGGAAGACGCTTACTATAAAGATCAGAGCCATCTATCGATGGATCAGCGAGTGCTGACTAATTACGACCACCCAAAGGCCTTAGACCATCCATTGTTGTGTGAGCATCTAGAAGCTCTTAAACATGGTCAAGCGGTGGATATTCCTCAATACAGCTATACCGAACACACGCGTATAGCAGAAACCGTTAAGATGACACCCAAGAAAGTGATTATTCTTGAGGGGATTTTACTGCTAACCGACCCCATGCTGAGAGAGAAGATGGACGCCAGCGTGTTTATGGATACACCGCTTGATATCTGTTTTATGCGCCGTTTATCTCGTGATGTTGCTGAACGGGGGAGAACGATGGAGTCTGTCATGCAGCAATATACCCAAACGGTGAGACCCATGTTTTTACAGTTTATCGATCCGTCTAAGCAATACGCTGACATTATTGTTCCTCGCGGTGGTAAAAATCGTATTGCAACCGACATTTTGAAAGCGAGAATTCAACACCTCTTGGTAAGATAATAAGGTCAATTTAGGAGTTTAGTTGAGATGCGTTTGACTGATTTAGAGATTGAAGCATGTTTAGATGACGGCACGATTATTATCGAGCCTCGTCCTGATGCCGACGCCATCAGCGGTGTCAGTGTTGATGTCAAATTAGGTGACCAGTTTCGCGTATTTCAAGATCATACGGCTCCTTTTATTGACTTAAGTGGTCCAAGTGCCGAAATGCAGGCCGCGCTCGATAGTGTGATGAGCGATAAAATCGTGATCCCTGAAGGGGGAGCATTTTTTTTGCACCCAGGTGAACTTGCGTTGGCTATTACCCATGAACATGTCACTTTACCTCCAGATATCGTTGGGTGGCTTGATGGGCGCTCTTCACTTGCGCGTCTCGGTTTAATGGTGCATGTCACTGCACACCGTATCGACCCTGGTTGGCAAGGCAGGATAGTGCTGGAGTTTTATAACAGCGGCAAGCTGCCATTAGCGCTTCGTCCTTTAATGACGATTGGCGCGCTTAACTTTGAGCGATTAAATTCGCCGGTAGCACGTCCATATAACCAGCGTAAAAGCGCTAAGTATCGAGATCAACAAGAAGCCGTCGCAAGTCGGATCAGTCAGGACTAATCATGTCAGGATTGCTATGGGTCAATGGCGCTCGTCAAGAGACTGTATCTGCGTTTGATAGAGGCCTCGCTTATGGCGATGGCCTTTTTGCTACTATGCGCTGCACGAAAGAGGGGGTGCTATTTATAGATACCCACATGGCGCGTTTAACCCAAAGCGCAAAACGATTGGGGATACAATGGCAACCTTCTATCGAACTTAAACAGCTAATTGCATCGTTAGTGCAACAAGAGCACAAATCGTTTAATGGTGACTTTTGCCTTAAGCTCTTGTTGAGTCGTGGCGTTGGTGGTCGTGGATATCAACCGCCAGAAAAAGCAGCGACGACTGAGGTCATTTCGTTTCATCCGATCCCGAGTCACTATCGACAGTGGCAATCAACTGGGATTGCGCTGCAAACGAGCAATATGCGCTTGGCCTTACAAACACGCCTAGCTGGTATGAAACATCTTAATCGGCTAGAGCAAGTGCTAATTAAAGCTCAGATTCTGGGTGAAGGCTTTGATGATTGGTTGGTGTTAGATACGCAAAACACCATCATTGAATCATCAATGGCGAATCTATTTTTGATTAAAAATAGCCAAGTTGTGACACCTAGCTTGCACTTGTCTGGGGTCGCGGGCGTGATGCGAGAGCAATTGATTTATTGGTTTATTGAGTCAGGCTTCGATATTGATATTAGGCCGGTGACCTACAGCGAATTAGGCGAGTTTGAGCATGTATTATTGTCAAATAGTCTCTTTGGTGTCGTCGGTATCAATCGTATTGACCAATGGTTTTTTTCGCCAAGTGAATTAATTCAAAAAATTATTAGAACGCTATCCTTATCATTATGAAAAAACGCTTTATTAGTATTATCTCTGTGCTTTTGTCATCACTGTGCATTGCAAGTGTCGGACTCTTTTGGGGTTACCAGTCGGTATTAAGCTATAGCCAAAATCCACTTACTCTCGATTCTGCACAAGAGCTTGAGGTTAAAAGAGGCACCTCTTTTATGCAGATGGCTAGCGGATTAGAGCAGCGTGGGGTGATAGCGGATACTTGGAAGTTAAAGGTGCTAATTAAGCTTCATCCAGAGCTCGCTCAAATTCGCTCCGGTTTATATCTGATGACGCCAGATGATACGATATCGAGTTTACTCGATAAGTTAACCCAAGGCCGAGAGATGGTCTTTAGTGTCACGTTAATTGAAGGTCAAACGATTAAGGAGTGGAGTGCTGTTTTGCAGCAACTGCCTCGGATAAAGTGGCAAAACGATGTATTTAATCAAGTACTTCTTGATCACGGTGATACTTCTGGATTGCCTGAAGGGAAGTTTTATCCCGACACTTATCATTATGGTGCAGGGGATGACATTAAGGTTATTGTTGAGCAAAGTTACCTTAAGATGCAAAGTGAGTTAGAGAAAGTTTGGCAGAAAAGGGATACAAGCATTCCATTATCTTCGCCTTATGAGTTGCTTATTATGGCGTCGATTATTGAAAAAGAGACGGGCAAAGCCAGTGAGCGTCCTTGGATATCTGCGGTATTTACGAATCGATTACGTAAGAAAATGCGCCTGCAAACCGATCCCACGGTGATTTACGGCATGGGCGATCGGTACCAGGGCAACATTACGCGTAAAGATTTACGTCAAATGACACCTTACAACACTTATCGTATTAATGGATTAACCCCAACACCAATTGCCGCACCAAGTGGAGCCTCTTTGCAGGCGGCAGCACATCCTGCAGCAGTGGATTATCTCTATTTTGTCTCAAAAAATGATGGTAGCCATATTTTTTCTAAAACATTAACTGAGCACAATCGTGCCGTAGATAAATATCAGAGAAACCGATGAACAAAAGTAGCGCTAAATTTATCGTCATAGAAGGATTAGAGGGAGCGGGTAAATCGAGTGCTATCGCTTTAGTCAGAGATTTTATCGAGCAGCACAATGGCGCTGCACCAGTGTGTACTCGCGAGCCAGGTGGTACGCCGCTTGCTGAACGTATACGTGATTTGGTTAAGATTGCTGACCCTAGCGATCCGCTATGTGATGAAGCTGAGTGTTTACTGCTCTACGCCGCGCGGGCGCAACTTGTTGAGAATATTATCAAGCCTGCACTCGCCAATGGACAATGGGTACTCGGTGATAGACATAATTTATCTTCGTTAGCCTATCAAGGTGGTGGACGAAATTTGATGCCTTTGGTAGCGACGGTGAGTGAAGCAACATTGAAGGGTTTTAAACCTGATTTAACTCTCTACCTTGATATTGATCCCGTGCTTGGTCTTCAAAGAGCGGCTGATCGCGGCGCATTAGATCGAATCGAGCAACAGGCGATCAGTTTTTTTGAACGTGCTCGAGCAACTTATCTATCACTCGCAGACGAAGACGAGTCAATCATCGTGATTGATGCCAGTCAGAGTATGGCTGAAGTTCATCATGACATTTTGACTGCGCTGCAACAGCAGGGGTGGTAGTGATGAACGCGATCCCTTGGCATAAGACGGTTATTGAACAGTTTAGTCTGCAGGTAAGCACCGGTCTTCAGGGACATGCCTATTTAGTGGGTATGCATCAAGGGTATGGCGGCCTCGAACTGTCGTTAACTTTAGCACAAATTGCTTTGTGTAATCAGCCAACGCAAAGCGGTCCGTGTGACCGCTGTAAAGCGTGTCAGCTGTTTCTTGCTGGAAATCATCCCGATTTTTATCAGGTAGAAGCCGATGGTAATCAGATTAAAGTTGATCAGATAAGAGATCTTTGCCAGCGTTTGACCTCTACTGCACAGCAGGGCGGCAAACGTGTAGCTGTAATAAAAAACTGTGAACGCTTAAATGTCGCTGCTGCAAATGCACTGCTTAAGACATTAGAGGAGCCAGGCAAAGAGACACTTCTTTTGCTGCAAACAGATACACCAAGCCGTTTGATGGCGACCATCAGCAGTCGTTGTCAGCGTTTACATTTTACCCTGCCGATGGCGAATGACGTTCAAAAGTGGATATTAGAGCACGTTGAATTAAAAAATGATGTCACTTGGTGTCTACCGGTAATGGGGGGGCCTATCGAATTACTGGCGGCGTTGCAATCGGATCGCTATACCCAACTTATTCAATTCAGGAAAGACTGGATACAAAGTTTGTCGTCTGGACACCTGTGTGCTAATTTAACTAATATAGATCAAAAGCAAGTTTCTGATGCGCTTAGGGTTTTGTATCTTGTTTTAAGACAAAAACTGATTAAGCAGAAAAGTGCCGATGCATTAATTAACGTTAAGATAACCACTTTTGCAGCCAAGGTAATGGCAACGTATCATGAGTTAAACATGATGCCGAGTATAAATTTTATGGCTATTTTTCAATCGTTTATCTTAGAGTATCAGTCGCTAACAACAAGTTAAAATAAATATGGTCGATCTCGTAGTTAATTTTGATACTTTACATCAGCTATACCGTGCTTACATGCCGTTTATTCAGCCTGTAGGCCTTTTTGTTGCAACTACTGAAAGCCACTATCTAGGCCAAGAGTTGTCGATTGCCTACCAATTACCTGGTTCTACTGTGAAGCAAGAGTTTCAAGGGATTGTTGTATGGATCAACCCATTAGGCGCGTCGGGCGGACGACCTGCTGGCATAGGGGTGAAAATAATCTCCGATGCATCAACTCACAAACATCATATCGAGAACTTATTATCTCGAGAGCTAGCGTCCAGTGATTTGACCTGTACTATGTAGCTAGGTATCCTTGGCTCCTTTTTGTTGTTTAGTTGGAAATAAGCGTGCTCATCGATTCACATTGTCATTTAGATCGCCTGAAAATTGCCCCCGATCATGCCTCGTTAGCAGAGATCCTCGCTCAAGCTAAGTCGCGTGGTGTCGATTATTTCCTTTGTGTGAATGTACGTCAAAAAGGTTTTGCTGCCATGCAGGCCAAAATGGCGGAGTTTGATCAAGTTTTTCTATCGGCAGGCGTTCATCCTCTAGATGTTAAAGAGGGGCTCGATACTCTAGAATTACATCAATATATTAACGATCCCAAAGTGGTTGCCATTGGTGAAACCGGTTTAGATTATTTTTATGCCGATGACACCAAAGCATTGCAACAATCTTGTTTTGAGCAACAAATCGCGTTGGCTGTTGAGGTTAATAAGCCGCTGATTGTCCATACTCGAGATGCGAGAGAAGATACTATCGCGTTACTCAAAGCGGGTCATGCAGATAAAGTCGGTGGGGTATTACATTGCTTTACTGAAAACTGGGAAATGGCTAAAGCGGCTATCGATCTTGGTTTTTATATCTCTGTTTCGGGGATTGTTACCTTTAAGAATGCAGGCGATCTGCGCACGGTTATTCGTAAAGTCCCTAAAGACCGCCTTCTAGTTGAAACCGATGCACCATATTTAGCCCCCGTCCCACATCGCGGCCAGGAAAATCAACCTGCATTTGTCAGAGATGTTGCCGAGTTTGTTGCTGAGTTGAGAGGGGAGTCATTTGAAGAACTTGCTGACTATACTACGACCAATTTCTTTGATTTATTTAAAGATGCTGCCAAGTTAGTTAATCGCTAGTCATACCCGCTTATATTAAGCATTTAATAGCTTTATCTCTTATAGACTAGGTTTTCGCTAGCGAACAGATCTTTATACTGATAGATATCAATTATATAGACAAAAAAAGACCCAAAACTATTCCAATTGTTCTGGGTCTAGGGGAATGGCTCTTTGCAGAGCCGTGCGCTACTGTTTGAGATTGCCTTTCTTTGCTCTCAGACCTTTATTGTAGTCAAGCTTGAGCTAACTGCTTATTCAGTATAAATTTCAACCAAAATAAAATGTAACCAAATGTGTCAATCTTGACCTGTAATCAATCTATGGTTGCTGTCGATTGCTTGATGTTTTTCTTATCTTCAATTACTTAACTTTTGATTCAACGAAGGACAAATTTTGTCTTTTACCAATTCTCGGGGAAGGCTATTTTTTAGCTTACTACCTAAGTGCTTAACAATACCAAGATTAGCTTGATGATAGCTAACAAGTTGTTCTCCCATAGGGGGCACTTTCGCGTCGAGCATGATATCACGACCCATTAAGTAGCTCATTGCTTGCTGTTCATTTAATTCAATGCTCCTAGTGGTTGACGCTAAAGCGATAATGGCTTCGTGGCGCGCTTTAAAGCCCTTCTTGAGCGCGTCAGCAATTTTAATACCAATGCGTTGGAAGCGAATTTTACCTATTAATGGCATGATGTTATGCGGAAATAACCAATATTCATCATCACGCTGCATGATCACCCCATGTTCAGCTAAGTTGATGCCAAAAGTTGTTTGAGCATAGTCTTCGAGTGCTAGGATCTGTTTATTACTTGCAAGGCTGAAGGGAAAGTTCTTCTGTCGTTTTGGCTCTGGAACCGCACGTTCAATATTTGCGACCTTTTTTATCTTTGCGATAAAGAAACCTTCGCTATCATAAATCTGTGGCCAAACATGTAAAAAACCCTCTGCGGTACAGGCTTTGTCGGCGTCAGGAAATAGCGTGGCTAGTGATTCAAACTCAACCGCTTCTGGATAGCGCTGTTTAAGATGAAGGCAGACTTGTTGGTTCTCTGTGCGATTGAGCGTACAGGTTGAATAGACTAACGTGCCGCCAGTTTTTAAGGCGAGGAAAGCAGACTCTATCAGGTCTATTTGTGTATTTGCAATTGACTCAATCTCACTAAAATCCCAATGCTTCAACGCATCAGGGTCTTTACGTATTGTGCCTTCACCACTGCAAGGCGCATCGAGTAAAATAGCGTCGAAAGTATCATAGAGATATTCACCAAAGACCCGAGCATCGAAATGGGTTAATGCAGTATTTTTAACCCCCATTCGCAATACATTGGCGTGCAGTACTTTGACTCGGCTAGATGAATATTCATTAGCAACAAGCAAGCCTTGGTTATTCATCATTGCTGCAAGCTGGGTTGTTTTAGACCCTGGCGCAGAAGCCATATCTAACAAGGTTAAGTCAGCCGGAGTTACTATCGCATCTGGAAACAGAGCATGGGGAGGTAGCATTGAACTGGCTTCTTGAATATAAAATAGTCCTTGAATATGCTCTAGGGTATTGCCCAGTTGCACCTCATCTTCGACCGTAACCCAAAAACCGGCGTCACACCATGGAATCGGTTCAAACTGCCAACCTTTGGCTTGCATCAGCGCGATAAAATGCGCTGTCGATATTTTGAGTGTATTAACCCGAATCGATGGCCTGAGTGGCATCGCACTATAGGCGATAAAATCATCCATCGAAAGGTGTTCGGGGATCTCTTGAGCTATGCTATTGATAAAATTTTGATTTAGTTGAACCATAAGAAAGAAAAACCAGATATTGTTAGCTAGCAGTATACCACATAGGTGGTTACGCTATTGGTTTATAGACCACGGGTTAAAGGAGTATGTGTGCTTAATCGCATTTGGTTGATTTTTTTTGGGGCGGCATTGTTGTCTATTGGTATTTCCTTGTCACAGGGTGAGTGGCATGTACTATCGGATGCCGTTGATTCAATATTTGCCAGTGCTAAGCTTGCAGCGGAGATCTCTCTTGGCTTGATAGGAGTACTATCGCTATGGATGGGATTGATGCGAGTCGGCGAAAAAGCCGGGGTTGTCGCGGCAATATCGTTTTTATTTGAACCTTTGCTGCACCGACTTATGCCTGAAGTACCTAAAGGTCATCCTGCATATGGCAGCGTGACCATGAATTTAACCGCCAATGTCTTAGGGCTCGATAATGCAGCAACGCCCCTTGGGTTAAAAGCGATGCAAGATTTGCAATCACTCAATCCGAATAAAGAGGTGGCCACCAATGCGCAAATATTGTTTTTAGTATTAAATACTTCTTCGGTCACACTGGTCCCTGTGACCGTTTTTCTGTATCGAGCGCAACAAGGCGCTGCTGCGCCAGCAGACATCTTTTTACCGATATTGTTAGCGACAACGGCATCAACATTAGTGGGCGTATTGGTTGTTGCTTGTTTTCAGAGACTTTCTCTTTTTAATAGCGTGATCATGGGCTATGCCGCGGTGATCTTGGGAGGCATCTCAGCACTGGTTTTTTATCTAGGAACCCTAACTGCGAGTGCAATAGGTACGCTATCAACCTCCCTCGGTAATGGCATTTTACTTATGCTTATTTTTAGCTTTGTTCTCGTTGCGGGCATACGACGGGTGGCTGTCTATGATGAGTTTATTGCCGGCGCGAAAGAGGGGTTTGAGCAGGCTGTGAAGCTAATCCCATACCTGTTAGCCATGCTTCTAGCCATTGCGTTACTGCGTTCATCGGGAGCACTCGATTATCTGCTCAATTTGATTGCGGCAGTCGTTAAGGTTATTGGCGGGGATACGCGATTTATTGATGCATTGCCTACCGCATTGATGAAGCCTTTTAGTGGCTCAGGGGCAAGAGCTATGATGCTGGAAACTATGCAGCATTATGGCGTTGATTCTTTCGCCGGCAGGCTAGCTGCGATAGTACAAGGCAGTACTGAAACCACTTTTTATGTACTGGCTGTGTATTTCGGAGCAGTGGGTATTCGTAATGGCCGCCATGCTTTAGTGTGTGGGTTAACTGCTGATATTGCGGGGATCTGTGCCGCTATCTGGGTTTGTTATCAGTTTTATGGTTGATCACTATATCGTAGGGACCTTGGGGCTTTCGAGTTTGTTCTTTGCTCTGATTCAATGATGTTATATGGCAGGAGGAAATGATGTTTAAAGTGGGTTAAGTGGGAGATTACCGGATAATTTGAAACGAAGCTAAAGAACTGGCCTCTTTACTATTTTCGTATTCTTGTTGGCTATTGTTGAGAGTCGCTAAATGTTCCCGCTGCCATGCCAAAACCATCAACATATTCAAAATAATCAATGATCATTAATTAACTGTATAATCTGGTGCACGAATTCGTTATTGATAGAGGGTTTAGAAGTAGTAGCTCACCGATAACATTGGACCGATAAAGCTGTAGTAAAGATTATAGTCTGCGACGTTGCTATCAACTTGGTTGATGTTGTGCTTAAAGTTAACATCCACTTTATAGTAGTTAAATGCTGCTGCCATATGCCAGTTTTCTGTGATAGCGGCCTCCACACCAGCTCTTACATCGATCAGGCTACCTTCCACATCATCTAGTTTAATATAGAAATATTGTACGTGAGCGTTAAATGTAAAACCAGGTGAAAACTCATAATCACCATATAAGCCAATATCAGGCAATGGTGCAGTGACTTCTTCATTTACAAGTTTAGGTGATGCAGCATTGGCGCATTGTTGAATACTCTCTCCTTCGACACAGATCCCTATATCGCCATCAAATGCTGTTTTGATAAACATAGTGTGTAGGCCGAGAGATACACCCAAATTGGAGTTATTACCCTGATAAAAATTATACTTATAACCTAGACGTGCAATATCAATGTTGAGTGTCGTTTCTAATTCTCCACCTGCTTGTACATCATAGATTTGATCATCTAGGGTAACTTGAAATGGAACAGTAAGTGTTTTTACTTCAGCATTCCGATGGAGTTGTTTCCATTCAAAGTAGATGCCGTGTTTAGAATTAAATTGGTATTGTGCTTCAAAGAAAGGAAGAAATTGTGATTCCTCTAAATTGAGATCTTCTTCAAAATCGAGTTTAAAATTGTCTCCCCTAAGTGGATCAGTGACATCCATGCTTGAATTTGAGTTGGAATAAAAACCACCGACTCTAATCATTGTTTTACTTTCTTCAATGAGTGCAAAAGTTGAAGGTATAACCGTATCCTCGGCACCAATCGCCGAACTACTAATTAAACCAAGCATGAATAACGTTGAATATTTAACCACTAAGTCAAGCCTTACCAATTCTTATTATAAGTTATTGATTTTAATGTACTACGGTATTTTGTACGTTAGTCATTCTAGCAGGATTAATTTAATTGTGAATGATTTGTATCAATAGATGTCAACAAAGTCTTGTTTTTTGTTGAAACAAGGTAGCGATCGCAAAGATCATCGTCTCTGTGCATTGAGGCGTTAGGAGGCCGAATTGAGTGTTAAAAAAACAGAGGCCAGATGATCATTAACCAGGTGATGCCACATAACGCTAAACTGATGAATACCGCTGCAGAGGCGATATCTTTTGCTTGGCCACTTAATGGGTGGATCTCGTGGCCGATGCGATCGACTACAGCTTCAATCGCTGAATTAAGTAATTCAACGATAAGTACGATCAGTAGCGTCATAATCAATAGTATGCGCTCTACGGACGACACATCGATAAGCATAGCGATTGGTAGCATTACAATGGCTAATATCAGCTCTTGTCGAAAGGCAGCTTCTGCTTGCCAAGCAACTTTTAGTCCTTGCATAGAAAAACCAGTGGCACGAAAAATACGTTTAATGCCTTGATTATTTTCTGGTTTCATAAAATTTCAATACTCAATGTTAACCATAGCTACGATGTTTAAAAAGTGACGGAAGTATAACATTCAAACAACAACTAATGCATTGCCTTTAATGTTTTGGATTTACTTGGTCTAAACTGATCTTACATGAATGTTGGATCATTAGCTCAAGGAGGAGCATATGTGGGTATATCTATCGCGGATTATTGTTGTTGTATTACTGTTTATTGGTTTAGTCCCCAATTTGTTGTCACAGGACATTGTTGTAACGGCTGACAAGCATCAACGGCTTAAGTTACAACATGCTGGATCCATCTCTCCGCAGCTGCCTATTTCAGAGTATTTTGTCAGTGAGAAGCTCGATGGGGTTCGTGGCTTTTGGAATGGAACCACCATGTATACTCGCAGTGGCAGGAAAATCGCTTTGCCAGATTGGTTTGTTCATGGGTTTCCCGCTCAAGCGCTTGATGGTGAACTTTGGATTGCTAGAGGTAAATTTGATGATATTTCGGGATTAGTTCGACAAACTCGCCCTGATCAAGAGCGCTGGAGACAAGTAAAGTTTATGGTGTTTGATCTACCAGAAAGTAAGCAGCCGTTTGAAGTTCGTTATCGATATGCTGTTGATCATTTTAGCCACCTATCGCCCTTTCTTAGGGTCATTTCACAACGGCAATACGATAATCGCAAAGATGTCGATCAGTTATTAACCAGTGTGGTTGATGCTGGTGGCGAAGGGCTTATGTTACATCGAAGATCTGCAATATACCTTCAAGGGCGTAATAATGATGTAGTGAAGCTAAAGCAGTATCAAGATGCTGAAGCGGTGGTGATTGGACATTACCCCGGTAAAGGTAAATATGAAGGAATGTTGGGGGCGTTAGAGGTTAAAGCCGCCGATGGAACCATTTTCCGCTTAGGGACAGGCTTTAGTGATGAACAACGGAAAAAGCCTCCTCGAATAGGGAGTTCCGTGACCTATAAATACTATGGTTTAACTAAGTTAGGTGTGCCAAGATTTGCGAGTTTTGTTAGAGTAAGGTTGGAACAGTAGTACGTATCTATGGAGGTATAATGACACAGACAACATCGGTTTTATTTGTATGTTTGGGTAACATTTGTCGCTCGCCAACGGCAGAAGCAGTGTTAAGGACAAAGGCTACTGAACGTGGACTAGCTGTAGAATGTGACTCTGCAGGTACATCGGCAGCTCATATAGGCGAAGCACCTGATGGAAGGGCGATGCAAGCAGGTAAAAGGCGTGGTATCGATTTTTCAGGAATCACGGCAAGACAAGTATGCGATAATGATTTTATTAAATTTGACATGATCTTAGCGGCTGACAGGGCCAATTTACATAAGCTACGAGAGCGATGTCCCACTGAACATCAACATAAGTTAGATTTGATACTTTCTTATGGTAACAGTGAATATAGCGAAGTGCCCGACCCCTATTATGGTGGTGAAAATGGATTTGAATTAGTATTAGATTTAATCGAACAAAGTTGTGACGGTATACTTGCGCAAATATCCTTAGAGGATTAAAAAAGGGCGCTAACGCGCCCTTTTTTAATCGAGTTAAGTTGATACCTTAACTGTTATGACGAATACCAGAACGTTTTAATCTTTCTTCTTCTAGCTTTTGTTGTTTGATTGCTTCTTTTTCTGCAAGTATTCTAGCTACTTCTGCTTTTTCGGCTTCAGCCATTGTCGGTGTCTCTAGTGACAATTGGCCAATTTTACCTGAGCGGAATTCGTGCAGCAGTAGTTCGGATGCTTTGTGTAGATCGATACGTCCACCTGGTCTGAGCGCGCCGCGTTTACGGCCGATGGCTTCAAGTAGACCGATATCATCTTTTGGGAGTTCTTTTAGTTTATAGCGTTCAGTTATGGCCTCTGGATAGGCAGCTAAAAAATACTCGGCGGCGAACATAGCTACATCTTCATATTCCATTGCCGTATCTTTAATCGCGCCCGTCACAGCGAGCCGATAACTACTGGCTTCATTATCCACTTTTGGCCATAAAATCCCTGGGGTGTCTGACAGCACGATACCATTTTTAAGGTTGATGCGTTGCTGCCTTTTCGTCACCGCGGGTTCATTCCCCGTTTTGGCGATGACTCTACCTGCTAAGATATTGATAATAGTAGATTTACCCACGTTAGGGATACCCATGATCATGGTGCGAATATCTTTTTCTGTGGTATCACGATTAGGCACTAATTTACGGCACAGATCGGGGACTTTGCGAACCTGTGCGGCTTGTAGGGTGGTGATCGCCATCGCTTTCACGCCTTGTTCTTGCTCAAGGTGATCGATCCAAAGTTGGGTTGTTACTGGATCAGCAAGATCGGATTTATTCAGTAGCTTTATGCATGGCCTATCACCGCGCAGTGTTTTTACCATAGGGTTTTCGCTGCTGAAGGGGATACGGGCATCGAGCACCTCAATCACGAGATCGATTTGAGGCATCACCTCTTCAATCTCTTTACGCGCCTTGTGCATGTGACCGGGATACCACTGAATAGCCATGTTTATACTCTACCTTTAGCTGAAGTTGGCGCGATTTTACCTTGATATGTCGGAAAAATCACAAATAAAAAGCGCCAGATGGCGCTTTTTATTGGCAAACTTGGATTAGATTACACCAAGTTCTCTTAAACGTTCCATCAAGTAACTATCTGCAGTATAGCGCTCTGATAGCACAACTTCTGGCTTGGGATGTAAAAACAGTGGCAGAGAAATACGTGGGCGGGTTTTATCGGTACCTTCAGGGTTAATCACTCGATGTGTTGTTGAAGGAAAATAGCCGCCCGATGCTTCTTGAAGCATGTCACCTATGTTGATAATAATATTTCCAAAGTCACTTGGTACATCTAGCCAGTCACCGGTTTTGGTTTTCACCTGTAGGCCTGGTTCACTTGCAGCTGGTAATACCGTGAGTAAGTTTATATCTTCGTGAGCTGCGGCTCGAATTGCCCCCATGGCTTCGTCGCCTGACATTGGTGGGTAATGTAAAATGCGTAGTAAGGTTTTATGGCTGCCTTCTATCATCTTCGGTAGTGAGATTGAGTAGTTGACGGCTACATTTTCCGGAGTGTGTGCTTCGACCCAACTTAGCAGTTCTGCAGCTAGCGCATTAGCTTCTTGATAATATTTTAGAATGTTTTCTTTTAAGTGTTTAGGGATCCGGCCCCAAGGATAAACATGGTAATACTCTTTGATGTCTTTAACGTTATGACCTTTAGCGGTTTCAGAAATGCTAGCAGGGAAGAAACCGTCATGGGTTTCTGCTTTAAACATGAAGTCATGTTTTTCATCACTGTTAAAAAAGACTTGCCATTGTGTGTAGATAGTTTCGACTAATTCTTTGTTGATAGGATGGTTAGACAGCACACCAAAGCCAGTTTCACGTAATGATTCGACGAATCTTTTTGCGCTATCTTGAGCACGGTAATCGATAGTTTCTAATTTCATATTCTGTTCTTTTATTGTTATTGACCCGGCCGAAGTTTACATTTGTCTCATTAAATGGGCAATTAAGTGTTCTTTTTGTGGATTTACCTCGGCTCTACTGATGCCTTTTTAGTTATTTTTCAATAGGTAAGCTAAGAACAACAAGAATGAATAAAATTGGTATAATATCAGAGTTAATTAGTAGGTCTTTTGTCTGTTATATTATGGCTTAGGATCCTGTCGGTGCTCCGTAGTCATTGCGCTGATAAAAAGGAAGTAGAGTGGTGGTTTATGCGTGAATTAACTGAATTTGAAAAGTACGTGATTGAAGATAAGGGCACTGAGCGGCCTTTCAGTGGTGAATATAATCAGCATGACGCTCAAGGCGTGTATCACTGTAAGCGTTGTGACGCGCCTTTGTATCGCTCGGAGCATAAGTTTAATGCCCATTGTGGATGGCCCGCATTTGACGACGAGATAGACGGTGCAGTTAAACGTGTCGCCGATGCCGATGGTCAGAGAACTGAAATTGTATGCCGTCAGTGTGATGCGCATTTAGGCCATGTGTTTGAAGGCGAGTATTTAACTGAGAAAAATATTCGTCACTGTGTCAATTCAGTATCAATGCAGTTTAAGCCAGTTCAGGTAGATGCTCAGAGTTCGATCCAATGGGCGACGCTGGCGGGTGGCTGCTTTTGGTGCATAGAAGCTATTTATGCCCAATTGAAGGGGGTTATTTCGGTACAATCCGGCTACTGTGGAGGAGACGAGGCTACCGCGAATTATAAGAGTGTATGCAGCGGAACAACAGGCCATGCTGAAGTGGTTCATATTGAGTTTGATCGACAGATGATTAGCTTTGAAGAACTGCTTGAAGTCTTTTTTAAAAGCCACGATCCAACCACGTTAAATCGACAGGGAAATGACATTGGATCGCAATATCGGTCGGCCATTTTTGTTCACACTGATCAACAAATTGATATAGCGTCGGCGATGATAGACCAACTCATGAAAGCAGAAGTATATGATTCGCCTATAGTGACCGAGGTGGTTGCTTTTGACGTGTTCTATCCCGCGGAGTCTTATCACCATGACTATTTCGCCCATAATGGTCAACAACCTTATTGCCAAATGGTGATAAAGCCTAAGGTTGATAAATTCAAGGCACTATTCAAAGAAAAATTGAAGCGGTAGGTTAAAACGTAATAAATAAAGGCGCTCTATAGCGCCTTTATTTATTTGAAGCATTATGAATCGAGTTTATCGTCGGCGACTTTATAGTGTGGATCTTCGATAAAATTAACCTCTACTAAATCACCAGCCTTATGAAGCAACTGCTTACAGTCATGACTTAGGTGGCGCAGATGTAATTTTTTCCCCGCACTAACGTACCGCTCTGCAAGTGTATCGATAGCATCGAGCGCTGAGTGATCGCATACTCTAGAGTTTTGGAAATCGACAATTACATCTTCAGGATCTGTTTTAGAGTGAAACAGTTCAAGAAACTCAGCGACAGATCCAAAAAATAGTGGACCATTCAGTTTATATACCTTCCATCCGTTGGCATCTTCGCTTACTTCAACGTTGATATGCTTTGCATGTTCCCAAGCAAATACCAGCGCGGATACGATAACGCCCACAAATACAGCAAATGCTAGATCGGTAAATACGGTAACCACAGTCACCAGTATGATGACAAAGGCATCATGCTTTGGCACTTTACGCATCACATTGAAGCTTGCCCATTCGAAGGTGCCTAGTACGACCATGAACATTACGCCTACCAATGCTGCTAGCGGGATCATCTCAATCAG
This sequence comes from Shewanella psychrotolerans, assembly GCF_019457595.1. NCBI lineage: Bacteria > Pseudomonadati > Pseudomonadota > Gammaproteobacteria > Alteromonadales > Shewanellaceae > Shewanella > Shewanella psychrotolerans. The sequence continues at coordinate 2,711,579 of NZ_CP080419.1, read as the reverse complement.
TGAAGAACCGAATAAGATAAAGGCTAATAAAGCGACCGCAGCTGTGATCCCCGACAAGCGACCTCGACCACCAGAATTGATGTTAATCATGGATTGGCCAATCATGGCACAGCCGCCCATGGCGCCAAAGAAACCACTGGTGATGTTACCAATACCTTGGCCGATACATTCTTTGTTCCCTTTACCGCGGGTACTCGTCATTTCATCTATCACAGTTAGTGTTAACAGGGATTCAATAAGGCCAACAGCAGCTAAAATAAACGAGTAGGGGAGAATGATATATAAGGTGTCTAAATTAAAAGGAACCGATGGGATTGAGAAGCTCGGCAAACTTCCTGCGATAGTTGCATTGTCATTGCCACTCATCGATTTTAAAAAGTCCAATACATTACGGGTATCAAGTTGGAAGTACACCACAATGGCGGTTACCGATAAAATCGCCGCTAATGAAGAGGGGAATGCGGTCGTCAATTTAGGCAGAAAATGAATAATAGCCATTGTTAGCGCCACTAGACCTAACATCAATAACAGCTGATCTTGTGGTAGCCAGTTCAATACGCCATTAGCGTCTGGTGCCTTAAACTGCCCAAGCTGGGCGAGAAAAATAACAATAGCTAAGCCATTAACGAAACCTATCATTACTGGGTAGGGAACGATACGAATAAACTTCCCCAATTTTAGCAGGCCAAAACTCACTTGAATTAAGCCCGCGAGTACTACGGCGGCAAAGAGATACTGGACGCCATGCTCAGCAACCAGTGCGACCATGACCACAGCCATTGCGCCAGTTGCACCAGAGATCATACCTGGTCTACCGCCAATAAGTGCGGTTACTAGTCCCATAATAAAGGCTGCATACAGACCCACCATGGGCTCTACACCTGCAACAAATGCAAATGCCACGGCTTCTGGAACTAGGGCCAACGCGACGGTTAGTCCTGAGAGTAAGTCTGCTCTGTGGCTTGCGGTTTTGTGACGAATAAGATCGAACATTTAACCTCTGTTGTAAAATTGTGATTAATTGGAGTGAGGCCGCGCATACTAGCAAAATTCACGCGGTAATAAAACAAAAGCCATGCTGATCAGCATGGCTTTTGAGTTTATTGAGGTAAAGTCAACTGTAGACTTATATCTCAATTATCGTCAGTCTATGGGCGAGCCATATCTGATTCAGCACTATTACCGCGTGAAGTTGGCTCTTTGCTCTCTTCATTTTTAGTCGCTTGGTATTGGCGTCCCGTTGGCACTTCAACATTTGGCCTAGCTGTAATTGTTGGCTTGGTCATTGTTGAGCTAACCATAGTACCAAAACGGCTGGCAGGCTTAGGTGCTACTTTTGCGTGTTCAGTTTCTGTTGTCGGCTCAGAAGCAGACTCAGACTTTGCAGGTGCAGGTGCAGGTGCAGGTGCAGGTGCATTTGGAACCGCTATTGCTGCCGGCTTCGCCATCGGTGCGGAAACCGAAATAGATGAAGCAGGTTTAGCTACTTTGACCTTTGTCTCGGCAACTTCAGTCTCGGTAACTTTGTTTTCAGCCGCTTTATCTTCTGAAACGGTAGCCTCAGGAACTTTAACTTCTGCTGAGTGACTCGCGTTTGCTTGAGTAATGGCTGAAGTCGTGGGTGATTCAGTATCGCTAACGCTTGCTGACTCAACTTCTGCAACTACTTCAGGTTCAGCTTTTCCTGTTGATTCTACAGCTGGCGTAGCTTGCTGAACTGGCACTTCAATCGCTGCAGGCTCTTCTGCTTTTGCCGTGACAGCGACTTCACTCTTAACTGGCTCTACAGTTTCAACATTGCTTTCAACGTTAGCCACTTCACTATCCGTTGTTACTTCAACTTTAGCTGTTTTGGTGGTCGATGCCGCTGCTGAAGAGGATGAAACACGACGCTTGGCCTTAGGTTTAGGCTTTGCTTCCGTATCTATTTCATCTTTTGCTTGTGGTTGTTCACTGCTCTCAGCTTTCACATCAGCTTTCACATCTGTTGTTTGAGTGGCTTCACTTTTACTCGCTACTTGTTTCGAGTCTGTGGTTTCGACTACTGCAGTGACTTCAACGTCCGCAATGGCGTCCTTTTCTGTTGGTTGAGCTTCAACGACACCTTGAGGATCAGTATCGAGGATCGGCGCAGTTTCGACATCATTTGGTATAAAGGCTGGTTGAGCATTTTCATTAGTGCTCTCGTTACCAGTATCTTCATCGCGACGACGACGTTGCCCTGCGGCGCGAAGATGGCGCGGGCTACGACGACTACGACGCTGTCCATCACGAGGTTCACGTTTGCCATCGGCATCAGTTTCAACTTCGTTATTGCTTTCAATGGCTTCAGTTTCTGGACTATTAGCTTCTGTCTTTTGGCTGTCGGCTTTGGCTTCAGTTGCTGGACGATTAGCTTCTGTCTTTTGGCTGTCAGCTTTGGCTTCAGTTTCTGGACGATTAGCTTCTGTCTTTTGGTTGTCAGCTTTGGCTTCAGTTGCTGCGCTATCTTCTGTCACTTGGTTGTCAGCTTTGGCTTCATTGGTTAGCTTAATCTCAGTGCCTACGGAGCTGTCATCTGCTGCATCAGTGACTTTAGTTTTGGTATTTCCCACAACTTCTTGCGAGACTTCGGCCTCTGGAGTCGCTGTTTGCTCTTGCTTTGGCTTAGCTTTGCGCGGCGGACGCTTAGCTCGTGATGCCTTATCTTCGCTCTTAGCTGTAGACTCGGTCTCCTTTGCTTCTACCGATACTGCTTTGTCTTGTGCTTCTAACGCTAGAGCTGCTTCTTGCTCTTTCTGTTGCTCAGTTTGCACTCGCACTTTACGGCGCATATTACGGCGTTGACGACGTTCTCTTGCTGCTTCCTGTTTCGGTTGCTGCTCTTTAGTCTGTTCTGTCGGTGTTTGCTGAGTTGCTGCTTTAGCATCGTCACGTTTTACACGTTTATTGTCATTACGTCCTTTAGTTGGACGAGACTCATTGCCATCAGCCTTTGTATTGCGAGTGCGCTTATTTTCAGGCTCTTTTGTTTCACTCTCATCACGACCACGACGATTGTCATTACGACGAGTGTTACGGCGACCTGTGTTGCGGCTCTGTGCGTTACGGCGAGGTTGTTCTTTAGGCTTCTCTTCACTTTTGGGTTCATCGGAGCTAAAGAGGTTGCCGATAGCTGAAAGTAGCTTCGACAGTAGACCTGGCGTCGCTGCTTTCTCAACAACTTTAGGTGTTGACGTAGGCGTCGGCGTTGCTGTTTGAGTTGGCGCTGCATAACCTTTCAGTGCAGGTTCTGGTGATGCTGCACGCTCAAGCTTACGAGGTTCATAAAGCTTCGCTTCTTGCTTCTCAAGCAGTTTATAGCTTGATTCACTGATTTGGTCATCTTTGCGATGTCTTGAAACGCGATAATCTGGTGTGGTCATGTTTGGATCAGGGATCACATACACTTCAACATTGTGACGCTCTTCAGTAATACGAATGGCTTTACGTTTTTCGTTAAGTAGGAACGCTGCCACATCAACCGGTACAACAGCTTCAATTTGTGATGTGTTCTCTTTAATCGCTTCCTCTTCCATTAAACGCAGGATAGAGAGCGCTAATGATTCGGTACCGCGAATAGTGCCTTGACCATGACAACGTGGGCAAAGGTGGGCAGCCGACTCTTCTAGAGAAGGGCGTAGGCGTTGACGTGACATCTCCATTAGACCGAAACGAGAGATGCGTCCAAGCTGAACGCGTGCTCTATCGTGGTGTACGGCATCACGCATTCTGTTTTCAACTTCACGCTGATGTCTAACTGGCGTCATGTCAATAAAGTCAATAACAACCAGGCCACCTAGGTCACGAAGACGAAGTTGACGGGCAATTTCATCGGCAGCTTCTAAGTTGGTATTTAGTGCTGTTTCTTCAATATCTCCACCTTTAGTGGCGCGGGCAGAGTTAATGTCGATCGAGGTTAATGCCTCTGTCGGATCGATGACAATTGAACCGCCAGATGGTAAACGAACTTCACGCTGGAACGCCGATTCAATTTGAGTTTCGATCTGGAAGTGAGTAAATAATGGCACTTCTGCTTCATAACGCTTAATGCGATCGACAAAATCTGGACGTACTAAAGAAACATGCTCTTTGGCTTGTTCATAAATACGTGGATGATCGATAAGTACTTCACCGACATCGCGACGCAAGTAGTCACGGATTGCGCGAACAATCACGTTACTTTCTTGATGGATTAAGAATGGTGCTGGGCGGGTTTTAGCCGCTTCTTCGATTGCTGTCCAGTGATGTTGAAGTACTTTTAAATCCCACTTTAACTCAGTGGCTTCTTTACCGACCCCCGCAGTACGGACGATGAGTCCCATGCCTTGTGGTACTTCAAGTTCAGATAATGCCGCTTTAAGCTCGGTACGTTCGTCGCCTTCGATACGGCGAGAAATACCACCGGCGCGCGGGTTATTTGGCATTAAGACAAGATAAGAGCCCGCAAGGCTTATAAATGTAGTGAGTGCAGCACCTTTGTTGCCACGTTCTTCTTTGTCTATTTGAACGATAACTTCCTGACCTTCTTTGATCACTTCCTTAATGTTAGGACGACCTTGGAAAGAGTAACCTTTAGGGAAGTATTCGCGAGCAATCTCTTTTAGAGGTAAGAAACCATGGCGGTCAGCGCCATAATCGACAAATGCGGCTTCTAGCGAAGGTTCTACACGGGTAATTTTACCCTTGTAGATGTTGGCTTTTTTCTGTTCATGACCTGGGCTTTCAATATCTAGATCATACAGTTGTTGCCCATCAACTAGGGCAACGCGCAACTCTTCAGATTGAGTCGCATTAATTAACATCCGTTTCATGATGACGTATTTCTTCTTAAAATAGGGTCATCAAACCAAGCTTTTTTCGACGCATTACGGGCCCAGAGGTAGGCGGAAGCCTCGCGGCTTGAGTCTAGGCTAAGGTGCGCAATTTCTGTAAGACGCAATCACTGCGTGTCGCTACCTATTTATGGCTTATTTTTTAATATTTCTAAAAACAAGGAATTCGTTGTAAAACGTCAACCAACCCCATAAATTCTAATGTACTTTCCGGTAATGCCAAAATCGATAAGCGTTCGTCTGACGACAAGTTAAAATTAAACTTCGAATTTGGGGCGCTATTCTTGGAAAAACCACGTTGAAATGTGGCATTAATGCTGTGTTTAGTCGTTCAAACTCGTTTTCTCGGTTTTTTTGATGCAACGACTTGCAAATCAATGAGTTGCTACTCAGTAAAAATGTCTTTTAGTTTCCGCTCTTCGCGCATGCTTTGGGAGATTTGTGAACACTTTATTCACTATTTATCCCCATAGGCGTGGCAAATATAGCAACAAACCAGAAAATCAGCAAATGGAAAGGCATAAAAGATGTTAGTTGTGTACAATAAGCAGCTTGAACGATACAAGGCGTAGCATGAATAATCAACAATCTCTAAATAAAGTCGAATTGGTCACCATTGATGAGGACCATTTAGGCCAGCGAATCGATAACTTTCTTGTCACCAAATTAAAAGGCGTACCTAAAAGCATGATCTATCGTATCGTGCGAAAGGGGGAAGTTAGGGTCAATAAAAAACGAATCAAGCCAGAATATAAGCTACAGGATGGCGACATCGTTCGCATTCCGCCTGTCAGAGTTTCTGCTAGTGACGATAAGCCTGGGCCGAGTGCTAAATTGACCAAGGTGTCTCAATTAGAAGACCGTATCGTATTTGAAGATAAGTCCATTATCGTGCTCAACAAGCCCGCGGGTATCGCGGTACATGGCGGCAGCGGTGTCGACTTTGGGGTGATCGAAGCGATGCGATCATTACGTCCTCAGCAGAAGTTTCTCGAATTAGTGCACCGTTTAGATAAAGACACATCTGGTGTGTTGCTTATCGCAAAGAAGCGCAGCGCATTAAAACATCTGCATGATCAGTTGCGTTATAAGAAGATGCAGAAAGATTATTTTGCATTAGTTCGTGGTGAGTGGCAAAGCCATGACAAGGTGATCAATGCACCATTATTAAAGTTAACGCTTAAGTCCGGTGAGCGTATTGTTAGAGTTAATCAAGAGGGCAAAGCATCTGAAACGCGCTTTAAGATTAAACAGCGATATAAAGGTGTCACTTTAGTGCAAGCTAGCCCAGTGACAGGACGAACTCATCAGATCCGTGTGCATTGCCAATATGCTGGCCACCCTATTGCCTGTGATGAAAAGTATAGCGAACAGAAGTTTGATGATTCGATGCGAGCGTTAGGCTTAAACCGCCTATTTTTACATGCAGCGCAGCTAAAGTTTATCCATCCTAGCACCGAAGAGGTGATGCAAGTTAAAGCGCCATTGGATGATGCGTTAGAACTATTATTGTCTAAATTGGAAAAAGTATGAAACGTTATGAGCTAGTCATCTTTGATTGGGATGGTACTTTGATGGACTCTGTGGGGAAGATTGTTGCCTGTATGCAGCAAACCGCGACGCAGCTTAATATGCTAGTACCTACAGAAGCCGCAATAAGAGATATTATCGGATTGTCTATGAATGAGGCGCTTAATGTGCTTCATCCTGCGGCTAGTGCTCAAACCCGTGAAGAGATGATCTCTGTATATCGTCAGCAATACCTGCAGCTCAATAAAACCCCAAGTCCCGTTTTCGATGGAGCAGAAGAGCTATTGTTAGCGCTTAAATCATCGGGACACTCTTTGGCTGTTGCCACAGGAAAGGCTAGAGCTGGACTGGATAGAGTATTAACTGAGACTGGGTTTGCAACGCATTTCCAAGCGAGTCGCTGCGCTGATGAGGCAAAAAGTAAACCTCATCCTCAGATGTTAAACGAGTTACTCCAGCAGTTAAACGTCGCGCCGCAAAAAGCGCTTATGGTCGGGGATTCTATACATGACCTCAATATGGCAAATAATGCGGGTATTGATGCAATAGGCGTGAGTTACGGCGCTCATAGATCTGATAAATTAAGTCAAGCAAACCCTATCGCCATCGTATCGTCGCCGCTGGCAATGCTGCCAGTGATCACCGGTAGTGTTTAATTGTGAACATAAAAGTTTGATGCTTGGCATTATAGGCATGCAAATATTGTGATCACATCGATATTGTCGCGAGCAATTTTTTTACCGCTATCTTGACTGGCTAAGCACATCAATATTTTGTTTAGCCAACATATCAATCAATAGAATAAGCGGTAAACCTATTAAAGTATTAGGGTCGCGACCTTCAAGTTTATCAAAAAGTGCAATGCCTAACCCTTCGCTTTTAAAGCTACCCGCACAATAGAAAGGTTGTTCTTTATCGACGTAGTAGCGTATTTGCGATTCGGTTAAGCTTCTAAAATGAACAGTAAACGTTTCATGTTGTGCATCAATGCTCTCGTTTTCAATGTTATACAGGGCTAACCCAGTATAAAAAGTGATCGCCTTTCCTGAACTTCTCATCAACTGCTTAACCGCATTTTCCGCATTAAGAGGTTTACCTATGATCTCGCCATCGATAACCGCAACCTGATCCGAGCCGATAACTATACCTTTTTCTCTATCCTTGGCTCCTGCGATGGCTTTAGCGATCGCAAGGCGGGTGACTAAGGCGGGTGCTGTTTCATTAGGCTGAGGAGTTTCGTTGGTGTCGATTGAGCAGGTTTCAAAAGTAATGCCGAGTTTTTCTAATAACAATTTTCGATAACTTGATGTAGAAGCAAGAATGATAGCTTGTGACATTAATAGACCTTTTTAAATGTGATGAGATGTTCGTGCTAATTAGACGAATAAAATATACAGCCTTTGACTGAGTTAACGGCTATTGTGGCATATTGCTTATACTGGTGCAGATTTCTACGTCGATTAGACTAAAATTAGTGCGCGAATGCTTTAATTTTAATCGTGCGGGGCTTGAGTATCCACTAGGGCTTGGGTAGAATTTTGCCTCCAATAATTTTTGTTTTATGCGTGAGTTTTTTAGGAATCGTTATCTTGATCCTTAAAGGTAGTAAATTTTCCTTTGACTCCGAGTAATTCAAACTATAATATGCGCGCCTTATGCAAACAGTAAAGATACCGGTTTCAATTGATCCAAACCGCGCGGCGGCAAGCAAGCTTTCTTATGAAGGCATGATTCCTGGTGTGCAGTTAAAGCGATTAAATGAGTTATGTGCCGGCGACTGTTCCGATGTGGCAGTGTCGCTTGAATGTAACGTGGATATACAGGGGATAGTCTACCTGAAAGGGAAGGCTGTGACGGAGCTCACTCTGAATTGTCAACGTTGTATGACACTATTTACTACTGAGGTTACGGTCGAGTTTTGTTTTAGCCCTTGCGGGTCTGAAGCAGAAATCGATGAGCTCCCGGATGCGTATGACCCTATTGAGTGCAATGAGATAGGTGAAGTTCGTCTGCATCAATTGATTGAAGATGAATTGATAGTTGCTATGCCTTTGATCCCAAAGCATGTTGACGATAGTTGCAGCGAAGGTGATCAAGATATAGTCGTAGGCGAGATTGAACCCGCTCAAGAGGAGCGTCCAAATCCGTTTGCAGTGTTAGAAAAACTGAAGAGCAAGTAATCTAGGAGACAGGTCAAATGGCTGTACAACAGAATAAAAAATCTCGTTCAAAGCGCGGTATGCGCCGTTCACACGATTCATTGAGCACCGCTCAACTATCTGTGGATGCAACGAGTGGTGAACTACACCGTCGTCACAATGTGACTGCAGACGGTTTCTACCGCGGTCAAAAGGTTATCAACAAGTAATTTGTTGATAATTTAATGACTGATCTGACGCTTGCGTTAGATGCGATGGGGGGCGATTTTGGCCCCTGCATCACAGTGCCTGCAACCCTGCAGGCACTTCGCTTATATCCCTTTCTCAATGTCACGTTAGTTGGCGATAGGTCTCAAATTGAGCCGCTATTAAGCCAATGTGAATCTTCTTTATTGTCTCGGGTTGAGATACTTCATACGACTGAAGTCGTTAAAATGAGCGATAGGCCTGTGCATGCTTTGCGTAATTGCAAGCAAAGTTCAATGCGCCTTGCTATCGAATTAGTCCGTGATAATAAAGCTCAAGCCTGTTTAAGTGCTGGTAATACTGGCGCATTAATGGCGATTTCTAAGGTATTACTAAAAACGCTTCCAGGCATTGACCGGCCTGCATTGGTTAGCTGTTTACCTGCGGTGAATCATAAACCCGTTTATCTGCTTGATCTTGGAGCTAACGTATCATGTTGCAGTGAAACCTTGTTTCAGTTTGCCGTGATGGGATCGGTGCTTTGTGAAGCCGTTGATAAAAATGCCTCTCCGAAAGTCGCTTTACTTAATGTCGGTATTGAAGAGATCAAGGGTAATGATCAGGTTCAGCAAGCAGGGCAATTACTGCAACAATCGCCGCAACTCAATTACACTGGGTTTATCGAAGGCGATGATATCTATTCTGGAAATGTTGATGTTATTGTTTGCGATGGCTTTGTTGGTAACATCACACTTAAAACTTCAGAGGGGATCGCAAGGCTCCTCGTCCATCAGTTAAAGAAGGGATTAACCCAAGGCTTTTTTGTTCGATTAATGGCCAAATTAATCGCGCCGCGCATTAATAGTGTTTTAAATCAGATGAACCCCGACCACTATAATGGGGCAAGTCTGATAGGATTGCGCGGAATTGTAGTAAAAAGTCATGGAAGTGCGGATCAATCTGCCTATTTACAAGCAATTAGTTTGGCAGTGACCGAAGCACAACGTCGACTTCCCAAGATGATTGAAGAACGTCTTGAGTCGATCCTTTTAGACATAAATAACTGATATCTCCTTATGCATACAAAAATTCTCGGAACTGGTAGTTATTTGCCAGCGCAAGTCCGTAGCAATCTCGATCTGGAAAAGATGGTGGAAACCAGTGATCAATGGATTGTTGAACGTACCGGTATCTCAGAGCGCAGAATAGCGGCCAATGATGAATCAGTATCAACCATGGGTTATCAAGCGGCACTAAAGGCGCTTGAGATGGCGGGTATTGACGCTAGCGAGTTAGACATGATTGTTTGCGGCACCACTAGTGCCAGTAATGCATTTCCTGCAGCAGCATGTGAAATCCAAGCCCTATTAGGTGTTCATACTATTCCTGCTTTTGATATTGCAGCCGCATGTTCTGGTTTCGTTTATGCGTTGTCGGTAGCAGATCAATTTGTTAAAACCGGTGCGGCTAAAAAAGTGTTAGTCATTGGCGCCGATGTACTGTCACGTCTTTGTGAACCAGATGATCGCTCAACAATTATCTTATTTGGTGATGGTGCTGGAGCGGCTGTTATTGGCGCTTCTGATAGGCCTGGTATCTTGTCTACGCATATTTATGCCGATGGTCGTCAAGGTGATCTATTAAAGTGTTCATTTCCTCCCAGAGCTGGTGAAACATCAGAAGCCGTGGGTTATATGACGATGAAAGGCAATGACGTGTTTAAAGTTGCGGTAACTCAACTTTCTCATGTGGTTACCGAGACGCTACGTATTAATCAGATCGACAAGTCTGAAATTGACTGGTTGGTGCCACATCAAGCTAACTTCCGTATCATTAAAGCCACCGCGAAAAAGTTAGACATGAGCTTAGATAAAGTGGTGTTAACTTTAGCGAAACACGGTAACACCTCTGCGGCATCTGTGCCAATCGCATTAGATGAAGCCGTTCGTGATGGGCGTATTAAGCGGGGGCAGCTATTGCTATTAGAGGCTTTCGGTGCTGGTTTTGCTTGGGGCAGTGCATTAGTTCGTTTTTAGTATTGTTTCCTATACAATACATTGATTTAGCAAAGGTATAAAAAATGGAAAAGATTGCTTATGTGTTTCCTGGACAAGGTTCTCAGGCCGTAGGAATGCTGGCTGATTTAGCCGCAGAGCATGAGATTGTTGGACAGACCTTTAATGAGGCAAGTCAAGTATTAGGCTACGACCTATGGCAATTGGTGCAAGACGGTCCTGCAGAAAGTTTGAATCAAACAGATAAAACTCAGCCTGCATTACTTACCGCGAGTGTTGCCATTTGGCGCGCAATTAATGCAACTAATGCCGCGAAACCTGATGTATTAGCTGGTCACAGTTTGGGTGAGTATTCAGCTTTAGTATGTGCTGGCGTTATCGATTTTGCTGATGCGGTTAAATTGGTTGAACTTCGCGGTCAGCTGATGCAACAAGCGGTGCCTGCTGGCACTGGTGCTATGTTTGCGATTATTGGGCTAGATAATGATGCTATTCAAACTGCCTGTGACGACGCTGCTCAAGGTGCTATCGTTAGTCCAGTTAATTTTAATAGCCCAGGACAAGTCGTTATTGCAGGTGAGAAATACGCTGTAGAGCGTGCAGCAGCTGCGTGTAAAGAGGCTGGGGCAAAAATGGCGGTGGCATTGCCTGTAAGCGTGCCTTCTCATTGTCAATTAATGAAACCTGCAGCGGAAAAGCTCGCTGAAGCATTAGTGAATATTCCGTTTTCAGAACCGCAAATAAAGGTGATCAACAACGTTGATGTTGCTGCACCTGTAACTGCTGACGCGATAAAAGACGCACTTGTGCGTCAATTATATTGTCCAGTTCGATGGTCTGAGACAGTAGAAGCAATGGCTGCTGATGACGTTACGATATTAGTCGAGGTAGGTCCAGGTAAGGTACTGACTGGTCTTGCCAAAAGAATTAATCGATCGCTGAGTGCTAAAGTAGCTAATGATCCAGCTTCTGTTGCAGCATTAAGCGAATAAAGGAGTTATTAATGAGTTTTACTATTGATTTAACCGGCAAAGTTGCTCTAGTGACCGGAGCAAGTCGTGGTATTGGCCGCGCTGTTGCTCAGACATTGGTGCAGGCAGGTGCTACTGTTATCGGTACCGCTACAAGTGAACGTGGCGCTGCAGCTATTCAAGAATATTTAGGTGATAAAGGTCACGGTCTGGTACTTAATGTTACAGATAGTGATTCAATTGCTCAATTGTTTGCCTCGATCAAAGAAAAAGCTGGTGATGTTGATATTCTAGTCAATAATGCAGGTATAACGCGTGACAATTTGTTAATGCGAATGAAGGAAGATGAGTGGCTAGATATCATTGATACTAACCTTAATTCACTTTATCGCACCTCTAAACAGGTTATGCGCTCTATGATGAAAAAGCGTAATGGTCGCATAATCAATATTGGTTCAGTTGTAGGTACCATGGGCAATGCAGGTCAAACGAACTACTGTGCAGCCAAAGCGGGTTTGATTGGATTTACAAAATCTCTTGCAAGAGAGGTTGCATCTCGTCAAATAACAGTGAATGCTATTGCTCCTGGATTTATCCAGACTGATATGACAGATGAGCTGACTGAAGAGCAGCAACAAGGTATCATGTCCCAAGTTCCGATGGAGCGACTAGGGCAGCCGCAAGAAATTGCCAATGCTGTTCTATTTTTATCCTCGGATTCAGCTGCTTACATCACAGGGGAAACTCTCCATGTAAACGGCGGCATGTACATGGTTTAAGCGTTAGTTAAAATAACTAACTGATTTTTTATTGAATTTTGGTGTAAGTTTACGTAGATTTTGTGGTTAGACCACAAAAGTTAAGCTTGCATTGTGTGCCAAATTGAATAAACTACTCGCAATCTTACGCAAGTGCGTAATTTGAATAGGAAAGAAAACTAATGAGCAACATCGAAGAACGTGTAAAGAAAATCATTATCGAGCAACTGGGCGTTAAAGAAGAAGACGTTAAACCAGCAGCATCTTTCGTTGACGACCTAGGTGCAGATTCTCTGGACACCGTTGAGTTGGTAATGGCTCTAGAAGAAGAGTTCGACACTGAGATCCCTGATGAAGAAGCTGAAAAGATCACTACTGTTCAAGCAGCGATCGATTACGTTTCTAAGAATCAGTAATACTGAATTCTAAAAAACAGGCAGCATTTATGCTGCCTGTTTTTGTTTGAGCTTATTGATAATAATTGGCACTCAAGGAGTGCATAGGTAACTTTGCCCTTTCGTGTTTTAAATTATTCAATTAATCATATAAATTACCTCTTTAAAGAGATAATAATCATTACTTTAGTCAGAAGGTGAAAACGTGTCTAAACGTCGTGTAGTCGTAACAGGTCTGGGTCTCGTCACTCCTGTAGGCAATACCGTAGATACGTCCTGGAAGGCATTAATCTCAGGACAAAGCGGTATTGAGCCGATCACAAAATTTGATGCAACTGAATTTTCTACTCGCTTCAGTGGCTCAGTTAAAGATTTTGATGTAGAGCAATATTTGCCGAAGAAAGAAGCGCGTAAGATGGATCTTTTTATCCAGTACGGTATGGCGGCAGGTATTCAAGCGATTGAAGATGCAGGCCTGAACATGGAACAGGAAGATCCTTCCCGTGTCGGCACTGCTATCGGTGCAGGAATGGGCGGTATGCCTCTGATTGAGGCTGCGCATTCTGCATTGTTAAAAGGTGGTCCTCGTAAAATTTCACCATTTTTTGTGCCAAGTACCATTATCAATATGGTAGCGGGTCATCTCTCGATTAAGTACGGCATGACCGGTCCTAATTTTGCGGTAACGACAGCTTGTACTACAGGTGTTCACAACATCGGTTTTGCCGCACGTACAATCGCCTACGGTGATGCAGATGTGATGATTGCCGGTGGAGCAGAAGATGTGACTTGTCCATTAGCTGTGGGTGGCTTTGGCTCAGCGAAAGCACTTTCTACTCGTAACGATGACCCTACCGCGGCAAGCCGTCCGTGGGACAAAGATCGTGACGGATTTGTTATTGGTGATGGCGCTGGCGTGATGGTGATGGAAGAATATGAGCATGCAAAGGCTCGTGGCGCGACCATTTACGGTGAACTCGTTGGTTTTGGTATGAGTGGGGACGCATTTCATATGACTTCTCCTCCTGCTGATGGCGCTGGTGCTGCGGCGGCGATGGAAAATGCGATTAAAGATGCAGGCATTGAGAAGACGCAAGTTGGTTATATCAATGCTCACGGTACTTCTACACCAGCAGGTGATAAAGCTGAAGTCGCAGCAGTTAAATCTGTGTTTGAGCAGCATGCTTACAACCTACTGGTTAGCTCTACAAAATCGATGACAGGACACCTTTTAGGTGCAGCTGGTTCGGTTGAAGCGATTATTACTCTGCTAGCGCTTCGCGATCAAATCGTGCCCCCGACACTGAATCTCGATAATCCAGATGAAGGGTGTGATTTAGACTTTGTTCCTCATGTCGCACGTAAGCATACTTTTGATTATGCGTTATGTAACTCGTTTGGCTTTGGCGGAACAAATGGTTCCTTGCTATTTAAACGTGGTGAATAAGTTACTAGACATAAAAAAAGCACCTTTAGGTGCTTTTTTTATGTCTAGTATTACCTATTGTCATCATATTATGTTTATCAGTGATGGCTTTCGGCTGAGTTTGACGTCTTGCTTAATTTGAGAGAATTCTGATTTTCATCAAGAGTACGAGTTGTACAGTTAACTTCTTGAACCTGATCATATTTTTCATCAAGATATAGGTAGCAATATAATTTACTGTGTAATTAGATATTCGCGTTAGTTTATTTACAGTACACTCTAGTTAAGTGATTCTAATGAGTAGATGCAAATGGCAGGAAAAGAAAGAGGTATTACTTTACGTTTTTTAGCGGAGCCTGCAGATGTCAACTTTGGTGGCAAGGTGCATGGCGGTGCAGTAATGAAGTGGATCGATTTGGCCGCTTATGCCTGTGCAGCAGGATGGAGCGGTAAGTATTGTATTACCGTTTATGCTGGTGGTATCCGATTTGTTAAGCCAATACACGTAGGTAATATTGTAGAGGTTAGTGCCAAAGTGGTTTATACCGGGCGAACCTCGATGCATTTAGGAATAGATGTAAAGGCTGGTGATCCTAAGAATCTTGAGCGTCATTTAACTACTCATTGTGTGGTGATTATGGTGGCTGTCGATGATGAGGGACAGCCGACTGAAGTGCCAGAATGGATTCCCACTACAGAAGCGGATAAAGAGATTCGAGACTCGGCTGTTCGTTTAATGGAGATGCGTAAAAAAATTGGTGCAGAAATGGAAGCGCATCTTAAGCCATAAATTTATCTATATGGAAATACGGGAAAAATGAAAGGTGCGATTAGCACCTTTTTTACTGTCTGATTATCACTTTTTATCATCCAGTTATTATCGATTTTGCTTCTTTATTAACACTGGTGCAGTGTTCCCAGTATCTAAAAATCATAATAAGTTTGGTATTGAGATTCAATTTACCTCAAAGCTTAAGTTCACTAAGAATCATTGCGAGATACTGACTGATGATGCATATTGGAATCAATTTTTCAGTGTTCGACAAGCGTATTCATTTCGCGTTAGCGTTATAATGCGCAAGTACCCCCGCAAAATATGGCCGTTTAATCAACGGTTAGAATGATATTCATTAATAAATAGATAGGACTACAAATGGCAAAGGTCGCATTTTTAGGATTAGGCGTCATGGGGTATCCCATGGCTGGACACTTGGTTAAACAGGGCCATGAAGTTACCGTATATAACCGCACAACCGTAAAAGCCGCTGCGTGGGCAGAAGAATTTAATGGTCAGTTTAAAGAGACTCCCTTAGATGCTGCAAAAGGGCAGGAGTATGTTTTTGTCTGCGTCGGTAACGATGATGACTTACGCTCAGTTTTAATTGGTGAGCAGGGTGCACTTAATGGGATGGAAGCGGGTTCGATATTAGTTGATCACACCACTGCGTCGGCTGATGTGGCTAGAGAGATCGCTGCTATTGCTGCGACAAAAGGCGTTGGTTTTATTGATGCTCCGGTTTCTGGTGGTCAAGCTGGCGCAGAGAATGGCATGTTGACCATTATGGTGGGTGGTGAGCAAGCCGTTTTTGATTCAGCTAAACTTATTATGCAAGCCTATGCTCGATGTTCTGAGTTGTTAGGTGAGGTGGGTAGTGGGCAACTCACTAAAATGGTTAATCAAATCTGTATCGCTGGAGTAGTGCAAGGACTGGCTGAAGGCCTACATTTTGCTCGTAGCGCTGGCCTTGATGGTGAAAAGGTTATCGAGGTTATTAGCAAAGGTGCTGCGCAATCTTGGCAGATGGAAAATCGTTATCAGACGATGTGGCAAGGTGAATATAACTTTGGTTTTGCTGTTGATTGGATGCGTAAAGATTTAGGCATCGCACTGGATGAAGCGAGACGAAATGGTTCACAATTACCATTAACTGCGCTGGTTGATCAGTTTTATAGTGATGTGCAAGCTAGCGGCGGTCAGCGTTGGGATACGTCTAGTTTACTCTCTCGTTTAGAAAGACATCGTAACTAGTCAGCATGATATTGAAAATGAAAAAGGACTGCAGCGCAGCCCTTTTTTATTTAATAGTGGCTTCTTTTTAATAAAAGCGAGCCGTTATCTAATATAACTAAACAGGATCGATCACAATATGCTCTAGTTCAACAGCCGCAGCAGCGTGTAACGCATCCATGGTTGCTCCAACGAGGGAAATTTTTCCTTGGCTGGATTCGACTAACACTGCGCGGTTGATTTCACTAAAGTCACGATTATGACGAACCATCGCAGATAGTGCCATTTGCATTGGTAACATCGATGGGTTAAACGCGGCACTTTCGGCATAACGACCGCAGAATGTTTGCCCATCTTTAGTTTCTAATACTACAGCAGCATAGCTCTCAGTGTAGGGAGCGTAGCTTAAACTTGCATGATCAAGCGCTTCAATGATCATAGGGTCTGAGCTGTCTAATGAAAACTCATGTACCTGCTTAGAAAGTAATGGCTTGGTAATATTGAGATCGCTTGGTCCAAATGCATAGGGCAAATAGTGCGATAAAGGCTTCGCTCCCTGGCTTGGGAGGTGGATCTTTATTGTCTGACCAGAAACAAGCTCATTCATAAACTGACGACAATGGCCGCAAGGAGATTCATTAACAATGATATCTTCGATTGCAGTTTCACCACTTAACCAAGCGTGACTAATAGCGCTTTGCTCGGCATGAACACTATGAAATAGAGCTTCACCACTTAACTCCATATTACCACCCATATAGATATCGCCACTTTTACCTTTGGCGATTGCACCTACATAAAACTCACTGATTGGTGGTTTAGCCAGCGCCGCCGCAATCGGCAATAATTTTAACAGTAGTTCATCGACAGGTAACTGCGTTGCTGCCGCCAAATCGGCAATCTGTTGCGCGTCGATATGACCTGCAAAATCTTCGTTCAGAATTGGCACCAACTTGTCTGCCAATTCTGATGGCAGTTGAGCTATGCAGTGAATAAATCTATCTTGCATCAGCTTTATCCTTAATTGTTAAGCTATTGGAAAATCATTCTAGTAACTAAGTTACCACGATAGTGGGATTCAGATCCCATTTCATCTGATGTTTCGACTACAAATGGCTAAGATAATGACATAGAGCCTGTAATAATTTCTGTTTTTCTTCATCGCCATCGGTTTCATTAAGCAAGGTTTCTAATCTAAGCAGGTAATCGGGATCATTGAGTCTTTGCTGGCAAAACTCTCGCCAGCGATATTGCTCTGAATCATCAAAGGTTTCGGGATAATTACGGCCACGATATCTAAACAACATCTCTTTAAGTCTAGGATCATCAAAATGCAGATCGAGCGCTGCAAGATTGTGTGGCTGAGTATGGCGGATTATCTCCATCTTATTTTTGTCTGCGCTGCTAAAGAAGCCGCCACTATAAAGTTGTAAATCAGGATCTGATATTTCATTGCTATGATCGGTGTCGAACACTGCAACGAGTTTTTCTCTAATCTCAGGATGTTGTCTTAATCGTTTATATTGCTCACGTGCAAAATCTTTATCTATTGATAATCGCTGTGCATTTTCATCGGTAAGACTTTTTGCAGGGGCTAAAAAGGGGCACTTATTGATATGAATTTGTTTTAGGCCAATAGGTAGCTCATCGGGGGCTAAATCAGCGCGGGGCGTATACATACGCTGCTTTATCTGCTCAACGTCAAGTTCAATTAGCGGGGTAATGTCCATAGCCAAATTGACACATATAATGGCATTTTTATTAGTACTATGATGTGCAACGGGAGCGATCAGCGTGGTGCATCCATTTAATGCACTGATTTTTGAACTGACATGCAGCATAGGTTGCATATTCAGTACGTCAATAAGCTTGCTGACTTCGTTCTTCTTGCGCAGATTAAAGTAATAATCGAATAGCTTAGGTTGCTGCTGTTTAATCAGTTTCGCTATATCAATGGTGGCATAAACATCGGACATCGCATCGTGTGCTTTTTCATGGCTGAGATTATTAGCTTGGGTCAGGTGCTCAAGTTTAAAGCTTGGCGTACCATCCTCTTTAGTCGGCCAGTTGATGCCTTCAGGTCTTAATGCATAACACGCTCTGACGAGATCGATAATGTCCCAACGTGAGTTTCCCTGTTGCCACTCTCTTGCATAAGGATCGAAGAAATTGCGGTAAAAACCGTAACGGGTAATTTCATCATCGAACCTTAGGGAGTTGTAGCCAGCAACACAGGTATTGGGCACTGAAAATAACTCATGCACCTTTCCCATAAACTCTGATTCAGGAACGCCTTTCATATTTGCGAGTTGCGGTGTGATACCTGTGATTAGAATCGCTTCTGGCGACGGCAAATAGTCATTTGCAACTTTACAATAAAAAGTCACCGGTTCTGAAATGATATTGAGGTCTAAATCGGTACGGACACCAGCAAATTGTGAAGGCCTATCTTTTGCCGGATTTGCGCCAAAAGTTTCGTAGTCGTGCCAAAAGATACTCGCTGAATTACTTGATGACATAGGGGAAATTACACAATGAATATTGTGTTCTATCATAGCATCGACAAACTCTAGAGTGCCATTATCATGCTAAATTAATCGCTATTTAACTGAATATTGTCGTTTTTAAAGTTGGCAGGACAAATCCATACTAGGTACAATGAGGCTTAATGTATAGGAAACCTTCATGTTTGAGTCGTTACTTACCCAGCCACAACTGATTGAATTACCTCAAGACGGATATTTGGTTTTGACCCTGAGTGATTCAGCAAGTGACCATAGCTTGTTACAGACAACAGGAGGGCATATTGCTGAGTGGGTGGTAGTCGAAAGTACCTATGATCGGGTTAGTTTGCTCGCTCGTATTCATCCTTTTCTTAAACTCGACATTCAATCTACTTTTATTGGTGAGGTAAATAATAGTAGTACTGCTGAGCAAATTAACCGAACCTCAGGGCAAGGTGTTCGCTTATTCAATGCTATTGGTTATTCACCAGCTATCTGTGTGAGCTTGTTGCGCCAAGGGCTGGTGATTAAGATCAGTTACGAGCAAGCAAGTGTTAATTTTTTGCCGTTATTCGATAAGAAATGGCAACTAATAGAATTAGAGCGCGATTTAAGATTGTTTGGCGCACCGAAAGAACTTCGTCGTGCAAATGCTATTTTGGCGCGGGAGCCTGATCTGCTATTGAATGCAGAGAAGCTGCTGCTTGAAATTAGTGAAATTGAAATTGTTAGAAATGAGTTACGAGCATTTGTTAATGAGCGACAAATTCATGATTATCGTACGCTGCTGAACGAAGTCACTAACCTTGACACCCAATTACTTCGCCGGAAACAGTTGATTTCACGCCAATATCACCAATCCTTAGAGCGAGTTAATTGGCAATATGCTGCCAATTATGAGGATGATATAGAGGTGTTACAGCGTAAAATAGAGTCCTATCGGTTACTTTCGCCGCCCGAACTAAATGCGATGGTTGAGCAGATGTTTGTTGATGAGAACGAGTAACACTCTTCTTAATATTGTCTAAAAGTTTTTTCGGAAAATACCATGAATTATCGTTGCCCAATTTGTTCGCAACCCTTATGCCTTAATCAAACAACTTGGTCTTGTAGTAAGAACCATCGATTCGACCGTGCGAAAGAGGGTTACGTCAACCTTTTGCCTGTCCAGAAAAAACGTTCAAAAGACCCTGGTGATAATAAAGAGATGATGTTTGCCCGTAGAGAGTTTCTAAATAAGGGCTACTATCAGGCGATGAGCGATAGAGTAAATTTGTTAGCAATTGAGTTTGCACCCAATGCTAAACAAGGGCTGGATATCGGCTGTGGTGAAGGTTACTACTCTCATCGATTGCAACAAGATATGATGTCGCGAGGTGATTTTGCGCTTAATGGAGTCGATATCTCTAAATCGGCACTGAAATATGCGGCAAAACGTTATCGAGAGATCGATTTTTGTGTGGCGAGTAGTTTTGAAATGCCCTTCGATGACAATAGTTTTGATTTTATGTTGAGAATATACGCACCGTCTCTCGACTGTGAGCTAAGGCGCGTGGCGAAAGACGATGCAATTTTGATCACCGTTTCTGCGGGACCACAGCACCACTTTGCGTTAAAGGAGTTGATTTATGAGCACCCGAGACCACATCCAGATATCGTGAGTGAGATAGAGGGGTTTAAACTGCTTCATACTGAACGTGTACAGCAGGTTTTACAGTTATCTGATGCTGTCGATATTCAGCATTTTTTGGCGATGACACCTTACAATTGGAAATTTAATGCTGAACAAAAGCAAGCATTAACAATGAAAGATTTCAGGTGCGAGTTAGATTTTAAGATTGAAGTTTTTCAGGCCTGCTAACCTGTTAGCCATTGTTTAAATTATCTATTTTTTCTCCTTGATCGGTGGTTAGTGTTTTTATACAAATTTTATATTGATTGTTTTGTAACAACTGACAGAAATTTAAGTAAAAATAGGAATTTTGACCTTCAATGGTTGTTGACATACTGTCAGAATGATTTATAGTGATTGGAGCTTGAAGGTTGGGCTTAACTTTATGTGTTCAATACGACCAGTTCGTCCTGTTAACATAAGTAATACCGGCATTTTCCAGCTCTACTGCCGTTTAAGGCTTTATTTTATTTAGTTACAGGATTTATATCATGTCTCAAGTTACTGGCGTTGTTAAGTGGTTCAACTCTGACAAAGGTTTTGGTTTTATCGAGCAAGAGTCTGGCCCAGACGTTTTCGTACACTTCCGTGCGATCAACTCTGACGGTTTCAAAACTCTTGACGAAGGTCAGAAAGTGCAGTTCACTGTGACTCAAGGTCAAAAAGGTCCACAAGCTGAGAACGTAACTGTTCTTTAAGCTGACCTTTAGTAGCATTAGCTACTAAAAATAATAGTAAGGGCTACGATTTATCGTGGCTCTTTTTTTGTATCTGAAATCCTAATATTTGCTAAATAGCGACGTTATAACTTATCAGTCTGTTCTACAATAATCTCTCATTCAGCTTGTTTTCCCATCCCAGTTATAAATATTTTTACGCTAAACTTCGCGGATGCTGAAATGGATCTATGGGGTGTGTGGCCTAATAAAGGAGCAACCATCATCACTCATTCGCTTTGAATTAATCGCAAAACAGCTGTGTAGAGCATTTTTAAGCTAGCGTCAAGACGTTTAAATCTAGAGTGGTGACAACATGAATATTGTAAATCTCCCCCACTAATATAGGACCAATAAAGGTCCTATATTAGTGGGTTACTTTCCATTGCGTGATGGCATTGTATTATCAGCACTTGGGTTGTTATTTCGAAAAAAGTTTCTCTTCTAAGGTGCGTCCACGCTGTAGCGTTCTATAAGTCCAATTATGGGTTGAGAACAGTTCAAGCAGTGCCATTTCAAATTCAAAACTTTTAGTTAAATTATAATGGATAACAAACTCATTATATTGAGCAGCTTTTACGTTTTTGACTTGCGGCCATTGTGATAGTGTTTCAATAAGCTGGTCGCTGTCGCACTGCTGCATCACTAAGGTTAGGTAATCGTCCGCCTGATTGTCCTGTATCGATACCGATTGATTAAGCATGCCTTTGTCTAGGTAAAGCACCTTGTCACATAGTTTTTCGAGCTCATCAAGGTTGTGTGAACTAATGACAAAGGTGGTTTCATTTGAGTGAGAATGGACGAGCTCTCTGATCGCTTTAGCATTAGCGGGATCTAACCCTGCTGTGGGCTCATCTAACAATATCAGTTGTGGTGAGCCTATTAAGGCTTGTGCTATTGAGATCCTTTTACTCATTCCATGACTCAGTGATAGAGGCTTTTGGTTTGCCGTTTCACTAAGACCAACTAGGTCGAGTACACGTTGACATTCAGCCTTGGCGCCTTGGGTGTCAAATCCTTGTAATTGTGCAAATAGGATCAACTGGGCCTGTACGGTTAAATTGGGATCGAGACGGGCATCTTGTGGCAGTGCGGAGACTTTTCCTAATAGAGGAGTGCTTCCAGGTCGGTGACCCAAGATCCTTATCTCACCCTCTGTTGGCGCGATATAACCACATAATAACGAGAATAACGTCGTTTTACCGGCACCGTTAGGGCCAACGAGCGCTACGGCTTGGCCTAGAACAATATCAAAGCTCACTTGGTTTAGGGCTTGTTTACTGCCATATGATTTGCTGACATTTTGACAACTGATGATATTCATATTGCAATCCTCGCCATGTAGGTTCTTCCTAATAACAGCAATACAGCTGCTTGAATCAATGGAATGGCGGCAATGGGTAGGCTGCTAAAACCATGGGTATTGATCATCATCGATAGCTGAGCACCGGGCACTATCCACTGCAAAATAGAGCTTAATCCTGGAAGGGAATAGTTAATAATGCCATTAACGATGGATATGCCGGCAAGCAATAAAATGGCGTATATGGTTGCCTGACGTGCTGAATTTGCATATAGCGACAATATTGCCATTAACGCAGTGTAGGGCAGGAGGACAATCATGATGTTAACGAAAATAAACAGTGATGATCCAACGGCTGAAGGCAGTAAGTTGGGATCTCTATAGGCGATTAATAACAGTGTGGCGAATAGGGTAAAGGCTAATAATATTGCTTGAATAAACAGATAGCCGGCAACGCGGCCAAAAAACAGCGTATCTCGGTTGGCTCTCAGCGTGAGAAAACGAAAAGTACCACGAGTTTTGTCTGAGGCAAACTGATCGGCACTCACAAAAATACTAAATAATGGAAACAGATAAAGCGCAGCTACCCATAATATGGCCATCTCCGCGACTTTCCACGAGAACAACTCACTGACGGAAGATTCACCAAATAACGCACTGAGTAATTGCTTAAAGTCTGGCGAAAACAGATAGACCGAGGCGTGCTTTACTGGATACCAAAGGATTAAAAACCAAACTAAAGCGAAGGCCGCAAGTGCAACTAATCCTCTAGTGCTGAATAAGATTTTTTTGAGTTCAAACCTGGCTAATAATATAGCACCTGAAATTGAACTTCGAGGGGTAACTGTTTTCAAGGATAAATCCCTTTTTTGAAATTAATAGGGCTAGCTTAACACTTGTTATTTGGATAAGTTGCAGCAGTGCATGTCAGATCGTCTTTAAATGTTACTCGTTAGTGTAGAGAGTAACTGTTTTAGTTCTGCAACCTCTTGTTCGAGACGATTTACCCGTTCGGCAAGCGAATCTTGGTGCTGTTCATGCTCAGTAGCGCTAGCGGGCGATGGTATCTCCGTTTGTATTTGCTCTGAAGTTTCACTCAATAGCTCAACAAAACGACACTCTCTTTTTCCGGGGTCTCTAGGCAGTTGGCGTACTAAAGGTTCTGTCATCTCTGATAATGCCGTGAGGGCATGTTCAACTTCGGTGACATCGCTAAAGGTGTGAAGACGATTACTACGTGTTCGTAACTCTCCCGGTGTTTGCGGGCCTCGAAGTAGAAGTAGGCAGATAATGGCCACTTGGGCCGAGCTTAACTGCAGAGCGCTGAACTCTGTGTTGCAAAACCGATGTTTGTATTTAACGACACGTGAACCGAAACCGCTTTGTTCTGAGATAAGCCTTTTTTTGTTAAGTGAGTCGATCGTCGCTTGTACATCCGATTCGGTGTAACTAACCACCGGCTCTCTGCTGGATTTTTGATTGCAGGCTAAGGTTAAACCGTTAAGCGAAAGGGGATATTGTTCTGGTGTGGTTCTCTCTTTTTCTAACAGACAACCGATAACACGGGCTTCGTGAGAGGTGAGTTTCATTTCAGTAAAAGTATCCGTATAAAAAAAGCATAGCTTGTTATAACAGAGCTATGCTTTTATGCAAAGGCAATCCACAGAGTCAGCGGGTTACTGACTAATAACTGCCCAGTTGCTGTTCAACTAATGGCTTTGGCTATTATGCTTCAACTAACCGAATACCATCTTGTTCAATAGTGATTTTTTGCAGCTTATAAAGGCCACCAATACTCTTCTTAAAGGCTTTCTTACTCATCGCTAGTTCTGCATAGATTACTTCAGCATCGGTTTTGTCGGTAAGAGGCAAAAATCCGCCAGCTTGTTTGAGCTTGATAACAATGGTATTCGCATGTTTATCAAGTTCCTCTTTAGCACCGCGCTGAAGTACGAGATCTATCTTATCGTCACTTCTGACGCGTTTAACGAATCCTTTTACTCGTTGGCCAAAACGCAGATCGCGAAACACTTCATTTTTATAGATAACGCCCCAGTGGCTATTATCAACAATGGCTTTATAGCCGAGGTCTGTCGTGCCACCTATGATCAGACTCACTTCTTGGCCATTACGATATGGCGGTGGTGTTTTGTCTAAAAACTTATCGATTTTAGAAGAGGCAACAATCCGCTCGTCGGCGTGATTAACATCGACATAGACTAAATACGAACGACCGACTTCAATTTCTTTGTGCTGTTCACCAAAGGGTAAGAATAGATCTTTATCGAGTCCCCAATCGAGAAACGCACCAAATGGACCGGTTGCAATGCACTTGAGATAGGCAAATTGCCCCACTTGAACTTTTGGGATCTTGGTGGTGGCAATGACCTTATCTTCAGAATCAAGATAGAGAAATACCTCTACATTATCGCCAATTTCAAATTGTTTTGGCGCGACCTTTCTTGGTAATAATACTTGGCCTAATTCATGGGCATTAAGGTACACACCAAAATCGACTTGCTTAACGATCTCGAGGGTACAGGATTTTCCTATCTCAATCATGGGATTCTCTATGGTATTGACTAACAACTTCGACAGCGGATTATAGTGGAATTTTGATTGAGATGCTTTAGCTCCAATGGGTTAAAAGCGTTTTTTTTTAATGGAACAAAATCATAACGATTATTGGTACAAAAAATCGGATATCGATGTAGGAAAATGTGCAATACGGGTCGTAATCCATTAATGTATTATTCATGCTTGCATTTAATTAATTTCAAGGGTTTAATTGCGCGCCTTTTTTTACTAACTCATTTGCTAAATTGAGGCGATGAAATGACGGGGACTCGGAGGACTAACTTCGATAGCTGACACCCAAAAATGGTGTCGATATTGTGGCTTATGTATTAGATAAGGCGTGATATTGGATAACATTCATGTGTTGGTAAGCATTTAGCTTGCTGAATATAAATGTAAATAGACAGGTTGAGAGAATATGAGTAATTGGTCTATTAAAGATGCTTATGCTGGATATAACGTAAATTATTGGAGCTCTGGGCTCTATGGCATAAGTGAGGCCGGTGAGGTGACGGTGTCCCCCGATCCGAGTCATCCTGAGTATAGTATTGGTTTAAATGAACTAGCAAAAGATATGGTTAAGTCGGGCGTGGCTTTACCTGTACTAGTACGATTTCCACAGATTCTGCATCATAGAGTTAACAGTCTCTGTCATGCGTTTAATCAAGCGATTCAAAAGTATGATTATCAATCTGATTATCTACTTGTGTATCCCATTAAGGTTAATCAACAGCAAACTGTTGTTGAGGAGATCTTGGCTAGCCAAGTCTCTAAAGAAGTACCGCAGTTAGGTTTAGAGGCGGGCAGTAAACCGGAGCTTATGGCAGTACTTGCCATGGCGCAAAAAGCCAGCTCAGTGATTATCTGTAACGGCTATAAAGATGTCGAGTATATTCGTCTTGCCTTGATTGGTGAAAAGCTAGGGCATAGCGTCTACATCGTGCTAGAAAAGCTATCTGAGCTAAAAGTGGTGCTTGAAGAAGCCAAAAAGCTTGGCGTAACGCCGCGTTTGGGTCTGCGTGTACGCTTGGCATTCCAGGGTAAAGGCAAGTGGCAGGCGAGCGGCGGTGAAAAGTCTAAATTTGGACTGTCTGCTGCCCAAGTATTGAATGTAATTGACTCACTCAAAGAGCAGCAAATGCTTGACTGCTTACAGTTGCTGCATTTCCACTTGGGTTCTCAAATTGCCAATATTCGCGATATTCGTAGCGGCGTAAGTGAAGCGGGTCGCTTCTACTGTGAATTGCAAAAACTGGGTGCTAACGTTAAATGTTTTGACGTCGGTGGCGGATTGGCTGTCGATTACGATGGCACTCGTAGCCAAAGTAGTAATTCGATGAACTACGGTTTGACTGAGTATGCCAATAACATCGTCAGCGTCCTGCGCGATATGTGTACTGAGCATGAGCAGCCCATGCCAAGACTGATCTCGGAATCGGGTCGCTATTTAACGGCGCATCACGCGGTGCTTATTACCGATGTTATCGGTACCGAAGCCTATAAATCTGAAGATATCGATGCGCCAAGTGAAGAAGCACCACAGCAACTTCAAAACATGTGGCAGTCTTGGACAGAGGTAAGCGCTAGAGCCGATCAGCGTGCATTAATTGAAATTTATCATGATGTACAAAGTGATCTCGCGGAAGTTCATTCACTATTTGCTTTGGGCCAGATGAGCCTGACAGATAGAGCTTGGGCTGAGCAGATGAACCTGCGTGTATGTTATGAATTAAAAGGTGTGATGAGTGGCAAGTATCGATTCCATCGTCCGATCATCGATGAACTCAATGAGAAGCTTGCTGACAAGTTCTTTGTTAATTTCTCCCTGTTCCAGTCATTGCCTGATGCTTGGGGGATCGACCAAGTATTCCCTGTCATGCCTCTGAGTGGTTTAGATAAGAAACCGGAGCGTCGGGCGGTGATGTTAGATATTACCTGTGATTCTGATGGCATTGTCGATCAATATGTCGATGGTCAAGGTATTGAGACGACCTTGCCTGTACCTGCATGGAGTGCCGAAAGCCCTTATTTAATCGGTTTCTTCCTCGTCGGTGCATATCAAGAGATTTTGGGTGATATGCATAACCTCTTTGGTGATACTAATTCCGCTGTTGTACGTTTAGATGACGATGGCTTGGTTAACATTGAATCAGTGCTTGCTGGTGATACTGTTGCCGATGTATTGCGCTACGTAAACCTTGATGCAGTATCATTTATGCGCACGTATGAAGAGTTAGTTAATTTGCATATTCAAGAAGATGAGCGAGCTAATATTCTTGAAGAGCTTCAGGTGGGTTTGAAGGGTTATACTTACTTGGAAGATTTTTCCTAAAGGGTGTCAGTTTTAGGGTAAAGCGATAAAAGCCAGCTTTGAGGAACCTCAAAGCTGGCTTTCAACCGTCTGATGATACAGGAGTGACATTCATCGATGTTTTTTGAAGGTGCAGAGAAACGTATTGAGATTGTTGTTGATGAGTTCACATCCAATCTACGTGAGTTTGGCGATCTGTTTTGGCAGACAGCTTTAGCTAAGGCTGGTGCATCGGTACTTTCAACAATATCTAACGATTACTGCGACGCATACGTATTAAGTGAATCCAGTCTGTTTGTCTGGAAAAATAAGATCTTGCTCATCACTTGCGGTAACACAAGCCTCATTGATACCAGTGTGCAGATCTTGGAATCCGTTGGTGTAAATCATTTAAAATGGTTTAGTTACCAACGAAAAAGTGAGCTTTACGCTCATTTGCAGACGAGTCGTTTCGAAGACGATGTCATAAGATTAAAGCAATATGTAGATGGCCATGCCTATCGAGTTGGTCATTTAGATGGTCACCACCACTACTTATTTTATAGCGAACCATTGTCATCACTGCAGCGATTTAGTGCGTTGCAGATGTATCATATAAAAGGCGCTTTGGCTGACTATCTGTTAAGTGAACAACAGCATAAGAGCCATATTTTGACTCAATTGCAGTTAGACTCATTGTTGCCTAAGTTTAAGTTCGATGATTGGTTATTTAGCCCCTGCGGTTACTCAATTAATGGCATCTATCAAGATGACTATATAACAATGCATATTACGCCTCAGGAGCCCAATTCTTATGTCAGTATTGAAACCAATCTTGCTGACCGCCAACAGGTGTCTAATATATTCTCCAATATGTTAAATATATTTAACCCTCGAAGCTGGGATGTGGTAGGGTTTAACGCGCATTTGCCTGCTAATGGAATGGAATGCTCAGTCCTATTAGCTCAATGCCGTTTAGCGTTGAACACCAAAGATAATCTATATATTAATCAATACAGAGAGCTGGCTTGCGAACAATTAGCTGCTGTTGAACTATGACCCAGATATGGAGCAAGCATGACCACGATTGCAGATAAGCCTGATTATTCGCTTTATTCCAATGCATTTGGTTATTTAAGACAACCATTGGATTTTAAACCACTGGACAGCGATGCCGATGTTGTGGTTATTGGGTTACCGTTTGATATGGCAACGACTGGCCGTGCTGGTGGTCGTATGGGACCCGGGGCTATACGTCAAGCATCGGTTAATTTAGCCTGGGAAGACGTTCGCTGGCCTTGGGATTTTAAATTAAGCCAGCATCTTAAAATTGTTGATGCGGGAGACTTGGTTTATACCTGTGGTGACTCTGCCGACTTTACTCAAAGAGTTGAAGAGTTTGCGACCGCGGTTGTCGAATCTGGTAAGGCGATGTTGAGCTTAGGTGGCGATCATTTTATGACCTTGCCTTTGCTACGAGCTCACTATAAGCAGCACGGCAAAATGGCCCTTTTACATTTTGATGCACATACTGATACCTATAGTCAGGGCAGTAAGTACGATCATGGCACTATGTTTTTCCACGCGCCAAATGAAGGTATTATCGATGCTGGACGCTCAATTCAAGTCGGGATTCGTACTGAGTATGATCAAAAAAACCACCTGTTTAAGGTGATCGATGCGGCAACGGCGAACGAATTAACGGTCAATGAGATTGTTGCACAAATCAAAGAGCGTGTTGGCGATATGCCACTCTATGTGACTTTTGATATTGATTGTCTAGATCCAGCTTATGCTCCTGGTACTGGCACGCCAGTTTGTGGTGGCTTAACCAGTGATAAAGCGATGAAAATCATTCGTGGTCTACGTGGTATGAATATCGTTGGTATGGATGTTGTGGAAGTTACTCCTGCTTATGATAGCGCTGAAATCACGGCTTTAGCGGGTGCAACACTTGGTTTAGAAATGCTTCATGTGTGGGCTTGTGCTCACAAAGGTGCCTAGTTGTAGGTGACTTCAATATAGCCCAAGGGAAGGTTGATTGATGGCAAAATTAGATGATATTAGGCGCGAGTATACATTAGGAGGATTGCACCGTGAGGAGCTTCCTGATGACCCTATGGTGTTGTTTGAAAAATGGCTCGAAGAAATTCGTGACTCAGAAGTGCTCCCCGATCCTACAGCGATGTCAGTGGCGACGGTAGATGACTCAGGGCAACCTTTTCAACGTATTGTATTACTCAAGCGATTTGATCAAAATGGCTTTGTGTTTTTTACTAACCTCGCTAGCCGTAAGGCTGAGCATATTGGTAAAAATAGTAAGGTGAGTCTGCTCTTTCCGTGGCATTCGCTTGATAGACAGGTTGCTGTGACAGGTATTGCAGAGCCGTTATCTACCGCAGAAGTCCTTAAATACTTTATTACTCGTCCCAAGGAGAGTCAGATCGCTGCATGGGTATCTAAGCAATCGAGTAAAATATCCGCAAGGCAAGCTTTAGAAGGTAAATTTGCCGAGATGAAGGCAAAATTTAGCCAAGGGGAGGTTCCCCTGCCTAAATTTTGGGGAGGCTATCTAGTTCGACCCACCAGTATTGAGTTTTGGCAGGGGGGAGAACATCGGTTACACGACCGATTCCTGTATAGCAAGACTGAAACGGATTGGGATATTGATCGCTTAGCGCCATAGTGAGATTGCACACATAATAAAAAACCACCTTCAGAGGTGGTTTTTATTATGGTTACGTCAGTAACACTTAAATGAACAATACTCAAATACGCTACCATTTCTTCTTCGGCTGAAACAACACATCGATGTCATCTTCTTCATTCTTTTGCTGAGGCGCATTTGGTGCAGAAAGCTTCTGTGCACCCATAATTTCATCCAATAATAACTTTGCTTCATCCACCTTTTTGCTGATGAAAGGATCGTTAGGTGTCATCGCTTTAATGGCATGTAAAGTCGACAATGCTTTAGTCACCATCTGTTTTGATGAGCCATATTGCTTCATAAAACTGGCTGTGCGGGCACGAGATAACATAGAGTCGACATTGATTCTGAGTTGTAAACTATCGACGCGGGCTTCTTCCTGAGCAAAGACGGTGGGGTCAACTTTGCCTTTATTATGCTCTGCTCGTAAGATCGCTTTAAGCTTCTTAAGCACTTTAACTAGGTCTAAGATCTGCTTATCGGTATCGGGTAAACGAAAATGCTCAATCATTGGATTTTGTTTTGGACCGTTGTTTAAAGCGTCAATCTGAGCGTTCAGATCGTTTAAACGACGTCGATAATCTGCTGCTTGACCGCCGCCTAAATTGGCTGCTTGAGCTAAAGCTTCCTTTACTCGTTTATATAGGATAAGAATAATATCAGTAGAGCAGGGAAACATACCTGTACATGACAATACATTTTCAGTTTCGTCTATAATGGCGCGTTGCCTAGCTAATTCCGTTCGTCTTTCCGCTTCTGCGCGCTCTTTATGTTGTTGGATAACGTTGATACCGATAACCAATAACAGTAATGCACCGATGAGGATGAGAACCAAAGTAAATATCATAGATCTACCATTTCTTATGCAATTCCATTAATGCTACTATAAATCAACACGCTAGCATAGTTATCTTAGTCTAGCTTTGCCGTTATGTCGTGTGATTAATCATAACTCTGTGCTATATTCCCGTTTGATTTAATTTTTCGCATGTACTATAACTAATTCTTATACTAAGGTTCATAATTATTGGACTGTGATCACCCACAGAGCATATACCTTTTCAAAGGATCGAAGATGAAGCTGCAGCAATTAAGATATATCGCCGAAGTGGTTAATCATAACCTAAATGTGTCGGCGACGGCTGAAAATTTATATACGTCCCAACCCGGGATTAGCAAGCAAGTAAGAATGCTTGAAGATGAGCTTGGCATTCAGATATTTGGGCGTAGTGGTAAACACCTGACTCATGTGACGCCTGCAGGTCTGCAAGTGATTAGTATTGCTAACGATATTTTGGGTAAAGTCGAAAGTATTAAGAAGGTTGCTGAAGAGTATACCAAACCTGATCAGGGTGAGTTAAATATTGCCACCACAGATACTCAAGCTCGTTACGCGTTGCCTAGTATTATTAAAGGCTTCATCGAGCGTTATCCTAAAGTCAATTTACATATGCACCAAGGTACGCCAGCACAAATTAGTGAGTTAGCGGCTAGAGGTGATGCCGATTTTGCGATTGCGACAGAAGGCATGCATCTTTATTCAGATCTCATTATGTTGCCCTGTTACCACTGGAATCGCTCTATTGTGGTAAACCGTGACCATCCGTTAGCATCAAGAACGCAAATCAGCATAGAAGACTTAGGTCGTTTCCCTCTTGTTACTTATGTATTTGGTTTTGATAGAGAGTCTGAAATAGAGAAAGCATTTAATCGTGCAGGTATCGATCCTAGAGTGGTATTTACCGCAACCAGTGCAGATGTATTAAAAACCTATGTGCGTTTGGGCTTAGGTGTCGGCGTAATTGCCTCGATGGCTATCGATCCAGTGATTGACAAAGATCTGGTGGCAATTGATGCGAGCCATCTATTTGCCTATAGCACAACCAAGATAGGCTTTAGAAAAGGTAACTTTTTACGTACTTATATGTATGAGTTTATCGAACACTTTGCCCCTCATTTAACTAAAGACGTCGTAGAGAAGGCGGTTGGTCTGCGAGATCAGCAGTTAATTGATAATTTGTTTACTGACATTGAACTGCCGATACGCTGAAAATAGTTGATGTAGCTTAAGTAACTAAAAACTCGTCATATGGCGAGTTTTTAGTTAGGAATGGTTAACATTCAACAATGTTAACCGCTAAACCGCCTTTGGCTGTTTCTTTATATTTACTGCGCATATCTTTACCGGTATCCATCATGGTTTTTATCACCTTATCTAGTGATACTTTATGGTTACCGTCACCTCGCATTGCCAGTCTTGACGCATTAATCGCCTTAACCGCTCCCATCGCATTGCGCTCTATACAAGGTACTTGGACTAAGCCGCCTACAGGGTCACAGGTTAAGCCTAAATTATGTTCCATACCAATCTCTGCAGCATTTTCGACATGTTCGATAGTACCGCCCATAATTTCTGTCAACGCACCTGCCGCCATGGAGCAAGCGACACCCACTTCACCTTGGCACCCCACTTCTGCGCCAGATATTGACGCATTCTTTTTGTATAAGATGCCAATCGCAGCGGCAGTTAGCAAATATTGACAACAGATATCGATATCAACTTCTTGAACGAAGGTATGGTAGTAGCAGAGCACTGCCGGAATAATACCAGCGGCACCATTCGTCGGCGCGGTCACCACACGGTCGCCTGCCGCATTCTGTTCATTAACAGCTAATGCAAAGAGGTCTACCCAGTCCAGAGCCGTGAGCGGGTCGACACAGGTTTTTCCTTCGGCTTTTAAACGGCGATAAAGGGCTGGGGCCCTGCGGCGAAGTTTTAGACCACCAGGGAGAATACCCTCTTTTTGATATCCGCGCTCGATGCAGGTTTTCATCGTTTGCCAGATATGCCATAGACGCTGCTTTATCTCTTGTTCTTCGCCGATAGACAATTCGTTTGCCATCATGAGTGCTGAGATACTTAGTCCATTTTCAGCACACATGCTTAATAGCTCTGAAGCACTATTGAAATCGTAAGGCGCCGATTTTATCGGTGAGGCTGGAGAGGCGTCTTGGGCTAAAATTTCATCTTCATCGAGAATAAAACCGCCACCAACAGAATAGTAAGTACGTTGGTAAATACACTCGCCTTTGGCATAAGCGTACAGCGTCATTGCATTAGCGTGTGCAGGAAGGCTTTTACGTCTATGGTAGGTAATACCGTGTTCACGACTAAATTTAACGGCTTTACTGTTTGGCATAGTAAGCGTTTGACTGTCGCTTACTTGCTCAAGGATAGTTTCGATGGTGTCAGTATTGACGGTTTCGGGCGCTTCACCCATGAGACCTAGAATGACCGCTTTACCTGTACCGTGACCTTTTCCTGTTTGACCGAGTGAACCAAATAACTCAGATCTGAGTTCATCAGTTGCTGCCAAATGACCATGTTTTTCTAGATCTTTTATAAAGATATTACCCGCTTTCATCGGGCCCACAGTATGGGAACTCGATGGTCCTATCCCAATTTTAAACATGTCAAATACGCTAATCATTAAAAAATCCTGCTTGTTTTCATTGTTTTCATTGTTATCATTATTCAATCTCAGTGATTTTAGGCTAATAGAGCCATTTTTGCTGACCACATAATGCTGAATGTTGTGCTACTCTTGCCAGCGAATTAAGATTGAGTGCAGATGAGTATCCCATACTTTAGTGTTAACTTTCGCATTAGTTATTCTCAAGTTTATATTTCGCATTAGACATATTAGTGTATAGTGAATTTGCGTTCGTCACAGGGCAAGGTTTTTATCCGTTTTTTGTTTTTTATACAACAGCTTACTTGACGGCTTTCTTTGGCGTTGTTTATTTTATTATGTTAGTTCCGTATTGATTTAACAGTTATTTTAGGGGGAAGAGTGAGCTATTTGATGATGGATTTGTTATCAACTCAGGTCTCGGAGTTAGAGAGAGAGCAACTGCAACACCCCATGGTTGGCGGTATAATTCTGTTTAGTCGCAATTATCAAAATAGAGAACAGCTATGTGAGCTTATCGCTACAGTTCGAGCCATCCGACCCGATTTACTCATCGCAGTCGATCATGAAGGGGGCAGGGTGCAGCGTTTTGTTGAAGGCTTCAGCAAGATCCCTGCAATGGGCGATATTTTACCTATGGCCAATAGCGATATGGCGATTGCGCAACAGTGGGCAGAGGAACTTGGATTTTTGATGGCGATAGAGCTATTGAGTTGCGATATCGATTTGAGTTTTGCCCCTGTGTTAGATCTTAACGGCATTAGTGAAGTGATCGGCAAGCGGGCCTTTAGCGATAAGCCTAATGAGGTGATCTCCTTAGCGACATCTTTTATTAAGGGAATGAATAGCGCGGGCATGGCCGCGGTCGGTAAACACTTTCCAGGACACGGCAGTGTTGCCGCTGATTCGCATATCGCAAAACCCGTAGATTCAAGAAGCGAGCAGCAGATCCGAGCATTAGATATGGTGCCATTTAAGTCGCTGATGGCAGAACATATGTTGCAAGGTGTTATGCCTGCTCATGTTATTTTCGATCGTGTCGATCCCAATCCTGCGGGTTTTTCCTCATATTGGTTAAAAGAGGTGCTTCGTGGTGAGTTAAGTTTTAATGGAGTGATCTTTTCCGATGATTTGGGAATGAAAGGTGCTGGTGTTGTCGGTGGATACAAGGAAAGAGCCCAAGCAGCGTTGAATGCCGGATGCGATATGATATTAGTATGTAATGATAGCCAAGGTGTCGCTGAGCTTTTAAGTGAGTTTGATTGGCCTTTATGCAAGCCTCATGTTTCTGCAGGCTTGTTACGTGCAAATGCCGAGCAAGTCGTGAATGCACTTCAAAATCAAGCTCGTTGGTTAGCGGCTAAAGCGCTAGCAGAGCGGTTCGTATTGAACTAAGTTTGATGTAGCTCAAAATACAGATGAGCTCGGTTAGCTAAAGTTTATATTCAATGTTTATCAATAGGTGACAGGATGATCCTCTATTTTCATGGCTTCGATGCTACCAGTCCAGGTAACCACGAAAAAATGCGACAACTACAGTTTGTCGACAACGATGTTCGATTAGTGAGTTACAGTACCTTACACCCCAAGAATGACATGCAATATCTACTCAATGAAGTTAGTAGACAACTGAAAGAGAGTGACGATCCTGCGCCGTTGGCGATTGGCGTGGGTTTAGGCGCATACTGGGCTGAAAGAGTTGGTTTTTTAAACCAACTTAAAACGGTGTTGGTTAATCCAAACCTTCACCCTGAAGTGACCATGGTGAATAAAATTAATCGTCCTGAAGAGTATGCTGATATTGCCAGTAAATGTGTAACTGAATTTAGGCATAAAAATAGTGGTAAGTGTCTGTGTATTTTGTCTCGTCATGATGAGGTGAATGATAATGAGGCAGTCATGAACGAGTTAAGCCCGTTTTATAAGATCATTTGGGATGAAGAACAAACTCATAAATTTGTATCATTAGCTGCTCATCTTTCTGATATTAAAGAATTTAAATCTATATAACGACTCGAGTTTATAGGGCTGAATTTATCGATACCATTAGCATAAACCTGACAGCGATAATTAGAATTTTGTTAAGCTCAGGTTTTTGTTCTCTGTTTAATGTAAACATCTTTCTATGCTTAAATTCTCTCGATATTTTACGGTCTTTTTAGTGGTTTAAAGACTATTTTGTCAGGCGGAGCCGATAAGGTTTAATATCATCTGCTAATAGTCTTTATCATTTATTTTCATGACTTGAGTATCCCCGCATCCCGCATCCCGCATCCCCGTAGCTTGTAGTTCAGTATTTTGATGATTTTTCGCGCACATCGGATAATGAAGGAGCATACCAACGAAATTTCGACTTTTTTATGTGGCAAATGTAGCATCTCCCCTCTGTTTTGTGATACAAACTGATACATATTGCTACATAATGATCTATCAGATCGTTTCCAATTTGCGTATGTCGCCCGATGCAGCTAACCACTTTATTAGTTAGCTGTTTTTTTTGTCTAAATTTTGCTCATGTTGAAACTTTAGGTTATCTTCAAAGAGTCAACTTGACAGACAAGAGGCGCAAATGAAGCGAGTACTACTAACTATTTCTGGTAAAGTTCAGGGAGTCTGTTTTCGACGTTATAGCCAGCAGAAGGCGATGGAATTAGGTCTTACTGGTTATGCCAAGAATTTGGACAATGGCAAAGTATCGATTTTACTCCAAGGTGGTAGTGCTGCTGTCGATCGATTTATCACGTGGTGTGATGAAGGTGCTCCTCAATCTAGGGTTGATGATGTATTAGTTGAGGAAGATGAGGCTGATGATATCTACCTCGATTTTTCGATATATTAGCTCTGAGTGTTTAATTCTTTAGCCTGAACACAAGCTTATTACGTCTACATCGTTATACCAATTAGGATAACGATGTGATCGCTCATCGACGATTTAGTATTAAAGGTTAGCGTTTATGAGGCAAGGTCATTAATTGCACCATGCGTTACCCTACCTCCTATAGCCAGATAGTCGTGGATTAAAGACATTCACAACATCAGACCTCCAGGGATGACGGGAATGTCATAAGTATGTCGGGAACATGCAAGACCTTATTGTTTGCAACGACTGAAGCGCATACTTGTAGGGGCAAACTTGTTAACACTGCATCAAAAGTGTTTAAACTCGGCTGTTAGGCGTGTTTTTTACCTTGCTACTTTTGCGTTGAATGACCTTGCAAGGAAACAAGCATTCCATCATCCATTCGCCTTGAATGAGTTACTAAAAACACGCTGAGTCGCTCTCTTTCTTATACCTAAAGATAACCATACATCACTGCGCTATTTAAGGATTAATATACACTATCGTTAACGGTTTTGGCCTCAAGTCCTGAGTTGTCATCGAGCTTGCTTGGACTATCGACAAAAACGCCTAGCTGTTCTAACGCCTCTTGACTCATTTCATTTGGTTGAGTCATCTTTCTTATTTGCAACAGCATGCCCATATTGGGGTGATCGAAATAATGAATCTCATCACTTATTACTCGTTTATTCTGTGCCATCCAGATATTGAATAAGTAAGGAACGGGTGTCGATGACATTACAGTTTCAGTGTCTTTATATCGATCTATTTGTGGCGGTATTTTAGTACCTTCTTCATGTAAGGTGAGCGCAGTTTCTACATATAGGTAGTGATTTAAGTAGATGTTTATAGCGCCTTCTAACTGCCAAATAGGTGCTTTAGTCTCTGAATTACCGAGCCCGTAATCGAAATTAAATTGTGGGATATCTGATGCAGCTACTTGGTGGTCAATTAAGTAACCATCTTTCCCATAGCGCTCGGAAAAATCATCACCTGCGTATAATCGAATCGGTGTCGCTCTATGCCTTGGCTGCATCGATTGTTGCCAAGTCATATGTAGTAGACTTTTATGGCCTGGCTCTTTGGATAACGTGCTTATCATATCGTCAAACTGTGCCTGAGAGGGGGCGAGTAGCACGGTAGATTCTCCCTCCTTGGCATACTGAGGTGTCGCTGCACCGATAGATGCTGGGATAGTGCTAGGGGAACTTACCTGCGCTGAGCTGAGCTGCTGATTACATTTGTCTGCATTCTCAAGCCATTGTTGCGCGGTACACCCTTCGAGCCCTATGCTAGCGCCTGTTATATCGGTGTTAAATAGCGGTGATATCATATCGATAGGCTGACGCTTATTCATATTGGCTGGGTTGTTGGTCATCTCTTCGAATGCATTTCCTTGGCGTTCAAAGATATAGATTTCAACTTCAAACCAACGTTCAGCATCTGCTAATGCATAGC
The DNA here is from genome assembly GCF_019457595.1 of Shewanella psychrotolerans. Taxonomy (NCBI): domain Bacteria; kingdom Pseudomonadati; phylum Pseudomonadota; class Gammaproteobacteria; order Alteromonadales; family Shewanellaceae; genus Shewanella; species Shewanella psychrotolerans. The sequence continues at coordinate 2,673,739 of NZ_CP080419.1, read as the reverse complement.
TAGAAATTGATAGTAAGCTGGCGGCCAATACTAGACTCTGTTTAAGCACGTAGTTCTCCAAGACGATGTTGCATAAGCTGTGAGATGATTAGCGACAATAAGGCTAAACGATCTTTATCTGCTTCTGTAGGCATAAGGAATTTTAACTTACTTGGGCCATCCATACGATAATTTTGTGGCTGACTCTGCAATAGGCCAATAATAAAGCCAGGATCGATAATATGGTCGTCCCTAAACTCCATGCTTCCGCCTTTGGCGTGCATTTCTATTTTGGCTATGCCTAATGCCGTTGCTTGATGTTTATATAGGGTCAACTCTAATAGATTTTTTGTAGCTTGTGGCAATAGGCCAAAGCGGTCGATCAGTTCGACTTTTAGTTCATCAAGTGCTGTTTCGCTTTTACTGTTGGCTATGCGTTTATAGATTGATAAACGGACATTAACGTCATGAACATAGTCTTCTGGCAGTAAGGCTGGAATGCGAAGGTCAATTTCACATTGGCCTCGGAGCATCTGATCGAGTGATGGTTCTCTTCCTTCTTTTAATGATTTCACCGCGTCTTCTAACATCTCCATGTATAGGGTGAAACCTATCTTAGAAATGTGGCCACTCTGCTCATCACCTAAGAGTTCACCAGCACCACGGATCTCCAAGTCTTGCGTTGCTAGCATAAAACCTGCGCCAAGATCTTCTAGGGCACCAATCGCTTCGAGTCGTTTGCGCGCATCTTTGGTCATTCGTTTCGGGTGCGGGGTCATCAAATAGGCGTAGGCTTGATGATGAGAACGACCCACACGACCACGAAGCTGATGTAGTTGCGCTAAGCCAAAGTGATCGGCGCGTTCTATCACGATTGTGTTGGCACTTGGCACATCGATACCAGTCTCAATGATCGTTGTACACACTAACACATTGTATTTTTGGTGATAAAAATCAGCCATCACCTTTTCCAGATCCCGTTCACGCATCTGGCCATGAGCGGTGACAACCCGAGCTTCAGGAAGTAGATCTTCGAGTTCTCGTGCGCGTTTCTCAATGGTTTCGACGTTGTTGTGCAGAAAATAAACCTGACCACCCCTTAAGATCTCACGCAATAGCGCCTCGCGTACCGTTGCATCGTCATACTCTCGCACAAAGGTTTTGACCGCTAATCGTTTAGCGGGCGGGGTCGCAATAATTGATAGATCTCGCATACCAGACATGGCCATATTGAGGGTTCTAGGGATCGGTGTCGCCGTAAGCGTTAAAATATCAATATTTGCTCTAAGGGCCTTAATTTTTTCTTTTTGTCTTACACCAAAGCGGTGTTCTTCATCGATGATCAGTAGGCCTAAATTTTCAAATTTAGCTTCGGACTGCAGCAGTTTATGGGTGCCGATGACGATGTCGACCTGGCCATTGGTTAATTGGTCGAGTACCACTTGTTGCTCTTTGGCGGTTTTAAAACGCGATAATACTTCAATCTTGATTGGCCAGTCGGCAAACCTATCTTTAAAGTTCTCATAATGTTGCTGAGCGAGCAGGGTAGTCGGCACTAAAATAGCAACCTGCTTATTATCATTTACAGCCACAAATGCCGCGCGCATTGCGACTTCGGTTTTACCGAAACCAACGTCACCACAGACCAAGCGATCCATTGAAGTCGGCGAGCACATGTCGGTGAGCACGGCATCGATAGCCATTTCTTGATCGACGGTTTCCTCATAGGGAAAGCTACTGGCAAACTGCGCATATTCTTGTTGGTCGAGCTGGCAAGCTTCACCCGGCCTAGCTTGTCTTCTGGCATAAACATCAAGTAGCTCTGCTGCAACATCACGGATCTTTTCAATCGCTTTGCGTTTTGCTTTGCTCCAGGTTTCATTACCCAGCTTGTTGAGATGGGCTTCTTCATCGGGGCCAACACTGTAGCGACTAATAAGATTAAGGGAAGAGACGGGGACATAGAGCTTATCGCCGCCTGAATACTCAAGTTTGAGGTATTCGGCAACAAGCCCTCCGGTGTCGAGGGTTTCTAACCCTTGGTAGAGCGCCACACCATGATCTAAATGTACGATAGGCTGACCGACTTTAAGTTCGGCCAAGTCTTTAATTAATGCATCGCTGCTGATCTGGCGCTGCTTATCTCGTCTGCGTTGTTGCGAGATACGTTGACCGAAAAGCTCGGTCTCACACACTAGCGCCCATGGTTTGCCTTTGCTACCACTAATAATAGCCCCTTGAGACAGGGGCGAAACGATAAGACCAAATTGTGCTGGATTTTCAACAAATTGATTGAAGTGATCAAATAGTTGAGGTTTTATCTCTATCTTAGCAAGCAGCTCTATGAGCGCTTCGCGTCGGCCTTCCGATTCGGCGCAAAACAGGATTGAAATGCCAGAGCTTGCATACTCTTGCAGCGCGATAAGCGGCTGTTTCAATTTATGATTTGAGGCGATATCTGGCAATGCTTCAACTTTGGCTGGAATACTCGTGCCTTGGAAATCTCGCCCCTTACACAGTAGCCTTGGCAATTGCTTAAACGCTTGAAATACTTGCTCTGCAAGTAAATAAAGATCTTTCGGTGGTAATAAGGGTCTTAAAGGATCAACGCGACGATTTTCATAACGCTGAGCGACTTCATTAAGATGGGATTTCGCCGCTGTTTCTAAATCTCCGAGGGCGACCAGTTGTGTCTGTTCTGGTAGGTAATCAAACAGGGTGGCTGTTTCATCAAAAAACAGTGGCAGATAACTTTCAATACCTGCAGGCATCACTTTGCGACTGACCATCTGATAGATTGATTCAGGCTCTTTAACGACCACATCAAACTGACGACGATAACGCTGTCTAAATCCTTCTATAGCCGCATCATCAGTGGGAAACTCTTTTGCTGGTAGTAGTCGAATCCCCTCTATTTCAGCACTTGAACGCTGAGTTTCAGGATCAAACTGGCGAATAGATTCAACTTCATTGTCGAAGAGTTCTATACGATAGGGGTTATTGGAGCCCATCGGGAAAATATCGATGATAGAGCCTCGTACGGCAAACTCACCATGTTCATAAACTTGTTCGACTAGGTGATACCCGGTATTCACCAACTGCTGACGCACTTGCTCGAGTTGGTAGATATCGCCCTTGTTGAGCAGCAGCACATTACCCGTTAGAAATGATTGCGGCGGTAGTCTTACCATCAAGGTGCTTATTGGAACAATCACCAGACTCTGTTTTTCGATGGAGATCCGAGATAGTGTCTCTAATCTTTGTGATACCAGATCTTGATGGGGTGAGAAACTGTCATAAGGCAAGGTTTCTCTGTCTGGGAACAGGAGTACTGGGACAGATGCCGGTTTAAGCAGATATTTAAGTTCAGTTTCCAGTTGCAGCGCGCTGGGCGTGTCATGGGTAACGACCAAGGTTAAACCGTTATAATTAGCGCCGATATTCGCTAAGGTGATTGCTTGAGCAGCACCATGCAATTGACTTAGGGTTTGAGGCGTTTTTACCCCTTTAACTTTTGGGGGCGTCAGGACAGAGAAAGCATTCATGGAGAAGAGACTAATAGCCAAAAATCGACAAAGATGCGAGCCATTGTAGAGGCTTAGTCTCCCATGTGCCAGTGAAAACTAGCCTTTAGCTAGACTTGGTTTGATTATCTTTTTTACGCTGCTGTAGTTGTTTTTGTTGAACATTGAGGCTGGCTTTTACCAATTGTTCAATATCTTCATCCAAAATTTGGCTAAATTCGAGTGCACTCTCAAAGCTAGTTTGTTGGTTGCCAGAGCCGCTCATTGGCGTTGAGCTTATGCACTGAGCGATACATAGTATCGATAGTAGGACATCTTTGATATGCAAGGTGACTCGATAGTGTTTGCCTATTTCCAGTTGGGTATCGCCAATGATTTGAATACCGCTACCACCAAATTGCTGGCCGATATATTTATCGCCTTCGTTGGGTTGCTGTTCGAGCACATATTGCAGCACTAAATCAATTTTACGCGATTGCAGCTTTAGATAGTCAACCACGGTGCGAGCCTCGTCATCAAGGTTTCTCAGTTGCAATAAACAACTTGCTTCCATCGCTTTGACTTCGCTTATTAGCTGTAGACCTAAGGGTAACATGCCTTTGAGTTCTGATTCTGAAGGCAAAGGTTGATTTTCAGGCCAAGGTGATAGGTAAGCTGAAAACCTATGCTTGACGCTAAAATAGGAGTTTGATTCGTTGTTCAACGGATTGCCTCTTGTTTTTATGGTGCTATTAGCCCTATTATCGTGCGCATCTCAATGATTTATCAAGGCTCCTGAGCAAAGAGACCCTGCCACACATGAATTTAGCGTTATCTTGGAACATAGGTTATCGATATTGGCGAGCACGTAAAGCCAATGCCTTCGCCTCTTTTATTACCATTTTTGCCGTTTCGGGCATTTTACTTGGGGTGGCTGCGTTGATCATCGTCAGTTCGGTGATGAATGGATTAGAGGGACAATTAAAACAACGCATTTTGGGCGCGGTGCCTCAGTTAACCGTTCATAGCGAGCAAAAACTGAACCAGTGGCAGCAAAATGCAGATGCCTTAGTTGAGCTTGATGGCATTATCGCAGTGAGTCCAAGTATCTCCACCCAAGCTATGTTGCAAGCGCCGAATAGTATCAGCGCGGTACAAATCTACGGTATCTATCCTGAGCTTGAAAAACAAAATTTAGCCTTGATCAATCAACATTTCAATGGGTCATTGGCGGCACTTAAGTCAGGAGAATATAACATAGTGCTAGGGGCCGAATTGGCGCGCCGTCTGGATGTTGCTCCTGGTGACAAAATTAGAGTTTTGAGTGGTGATGGGGTTGTCTATTCGCCATTAGGACCTGTGCCAAGCCAACGAAACTTTCGTGTTGTTGGCGTCTTTGAAATGGGATCTCAGGTCGATGCTAGCTTGGCCTATGTTCATCACGATGATGCGCAGCGCCTAATGCGGCAAAAACCAGGAGAGATAAAGCAACTCAGACTTTATCTAAATGACCCGTTTAACGCCGCTAACATTGCGCCGAAAGTGACTGATACATTTGCACAATCGGGAGTTAGTGTTACAACTTCTGATTGGCGTGACAGTTATGGTCACCTGTTTGCGGCGGTAAAAATGGAAAAGAACATGATGTCGCTGATGCTTAGCCTGATCATTGCGGTGGCTGCGTTTAATATTGTTTCGGCACTGGTGATGATGGTGGTCGATAAAACCACAGATATCGCCGTATTAAAGACACAAGGACTGCGCACCTCGAGTGTCATGAGCATTTTTATGATCCAAGGCTCGTTAAACGCGTTATTAGGTTTGCTCGGCGGTTTGATCATTGGTGTCTTTATCACCCTCAATTTAAATACGATTATGGCGGCCCTTGGGATCTCAATTTTAGGGGCTGGACAAACACTGCCCGTACAGTTGGAGTTTACCCAGTTAAGCGCGATTGTTATCGGCACCCTAGTGATTACTTTTTTAGCCACGGTTTACCCTGCATTACGAGCCGCTAACGTTCAGCCCGCTAGCGCATTAAGGTACGAATAAATATGACCCAACAAGATAATAAGAGTTTGCTGTTACAGGTAAAAAGCGTCACTAAACGTTACCATGAAGGCAGTATCGATACTCTGGTATTAAATGGCGTAGATCTCGATGTTTATAGTGGTGAGCAGCTTGCGATAGTGGGCACTTCTGGCTCGGGTAAGAGTACCTTATTGCATATTATGGGCACGCTTGATAAACCCAGTAATGGTCAAGTCACCTTGCAAGGAGAAGATCTTTATACTTTGTCAGCGAGCCGCCAGGCCAAGGTACGCAATCAAGATCTGGGTTTTATCTATCAGTTTCACCATCTACTGCCCGAATTCAGTGCATTAGAAAATGTCGCTATGCCTGGACTTATTCAAGGGCGTGATCGTAAGTCGGTAGAGCAAGAAGCGAGTGCTTTACTGGAGCGCGTGGGATTAGGACATAGATTAAATCACACACCATCGGAGATGTCTGGCGGTGAGCGTCAACGTACTGCTATAGCAAGAGCATTGATAAATAAACCTAAATTGGTATTAGCCGATGAACCTACGGGGAACTTAGATGCCGCGAGTGGTGAGTCGGTTTATGAGTTGATACGTGAGCTTGGTAGTCAACTCGGCACGGCTTTTGTTGTGGTGACTCATGATCCTAAATTAGCGGCGCGTATGGACAGACAACTGCGAATGAAAGATGGACATCTTTATCATACGAAAGAGGCTTTAGAGGCTGACGCACAGGAGCTTGCATGAGCCAGATGCTGTCATTTTGGGTCGGCTGGCGCTTCTACATGGCGAGACAGTCCAACCGTTTTATCAGTTTTATCTCTTTTGCCTCAACCGCAGGTATCGCCCTTGGCGTCGCGGTGTTGATCACTGTGCTGTCGGCGATGAATGGTTTTGAGAATGAGTTAGAGCAACGTCTGTTAGGTGTTGTTCCTCATGGTGAATTAACCGGGGTTAATGAACCTATTCGCGATTGGCAAAAAATTGCCGAAGATGCCCAATTAATTGAAGGGATTGAGGGAACCGCACCTTTTATTCGTTTGCAGGGGTTGATCCAAAAGCCAGGTGGGTTTCAGGGGCTTTCTGTCATTGGGATCGATCCCGCTTTTGAAGCGAATGTCTCCAATATCGCCCAGTTTATGGATGATTCCAGTTGGCAGGCGTTAAATCAAAGTCGCAACAATATCGTACTGGGTAAGGGGTTAGCCGATAGCTTATCCCTGAAAGTTGGTGATAATATTAGTTTATACACGCCTGATTTTGCTGCAAAAAAGACAGAAACGAAACGCATTGGTTCGGCCAAGAGCCATCGCTTTGTCGTTGCTGGGATATTTGATATCGGTGGTGAATTAGATATGACCACAGCGTATATTCCACTGGCTTATGGCGCGCAGATTTTAGGGCTGAGCGATGGGGTGAGTGGTGTACGGATTAAAGTCGATGATGTATTTGCAGCGCCTCGGCTAATAAGAAGTTTAGGTTATAGTCAGCAGCAGTATATGTATTTGTCTGATTGGACTCGGACTCAGGGGCATCTTTATCAGGATATACAGCTGGTTAGGGCTGTAATGTATCTGGTTTTGGCGTTAGTTATTGCGGTTGCTTGCTTTAACATAGTGTCGACTTTAGTGATGGCTGTTCGTGATAAACAGTCAGAAATTGCCATATTACTCACCATGGGAATGGCTAAAATTACCGTGATGGGCATTTTTGTTGTACAAGGTGCGTTAAATGGGAGCTTAGGCTGCTTAATAGGTGGCGTGCTTGGGGTTGTCATTGCGTTAAACTTGAGTGCGATGGCAAGTTTAGTCGAACAGGCTTTAGGGGTCCAACTGCTTTCGGCTGATGTTTACTTTATTGACTTTCTACCATCTCAGCTGCATTGGCAAGATGTGCTTTTAGTGGTTAGTTTAGCGTTTATTATGAGTCTGATCTCGACCTTGTATCCAGCATGGAAAGCAAGCCAAACCATGCCTGCCACAGCATTAGCGGGTAGATAATAAAGCGTGTAAGCAGTAGAGCTGTTAACTTTAAATCGCCCGATAGGTTAGGGCTAACTGAGTGGCTACCAGATAAAAGAGATTACTATTGCCTCTTATGCTGATCAACTATGAGGCTTTCTTATTTCTAGCGCGGCGCTTGTGTGCGTACATGCTCTTATCTGCATTGGATAACAGCTGTTTAACTGTGGTGATTTGCCCTTCAAACATGGCAAAACCTATGCTTAACGATGGGATGATTTGTGTCTCGCCCCAGTTAAGGTAACTCGCTTCCACGGTTTCACGGAGTTGAGTAATAAGCGCTTCTATCTGCGATACATCGGAAATATTTCTTAATAGTATTAAGAATTCATCGCCCCCAAAGCGAGCCACGGTTCCGTATGGCGAGGTTTCCGAGACAAGTAGTTTGGCGATATGTTTGAGTAGCTCATCTCCGGCCTCATGTCCTAATTCGTCGTTTACCTGTTTGAAACCGTTTAGATCAATATTGAGTAGTGTAAACGTCGCATTATTGCCGCCCTCGGTGATTAATTTATTGAGTAAACTAATCATGAAGCGTCTATTGGGTAATTGCGTCAGTTCATCTTCAAGTGCAGCGTTATGGGTATGTTTATAATGTCTGTAGAGCAAGACCATCACGGCGTAAATAAGCAAAATTGTCAGCCAGCCAATGACAAGTGAAATATTATTAATGTGTTGAATTTGTTCGTGATTATCTATGTCAAACTTAGCTGCAAGTTGCCATGTTCCGCTGGGTAGCTGGATGGGGTATTGTATGTCTGGTTGATCAAATACTGTCTCTTCGCCGTAAAACACTTGGCTAGTTTCATCGGGTAATACTTGTTTGCGCAATGCAATGTTAGCGCCTTGAAAACGGGTTAATCCCGTTTCGTCAAGTAGTCTCTCATAGTCCATGACAACGCTGACCGCTCCCCAATAGTCAGTGTTTAAGGGAGAGTCTGAGAAAATAGGGTAGCGAGCAATGAGTCCTACACCGCCTTGGACTAAGTTAACGGGTCCCGCAATAAACACGCCTTGTCTTTCCTTCGCTAACAAGACGGTTTTGAGTTGTTCTGGCTGGGTTCTGAAATCAAATCCTATTGCTCGCTCATTTCCTTTTTCGGGATAAACCAGCGTGATCACGTTATTTGGAGCGAACGCGACGCTGCGAACATATTTGGCTTTAGCCAATAATTTTGTCGCTATCCTCGCCCAATTTTCCCTGGCAAACTCTGGGTCAATGGTGGTTACTGTGGCTAAGCTATCTGCTAGATAGGTATCCATATAGACGGAGGCTTCGAAATTAAATCGAACTAATGACAAATTCTTACGAATATCTTCTTTCTCTTTCGAGATCGCATTCTCTACCAAGTACTGACATATCATGTTCACGGTAAAGGTTGCGACGATCATAAATAATAAAGAGAACAGTGAAAAAATCGCTAAATGTTTTTTATTTGAACCTAAATGCATGGCTTCCAACAGTATTTTTATATTTAAAAGAAGCAAATCAACATCAATTTGTTGATCACATTTGTTGATGCAAATGATAAAAAAATGTTGTCATTTGGTTATTCTATAGCAAGTTTGTTCTATAAGCTAAGATGTTTTTGTCGAGACGCGGATGAGGATACGCCATTAGCACTATTTTCTTATTAGTCAATAAAGCTAACTCATGAGATTCAGGTGATGGGCGACATCGAGCTCCATAGAGCTACTTTTTAATATCGCCATTGCCAAGCCAGTGAAATTACGTCGTCTGCCAGCGATTTATGCCTCTTCTAACGCTAAAATCGGTCGCAGGCTTGAGAGTTGGTGTCGATGATATAGCGACTACTTTGTGCGGTTTTTCCATTTGAATAAAATGGAGTATTTCCACAAATTATGCACAATAAAATAGCCTACAGCAGCAAAAATAACCCCAAAAACTACACACCCTAATAGAAATGGTGGGCCTATGGTAGAAAGTGATGACTCAATCCATTGCCAGCTGGCTTCAAATGTGAATCGCTGTGGTGGATGGCTTAGCAGCTTTGCACCAAATAGATAAGCCGCGTAGAACATAAATGGCATAGTGATTGGGTTGGTTATCCAAACCAATGCAACCGCTATGGGTAGATTGCAATTGAATACAATGGCGAGTGCAGCGGCTAATACCATCTGAAATGGCATAGGTACCCACGCAACAAATAATCCGACGGCAAATGCCATAGGAGCTGAACGGCGATTAAGCGCCCATAAATTTGGTTTATGCAACAGTTTACCAAACATCTGCAAATGCTTATGATTTTGCAGCGTTTCAGGCTTTGGCATAAACCTTTCAATGATTTTTTTTGGCATAGCTTAGTATTGCAGTCTTAAATTATTCATTATGAATCGATTTATGTTCGGCTATTGTGCGACCATTATTTCGGCACTTCTGTGGCCGTCTTTACTTTCTGCGTCCCAAGCCTGGTACTGTATTGGGGTTGCGCTCTTATTTCTGCGCTGGTCAAGGCTAATAGCGGGTGGTTTGTTCGCTGTAGCTTGGATCAGCTTGTTTTGCCAACAATTATTGGTATTTGATTCTATCGATAATGACGCACACATATCAGTAAGGGGCGAAATCATATCACTAGTTTATCGAAACAGCGACTGGATAAGTGCCGATATTCGTGTATTGGATAACAATTCTTCTATCTTAGTAACTCAGTATATGCGAGTTGCTTGGCCATTAGCGGCAAAAGCGAATGTGGGTGAACAGTGGCAATTGAAGATAAAACCCAAGTCTATTTCAAGTCCGCTTAATCAAGGGGGCTTTAATCGCCAACGTTATTATTTGTCTAAACATATTATAGGAAAAGGTAAGGTCGTTGCTGCAGAACGTATTGAAGCCGTTGCAGGTGTGCGTTCATCGTTGATTCGCCAATTCACGCCAACGGTTAGTGAGTTTCCAAATGGTGATCTGATTTTGGCCTTGATGCTTGGAAATAAGCAATTGATCACCACAGAGCATTGGCAAGGGCTGAAACAGAGTGGTACTGGACACCTTATTTCCATTTCAGGCCTACATCTGTCGGTGTTGGCCCTGTGGTGTATTGCTTTGATGCGTTTAGCCCTGAGTCGATTTCGACCGACTCCAACGGCGAACAATCTTCATCTTGCCGCCATGTTTGCGCTATTGGTGTGCTTTGTTTATGCCTACCTCGCTGGATTTGCCTTGCCGACTCAAAGAGCGCTAATCATGCTTGGGCTTGTGATGATATTAAGTGTTTTACGTCGACATTCTACCCCTTTTGAACGCTTGCTTTGGGCATTGTTTGTGGTGTTGTTACTTGATCCTGTCAGTATGATGAGTGCAGGCTTTTGGCTCTCTTTTAGCGCATTAGCCATTATATTAGGGTTTAGTCATGCGCAGAGTCGAGAAATATCAGCTGAGGTCACCACCCTTTGGCAGCGATTCAAGCGAAGTGTTAGCCAGCTCTGGTCACTGCAGTGGCGCTTAAGTTTACTACTGGGGGTGTTGCAAATGTTGCTGTTTGGCGGCGCAGCGCCTTTATCTTTACTGTTTAACTTAATCTTTGTGCCCTGGTTTAGCCTAGTGGTAATTCCGCTTACCTTTCTCCTTATGGTTTGCTATCTGATCACGGGTGGTTCACAGATGGTCACGACGGCGCTTTTAACACTGTTAGATAGTGCGATAAATCCACTTACATGGAGTTTTCCACTGTTGCAGTCATTTCCCTATGGCTGGGTCTCGGTATCATCTCAACTGTCTGTCATTATCGTCTACGCCATACTCGCCTTTTGTATATTGCGGATCATCACCAAGCCGATGTGGCGTTATCTCCTCATCATATTATTGCTGCCAGGTTTATTGCTATTACTAAAGCCTTGGTCTGATGATTTTCGTCACGACTGGAAATTACATTTGTTAGATGTAGGTCAAGGTTTAAGTGCGGTGATTGAAAAGCAGGGGCGGGCAATTATTTATGATACTGGTTCCGCTTTTGGACAGGACTTCAGTTATGCAAAACAAGCCATTATTCCATTTTTGCAATATCGCGGAATAGCAGATGTCGATCATTTGATTTTGAGCCATGGTGATAACGATCATGCTGGTGGCGCCGATGATTTAATCAAGCAATATCCGCAGCTGCAGTTGATCACAGATCTCGATGATCACCAAGCGATGGAGTGCAGGCCGTCGAGGTTTTATTGGCAGGCGTTAACGGTGAACATATTAGGACCAACTTCTCCAATGTCTGGTAACAATGGCTCTTGCGTGGTGCAATTTAGTGACGGTGTTAGTGAGGTACTCTTGCCTGGTGATATTGAAATTGATGCAGAGCAAGCGTTAATTAAACAATATGGCGACTCGCTGAGTAGTGTTCTTCGCAGTCGTGTGCTGGTCGCACCGCATCACGGCAGTAATACCTCATCCAGTAACGGCTTTATTAAGGCTGTATCACCCGAGCTGGTTTTTTATCCTGCGGGATTAAATAATCGTTACGGCTTTCCCAAATCTGAGGTGGTGTCCCGATATGAAAATGCATCTATTGCTCAGTATGGTGTTGGTGTTAATGGCCAGTTAAGTGTGAATTTTGAACAAGATGGCGTAAAAGTGAATAGCTTTCGGTACGATATTTCACCATTTTGGTACAATAGAGTGTTTGAATTTGGTGTGTTCGGTAATACAGAGTAGAATGTGGTTCTTTGCACCAACTATAGAATCTTGAATGACAAAGTCTTCTAAAAGTGAAGTGAGAGCCGTTTTTGTTAGGCTACTGACTTATCTTATTCCCCTTAAAGGGGTGTTGTTTCTATCTGTATTTGGCCTAGTATTATATGGCCTAGTGGACGCGACATTTATCTATTCCATTAAACCTTTTATTGATCAAGGTTTTGCCAGTAATGTTCCCTCTACGTCGGGTATCGTTAGCGGTGTTGATTTAGGCTTGAGTGGTGGTTTCGACTCCGACAGCGACGTGCTAATGATGGCGCCTTTTGTCGTTATTGGTCTGTTTACGCTGCGTGGATTGGCTAACTTTTTGTCAACTTATGGTATCTCCTATATTAGTGCGCGAATGATTATGGACATGCGCCAACAAGTGTTTGAGCATTATCTGAGATTACCTGTGAGTTACATCGATTCCGAAAGCAGCGGCAATCTTATCTCTCGTGTGACCTATGATACCGAGCAGATCGCCAGAGCATCGGGGAGCGCGTTGATCACCATAGTGCGTGATGGCATAACGGTTGTTGGCATGTTAGGGGTGATGTTTTACAACTCTTGGAAACTCTCGCTTTGTATCTTGGTTGTCGGCCCATTAATTGGGGTTGTTATCACTATAGTTAGCCGTAAGTTTCGTAAGGTATCAAAGCAGATCCAAACGGCAATGGGCGGCGTTACATCTGTGACGGAGCAGATGATCAAAGGTCACAAAAACGTATTGGTGTTTGGAGGGCAGAAGACCGAATCGGAACGTTTTGGCAAAGTCAATGATAACAACCGCTCTCGCACCATGAAGCTTGCTATGGCGCAAGCCATTAGCCAGCCTTTAGTGATGGTTATAGGCTCATTTGCATTAGCGTTTGTACTTTATGCATCTAGCTTAGATAGCATGAAAGCCGATCTGACCGCTGGCACCTTTGCGACTATCCTTGCAGCCATGTTGGCCATGTTGCAACCCATTAAAAGCTTAACTCGTGTTAACGCAGAATTTCAGCGTGGTATCGCGGCATGTAGCACGATTTTTGAAATTTTAGATACTCCACCAGAAGTCGACAATGGAACCTATGAAACTAAGCGAGTGAAAGGCAAACTCTGTTTTAATAAGGTTAATTTTCGCTACAACAATCAAGAAGGCTTGGCACTCAATGAGGTTGATTTTAGTGTCAATCCAGGTGAAACGCTGGCTTTAGTAGGGCGTTCAGGTTCAGGAAAGTCAACTATCGCCAGTCTTATTACCCGTTTTTACTCAGATTTAGAGTCCGGTGATATTACCTTAGATGGGGTAAGTCTTCGCGATTACAAACTGGCCTCACTTCGAAGCCAAGTCGCATTGGTTTCGCAGCAAGTGACCTTAATTAATGACACTATTGCGGCCAACATTGCTTACGCCTACCCAGGCAAAGTGACAGAAGAGCAGATAATGGATGCCGCAAAACTCGCAAACGCCTACGAGTTTATTGCTGATTTGCCAGAAGGGATCCATACCCAAGTGGGCGAAAATGGCGTGATGTTATCCGGTGGTCAGCGCCAACGTATCGCTATCGCTCGGGCTATTTTACGCGATGCACCCTTGCTAGTGTTAGACGAAGCAACCTCTGCGTTGGATACCGAATCTGAAAAAGCGATTCAAGGCGGTTTAGATAACCTTCGCCAAAACCGGACCTCTATTGTGATTGCTCATCGCCTATCGACCATTGAAAATGCCGATATGATTTTAGTAATTGATCAAGGGCGAGTGGTTGAGCGGGGATCTCATGCTGAATTGTTGGCGAAAGAGGGGATCTATTACAACCTTTATCAGATGCAATTTGGTAACTAACTAGATGCAAGATTTTGTTAACCGACTTTGGTATGGCAAGCTCAATATGGTGATGCAATTGCTTGTTTGGTTGCTATTGCCCTTAAGTGGTTTGTTTTACCTAATATCGAGTTTTAGACGACAGTTATTTAAGCTCGGCATAATAAAGGCGCAAAAACTACCTGTGCCCGTTATCGTTGTCGGTAATATAACCGTTGGCGGCAGCGGCAAGACCCCAACAGTTATCTATTTAATTGAGATGTTACGCCGTCATGGGTATCGCCCTGGCGTGATAAGCCGTGGCTACGGTGTTGATGTTGCTGGTACACGCGAGGTATTACCTGGCATGTCGCCAAAAGAGGTTGGTGACGAGCCCGCGATGATAGTCTCTCGGACTCGAGTCCCCATGGTGATAGGACGCAATCGTGTCGATGCCGCTAAGGTATTAATTGCGTCTCATGGTGTGGATGTGATCATCAGTGATGATGGTTTGCAGCATTACGCACTCAATCGTGATATCGAATTACTCGTTCTAGACGGTGAGCGCCGTTTTGGTAATGGTTACTTGTTACCGTCGGGACCATTACGCGAAGGGATATGGCGGCAAAAAGAGGTTGATTTTACTATTGTTAATGGTGACAGTTGCCGTGACACTGAATTTTTAATGCAATTGAGACCAGGCGATTGGCAAGCTGTACAATGCTCGCAACCAGATGAATCTAAAGCGTTTTCAATTGCTCCCCATTCAGTTGCTATTGCGGGTATTGGTCATCCTCAGCGCTTTTTTAATACGTTGGAGCAGATGGGGATTAATGCGAATAAGCAACATGCTTTTGATGATCATCAAGCGTTTCAGCTTGAGGATATTATCGCCATTGCTGGCGAACATCAGGTGCTGATGACCGAGAAAGATGCGGTTAAATGTCGCGAATTTGCAAAGCAAAACTGGTGGTATCTACCTGTTGATGCCAAGATAGACCCTCGATTTGAACAGCAGCTAATTGCACAGTTACAACCGTAAAAAGAAGTACAACAAGGAAACTCAAATGGCGTTTGATAAGAAACTTTTAGAGATAGTTGCCTGCCCTGTGTGCAAAGGTAAACTTGAATATGATAAAGCAAAGCAACAGCTTATCTGTAAGGCAGATCGTTTAGTTTATGCCATTGATGATGGGATCCCCGTTTTGCTTGAAAATAAAGCTCAGCCTTGGGTTGAGGAAGCTTAAGCTGTGAGCGGCGCGCTTATTTTGAGCGCGCTACTATAACCCATCATTTTAGTTTCCCCTTAAATAATCGCTTATAGTTACTGCACTAGGTTTTAGTGTTGTTGATTTTGCATGAGCAAATCCTCATAATCACGCCTCATTCTAATCGGAGTAATTGCAGTGACTAAACCTGCCATACAAGCTGTTGTCGACCAAGTCTTAGCCGAAAACAAGGGTAAAAGGGTGGTTAACTTTGAGTATGACGGTAAGCGGTATTGGCTTAAACAAACCGAGCAATTAACCGGTGCCATGCGGCTATTAAAGTCACAGCCCGGTCAGTCTCTGCAGCTGGAAATTGCGACGCTGCAATCATTGGCACAGAAGGGCGCTCCAGTGCCTGAACTCCTTGCCTTTGGTGACAATTATCTCGTGGTGTCAGATGTAGGAAGCACAGTAAATCGTTGGCTCGATAATCGCTGTGATCGCGATATGCAGGCACAAATCCTTAAAGATAGTGCTATTGGATTAGCTAAGTTACATCAACAAGGCTTAGCCCACGGCAGACCTGCTTTACGGGATATCTGCTGGAAAGAGGGCGAAGTGTCATTTATTGATTTTGAAGCTAACCAAAAAGACAGTGATATAGAGAAGCAACAGATACGCGACTTGTTGGTCTATATTCATAGCCTCTATCGTTATATCGGTCCACATCCTGAGCTGGTTGAACCTGCGATATGTGCCTATCGAGAGGCTGGTGGAGAGTCGTTATGGCAAGCCAGTCGAGTTCGGATCCGTCGCTGGCAATGGCTCAACTACCTTATTGCTCCGCTTAAAAATATAGGCGGAAAAGATCTCCGCCCGGTTTATTGGTTACTTAAACACTTTGCTAGTGCCTAGTGCGCACAGCTACTGCTTAGGGTTTCTTACTCGAAAGGTCTTGATATAAGGTTTCAATCCAACGCTCATCGGAAATAAAATGCCATCCCCAACCTTGTAAGTTTTGAGGTAGACCATTTTGTTTGAGTGTCTCTAAGGATTTTGCTGTTATTAACTGGCCCTCCATCCAATTAATGGACTCATCGAGTATATGTTTAAAGCGAATGAGGTCATTTTTTGTTGCGAGCTCACCATGTCCAGGGATCACTTTAGTGTCACTACCAATTCGGTTAATGATATTAGCCACACTGTCACGATAGCCTTTCACTGAACCGCCAGCTTCTAAGTCCACATAGGGCCATTTATCTTTAAAGAATAGATCGCCCATATGCACGACCGATTTATCATCCCACAGCACAACGCTATCGCCATCGGTATGGCCTGCGCCAAGATGGATAAGATGCAAAATATCCCCATTAAAATGGATAGAAACGCCTTGTTCATAAGTAATGCTTGGTAGCGCGGCTTGGGTGTATTTATCGTTGCTAGCTAGACGCTTAAGCACATTACTGTGTGCGAAAATGGTGCTGCTGGGACCAAAACTATTGTTGCCGCCAGTATGATCGCCATGATAATGGGTGTTGACGACATAGCGGGGTAAGCCAGGTTGAATCGTATTGAGAGCCGCACTAATTTTGCCTGCAAGTGGTGCGAATTGGTTATCGATAATGATAATGCCATCTTGTCCTGCAGAGACGCCTATATTTCCGCCCGATCCGGTAAACATGTAGGTATTAGGGCTGAGTTGCTGGCTTACTATTTCGACATTTGCAAATCTATCGTCAGCGGCGAATGCGCTGTTCCCTAGCAAAAAACAGCATCCAAGTAGACTAACACAAGGAATAGCGGAAATGAGTTTGGTCATATAATTTCTCTTAGTCGTCATATTGAGTGTGTTGGTATTTTGTTAACTTAACCTAAGTGACAGATAAAAAGAAGGGCTACAAAAGTAGCCCTTAGTGATGGTTTAATGTGCCCAGGGCATTAATCGCCTCGTTCTCATATCGGCATTGCCAAGCTTAATCGCGGCATTATGGCGCATACGATATAAGGCTTGATAACATAAGGGGACTAAATAGAGACTCGTTACCGTGGAGAAGGTCAGTCCGCCAATAATCGCAATCGCCATGGGAGAGTAGGGTGGTCCACCACCGCCAATCTGAGTATCACCCATTGCAAGGGGGAACAGTCCCAGTATTGTGGTAGCTACAGTCATTAATACTGGGCGTAATCGGGTAATACAGACATCATGGATAGTTTGAGATAACATTTCTAAATCAGGGGTTTGTTGATTTATTTGGTCAACCAATACAATCCCGTTGTTAACCACGATCCCCATCAAAATTAAAATTCCAATCATAGACATTATTCCCATCGGGGTGCCTGTAATGAGTAGCGCCCAGAACACGCCTGTGATTGAAAACAGGATGGAAGTAATGATTGCCGTTGGTAACAAAAGCGATTCAAATAGGGCTGCCATGACGATATAGATCATTGCCACAGCTAAGATCATATTGGTCGCCATAATGGCTTGGTCTTCATCTTGGCGCTCAAATCCACCCCGCAGCGAGTAGTCATATCCTGGCGGAAATGAGACCGCTTGCATCACCTGTTTTATGGCTTTCTGTGCTTCTTCTGTGGTCATTTCATCTAGGTTAGCACCAATAGATAGTGCGGTTTGGCGATCGTAATGACGAATGGTGTCAAAGCGCGGTTGAATGCTAATCGTCGCCAAGCTTTGCAGGGTGTAGACGCGATTATCGAGCCTAACAATGGGGAGTTGCTTAAGTTTTTCAAGCGATGCTTTCCATTGTTTTTCGAAGGCTAACTCAATACGCAGTTCACCATTGGGATCGTGTCTAAATGAGCGCAGTGGCGAGCCTCTCAGCGCCATTGATACGTTTTGTGCCAGCTCGCTTAAGCTAAGGTCGAGCCTTGCTGCCATGGTGCGATCGAGTTGAATAATGACCTCTTGCTGGGTCCCATTAAGTTCTGAGCGTACATCGGCAAGACCTTTGATATTTGTCAGCAGTGGTATGACTTGCTCACTAAGGTTGATTAATTCAGATGTCGAGCGTCCTGTTAATGTTACTCGAATACCACTGTTTTCATCTCCCCAGCCAAATTGTGGCTTTGCGATTGAAAACTTTGGAAAACCTTCACGGATCTTACGTTTCAGTGCCTTCAAGTCGATATCTTCATCTTCTTTAAGCAGCAGCGTCGATTGACCACGGTCGGCGGAAAAATAGCTGTAGACAGAGTCGATATAAAACTCATCTTTATTGGCGTAAAGGTAGTCCTCCATTCGATTAATCATAGCTTCAGTAACCGCTAGGCTATGGCGGCCTTCCACTTGATAGTTGATATAGAGGCGATTATTACCTTCGCCGTCTGATTGATCTTGTTGCACCATGCTTAGGGGCAAAGCGGTTGATGCTAGCAGTATCATGGCTACGATACCTGAGCGCTTCGGGCGATGTAAAATCCAGTTAAGACTGCGCTCGTAGTAGTGCTGTAACTTACTCTCCTTTGGATCCATTTCAATATCGAAATGAAACTTGCTTAACATTAATGGGATCAATGTTTTCGCCACAAGTAAAGAGGAAGCAAGTGATATGCAGATTGCGATCGCGACATGCTCAAGGAAGATTGTGAGTTGGACTTTTACCCCGAAAATATTAGGTAAAAATACGATGGCCGTTGTTAGTGTCCCAGCCAGAACGGCTAATGCGACTTTGTTTACCCCTCTCAGTACTGCTTTCTCTGGAGCCTCACAGCTTGAATGTTGTTTTTCTTGTAACACGCTTTCACTGACAACTACGGCGTTATCAATCAGCATACCAATGGCGAGCAGTAAACCCATCATGGATAAGATGTTGAGGCTGTAACCCAAAAAGTACATCCCAGCCAATGTCATGCACAATGAGATAGGCACAGAGGAAACCACAACCAAGGTCATTTTCAGGTTGCGCAGGAATAAATACAGTACCGCAAACGAGAGCAGGGCACCGAGGAGTCCCGCCATTAGCAGATCAGACAGCGATGATTTAACGCCATATGCCTGATCTTCCATGATAAAGAGCTTGATCCCTTGAAACTGCGGATCTTGTTTAGCTGCTTCGATGACCTTAAGTACTCGGTCCGATACATCGACTAAATTAGCTCCCGACTCTTTAAAGACATCGAGCCCCACGGCATAGTTTTGATCGAGATGACGACCATCTAAGCGCTCAGGTAGCGCATAGCGTACGCTGGCGATATCACCTAATCTAATGCCAGGCACTAATACTAAGGCTTCGATTTCATCTAGGTTTCGAAATTCGCCTTTGGGTGACACTTGGTAGACTTTGGCGTTCGCTCTGAGTGTTCCTGCGCTGATGATAAAGTTCTCTTGCTGCAGACGAGCTTGCAGTGCCGCTGTACTGATGCCGCTCGCAGTGAGTTTTTCCGCATTAAGGCGCACTTCAATTTGCTTCTGCTCAACGCCATATAGAGTGACTTGCGATACGCCTTCGACACGCTCTAGCGGCTTCTTAAGCTGCTTGTCGAGTAAGTCGAAAGCGCCCGAGAGTTCTCTGTCGCTGGAGATACGGATCGTTAGCACTGGCATGTCGGCGGTAGAGAACTGCCTGATAAATACTCGCTCAACATCTTTAGGTAGCAGGTGACGCACCGCATCGACTTTCTCTCTGGCTTCAAGGCTCTTAGTCGAGACATTCTCGCCCCATTTCATCCGTAGCTCAATCTCAGCGCCATTTTGAGAAGAGCGAGATCTTAGCTCTTCGATGCCGCCCATGGTCGCCAGAGACTCTTCGAGCACATTGGTGATCTCCCGTTCAACCTCGGCAGGGGTTGAGCCTTTATAGGGCACTTCAATTAGCACCTGCGGCATTTCGATGCCCGGAAACATCTCTAGCGGTAATAGTCGACTCGACGCGAGACCAAACAGCAATATTGCAACAAAGAACATGCTGGTGGTTACGGGACGGGCAATGGCTAAGCGGGTGATATTCATTGTGCCTCTCCCATGACAGACTCAGCAGATTTAGGCTCTGTTTCCACTCGATACTGCTTACGGTCAAATAGCGAGTAAAGCGCTGGGATCACCACCAAAGTCAATAAGGTCGCAAGGCTTAAACCAAAGATTACGGTTATTGCCATAGGCGCGCGCACTTCACTACCGTCACCTAGGCCAAAAGCCATAGGGGCTAGACCAAGCGCAGTTGTCATGGTTGTCATAATGATGGGTCGCAGACGTGATTTAGCCGCTTCTTCAATCGCCATCGCTTTTTCCATGCCTTGCTCACGCAGTTGATTGATTCGGTCGACCAATACGATGGCGTTGTTAACCACGATACCCGCCAACATGATGAGACCGATAAACACCACCACACTAAGATGTGTTTGAGTGATATAGAGTCCCAAGATGCTGCCACCAACCGCCATTGGGACGGCGATCAAGATAAGTAGTGGGTGGATAAGTGATTCAAATTGGCTCGCCATGACCAGATAAACTAAAAATATGGCAAGTACTAACGCTATCTGTAGTGACTCGAACGAATGCTCCATCTCTTCATTCTGGCCGCCGAAACGCACTTGAATAGAACTAGGGATTGTTTGCTTATTCACAATGGATCTTGCTTCAGCGACGGCTTCGTTTAAGTCGCCATAAGCCAGGTTTGCAGAGACAATGGCTACGCGTTGTTGACTGATCCGGTTAATGGCAGAAGGGCCTAAATTTAGTGATACTTTAGCTACAGCGCTGAGTGGAATTGGCTGATTGCTATTGGGGTTAATAATCATTGAATCGATATCACTTATTTGATTGCGCTCCTCGATTTCACTGCGAACCAGGATATCTATTTTTCGGTCTCGAACAGTGTACTGACTGGCAACTGTGCCACCTATGCGCTGTGCAATACGGTTGGCAACTGTTGGGGCATCCATCCCTAATGCGGCTAAACGCGCATGATCAAAACGTATGCTGAGCTCAGGTTGACCATCGCGTAGACTGGTGTTGAGGTCGGCAAAGCGATCTGAATCGGAAAGGGCGCCCACTAAATTATCGGCTGTTTGTTTTAGTTGGGTAAGATCATAACCAATGACTTCAATTTCCAGAGGGGTTTTAAAGCTAAACAGCTCCGGGTGTTGGATTTTTGCTTCAAGCTCAGGTATGCGCATTGCCGTGGTTCGTAACACTTGGGTAACGGCATTAAAGGCTTGGTGATCGGCCAGTACGACTTGTAATCGGCCCCAGTTTTCACCGCCGCGCGAGGTGTCAGATGTCATTAGTCCACCGCTACCTGCTTGACTGTAAGCATGTTTTACATCTTCTCTGTCCTTGATCGACAACGCGAGTTTTTGCAAAATTTTGTCGGTTTCATTTACCTCTGTACCCGGTGGCAGAAGCACTTCAACATAGAATTCCCCCTGATTCATTGGTGGGATCAGTTCCATGCCTAAACGTGGCACTAAGCTCATGGTGCCAGCCGTAACAGCGATAGCAATGGCTAGTGTCAGCCAAGTCATTTTCAGTGCTTGGCCTAGTAAACGATGGTAAATCTTCTCTACCCCGTTATAAAGCCAATTAAATAAGCTACTTAACGGGCGCATCACTAACCCAGCTAACCAAGATAAGGCGCGAGTCAGCATCAATCCTAGGGTGAGTAACAGTGATGGCAGATAACTAAATAGCACCACAAATGGAAATGAACATATGGTCGCGCCATAGTGCTTGAACTTGGCCATCTTAGTATCAAGGACCGGTTTTTCACTCTTTTGCATAAGGTGTGGCAGTGTCTTAAAGCCTTCACGAGAGGCGAGCATCGGAATCGTGGTTAATGCCACTAACAGCGAGGCGAGCAGGGCAAAGGTCACTGTCAGTGCTTGATCTGAGAACAGCGCGCCAGCAACGCCATCAACAAAGACTAAGGGCACGAATACGGCTAGGGTGGTCATTGTTGATGCGAAAATCGCGCCTGCCACCTCTTTGGTTCCAGTCACTGCGGCATCCAATTTGCTCATTCCTAGCTTTTTGCAGCGGTCGATGTTTTCAAGGACGACGATGGCGTTATCAACCAGTAAACCAACCGCCAGCGCAATACCTCCTAATGACATGATATTTAAACTGATGTTAGCGAAATACATCATGTTGAAGGTGGCGATGACAGAAAAGGGAATAGAGATTGAGATGATAAGTGTGGGTACTATGTCGCGTAAGAAAAGATAGATCACCAACATGGACAGTAAGCTACCGATCAAGGCCGCAGAGGTCACTTCACTTACTGCGCTTTCGATAAATTCAGATTGGTCATAAATTACTTTTAGATCCGCTTTTTCACTGAGCTTATTGAGTTTCTCCAGTTCTGCATTCACTTTACGCGCTACTGCGACGGTATTAGCATCCCCCTCTTTATAGATGGCCAGTTCAATCGATTCTGCCGAGCCGATGCGGGTGATATCATTGCGCTCTTTATGGCTATCGATAATATCGGCAACTTCGAATAAGCGTACTAAGGTTTGGTTGTCGCGATAGATGACGATTTGACCAAGTTCTTCGAGTGAATTGAATTGGTTTAATGTACGAACTAAATACTCTTTTTCGCCTTGAACCACTTTGCCTGCTGACAAATTGATATTTTCCGCTGCAATACGCTCACGGATCTTGTCTGCATTGAGGTTAAGCTGAGTTAACTTTTGCTGATTGAGCTGGATATGAACCTCTTGTTCAAGCCCACCGGATAATCTTACCGCGGCTACGCCAGTTAATGACTCTAATTGACGCTTTAACTCCTCTTCGGCAAAGGTTCGCATCTGTTTTAGTTCGTTAGGTGTTGCATCAGGTACCGAAAGTGCTAAGCGAACGATAGGGTCAAGGTTGGGATTGAAGCGCAGCAACAATGGTTTCTTTACGTCTAAAGGCAACTCAATGGTGTCGAGTTTTTCTCGTACGTCTAAGCTCGCCATATCCATGTCGGTGCCCCATTCAAACTCAAGCACTACATCTGACATACCTGAGCGTGAGATAGAACTGATTTTTCTTAAGCCTTTTACTATCCCAGCGGCCTCTTCAATCGGCTTTGACACCAGTTGTTCAACTTCAACTGGTGCTGCTCCCACATATTGACTACGAATAGTGATTGTTGGATAGCTCAGATCGGGGAGCAATTTAACTGCAAGTCGTGAAAATCCGACCATGCCAAATAGCATCACCGCAAACATAAACATCCATACGGACACGGGACGCTTTACCGAAGTGTTAATTATTGACATAAACTTGCTTCCCGTTACTGTTGTGCTCGAGCGACGTCAAGCTCGCTGATCACTTCTACTAGAGATTGATCTTTAAGATTCTGATGACCGCGAATAACGATCTGTTCACCCGGCTCGATACCAGCCGTGACTTCTACAGTGTCAGCTTCGCGATAGCCTAGGGTGACTTCTCTACGGGAGGCGTTCTCTCCATCAATCACATACAGCGCGAATTGATTATCTTGGTTGACCACGGCGTTGTATGGCACAGTGATCACATTGGTATGGGTGTCATAGCGAAGTTCTACTCGGGTAAACATTCCCGCTTTAAGTTTTGCATCTTGATTTGGCACCGAAAGGGTGACTTTGAAAGTACCGCTTTGAGGGTCGACAATCGGGCTGATACGCAGTACTTTTGCATCGATGCTGTTATCGGTTTGCTTATTGGCAAAGAGTTGGGCGTCTTGGCCCAGGCGTAAACTATTGAGTTGAATTTCAGGCAGGTGAACAATACCGTATAACTCATCTTGATTGACCACATAGAATAGATCGTCAAATTCTTTTGCCATGTTGCCTTGTTTTACAAAACGTTTTGCGACAACACCTTCGATAGGTGAGCGAACCATGCTTTCTTCAACTTGTAGCGCGGCCAAATCTCGTTTGGCGATGGCAGCTTGAAGGTTGTATTCAAGTTTTGCCATAGAATCAGCGCTGATGAACTCTTTATTGCTCATTTTTTTCAAGCGATTGAGTTCTTGCTGAATAATTTCGACTTCGGCCTGTGAGCGTGCTAAATCGTATCGTTGGCGCTTGGCGTCAATCACGGCTAAGAGTTGGCCTTTGGTGACACGGTCACCTTCCTCAACATTAATCGATTCGATTAGCCCTGATATTCGGGTGACGACGTTGGCTTCGAGTGGAGCTTCAAGCGTGGCGGTTGTGCTATAGAAAGAGGAAACATCACCTTGTATGACCGTTGTCGTTTCAACGGGGATGGCGTACTTCTCTTCCTCTTTGGCTTTTTCCTCATTCCCACAGGCACTAAGGACGGCAACAAAAAGTAGTGGAAGGGCAAGTTTAAATTTTGATAGAGATTCCATGTGAGCTTACCTATTTTATTTATCCAATTAACACTAGTAAGCACAATCTGTGCCACTAGGTAAATCCGCGTTAAATCAGAGTTTTACATCTTTGTGTTGCAAGAAGGACTATGGTGTTAGACCTATGTGTAGCGAATTTGTTTAATTTGTGATGTTTTTGACTAATAGCAATCAGTATATAGAAGTATTTTCTACTCAGTTTTTTTGGGCAACTCATTCAAGGCGAATAGATGGATGAAGGAATGCGTGTTTTCTTGTGAGGCCTTTCAACGCAGAAGTAGGAAGGTAAAAAACGCCTAACAGGCGAGTTTTAGCACGCTTAATGCACGACTATAGGGATTTAGGAGGTAGGGTAACGCATGGCGCAGTTGCCGAGGATACTAGAGCCGAGGAGCAATTAAAGACCTTGCCTCATCAGCGCTAACCTTTAGTGCTAAATCGTCGCTGAGCGATCACATCTTTATACTAATTGGTATAAATATAGCCAGTAGATGATGGCAATATAAGCGTGAAAGCTCGACACTTTCGGGGGATCAGCCAAAGATTCATCGCCATTAAGATAGCGTTGTGGAATCAGTTAAAGGTAACGAGACCATAGTTGGGTTACATTGGTAATCGTTGAACCATTGCCATTTTCGTTAGTCTCAGAGCCTCTGGTTACTATGTGTTCTGGCTCGTATGTCGATGGCAGGTTAGATAGATCTATGGTTGTAGAGCCTCTAAATGATGAGCCTTCCGAACTAGCTTTTTGATTTCCGACGGTAAGATAGCCATGAATAACACTACTACCCGTTGTTGATATTAAGTTGGCACACACAACACTACCAAATACTTTTGTCGATGCTCCCAGAGATATATCACCTCCAGAAAATATATCATCAACATATCCACCAGCCATTAATGCTGTATTTGCCAGTGGATTACTGACGTAATTTCCTATTGAACATAGGTTAGTCGGATAAAAGTCACTATAGGTAGGGTTAATACATACGTCGGAATAACCTGAGTAGTTTGGCGCTTTTATTACAAGTTGGGCGCTGGTATCAATGTTTTCTGTTGCTAATATTGTGTTGACGAAAGTACCTTGTTTCAGATCGACACTGCCATTAAACCAAAGAATAGCAGGAACCATTTCTTTACCAGCAATAACCCATGTTTTAGAGGAAGAGTTATAAGTAAAACAACTATTATAATTGGAATGACCTTGACATATTTTCTTGTTACAGCTGCTATCACTATATGTACTTGAGGTACAGAGGTAGTCATTAAACCCGCCTGAACCTACTAAATAATAGCGACCGTCATCTATTTCACTCATATTTTTGACGTCAACAATGACCTTTCCTGTATCGTCATGATCAAAAGCCAAATTGGCTTTTGATCTTAATGTCCAAACATCAGCTTCTAGTTTATTTACTGTCATTTTTGTAAGTGGGGTAATGGAAACCGTAAATCCTGGAATCTTGCTAACATTGACCTGCCCACCGTTATAATCTAGTTCTCCAGCAACTTTACCTTCATTCACTTTACTATTACCTGATTCGGTAAAGTTACCCTCTGCTTCTAGATAACCAACAGTCGCACTCTTTATCTCTATATCTCCTTGGGTATATATAGAACCAGCTTTTGAACCAGCCCTTACATTAACATCCCCAATAGCTGTCAGCCGTTCTGAAACCGTTGTGCTGCTTTTTAAGTCTATGTTTCCATTTGCTTTAGCATTTAGTGTACTGACCGAACCTGAGAGTGTTATATCCCCCATCGCTGTTACATAACTGTAACTCCCGCTGCCAGTCAACACGACATTCTGTTCGGAGCTAACGGTGGTGATATCGTTTTGTGATCCACTAAGCGTTATATTTCCAGATGAATAAAGTAGGCTAAAACCTGAAAGGCTGCCACGACCATCAATATCGCCATTAATAAAAAATGAGGTGTTAGTATTATCTCCATTAATAATATTAATATCACCGCTAAGATCTAATGAACCTTCTATAAAAACAGCATTACCTAATGTGACAGTATTAAGACCATCATCAATACTCTCTTGGACACAATATATAGTTTCAATAGTCGATGAACTCTCAGCAATGGTGCCTGTGATATGGGAAATCACTTGAACGCCATCAACACAGCGGCTTGATGCATTATTGACTGAGATTATTTTACCAGAGAGCCCGGTATTAGCTTCAAAACTAATACTGTTATTTGCCTCGAGTGTTAATGCACCATCACGGCCAATTTGATATAAAAACTGCCTTACTGCTTCTACAGCGCTCCAAGCGCGTATTTGTGCTTGGGTAATAGCATGAACTGTTGTTCCTGTTTCTTGTGAGCTTTTAATATAGCGCATCGAGCTGGTCACCATCGCTACTAATGCAAGCCCAAAAATTGCCAGCATTATAATGCCAGCAAAGCCGCCTTGTTTGTGATACATCCCTTTACGCATAATCGATTCATCCACTGAAATTGGTTAAACAAGAAGTCCATGGAGTGTAGCTAGCAGCCTTGCTCCAACCAACACTTATCTTTAATCCTGCTTTGATCTGGGCATCACTTTCTATGCCTGCGAGCTCACTTATTTGCGATTCCAATAAAGATTTTGATACTTCACTTTCAAATGGCGAACACTTACCTACATCCAGTGAAGCGGTGATAGTTAATGGGGCATCAAGCACATCGGGTTTGATTATTCGGGTTATATCCCAGTTTTGGTTTGACCAGAGGGTTGCAATCGGTGAACAGCTGTTGCTGGCAGTTAAAGCGTAAACTGCTTTGGTATTAATGTCGGATAAAATACCTTTGCAGTGGTACTCGTTACTATTGGTTGACAGTGTCGTATTTTCTTCCCAAAAAATAGCATTACCGGTTTGGGCAGAAAATTTAATTGGCACAAGAGTTCCTGGTGTAGTGAGTTTCTGATGGTGAGAGTTAAATGTCAGTGAGGCATTTTCGACAAGGATAAGTGTTGTATTAGTTGCCGCAGTTTCAATGCCAAATCCTGCATTTTGAGTCAAATTTTGAATGGACAGTAAACCTGCCATATTTTGTTGATTTCTTATCGAAAAAGATTGGCTGCCACTAATGGGATCATAGATATGATAAACAACTGACTTATATAGCCCCATCATAGCTAAGAGTGAGACAGAGCTGACTAATAAGCCTACCATCAAGCTGATTAGTGAGAAGCCTTTGTTTTTTATTTGATTTGACTTACGCAGTTTAATTCTGAATTCGGAGTGCATAGCGGCCTAACCTCGGATCAGAAGCTGTTATCGTAAACGTGGGTAACATCACTTTTTTCTCTATATTGTTAATCGTAACAATGGACTTTTGATAACTGCAGGTTTTACTATATTCCACGTTTTGTGTGGATTTCATGTCTCGATTGAGTATCATTATTTCTGAAGTGGTCGTTGTACCAACTATAGAGCAGTCAACCTGAACCCCCTTACTGGCAAGTTCACCTCTTAGTTCATTAAGGACTAGATTTTGGACATTGTCTTCTACTTGCTGACGCATCGATGCAGCCAAACTGTAAGCGACTCCTAGACCTGAAATGCCGACTAACACTATGCCAATCATACTTTCAAGTAGGGAAAAACCGCGTTGGCGTTTACTCAAGATATCCATTGGCAGTATTACTCCATAATGCGACGTTATAAGATGTTGCGACAGAGCAAGATATAGAATCTAGTGTTGCTGTTTTTGGCAATCCCGCAGAATTAAAAGCGATGCATGCGCTGGTCTTGTCTGTGATTGAAGATGATGTAACAGGGAGTGATGCTATCCATTCTGGCGCGTTACAATTTAAATTGCTATTACTGCCTTTTTGTACACACAAGGTATTGTCTATTAATAGTAAATAAGCTGATGGATTGGTGCTATTCGTTCCTGTGCGCAGCGCTAATGCTCTAGCACTTGCATAACCTTGTGCTAAATTTTCTTCTGCATCTTTAATTTTTTGTTTCGCTAACCAGTTGATCGTGAGAGAGCTGCCATACATAGCGATGATTGAGCTGATAACAATCGTTACCATTAACTCAATTAATGATAATCCAGCTGATTTTCTGGAGTAAATGGGGGTGGCTACCATGATGTGAACCCGCACTTATCAGTTGCTGTACGTTGATTCTTTTTATTTAAAGTTAATACACAACCACTTAAAGTTTTTACTCCCTCAGCTTTAAGCTCATAAGTGTTACTGTTACTGGCGATGGTATAATTAAAATAGGTTGTTTCTGAAGGCGCCCAGCCTGTGAAAGAGTTCGTGGTAGCAGCGGTTCCTGCATCGTTAGCTGGATATGCAAGTTGATTTTTATATATAGATTCCATTTCCATAGATAAACCGACCAAATCGGTTGATGCAGCTCTTGCTCGGCTAGTGATAATAAAGTGTTGATATGACGGTAATGCGATAGAAGCCAGTATCGCTACAATTGCAACCACGACCATCAGTTCAACTAATGTAAAACCTGCTACTTTACTTATTTTATTCATTGTTTAACTAACCCTGCCTTTCCTTGCTTAGGTCGCTTAGGTCATTGATTAATTTGATATTATAATCTAAACCTACTCTACTTAAAATTGATAATATGTTAATACAAAATGATACAGAATAATACTTAAATATAATATGCCAAATGATGTAAGCGCTTGACCTTGTTTTCATCCTTAGCTTCCTCGATTTATTCTTGGTATTCCATTGCTCGGATCATTGAAGTATCTCGATACCGAAACACTGGTGTAGGCGTTATCTGTTGGGAAAATCGCTTAAGAAAAGTCTCATCCAAGCCATTTTATTTTCGCTAAATCCTACCAACGAGGATGAGAAAGGCAGGATGGAATGGCGATTTTAGAAGCTTGATTTTAAAGTTATTATTTATTGCAACTGGTATTAGACAGCTTTGCTTAGCGGTGTAAATAATATTGTTTGCGTCATATCACGAGGAGTATGAAGTGTCTGATAGAGAAATAAATAAGTCATTGATGGATAAAAAAATCCAGTACAAACAAAATGTCTGTACTGGATTTTTTAATAATGGTGGTTCGGGTTAATTAACTTCTTTAACTCAAGCCACTATAAAAAGAGCTATCGTTTGTCTATTTTAACAAAGCTACGTTCCACTGAGCCAGTATAAAGCTGACGTGGACGACTGATCTTATGACCTGGTTGGTCTAACATCTCTTTCCAGTGAGCGATCCAACCTACGGTGCGCGCTAACGCGAACAGTACGGTGAACATGCTAGTTGGAATACCGATAGCCTTCATAATGATGCCTGAGTAGAAGTCTACGTTTGGATAAAGCTTCTTAGACACAAAATATTCATCTTCAAGGGCGATGCGTTCAAGTTCCATTGCTACATCAAGCAGCGGATCATTCACTTTCAGTTCAGCAAGCACTTCATGACAGGTTTCACGCATGACTTTAGCGCGAGGGTCAAAGTTCTTATAAACGCGGTGACCGAAACCCATCAGGCGGAATGGATCATCTTTATCCTTTGCACGTTCGATAAACTCAGGAATACGATCGACAGTACCAATCTCTTCTAGCATGTTCAGGCAAGCTTCGTTTGCACCGCCATGTGCAGGTCCCCATAGTGAAGCAATACCCGCAGCGATACACGCAAATGGGTTAGCGCCTGAAGAACCAGCCAGACGCACTGTAGAGGTAGAGGCATTTTGCTCATGATCTGCGTGCAGGATAAAGATACGGTCCATAGCGCGTTCGATGATAGGGTTAACCTTATATTCTTCGCAAGGGACCGCAAACATCATGCTTAGGAAGTTGCCCGCATAGCTTAGGTCGTTACGTGGGTAAACAAATGGCTGACCAATTGAGTACTTGTAACACATAGCAGCTATAGTCGGCATCTTAGACACTAATCTAAACGCAGCAATTTCACGATGATGCTCATCGTTAACATCAAGCGAGTCTTGATAAAATGCAGACAATGCACCTGTTACACCACATAGCATGGCCATTGGGTGTGCATCACGGCGGAAACCACGGAAGAACGACGCAAGTTGCTCGTTAACCATAGTGTGTGTCTTTACCGTGTAGACAAATTTGTCGTATTGAGCCTTGTTAGGTAAGTCACCGTAAAGCAGTAGATAACAAAGATCTAAATAATCTGAATCGACGGCAAGTTCGTCGATAGCGTAACCACGGTGTAAAAGTATACCTTGGGCGCCATCAATGTAAGTGATAGCGGATTCGCAGGATGCTGTTGCTAA
Organism: Shewanella psychrotolerans; assembly: GCF_019457595.1. Lineage (NCBI taxonomy): Bacteria > Pseudomonadati > Pseudomonadota > Gammaproteobacteria > Alteromonadales > Shewanellaceae > Shewanella > Shewanella psychrotolerans. The sequence continues at coordinate 2,642,976 of NZ_CP080419.1, read as the reverse complement.
AAATCCTGGGTCAAATGTGAAATGACCTTTGCTACCTAGTTTACTGATGTCGATAACATCAAAACCTGCCGTTCCTTTCTTAATAGGCAGTTCAATCGAATCGTTCCCTGGTAGTTCCAATTTGGCTATATTATCAGCCATACCCCGTTCTCCTTACTTCATTCTTATGTGAGTGCGGCTTTGTCAAACGCCAATACTTTACAGTGAATGTAGATCACATTTCAATTTAAATAACTGTTTAAATTTCTTAGACCATGGTCTTAATAGGGTTAAATCGCTAGCTAATACAGTGGCTTGGGATGCTTTTTTGTTAAAAAAACAAAATTTGCATAATGTGATGTTTGTATTTGACATTTCTGGGGCGTATACTTGCCACGGCTCGCAAGGGCAGCAAACAATCCAATCCATAAACCCTATTTAGTTCGCTTTATTAGTGGTTTTTGAATTAGTTAACTGTTTGTTTCAACTTTTCTTTTGTGGCGAGATGAGGTAGTAAGTTTGCTTGCTGGTCAAATTTCGTTCGAAAGAGGTTCAATAACAAAAATAATGCTCAATGGAGCAGAGTGAGCAGAACGTGAAAAAGCAAAGACCTGTCCATCTAGATCTGCAGACCATTCGCTTTCCTGCAACAGCGATTGCGTCAATTCTTCACCGTGTATCCGGTGTCATCATGCTGTTTGCCGTCGGCATTCTTATCTGGTTGTTGAGTGAGTCACTCGCATCTGCTGAGAGTTTCGCAGGCATTCAATCTCTATTTGATAACTTCTTCGTTAAGTTTGTTGTCTGGGGAATTCTGACCGCCCTTGGTTACCATCTTGTGGTTGGCGTACGCCATCTCATTATGGATACCGGCCGCTGGGAAGAGTTGGACTCAGGTAACACTTCAGCGAAAGTCGCTTTCGTTATTGCAGCGACACTGTCAATCATTGCGGGGATTTGGGTATGGTAACAAATGCAGCAAGTCTTGGACGCAGCGGCGTTCATGATTTTATTCTTATTCGTGCTAGTGCAGTTATCCTGACTTGTTACACTCTATTCTTAGTAGGGTTTATCGCTGCTAGTGCGCCTCTCACTTATGACATCTGGCATGGTTTATTCAGCACCTTGCCGATGAAAGTGTTTACCCTATTAGCCTTGGTTGCAATATTGATCCATTCATGGATTGGTATTTGGCAGGTGCTGACGGACTACGTTAAATGCGTTAGTCTACGTGGTGTACTCCAATTCTTCTTCGTCGTGGCTGCCTTCTCTTATTTGGCTGCTGGCATTGTTATTGTGTGGGGTGTTTAAGTGAGTATTCCAGTTCGTGAATTTGATGCAGTCGTTATTGGCGCTGGTGGCGCAGGTATGCGAGCTGCACTACAGATTTCTAAAGAAGGTAAGAGCTGCGCGCTGTTATCTAAAGTATTTCCAACGCGTTCTCATACCGTGTCTGCGCAGGGTGGTATTACCGTAGCGTTAGGTAACGCCCATGAAGATCACTGGGAACAGCACATGTACGATACCGTAAAAGGTTCCGATTTTATCGGTGACCAAGACGCTATCGAATTTATGTGTCAAACAGGTCCAGAAGCCATTATCGAACTTGAGCACATGGGTCTGCCATTCTCTCGTTTTGACAACGGTAAGATTTATCAACGTCCTTTCGGTGGTCAGTCAAAGAATTTTGGTGGCGAGCAAGCAGCTCGTACCGCAGCAGCTGCTGACCGTACTGGTCATGCGTTATTGCATTGCTTATATCAGCAGAACGTAAAGCATAAGACTCAAGTTTTTTCTGAATGGTATGCGCTCGATCTCGTCAAAAACGAAGACGGCGCAATCGTGGGTTGTACAGCTATCGAAATAGAAACTGGCGAGATTGTTTATTTCAAAGCGAAAGCGACCATTCTAGCAACTGGTGGTGCAGGGCGTATCTACGCTTCGACTACTAATGCGCATATTAATACTGGTGATGGTATTGGTATGGCGATGCGCGCTGGCGTGCAGATGCAAGACATGGAAATGTGGCAGTTCCACCCAACGGGTATTGCTGGTGCAGGTGTTTTGGTGACTGAAGGCTGTCGTGGCGAAGGCGGATATCTACTGAACAAAGACGGTGAGCGTTTCATGGAGCGTTATGCACCTAATGCGAAAGATTTAGCATCACGAGACGTGGTTGCACGATCTATGATGACTGAGATTCGTGAAGGTCGCGGCCTCGATGGCCCATTAGGACCACACTGTCTATTGAAACTTGACCATTTAGGTAAAGAAACCCTAGAAGCGCGTCTTCCTGGTGTTTGTGAACTATCTCGTACCTTTGCTCACATCGATCCTGCTGATGGTCCAATCCCTGTATTGCCAACGTGTCATTATATGATGGGTGGCTTGCCAGCTAAAGTGAGCGGTCAGGTTATTCGTAAGAATGAAGATGGCAGCGAGCAAGATGTTGTCGGTCTATTTGCTGTGGGTGAAATTGCCTGTGTATCAGTACACGGAGCCAACCGTCTCGGTGGTAACTCACTGCTCGATTTAGTGGTATTTGGTCGTGCAGCCGGTCAACACTTAGGTAAAGCGCTTGACGCAACAGCTGATCCAAAAGAGGCGACAGATGCCGATATCGCTAAGTCGCTCGAGCGTCTAAACCGTTGGGAAAGCAACAAAGACGGTGAAGATCCTGCGCAAATCCGTAAAGATCTCCAGCTCTGTATGCAGCTTAACTTCTCTGTATTCCGTAGCGGTGAGGCGATGGCAGAAGGTCTCGCCGAGCTTAAGTCGATTCGAGAACGTCTCGCTAATGCTAGGTTGTCTGATAATTCAAGTGAGTTTAATACCCAACGTATTGAGTGTCTTGAGCTGGATAACCTAATGGCGACTGCGATCGCAACGGCTTATGCGGCTAACTTCCGTACCGAGAGTCGTGGCGCACATTCACGTGAAGATTATCTCGAGCGTGATGATGAGAACTGGTTATGTCATAGCGTGTTCGACCCAGTAACTGAGCAGATGACTAAGCGTGAAGTGAACATGGAGCCTAAGCTTCGTGCGGCATTCCCACCAATCAAGCGTACCTACTAAGGAAATATGATGAATTTGAAGATTGCTATTTATCGCTATAATCCTGACGTAGACACTAAGCCTTACATGAAGGACTACACGTTGGAGGTGGCAGAAGGGACCGATATGATGGTGCTTGATGTCCTAATGCAGCTTAAAGTGCAAGATCCAACCTTGGCGTTCCGTCGCTCATGTCGTGAAGGCGTATGTGGTAGTGATGGCGTAAACATGAATGGTAAAAACGGCTTAGCGTGTATTACGCCAATCTCTACCTTTAAAGGTAAGAAGATTGAGATCCGTCCGCTACCAGGCATGCCAGTCGTTCGTGACTTGATTGTAGATTTGACTCAATTCTATAAGCAGTACGAAAAAATTAAGCCTTTCTTGATTAACGATGAAAAAACGCCCGCGCGTGAGCATCTGCAATCACCTGAAGAACGCGCACACTTAGATGGTCTTTATGAGTGTATTATGTGTGCTTGTTGTTCTACAGCCTGCCCATCATTTTGGTGGAACCCAGACAAGTTCGTCGGCCCAAGTGGTTTGTTACATGCGTATCGATTCCTTATCGATAGCCGTGATACTGCTACCGAAGAGCGTTTGTCTGAGCTTGATGATGCTTACAGCGTATTCCGTTGTCACGGTATCATGAACTGTGTGGACGTTTGTCCTAAAGGACTCAATCCAACTAAAGCAATTGGGCATATTAAGTCTATGTTGCTGAAGAGAGCAGTGTAAATGCAACAAATAGAGCTAATTTTAATAATTATATAGCTCAATGAGAGTCACTTCTTTTTTGAGGAAGTGGCTCTTTGTGTAATGGAACTACAATATGCCGTGAAATCTGGACTCTAGGGGCGGCAGATATTTTGCAATTGCAGTGCGTTTAACTGGGATTGCATTTTAAGACTTTGGCTAAACACGTGTATAAAGTTTGAAAGGAATAGAAATGCACCAAGGCATCATGAAAGCCTGGCTCGATTCGTCTCACTTGAGTGGCGCGAACTCGACCTATGTAGAAGAGATGTATGAAGCCTATCAAGAGGACCCTCAGTCAGTTTCTGAAGACTGGCGAGCGGTGTTTGATAACCTCCCATATGCCAACGGTGCAACAGCAGATGTGCCGGAAGCTGCCCACTCCAAAGTACGTGAATATTTTCGTAGTTTAGCGTTAGAAGGTCGTCATAAGAGTTCAACTCGTATGACAGATCCTGATGTCGATGCTAAACAAGTTAAAGTTCTTCAGTTGATCAACGCTCATCGTTTCCGCGGTCACCAGAATGCGAATCTGGATCCCCTTGAAATTTGGAAGCGTGATACCGTTACTGAATTGGACCCAGCCTTCCATGGCTTAACTGACGAAGATATGGATCGTGAATTCAATACTGGTTCGTTTGCACATGGTGGTGACACCATGAAGCTTCGCGATCTGGTTAAAGCCCTTAAGGCCACATATTGTGGCGCTATTGGCGCTGAATACATGCATATCACGGATACCGATGAGAAACGTTGGATTCAACAGCGTTTGGAGCCATCCTTAGGTAGAGCTAATTACGATAAATCCACTAAGACCCGTATTCTCGAAGGCCTCAATGCCGCCGAAGGTATGGAAAAGTATCTCGGTGCTAAGTTTCCTGGCGCCAAACGTTTCTCGCTAGAAGGTGGTGATGCGTTAGTCCCTATGATGCGTGAGATCATCTATCGTGGTGGCGAAGCGGGTACCAAAGAGATTGTCGTGGGGATGGCTCACCGCGGTCGTTTAAATCTTCTTGTTAACATTTTGGGTAAGAAGCCTTCAGAGCTGTTTGATGAGTTTGCTGGCAAACACAGCGACGAGCTCAATGGTTCGGGTGACGTTAAATATCACCAAGGTTTTTCATCTGATTTCGAAACGCCCGGCGGTAATGTGCATTTAGCACTTGCGTTTAACCCATCGCATCTTGAAATTGTTAATCCAGTGGTTATGGGCTCTGTTCGAGCGCGCCTCGATCGCCGCGGCTGTAAGACAGGCCTGCAGGTCATGCCTATCACGATTCACGGTGACAGTGCGATTGCAGGTCAGGGGATTGTGCAAGAGACATTTAACATGTCTCAAACCCGAGCTTTTAGGGTCGGTGGCAGTATCCGCATAGTCGTGAACAACCAAGTTGGTTTTACCACTAACTTAACTGAAGATACTCGTTCAACTGAATACTGTACCGATATCGCTAAGATGGTTCAGGCCCCTATCTTCCATGTCAATGCTGATGACCCAGAAGCCGTTGCTTTTGTGGCTCAGATTGCGGTTGATTATCGTAACGAGTTTAAACGTGATGTGGTTATCGATCTGGTCTGTTATCGCCGTCATGGCCATAACGAAGCCGATGAGCCTAGTGCGACTCAGCCATTGATGTATGCCAAGATTAAGAAACATCCCACACCACGTAAGATTTATGCCGATCGTCTTATCGAAGAAAACACCTTAGCAGCTGATGAAGTGACAGGCTTAATCAACGACTATCGTGATGCGCTAGATAAAGGTGATTGTGTCGTCAAAGAATGGCGTCCGATGACGTTGCATACTGTTGACTGGACACCCTATCTTAATCGTGAATGGGATGAAACTTATCCTGGTGAGATGTCAAATGAGCGTCTACAAAACCTAGCGAATAAGATTAGCTACGTACCAGAAAGTCATAAGTTGCAATCTCGCGTAGCTAAGATCTATAAAGATCGCGCATTAATGGCTAGCGGTGAAAAGCTGCTTGATTGGGGCTTTGCCGAAACCTTAGCTTACGCCTCGATTCTCGAGGACAAGAAACGTGTGCGGATTACGGGTCAAGATTCGGGTCGTGGTACTTTCTTCCACCGCCATGCGGTGCTCCACAACCAGAACGATGCGACAGCTTATTTGCCACTTCGCCATGTTGCCGATGATCAAGGTCCTATTGATATTTCTGATTCAGTATTGTCAGAAGCTTCAGTGCTCGCGTTTGAATATGGTTATGCCACCGCAGAACCTGGTGGACTTACGATTTGGGAAGCGCAGTTTGGTGATTTCGCTAACTGTGCCCAAGTGGTTATCGATCAGTTCTTGTCATCGGGTGAGCAGAAGTGGGGCCGTTTATGCGGTCTGACTATGCTGTTGCCACATGGTTATGAAGGTCAAGGCCCTGAACACTCAAGTGCACGTCTAGAGCGTTTCTTGCAGTTATGTGCAAACCATAACATGCAAGTGTGTGTGCCATCGACACCGGCACAGGTTTACCACATGCTACGTCGTCAAGTCGTGCGTCCAATGCGTCGTCCTCTTGTCGTGATGTCGCCAAAATCATTGCTGCGTCATCCGCTGGCCGTGTCGAGCTTAGAAGAGTTAGCAAGTGGCACTTTCCAGAGCGTCATTGCTGAAATCGACGAGCTAGACAGCAGCAAGGTTGATCGCGTGGTGTTCTGTAGCGGTAAAGTGTATTTCGAACTGCTTGAGAAGCGTCGCAAAGAGAACGTTACTAATGTTGCCCTAATTCGTGTTGAGCAACTTTATCCGTTCCCGCATGAAGATATGTTGCAGATCCTTGCTCAATATCAGCACGTTAAAGATTTCGTATGGTGTCAGGAAGAGCCTCAGAACCAGGGTGCTTGGTATTGTAGCCAACACCATTTCTGGTCGGCAATCCCTGCTGGAGCCCAGTTAACCTATGCCGGTCGTGAAGCGTCTGCTGCGCCTGCTTGTGGTTACCCATCGCTCCATGCTCAGCAACAAGAATCTTTAATCAATAGCGCATTAAAACTGTAGTAATAGACAATTTATAAAAGGATAGCTTTCCATGAGTATCGAAATTAAGGTACCCGTACTGCCAGAATCCGTTGCTGATGCAACCATTGCCACATGGCATGTTAAAGCTGGTGAGCAAGTGTCGCGTGATCAAAACTTAGTCGATATCGAAACCGATAAAGTGGTACTTGAAGTGGTTGCCCCAGAAGATGGTTCAATCGTTGAATTTTTCGCTGAAGAAGGTGATACCGTACTTGGTGAAGCTGTGATTGCTAAGTTTGTAGCGGGTGCGGTTGCTGGTCAGGAAGTGTCTAAGGAAGAGGCCGAAGCGGCAGCGCCTCAAGAAGCGACTAGCGATGAGTCTAATGACACGCTAAGTCCATCGGTACGTCGTCTGATCGCCGAGCACAACTTAGATGCTGCCAAGATTAAAGGCACAGGTGTTGGCGGACGTATCACTAAAGAAGACGTTGAAGCATTCGTGAAAGCAGCGCCAGCGCCTAAGTCTTCTGCAGCGCCTGCAGTTGTTGCACCACTAGGCGAGCGTAGTCAGAAGCGTGTACCTATGACACGTCTACGTAAGACCATTGCTAATCGTCTACTTGAAGCGAAGAACTCAACTGCAATGTTGACGACTTTCAACGAAGTGAACATGAAACCTATCATGGACATTCGTAAGCAGTATCAAGAAGTGTTTGAGAAGCGTCATGGTATTCGTCTAGGTTTCATGTCTTTCTACGTGAAAGCCGTGACCGAAGCCCTGAAGCGTTTCCCTGAAGTGAATGCGTCAATCGATGGTGATGATCTTGTTTATCATAACTATTTTGATGTAAGTATTGCCGTATCAACACCTCGTGGTTTGGTCACTCCAGTGCTGCGTGATACCGATATGATGACCCTAGCGGATATCGAGCGTAATGTTCGTGAGCTAGCAATCAAAGGTCGTGACGGTAAGTTAACTGTTGAAGATATGACTGGCGGCAACTTCACCGTGACTAACGGTGGTGTGTTTGGCTCACTCATGTCGACCCCTATCCTTAACTTGCCACAGAGCGCGATTTTAGGCATGCATGCCATTAAAGATCGCCCAATGGCAGTTAATGGTCAGGTAGAAATTCTGCCTATGATGTACCTAGCATTGTCTTACGACCACCGTATTATCGATGGTCGTGAGTCTGTTGGCTTCTTGGTTGCCATTAAGGACTTCCTTGAAGACCCAACTCGTCTGCTATTAGACCTGTAAGACGACGTTGATTCGATGCCTATCGATAGGTAGGCATCACCCCTCGCTACTGGCTCAACTGAGCTGGTTGGATTTGATAAGAAGTATACGGATAGATCATCATGAATTTGCATGAGTATCAGGCAAAAGCCCTATTTGCCGAATATGGTTTACCAGTGTCAGAAGGTTTTGCATGTGACACCCCTCAAGAAGCGGTTGAAGCAGCAGGCCATATTGGCGGAGATATGTGGGTTGTTAAGTGTCAAGTACACGCAGGCGGCCGTGGTAAAGCAGGTGGCGTTAAAGTTACCGGCGATAAAGAAGAGATCAGAGCATTCGCTGAAAATTGGTTAGGTAAGAACCTTGTTACTTATCAAACTGATGAGAAAGGTCAGCCAGTTGCTAAGATTTTAGTTGAAAGCTGTACCGATATCGCTAACGAACTTTATCTTGGTGCTGTTGTTGACCGTGCGACTCGTCGCGTTGTTTTCATGGCATCAACTGAAGGTGGCGTTGAGATTGAGACTGTGGCTGAAGAAACGCCAGAGTTGATCCACAAAGCGATTATCGATCCTTTGACTGGTCCTCAACCATATCAAGCACGTGATCTTGGCTTCAAGTTGGGTCTAACTCCAATCCAAATGAAGCAGTTCACTAAAGTGTTCATGGGCCTGGCGACTATGTTCAACGACCATGATTTTGCATTGCTTGAGATCAACCCACTTGTTATCACTGAAGAAGGCAATATCCATTGCTTGGATGGCAAAATTGGTATCGATGGCAACGCATTGTTCCGTCAACCCAAAATCCGTGATATGCACGATCCATCACAAGATGATGCTCGTGAAGCGCATGCGGCTAAGTTCGAACTTAACTATGTTGCACTAGACGGTAACGTAGGTTGTATGGTTAACGGTGCAGGCCTAGCAATGGGTACCATGGACATCGTAAACCTACACGGCGGCAAGCCAGCTAACTTCCTAGACGTTGGCGGCGGAGCGACTAAAGAGCGCGTAGCTGAAGCGTTTAAGATCATTCTTTCTGACGATAACGTTAAAGCGGTTCTTGTGAACATCTTCGGTGGTATCGTACGTTGTGACATGATCGCTGAAGGCATCATTGGCGCCGTTAAAGAAGTGGGTGTTAAAGTGCCAGTAGTGGTTCGTCTTGAAGGTACTAACGCAGATCTCGGTCGCGAAGTATTGGCTAACTCTGGTCTTGACATTATTGCAGCTGAATCACTAACTGACGCTGCAGTTAAAGTTGTTGCTGCTGCGGAGGGCAAATAATGTCTGTATTAATCAATAAAGATACCAAAGTTATCTGTCAAGGTTTCACTGGTGGTCAAGGTACTTTCCATTCTGAGCAAGCAATTGCTTATGGCACAAAAATGGTTGGTGGTGTTTCTCCAGGAAAAGGCGGTCAAGTTCACTTAGGTCTTCCAGTATTTAATACTGTTAAAGACGCCGTGGCTGAAACTGGCGCAACAGCGACCGTTATCTATGTACCTGCACCTTTTTGTAAAGATGCCATTCTTGAAGCTATCGACGGTGGCATTGAGCTAATCGTTTGTATTACAGAAGGTATTCCTACTCTGGATATGCTTCAAGTTAAAGTTAAGCTTGAAGAAACTGGTGTTCGTATGATCGGTCCTAACTGTCCAGGTGTGATCACTCCGGGTGAATGTAAGATTGGTATCATGCCTGGTCACATCCACAAGCCTGGTAAAGTCGGTATTGTTTCTCGCTCTGGTACGCTAACGTACGAAGCGGTTAAGCAAACTACCGATGAAGGTTTCGGCCAATCAACTTGTGTTGGTATCGGTGGTGACCCAATCCCAGGTACTAACTTCATCGACGTATTGGAAATGTTCCAAAACGATCCATTGACCGAAGCCATTGTTATGATTGGTGAGATCGGTGGTACTGCTGAAGAAGAAGCGGCTGAGTACATCAAAGCTAACGTGACTAAGCCTGTAGTGTCTTACATTGCTGGTGTAACTGCACCTGCTGGTAAGCGCATGGGGCACGCTGGTGCCATCATCGCTGGTGGTAAAGGTACTGCAGAAGACAAGTTTGCAGCACTAGAAGCCGCAGGTGTTACAACCGTTCGTTCACTTGCCGACATCGGTAGTGCACTGCGTGCTAAGACTGGTTGGTAATACCGGTTTTGAGCATTAAAAAGGCGCCTTAGGCGCCTTTTTTGTTGTCACTTTTCAACACCTATTATTGAGGTGGCGAATGGATGATGGAACTCTTTTCCCTTGTGAGTCCATTCAACGTAGAAGTAGGAAGGTAAAAACAAGCCTAACAGGCGAGTTTTAGCACTTTTGATGCAGAGTTAACGAGTTTGGCCCTAGAACAACTATGTGCTTTACTCGTTGCAAACACCAAGGTCTTGTGTGTTTCCGACATAATTAAGACATTCCTTTTATCCTTGAAGGTCAGACGTTGTGAATATCTTTAATGCTCGACTGTATGGATATAGGAGCGAGGGTATCGCATGGAGCAGTGACCGAGGATGCTAGAGCCGAGGAGCAATTAAAGACCATGCCTTTTAAGCGCTACATACTGCCTGAACGAAAAAACGGTCCAAATCAAGGACCGTTAGAATAAGTAAGATTCGCTATCCAGTTCACGCTAATCTGCTTAAGTGATAGGAGTTAGCCTGATAGGGGATAAATTAAAGCCACCTTTTACGAAGGTGGCTTGTTACATTAATTAAAATATTTACTCTTTTACTTCCGCATTAACTTGGTCAACAAAGCTGCCAGCAGTTTTACCCGCTTGAGTATCATTAAAGGTGACTTCGTTAAATGCACCCTCTGATTTTGCAATGATAACGGTTGCCACAGAATCGCCTGTAACGTTTACAGCCGTGCGTACCATATCAAGTAGTCGGTCTACGCCCATGATCAACGCAATACCTTCTACAGGCAATCCTACTTGGTTTAAAACCATAGCTAGCATGATCAATCCAACCCCAGGCACGCCAGCTGTACCAATTGAGGCCAGTGTCGCAGTCACAACCACCATCGCATAATCGGTAATGGTTAGATCAATACCAAATACCTGAGCGATAAATACCGTCGCCACGCCCTGCATAATCGCCGTACCATCCATATTGATGGTCGCGCCTAACGGAAGGGTAAAAGAGGCTACTTTGTTGTCTACACCTAAACGGTGCTCTGCAGTTTCAATAGTTACAGGTAAGGTCGCGTTGGAGCTTGCGGTACTAAATGCAAATAGTTGCACATCGCGCATTTTACGAATAAATAGCAGTGGACTTAAACCTGAGAAGATTTTTAGGAGCGTGGGATAAACAACAAAAGCATGTATTAGCAATACACCTAATACGACGAAGAAGTATTTAACTACACTTTCGAAGGTTTCTAAGCCTAAAGTCAGTGCCAACTTGCCCATTAGGGCAAAAATACCGTAAGGCGCTAATTGCATGATTAAGGTAACGACTCGCATGATCACTTCATTTAAATCATTAAACAGTGCAGCTACGCGTTTGCCACGTTCACCGATATGTGAAACCGCAAACCCAAATATCACAGCGAAGATAATGATCTGCAGCATATTGCCTTCGGTCATCGCCTGGATAGGATTACGTGGAACCAGGTTAATAAGCACATTGGCTAGACTGGGGGCCTCTTTCACGCTGTACTGCATATTTTCAGCGGCAAGAGAAGCGTTTCCTGGGTGGATAAGTAAAGCGACTAAAATTGCCATTGAAAGGGCAATTGCAGTGGTAAATAGATAGAAGGCGATAGTTTTACCACCAAGACGTCCTAGGGTCGATGGATCACTTAACGAGCAGGTACCACATACAAGGGAGACAAAAACCAACGGCACGACCAACATCTGCAAACTTGAGATAAAGATGGTGCCAATAACGTTTAATAAACCGTCTGTAATATAGTCTTGAATAAATGCACTTTCGGGAAATAACCAGCGTAACAAGAGTCCAAATAAAATGCCTCCAGCCATACCGATAAGTATTTTACTCGTTAATCCGAGCTTTTTATTTTGAGTTAGAGCCATAGTGCTTCCTGTATTATTTTTATGCTTTTTAATTTGCGCCTAAAGCCTAGCAAGAAACTAAAGCCGATGAAACGGCTAAATGGTTAAAGTTTTTGGCCGTTTTGAGCAAATAAACGCGATTAGTTATGGAAAAGTTATAGGAAAATTGTGTAATGTTAATCTATAAGTAATAAGCAGATGCTTAATATTATAATCTGAGTAACAGGGAGTCTGACAATGAAGTCAGCGTTTAAAGTTTTTACCTCATATTTATTTTTACTTTTTATCGTAGCGTGTAGTGGTGGGGGCAGTATTACAGATGATGGTTCAGGGGGGGCACCCGAACCTGGAACTATTACTGTTAATCTATCGATCGACAACACTCAAATTTCAGTTGCTGAGCCTGCAACACTGACTGCAACGGTTAAAGATTCAACAGGGTCTCCCGTGAGTACACTTGTTTCATTTTCTCTAAACGATGACTCTTATGGAACATTTGCACCGGGAACCGGCCAAGTCGCAACAGATGCTAGTGGCGTAGCAACCATCCAATTGAATACAGCGGCAATCAATACTGGTGCCACTGTAACAGCTACAACCTCTTCAGGAGAGAGTGCATCGGTTAACGTGACTATGGTGGGTGATGGTGGTGAAGCCGGAGGCGGTGCACAGGTCTCCTTGGTATTGACTGATATTTCTGGTAATCCCATTCAATCTATTAGTACTTTAGTCCCTGGTAAGTTAACGGCGACCGTGACTGGGATTGCTAAACCCACGATTGTTACTTTTGCCAGCTCAATAGGCGACTTACCGATTAAAACTGCTGTGACAGACTCTGCAGGTAAGGCAACAGTAGATATCTATGCTGGAAGTTCTTTAGGTGCAGGTGAAGTCACTGCGACCTTATCTACCAATGAGGTGGGGAAGACTATCGTCGTTGTTGGTGCAACTAATGTGGTGATGGGGAGTGGGTCTCCTTTTGTAAAGGGCGCTGCAGAAATCAGTACAGATAATCTATCGGCGGGTGGTACCGCAACGATTTCAGTTTTGATTCAAGATGATCAAGGTAACCCTTTTACTCAGCCTGTAGATGTTAATTTTTCATCTACCTGTGCGACAAAGAATCCGGCACAAGCAGAAATTAGCTCACCAGTATCGTCGAGTAACGGTGTAGCGACTTCAACATATCGCGCCCAAGGTTGCGTTGGTGAGGATCAGATTAATGTGACTGCTAATGCGGGGGGGATTAGTCTTTCTGCGACAGGTACAATTAATGTGCTTCAGGCTGATATCGGCAGTATCGTATTTGTATCGGCGACTCCTGAAAATATCAGTATTTTAGGCACTGGTGGCGTTGAGTCATCTGTTGTCAAATTTAAAGTACTCGATAAAAACAGTAATCCAGTTGCCAACCAAAATGTCCTATTCTCACTTAACACTATGGTGGGAGGTGTAGGCTTATCTCCTAGTCAGGCGACAACGGATAATGCAGGTATGGTCCAAACCGTTGTTACTACAGGTACAGTAGCGACATCACTGCGCGTAACTGCAACGGTTGACGATGGTTCAATTCCTGCTATTGCAAGTCAGTCAAGCCAGCTTATTGTGTCAACTGGGATTCCGGATCAGGATAGTTTCTCACTGTCTGCTGAAGTGTTGAATGCAGAGGGTTGGAACCAAGAAGGTACAGAGGTAGTTATCACTGCTCGCATGGCGGATGCATTTAACAACCCTGTTCCCGATGGTACAACGGTCTCCTTTACCACCGAAGGTGGCTCTATTGAAGATGCATGTCAGACAGTAAAAGGCGTCTGTTCAGTTAAATGGACTAGCCAGTTACCACGTCCAGAGGGGGAAACTATTGTTTCTGGTGCAGGTGTGATGGTGCGCGATCCTAACGCAGCGATTGTTTATTATCCTACATTGGATGTATACGGGAATATATATGGTCAGAAATATGGTGGACGAGCGACGATCACCGCAACAGCTATTGGGGAAGAGTCATTTCCAGATCTTAATGGTAATGGCCGTTTCGATGCCAGCGAGATGAATGAGTTTATCGATGGTACCGATGTCACTGGTCAAGCATTCGATCTTGACGATGCATACAATGACTACAACGAAGATGGTGTATTTAATCCGCAGCAAACTGGCGGCCAAGTTGGTGGTTCGTTAGAAGAGTTAGTCGATTTTAATTCCAATGGCGTCTTCGATGTCAAAGATGGAAAATATAATGGCGTATTGTGTTCTGATCCTGTGCACGCAGGTTGTGCCGATGGCGTCAGCGATTCCAAGTCGATATTTGTTCGTCGTAGCTTAGTCATGGTGATGTCTGGTAGCGTGGCTTATGGTACATCACCAGCCAATATTCTTATCGATGATAAAGATGGTGAACATTATGGCGGCAGTATCAACATTATTGGTAAAGGATCCGCTTCAGTATCCTTTACCATTTCAGACCTACATAATCAGCAAATGCCAGCAGGCTCTACTGTCAGATTTAAGACTAGCGCTGGCTCGGTTGTTAGCGCTGCAGAGTATACTTGGCCAAGTTCTAATTATAATGGTGGTAGAGAGTTTACCGTGACGCTAAAAGGTGAAGATGAACCTAATACTGGTGTATTTATCGTTGAAGTTGAAACTCCAGCGGGTACCTTATCGGAAGTTGTATCGATTGGAATTAATATTTTATAAATATTAATGTAAAGAAAAAAGCGCCAGTGGCGCTTTTTTCTTGGTGTTTATAACTCTTACTCATAGATGCTGCTGGGGTTTTGTATATCAATAAGAGCTAAATGAAATTAAGCGAGGTGGTTGTAAAAAGCCACCTACAAAAGGTGGCTTGGGAAATTAGATCTATGCGAAATAAAGTTTATTTCTGGAACTGATAAACACTGCCTAATTTCATTATCTGTGTTAGTTCATCAAGTGCAGTACGAGACTCGATAATAAGTTGAGGATCGGCTAGATCATCTACGGCAAGTTCGTCACGATAATGTTTATCTACCCACAGGTTTAAACGTTCAAACAGTTCATTGTTCATAAGTGTATGTTGATTAACTGCGGCGACTTCCATCTCGTTCATCGCTACCCGTAAACGCAGGCAAGCGGGACCACCGCCATTTTGCATGCTTTGTTTTACATCGAAGTAGTGTACCTGTTTGATTGGTGTGCCAAGCGTGACCACCTCATTTAGATAAGCAAATACCGCTGGGTTCTCTTGGCAGTTAGTTGGGGCTATTATCGCCATCTCTCCATTAGGTAGCGTAATGATCTGAGTATTAAACAGGTAGCTCTTTACTGCATCTTGAATACTGACTTTAGCCGTTGGGACTTCAATAAAATAAAGCGATTGACCATTAAACTTATGCTGGATCTCGGCAAGTTTTTCTTTGGTATTCAGAAATGCTTGCTCATGATAGAAAAGCACGTTTTGATTACCCACGGCAATCACATCATTATGAAAAACACCTTGGTCTATTACATTGGGATTTTGCTGAATGAACACACTGCTATCGTCGTCAAGTTGATGCAAGCGTGCAATCGCTTGTGAAGCCTCCAATGTTTGACGAGCAGGATATTTTTTTGGCTTTGGCGCCAATGGGTTTGTGGCTTCTTGGCCGTAAACAAATAGCTCAAGCCCTGCGTGACCATACTCGCTACATAGGCGAGTGTGATTGGCTGCTCCTTCATCACCAAAATTTGCATGTTCTGGCAAATGTTGATGATGGCTGAAATAGCGAGAGTTATTAAAGGTCGCTGCCAGAATATCGCCAGTAGTTGTTGGTTCAATGCTGCGATGAAGCTTATCGACGAGGTTCGCTGGTGTAAAATGTATTTTTCCGTCATGGGTATCGGCGCTTGGCGATACGGTTGCTGCATTTGCCGTCCACATGCTTGAGGCGCTGCAACATGCTCTAAGGACTGCAGGAGCCTGTTTAGCGGCTTTACTCAATACTTCTGCATCTGTACCTGAAAATCCAATTCTACGCAGTGTATGGAGATCTGGGCGCTCCTGAGGCGCTAGTATACCTTGGACCATGCCCATGTCTGCGAGTGCTTTCGCCTTTTTTAACCCTTGTTTAGCAGCAGCTTTAGGGCTAGATATCGCAGCAGCATTGCTTAGGGATGCCACATTACCATATGACAGTCCTGCATAATTATGGGTTGGGCCGACAAGTCCATCAAAATTTGCTTCGTAATGCTTCATTGCATATCCTTCAAGGTTATTATTGTTTTTAACCAGTCGGTCACACAATATAAAATATGTTGTTAAACTGGCTGAATTTGTGGTCCAGTATACTTGAGGTTGCGCACTTAACAAGTTAGGGAAAGTTCGGCAATATTGTGCTATATGCTTAGAAATGCATAACTATTACTTGTTAGATGGCTAATAATGAAATATTAGTTTTTAATTACGCAATATTATTTTTCACATTTTTTTCAAAAATGGTTAAAAAGTGGCTCTCCGTAACAAATAAAACAGGGATTAGCTTGAAAGTATGGGCACAACCCTCTATATATGGAGCCAATTTACAGAATTTTGAGACTTTTGGCGCAGATCATTCTATGGGTAAATCGCTAGTTATTGTCGAATCACCGGCCAAAGCCAAGACTATTAATAAATATCTCGGCAAAGATTACATCGTAAAATCGAGTGTAGGGCACATCCGTGACCTGCCAACATCTTCGACTAGTGAGGCGGGTTCGGTGACGAAATCGCCCGCTGAAGTACGTAAGATGTCTCCTGAAGACAAGGCAATATATAAGGCGAAAAAAGCTAAGCAAGCGCTGGTGGCTCGAATGGGGGTTGACCCAGAACATGGTTGGAAAGCCAAATACCAAACCTTGCCAGGTAAAGAAAAGGTAGTTAAAGAACTGCAATCTCTTGCTGAAAATGCCGACCATATCTTTCTCGCAACCGATTTGGATAGAGAAGGAGAAGCTATCGCTTGGCATTTACAAGAAGTGATTGGTGGTGATCCGGCGCGTTACCAACGTGTGGTGTTCAATGAGATCACTAAGACTGCAATTCAAGATGCATTTAGTCATCCATCTACGTTAAACACCAATATGGTGAACGCACAGCAGGCTCGTCGTTTCTTAGACCGAGTGGTTGGTTTTATGGTGTCACCACTGCTATGGAAGAAGGTGGCTAGAGGTTTATCCGCTGGCCGGGTTCAATCCGTTGCAACTCGATTAGTCGTTGAGCGCGAAGGTGAGATTAAGGCGTTTGTTCCTGAAGAGTTTTGGGATATCCACGCGCAGCTTAATACCTTGTCCAATGACGCCCTTAAAATGCAAGTTGCCAAGTATCAAGGCAAAGCATTTAATCCGATAAATGAAGCTCAGGCGATGGCTGCGGTTAATGCGCTGTCTGATGCTAATTTTGTCGTGACGGCGAGGGAAGATAAAGGGACATCGAGTAAACCATCGGCACCTTACATCACATCGACGCTGCAACAAGCAGCGAGTACTCGATTAGGTTTTGGTGTTAAAAAGACCATGATGATGGCACAGCGTCTGTATGAAGCGGGTCATATCACCTATATGCGTACCGATTCTACCAATTTGAGCCAAGAGGCTTTAGACAGCGTTCGCGATATGATTGCCAGTGAATTTGGTGATAAGTATTTGCCTGATGCGCCTATTCGATATGGCAGCAAAGAGGGCGCGCAAGAGGCGCACGAAGCGATTCGACCTTCAAATGTCAAAGTGACCGCGGCTAGCTTGAGCGACATGGAGCGTGATGCCCAGCGTCTGTACGAATTGATTTGGCGTCAATTTGTAGCTTGTCAGATGACGCCTGCAAAATATGATGCGACGCGTTTAACCGTTACCGCGGCTGAATATGAGCTAAAAGCATCGGGTCGAACGCTTAAATTTGACGGTTGGACTCGAGTCCAAACTGCAATTAAGAAGAAAAACGAAGAAGATAATACTTTGCCGTATGTCGCTCAAGGTGACAAGTTGGCGCTTGAAGAGCTGTTGCCTAAGCAGCACTTTACTAAGCCGCCAGCGCGTTATAGTGAAGCGTCGTTAGTTAAAGAGTTAGAAAAACGCGGTATTGGCCGTCCATCGACCTATGCCACGATTATTTCAACCATTCAAGATCGCGGCTATGTTAAAGTTGACAATCGTCGGTTCTATGCTGAAAAAATGGGCGAGATTGTAAGCGAAAGTCTTGTGGGTAGTTTCGAAGAGTTGATGAGCTACGACTTTACTGCTGGAATGGAACAGACTCTCGACAACGTGGCTCAAGGGCAGCTTGAATGGAAAAAAGTGCTGGACAACTTTTATAAAGATTTGACCGCCCAGCTCGAAAAAGCAGAGTTACCACCAGAAGAGGGCGGAATGCGTCCTAACGAAATGGTGTTGACTGACATTAAGTGTCCAACATGTGATCGTCCAATGGGCATTCGCACCGGTACTACTGGCGTGTTTTTGGGTTGCTCTGGTTATGCACTTCCTCCGAAAGAGCGTTGTAAGACGACCATGAATCTTACTGCCGGAGAAGAAGCGATTAGTGAAAATAGCGAAGATGCTGAAACCGACGCATTGCGTGCAAAGCATAGATGTGGTGTTTGTGGTACGGCAATGGACAGCTATTTAATTGATGAAACTCGTAAGCTGCATGTGTGTGGTAACAACCCTATGTGCGGTGGGTACGAAGTCGAACAAGGTCAATTTAAGATAAAAGGCTATGAAGGCCCAATTCTCGAATGCGATCGTTGTGGCAATGACATGGAGCTTAAGAATGGCCGTTTTGGTAAATATTTCGGCTGTACTAATAGTGAATGTAAAAACACGCGCAAGTTACTAAAAAGCGGTGAGGCTGCACCACCAAAAGAAGACCCAATTCATTTGCCAGAGCTTAAATGCACTAAGTCAGACGGCTACTTTGTGTTGAGAGATGGCGCTGCTGGGATCTTTATGGCCGCCAGTACGTTCCCTAAATCACGTGAAACTCGACCACCTTTGGTTGAGGAACTCGTGACTTACCGAGATTTGCTCTGGCCAAAGTACCAGTACTTAGCTGATGCGCCAGTTACTGACGATGACGGTAATAAAGCATTCGTTAGGTTTAGCCGCAAGACTAAAGAGCAATATGTTTCAACAGAAGTCGATGGAAAGGCGACTGGCTGGACTGCGAAGTATGTTGATGGTAAATGGGTGACAGAGGCTAAAGCAAAAGCTAAGCCTAAACCAAAGAAAAAAGCTTAATCAAAAAAGGCCCTAACTCACTCAGTTAGGGCCTTTTTTATTGTTTGTGTTATCACAGAAAAAGCGGAGATGTTATACCAATCAGTATAAGAAAGTGGCTCTACTCAGCGTGTTTTTTGGCAACGCATTCAAGGCGAATAGATGATGGAATGCTTGTTCCTTGTGAGGCTATTCAATGCGAAGTCGCAAGGTAAAAAATACGCCTAACAAACGAGTTCTAGCACTTTTGATGCCGTGTTAACGAGTTTGTCCCTAGTTTAACTATGCTCTTCACTCGTTAAAAACAACAAGGTCTTGTATGTTGTCAACATACTTAAGACATTCCCTTCATCCCTAGAGGTCAGAAGCTGTGGATGTCTTTAATGCACGACGAGATGGATATAGGAGCTAGGGTAACGCATGGAGCCGTAGAGCCGAGGAGCAATTAAAGACCTTGCCTCATAAGTGTTAAATGCTTGCTGAGCGATCACATCTTTATACTGATTGGTATTAATTAGTTGTTGGTTAATGGCTTAGTGTCGAAGAGTTGATGAAGTGGAACTGAGCTTTTAAAGTATTATCTCTTGGATTGATGAGCTTGAGCCGTTCTAAAATGACGATAGACTTAATTCAATGGGTATAATCGTCCAAAGTGATGAATATTAGGCTAATATAGATAACGAGACGTTGTTGCAGATAAAGCAGGCTGGCTATTTTATTTGGTAAATGGAATCAATCATTAGCGATAGGGAGAATTAAGATGAAAGCAGTGTTATTCGGTTTAGGAATCAGTTTATTTAGTGCAATGGCATTGGCGGATAATTGGCAAGTCAATAGCCAAGATTCCGTTGTTAATTTTATCTCAGTGAAAAAGGGTGATGTTGCCGAGGTGCACAAGTTTACTCAAGTCTCTGGCATACTAGATTCAAGTGGTGACTTTAGTCTTTCAATACCACTCTCTAGTGTTTGGACCAATGTTGAGATCCGTGACATTAGAATGAAAGAGGTTTTATTTGAAACAGCCCAATATCCTTCAGTAGATTTAATGGCTAAGGTCGATATAAATACTATTGAAAAGTTATCTATTGGGGAGATGCGATCTTTATCGCTTGATGCGATTTTGGTCTTACATGGTGAAAAAAAGTCAATATTAGTCAATGTGCGTGTTGCTAAGTTGGCTCAGGATAAAATGTTGGTGATGAGTGAGTCTCCAATTATCGTCAACGCAGCTGATTTTGATTTAGCATCAGGTGTCGATAAGCTGCGAGAACTGGCTGGGTTGAGTGCAATAAGTCAGGCTGTTCCTGTTTCGTTTGTGTTAACGCTTAGACGTTAAAAACGTGCACTAACAACAAGACTAACCACTTAATTTGTTTCATAATGATGTTCATGACATAGAGTGAACATGGCTACAATCATGGTTTACGTATAATGCTTGTTAGGGCAAATAATGGTTACAGATAAAGAAGGCTATATACATTTAATACAATATCTTACAGAGCATCTCGGGCTATTCGAATCGTCTGAAAATATGGTCGATAGCGGCGATACTGTTATGGAATTGTTTGAAGAGCAATTAGCCGCGCAGATCATTATGGTTTGTGGCCAAAATCCGACCTTGTCGTTCGCCGAACGTAATATCGTCATTCGTGAGGTCGATGCCATTGTCTATGATCTCGAGGAGATTTTAGCTGGTGTGGCGAATCATAAAGCGACAACTGAACAAACCATTTTTATCACCGAATTTTCTGGTTTGATCAAAAATCTATTTGATCAAGAGATTGCCAAAATGCAGTAATACGATTATTTGTATCAGTAACAGATATTTACAACTGTATTCTTGTTAAAGATCTCCAATCTGCCTAAAGTTAGGCTAGGTTTGTGATTGGAGTTTAATGCATGTTTTCTCGCTCAACCAATAAGCAGCATTTTGTTATCTACGCGATATTGGTGGTGTTTTGGGCTGCATTTCAGCAGTTTAGTGCAAATGCATTTGAGTTGGGTTGGGGTTTTATTCCGTTCGTTATTTCGCTTCCATTTGTCCCTTTTATTTTAGTGTGGCTTGGCGTCCAATTTGCAAGACATTACCGTTATGTTAAATTAGGGCCAGATGTCGCGGGGCATTTTACTCACTGTGTATGCATTGGAGTCTTATTTGGTCTCTTTGTTTATCATTTCGTTTATTAAATTAAAATTACAGTAGTAGGAAGCGGATTATGATTGAGTTACTTAATGGGTTTAGTCATGATGTTGTTGCCATTCGTGCTCATGGGGTGCTCACTAGTGACGACTATGATCAGCTATTAGTTCCTGCGATCGAGTCCAAATTAAAAGATCATGCAACTATTAAGCTATGGTATGAATTTGGCGAACAGTTTGAAGGTATTTCGGTCGAGACTCTTTGGGATGATGCAAAGTTAGGCTTTTTTCATTTGACGGATTTTTCAAGAATTGCCATTATCACAGATAATGACTGGTTGACGAGTATGGCTAAAGTTATTGCCTGTATGGTGCCTTGTCCGGTCAATGTTTTTTCTCGACAAGATCTGCAATTAGCACAAGATTGGTTGATGCAAGTCGAATCCGTTTAGCGAGTATATTGATTTGAAAATTGCCGGCATAGATGTCGGCTTTTTGTTTTATAAGGTTTAAGGGTTCAAGATGCTTAAGAGATTATTTTTATGTTCAATACTTTTATCTATATCAGCCACAGCTGCGGAGAAAGAGATTATTGGGCCAACCGCTGTCATGTCTGTCGAAGAAGCTGGGCTAAGCTATGAAGCGCGTATAGATACTGGCGCGGCCAACACCTCACTAAATGCCTTTGATATAGACATTGAAGGCGGCAGTGCTAAAAAGATGAAAGATAATGTGGGTAAAACCATATGGTTTACGACAAAAAATGCGAAAGGCGAACAGAAACGACTCAGTGCAAAAATAGTTAAGACCTCGACGGTCAGTAACTCTCAAGGTAGAGAAACTCGCTATATGGTTGCCCTAAATGTGCGTTTTGATGGTAAGAGCCGTAAGGTTAATGTCAACCTTAGAGATCGTGAACATATGGACTATAAGTTACTGATCGGACGAAATTGGTTAAAGGATAGGTATATCGTTGATGTTGCAGAGAAGCGTATTATAGGGCCTGTAGCGCCTATTAGTATTGTTGAAACGGGATTGATTTTTGAAACTCGTATCGATAGTGGGGCTGTTGAAAACTCACTTCATGCCGTCGACTTAAAGATTGAAGGTGGAGTAGAAGAGATGGAGCTCAATGTTGGTAAGATGCTCTATTTTACTACTGAGAATGAGAAAGGCGAATCTCATCGCGTTCATGCCCGTATCGTAGAAACTTCTCTTATCAGAAATGCTCAAGGAAGCGAGGTACGTTATATGGTTGAGCTGAATGTGGGAGAGCCAGGATTAGAATATAAGGTTAAAGTTAATTTGCGTGATCGTTCCAAAATGACCAATAAATTCCTGATTGGTCGCAATTGGTTACAGGGGCATTATCTCGTGGATGTCTCTATGTAAGGGACTGACCTGTTAGGATTATTCCTCCACATTAAATTGACTAACGCTGAACGCTATTTTGTGTGGAAAAATCAGTGTGGAAGTTTTAGCTGACATTCTATTTCGGTGAACTCTGTTGCAACCGATGTTATCGACAAGCAACCATCATAATGAGAAAGCAGCCAGTGATGAATATCAACTAAAGTACCATGACGGTTTAGGTCATTTAGCTGCAATTTTATATTGTCTAAACTGGTTGATGTGATGCCAACACCGGTATCTCTAAATGTAATCTTAAGTACGCCATTAAAAACGTTAGCGCTTACTTGAAGTTGTTTTGTTTTATCGGTAACAAGATCATCAGGAAAAGCATGGAAAATGGTGTTGTTGATCAATTGATAGCATAGGGTAAATAGATGCCATGCAGGCATTGCTATTGATAGCTGGGGCGTACAGCTAATTGTCCAATTTATTTTTTTACTACTCAATTTCGGTGCTAATGTGGCAAAGATATCTTGTAGAAATGGCTCGAGCATAATTGATTTGCTCTGCTGCTCTACCGCCAGTAAAGGCTTGGTGTGGCGCAATATGTCTATTTGCTCCGTTAGCTTTTCCATTAACACAGCTGAATGTGGGTGACTTTCATTTAAGTATTCAACTTTGGCGGCTATGACCACTAGCTGTTCTAATGCTGTTAACTGCTGTCGATTTAATTCAGTTATCATTTGTAGCATTAGTTTTTGATATGTTACTTCCGTCGGTCCGATTTTATCGGGATCTGTTTTACTATTTTTTTGCTCAATCAAAACGGCTTTAGCATGTTCACGGTGCTGCTCAATAGCTTGTTGTAATGATGTCACCTTGGTCGATAGCGATATAATCGTTTGTTCTTGTTCTGATAGTTTTTCCTTTAAGCTATTGATATCCATTGCCATCGCGCCCAATGCGATAAGATTACCTTCGGTATCTTTTATGGGATATTTAGTGATTAAGAAAACACGCTCACCATAAATGGTAGGCATAGGTTGTTCGAAACTTTGTGCATTATCGGTGGCTTTGATGATGGCATCATGACTCGTAATAACTTGAGCAATATTCTCTGGGTAGATATCGACGTCTCTTGTGCCGAGGATTTTATTGCGCTCGACGCCTAATATTTCACAAAATTTATCATTAACTAACGTGTATCGACCATCAGTATCTTTAATGCATATCACGTTTTGTGACGCATTCAATAGTGAATTAATTAGTTCCTTTTTGGTTTCTAGTTCTGTTTGCGCTATACGCTGCATTGCGAGTTGCTGCTCTAGTGCTAAGTTGCTGGCGTCAAGACTTGCATAAGCGATCTCGAGTTGGTTACTTCTAGCGATAAAGGCTTTTGATAACTGTCCAAGTTCATCATGACGTTTATTGGCATCTAGTTCTAGCTGCCCTAAGTTGCCACTTTGAAGTGCCGAAACGACTTTAAAAATCGGTATAATAAACAGCTTGTGTTGAAATACAAACAAGATGATTAGCGCGAGTAGTTGAGCTAATAATAGAAAGGCACCCAGTTTTATGGCGATGGCATTAGCTTGTTGAGATAGGCTTGAAAGTGGTGTGACTAAGATTATTTTCCATTGTGTCTGTGCCATGGTGAGAATGGACACTAATACGGGTTCATCGAATAGTGGGCTCGACGCTAATTCTAAGGTGACGGTATTGGCTTTAAATGGCTTAGGTTGCAGAGCCGAATTAATTAATGCCGAGAGTCGCTGACGTTTATCCTTTGGCGTATTGTCGAGCAATGCTTGTAGTTGTGCTGTTTGATAGGCGGGATATTGTATCGATTGTTCATAGAACTGTTGATCGAGTAAATTTACTGCGTCTTCAATTTTGGCCAACTCAGGATAAAGCGCGATAAGTTGATGTAATGGTTGTCCCAATAGTGACGGATTTTGTGATTTTTCGCTTAGTTGATCGAATGGGGCTGACAGTAAATTATTGTATCCATCTAGTGCTAAAATATATCCCTTAGATAATGGATTTTGATCTGAAAAATTAAAATACTTGTTTAATCCTGCAAGAGACACATCTACAGTAGCGACACCAATGAATTGGTGCTCGGCACGCATAGGAACAGAAGCGGTGATCATTACCTCTTTGGTAAAAGGATCGATATAGGTTTCAGACCAATGGGTATGACTATTTTGAAAATATTTTACTGGTTGGTACCACTTTTCTTGATGATATCCTGGGCCACTTGGAGAGTCATATCCGTTTACTCGAGTAAACTTGTCTGCTTTATTTCTGGCCCAAAAGAAACTGTGAAACTGTTTATCAATTAAGAAGGCATGCGGTTCGGGCCAGATACCACCACCAGCGATGAGTTGAGTCTTATTTTCAACCGTTAATAGGGAGGGGAGCAGCTCATCAATAATTTGGGGTTGGTCTTTATAGGTTTCGCCAATGATACCGATACTATTAGCTATGACATCTATTTTCGATAAGATATTTTGAAGCTGTGCGATAACCGATTGGCCATAGTTTTGACTAAGGCTGAGTTGAGTATCCATATGGTGTTTTTTTTCTGTCGAAAAAATTAGCCAAATACTCAAAGTGATGATCAAGGTTGCAACCACAAATTGGACGATAGTAAATTTAAAAATAAGGCTATTTTTCCATTTAGTATCAGGTGTAAATACCTTATTTGGGATGTCGATTACCATTTTCCTTGGTCAACTCCAGATCGCATAATGTTATTGTCCAAGATTAATTCAAAATGCATTAGGAATGAATCGATCTTTTTAAATTATTGTTAAATTTTGTCGTTTATTCATTGCGACAAGTAACAAAGTCCCTCCAATAAAGCGGATATATTGAAATCATCATAAAACACAGCACTTTATCTTCATGCTGAGGAGGTTATAAGCCATGGTGCTAAATACAGTCAGCCAAGCCAAGAATAACAGTTCTTGATTGTCTATGTGCCATGTTAGTTCGAATCAAAATGACATAGAGGGTGCGATGAGGGGGCGATTTTTGTGCAACTCCATGTTATGTGGTTTAGTTAGATTGCTTTTCTCTCGGATTTCGTTAGAAAAATACCAAATAAGCCCTAGTCAAACGGCCTATGGTCACGTAAAATTTGTCTCTTTTTCTATTTTCGCAAGATGAATAGTTAGCACATAGCAAGTCTTGGCTCTCAACCTTGGGGGGCAGGCGTACTGGAAGAGATGATGTCACAGTTAACAGAAATCGTAGAACAGGCCTTGCAGGCTATCGAAGGGACAGATGATCTGAAAGCCCTCGATGATCTTCGTGTCGATTACCTAGGTAAAAAAGGTAAGATCACCGACATGATGAAGATGATGGGTAAGCTTAGCGCAGAAGAGAAACCCGCTTTTGGTCAAGCCGTTAACCAAGCTAAGCAAGCCGTGCAACAAAAACTATCTGAACGTATTGATGGTTTAAAAGCATTGGAACTGGAAGCGAAATTAGCGCAAGAAAGCATTGACGTTACGCTACCAGGTCGCTGTATTGATAACGGTGGGCTTCACCCTGTGACGCGTACAATCGAACGTATCGAAACCTTCTTTGGTGAACTTGGTTTTAGCGTAAAGCAGGGGCCTGAAATCGAAGATGATTTCCATAACTTCGATGCACTGAATATTTCTGAGCATCATCCTGCCCGTGCCGATCATGATACTTTCTATTTTAATCCAAAGTTGATGCTGCGTACTCAAACGTCCGGTGTACAGATCCGTACGATGGAAAATGAGCAGCCACCGCTGAGAATTATCTCTCCTGGTCGTGTTTATCGTAACGATTACGACCAAACACATACGCCAATGTTCCATCAAGTAGAAGGCTTGATGGTGGATGAAAATGTTAATTTTGCCGAACTGAAAGGGATCTTACACGATTTCCTACGCAACTTTTTTGAAGAAGATTTGCAAGTGCGCTTCCGTCCTTCCTATTTCCCTTTCACTGAGCCTTCAGCGGAAGTGGATGTGATGGGCAAAAACGGCAAGTGGTTAGAAGTATTGGGTTGCGGCATGGTGCATCCAAATGTACTGCGCAGCGTAGGAATTGATCCTGAAAAGTATCAAGGGTTTGCTTTCGGTATGGGTGTAGAGCGTCTCTCTATGCTGCGTTACGGAGTTAACGATCTGCGTTCATTCTTCGAAAACGATCTACGTTTTCTTAAGCAATTCAAATAACGGAGCGAGTAAAAAATGAAATTTAGTGAATCTTGGCTTCGTGAATGGGTTAATCCTGATGTAACTCGTGAAGCGCTTTCGCACCAGATCACCATGGCTGGCCTAGAGGTCGATGGTATTGATGCCGTGGCGGGTGAATTCTCTGGCGTTATCATAGGCGAAGTCGTTGAATGTGGTCAGCATCCTGATGCAGACAAATTACGCGTAACCAAAATCAATGTGGGTCAAGACGAATTGATCGATATCGTATGCGGCGCGCCAAATTGTCGTTTAGGCCTCAAAGTTGCTGTTGCAATGGTGGGTGCTGTATTACCCGGTGATTTTAAGATCAAGAAGGCTAAACTTCGTGGTCAACCCTCATTTGGTATGCTTTGTTCTTATGGCGAGCTTGGTATTGATATCGAGAGCGATGGCATTATTGAGCTGCCACTCGATGCGCCAATTGGCAGCGATGTGCGTGACTACCTTGATCTTAATGATGCCGTCATTGATGTGGATCTGACCGCGAACCGTGCAGATTGCTTAGGCATGGCTGGTTTGGCTCGTGAAGTGGGTGTGTTGAATCGTCAAGCGGTGACCGAGCCGACTTGGGAAGCGGTAACCCCATCGATTGATGATGCCATCACTATCGATAACCAAGCGCCTGCATCATGCCCTCGTTACCTTGGTCGTGTGGTAAAGAACGTCAATGTTAAAGCACCGTCTCCTTTGTGGATGCAAGAGAAGCTACGCCGCAGTGGTATTCGATCAATTGACCCGATTGTAGACATTACCAACTATGTGTTGATCGAGTTTGGTCAGCCTATGCATGCGTTTGATTTAGCGACTTTAGCAGGCGATATTATTATCCGCTTAGCTGATGGTGAAGAAAAGCTTACTTTACTCGATGGTAATGAAATTACGGTGCCCTCCGATACATTAGTTATTGCCGATAAACAAAAAGCGTTGGCTCTTGCTGGCGTATTTGGTGGTGAAGCATCAGGCGTAACCGATGATACTAAAGACATTCTGCTTGAGTGTGCGTTTTTTGCACCACTCGCGATTATGGGGAAGTCTCGTCGATTAGGTTTACATACGGACTCATCACATCGTTTTGAACGCGGTGTCGATCCTGAGCTGCAAGCTAAAGTGATGGATAGAGCAACACGTCTTGTGCTTGATATCTGTGGCGGTGAAGCTGGCCCAGTTGTTGAGTCCAAATCAGATGAACATCTTCCTAAGCCTGTAAGCATTCAGCTGCGCCGTAGCAAGCTCGATAGAGTTCTTGGTCACCATATCAGTGATAGCGACGTGACAGAGATTTTAGAGCGCCTAGGCTTTAGTGTTGAGTTCGCTGGTGAGACTTGGAATGTGATCACCGCGACATACCGTTTCGATATGGCGATTGAAGAAGATCTCATCGAAGAAGTTGCGCGTATTTATGGATACAATAATATTCCAAATACCGCCCCAGTAGCAGCGCTACGTATGCCAGATCATAAAGAGTCAGACATCAGCTTAAAGCGTGTACGCGCTATGATGGTTGCTCGTGGTTTCCAAGAAGCAGTAACTTATAGTTTTGTTGATCCAAAGCTTCAAGAACTCCTTCACCCCAGTGAAGCAGCGATGATTTTGCCTAACCCAATATCAGTCGAAATGTCGGCGATGCGTTTGTCTATGTTCACAGGCTTGTTAACCGCAGTGGGGTATAACCAAAGCCGTCAACAAAACCGTGTTAGATTGTTTGAAACGGGTCTGCGTTTCGTTCCTGATGAAACTGCCGAATCAAATGTACGTCAGCAGCCTATGCTGGGCGCGGTGATTTCTGGTAACCAAAATGATGAACATTGGACAATGGAATCAAAAACCGTTGACTTCTTCGATCTTAAAGGTGACTTAGAAGCAATTATCGGCTTGACAGTTTCTGACGAAGAATTTACTTTTAGATCAGCAACACATCCAGCTCTTCATCCAGGGCAATGTGCTGAAATATTAAGAAATGATCGTGTAATTGGTGTCATCGGTGCAGTTCATCCTAGCCTTGAAAAGCCATTTGGACTGAACGGAAAAACATTTGTTTTTGAACTCGAATTAGATGCTTTATTACATGCAAGTTTGCCGCAAGCTCAGGCTGTATCTAAGTTTCCAGCAAACCGTAGAGACATCGCTATTGTTGTTGATGAGCAAGTGTCTGCAGGAAGTGTCGTAAATTTGATAAGAAAAGTTGGCGAAAATCAGTTGGTTGGCTTAAACTTGTTCGATGTATACCAAGGTAAAGGTGTTGAACCAGGTAAAAAGAGTCTGGCGATAGCACTTACACTACAAGATAACGCTCGTACACTTGAAGAAAAAGAGATTGCCGAGATGGTTGATAAGGTAGTTTCTGAACTCAAGTCAGAGTTCAACGCATTGTTGAGGGATTAAAAGTATGGCACTTACCAAAGCCGAAATGGCAGAACATCTTTTTGAAACGCTTGGTATTAATAAGCGAGTGGCTAAAGAGATGGTTGAGACGTTTTTCGAAGAAATTCGTCAAGCACTCGAAAACGGTGAGCAGGTCAAGTTATCTGGCTTTGGCAACTTTGACCTTAGGGACAAGAATCAAAGACCGGGAAGAAACCCTAAAACAGGCGAGGATATTCCAATTTCTGCTCGTCGAGTGGTGACTTTCCGTCCAGGACAGAAGCTGAAGAGTCGAGTTGAAGAGGCTAATGCCGGTAAATAGCTAGACTGAGTTAAAAGTTAAGGCCACTCATTGAGTGGCTTTTTCTGTTTTTTATGTGCCTAGTTGTATCTAACCCCTTGTGGTTTCAACTATTTAGCCCATTTGATGGTTGGCGCGATCCATATAGATGTCGTTTTTTTGATTAGTGCAAAGCACGAGTCTTTTTAACCTATGCCTGTATTGGTCCGTTTTCGCTGCAATTAAATTAAGTTGTCTATTTAAGTTTTGTTGATACAACACTTTGCAAGTTTGAGGTTGAGTTTCTTGTCTAGAAAACCAAAATATTTTGATCGTCGTTTTAAGGCTGAACTATTACATCCTAAGCATTGGCCGACATGGATTGCGATAGCTATATTGGTCGTTTTTGGCTTAATGCCTGCCTGGTTACGGGATCCTATCGCGCGAATGCTCGCTAAGTTGGTGAAGAAGATAGCCCAAAAGCCGTTACGTGTTGCACGGGCAAATCTACAAGCCTGTTTTCCAGAAAAGTCTGAGTCAGAAATTGTGCAGTTACTCGATGATAACATTGAAAACTTTGTGATGACCTTGCTTGCGCAATCAGAGTTGCTCATTCGTTCTACAGCCAATTTACGCCGCAGAGTTGAGCTAGAAGGCTTTGAGCATGTGCAGCAAGCTCGAGACGCTGGGCAACCTGTAATTTTCATCATGCCTCATGTTTGGGGGATCGAGTATGCTGGATTAAGATTAAATGTCGACTTGCCCATGGTTTCTATGGCCAAAGCACATCGCAATAAATTATTTGATTGGTTTAACAATAGGATGCGCAGCTCTCAAGGCGGAAATATCTATATGCGTGAAGCGGGTATTCGCGCTCTGCTTTCGGAGTTGAAAAATGATAATAGTTTTTTCTATCTGCCCGATGAAGATTTAGGGCCGGAAAAAAGCGTATTTGCGCCGTTTTTTGCCACGGTTAAAGCCACCCTTCCTGTTGTTGGTCGGTTAGCAACAGCAGGAAATGCGCAAGTGATGCCGGTTAAGATAGGCTACGATCAAAAACGTAGAAAGTATAAGCTGACGGTCATGGCACCGATAGCACCAGAGCAGATGCAAGGCAAGGAGAATGAAGCGCTTGCACTCAATAGGGCTGTAGAGCAGGTAATAAGTGCTTACCCTGAGCAATATATGTGGTTCTTAAAAGTATTACGTACGCGTCCTCCAGGAGAGCCATCAATCTATTAGTGATATTCACCATTTTATTGGTGCTTAAGTCTGACTTGAGTGATGGCAGCTAAAAGATGGAAAGCAGAAAGGTGACTTAGGCTATAAGCTTTACTCACTTTTTTAATTTTATCCCTAAATCACCTAATACAGCAGGTGGATTCTTTACTGGCTGTCGATATCGGTTATTGCTAGTTCAAGTTAACTGATTATTATAAATAAAAACGGCAACCTAAATAGGCTGCCGTTTTTTTGGCTTGTTTAAGACACTATGTCTTAGTCAACGAGTCGGCTTAATCAACTTAGTCAACAAGTCCTCTACGTTTCAGTAGCGCATCAACCGTGGGTTTTCTGCCGGTAAACTTAATGTAGTCTTGCATCAAGTCTTCACTATTTCCTTTAGACAATACATTATTACGGAAGCTATTACCGTTTGATAATGATAAGCCCCCGTTATGACTCATATAGCTAAATGCATCGGCTGCGAATACTTCGGTCCATAGGTAGGCGTAGTAACCCGCAGAATAGCCACCAGTAAAGGCATGGCTAAAGTAAGCCGATTTGTAACGTGGTGGAATAGGCGCAAAATCGATTCCGTGTTTAGCCAGAGCCTCATGTTCAAACTTAGCGACATCGTTAATGTTAGCGTCGACGCCAATTGAGTGCCATTCCATATCCAAAATAGCAGCGGCTAGATATTCTGTCGTGTCGAAACCTTGACCGAATTTACTTGCTGCTAATACCTTCTCGAGTAATTTTGCAGGGATAGGTTCGCCAGTTTGGTAGTGCTTGGCATAGTTGGCGATAACCTGAGGGTCAATTGCCCAATCTTCGTTTGCTTGTGAAGGAAACTCGACGAAATCACGTGCAGTGGCGGTACCCGCTAAACTTGGGTATTTCACATCAGAGAATAGCCCATGAACAGCATGACCAAATTCGTGGAACATGGTGGTCACTTCATCGAAGGTCATTAGCGTTGGTCCTGACGCAGGCTTAGGAATGTTTAACGCATTATAGATAACAGGCTTATTACCCAGTAAACCGCTTTGAGTCACAAATTCATCCATCCAGGCTCCGCCATTTTTTCCTTCTCGAGCATAGGGATCAAGATAAAAAATACCGAAAGATGAACCGTCTTTATTAAAGACTTCATAGGCGAGTACGTCAGGGTTCCATACTGGTAGATCGTTGCGAGGTTTTACCGTGATGCCGTAAAGTTTCTCCATGGCGAAGAACATACCGTCGTTTAATACGCGGTTAAATTCAAAGTAGGGCGTAACTAAACTCTGATCGAGATCGTATTTTTCCTTTCTGACTTTTTCCGCATAATAAGCCCAATCCCATGGTGCTAATTCAAATTTCTCACCAGTTTTTGCGATTTCAGCTTGGATATCTGCCGCTTCCTGCTTAGCTTTTTCTACCGCTTGGGGGGCCAAGTTATCTAAGATCTCGTAGACAGCGGCAGGTTTTTTAGCCATTTGGTCAGCAACGGTATAATCAGCCCATGAGTCGTAACCGAGCAGTGCGGCTTTTTCTGCATGTAAATGTGACTGCTTAATAATATTGGGGCCGTTAAGATCCATCGCACGGTTAGCGGAAGTTTCCCATACCCGTTGACGAAGCGCACGGTTGTTCAGGCTGGTGAGAATAGGTTGTCTGGTGGTGTTCACCAGTGTGATAAGATAGCCCTCTTTACCAGCGTCTTTGGCCGCTTGAGCTAAGGTGGATATTTCAGCTTCAGATAAACCATCAAGCTCGGCTTTGTCATTAACCATGATCACGTCATTTTTGAAAGAACTGAGTACATTCTTTGAAAATTCGGTGGTTAAGCTGGCTAATTGGCTATTGAGATCACGCATCTTCTGTTTGTCAGCGTCAGATAACTTGGCACCAGCACGCTCAAACGCTTGATAATAAAACTCGACTAAACGTTGATCTTCTGCTGATAACGCTTTGCGTGACTGATAGACAGCCTCAACGCGGGAAAATAGCTCAGGATTTAAATAGATATTGTCGCTATGAGCCGCTAGCTTAGGAGCGAGCTCCGCTTGAAGTGCTTGCACTTCATCGGATGAATTCATGCTGGCGAGGTTGAAAAAGGTCTTAGAAACTGTTGTTAACAAGGCCCCTGATTTTTCCATGGCTACAATTGTATTATCGAATGTAGGTGCCGCTTTATTGGCTGTGATTTTTGCTATATCGGCGTCATGTTCGGCAATGCCTTGGCTAAATGCGGGGGCATAGTCAGCCATTGTGATTTGATCAAATTGTGGCGCTTGATATTGCAAATCACTTTTATGCATTAGTACGTTACTTGCTTGAACTTCAGTTGATGCGGCAGTATTCGTTTTTACGGGGTCTTCTTTTTTCGCTGGTGCTTCACTGCAGCCGGTAAGGGCTAAGCTCGCTAAAATAGCGGTGGTGATAATGGACTTACGCATGGATTCTCCCTGGGTGATTGCGAGCAACATGTTATTGAGTTTTATAGTCTGTTGCCGTGTTAAACCTATATTGACGCGTAACCATACCAAGTGAGGGTGATCTATATCAAATACAAATTTTAAGTTTCAATTAATGATAAATTGAGATCATGTCGATTGATTGTGTCTCGGTTGGTTTAATGTGATGGTTTTTAGATTTCAATATTGAGTTTGATAATAAATACCAATGTTAAGTAAGTGTTTTGATTGAGTTCTTTGTCTTACTTTCGAATGCTAGACTGTTGATCTTTAAAGTATTTGATTATCCTGTGTGAAACATTCTTGTAACTTAATTAAAGCTGGGTAACATCGATTATGTGAGGCATTTATCATGATGGGGTTGGCTATATTTCATAATGTGCTAATTGTAAGTAATTATTTCTGATCAAAGTCTTACATTAAATTTTGTTCATTGTGTTCGCCAATGCCGGAGAACATTTAATAAAAAAGCGCAATCACCTAAAAGGTCGATTGCGCTTTTTTGTATATCATTTAATTTATTCCACGATAAGCTGATACTCGTCACGGAGGATATCAATGACTTCCTGACGTGGGTTGTCACTTAAGACAAGTTTTTTGCCTATGATAGTTTCAGCTATACCAACATAGGTATTTGAGATATCCATCATCACTTCTGTTGGCAACTTATTATCACGAGCGAGAGCAAAACGCTCGGGCATACGCTCTTTGTTCAGCAGAATATCAGGATCAGGGAAGTGATTTAGTAACCACTGGCGGAAGCCCTCTTTTGATTTCTCAACGATCTTGCCGTTGCGGCGAGCTTCACCATCCCAAATTCGTGATGAGTCAGGAGTGCCGACTTCATCCATGTAGATAAGCTTCTCTTGGCCGCTGGCATCTTTTACGTAGCCAAACTCAAATTTGGTATCGACAAAAATTTGATCTTGTTCTGCTAAAGCATCACTGATGACGGCAAAGCCTTCCTTTAGCAGCTTTTCATATAAATCGATATCGCTTTTCGCATGGAAGTTAAATCCTTCTAGATGACGCTCAAGATCGGCGCGAGATACATTAACATCATCAGCTTCCGGCACGCCTTCAAGACCCGTTAACACGCCTTTGGTTGATGGGGTGATTAATACTTCATCTAGCTTTTGATCCTTCTCTAAGCCTTCAGGTAGCGTGATACCGCAAAAATCACGCTCGCCTTTGCTATAAGCGCGCCACATCGATCCAGTAATGTACTGTCTTGCAATCGCCTCAACCATCACTGGTTTAGCTTTTTGTACGATCCACACAAATGGATGTGGTACATCGAGAATATGACTATCGGCCAGTCCTTTCTCTTTAAACAGTTTGAACCAATGATTTGAGATGGCATTAAGTGCAGCGCCTTTTCCAGGTACGCCATTTAAGCCGTTTTCACCTTGCCAAATGCAGTCAAAGGCCGAAATACGGTCGCTGATCACCATAATGGCCAGTGGCGTATCAGCTGGTACGTCATATCCTTTTTGCTCGATAAGACGGGCACTGTCTTCGGCGGTGAGCCAATATACACTGCGTACTTTGCCAGAATGAACTGCTTTATCTGTACGGATCGGCAGATCATCGTTAACGGCTAAAACTTTGTTTGATTGATTCATAGGGTTTTATTTTTTATGTAATGAGTAGAGGGATAAATTACGCCGAAATTGTAGCAGAACTCGCGACTGACAACAGCTCTTTCGCCATAAAAGCGCCTAGAAAACAGTGTGTTTTATTTTGCAGATGATCAATCTCTTAGAGCTGGATATAAAAGTGCTAAAACTCTTACTTTTATGGGATTTTAAGCAATAAAAAGGAGGTCGCTCAGCATAGAGTTAGCTCCTTCTTAATTTATATCTAACAGTATTACTGACTAGACTTGCGATGGCGTGCTAGTAAGTTAGCCGTAATATCTGCCAATGTTAATTCTTGATCTTCAAGTAGCACTAACAAGTGATAGATAAGATCGGATGCTTCGTCGATTAGTTCGGGTTTATCATTCGTCGCTGCAGCGAGCGCGGTTTCTAATCCTTCTTCGCCAACTTTTTGGGCGATACGTTTAGTGCCTCGCTCAAACAGGTGAGCCGTGTAACTGCTCTTGGCATCTTGGCCCTTGCGGGATTTGATGAGTTTCGCCAAGTTATCGATAAACGTATGCGCATCCCCGTCTGGCCAGCAGCTTTCCCGTTCGAGGTGACAAGTGGGACCATTGGGGATCACTTGCACTAATAAGCTGTCATTGTCGCAGTCACAATCGATGGCCACTAAATCTAGGGTGTTACCAGAGGTCTCACCTTTGGTCCACAGCCGCTGTTTACTGCGACTAAAGAAGGTGACCATTTTGGTGTCTAGGGTTTTTGTTAATGCGGCTTTATCCATATAGCCGAGCATTAATACTTTACCTGTAAGGTAGTTTTGCACCACGGCAGGCATAAGTCCCTGCTGTTTATCCCAATCGAGTTGGGCAAATTGTTCAATGGTTTTCATTGTTTATCCTTAAGCTTAATAACTGACGTCGCTTAAATTCGCATGCTAATGCCGTTGTCGATGAGGTAACGTTTTAATGCTTGAATGTCGATGATCCCTTTATGAAATACACTTGCGGCTAATGCTGCATCCACTTTGGCCTCTTCAAACACTTCTTTAAAGTGCGCCATCGTGCCAGCGCCACCAGAGGCAATTAATGGGACATCGCATATCGCCCTGATCATTGAGAGCTGTTTTAGATCATAGCCTTGGCGCACGCCGTCTTGGTTCATCACATTGAGTACGATTTCGCCGCAGCCGCGCTTTTGCACCTCTTCGACCCAGTCTTGGGTATACCATTGGGTATCTTTGGTGGCGGCTTCGTCACCGGTAAACTGTTTCACCTTGTAGCTGTGACTGTCGGCGTCATAAAAGGAGTCGATGCCGATGACGATGCATTGGCGGCCAAACTCATCTTGCAGGCGATCGATAAGGCTAGGATCGCTCAAAGCCGGTGAGTTGATGGAGATCTTATCGGCACCAAAGGCAAGCTTCTCACGCGCCTGCTCGATACTCTTGATGCCACCAGCAACACAGAAGGGGATATCTATCTGCTCAGCGACGCGGCTAACCCAGCTTTTATCGACAACTCTGTCGTGAGCGCTGGCGGTGATGTCGTAAAACACCAGTTCATCGGCGCCCTCGAGCGCGTAACGTGCGGCCAGTGGCACGATATCGCCGACAATTTCATGGTTACGAAACTGCACGCCTTTAACCACTTTACCTTCGCGTACATCGAGACAGGGGACTATGCGTTTGGCCAACATTGGATTGCCTCCGAAGCAGTAAAGTTTTCAATTAACAGTGCTTTGCCGATAATAATCCCGCTAGCGCCGCTATCTCTTACTGCTGCAACATCCTCGAGGCTAGCGATGCCACCAGAGGCTTGCCATGCAATATCGGGATAAAGTTGAGCTATTTCTTGGTATAATTCGGTGTTGCTGCCCTTAAGCGTACCATCACGGCTGATGTCGGTCACCAGCGCGTGTTTTAGGCCAAAAGGCTTAAAAGCCTCGACCAGTGATTCAAGGGTTTTACCACCACCCGACTGCCAACCCGATACGGCAACGATTTTTTCGCCTTGCTCATTGATATTGACATCGAGTGCTAAGCAGATGGCGTCGCTGCCATATTTGGTAAACCAGCTTTGGACCAGCGCGGTCTCTTTCACTGCGAGCGAGCCTATTACCACCCGTTTGACGCCGATTTCGAGCAGCTCAGCCACTTGTGCCTCACTGCGAATACCACCGCCCACTTGAATATTGGCATCGAGTCCGTTTACTAACTCAGCGATCAATGTTGTTTGGCGTTGCTCTGGGTCTTTCGCACCAGTAAGGTCAACGATATGTAGCCATTTGGCGCCTTGAGCTTGATAAGATTGCAGCTGGCTTAATGGGCTTAAGGCAAAAGTCGTTTGTTGGTTATAGTCGCCTTGATAGAGGCGAACCACTTGGCCGTCGATAAGATCGATTGCAGGAATGATCATTGGGCGGCCTCCGATCTTTGTGGGGTTAGATTGTCACGGGTCATTTTCATAAAATTTTTCAGGATCTGCGCGCCAATGGCGGCACTTTTTTCAGGGTGAAATTGCACCCCCATAAAATTATCTTTAGCGATAGCAGCGCTAAAAGCTTCACCATATTCACTCTTGGCTATGGTGTATTGACTGATTGGCGCGCGGTAGCTATGAACAAAATAGACATAACTGCCAGCGGCAATTCCTGCAAACAGTGGGTGGTCAGTTGGCGTTATCTGGTTCCAGCCCATGTGAGGCAGTGGTAGTCCATGGCTATCGAGGTCGCCAATCTCTGTGTCGATAAGTTCTAAGCAACGACAACCGTCAGTGCTGCTTTGAGCCGCAAAGTTACCGCGCTCAGTCGATGAGTTGGTCATCATCTGCATGCCAAGGCAGACGCCCAGTACGGGTTGGGTTAATGACTTAATGGTATCAACGAGGGACTTGTCATTAAGTGATGCCATAGCCGCTTGAGCGCTACCCACACCGGGTAGTACGACCCGGGTAGCTGCGTTGATCTTGGCCAAATCGTCACAAATTTCAACATCGGCACCGATGCGCTCAAAAGCATAGCGAACCGAGCTTAAATTGGCGCAGCCTGTGTCGATGATTATGGTGCTGTCTTTATCATTGCTCATAACACACCTTTACTTGATGGCAAGGCATCACCCTCGACTTTGACGGCTTGGCGAAGGGTACGACCAAGCACTTTAAATAGACTTTCAACTTTGTGGTGATCGTTATCGCCATTGGTAGATAAGTGCAGAGTACAGCGCAGTCCGTCGGCGAAAGAGCGGAAAAAATGCGGCACCATTTCGGTGGCCATTTCGCCCACCATTTCACGTTCAAATTGGCCGTCAAACTTAATGAATGGTCGACCTGATAGGTCCAGCAAACAAGATGCACTGGCTTCATCCATCGGGATGCTAAAGCCAAAGCGGGCGATGCCGCGCTTGTCACCCAGGGCTTGTCTTAGTGCGTCACCAATAGCCAACGCGGTATCTTCAACGCTGTGGTGATCGTCAATCTCTAAGTCGCCATCGACGCTGACATCCATCTTAAAGCTGCCGTGGGTAGCGATTTGGTCGAGCATGTGGTCAAAAAAGCCTATGCCTGTATTGATGTCACTTTTCTGTTGGCTATCTAAATCAATAGTGACGCGAATGTCGGTTTCTTTGGTGGTACGTACAACGGTTGCAACGCGATCGTTGCTTAGCAGCTTATCGGCAATCGCATCCCAGTTTAGGGTCTCACGGTTGTATTGCAGTCCCGCTATTCCCATGGCATCGGCAAGACCTAGATCGGTTTCTCGGTCGCCAATTACGGCTGATGCGGTAAAATCGACGCGGCCTTCGGTAAGATAGGATTTTACTAAACCCAATTTA
This sequence comes from Shewanella psychrotolerans, assembly GCF_019457595.1. Lineage (NCBI taxonomy): Bacteria > Pseudomonadati > Pseudomonadota > Gammaproteobacteria > Alteromonadales > Shewanellaceae > Shewanella > Shewanella psychrotolerans. The sequence goes on along the minus strand of NZ_CP080419.1, from coordinate 2,604,249 downwards.
GGTTTGCGACAACTGCAGTTTTCATCATTAAAGTGAGGGCAGATAAGCACCTCATCGAAGACCACACCTTGACTGGTTAAGATCTGCATCATCATGTTTTGCGGGGCATCAAAATCATCTTTTGGGAATGACGGTGTGCCTAATCCATCTTGGTTACTGACCATCACGAGCCGATAACCCGCTTTTTGTAGCTTAAGTAGTGCAGGGATAACTTGTGGCTCAAAGACCAACTTGGCTAAGCTATCAACTTGTTTGTCGGTGATTGGCTCTTCGATGATGGTGCCATCTCTATCGATAAAAAGGATCTTTTGCTTCATCTTTATTCTACCTTCAATTTCAATTCTTATTCTGTGCCGCTATCTAGGGTTATATTGGTTAATGTCAGTGCTTCGCGGCCACTAATCGACGAGCAGATTGATTAACGTATCAGTTTGCTCATCGCTGGCAAAACTAAAGCGAATACTGTCAGCAAGGGCGGGGTCTTTGTAAGCGCGGGTAACAACACCACCTTGTTTAAGTTTATTTTGCATCTCGGTCACATCATTAAAGCTCGCCAGCACAAAGTTGCCATTGGCGGGTAGCACTTTAGCACCGATGCGCAGTAAGGCTTCACTGAGTCGTAAACCATTTTGTTTAAGTTGGCTGACTTGTTGTTTCATGGTGTCGATCCCTTGTGGGTTTAGCGCCTCGCAAGCAAGATTCGATACTGGCAAAGGCACTGGGTAGGGCGCGATGACTCGCATCACCATTTCAATGATCTCACTATTGGCGAGCATAAAGCCGCAGCGCGCGCCAGCCAGCGCAAATGCTTTGGACAAGGTGCGTAGCACTATGAGGTTGTCAAACTGGTCGATAAGGTTGGCAACGCTGTAGTCTGGGCAAAACTCGATATAGGCTTCATCGACAACAACGAGTGCATCAGGCAGCTTTGCGATAACCTGCGCTATTACCTCTGGGCTAATGACTGTACCAGTGGGATTGTTGGGGTTACAAATAAACACTAACTTAGCATCAGTAACTTGTTCTGCGATATCATTTGGCAGTTGATACTCATCATTGAGACGCAGGGCATTAACGCCGACATTAAAGGTTTGTGCGCTAATGGCGTACATACCATAGGTCGGGCCAAAACAGGCGATACTATCTTTGCCCGGCACACAAAATGTGCGGATCAATAGTTCAATGGCTTCATCGGCACCGCGACTAGTGACGACTTGTTCGCAGCGCACCTTGGCGTATTGCGCATAGGCGTTAATGAGTGCTGGTGGCTGACATTCAGGATAACGGTTGAGATTATCGATATCACTGTTGTTAAAAGGCGACTCATTGGCATTGATCCAAATTTGACCCTCACCTCCAATGCGGCGTGCAGATTGATAGGGCTGCAGCGTCAGTAGTTCTGGGCGTGCAAGTCGCTCGGCAATAGTTAACTTCTGCTGACCCATATTAGGCTTCCTTCTCTATATTTGTTTCGGTTTCAATGCTAAGTAGGCGCACTGCAACGGCATTTCTGTGCGCATCGAGTTGCTCGGCGCTAGCAAGTGTCATTACGCTTTGGCCTAGCCCCATTAAACCTTCTGCACTGAGTTCTTGCACGGTAAATCGGCGGCTAAAATCGGCAAGTGATAGGCTAGATACGGCTCTGCTATAACCGTAAGTGGGTAACACATGATTGGTGCCACTGGCGTAATCGCCAACCGACTCAGGTGTGTAAGCCCCTAAAAATACCGACCCTGCTGCGCGAATTTGCTTAAGTAGCTCACGGGGCGCATTGGTTTGAATAATTAAGTGTTCTGGGCCATAACGGTTGGATACCTTGGCCGCTTCGTTCATATCGTCAACTAATATGGTACGGCTGCAACTTAATGCCGTTGTCGCAATATCGGCTCTAGGTAATAGCGCAAGTTGCTGCTGCAGTGCTTGATTGACTTCATTAGCGAGGTTTTGACTGTCGGTGACCAGCATTACTTGAGAGTCTGGGCCGTGCTCCGCTTGAGATAATAGGTCGGCGGCAATAAAGCTGGGGTTAGCGTCTTCATCTGCGATAACTAAGACCTCTGATGGGCCCGCTGGCATATCGATACTCACCACGCAGCGACTATCTTGGGATACCAGACGTTTAGCTTCGGTGACATAGCGATTACCGGGGCCAAAAATCTTATCTACCGCAGGGATCGTCTCAGTGCCTAATGCGAGGGCTGCGATGGCTTGGGCACCGCCCACTTGAAAAATCTCTGTGATCCCACATGCATTGGCAGCGTAGACGATGGCATCATCAATAGGGGGAGGGCTGACCAATACACGTTGCTCACATCCCGCAATGTTGGCTGGCAATGCGAGCATCAATACGGTGGAAATGAGCGGTGCACTGCCTCCAGGAATATAGAGCCCCACTTTCTCGATAGGCTCACTGCGAAGCTCACAGCGCACACCCGTTTGAGTTTCAACATCAATACCTTGAAATGCTTGCGCTTTATGGAAGGTCTCAATGTTGCTCATCGCTTGCGCGATGGCAGTTTTTATCTCATCGTTAACCCTAGCGCAAGCGGCCTTTATCTCAACGTCAGACAGTGCAAGTTCATCTAACTCGACGTCATCAAACTGCTTTGAAAACTGCTTGAGCGCGACATCACCTTCGTTAGCCACCTTATCAATAATGTTTTTGACACTTTGCTCTAGCGCCAAATCGCCAACGAGGGGAGAGCGCTGCAACGCCTGTTGTTGCTCAGCAAGGCTTAACTCTGCCCACTTGAGTTGTTGCATCTCGACCTTAATCACATTAGTACTCGTCGTTAATGTCATAGTGTTAACCCATCATTTTTTCGATTGGCATGACCAGTATTGAACTGGCTCCGAGCTGAGTCAGCTCCTCCATAGTATCCCAGAACAGATCTTCAGTGCTTACCGCGTGGATAGCGACGCGATTGGTATCATCATTCAAGGGCAGTACGGTTGGGTTCTCTGCACCAGGTAACAGGGCCACAATTTGATCGAGAGTTTCGGTAGGGGCGTGTAGTAGAATATATTTACTCTCTTTGGCACGTACAACGCCATTGATACGAGAGAGGATTTTGTTGATCAACGCTTGCTTTTTTGGGGTTTGCTCTTGTGTCGATTGAATGATGCAAGCCATAGATTGGTAGATCACTTCAGTTTCATACAGGCCATTTGCTTCTAGAGTGGCCCCAGTTGATACCAAGTCACAGATCCCATCGGCAAGGCCTGCACGAGGCGCGACTTCCACCGATCCCTTGAGCATACAGTCGCGATAACTTATGCCCTTTTTTTGCATATAACGGCGAAGTAGATTCGGGTAAGAGGTGGCGATTCTAAGCCCTTCGAGTGAGGTCGCATCTTGATAACTAAATTCGGTTGGTACGGCAAGTGATAGTCGACAGGCGCCAAAATCAAGCTCTCTCAGCTTGAGGCATTCCGATGGTTTGCCTAAGGTTTGACGCTCAATCTGCTCCTCTTCGAGCACGTTTTCACCAATGATGCCGAGATCAACCACGCCATCCATGACTAAACCAGGAATATCATCGTCACGCACACGCAGAAGGTCGATTGGCATATTGTCAGAGTGTGCGATAAGGCGTTGTTCGTTAACGTTAAACTTAACACCACAACTTTTTAATAGCTTTTGTGATTCTTTAGATAGGCGCCCCGATTTCTGGATGGCGATACGTAATCTGTTTGACTCTGACATAACTGACTTCCTCTACGTTGATTCAATAAAATTAATTGTATAAAAACAAAAGCTTAAATTTAAAACTAAAAACCCCCGGAATTCCTTCCAGGGGTTTTTGATCTTTCTTGAATCAACCGCCAGAAGGAAATAGTCCTCCGGCAGTAAGCGTCCGAAGGCTACCGCATATGATGGTGATGATGGATAGTGTTCAAACGCTGTGTCATATTCTTTTCTCGTGTCGATAATTGTGTAATTTGGCGATGCTTTCGCCTAAGTTGTATTTAAACTAATCAAGATTGGATGTTTATGCAACCCTTATTTTACTGCAATGAAAAATATTCACCTTTTCGAGCAAACTTGTTATCCAAATAGCTATCTTGGTAACGGCCTCTACTTGTACTCAAAGGTGAAACACGGATAATGCCTGCATCACTTTATATCAGATTGAGCATGGACCTAGATTGACCAGCAGCAGATTAACCCAAGAGGTGCAGCGGATATTTGCTAATGACGGCGTCATTGCCCATTTAGTGAGTGGCTACAGTTGTCGACCTCAACAGCAACAAATGGCGTCGGCAGTGAGCGAGGCCATTTGGAATGGTCAAAATCTGGTCGTGGAGGCGGGAACCGGTGTGGGGAAAACCTATGCCTATCTTGTTCCTGCGCTGTTAAGTGGTAAGCAAATTATTGTCAGTACCGGCAGTAAAAACTTACAAGAACAGCTGTTTTTTAAAGACTTGCCTGCACTGCAACAGATGCTCGATATCAAACTGAAGGTCGCGTTACTTAAAGGGCGTAGTAACTATCTGTGTCAGCGCAATATGGAGCGGCAACTCAGCGGCGCCGATGTGATGGATAGCCAAGTGTTAGATGATCTTTTGCGGATCAATCAATGGGCGGGTCAGACCATCGATGGCGACATCGGCGGGATAAATTCAGTTTCGGAGAACTCAGCGGCGCTGCCGTTAGTCGTGAGCTCAAAAGAGAGTTGCATCGGCAAGGCCTGCGAGCATTATGAAGCCTGTTTTACCCGTAAAGCGCGGCAAAAGGCGATGGATGCTAAGGTGATCGTGGTTAACCATCATCTGTTTTTTGCCGATAGTATTCTAAAAGAGACCGGGTTTGCCGAGCTATTGCCCGATACCGATGCGGTTATCTTCGATGAGGCTCACCTGCTGCCCGATATTGCGGTGACTTATTTTGGTCAGCAACTGAGTATCAAAAGTTTACTTAATCTTATTGAACAATTTGCCAACCTTTATCGACAATCTATGGCTGACTCGCCGCAGATAGCAGCCATGACGGCACGTTGTTTAACCCAACTTGAACAATGGCAATCTTTAATGTTTGCAACAGAGCAAGTGGATTGGCGTTACTTACTCGGTAATCGAGAGTTGATGGCCGCCTCGTGGGGATTGCTAGAGGAGCTAACTGCCTATAAAAATATGTTGCTCGGATATCTTGGCCGTAATGAAGAGTTCGATGATTGTGTTGAAAAACTCGATGCTTACTTAAGTAAATTGGCGGTATTTTTCCAATGTGATAATCACAATAGCGCCTACAGCGTCGAATATGGCTATCGACATATCCTGCTGCGTATTTCACCTATCAATGTGGCCAAGGAGTGTGAAGCACTGTTTCGAGCTGACACCAGTTGGATCTTTACCTCAGCGACCTTACAAATTAATCGTGATCTTAGTCTATTCACCAAATCACTTGGGCTTAATGCTGCTAAAAGCTTGATCTTAGATAGTCCATTTGACTATGGCCGCCAAGCGCTATTTTGTGTGCCTCGTCATCTTGGCAGCGTCAGCCAACATGATAATGCCACTAAGCAGCTGGTTGATGTGGCGATAAAAGCTATCAATGCCGCTAAAGGTCGCACTTTCATGCTGTTTACTAGTCATCGAATGCTCAATCAGGTGGCGCAAGCGCTACACGGTCGAGTGCAATATCCCTTATTAGTGCAGGGCCAGGCGGGCAAACAAACCTTGCTGAAAAAGTATCGTCAATTGGGCAATGCGGTCTTGTTGGGGACGGGGGCGTTTTGGGAGGGCGTCGATGTGCGCGGTAAGCTGTTAAGCTGCGTTATTATTGATAAACTGCCGTTTATGTCACCCGATGACACCTTGTATAAGGCGAGAGCCGAAGGGGTTATGCGTGAAGGTAACGACCCTTTTATGAGCTTATCTTTGCCGCAAGCGGTTATCACCTTAAATCAAGGCGTAGGTCGATTGATCCGTGATGAAAAAGATCGCGGCGTATTGATCTTGTGTGATAACCGTATCGTTAATCGCCCCTACGGACAGGCATTTATCAACTCTTTGCCACCCATGCATCGTACCCGAGATCTGAGTGTAGCCATCGATTTTCTTGAGCAGATAGAATGATGACAACCGAAGGATAAAACGGCTCAAATGATCCGTTTTATCCCGAGTTTCTATAGGTGCTATCTTATCTTCTACAGGTTTAAATTCAGTCGATAATCTTTTGTTCTCAGTGTAGCTTCATTCTTGGGCGCACGACTCGCATCACTTTTTCTGCCACCCATAAGGCAAAGGTTTTAGCCACGCCATGAATCGCTTTTTGGTGCATACGATAAAGCGAGATATACATAAAGCGGGCAATTTTACCTTCGACAAACATGCTGTTTTTGGTCAAGTTACCCATTAAACTACCGACGGTACTAAAGCGCGATAAGTTAACTAACGACCCATGATCGATATATTCATATTCAATCAAACTTTTACCCTTGATTTCATTAAGAATATTAGTTTCGACGCATTGGGCCATCTGATGGGCAGATTGCGCTCTCGGTGGCACAAAACTGCCATCAGCTTGCTTACAGGCGCAGCAGTCGCCGATCACATAGAGTGAGTCATTGGTGAGACTTTGCAGTGTCGGCTTGACCACTATCTGATTGGCGCGATTAAGCTCTAATCCATCTATTTGTCGAATAAATTCTGGCGCCTTAACGCCTGCCGCCCACAGCATAAGGTGTGCATCGATAAGTTCAGATTCTGAGGTTAAGAATCCTTTCGCTGTGGCTTCGCTGATGCGGGTGTTTTGCCTGACTTCTACCCCAAGTTTTGTGAGTTCGCGAGTGGCTGATGCGGCAATTCGCTCTGGTAGTGCGGGGAGAATTCGAGGCCCAGCTTCAATCAAGCTAATGCTGAGTTTATCGGCGGTCATTTTGCTTAAGCCATAGACTTTAAGGAGTTCGGTGACGTGATATAGCTCTGCTGACAACTCAACGCCTGTGGCGCCGCCGCCAACAATAGCAATTTTTAGTGCACCGAGTTCATCCGATTGATGTACTCGGGTAAAGCTATCTAACAATGCATCGTGAAATCGATTGGCCTGCTGGTGGGAGTCTAAAAAGTAGCAGTGCTCTTGTACTCCAGGCGTGCCAAAATCGTTACTTACGCTGCCAACTGCGAGTACCAATTTATCGTAACTCAATTGTCTGCTGGGCAATAGCGATTCGCCGTTGGCGTTAACAATGGGGGCTAAAGTAATACATTTTTGTTTTAAGTCGATATTATTGAGTTCACCCAGTTGAAATTGGTACCCATGCTTTACGGCGTGAGCCGAATAAACCACACCATCGAGATCGGCATCGAGTGAACCAGTTGCGACTTCATGTAGTAGCGGCTTCCAAATGTGGGTGCGGTTTTTATCGATTAAGATAATTTCTGCTTCTCCCTTCTTGCCGAGCTTATGGCCTAACTGGGTGGCGAGACCGAGTCCGCCAGCGCCGCCTCCAACAATAACAATCCTCATTTGTTTGATGCTCATACTCGCTTCCTATGTAATGCTTTGCCGTTATTGCCTATGACAACTTATTGCTAAATCTCACCTGTATGAGACCTGCAATAGTGATCAAACCGCAACCGATTAATTGTATAAATGTTAGATATTGTGAAAACAGTGTCCAACCTATGAGAACCACGGTAACCGGCTCTATATAGGCTAAGGTTCCGAATGTCGCTGCAGGTAATGCACGTAGTGCTTTAACCGCAAATAGGATGGCCAAGAAACCTGGTAATAAGCCAATGAGGAGCAACCAGCCCCATTGCTGCGTTGTTGGTATCACCGGATTGGAGAAGGTAAATGGTAATAAACAGCAGGCGCCCACAATAAGCTGCACTAAGGTACTCTGATAGGGCGTACTGATCACGGGGCGGCGATTAATTAACATAAATCCGCTGTAGGTCAGTAGTGCTAGTAGAGCATAACCATAGCCTAACCATTGCTTTGGATCATCATTTAGGGCGTCTAAACTTGGCAGAATAAACAACACACCCATAAGGGCAGTCAATATCGCCATAATATTAAATCTATTAAGTTTTTCTGCAAATAGGACGTGCGCAAACAGCGCCGTGACCAATGGGGCCAGATAGATCACCATCACTGCATTTGCCATGTTGATGTAGTTAATGGCTTCGACATAAAAAGCCATAAAGCCCGCTAGCATTGCGCCATTAATGACATTTTGTTTGCTGGGTTGATGCAGAATTTGAACGCTTTTACCCGTTAGCGTCATATAGACGATTAAGCAGAACGCGCCAATAAACAGCCGATAAAAAGTAATTGTCGAGGCGTCAAGGTGAGCGGCTTGTGCCAGTGCACCTATGGTTCCCATCATTACTGCTGATAACAGTGCCAGTCCCATGGCGTTCATTTCGCTGCTTGGCGTCGCTATATTCAACTGAGCATTGTTCAAGATGGCTTCCTAGATGACGTATTGGTCGTGTGTTTGTTTCCAGTGGTTTGTCATTTTCCAGTTTGTGATTGGTCAATCTGTAAACGAAAAGCGTGTTAATTGGCAGCCGGTTCATTGCTCAAGTGTGAATTAACGGCCTAATGTCTTATAGTTGCCGCTATGGTATCGGTTTTTGCTGTATTAGAAAATCGAAAATTGATAAACCAAAATGATAATCGTCGAGGAGCAATATTATGGGGAATAGCGCTAAGTTGTTAACGACAATTAAGTAAGTTTGGCTATACCTAAGCGTCAATTACGCTATAATCTGCGCCATTAATCGTCGATGTGTTGCCGTTATCAGTGATGACTGATGTCCAATAGTATAGATATTGTTGGACAGATTAAATGCCACTTGTTAGATGTGACTTTTGAAGTGGTTTAGGTATGACGGCACCCATGACGCTCGCTTTTTACTTTGGTTAGACACATGCCCCAAAATACAAATGATGTTACCCAGTTAACTATTCTTGCGCTCGATACCTGTACTGAGTCTTGTTCAGTTGCATTGACTCATAATGGCCATATTTATGCTGAGCAAGCCGATGCGCCACGTGAACATAGTCAGCGTCTTCTTCCTATGGTCGATAAAGTATTAAAAGAGGCCGACATCGATTTAAGTGCGGTCTCTTTAATCGCTTATGGCCGCGGCCCAGGCAGTTTCACCGGAATACGTATCTGCACTTCGATGACCCAAGGACTCGCCTTAGGCCAAGATCTCCCTGTTGTTGGCATTTCAACGTTGCAGGCGATGGCACAGGCGGCGATTGATCATCAGGGCGCCGAGCAGATAGTTACGGCGATCGATGCGCGTATGGGTGAAGTCTATTGGGGCGAGTTTGTGAATCGCCAAGGTCTTGCAACTTTAATTAATAATGAAATGGTATGCAGGCCAGAAGAGGTTAGCCGAGGTTTGGATTATCAACAGCCTGTTTACGCATGTGGAACCGGTTTTGATGCTTATCCTGAATTAGTTATCAGCGGTATGCAGCTCCTCGCCGATGACAAGTTTCCCGAAGCGCGATATATGCTTCCTTTGGCCGTCAATGCACACACCAATGGGGAGTCGACCGATGTAGAAGGTCTGCAACCTGTTTATTTAAGAGATACGGTAACGTGGAAAAAGCTTCCTGGTCGTGAGTAATTTGGTTTAACCTCATAGTTTGGTTTAACCTTAGCATTGGGTGTAATCTTAAAGATAGTGTTTTGGGTTATCGCCGGTTATGCACATCAATAGGTATGGGTGAGGTAAGTTTATGCAGATCCAATCTGGTAGTGTGATACGCAATAATATATTGCCAAGCGCGACGACTATTAGCGATAGCATTTCACCACTTAATGATGTGCCTGCATTATCTCCTGTGACCGATGTTGGTGCGCTTGAATCTGTCACTGAGTATCGCGAGCCGTCTCAACAAGATCAGCAAACCGTTGAAGCTGATGACGCTAGCGCGGAACAAGTAACGACAGAGCTACAGCTCAATGCTCGTCTCGACGCCAAGCTTGAGTATGATAAAAATACCCAAGCAACTCAAAGTGCTATTTCGACCTATCTACTCCATGAGCACGCCGCGCAGCGAGATTCGATTTCACAAATGGTGGGTATCGATACCTATGCCTGATGCTGATCGGGTTACCCTCTTTCTTTTATCCCTATAGGTAGCTAACGAGCCCTTATGTCTACTGCAAAAATAGATACAAAGCCTGCAGCACTGCCCAGTCGTAGCCAATTTTTTATTGAACTGCTGTTAGCATTAGTACTGACTCGAATTCCCTATCTAAGTGTTCCGTTTAAATGGTTAGAAAGCTATTTTCATGAGTTGTCCCATGGTTTGGCGACGCTGATGTCAGGTGGGATTGTGAGTCATATACAGCTATTTCCTAATGGGGCTGGGCTCTGTTTTAGTCAAGGCGGCTGGCCTGTACTCATCGGTTTTGCTGGGTATTTTGGCGCTGCGCTGTGGGGATTACTTATTTTTAATCTTGCTATTTGGCGCAGGGGGATCCGCGCAAGCTTTGCCTGTTTAGGTGTTGGGGTTGTGTTGACCGTACTGTTTTGGGGGCGAGATCTGCTGACTATCGGGATCCTTGGTATATTAGCCTTGCTGTTTCTGTTGCCGCTAAAGTTAAGTCATAGTCATATTCTGACCTTTTCACTTCGTGTTATGGCGCTGATGGTGATGCTTAATGCGCTTGCAAGCCCGACAGTGTTACTGGGGTTAAGTGGTCGAGGTGATGCGGTAATGTTAGCGCAACAGACGTGGATTCCTGCTTGGATTTGGGTCGGTATTTGGCTGGTAAGTAGCTTAAGTATGCTGTGGCTGTGCTGGCGACGTATCGATAGCGCTACCCAATAGCGACTAAATAACAAAGTGTAACTAGCTGTTTATTTATATATTATTTATTCGTTTAGGCTGGTAGGTTTAAGGTTTTATCAGGGAGAATTATAATGAAAAAAATGACATTAATTGCCGCATTATTGGTGCCATCGCTGTTTGGTTCTGTTGCAAATGCGCAAACTGAAGTGAATCCCAAATTGGTTGCAGCCCTAAGCAATGATCTGCGCCAAGAGGCAAACCTTCAACGAGACGTATACCGTCATCCCGGCGAAACCCTATCCTTTTTTGATATCAAACCGACAGATACCGTTATTGAGCTGTGGCCGGGTGGACGTTGGTATGCCGAGATTTTAGCCCCCTATTTAGCCGCTGAAGGACACTATATTGCTGCAAACTTCGATGCTAATCCTCCAGAAGGAGTTACCTTACCTGGATATCAAATTCGTTTAGGTAAAGCATTGCAACAATGGATTAGTGACAATAATACCGCTTTAGGCAATGCCTCTGTTTTGGCGTTTGATCCGCCACGTCTAGCATCCCTTGGAGATGACAATAGCGCCGATGCGGTGCTGACATTTAGAAATTTGCATAACTGGGCAATGAAGGAGCAACTTGAGAACGTATTCGATGCGGCTTATCAGGTGCTTAAGCCTGGTGGCGTGTTTGGCGTGGTAGAGCACAGAGCTAAACCTGGAATGGAGATCAAATCGGGCTATATGGTGCAAGATGAGATGATCGCCCTCGCAGAGCAGTCTGGTTTTAAGTTAGTGGCAAGCAGTGAAGTTAATGCTAACGCGAAAGACAGCAAGGATTATCCTAAAGGGGTGTGGACATTACCACCGAGTTTGAGATTAGGTGACCAAGATAAAGAAAAGTATTTAGCGATAGGTGAGAGCGATCGCATGACGTTAAAATTTGTGAAAAAGTAGGCGTTATATGCCTGACAATAGCGGTGTGCTGTGGCACTCTTGCGGCCGTGAAAATGAGGTAGTTATTGAACTGCCTCATATTCGTTTAGCTGGACGTGTTTGGGGGGACAATAGCAAGCCTCTGTTGATAGCACTTCATGGATGGCTTGATAATGCCAACAGTTTTGAGCCTTTATCAAAGTACCTTAATGATTATCAATTGCTAGCGGTCGATTGGCCGGGACATGGTTTTTCCCAGCACAGACCGGGTCGTTATCCATTGCATTGGATTGACTATCTATACGATTTAGAGCACCTGATTGAAACCATTACTGCAGTAAAACCCATTTATGCCGTTATCGGCCACTCTTTAGGAGGCATTGTTGCATCTGCTTACAGCGCTGTATTTGCAGATAAAGTGCCTTATTGGATTTTTATTGAAGCATTAAGCCCATTGGTGGAAGACCCTAGTAAGAGTCGTCAGCGGTTAATCCGAAGTTTTCAAGACCATGGTCGAGGGTTACGCTCGGAAGGTCGTTTGCCGCGAAACACATCCCTTGATGCTGCGGTAAAAGCTCGGCATCGATTGACGGGACTCGATATGCAGTGGTGCCGTTTACTTATTGAACGTAACTTAGACGTTTCTGATGATGGTGCCCGCTGGCGGAGTGATCCTCGGTTAAAATTAGACTCACCAATGCGACTCACATTTGAGCATGTTCAAGGCCTTATGCAGGATCATTGTGGAAAGGTATTGTTAATCTCTGGCAAGGATGGCTATCGAGTCGCATCTGAGGTATCAGAGCGAGTTCAATCTTGGTATCACAATTTAACCTGTGTTGAACTTGAAGGTGATCACCATCTACACATGGGCAATAGTGAGCAAGTTGCGACTGCAATCAAATGTTTTTTAGCATCAAAAGTCACTGAGAAAGGTCAACAGACCTGAGTCAGAGTGAATATTAATCTGACGAATAAATTGATCTAGGATTTTTGCTCTAATTATGTGATGATGTTCAAAATTAAAACACCTGTATGATTTTTAGGTGTTACTTACAATATTAATGAGTCAGTGCTTAGTTTCTGTTTTTTGAAACTATCTGTGAATGATTTTATTCACGATTAACTCAGCTTTGGGATTTAGGAGAGACAAGTGGAACAGCTTTGGACGAAGAACCTACCCGATGATGTACCCGCTGTTATTGACGAGAAGTTATATAGTTCGCTTATTGATCTATTTGAACGCTCGGTAACGAAATATGCTGATCAACCTGCGTTTGTGAATATGGGCGCCACGTTGACTTATCGTAAGCTTGAAGAGCGCAGCCGTGCCTTTGCCGCTTATCTTCAAAACGAACTAAAGTTAGAAAAGGGCGATCGTGTCGCGATTATGATGCCTAACCTTTTACAATATCCCATTGCATTGTTTGGTATTTTGCGTGCGGGCATGGTGGTTGTAAACGTCAATCCACTTTATACCCCAAGAGAGTTAAAGCACCAACTGAATGACTCAGGTGCAAAAGCGATTGTTGTGGTCTCTAATTTTGCTAACACGCTTGAGCAAGTGGTTGACCAAACGCCTGTTGAGAGCGTGATCTTAACTGGGCTCGGGGATCTTCTTAGTGCGCCTAAGCGTACCTTAGTGAATTTTGTCGTAAAATATATTAAGAAGATGGTGCCTAAATATCATCTTCCTCATGCCATCGGAATGCGTAAATCGCTATCGAAGGGGCGCCGACTGCAATATGTAAAACCTACTGTGAAATCCGATGATATTGCGTTCTTGCAATATACAGGTGGAACTACTGGGGTCTCTAAAGGTGCGATGTTGACCCATAACAATATTGTCAGTAATTTGCTGCAGGCAGATGCGTCATATTCGCCATTGCTGGAAAATGGAAAAGAGTTTGTCGTTACCGCGTTACCGCTGTATCACATCTTTGCATTAACCGTGAATTGTTTACTATTTTTGCATAAAGGGGCTAACAACCTGCTGATCACCAACCCAAGAGATATTCCGGCGTTTGTGTCAGAGCTGAAAAAACACCCATTCACCGCGTTAACTGGTGTTAATACCCTGTTTAATGCACTCGTGAACTCGACTGATTTTCAAGCGTTGGATTTTTCTAACCTTAAGCTATCGATTGGGGGGGGCATGGCGGTGCAACGTGCCGTCGCCGATAAATGGCAAGGGATCACTAAGACAAAGTTATTAGAAGGTTACGGTCTGACCGAGGCTTCTCCGCTGGTGGCTTGCTGTCCTTATAACCTTGATGGTTATAACGGCTCTATTGGCTTCCCAGTTGCAAATACTGATATGCAAGTCAGAGATGATGACGGTAATGTTTTAGCCCAAGGTGAGACGGGGGAGCTTTTTGCTAAAGGCCCACAGATCATGAAGGGCTACTGGCAACGCCCCGAAGAAACCGCCTCAATTATCGACGAACAGGGCTATCTCGCTACGGGCGATATCGGCTATATGGATGATAAGGGCTTCTTCTTTATCGTCGATAGAAAGAAAGATATGATTTTGGTGTCGGGCTTTAACGTCTTCCCTAATGAGGTTGAAGAGGTTGTTGCGCTTCATTCTAAGGTCGTTGAAGTTGCTGCCGTTGGCGTTCCCCATAAAGTGAGTGGCGAATTGGTGAAGATTTTTGTGGTTGCTTCTGATAAATCTTTAACCGAAGAGCAACTAATTAAGCATTGTCGTGATCATTTGACGGGATATAAAATTCCTAAGCTGGTAGAATTTAGGGATGAGTTACCTAAGACAAACGTCGGTAAGATTTTACGACGTGAGTTACGCGACGAGGCCAAGTCTGCGTGATCGGCTAGGTACAAACCGTATTTTGGTTAACTCAAAGCCGGCGTTTATCGTCGGCTTTTGTTTTTGCCAGAATCAATTGGAGAGATGAGATTGTTGACGTTTCAATATGTAGATGATGATGCCAGTTTAAGCTCGCTTGTCGCCCAGTATAGCAAAGCCAGTGTGCTGGTATTGGATACCGAATTTGTTCGCACACGAACCTATTATGCACGATTAGGGCTGATCCAAGTCTATGATGGTAAAACATTAGCATTAATCGATCCGTTAGCCGTCAGTGATCTCAGCGGTTTCTGGGCATTACTGCAGCGTGATGACATCGTGTCTGTGCTTCACTCCTGTAGCGAAGATTTAGAAGTGTTAGCGAAATATGGCGCTTGCCAGCCGAAAGTCTTGTTTGATAGTCAAATAGCGGCCGCGTTGTGTGGATTAGGACACGGATTAGGTTACGCCAAATTAGTTGAACACTGTTTGAACGTTACCTTAGATAAAGGTGAATCTCGTACCGATTGGCTCAAACGGCCATTAACCGATGCGCAGCTGCATTACGCCGCTAATGATGTCGAATATCTTTATCAGCTTTACCCTCAATTATTAGAGAAACTGCAAACAACAGGCCGATTAGCTTGGTTGTATGAAGAGGGTGAGCGGATGACACAAGGGCGTCTCGATAAGCCCGATGGTGATAATGCGTATCTTAAGGTGAAGAACAGTTTTCAGCTCACTCCTAAGCAATTAGCCTATTTAAAAGTATTAGCCAAGTGGCGATTAGAAAAAGCGTTAGTGAAAGATTTAGCCTTAGGTTTTGTGATAAAAGATCATGCGTTGATTGCATTAGCTAAAAAGCAGCCGCAGAGCACAAGCGATATTTTCAAAATGAGTGAACTTACCGAGCAGGAAAAACGAGTTCATGCCAAAGCCATTATCGCCGTGATGGCAACGGCCGATCTTGACAATTTGCCTGAAGCTATCGATGTCATTGCACTTAAGCCTGGTTATAAATCGGCATTTAAGACGATTAAAAATTGCCTTGCCGAGATCGCTGAAGCTCATAATGTACCTATGGAGCTTATCGGATCAAAACGTCACATACATGAGTTTTTACACTGGCAATGGGCGGGAAGAGTAGGTGAACTGCCTTTGTTACTTAATGGTTGGCGCGCAACCTTGAGCGAAGAGAAGCTTAGACAACTTGAGATATGAAATCAGTACTAAAAAGCCCTCTTAGAGGGCTTTTTTGGTGTATATGCTTCTTATGGTCTTGCATGTTCCCGAAATATTAAAGACATTCACTTCACCCTTGGAGGTCAGATGTTGTGAACGTCTTTAATGCACGACTATATGGATATAGAAGGCAGGGCGAAGCACGATGCTATAGCCGAGGAGCAACTAAAGACCTTGGATCATCAGCACTAACCTTTAGTGCTAAATCGTCGCTGAGCGATCACATCTTTATACTCATTGGTATTAATAGCTACTTTTCAGGAAGCGTGACATTAAGCTCAAGTACCGACAAGTTGTCATCGTTTTGATCCAGTTGTACTGATACTTGATCTGTATCTATCTGCACATACTTACGGATTACTTCGATGATCTCTTGCTTCATCGCTGGGAAATAGTCGGGCGCATCGCGCTCTCCCCGTTGATGGGCTACAATGATCTGCAGTCGTTCTTTGGCAGTAACTGCAGTGCTCGGTGTTTTTTTTGTTTTAAAATAATCGAGTAGAGACATAATTAGCTACCAAATATCCTTTTCAAGAATCCTTTTTTCTCTTCGGTAAGGAAACGCATTTCGACCTCTTCACCGGTTAATCTTGCTACGCTATCGCTATAGGCCTTACCTGCATCACTTTCTTGATCCATGATCACAGGAACACCTGAGTTAGAGGCTTTAAGTACGGCTTGAGACTCTGGGATCACTCCTAATAGTGGAATGGCCAAGATCTCTTCCACATCAGCCACACTGAGCATTTCACCAGTAGCAACACGAGACGGAGAGTAACGGGTTAATAAGAGAAACTCTTTAACTGGCTCTAAGCCTTCTTCCGCTCGCTTAGACTTACTCTGTAACATACCGAGAATACGATCAGAATCTCGTACTGAACTGACTTCTGGGTTTGTGGTGACAATTGCGATGTCGGCAAAGTAGAGTGCCATCATCGCCCCAGTTTCAATGCCTGCTGGCGAATCACAGATGATGTATTCAAAGTCCTTACTGAGATTATTAAGAACAGTACCAACCCCTTCTTTGGTAAGCGCATCTTTATCACGAGTCTGGGATGCAGGTAATACAAACAGATTCGGGGTATGCTTATCTTTGATGAGAGCTTGATTTAAGTTAGCTTCGCCGTTGATGACATTAACAAAGTCATAAACCACACGACGCTCACATCCCATGATAAGGTCTAGGTTACGCAGTCCGATATCAAAATCGACCACAACCGTTTTGTGTCCTTTTAACGCCAACCCAGTTGCAATTGCCGCACTAGAAGTGGTTTTCCCCACTCCGCCTTTACCTGAGGTGACAACAATGATTTGTGCCATGTTTAATTCTGTCCTTTTAAATTTCTATAGCGATAACGCTTCAACAGTGAGGCTATCACCGTCAAGCCTGATACAACCGCTTTCAATCGAGGCATGAGCCTGTAAATTTTCTGTTAGCCAATATTGCCCTGCGATAGATACCAGTTCAGCATCTAATGTTTGAGCAACAATGACGGCATTGATGTCGCCACTCGCACCCGCCATGGCCTTACCTCTGAGACTACCGTATATGTGTATGCTGCCATCTGCAATCACTTCCGCACCATTTCCAACGGCACCGATAATGATGAGGTCACCGTTTTGCGCATAAACCTGTTGTCCCGAGCGAATATTCTGTTTAATGATTTTGGTCGTTTTAGGTAGCTGTGGTTGGCTGGAACTTTGCTTGCCAGATTTGATGATAGCCAGCCCCAGCTCTTTAGCTTGATTGGCTATGGCACTTGGCGCGCTGGTAATACCGACAATGACTAATTCTCGAGAGATGAGCAGGTCTTTTAATCCTGCCAAATTGTAATCTGGGTCGGTAATAGCACCTAGATTAACAACGAGAGGAGCGCCAAGAAAAAACTGTGGTGCGATGGCTAATTTGCTATCCAGCTCAGCAGCAACCTTATTCAGGTCGGTATGGTTGATATGCAGCACTGAAAGCGTAAAAGAGGAGCCTTTTAATTCTAGGCTAGGTTTCTGCATTCCTAAGTTTGCTCTTTAATCAGATAAACCAGCTAAGCCAGTTAGATAGTATAATAATCTTGACCCACCATGTTATAGTGTGCGGTATTTGCTGGCAAGTTGAATAACCTGGAAATTTCACCGAATATGATATGTGCTGTATATAAGAGTCGATTGAAAGCTGAATGCTATCTGTTTATTGAAAAACGTAATGATTTTGAACGGGTACCAGAAGCGTTGATGGCGATGTTTGGCGTACCCGAACTGGTAATGATTTTACCGCTTGATAAACGTCAACACTTAGGCATCGCTGATATAAACAAAGTAAAAGTTGAACTAGAAGAGAAGGGGTATTATCTTCAATTACCTCCACCTCCGGTTAATCTACTCGAAGAATATAAAAAAGAGATAGGTTATAGTCGGGATTAGTTGGCAATAGGAGCGTGCATGTTTTTAAAAAGAATTTTACTAGGAATTGCGCTACTGAGTGGATTGCAGCTAAGTGCTACAGTATTGGCAAGCCAAAGTGAGATGAGTTTTGAACAATACCTAGATGGTTTAAGACTGCAAGCACTTAAAGAAGGGATATCTCAAGGCTTTGTCGATAAATCATTCGCTAATATTAAGCTATTCAAGAAGGCGTTGGTTAATGATCAAGAATTAGCGCCTCAGACCTTAGAACATTACCTACCCTCCTTAGTGTCAGACGCTTTAGTTGAGCAATCAAGAGCGCTTTATAAGGCCAATAAAGCCGAGTTTGACCGCCTAGGTAAGCAATATCAGGTGCAACCTCGATTTGTGATCGCATTATGGGGAGTGACCTCATCTCTTGGTCTCGATGTCGGTGATTATCCCGTGTTAACTGTTGTTGCCTCTAATGCTTACCGAGGTGATAACGAAGCCTTCTATCGTAAAGAGTTTATTGCAGGGCTAAAAATTTTACAGAGCAGCGATATCGAATTTTCTGCGCTGAAAAGTAATTGGTCAGGGAAAATGGGCTATCCCCATTTTTCACCAACTGATTATGCCTCCTATGCCCAAGACGGTAATGGTGATGGCCAAATCGATATTTGGACTAATCTCTCCGATGCTTTTGCATCCACTGCTAACTATTTAAAGCAATTAGGCTGGAACGATGAGGGGACTTGGGGACGTCAGGTACAGGTTCCTAAAGATATTTCGCAAGATCTTGTTGGTTTAGCGACCCAAAAACCTTTCTTGCAATGGCAGGAGCTGGGAGTGAGACGTTTTGATGGATCAGACCTCCCTAAGGTGAAGGGGATGCAAGTCTCGTTAATCATGCCAGATGGCATAACGGGTAGAAAGTACCTTGTCTATGACAACTATCGTGCCTTGCTGAAATGGCACTCATCTGACTATTTTGCTTTATCGCTGACATATCTTTCGGAGCGAATAAAGTATCCTGCAATTGACTAGCGAGAACGCTGGATAATGTCGACTTTATCGTCCCGAGTCTTAGCTAAATAGTGTAAACTAGCCTGCGATTGCAGGCTTTTTTATAGAATTAGAGAAAGATGTCATTTTGGAAAGATAAAAGCTTAACTGAGCTGAACGGCCACGAGTGGGAACTGCTGTGTGATGGATGCGGAAAGTGTTGTCTCAATAAGATTATTGATGATGAAACAGATGAACTCTATTACACAAACGCAGCGTGTAAACTGCTAGATGGAAAAGATTGTCAATGCCAGCACTACGAGCAGCGATTTAATTTTGTGCCTAGTTGCACGAAAGTCACTCCCGAGAATATTTCAGAGCTGACTTGGTTGCCCGATAGCTGTGCCTATCGTCGTCTATATTTGGGAAGGGAGTTGCCTAGCTGGCACCCGTTACTTAATGGCGGGGACAAGCAAGCTATGCATGATTTGGGCATGTCGACACGCAATAAAGTGATTAATGAAGATAAGGTGAAATATCTAGAAGATCACATCGTGCTATGGCCACTGAAGGACAGCGACTAGTCCTTCGCTTTCTCATTCAAGTGAGAAAAATGTGGTTTTAGCTTGCAGCTGTGCCTGTTGGGCTTAGTTGTTTGCTAAAGTATCTAAAACCATAACTTCATTGTTATCTAACGCCTGCCCGGCGAGGGTTGTGCAAGCACTCTTTTGGCACGCCGCAAGCACATCCGTGTGGGCTCTGCGAAATCATCCCTGATTTCGAAGGCCAAAAGCGTGCTTACACTCTTATCTATCATATCTTCGATTTAACTTCGTCTGTTGCTCATTGATACAAGCTATTATTCCTAAAGAAAAATTTCACAAAATTGTGAAATGAGATGTTGAATATCAGCAACAAAATAGATTAAAGTATCACCAATCAAGGACAGAGCTAGGCCAAATCGAATCAATCATCGACCACGCCATTCAGGGAATGAAAAAGCCAACCAACATGCGCCTATCAAATCCCTCAAAAGTTAATTCTGTTCTCATTCATTCAAAGAGGTACCATGAAGTCCGAAGTTGAAAACGCAATTTTCATATTAGACGGTTTGGCGGGCGACCTTAAAGGTGCAGTGCTTTTAATAAAAGAAACTAGGCGTAAGGTTATCATCGAAAAGACAGATGTGAGTAATAAGCATATTTTTAGAATCTGCTTTACGTCGATATTTATCAATGCCTCAAAATACGTAGAGTTTTGTCGTAAGTACAGTAAAGTTCTCAACACGGAAGTTCCTGAGTTAACGACAGTACGTAATGCTTATCAAGAAGAAATTAAAAACAAAGGTTGGTAAGCCCCTAGAACAATAGACACTTCATAGAGTTATAATGAACCAAAAATATGAGGTGTTACATGCGCGGAAAACGTTATCCTGATGAGTTCAAAATTGAAGCCGTCAAACAAGTCACTGAACGTGGTTATAAAATCGCTGATGTGGCAGAAAGGTTAGGTATCACAACTAAAAGCTTGCATAACTGGATTAACAAGTTCGATAAACCAGAGAAGCAACACATCACCATTGATAATCAGCAAGACGAAATTCGTAAACTGAAAGCAGAGCTTCGGCGAGTCACGGAAGAGCGAAATATACTAAAGGAGGCCGCCGTGTACTTTGCAAGCGAGTCAAAGAAAAGTACACGTTCATAAAGTCTCGACTCGACCAATATCCCATAGCCGTACTGTGCCGAGTGCTCAATGTTCATCGTAGTGGTTTTTATGCTTGGCTAAAGCAGCCCTGTAGTAAGCGTACCATTGAAGATAAGCGACTTCTGGGCAAAATTAAGCAATTTTGGCTAGAGAGCGGTTGTGTCTACGGTTATCGAAACCTGACTTTAGATTTAAAAGACGATGGCGAAAGCGTCGGGAAAAATCGTGTTTATCGAATAATGAAGGAAGCCCAAATAAAGGCCATTCGAGGTTACAAACGCAATCCAAGCTTTGGAGGTGGGAATATTAGCCACACGGCACCAAATACGTTAAATCGTGGCTTTGATGTCGCAGAACCCAACAAGGTTTGGGTGACCGACTTTACCTATATCCGTACGCATGAGGGCTGGCTATATTTAACAGTTGTTATTGACCTTTTTTCTCGTCAAGTCGTGGGTTGGACGATGAAGAATACACCTAAAGCTGACTTGGTAATTGATGCACTATTAATGGCCATTTGGCGACGTTCACCGAAATGTAAGGTTTTGATACATTCTGACCAAGGAGTGCAATATACCTGTTCTGATTGGCGTAGCTTCTTAAAAGAGCACAATTTAGAAGCCAGTATGAGTCGACGAGGAAACTGTCATGATAATGCTGTCGCGGAAAGCTTTTTCTCGTTGCTGAAGAAAGATAGAGTTAAGAGAAAAATCTATAAAAACAGAGATGAAGCTCGCTCAGAAATATTTAACTATATCGAATATTTCTATAATCCTGTGCGTCGTCATGGTAGTAATAATGGACTGTCTCCTGTGCAGTTCGAAAAACAGTACTTTGAGAAACAGTTAAGTGTCTAAGAAATTAGGGGCTTACCAGGTATTGTTAGTTTTCGTAATGACTATATAGGCCATATACATTCAAAGAAACTTCAAAGACCACTGACAAACCTTGAAAATCAGACTTCTCTTGAATCAATTATTGGTAGTGTAGATTCATTACCCTTTTTAAACTGGGTATATCCAGACAACTATAACAGTTGTGAGCGCTTTGTTTCTTTGGTTGGTGTCATTGAAGAGCTTCATGATGCTTTGAAATCAAAGTTGTAATAAGTGCGTCAAGCGGTGTTAACAAGCTGGCAGGACTTTCAATAAAGTGTTCTTGATAAATAACCATGTAGGTTGTTGCTGCTCGAAAGAATCAAAATTCCCTTATTTATGTTCGGAAACAAAGGGTTTGGCTCTAACTCAATAGAAGACTTGATAAGCTACTCGCTATCAATGCCGCCAAATCGAAGAGGCGTTAGATACCTAGTGTAGATGCATCTGCGGACGTCGATGGCAGGGATGCCATCGTCGAGCCTCCAAGGATGGATTTACGGCGTGTAGCAGATGTATCTGCACATAAGCGAGCCGCAGGCTATTAACTAGATTGAAGGAGTGATTTTCAAATATCTAGTTAATAGGATTCAAGGTAGATGTGTGAACAAGCTACATCTGTGGCTAGGCGATAGCTAGCCACAAAAAAACGCCCGTTAGGGCGTTTCTTAAAAGCGATACCTTGATCGCACATCAAGCCTTCTTCGTTGGCATCAATGCCGGAATAATAAACACCACCAAGGCAATCAGGTAAGTGCTAAAGGCGACCACCATCCATTGTGGCATTGTAACCCCAAATAGCTCCCAAGGAACATCGGTACACATGCCGGTTGGCAGGAAGACTGAAGGTAACCATTCGTGTAGCGGCATCCAACTTGGAAATTCAGGTAAAAATGAGCAGGTTGAGAAGGGATTTGGATTCGTTTGCATTTCAACTAATTCCAAGGCCAACTTTAACCCCCAAGCTGTGCTTATGCCCCATGCCAATACTCCTAAGAAGCGAACGAGGCGAAATTGGCAACCGATAACGCCGATAAGGCCTGCAAACAGCAACCCTAAAATAGCAACACGCTGATAGATACACATGACACAAGGGTCAAGTTTCATTACATATTGGAAAAACAGAGCGCATATCTCTAAGGCTATGGCGCTGGTCATCAAGACTATCCATGCCATTCGAGACTGTGCAAATTGGGTCAGTGCAGTCAAAAATCTTCTCCTATAAAAAAACGCCTCTAACATCTAGAGGCGTTTTTAAGACTTTACGAAACTAAATAAGTTCCGTCAATCAACAAACTAATGGCTAGGCACAACACCTTTTGCCGCTTCTGCTACCGAATGATGGATCAGCATATGCGAATCATAAAAGTATTGGGTCATATCAGCTAAGAAACCTGTTTCGATAGCAAGTACGCCTACAATTGATAGCACGATAGTGTAGGGCAGCGCCATCCATACCATACGGCCATAAGAGAGGCGAATTAATGGTGCGATGGCCGATGTTAATAGGAACAGGAAGGCTGCTTGACCATTTGGTGTTGCAACTGATGGTAAATTGGTTCCTGTATTAATTGCTACAGCGAGTAGGTCGAACTGATCGCGAGTAATTTGACCATCTAAAAGAGCGGCCTTGACCTCGTTGATATAAACAGTGCCCACAAATACGTTGTCACTCACCATCGAGAGCAGACCGTTGGCAATGTAGAAGATCACCAGCTGAGTGTTACCTTCGTAACTTAGTGCCCACTGGATCACTGGGGCGAACAGTTGTTGATCGATAATTACGCCAACGATAGCAAAGAATACCGCCAGTAGCGCGGTGAAGGGCAGAGCCTCTTCAAATGCTTTACCTAGCGCATGTTCGTTGGTGACGCCGTTAAATGCTGTTGTAACAATAATCACCGATAAGCCGATAAGACCTACCGATGCTAAATGGAACGCCAAACCGACAATCAGCCAGATGCCCACTAATGCTTGGACAATTAACTTCATTTTGTCGTGCTTGGTGCGACGAGCGTCTTCATAAGAGGCATAATCAGATAGGATTTTGTGCACTGCCTCTGGAAGTTGTTGCCCATAGCCAAACACGCCAAATTTTTCAACGAGGAAACAGGTTGCAATACCCGCGAAAAATACTGGAATCGTCACTGGTCCCATTCGCAGGGCAAATTCACCAAATTGCCAATTCGCTTGAGCGGCAATAATCAAGTTTTGCGGCTCGCCGACCATGGTACAAACGCCACCTAAAGCGGTACCTATACCAGCATGCATAAGCAGGTTACGTAGGAAACCACGGAAAGCTTCTAACTCATTTTCACATAACGAGTGACCTTCACCATGTTGATCTGAGGTGTGGTCATGATCATCAGAAAAGTTCTTTCCTGATGCAACTTTATGATAAATTGAGTAAAAACCAACTGCTACTGCAATAATTACCGCGATAACCGTTAATGCGTCTAGGAAGGCTGATAAAAATGCCGATGCAATACAAAACATCAAAGATACGACAATTTTAGAGCGGATCTTGGTGATCATCTTAGTGAACACAAATAGCAGCAACTGTTTCATGAAGTAGATACCAGCAACCATAAATATCAGTAGCAGTAATACTTCTAGGTTGGCTTCGATCTCATGCAGTACCTGACTTGGGGAAGTCATGCCGATAAATACCGCTTCAATGGCCAATAGACCACCAGGTTGGAGAGGGTAGCACTTTAACGCCATTGCTAATGTAAAAATAAACTCTACCACCAATAACCATCCAGCAACGAATGGGTTGAGATAGAAGACGATTGGATTGATCACTAGAAATGATAAAATTGCGATTTTGAACCACTTAGGTGAATTACCTAAGAAGTTATCAATAAACGCCTGACTCATAGTCACAGGCATGGCACCCTCTCAAATGTATAATTATTTTTTATAGAAAGTTAACTAACTGTCCACTGTTTGATTCAGTGTAGCTTAATGATATGTATAAATTAATACCTTTTTGAATCTAAAGTCTAAAAACTGACGATTACGTCAAGAATACAATAATAACTGTTATGATTTTTAGCTCACTTTTTCTATTAATGAGAGCATTGTCTTTTATCTAAGTGACTAATCTCATAGATTAGGTTTCCATTTTTCGCTGCTCTGGTATGATCAGTTCCCAAGATAACTCTAATTGAATTGGAATAGCGGCCTGATGACAACTGTCCCCCAAGCACCAATAAAGCATAAAGACAAAGATATTATTGAAGCGAAAGGCCCTGCTAGCTTTGCCGAGAAATATATTGTTCGTTCTATTTGGGAAGGAAAGTTCCCTCCTGGGTCAATTTTACCTGCCGAACGTGAGCTTTCTGAGCTCATCGGGGTTACTCGTACGACGCTGCGTGAAGTGTTACAACGATTGGCTCGTGATGGATGGTTAACGATTCAACATGGTAAACCGACTCGCGTAAACGATATATGGGAAACGTCGGGTCTGAATGTGTTAGAAACCATTGCTGATTTAAATCCTGCGGGAGAGCCTGTCCTGCTTGAACAGCTTTTGTCAGCGAGAACGAATATTAGCGCCATCTATTTTAAAGGTGCGGTTCGTTACAATCCAGATAAAGTTCTTGAAGCGTTAGCGCCACTGGTGAACTTAAAAGATAATGCAAAAGCCTACATAGATTTTGATTATCAGTTACATCACGCCTTAGCTTACCATTCTGGAAATCCACTTTACGTGCTAATCCTTAATGGTTTTAAAGGTCTCTATAGCCGAGTGGGTGAAGAGTACTTTTCCATTGAGAAGGCGAGGGAGTTAGCTCTCGATTTCTATCAGGCACTAGAAGCCTTAGCGAAAGAACATAACCACCATGACGTACCAGTATTGATGCGCAGTTACGGCATTAATAGCGGTAAGGTTTGGCAGCGACATAAGAGCAGCCTGCTGCAATCTGCTGAGGCAAACGTCTAATCCTTTGCTATTTGGTTTTGCAGTTTAAGTTATGACATCGAGTTCTTATTGATGATGAACTAAAAAAAGCCGCTGAAAACAGCGGCTTTTTTGTGTCAGGCCAATAGCGTTAATCGATATCGAAGCTGTAGTAGATATCTAAAGTCTTAGAGATGGTGCCTGAGACGCTTTCCAGATAGAGTTGAGACATCAGGTAGTAGCGTACTGTCATCTCATAACCTGGGTTGAATACGCCCACGCCGTATTTGACCATAAGGTCATCGCCAATATAGCCGCTTATGGCAACTTTACCGTCATCGTTGGCATCGAGTTGAACGTTAGAGATCCCCAGCTTTTCTATCACACCACTTGCGGAGCTGCTCATATTGGAGAAGGCATTATCGCCGAGCTGATTGCCTAGGGTCAGGGCGGCGCCCATCATCAAGGCATTGTTTTGATCTGAATCTGAGTTATTAAGCCCAGTACCCTTGATGATGTAAGAAAGGATTTCAGCCTGCTCTTTGGCGGGATTTGAGAAGAGGGAGACCACTGGTTTCGCCGGTGTGCCAGTAATGCGTACGCCCGCGATAACATCATCTTCTTTGATCTCCCGTGTCGCTTCAATATTCAGGTTCGGCACGGCCATAGGGCCAATAAACTGAACTTCACCGGCATTGATCGACAGGGTCTGGCCCATGAATTTATAGGTGCCATTGACCACTCTGATGTCACCGTAGAGCAGAGGAGGTTTAAAGGCCGCTTGGCGCAGTTCTAGGGTTCCCTGTAGCATGCCCCGTAGCCCCATGCCGTCAATGTTGAGCTTGTCACCCACATTGAGCATGATTTGACTGGTAATAGCGATAGGATTTTTTTCCTGCACTTGGGTCGACAGACTGTCGTTAAAGATCACATCGTCCGATTGGGCCACACCACCTTCGGGCAACTGTACTATCTTGATATGGCCTGAAGGGATATCTACATTCCCTTGGATATCTAAGTGCTTGTTGCTAAAGCCTATGGTGAGATCTGGTGAGACATCTAAGATAGCCAGCGGCGGTTGAATAATGGCAAGTTTATCGCCTTTGAACTGAAAATCTCCTTGTAGACCCTCTTGCCAGTTCAGATCCCCTTCGAGTTCTGCCTTGCCTTCGCCCATCGTCCACTGGCTCGTCAGTTTAGCCCCTTGGCCCACGAGTGAGAGCGTTAGCGCTATGTTGTCCAGCAGCGTCGGGTTAGCCGCGGCGGCTAATTGCCCGTCGATGAGGTCGACTGAGCCGGTTAGCTGCGGGCTCTCTAGGGTGCCGCCAAGTGTAATGACACTGCTCACCCGGCCGTCGAGTACCTCAAGCTGCGGGGTAAAGTCTGCCAGCGCATGGAGGTTGATATCTTTCAGGTCGATTTGGCCGCTAAGATGATGCTCGGGATCTGTGCTAATTTCCACCTTGGTGTTCAGCTTGGCGAAACGTTCAGACTCGAACTTGGCATCGGCAGTAAAACGCTCAGGGGTGAGCTGCGCGCTCAGCTGCAGATACTTATATTGCGCGTTAATCTGGCGTCTGTTGGTGCTTAAGTCAACCTGGCCGGGTGCCATCGCCAGTTCAATCTCGCCTGTAGGTTTCTCTCCTTTGGCCCAATGAAATAGAGCGTCGAGCTGGGTCGGTCCCCGCCAGGTCAGACGATCGGGTAAGATGGGCGAAAGCAACGCGCCAAGATCACCGGTAAACTGCAGCTGGGTATCGCCCTTGTCGCCAAGTTCTGCAATGTCGGTCAGGCAAAGGCTGGCAGCCTCATGTTGCCAACAAAAAGGTGCGACTTCACCATAGCCTTGTTGCTGATCCCAATAGAGTGCTATGGGCTTGTCCAGTGCCATGGCGCCTAGGCGAGATTTAAGGTTAATACGTTTGACGTTGGCGTCGAATCTTTGGGCTTTATCATCATAGCTGGATGCGATGGAGGTTTGCAGCTGAATATCGCCATCGGTCTGCAGCCCCAATTTTTGTTTATTGAGATCGCCTTTGATCCCTAAGATAAAGGTGCTCAAACTAACGTTTTGCCGTTTGATATCGGATGATTTTAACGACAGGGCAAATTGATGCTCATCCTGGGGACGGTAGAAGGCGATCAGTTTTGCCTTCTCGACTTGCATATCGGCGTATTGCAGCTCCACACTATCGGCATTGATGGCAATTTCTGGGTGCTCATCGTCGCCAGAGACATTGATAACCGCCTCGATAGCGCCACTGGCGCGAGGATCCCACAGGCTAAGCGCTGGCACGCTCAGCTGACCATCGAGAGACCAGTTGTCATCGACACGTCCCGACAAGGTCAGCTCGGACTCTAAGGCATTGAGTTGCAGCTGTTTGGCATTAAGCTGGAATTTGTCATTGATGGCAATATCGCCTTGAAGCCGCAGCGGATAGTTTGCAACGTGACCTTGAAGATCGGCATTGCTGACGCCAATCGCCCACTGTTTGTCACTATAGTCCCCTTGGCTGTGCAAGCTGCCGTTAATTTCTGTTTCTGGTAGGGGCTGCTCAGTGGCGATATTGAGCTGGCTCAGATCCAGTGTCTGGGTATCGAGTTGCAGATCCCAGTGGAGTTTGTCGCCATAAGCCAGTTGTCCTGCGAGCTTGGCCTTGCCCATCTCACTGTCGACATCCAGCTTAGCGAACGAGAGTTGCTTAGTTTGGTGTTCAAACTCGACATCGAGCGTAAGCCAAGGGTGATAAGGGGTCTTCAGGTCGCCGTTTAGGGTGACACTTTGTTTCTGAATACTACCTTGGCTATTGAGTGTAAGGATTTTGGTTTCATATTCAGGCTCGGCAAGCGGCCACATCAGATGCGGGCTGGTTAGCGCCACACGATAGGGCAGTTGTGGGCTGTCTAGGTTGATTTCGCCATCTAGGGCCAGATCCAAATGGCCTTTGCCTTTTAGTGTTACCGCGAGTGCGGCAAAGCCCCCGTTTATTTCCGCTTCTAGCTGCTGGCGTTTCAACTGTGGCAGCTCGGTGAGCTGCTGACTGGCGAGATCGGCCTGCAGGTTCAGCGCCATAGGGTAATCTTGCTCTAGGCTTATATGGCCATCTAGGTGGGCCTTACCATAGTCATGCTGCACATCTAGGCTGTCCAAGGTTATCTTGTAGCCGACATAACTGCCTTGCAGGGCGAAGGCTTGGAAATGATCGATTCGTTGCCCCAGCCTGAGCTCGCTGTCGGTGAGCTCGGCGGTATCGACAAAGATAGGCATGGGAATGGCCACCTCTGGCAACTGGGTGAGGGGCCAGCTATCGGCATCAGCCTGGTCGGCGTCTGCTGCCTTGTCCGTTTCTGCAGACAGGGGAATATCGATATAGAGTCCTTGGCTGGCCAGTTGGTTTACCCTGAGCCCCGTTTCTAACCAGCTGGCCTTGGCTGTGAGGGCGTCGGCATTAAACTGCATCTGGTTGACCCGAACCTTGACCTGTTTGAGATCGCCTTGATTGAGCAATATGCCAAAGGGAAGTACCAGCTGCTGCTCATCGGCCTCTGTTACCTCCTCTTTGATGGGCTCTGCTCCTTCATCTTTAATGGATTCTTCCGCTAGCGCTTGGTTGTCATCCTTACCCTTAAGCTCATCTGTATCTATGTCGACTTGTACCGCTGAGGCACTTAAGGTATCGACACAAAGTTGGCGTTGCAGTAGACATAGCGGACGCCAGTTGAGCGTCAGATCCTGAGTATCAACGACTATGCCCGCCATCTGCCAGTGGGCATGAGCTAAGGTTAATTGGCCGTTGAGCCGGCCTGCGCTGTAGCTGACCGACAAGTTGGGCACTAAGGCATCGGCCAAGATGACTGACACGCGCGTGCCAAGGGGGGTGCCGAACATCAAGGCCAGCATGATCAGTAGGGCTAAGGGCAGATAGAAAACCAAGCGGATCAGGTTGCGTAGCCAGCCAAGCAGACGTTTAAAGGGGGTTAGGGGGCTGGCTGGCACCGCGCCTTGGTTATCGGTTTGTGCCAGGTCTAGCTCATTGGACTGGTCAATCATATCTCAGCCCCCATGGTGAAGTGGATACGCCAGCTACGGTCTACGGTTTCGGTTTCGTTAAGGCCGACACCGAGATCCAATTTTATCGGTCCGATGGGCGATATCCAGTGTACGCCGCCGCCGACGGAGGCAATAGGGTTAAACTGGTTGTTATCAAAGGCATTACCAGCATCGATGAAGGTTCCTAAACGCCAAGTCGGCGTCAGATAGTATTGGTATTCTAGGCTGCCCACTAAAAGATACTGGCCACCGACAACCATACGGGCCAGTTGATTTTCAGTATCGATATAGTCGATATAGGGCCCCAGTTCCTGATAGCTGTAGCCACGTATGCTTTGATCACCGCCGGCAAAATAGCGTAGCGAAGGTGGTACAAGCGGCATATCTTCCTCTTTCACTAGGTTGGCACCGAGATCCAAACGTGACACAAATCTGTGTTTATCAAAGAAAGTGTCTATCCATTTAAACTTGGCCTGAATTCGACCTAGGCGCAGATCTGAGCCAAGTTCAGGTTCCGCGTATTCCACGCTGTAAGACTGATAATAGCCAGACTTAGGATCTAGGCTATTATCCCCCCTGATGGTTTGTGACAGACTGGTACCAAACAGAAAGAGATCGGGTTTGAAATCGATATCTGACTGAGTATATTGTTCGTTGATGGCATCGAGAGAGTAAGTAAAGATCCATTGATTGCCGAACACTTTTTGTCTGACAACACCTGCAAGCTTTTTCACTGACTCGAGTTCGCCCGTGTTGCCATAGTCTCGATTATCGGGATCATAGACTTGAGTGACGCCATATTTGTCCCTGAGTAGCCCAATTCTTAGCTTGAGTTGGTCGTCCAGCGGATGACTCATGGGAATGGTGTAGGTCGTCAGAAATTTTGGTGTATCGGGTGACCATTCGATACTGGTCTCCTGAGAGTGCCCATAGCGGTTAATTTGTGGCATGCGCCAGGTGGCCCTTATTCTGGGGTCTACCTTGTTATCAAGAGAATTACCTATGTCGGCACCGACACCCAGCTCGATAGAGTGGGTGGGTCTGGAGCTTAGCTCGACGCGTATGGGCACCCTGTCATCTGTTATCTTGTCGAGTTGTGGCAACACCTTAATGTTATTGAAGTAACCCGTATTCACAAGCTCTCGGTTGAGGGCGCTTAATTTGCCAGTACTGTAACGAGCGTTGGCTTTGAAAGGGATGAGTTGGTCAAGAAAGCCCGGCACCAGATCATGGCCGTTAAATTGAACCTCGCCGATACGATAGCGTGGCCCTGAGTCGTAATGCAGGCTGATCTGTGCACTATTGAGATCTCGGTTGACCACTATCTGGTTGGTAACGTATTTCCCTTCAAAATAGCCGCGGGCAAGGGCATAGGTCAGCAGCTGAGATTTTATCGACTCATAGTCGCCATGGTTGAGCTGATCACCGGGCTTAATGGTGATCTGTTTTAGCCATCGGTCGATCACTTCGTCATCGAGGATCTCGCCCGAGAGGCGAATATCTATCCACTGAATCAGCGTTGGCTCGCCGGGCGTGATGGCCAGGCGTAAGGTCCAGGGCGCATTTTCCGGACTATCGAGCTGAGGTTCAATTTTTGCCTTGTAGTAGCCCATCGAATGCAGCGCGGCTTCTATGTTCTCTTCGGCATTAAAGATGAAGGCGCGGCGTTGTACCTCTGAGTTGGGGATCGTGCCCAGATGGGCAGTGATATTACGTGTTAGCGCCTCATCGGCGCCGTTAATTTCTACCTTGAGCCATTTATCGGCCCAAGCAGTAGAGGTACCTAAACTCAAAAAGAGTAGGGTTAGGAGTAGTCGCTGGGATAAAGAAGCAGAGATCCGCAAGAAAAAGGCTCTATCTAGTTGAGAATTTTATTGTTGTTTATTGTCGCAGATTATAGAGGGCAAGCAAGATGATGATTGTAATTAATGATTAAAATCGGTACAAAGAAGGCAAACAATAACGAGGAAGCCTAACGTGAGAAGCACTATTACCCCCCTAATGTTATCTGGCCTGATGGGTTTATTGATGAGCGCCAATGTGATGGCGCAGACACCGCCTTTTTCTATCGCCATTCATGGCGGCGCGGGAACCATCTCTAAAGCCAACCTGACAGATGAACAACAGCAAGCCTATCGCGACAAGCTTAAACAGGCGGTGGATGCCGGGTATAAGGTGTTGGAGCAGGGCGGTGACAGTCTCACAGCTGTCACTACGGCAATCAATATTCTTGAAGACAGCCCCCTCTTTAATGCCGGTAAAGGTGCTGTGTATACCTATGATGGTGGCCACGAGATGGACGCTTCGATTATGGATGGCAGTACTCTGAATGCGGGCGCGGTGGCTGGGGTTAAACATATTAAAAACCCTATCGATCTGGCCCGGGCCGTGATGGACAAATCGCCCCATGTCATGTTGTCAGGTGAAGGTGCTGAAGAGTTTGCCTTAACCCAGGGCTTTGACTTTGTGCCCGTCACCTATTTTGATAGCGATGCTCGCTATCAGCAGTTACTCGATGCCAAGGCCAAATTAAAACAGGCGCAGAGCAATCAAGAGGGCAAGGCAGATTATCAGGCGTCGCTTAACTATTTAGATCTCGATTATAAGTTCGGCACTGTGGGCGCTGTGGCACTGGATAAGCAGGGCAATCTTGCGGCGGGTACCTCGACCGGTGGCATGACGGTGAAACGCTTCGGCCGTATCGGTGACTCGCCTGTGATTGGCGCGGGCACCTACGCGGAAAACCAGGTTTGCGCCGTATCGGCCACTGGCCATGGTGAGTATTTTATTCGCTACCATGTGGCGGGCGATATCTGCGCCAAGGTCAAATATCAGCAAAAATCGATACTGCAGGCCGCCGATGAGGTGATCAATCAACGCCTGATCACCGCGGGCGGCACCGGCGGGGTGATCGCTATCGATCAGCGCGGTAATATCGCGACTCCATTTAATACCGAAGGCATGTATCGTGCGACCCGCAAGCAAGGTGAGCAGGCCAAAGTGATGATCTGGCAGGACAACTAATCTCCCTGGTCCGTAAAGATTGTGTCAGCAGGGGCGGCCTAGAGCAAATCGATGGTCAGGGAAACGGTGATCTGTTCCGTATCCGCGCTATTACTAGCTTTGGGCTATCAACTTTGGCCATAGTGCAGCAAGGTCAAATTAACGGTTAAGGATAACCATGGCTTAAAAGGTCAGGCAAAGTTGGCTTTCTAATAGCCGCTGTTTTAAACGGCCACCCTAGGGTGGCTTTTTTTTTGGCGTAAAATTTTATAATAAACTGATTTTATTCGATATCTAATTCACTTGCTGATTGCTAATAGCTAAAGGTTTCCATAGGCCTTGTGTTAGGTAAAAATGTTCTTAACAATAATCATTTCTATTATCATAAGCTTGGCGATAAGCTTCGCCATTACTGGGCTGACGCCACTTTTCTGGCCAACGGGTGGGCTAAACTTAATGTCGAATCCGAGGAGAGTAAGCTTATGGATAGCTATCAGAGATTATTAGTGGTTGTAGATGAACACGATTTTAGCCTAAAGGCCGTATCTCGGGCCGTATATCTGGCCGGTAAAACCCATGCGATCATCATCGTCATGATGTTAGAGCACAGCCATTTTGTTAACCGATTGGTGGATACCTTCGAGTCTGAAAATAACGGCGATCAGTTTCAGCCACAAACCAAAGAGCGTAAACAGAGTTGTCTCACCGCCTTTATTCGCCAGGCGGTGCAATCAGGCCTGAATATTTCTAAAGCGTCGATCGCCTGTCATTCCAGCGATGATGTGCTGCAGTTTTGCGAAGACTACAGGGTAGATGCGGTGATCTTGGCAGCGTCACGGCATAAGCTGTGGAACTGGCTCACCATCAAACCTTTGGATGTGCGCTTGATCCGCGAATCTTCGCGTCCTGTGGTTGTGGTTAAAGATCACATCTGGCATCCGGGAGGCCATATTCTTTCATTGGTGGAACCCTGTGCCGATGATATGGTGCACAAAGAGTTAAATGAAACCGTGCTGCAAACCTCTGAGCATTTCTCTGAGTTACTATGTGGCGATTGCCACCTCATTGATTGCTACTATGGTGATACACCTAGTATCTCCTTTCATCAGACGGTATCGCCGGCTAACGATGAGCACTTCCACCTGCAGCAGATGTCTCAGTATTCGACCCGTTACCATCTTCAGCCTGAGAATACGCCCAAGAACAAGCATATTCACCTGACTAAATCTTTGCCGGAAGATGCCATCGAGTCGTTGGCGAAAGAGGTGGATTCTGAGTTGGTGATCGTTGGCGATACAGGTAAGACAGACCTGTTTTCAAGCCTCTGTGGTAACGTGGGGGAGCAAGTGATAGATAGGATCCAGTGCGATCTTCTCGTGGTGAAGGCAAGAGGTATCGGCGCCATGCAGTGAGTTAGGCCAGCGACAGAGTGTCGCTGGCTAACCTATTACTTTTTAATCCATTTGCCTTGCGGTGTTTGGATGTAGTGTCCCTTATCGGCAGCCGCTATCGCTTTTTCTGCGGCCAGTTTGGCAACATCATCGACGCTTATCTGGTTCTTAAGGGCGATCTTTTCATAGTGGGCCTTGCGTTTGGCATTGACTGACTTGGCGAGCGCACTGGCTTCGCCGCTATTAACCACCACACCTAAGTAGCCATTTATCTGCTCACCCACTAACCCCTGCGCCTTAGCGTCTTGTAGTGAGATGGCAAAGGCATTGAGGCTAAGAAGAAGTCCGGCTATCAAGACAAGTATTTTGCTTTTCATTTGAATCACCTTATACCTTGATTAGAAGAGTTCATCGTTGTTAATCAGCTCATCGAGCTCTTTATCAACCTTAATCTTGATCTCATGTTCAATCTTAACGTTAAGGTTGATGACGATAGGCTTATCTGGTGGCTCTATCTTTACCGTTGGCGTGCAGCCACCAAGGAGCAGCACGCCGGTTAGCCCCAGGGTCATGGTTGGCAAGGTTAGCAATTTTTTCACTGTGCTTCCTTAATATGGTTGATGGTGAGCTTAGGCTTATGAACTTAGATTACTCTGAGCAATATGACCATAAGCTGAACGTTTACTTTAGGTTAGTTTGCCATCGCGCGTTCAATTTCAGTCTGCATTCTATCACCTATTTGTAAACTCTTGAGTAACTGCAACATATTTTCTTCCTGAGCGTAGTTCAAATGTATGGGGCGTTCAATATCCTTGGCCCGACCCTTGACCTGTACTTTTAGCTGGGCATCGCCGTTGGGAGCCATGTCGAAGCTACTCGACAGCTGGGTATAGTGAAGTTCCTCCAGTGCCGAGAAGGCGAAATCCAGGTAGGGCTGCGACACGCGCATCTGTACTACGGCGGGATTATCGTCAACTTTAATCAAGCCGCCTGGCGCTCGGGCCGCCAATTGGCCATTGCTAACGCTAACCTTGCCCTGTTCGAGACTGATTGGCAGTACGCCATCGAAGATGCCGTCGGCGTAAATTCCGGTTTGCGGCTGCGCGGCGAGCAGCTGCGCCAGATCCATACCCTGCAACACCAGATAAGCTGAGGAGGGGGCGCCCAGATTCAGGTTGAAGATGGGCAGCAAGATCTCACCGCCCAGCGTTTTTGCCGTGCCGTTAAGTTTCACATCCGCACCGTTAAGGCCTATGGTGGCGTCAAGTCCTTTGCCGATATCGAGTTTAAAATCGGCATTAGCATTAAGATCCGTGAGTAACACTCCGGGATTAAAAGCGGCGACCTTAAGGTTTATCTGCTGACAGTTTACCGCCGCATTGAGCCCATTTACCTTGTTATCATTGCCTGTTAGCTCACACAGGGCCGTGAATTGGGCTTGCTCAAATGGCAGTGCCTGAAAGCTGCCCTCGCTGATCTGCATGCTTGGTGTTAACGCCATCGTGAAATCCAGGCTATCCCGTTGCCAGGTTAGATTATGAGTGCCATGCAGCTGGGCATCTCCAATCAAGAAGAGCTTGGACGGCATCGCCCTGAGACGAGAGAGGCGCGCGACGATAGCGTTGGCGTCATTGACCATATTGAGCTGCCCGCTGAGTTGCAGTGGCTGTAGCGCCTGAGAGAACAGCATTAAGTGCTGACTCTCAAAAGGCAGCTTGTCTAACAGCCAGGATTCTTTGGTCTTTAGTCGGTAACTTGGCTGCTTATTTTGATTTGCGATCAAATTATTTGATTGCTCTGTGGTCAGCCCCTGCCATTGAATCGCTTGATTGAGACTCGCTTCAGGCAGGGAATATAAGGTCTTGCTGCGCAATTTATTGAGGCGCATGCCCTGCTGCTTGAGCGTTAATTGGGTCAGCTTATAATCAAGCTCACTCTGCCAGGGCGTATTAAGTAATGTCTCTAACGTCAACAGACGGATTAGGTTTTCGCCTTGCTCGTCTGCCGATCTGTTGTCTCCTGCCTTGAGGTCAATCGTTTTTGTCTCAAGGGTCAGATGCTCAAGCTGCAGTTGATTACTCAGTGCCTGGCCCTTGGCATCTAGCGTTTCCTGACTGGCTCCCAGGGAATTAATGGCAAGCGTTAGGGGAGCAATATGCACTTGTTTTTGGCTCAGGGTTAATCCCTGCTGGGCGCTAAAACTCAGGCTGTCGGCATTTAGCTTTGCAGCTTGCCCTGGCTCGTTAAGTTGCGGTGATACGGTAAGAATATTCAGCTTTGATAACTCAGCGGTTTGCAACGCACCATGACGCAACTTGATGTGGCCAGCGCCAAGGGTCGTGCTTGTCTGCGAGCTGGTCAGGCTCGCCATGGCGGCGGGATCAATGGGCGCTACGCCCTGGCGGGATGAGTGCGTTGACGGCCAGCGAAGGCGATGCTTAGCCGTTTTGACATTCACCGCTTGCCAAGTCAGCTCAAGCGCTGGGTCTGCACCTGTTTGAAATTCAAGCTTAAGGGGTGAGGGGAGCTCTGTGTCGATACCGCTTGCTCCTACCTCTAGCTGTCGATGATTAAAGCCGGGCTCGGATAGACTCGCGCTGCCACTTACACTCAAGACGAAATGTTGATTTTGGTGGGCTGTGTCTTGCTCACCAATAATACTGCCCACCAAGGATAATTGAGCCTGTGCTAGCGATAGACGGTTCATGCTGGCGTCTGCGCAGTGGCCATCGACTGGATTGTCGGGGGGCAGTGCGATGCAAAGCGCTTGGTTAACTTCGCCTGATATTTGCCAATCTGCGCCTAAGCGCCAGTGAGTGGCAGGCGCAGATGTTGGCGCTGCGCCTGTCGCTGTTTGCATCAGTTTGCTCAACTCAAGGTCGCTCAGCTTGGCCGTGAGCTTATTTTCACCAAGGGTTAGACTTGCCGTCATTGCGGCAAGATTCAAGCGCTGGTGGGCAAGGTTGTAATCGAATGCTACTTTTCCAGGCTCTGTCTCTGCTTGACCCAAGTTGAGTGTTAGTCTTATCTGAGGCTCAGTTGGTTGAGAGCCATTCCCCCCAAAATCAGCGCCTTGTGGCGTCAGCTGAGTTAATAGACCATTGAGCATGGGGGAGTGATTGCTGGCAAGTGGCTGAAATTGTTCGGGGCTCAGCGCCAGCTCTAATTGCGTCGGTGCAAGCGATAGCTGCAGATCGGTTAAGGGGCCTTTCAGATCAAGCGTTATCCCCCTGCGCATGTTAGTCATATCTGTGATTTCCAGCTTGAGCGGATGCTTAAGCGGCTGACCGCCAACCCTGGCAAGCGCTAGCTCGAGATCGCTCAGCTGGTGGCTAGAGGTTAAGTTTCCACGGGCAAGATCAAGCTGCATCTCTGAGTTGAACTTGCCCTTTAGGCACATCTCCTCGGTCAATATCCTTTTCAGCTGGTGCAGGGCGATGACAGATGCGCTGCTTTGTGTGTTGAGGGGCGATAAGCTGGCCAGCTCTGTAACAAGCTTAGAGAGGTTATCAAGATCCATTTGGCTGGAGAGCTGCCAACGGGTCTTTTCAAGCGTCGCATTGAGGGTGAGTAGCGGCGATTGATAGAAACTCAGCGCGCTTGTTAACTGCCCCTTATCATCAAGATTGAGGTAATCAAGGCTCAGCCCCAAAGGTCTTTCTATTGCTGGACTGCTTAGCGCCTGCGTCTTGAACGTCACTCGGCCTATGGCTATCTGAGGCAGTTTGCTGAGTTCCAGTGCGCCGGTGGCCGAGTCATCTTGTTGCGCGCCCATGCGTTCAAAAAAGTCTGTGGCAAGGTCTACCTCGATTTGGCGAATCGCCAGTGAGTCGAGACCTTGTAGCCCCATAGGGCCGTCTAACCAGTTTGGCGTCAGTTGAAGCTGCAGATCATGCAGTGTGACCAGGCTGTTGTGGACCCTAAGTTGCAGCAGGGGGAGGTGAAGATGAACCAAATCACTGGGGGTGAGGTGCAGAGAGACAATTTGCACGCCAGCATCTTTCAGATATGGGTTGAGCAGACGTTGAGTGAGGCTGGCTAGTTGTGATGCCGCTATGCCCAACAGGAGTATCAGCATCAAGGCGATACCAAGAAGCAAGGTTTTGCAGGGTCTAAAAAGGCGTCGCCACATCTGTCCTTGTCTCTTGGGTGGTTAGTTACTGCTTGAGTTTATCATTGATTGGCGCCGCGAGGACATAGACTGCGGCGCTTCTTAAGCGTAATCCTTAGGCGCTATCCTTAGGTGCTTGGTTGCCAGCGGATATGGGTGGCCAGGGTGTGAGACTCACCAGGGGCCAGCGTGACTTTGTCGTCCAACACATTTGCGGCCTCAAGGCAGACCATGGTCAGGTAGTCCTTGTCATTAAAACGAGATAATCGTTTCGACTTATCTATCCAGGGATTCCACAAGATGGCCGAGTGACTGTTTTCACGGTGTACTTCTATGGTGCCGTTTGGGGTATGCAGCAGTTGGCAATCCTCCAGTTGGCTGTAGACTCTGTCCGTTTCCCGGTCAAAGCATACCTCATCGCCATCCTGAGTGTAGGGGCCTTCACCAAATTCGATATAGTTCGCGCCACTAAAGCCACTGGCTTTGAGCTGATGAATATCCTCGATGGGAAAGTAAGTGTGTAGTGCTTGCGTCAAACTAAAAGGGGTCTCACCAAGGTTGGTGTTAACCAGTTTAACGCTCAAGCTGTCGCTTAAGTTGAAGATGAGTTCAACGCGGCTCTGGTAAGGCCAATATTGCTTATCTGCATCATCGACGGTGAGACTGAATTTAAGTTCTACTGCTTGGTCTTGCATCTGCACTGCGTCGAGTTGCCATAAGCGAATGCGGGCAAAACCATGCTGAGGCCATTGGGGATTTTCATTCATGCCGAACCAAGGCCAACAAACGGGGATACCACCTCGTATTCCGCTACCTGGTTGATAGTCGTCAGCGCTAGATACCCACAAGAGAGGTGGCTTTCCCTTAGGCTGAAAACTCTCAATTTGAGCACCTTGCATAAAGATCCGTGCTTTACATAGCTCGGTGTCTACATCGACGTAATCTAAACCGTTAGCATGCTGTTTGGTGGTTACAGAACTCATATTTAACTTATTCCTTAATGCTGACTCATGGTCGGAATGGTAAGGGTTAGCTTACAGAGTTTTAATGGTCACGATAAGTAGTGTGATCATTGTTTTTGTTGTTTTGCTGTTCATAAATTAAAACAAGCGTATAAATAGTGCTGCATTTTTATTCTGAGTTAGCTAAAGTGGTCAGAGCTCAAACCTAATTAACCATTAGGTTATGGGTACAGTTCTCGGTGAAGTTGTAAAAAAAGGATTATGCAATGCCTAATTATCAAGCTCCGTTAAGAGACTATCAATTTATCCTCAATGAATTGCTCACTATCTATAATCGCACTGATCTTCAAGGATTTGATGAGATCGATGCTGAACTCGTCGACGCTATTTTACAAGGGGTCGCTGATTTTACTACAGAGGTGATGTTGCCACTCAATAGCAGTGGTGATGTAGAAGGCTGTCAGATTAAAGACGGCCAAGTTATTACCCCTAAAGGCTTTAAAGAGGCTTATCAGCAATATATTGATAACGGCTGGGCGACACTTACGAGCGATCCCAAATATGGTGGTCAAGGATTACCAGAGTCGGTGGGGATATTCGCCACCGAGATGAATACCTCTACCAATATGGCGTTTGCCATGTACCCAGGCTTAACCCATGGGGCTTATGCGTCGATTCATGCCCATGGAAGTCAGCAACTAAAAGATAAGTATTTGGAAAAACTGGTTACCGGTGAATGGACGGGTACCATGAATTTGACCGAATCCCATGCGGGTACCGATTTAGCTTTGCTGCGCACTAAAGCTGTTCCTGTAGGGAAGGATACCTATGCCATTAGTGGGGAAAAAATCTTTATCTCTTCAGGCGATCACGATTTAACCGACAACATTGTACATTTGGTTTTAGCTCGTCTTCCCGATGCGCCAGAAGGAGTAAAAGGGATCTCTTTGTTTGTCGTGCCAAAATATCTCATTAACGATGATGGTAGCTTAGGCTGTTTAAATGGGGTGGAAGCCACGGCGCTAGAACATAAAATGGGTATACATGGTAACTCAACCTGCGTGATGTTATTTGATGGTGCTATCGGTGAGTTAGTTGGTCAGCCTCATCAGGGATTAAGGGCGATGTTTACCATGATGAATGAGGCGCGTCTTGGCGTCGGCGTGCAGGGGGTAGGCGTGTCAGAAATCGCCTATCAAAATGCCTTGACATATGCCAAAGATCGCATTCAGGGTCGTGCGCTGAGCGGTGTCAAAGCCCCTGACATGGCGGCAGATCCTATTCTTGTTCATGGTGATATTCGCCGTATGTTGATGGCTCAAAAAGCCTTTAATCAAGGTGCTAGGGCGTTAATGGGACAGCAAGCGCTGTGGCTTGATGAATCTCACCGCAATAGCAGCGACGAAGCCGCTGCTAAAGCCAGTAAACTCGCGGCGCTGTTTACTCCCATTGTAAAAGGCTTCGTTACCGGTCAAGGCTTTAAAGCCTGTGTCGATGCTCAGCAGGTGTTTGGTGGTCATGGCTATATTCATGAGTGGGGCATGGAGCAGTTTGTGCGCGATAGTCGCATCGCCATGATCTATGAAGGAACTAATGGAGTACAAGCGTTAGATTTAGTCGGGCGAAAACTCTTGTCTGATCGCGGTGAAGCGCTCTCTATCTGGTCTGAGATGGTAAAGCCTTTTATCGCAGAACAGGTAAGCAATGACAAAATGAAATCCTATATTTTACCATTAATTGACGCCTCTACCGATCTTGAAAAAGCAACGCTATTTATCACAACTAATGCGGCTAAAAACCCCGATATTATTGGCGCAGCTTCTATGGCGTATATGCAAATTTTCGGTATCACGTCTTTGGCTTGGATGTGGGCGAGAATGGCGGTTGTGGCGTTAGAGGCGCTCGAAAATGGATGTGCTGATCGCGCCTTTTATGAAAACAAGTTAGCAACAGCGCAATTTTATATGCAGTATTGGGCTGTGCAGACGCGTAGCTTGCGTAAACAGATTGAATCGACTAGTCAGCTGATTTGCGAACTGACAGAAGCTGATTTTTAACGTTCTTTTTCGCTGCAATTAGTATCAATTGCAGGTGGCCGCCAACAAGTGGTTCATGTAACAGTCTAACGGTAGCGCTTTGTTTGTTGAGATGAGCGCTACCCAATTCAATTATGGCAGTCGCTAATTCATTCGCTGTTATTACTCGTTTTTAAAAAATTGTAATAAGCGATTATTCGCGGGCATCTCGTGATCCGTTGTTAAACTCATTTGCGCCTGAGCCGCAAGTTCAACTATTTTGTGTTGGTCGCGAATACCGCTATGTGGGTTGCGGTGTTTGAGCCAAATATCAAATTGCCTATTACTTTCACTAGTGTATCGATTGTCGTAGTTGAAGGGGCCATAGATACAACAAATACCACCAGGGCTTAGATGTTTACCTACGCCTTTAAAGAAAGCTTTAACCATGGATTCACTCATTATGTGCATCGTATTAGCGGTAAAGATGCCATCAATAATGAGCTGGTCGCAGGGCCAAGTATGCAATACATCCAGTGGAATAGGTTGCGCTATATTAGCCGAACCTTCTAACGCAAGCCTTAATGCGAGGTGCTCAATATAGTGGCTTTGATCACTAGGATACCAAGTTAAATGGGGTAAATGCTGCGCAAAATGAACCGCATGTTGTCCAGTGCCACTGCCTATCTCTAATACATTTTGCGTATTTGCAAAACACACATTAAGGATAGATAAAATCGCATTTTTGTTGTTTTCACATGATTGTGAATAAGGGAGTTGACTAATATCGTTCATCAAATAAGTTTGGTTAATTTGGGTTAGTTTACTCTAACCCAATAAAGCGAATTAGCATAAGTAACTGAGCGATTTATACCAATTAGTACAAAGATGTGATCGCTCTGCCACCATTTAGCGCTTATGAGGCAACAAGTGAAGAGCATAGCTGAACTAGGGTCAAACTCGTTACACTGCATCACAAGTGCTAAAAATCGCCTGTTAGGCGTGTTTTTTACCTTTCTACTTCAGCGTTGAATGGCCTCGCAAGGGAACAAGCATTCCATCATCCATTGCCTTGAATGAGTTGTCAAAAAGCACGCTGAGCAGATTACTTTCTTATACTGATTGGTATCACACTTCACTTGAGGTCGCGATGGCGAATGTTAGATGAACCAATGTTAGATAAATTAGCGCGAAATAAACCCATATGAAATAAACAAACGCTAGAGGAATTTGGCGGTCGCTTGGGGTTAAAAATGCTTGTGTAATAAAAAAGCGCCCCAAGGGGCGCTTTCAATTGACGCTAAAAATTTAACTTATTTAGCTGCAGATTCAGTGGTTAAATCAATTTTATAGACGGCAAAACCAAGCGCATCTGGCTCAGCAAGTTTCTCCATCTTACGTAGTTGGTTTTCACTGATGAACTTGTCGGCTTTGTCGCTGTTTTGTGTTTCGAAACGAATATCCAGCGCAACTTGGGTGTTGATGGTCTTAAAGTCCCAGTTGTAGTCGGCACGTGGGTCAACCTTGTCATCATAGCCGCCCTGATCGTTTGGCTTAGACTGCGCCGTGATATAAGCCGCTAACGCCTCGCGGTTGGTGTCAGGCAGTTCCATCACAACATAATCAGAACCCGTACCGGCAAATTTACCGCCAAAGGCGCGGTAGTTATTAGATGCCACGATAAATTCCTGACTGTTTAGCGCTTCACCTGTGATCACCTCACCGTCAGGTGTGGTGTAGGCAAGATCGACGATGCGATTCGCATTTTCGTTGCCAGCAACGATTGCGCAGTCGCGGTCAAACTTACTCGGCTGGGTGACATCAATCTTATAGGTTACGCCATCGATCACATCGAAGTTGTATGTTGGATGGCCATTCCAGTTGATCAATGACTGTGGTGCACTCGAATTAGGGTCAATCTGGTTGAACTGGTTGGCGCTGCATTCTAACCAGTCTTTTAGTTCGACACCTGTGAGCTTCACCGCCACCATAGTATTAGGGTAGAGGTAGAGATCGGCAGCGTTCTTAAAGGTTAGATCGCCATCATCAACCTGAACAAATTGCGAAGCATCGGCCTCGGTGGCATGGCGACCACCCGCTTTAAAGGGAGCAGCGGCTGACAGTACAGGGATCCCTTTTAAGGATGCTGGTAGCTTGGCCGTGACTTGGGCAATTTGCGCGTCGGACACTATCTGTACCGTTGGATCATCCTGCACTAAGGTTAGGAAGCTGTACATCTCGGCGGCGGCGACACCAATAGGTTCATCGACAAAGGCCAAGGTGCCCTGGTGTTCCAGTTCAACCGCATCGTGAATGTCTTTGTCTGCCTGAACCAGCTCGACTTTGTTGGCACCGTCATAGATAGGGCGTGCTTCGGTTTGTGCATCGGTTACCGACCAAGCGCCATCTTTGAGGGTGAGTTTAAGGTCAACCACCCCTAAGTTATCGCCCCAACGGCCAGGCATGACTGCAGCAACGCCGTTGAGCAAACCTTTTTCCACGTCGGTATTAGGTAGATCGGCATAGTTGGCATGAGGGAAGATCGAGTGGCTGTGACCAAACATGATGGCATCGATGCCTTCAACATTGGTGAGTGCGAACGTGGCATTCTCGGCCATAGGGTCGCCAGGGTTTTCTGATGAACCTATACCAGAGTGAGGAATGGCGATGATCACATCGGCACCTTCAGCCTTCATTTTTGGCACGAAAAGCTTGGCGGTTTCGATGATATCTTTGGCTTCAACCCTGTCCGTCAGGTGCTGCTTATCCCACAGCATGATTTGCGGCGGTACAAAGCCGATATAGCCAATCTTGATTGTGTGTTCGCGGCCTTCGGTATCAATAACCACTTTTTCTTTGATCAAATAAGGCTTAAATAGGTTTTCGCCGTTTTTGACATCGTTCCAGCAATCATCTGCCGCGCAGTAGACGTTAGCGTTGATATATGGGAATTCTGCACCACTTATCGCCTTTTCAAGGAAATCCAGGCCATAGTTAAACTCGTGGTTACCAATATTGCCAACATCATAGTCTAAGGTATTCATTGCCTTATAGGCAGGGTGCACGTCACCCTCTTGTAGACCTACTTTGGCCATGTAGTCGCCCATTGGACTGCCTTGTAAAAGGTCACCATTGTCGACTAATACAAAGTTATCGGCTTCTTTACGGGCTTCATGGATAAGGCTGGCGGTGCGAGCCAGACCAATAGTTGGATCCACTTTTGATTGATAGTAATCAAAATCCATGATGTTGGTATGCAGATCTGTGGTTTCCAGAATTCTCAGATCGACACTTGCCGTGGTGACTTTGTCATCATCGTCATCATTCCAGCTACAGCCGCCTAGTCCGACTGTCGATGCGATAACAACTGCTAATATTTTTTTATTAAACATAACCATCAATCTCTATTATTATTTTGACCCCGAAGCCAACGTCGTTAGCTTCATGTGTGAACTGAATCACATTTGCTCTTTATGATTAGAGCTTTTGCTTCAAGTT
Organism: Shewanella psychrotolerans; assembly: GCF_019457595.1. Classification (NCBI taxonomy): domain Bacteria; kingdom Pseudomonadati; phylum Pseudomonadota; class Gammaproteobacteria; order Alteromonadales; family Shewanellaceae; genus Shewanella; species Shewanella psychrotolerans. Next base: position 2,559,597 of record NZ_CP080419.1, on the reverse strand, counting down.
CGGGGTCAATTATAGAGAGATAATATGTAAAAACTATGACATCTAACGTCCTTTCGGTGTCATTTTGTATCTAACTGCTGCTTGTTTGTTCGGTTGGTTTTTGGTGTGTTTATTTGTTGTTAATCAACTGTTTATTTGTTGGTGTTTTATTCGGTTTGTAAGTTAATGCTAAAAAAGCTGCATCAGTGGTAGGTAATGTCGCTATACATAGGAGCCAACTTTGCGAGTAGGGCATTTCTTGTTGAGATCGGAATATTTTGCTGTTTCATTGCAGCGATCAGATGGCCAACAATAGCATCGAAGTCAGCTTGTGTAATATTGAGTCCTTGGTGGGAATTAAACATTGTTTCACCTTGATAGTTGCAGTCCCCGCCGGTAACGACGCATAGGTGCTCAATAAATCGCTGCCTAAAAATCGCAATGTCAGTTTGTTCAAAGTGGTGACGAATGAGTTTATCGTTGGCAATATTGGTTAAAAAGTCATCGGCGATAAGGGTGATCCCTTCTGTTTTTCCCAATTGCTCGTACACAGTGGTGTTACTGCTAGCACAAGCTGTGAATATCAATACTAAGCCAACTAGCATGACCATAGAGGGAAAGCGGTGTGGTTTACTGTGCTGGTTTATACGTCTAATTAGGTTCATCATAAGGCTCCTTCAATCGAGATATACCAGCCTTGCTGATTTTCATAGCCAGCAATGCTACCAAGGTCCGTATAGGCCGTGACGACTGAAAGGTGCTTATTCACAAACCAAGCGAGAAAGATATCTTGCCAGTCGTCTTCGATAGCGAAGCTGAGTTGATCTGGCTTTTGCCGATACTCGTACCCGATAGCCAAGTTATCGGTGAGCAAGAGTGCGGCTGAACCTTCAAATACCCACTGATAACTGTCGTCTTTAGTGTTGCCAAAGCCCAAGAGTCCTATTTGGTTGGCTTTTGTGGCCCTAACGGTCGCGTTGAGTAACAGGTTTCTTCCTGCGATGGCATCGAAAAAAAGTTTGCTGGCCGCTACATAGGCATCTAATCCCGAATCATCTTGGGCGCCTACAGCCTGTGGGATGGTAAAATCATCGACCCGCTTATATTGAAGCCCAAGGGTCAGTTGAGGTATTGCGCTATATAATAACTCGCCAGCCAATTTGTATTTTACGCCAACAATATCTTGTCCCAGTTCACCACCTAAACTGTCTAAATCGAAGGTTTGTTTGGCAATACTCAATTCAAATCGATTATCGATAGCTAAAGATGCACCCACCACGCGTAAACTAAAATCATCGACCGATACCGAGGTCAGCATTGCGGTCGCGGACCATTCGCCGCTACTGGCATAACCATTAATCACCGCCCAAGGAACGATACCGCCCCCCGCGCTGCCCTCTATCGTACTCGCGCCCCCTGTTGCGATGACTTTACTTGTCTTTGCCAATGCGCCGCCACTTAATAGGGTGAGCAGTATTAACGAGGAGACAGTTATTAATTTCCACATAGAGGCACCCTATTCATGTTCGACTGGCTTAGTCTTTGATTCGACTGGTTTCGTCACTGAGTTGAATTTCTGCACCCATTGTCTGAAATCAGGGGCTTTTAGCGGTTTGGCGTATACATATCCTTGTATGCTGTCGCATTGGAGCTTGCGTAAAATATCGATACCCGCGATGGACTCAACCCCTTCGGCGACAACTGACAGATTGAGCCCTTTAATGAGTTGAATACTTGTTTGCACTATCATCAGATCCGTGTCATTGAGGTGGATATCTTTGATGAAGCTGCGATCGATCTTAACTTCATCTACTGGCAACATTTTTAGGTAGGCGAGTGATGAATGCCCCGTTCCAAAGTCATCAATTGAGGCGTGGATCCCAAGGTCCTTAAATTGCGTCAATACATCAATGGCGGCTTGAGTGTCAGTCATGACTGCACCTTCAGTCACTTCAATGGCCAATGAAGAGCGGGGGAGCCCATGCGCCGTTAATTGCGCGCAAATCCTCGCTGGCAAACTTTCATCGATTAAATCGTGTGCCGACAAATTGATTGCCACGGATAAATCCAGCCCTTCAGCGTGCCATTTTACCAGCTGAGACACAGCTTCTGATATTACCCATTCACTCACAATCGAGATGTTACCCGAGTTTTCAGCGAGTTGAATAAACTCATCTGGTGGAATAAAACCAAGAGTCGGGTGTTGCCAACGGATTAAGGCTTCGGCGCCATAACAAATACCCTGTTGAATATTGATTTTAGGCTGATAAACCAGATGCAGTTGTCTATCTGACAAGGCTTCGGGGAGCTCTTTGACAAGTGCAAGTTCACGCTGATATTTTTCATCGGTTCCCACCTGATATTCAGCAACGCTGAGGTTCGATAAGCAAGCATGGTTGAGTGCGATTTCACCATGGCGTAGCAAGGTGTCGATATTATGATATTGATTAACCAAATTAATCATTCCCGCTCTTACCGTTAGGCTGATTTTCGAACCTTCAATGGTAAAGGAAACTGCCAATTTTAGTAGGAATTGTTCGATCGTTTTTTCGGTTAATGGCTCATCGAAAAGCAGTAAAAATGAGTCACCATCTAAGCGTGCTATAAGCTTGATATCGTCGCTGAGCGTCGCTAAGCGCTGAGAGAACAAGAGCAATAACTTGTCGGCATTGGCAAAGCCGATAATGTCATTGATATGCCGAAAATGCTTAATATCGAGTAGGACTAGGCAGCCATTAAGCATACCTATTTTTTCCGTTAACAATTGTTTTGCCGCGAAGCGATTATAAAGTCCTGTGAGCGCGTCATGTTGTGATTGGTAAAGCAGCGCATTTTCACGCGTTTCAATGTTGCCTCGCATGATTGAAAGGGTATCGGCCAGCACTTGCAACTCGGCCGGTGCCCCATCAATTTTGTCGGGGTTTTCACCCTGACCAACCCGCCGAGCGAAGTTGACTAGCGCATATATTGGCCGCGTTAACCCACGAGTAAACCAAGTGGCGATCGCAAATGCAAGCAGGGACGTAATGGCAAAAATAAACAGCATATTATTTCGAAGTGACAGATAGTTTTGCTGCCATTTATCAACGGATTGATGCAATATCGCCCACTGATTCAACCCGTGTTTATCGAGTTGTTGTACCACGGAAAGATAATCTAGGGGTAAGTTGTCTTTTACTGTGCTGTCGACATTTTCGACGGCTTGCAGTTGTTTCAGCACTCTTTGTTGTTGTGCGGGCGGCAAGGTTGATACCATCTCTATGCGGTCACCCGATTGATTGACAAAGCTGATATCGATCCCCGTGATCCGTTTGGCCTGGTTTGCGACTGACGCATCGAGCACAAACCCCATTCCGACCCATGCGATCAGCGTAGGGGCTTTTACGGGTTGCAGTACAAATTGATAGCTAGCATGGTCGAAATTGAGAACAGCAAAGTCACTATTAGCACTTTGAGTCAACTTAAACAGTGAGTCTATGTCGCGCTGCTGGAGCTGTGCGAGACTTGATGAAAGTAGTTTTCCATCAGGAGAGAGTAAAATAGCCGCCGCTGCACCAATACGCATGCCATGGTTACTCAATACTGATTCGATCGTATCTTGTTCTTTGGTCGCAACGGCTCGCTTAAAGCCAAAATCAGCACTGAGCACTGATAAGCTTTGATTAAGCTGTATGCTTCGATTCAATAACATTTCAGCAAATACGTTGGTACCGATCACTAAACTTTGTTTTTGCTGTTGCCGATTATCCTTTAGGGTCGCGCTTAAGACGAAGACAGCGGTAGCGAGCTGCACTAATGTCAGCAAAAACAGAAAAACGATGATAAGTCGGTTACGGAAGCTATTTTGTATCATCACTGACTTTTTCGGTTATGAGCTGGCTAAAACCAGCTGGGGGAGAAGAGGGTTTTGGTTGGTGCTTGATTTGTAACTGTAGCGAAAGTGACTGAGGCTCATTAAATACCGTCAGCGGGAGCCGTTCTGAAGCGCTTAGTTGCCAAGGGTGCCAGAGTTTAACCTGGTAATTTCCTTTAGGAATATCATTTAACATTAAATGTCCGCTGTCGTCAGTAACGCCGACATAAGGGCCTTTAGCCACATAGATAAAGGCTTGCATATAGTCATGAATATTACAGCCGATGGCAACTAACCCCGGCTTATCGAATAACACAGGTGCTTCCGCTTTACCCACATACAGCTTTAATTCAAAAGGCTTGGCCTCTGAAAATGAATACACGTGATGGCGTGTTTTATCTAGATTCGGAAAATCGACTTTAGCGCCCTGGGGAATAGCCAGTACAAATGGATTGAAGGTTCGATTTTGCTGCTTTATCTCATAATGCTCAGTCTCTAGTGGGTTTGGCACTGCTAGCGTCTCTTGCGCCGAGATCAGTTCCACTACTGCGTCGGCAATGGGGCGGGCCTGACTATCTGAAATATCGATCTTAATGCTTGCGCTGTGGATCTGAGCGGAAAACATCAATCCGAAAAGTGTGGGTAAAATTAATTGTTTTAGCATCAATTTTTCTCAGTTCATCAGTCAAAACCGAACATGGGTCAGTGTCTGTTAAATAATTGTTAATATCAATGTTTTACCATAATAACAAGAGTCTGTTAAACCTTGCTGCTTAGTATTCATCTTTAATAACGCGGTAGCGCATTTTGCATCTAATACCAATTAGTATAAAGATGTGATTGCTCAGCGAGAATTTAGCGCTTATGAGGCAAGGCAACGAGTGAAGAGCATAGTTGTTCTACGGTCAAACTCGTTAACACAGCATCGAAAGCGCTAAAACTCGCCTGTTAGGCGTGTTTTTGGCTTCCTACTTCTGCGTTGAACGGCCTCACAAGGGAGTGACCATTCCATCGTCCATTCGCCTTGAATTAGTTGCCAAAAAACACGCTGAGTAGATCACTTTCTTATACTGATTGGTATGATAAGCTTAGTGCTATTTTGCCTGTGGTGGGCGTTCAGCCATTTTATTAGGGCCGCCGATAGGGTTATCTATTAGGTTTTAGTGTTTAAGGTAGGTTGTAGAATAAAAATGATGCTCAGAAATATGAGCATCAATACAGATAAGAAAGTGACCGACTCAGCGAGGTTTTTTGCGCTTTCGAAATGGTATTAATCAAGGTAAAGCAAGAATAATCAAATTCTTGCTTTACCAGCGTTAACGCTCGTTGAGCGATCATCTTTAATATTGATAACAGATTATTTTGACAACAGTCCTCGGCTGCGAAGCAGGGGTTCTATACCTGCTTCTTTACCACGGAACTGCTTGTAAAGTTGCATAGGATCTTCACTGCCACCTTGAGACAAGACGTTGTTTCTGAACGCGTCAGCGGTGGCTTTATCGAAGATACCATTCTCTTTAAAGGCCTCGAAGGCATCGGCGCCTAATATGTCAGACCAGAGATAGCTGTAATAGCCGGCTGAGTAGCCACCGGAGAAGATGTGCGAGAAGTAGGTGCTGCGATAGCGCGGCGCGATCTCCTCAATCAGTCCCATCTTACTCAGTGAATCGGCTTCAAATTTGGCCGCATCTTTGGGCTCGACGTCGCTGATAGTGTGCCAGTCGAGATCCAGCTTAGTCGCTGCCATATACTCGACAGTCGCAAAGCCCTGGTTAAATTTGCTGGCGGCTTGAATTTTTTCAACTAACGATTGAGGGATCACTTCACCTGTCTTGTAGTGTTTGGCAAATTGGGCTAAGACTTCAGGCTGGGTCATCCAGTTTTCCATCACTTGAGACGGAAATTCCACATAATCGCGCGGCACAGAGGTGCCTGATTGTGAGCGATACTCGACATCTGACAGCATGCCATGCAGCGCGTGACCAAATTCGTGGAATAGGGTACTGGCTTCATCAAAGGTAAGCAGTGCAGGCTTATCTCCCACAGGGCGTGGATAGTTGAGAACATTGACTATGATAGGCTTAGACTCTACATCGTGCATCTTATACTGCTTGCGATAGGAGTTAGCCCATGCGCCGCCACGTTTGCTGTCGCGCACATAATAGTCACCCATGAAGATCGCCATTAGCGAACCGTCTTTGTCATATACTTCCCAGGTACGCACCTCGTCATTGTACTTGGGCAGATCGGTGCGCTCCTTGACCGTAATACCGTAAAGACGATTGGCGGTATAGAATACACCTTTAAGGGTGTTTTCTAATGAAAAGTAAGGGCGAGTTTGCTGTTCGTTAAAGCTGTATTTGGCGACACGGATCTTGTCGGCATAGTACCACCAGTCCCAGGCTGCCAGCTTGAAGTTGCCACCCTCGGCGTCGATTAGCTTTTGCATCTCTGCCACTTCGGCTTTGGCTTGAGCCAGTGCTGCTGGCCAGACTTTGTCGAGCAGGCCATAGACGTTTTCAGGGGTCTTAGCGGTGCGCTCTTCTAATACAAAGTGTGCGTGGCTCTTATAACCCATCAGCTGGGCGCGCTCAGCACGCAGGGCTGCCATCTCTGCCAAGATTTTTTTGTTGTCATGGGCGTTGTTATTGTTACCGCGCTCTATATAACCCTTGTAAATCTTCTCACGCAGTTCGCGATTGTCGGCGTAGGTGAGGAAAGGGGTGATAGAAGGACGTTGAGTAGTGAATACCCATTTGCCCGGGTGACCTTTCTTTTCGGCGGTTTGCGCCGCAGTGTTGACTGCATCCTGTGGCAGACCGGCCAGATCGACTGGATTGTCGATCACCAGTTCGAAGGCGTTGGTTTCTGCCAGAAGATTGTCGCCAAACTCTAGGCTGAGTTTACCTATCTTCTCATTTAAGGCTCTGAGCTTAACCTTGTCAGCTTCGCTTAAGTTGGCGCCGCCACGGGTAAATCCCTTATAGGTATCTTCCAGTAGTTTTTGCTGAGCCGTGTTTAGAGATAAGCTATCGCGTTGTTGATAAACAGCTTTAACACGCTGAAACAGCTTGTCATTCAGTAAGATATCATCACCTGCCGCCGACAGCATTGGCGAGACCTCTTTTGAGATCGCTTGCAATTGATCATTGGTATCTGCGCTAGTTAAGTTATAAAACACACTAGCAACCTTGTTGGTCAATTCGCCTGAAAACTCCATAGCTTCTATGGTGTTATTAAACGTTGGTGCGTCAGGGTTATCAATAATTGCTTGAATTTCAGCTTGCTGTTGAGCAATTCCTGCTTTAAATGCTGGTAGATAATGTTCAGGTTTAATTTTACTGAAATCAGGGATCCCCATAAAGGTGTTATAGGGTTTAAAGAATGGGTTAGATGCATTGCTATCGATGATCTGTTGAGCTACCGAATGTGCTGCTATTTGAGTGTTGTCGCTATTAACTCCAGTTGAGTTGCATGCGCCTAATGCAAAAGTCAGCGCCATGGCTGACACGAGCGGTTTGAGGGTCGATCCCTTCATAATAAAATCCCCGATTATGTAATTGTATTTATGCTGAAAAGCGAAATTGCTATATGACTTATCAATTAGAATCATTGCGGCAATCAAACGTCGAAAATGTACAAGACATGACGTTAAAGGGCTTAATTATCATGGTTATTATTGATAAAGCTATAAAAACTGTGTTTAGTTTGTAACAAATGTTGTGAACTGGGTATTTTTGCATTTTAAGTGAGCTGATTTGTGGCAAAATGCCATGTTATGGTTAATAACAATTACAAAAACATGCGCACTCTTAAACCGCTATTTCTACAACGCATACTTATTTCATTTGCACTCTTCTGTTTGGTGCTACTAATTCCATTTTGTGTGTCTTATGCTGATGATGGTTTTCAAGCTTCTGATAAATATAAGCTTAATTCTATCTCGGCCACCTCTGATATGTTGGCGAATTACGCTGTATCACAATACGGCGAACAGACAGTTGAAAGCTTGGCTAAATTGATTCGTTTTAATACTGTCGCTGTTGATGGTTTAACCCCTGATACCAATCCTGAGTTCATAAAGTTTAAATTGCAGCTTAAGCGACTGAGTGAGCAATTAGGGCTCGATTATGCAGATCATGGTTATGTTGTTTTGATTGGCCTTGGTGAGAGTGAGCGAAAATTAGGGATTATCACTCATGGCGATGTGCAGCCTGCCGACCCAAAACTTTGGCATAAAAGTCCCTATGAATTAGACATCACAACTACGCCAGGGTTACTTATTGGGCGAGGAACGGAAGATGATAAAGGACCAATCGTCACCGCAATGTATGCAATGAAGGCGATTAAAGATAAAGGCTTGAGTTTAGATAGACGTATTGAGTTAATGGTCTACATGGCTGAAGAGTCAGATTGGGGACCTTTGAAAGCGTTTTTAAAAGGATTCACGCCAGCAGATATCAATATCACTATCGATGCGGAATATCCGGTTGTGACAGCGGAAAAAGGCTGGAGCGAGATCCGTTTCTTGATCCCAAATAGCGAAACAGGCATTGAGGCAACAGGCCCAAGCTTGTTGACTTTTAGTGGTGGCTCGTTTGCAAGTCAAGTTCCTCAACAGGCTACGGCGACGTTAATTAATATCGACGCAAATTTACTAGAAAAAATTAAGCAACGCAGCGAGTTGCAGCGGGGAATGCGTTATCAATTTATCAGTGATGGCGACAAATTGACGATAATGGCCGATGGTAAATCGGTGCATTCGTCAACACCAGAAGATGGTGTTAATGCGGTAACGCATTTGGCTGCGATATTAGCGGGATTTTCATGGCCTAAAAATCAAGCATCATTAACGCAATCTTTTATTTCTCAAATGATTGGTCTTGGTGTTTACGCGGAGCTGTTTGGTGATATCGCTTATAGCGATGATTTTATGGGAAAGATGACATTGGCGCCGACGGTTGTTAACTCAACTGAAAAGGGGGCTGAAGTGGTGATGAACCTGAGACGTCCTTTAGGAAAAAGTGCTGAGCTGCTTGAGCGTCAAACTCAAGAAGCGTTAAAGGAATGGCAACAAGCACATGGCGTAACACTTCAACAGGTTGAGACGTATTGGGGAGAGCCTAAGCTGATGGATAAAGCGCCCCATTTAACGACTCTGTTGTCTGTCTTTGGTTATTTCGCCAGGGTTAAAGCGCCCAAACCTATTGCAATTGGTGGCTCAACTAACAGCAAACTATTTCCAAATGCGCTCAGTTTTGGTCCTGCTATGCCTGGTGTCGAATACACTGGTCATAGTGAACATGAGTTTATTACTCATGAACAGTTTATGCTAAATCTTAAAATGTATACGGCTGCTTTTGTTGAATTAGCAGTAAAACAATGATGGAGATCTACAGTCTTTGATGAACTGTACCGTCAACCAAATAATCCTCATCGGTATAAGAAAGTGATCTACTCAGCGTGTTTTTTGGCAACTCATTCAACGCACGCTGAGCGATCATATCTTTATACTAATTGGTATAATTTAGTAACCTAACGTCTCGCTGCCTGCACGTCTTGGATCTGATGCCCCGAAGAGTCCCTCATCGGTTACCATAATTGATTGGGTTGAGCCCATGGCATCTTTTACTGAAACCTTGTGACCTTTTGTCTCTAGTAGATTAATCGTATCGCGGTTGAGGCTTTTCTCGACACGCAACTCATCGGGTAGCCATTGGTGATGGACGCGACTCGCATAACTGGCCTCGGCAATATTGAGATTATGGTCAATCACATTCATGATGATTTGCAACGTTGTATTAATAATACGTGCCCCGCCTGGACTGCCTGTTACGATAAAGGGTTTTCCCTCTTTCATGACGATTGTTGGGCTCATTGAACTCAGTGGACGCTTGCGTCCCTCTACCGCATTGGCGTCACCACCGATTAGCCCATATCCGTTAGGGACGCCAGGTTTGGCGGAGAAGTCATCCATCTCATTGTTGAGTAAGATCCCCGTACCTTGGGCCACTAAACCAGAGCCATAGCTAAAATTGAGGGTATAAGTATTGGCAACCGCATTGCCCCATTTATCGACAACTGAATAGTGAGTCGTTTGCGGGCTTTCATAACCTACTATTTTTCCGGGACCAATATCGCTACTTGGGGTCGCTCGATTGAGGCTGATGTCATGACTACGAGTTTTCGCATAGCTTTTACTAATAAGCTCAGATACAGGCACTTTGACAAAATCGGGATCCCCCAGGTATTCGCTGCGATCGGCATAGGCGCGCTTCATCACTTCAGCCATAACATGTAAGGTCGCTGCTGTGTTATGTCCCAATTTTTCGATTGGATAAGGTTCCAACATATTGAGCATTTCAATAATATGAATACCGCCAGATGACGGTGGTGGCATAGATACCACCTGATATCCGCGATATTCACCTGTGACTGGGACTCGCTCAATTGCTTGATATTGCTTGAGATCCTCAAGGGTCATGATCCCGCCTGCTTGGGTTACTGCATCAACCAATTTTTTAGCGGTATCGCCTTCATAGAACCCTTTGCTGCCTTGTTTACTGACTAATTCAAGGGAGTGAGCGAGCTCTGCTTGTACTAAGGTGTCACCAATTTGAAAATTGCTGCCATCGGCTTTATAGAAAATAGCCTTAGAGCTTGGCCATTGTGAGATACGGCGTTTAAGGCCTGCAAGTGAAGTGGCAAGGTCTGGGGTGACAGTGAAACCATCCTTAGCGAGTTTGATTGCTGGCGCGATAACTTGCTCCATCTTCATGGTGCCATACTTGTTAAGTGCCAGCTCCATTCCCATTACGGTGCCAGGAACACCCACGGCGAGACCATGTTCTCGGCTGAGTTTAGCGACAGCATCCCCTTGCTCATTGAGAAAAATGTCTTTGTGTGCATGCGATGGGGCAACTTCTCGGTAGTCAATCGCTATGGTTTTATTCTCTTTAGCTAAATGCACCAGCATAAAGCCACCGCCACCAATGTTTCCGGCTCTTGGCAGAGTCACTGCAAGGGCAAAACCGACGGCTACCGCGGCATCGATGGCATTTCCACCTTGCTTTAGGATATCGACACCAACGCGCGTTGCGACTGATTCTTGGCTAGCAACCATGCCATGTTGAGCCCAAATAGGTTGGACGGTGGCGCTATTACTGTATATTGATGATTCGGCGCTATGAACGAACTGACCGCTTAACAAGGGTATTGAAAGAGACAGTGCTACGATTAAACTTTTTAGTGGGCGCACAATGGATCCTTTGTGTCTAATTTATTCCTCTATGGCCGATGATTGTAACTAAATCGATTCATCAATCACAGGAGTTTTAGGTGTCTAATCTATTTGAGTCAGAGTCATTGGGGTCAGATTTATTGAAGCCCGAGCTGTTCGAGTTTCAATATGTCAGCCACATTGAGCAGATTAGTGAGTCGCGTTGGACTGCATTGATGGGGCGAGAGAATCCTTTTACGCGTTATGCTTTTTTGTCTGCATTAGAAACCAGCTGCAGTGTAGGCATGGAGAGCGGTTGGGTCCCGATGCATGTGATGGTACACCGAGCTCAAGAGCTCGTAGCTGTGATGCCCATGTACCTTAAAACCCACTCCTATGGTGAATATGTATTTGATTGGGCGTGGGCGCAGGCTTATGAGCGTCATCAGCTAGAATATTATCCAAAACTTGTCAGCGCCATTCCTTTTACGCCCATTGGCGGTAAGAGGATCGGATTCAGTGATCGCTTAAGTGTGGAACAGCGCCAACAATTAACGGTGCAACTGGGTGATTATTTAGGGCAACTCTTGGAAAAAATAGGTGGCTCAAGCTGGCACCATCTGTTTCACACTAAAGCCGAACAGCAACTCCTTGCCAATGCTGGTTATCTCACTCGGATGGGTACCCAGTTTCATTGGCACAATCGCGGTTATCATGACTTCGATGCGTTTTTGGCTCAGATGAGCAGTCGTAAACGTAAAAATATCCTTAAAGAGCGCCGTCAATTACTCGGTAAGAGATTGAGTTTCCGGTTTATCGAGGGGCAAGATGTTAACCTCTCTCAATTGCAGCATTTTAGTCGGTGTTATCAAGCGACCTACTATAAACGATCGGGGCATAGTGGTTACCTCAATCTGGCATTTTTTACCGAATTAGTGGCTTCTATGGGGGATGCAATTAGGTTGCTTATCGTGAGTCAGGAAACTGAGCAAGCCGAGCAAACTACAATTCCAATCGCCGCAGCGCTCTATTTTGTATCTGAAGATACCCTCTATGGACGGTATTGGGGGACATTAGTTGAACTTGACGGTTTGCATTTCGAAACCTGTTATTACCAAGGGATAGAGTACGCTATCGCTCATGGTCTGCAAACCTTTGATGCCGGTGCTCAAGGAGAACATAAGGTCTTACGCGGTTTTGAGCCGATAGAGACCTATTCGGCTCATGAGATAATGCATGATGGCTTTCGAGCGGCAATTGAAGATTTTACATTACAAGAAAAGCGTCAAATAGCCATCTATATGGAGCAACTAAGAGCGGTATTGCCCTATAAGAAGGCCTAGCTGTCTCATTTAGTCTGGTTAGCCCAAGGCTAACCAGAAGCCAACGGTGATCATTAAACTGCCTGCAATGCGATTCATCCACTTGATATTATCACCTCGACTGAGAAACAGTTTCAGTGACTTTCCGCCACTGGCGTAGGCGAGCATACTGGTAAACTCGGTTAGCATGATGATAGAGAGTAGCATCAGCATCTGTGGTGCTATGGCTTGTTCGACATTAATGAAAGGTGGCAGCAAGGAGATCATAAATGCCCACCCTTTGGGGTTAGCGATTGCTGTAACAAATCCTTGGATAATTAACGCACGATTACTGATGGTATTTGAGGTGTTATCTAAATGGGCCATTTTGGCTTTAGCCCGCCACATTTGTACCCCAATGTATCCGAGATAGAGTCCACCAATCCACTTCAATATTTCAAATAGTTGTGGGTAGTTTAGCATCACGCTAGCAACGCCCATGACTGCAGCGATGGCGACTAAGGCTACGCCAACGAGTTCGCCAATCATCATCCAGAGAGTTCGCCTGACACCTATGCTCATACCGAGTGTCATCGCCAGTGTCATGCACATTCCTGGGGTGATTGAGACAAAAAAGAAGGTAGGTAAAAATACTGCGATAAGAATATGTTCTGACATGAAATCAATTGGCCAGTGCTAGAGGGGAAAAGAGTCAGTCAGTTTAATGCTTTATTCATTCACTGCAATAAAAAACCAACCCGAAGGCTGGTTTTTTAATAGTTTAGTCGACTTACAGTACGCCCCGGCGTACTTGATCGCGTTCGATTGATTCAAATAGTGCTTTGAAGTTACCTTCGCCAAAACCTAAATTATTCTTACGCTGTATAATTTCGATAAAAATCGGACCAAACAAGTTTTTAGTGAAGATCTGCAGTAAATAACCCTCTTCGTCGCCATCAACTAAAATTTGATGATGCTTAATACGTTCTCTGTCCTCGGTGACTTGTGGCAGTTTATCGAAGATGGTGTCGTAGTATTCAGGGATGATATCTAGGGTCTGAATCGAACTACCTTCCATCGCATCTAATGAGGCAACGATGTCGCGGCTACGGAACGCCAGATGCTGTACGCCTGGGCCATCATACTCTTTTAGGTATTCATCGATCTGATTTTTGTCGTTGCCTTTCCCTTCGTTAATCGGGATACAGAAGCTTCCATCGGGTGAGCGCAACGCATAAGAAATGAGCGCGGTTTGTGAGCCTTTGATATCGAAGTAACGCACTTCTGTAAAACCGAAAATATCTTTATAGAAGTTTGACCAATATTCCATAGTACCTTTATAGACGTTGTTGGTCAGGTGATCGACTTCGATAAAGCCTTTCTCTTGGGTAATGATTGGCTCGGCAAGATCTTCAAAGTCACTATTATAGATATTGTTATCTTCACCGAAGGTGTCGATAAAATAGATAAGACTGTCACCAATGCCGTAGATCGCAGGATAGGGCAGGTCTTTGACTTCGTCGCTAGCGGCTTTTGCGCCGCGGGCAACGGCACTTTCAAAGGCGAAATTAGCATCTTCTACACGCCAGCCCATAGAGCTAATAGCGGGTCCGTGGGATTTAGCAAAATCGGCTGAGAAGCCTGCTTTCTCATTGTTTAACAGAAAATTGATATCGTTTTGCTTGTAATAAACAATCTCTTTTTGCTTGTGTTTCTTGAGCTTTGAAAACCCAAAGTCGATGAAAACTTTGTGCATGAAATCAAGATCTGGAGTACAAAACTCAGTAAATTCAATACCTAGTAATCCTAATGGATTTTTTTCGCTTGCCATGTGAATATCCTCATTCAATTTATTACAACCACAGTCACTCTCATTGGCGACCTTATCTGGTTAATGTTTTGTTCGATGTTAGGCCTAGCCGTAACGGTTTTAGTCTTCTAACCAAGAGCGGTTGTAGTCTTTGCTCATGCAACCATGTACATGTTGGGTTAATTGCAGTGGGGCGAACGTATCGACCATCACTGCATATTCATAGGTTTCTGTCTTGCCGACAGAGGCTTCAGTGCGTCCAGGTTGAGGACCATGTGGCACCCCCTTTTGGTGCAAGGTCATATAGCCTGCTTCGATACCAGTACGACTCATAAAGTCGCCATCAACGTAATACAGCACTTCGTCGCTATCGATGTTGTTATGGTAATAAGGGGCTGGAATCGACTGTGGATGGAAGTCGTAGGGCCTTGGTACAAAGTTGCAGATAACGAAGTTATGGGCACTAAACACTAAATGGTCTGATGGTGGCAGATGGATCTGACCGACTTTAGGCGCATAATCTTGAATGTTAAATGCCCAAGGGTAGACACAACCATCCCAGCCGACAAGATCAAATGGGTGCCATTCAAGCTGAGTTATTTGATATTGGTCGCCAAACTTGGAAATAAGTGGAAACTTGCCTTTTTCAACTATGGCATCTTGTAGGTTGGGGACTCGTAAGTCGCGCTCGCAGTAAGGTGCCGACTCGGTTAGCTGACCATACTCATTGCGATAGTGTTTCGGCACTTCCACCATAGAAAATGATTCGATAACAAATAGGCGGACATTGTCTAGAGCGGAGAACTTGAGCTGATAAGTTGTGCCTCTTGGGATCACCAGATAGTCCCACTTCTTCACTTCTAGCGTGCCATATTCACTGTAAAGTGTGCCTTGTCCCTCATGAACAAACACCACCTCATCGGCGTAGGCGTTACGGTAGAACTCCTCTGTATTCTGAGTCACTTTAGCGGTATACATCGCTACATCGTTGTTAAAGAAGATCTTATTACGAGCAGAGAAAAAATTACCGTCACGATCAACTTGTCTAGAGTCTAATTTGTAGTTTTGAATCAGGGAGTCTTGCCAAGTATCACCGTGACTTAAGTTATATGGCGCCACAGTTAATGCCTTAGTCGGCATATTGTGATGGTATTTGTTGGAATAAATGTTAGAAAAGCCGTGAGTCGAAAATAGTTCTTCGCGATAAAGCTCACCACTTTCTTTCTTAAAAGTGATGTGACGCTTATGAGGGATTTGCCCTTGTTTTACGTAGAATGGCATAGCTCTATTCCTTGGTGCTTTTGCGGGCACACTTATCTTTTTGTGATCTAGTTATCAATTTAGTTGCTAGCATCAGCAAAAAAAAGAATAATAAATAGCTTATCTCAATCAATAAAATAGATTGTCTTGTTTTGTTTACAGTTTGGAACCGTTATGAAAATAGATGTTGAAGCTTTTCGAGTGCTCGAAGTACTCGTTGAGGAAGGGAGCTTTGCTAAGGCTGGAGAGCGTTTGCATAAGGCCCAGTCCGCTGTCAGCTATCAGGTTAAGAAGCTTGAGCAACATTTAGGTGTAAACCTTTTTTGTCGCGATCAGTACCGAGCTGAATTAACTCCTGAAGGCAAAGTTATTTTGGCCGAAGGTAAAAGATTACTGCAATACCTTGGCAATATTGAACATTTGGCCAGCAGATTCAGTGAGGGATGGGAACCTAAATTGGAATTAGTGGTGGATGGGTCATTGCCTATGGAACCGATTATGCGAGCGCTTAAACAAGTATCAGCCCATAAAATCCCGACTAAAATACAGCTCAATGTAGAGTTTCTCGGTGGCGTACAGCATCGATTTGAGCGCGATAATGCCGATGTGATGCTAGTTAAAGACTATCGAACTGGACCAAACTATCGCCAGCAAGCTTTGCCAAATATTAACAGCGTCTTAGTGGTGTCTAACGAGCATCCTTTAGCTAAGCTTAAAGGGGTCAAACTGTTTGAGCTATTACAGCATGTCGAACTCACTATCGAGGACTCATCGCCCGGAAAACATCATAGCGATGAGTTGCAGTTTGGTGGAGATAAGGTGTTCTACCTTTCCGGTTTTATTATGAAAAAAAATGCTTTGTTAATGGGATTGGGATTTGGTTGGATGCCAGATTTTTTAATTCGTTCAGAACTTGAGAGTGGTGAGCTGGTTGAATTGGATTTTTTAGGCGGCAGTCGTTACAGCTTTACGCCGCAACTCGTGTCTACCATGGAGCGTCCTCTCGGGCGTGCTGGTCGCTTATTCACTCAGCTAATTTTAAAAGAGTTTGAACAATATCAATCCCGCGGTTTTTAATCATTGATGATATCGATAATTTTACGTGTTTTATCATGCAGCTTAATAAATGTGCCATCAACATCTATGGTTATATTACCGTCTCTATCGATAGGAACTCGCACTTTTCCTCTATCGTAATAATTGTCATCGAGATAACTTCCTCTGCTGAGTTTTTTTTGCCAACCGGGTGGTAAGGGTTCTCCTTTTGCTACTTTTTTCTGTAGGCCAGGTGGTAACGGTTTGTTTTTATCATGTTTATCATTTTTAGCCAAACTGCTAGTGGAGATCATGGTTAGGCTCAAGCTAATAATCATTGCGGTAAATAAGCTCGGTTTTTGCCTCATAATAACTTTCCCTGATGTTAAGTTTGAGTTTGATGATTGCAGCATAGAATACCCTGCCTACAATGTCGAAATAATCTGATTTAATTCATCAAACTGATGGTTTGCCAACGAAGAATAAAACTTTCGATCACAAAGGTAATGAGATGAATATAAACCCTAAAGCGGATTGGGATGGGTGGTATTGCTTCGTCAACCCTGCCTGCTATTGACTATGTTTAGCCTAATGACCATATCTAAATTGGCGGATCTTTTTATCTAGCCAATACGCTGATCTTGTCATGTATGCCTGACTCTTTTTTAACCACTTTCTAGCCCAATCATATTCAAGGCTTAATATCGCGAGGCCGATAGGCAGCAGTAACCATGCGGGACCCGGCAGCACAATCAGAATGATCCCGAGTAGGGTTAATATGCTACCGATAATCGTAATTGCTATTTTACGTGCCATCAGCATTCTCCTTTAGCGTTAACTGTGTCAGACAAGGTTGCACTATTTTTAACCAGTTAGCTAACCAATAACTGTAACAAAACGAATATTCTTGCTTTGTAATCTAGCGTCTATAATTAGATACCGGTGTTAATTAGCTACGGGAATATCAGTTTAGTGGTTTATATCAAGGGGACTAATTGGGACAAGCTGGCAGGCAATCATTTGTTTTTGTTTGCTATTTTTTTTGTTGGCGTAATGACGTTCAATGTAAAGGCTGACACCCTTCAGTTATCTTCTTTGAATTGGCCACCCTACACGGGCGAACAACTTGCCAATGGTGGTGCATCTGTTGCAGTCGTTCACGCAGCATTAAGGGCAATGGGGCATGAACTGCATGTCGATTATTACCCTTGGAGCCGAACGATCAGAATGGTGAGCCGAGAAGATACGATATATAGTGGCTATTTTCCTGAATATGACCACCCTACAGATCAATACTTGTTCTCTGAGTCCATAGGCACAAGTCCCCTTGGCATACTCGAGCAACAAGTAAACCCCATTAAATGGTCTGACATAAAAGACCTCAATCAATATACCCTTGGCGTAGTGCAAGGCTATGTGAATACCATTGAGCTGGATGAGATGATTACAAGCGGTGCTCAGCAGGTCGAAGTCGTTAGTTCTGACGAACATAATATTCGTAAGGTGGCTACTGGTAGAGTTCATGGCGCGGTGATCGATAAGTACGTGTACAACTATTATATTCATCAACCCCATCTCATAGCGCTTAAAAAAAAGCTGGAAATGAATAAGCAGCTATTAGCGTCGAAACAACTTTATATCGCATTTAAAAATACCCCAGAAGGGCGCAAGTGGCGTGAGATTTTTAATGAGGGGTTGGCGTTAATCGATCCTCAGCAAATAACAGAAGAATATCTCGCGTCTATGTGATAATTGGTGGTGGCCACTCTAACAATCACAGTTATGTTGAAGATTGTTAAATTGGCGCTAGAGACCTAAGCTAGGTCTCTATTGAAGTATTTTGGCGCGTTAAGCCTTAGCGGTTATGGTTTGGCCAATTGGCGTTAAGCTTAGAATAGCGAGTTTAAGATGTTGGAGCCCGAAGGGGATACCGATAATAGTGATAAAACATGCCAGAGCATGGGTAATATGACCAATAGCGAGCCAGATCCCAAAAAATAAAAACCAGATGATGTTGCCTATCATCCCAAGTGGGCCGGTGCCAAAGTCCTCTGACCCCGTCAGTGATTTACGATTAATACTTTCTTGACCAAATGGCCAAAAAGTCATCTCACCAATGACAAAGCAAGCGCGGCCAAACGGAATGCCAATAATACTAATAAAGCAGATAAGGCCCGCTAACCACCACGCAAGCCCCATCACAAACCCTCCCAATAAAAACCACGCTATGTTAAAAATTAAACGAAGTAATGGCATTTAAGTATCCTTATTAAAATAAAAAATGAGCTAATTTGAGTATCTACTACACTATTTATGGTAATAACAAGCGAGAACCGTGCCATTGTTTAAGTGACTGTTTAGTAATTTATTATATTATTTTTGGTTCGTAAATATACTTGCTTCTTGATGAAAAATTTCAAGAGTTGGTCAAATTGCTCATCGCGATAGAGCAGTGTAAAATTAACCCTCTCTCTAAAAGTACATCAGTTGAATATGAAGTTAGCGCAAACTCCCGTAGATGAAATTTTGTTTGGTGAGCACAGCGTGTTTGTTAAACGTGATGACCTACTTCATCCAGAGTTCTCTGGTAATAAAGCGCGTAAGTTTGGCTATTTTCTTGATAATGAGTTTACGGGGATCAACACCTTAATCGGTTATGGCTCTGCTCAAGCAAATTCGTTGTACTCTATGTCGGCTTTGGCAAAAATCAAAGGCTGGCGATTTCGTTTTTATGTCGATCATATTGCCTCATACTTGGTTGAAAATCCGATCGGGAATTATCGTGCAGCACTTGAGAATGGTGCCGAAATTATCGATTTAAGCTTGTGCGAAGACAGAAATAACCGTGACAGTTTAACTTATTTGCAGCAATGTGTATTGGCGGGAGATTCTGATCAGCTCTTTATACCCGAAGGGGGTAGATGCCTATACGCAGAGCATGGTGTTCGTCAACTCGCAGATGAAATTATTATGTGGAAGCAGCAGCAAGGCTTATCTGTTTTGTCGGTATTTCTGCCGTCAGGGACAGGAACTACCGCACTATTTCTACAGAAATCATTTGTGGAACTTGATCCAAGCATTAGCGTTTATACCTGTGCGGTGGTGGGGGGAGATGAGTATCTTAGAAAACAATTTTTCGAACTAGCGCCTAACATAGCATACCATCCCGCCATTTTACCCAGCCGGAAACGCTATCATTTTGGCAAACTGTATTCAGAGTTCTTTCAGATGTGGTTGCAATTAAAAGAGACCGGCATTGAGTTTGAACTGCTCTATGACCCGCTAGGATGGTTAGTTCTACAGGATTATTTAAAGGCAAATTCTGGGGAAAAGATACTTTATATACACCAAGGGGGCTTGTTAGGTAATCAATCTATGTTACCTAGATATAAACGTAAGTTTAGGGAAATGCCACTTGGCTAGGTAGGTATCTGTGAAAGTGATACAACCTAGACCAAATGAAATATGCTCAGTCGTTGACGTGATGGTGTCAATCCTACTGGTTGCGGTAGCAACCTTCGATACGTGTGAGAGGCTATGTATCGAACAGCGAAGATTTAAGCGAAGATTTATTTATTACTTGAAAGTAACCATTTCATGAACTGCAGTGCTTCAGTGCGTTTAGAAAAGGTTTCTCTATTTTTACCTAAACTATCTGTGAATGCGATAGATGATTTGTTTACTGATATAGAGGCCACCGGAAAATTTACCGTGATCTCATGACCGTTCATTTTGTACGACATAGGCCATACTCCTTAATGATTGACTGCGTAATTAGCAGTTGAATTTTAACAATAGAATATCCTTAGCTTTTTGCGAAAGATGAGTTTTAACTACTTGAGACTACCCACCTTTATATATCTAATCAAGTAATCTATCGATGGAAAACTAGAAAGTTTGTTATAAATACCATCGATGAGATACCGGATCGCCAAACAGTAAAGCACTAATACATGACAATACTATGACGAAGAGGATACTGCTGATTTTGTTGGATGCGGTGACGAATGGGTCTGGCTAAACAAGAAAACAGGGCAGGGAATTTCAAAGTTAGCCGAGTATATCGATTATCGGGGAGATGTCAACACTTGTTGTATAGGTGAGGTGCGCACTTTTCCGACGAAGTGACAATAAGATTGCTTTTGTTCTTGTTAATAAATGGTAGAATTTATAAGCGCTTGTTAACTATTAGAAAGGCTTGGACGCTTATGAAAAATTGGCTTTTGTTGTGGGTAAGTTTGGCAATTATTCCTGTTATTGGCTTTGCGGCTACACCGACCAATGTGGTCGATCTTATGGAAGGGTCTACGGTTGAAAATGTGAGTGAAGAGGAAGCTCTTTTAGTTAACCAAACATATGATTATAAGGATAGTTTACAGCGAGATACGCCAAGGGGGACCTTAAATGGCTTTACTCGTGCCGTGTATGAACAAGATTATGATACGGCTGCAGAATATTTAGATCTACGTTATTTGCCAGATAGCATGTCTAAGGATAAGGGAGCCCAATACGCAAAACAGTTACAGGCGATTATTGATCGCAATATTTGGATTGATATTGAACAGATTAATGATACCCCTGAAGGCGCCGATGGTGATCAATTACCCAGTTATCGTGATCTTTTTGGTCGAGTAAAGTTGCAAAGTGATGAAATAGCGCTTTATTTACAACGCGTTCCGGGCGATAACGATAGTATTTGGAAGATCTCTAATGCCACGGTGGCCAAGGTGCCTACTCTCTATGCAAACTTAGGTTATGGACCAATAACAGAATGGTTTATCGCCTATCTTCCTGAAGGGCGAATTCTTAAGGTCAATATTTGGGAATGGGCTGTGATATTGACTTACTTGGTGATCGCATTTTGCGTCATTATCCCCATTACTTGGTTGTGTAAGTTATTAATATTACGCACTGACTACCATCTAAAAACAGAGTTAGCCTATATTGTGGCAGGCCCGCTACGGTTTTTTCTTGCCGTGCTTGTGGTTCGGACGTGGGTGAGCAGTGGTACGATATCTGCGGCAGCCCTTGAAGTGCTCGATACCGGTTTTCTGTCATTCATTTCGATTGTTTGGTTAGGATGGTCAGGGATGGGCATCTTACAATCTGGCCTTAAACAGCGACTAATAGATAAAGGCCAGAAACAGGGCGCTTCGCTACTCAGACCTCTCACTAATTTTATCCGGGTGATTTTTGTCATATTAGCCATTTTGATCTGGTTAGAGCATTTAGGTTTTAATGCCGGCACTATTATTGCGGGAATGGGGATCGGTGGTATCGCAGTCGCATTAGCCTCAAAGCAATCAATTGAGAATTTTATTGGCACTATTACGCTTTATTCAGCAGCACCGATTAAAGTCGGTAATCTGTGTAAATTTGGGTCAATACGGGGCACTGTTGAAGAGATTGGCTTGCGCTGCACTCAAATAAGGACGTTAGATCGTACTCTTATTCATGTACCTAACGCAAAACTGGTGGAGATGGAGATAGAGAACATCTCAGAGCGAGAGAAAATCCGTTTTAAAGCCGATATTCGTCTAGACTATTTGATGACAGATACCGAGAAATTGAAAGGTATTATTGCTGATATCAAAGAGATGCTTGAATTGCATGAATTGGTAATGAAAGAACCGCTTAGAGTCACATTTAAGGGGTTTGGATTACATGGTCTGCAAGTTAATATCTTTGCTTATATCGGTACCAAGAGTTTTCCTAAATATCAGGTGGTTTCTGAAGAGCTGCATCTTGGGATCATGGATATCGTCACTAAACATGGTTCTCGAATTATTCCAGTTGCACCCGTTGCACTTAATTCAAGTCAATAAAAGTTGAGCTGTGTAGTGATACACTTGAGCGTCGTAGCTTAATATTAACGGCTATAATGGAAACTGAGTTAAGCTAAATATATCCACCATGATAGTGAGAAGTTTATGGCTAGAGTGCTAGATAGCGTCGATCAACGTACCAAGTTAGTCGGTGAAAATAGATTAGAGCTGCTGCTGTTTAGGATCAATGCCACTCAGCTTTTTGCTATTAATGTATTTAAGGTGAAAGAGGTGGTTAAGCTACCCCTCTTAAGTGAACTTCCTGGCAGTCATAGCAGCATAAAAGGGGTGGCAAATATTCGCGGAACCTCAATTCCTGTTATCGATCTTCGCCAAGCCATCGGCTTTCAAGCGATGGCTGAGACTGACGACGCAAACCTAATCATCACAGAATACAACCGTAGTGTTCAAGGTTTTATGGTCGGTAAGGTCGAGCATATTATTAATATGACTTGGGGGGATATTATGCCGCCGCCTAAGAGTACGGGAAGTCACAATTACTTGACTGCAATTACTAAAGTTGAGGTTGATGGACGTACTCAGCTAGTATCCATCATCGATGTTGAGAAGGTGTTAGCCGAAATTATTCATTATGATATTTCGATTTCCGACGGTGTGCTGGATGAGTCATTAGTTGAGAATATGATGGGGCGTAAGATCCTTATCGCAGATGATTCCTCTACCGCCAGACGCCAGATTAAAGACACCTTAATGCCCCTCGGTATCGAAGTCATTGAAACATCCGATGGCCTGCAAGCGCTTAACTTATTGCAAGGGTGGTGTGATGAAGGACGCAACGTTTATGACGAAATTTTGATGTTAATTACCGATGCCGAAATGCCAGAAATGGATGGTTATCGTTTAACTTACGAAATTCGCAAAGACAAACGTATGGAGGAGTTGTATATCACGTTGAACACATCGTTAAGTGGCAGTTTTAATAATGCCATGGTAGAAAAAGTGGGTTGTAATAAGTTTATTTCGAAATTTCAACCCGATCTCTTGGTTGGTGTGGTGCAGGATAGACTAAGAGAAATTGTCGGATCTTAAATAGCTCGATATTGATCAGTTTGTTCAATTTTCGTTAGCTATATCAAGTATTACTTGTCGTTTTACTGCTTTAGTTGATGCGATATTAATTCGTGCGACTCGTACCGCGTAACCGAATCTATCTCGACCAACTATGGTGACAAGTTCTTGTAAGAATGGTTTATCTAGACCAAGCATCTGGCTATAGTGGGTGACCGCTTTCGATATCGAGCTAAAGTTAACCCCGTCAAATTGGAAGCCAAGTTGATATTGCTCCGTATCGATAGCAATGCCATTGAGGCGCAGTGGCCACGGGGTGAAGGTGACTCTATCTTTAGCCACCTGATACATAAACCAAGCACTTTTTTTAAACCCTTCAAAGACTTTGCAGGAAAATTCTGACTCTGCTAACTCCTGTTCGGTCCAGTTTTCACCTATGGCTAAATGTTTAGCATAAATACGCATCAATTCATCTTTAACGGCCTGATGGCAATCCCAGATAGAGGTCAGCGGCGATTTAGTTGCAAGATTTAAGCATTCTTTACAGCTGGGAACGGCGAGCGACGGATGCGGGGTGTAGTGCTGGGCTTGATAGTTAAAAATACGATCACAAGGCTCTGCACAAAACCAGCAGGTATGGCGCAGTTCAAACGGGATGTCGATAAGCGGATAGTTAGCAGACAAGAATAAAATACCTATCTGCAGATTTAAAACGAACCGATGTGCTCAAGGGTTATTCTTGTTCGATATCGACTAAGTTCTTGGCCAGACCGATAGGGTCTATCTCTAAGCAGTCTTGCTCAGCCACCCAATCAATCCCAACAAGTACCCCATCATCGTGAAGGTCTTTAATCCAATATTCTAAAAGTTCTTCAAGCTTAATCGCAGCAGGTTGATAATCTTGCCACTCTTCAGTGCAATGGACTTTGGCTTTTTCAGCGCTAGACCATAATGGCATGACATCGGTTTCTTCATATTCAGAAGAATCACACACTACCCAGCCTTCGCCAGTTTCGTCTTGAAGGCCCCAAACGGCTTGGTGCTCTTTTACGTTTTCAATAAAGCTTGCTAAAACGGGATTGCTATCAGTCATGTTGGATCTCTTAGATATCTGTTAAAAACCGCACCATTATACGCCAAGCGTGAATTGCGCCAAGTGATTGTTTTATGAAAAAGCGCACTATTTAAACAGATGCTGATAAATCTAACATCCGCTGCAATATTTCTCATAAAACACTTAGTATAAATAGTTTCTATCGTTATGATGTTGGCACGACCTTCTTTTTAAGGCTGTTAGGTTTTGCGGTCGTGGATCAGCGCAGTCATTTTTATGGAGTCCCTATTTTGAAAAAAATTATTACCATCGCCTCGTTGATGTTTGCTTGTGGGGTGAGCACTGCGACTTACGCTAATGAAGCATTTGATTCTTGTATCGTTACCTTAAAGCAAAAAGCGGTCGACGCAGGGATTTCAACGAAAACAATTGAGCAAACATTAGGTCAAGTTAAGTATGTTACACGAGTGATTGAACTTGATAAGAAACAACCGGAATTTAGCCAAACCTTCAATAACTACTTTAGTAAACGCGTAACAGACTGGCGTGTACAAGAGGGACGTCGGCTACTGAAAAAGCATCACCAGTTGTTGTTGCAATTGCAACAGACCTATGGCGTACCACCACAATACTTGATGGCGTTTTGGGGGTTAGAAACCAATTTTGGTAGCTATAAAGGTAAGATGCCAGTGATCGATAGCTTAACGACACTCGCGTGCGATCCCAGACGTAGCACTTATTTCACTGGTGAGTTAATTCAAGCGCTAAAGCTTAAAGAAGCGTATAAGTTTGAGACCAGTGACATGGTTGGCTCTTGGGCTGGTGCAATGGGCCATACTCAATTTATGCCATCTGCCTATGCAAAATATGCGATTGATGCCGATGGTGATGGTAAGGCGGATCTTTGGAACAGTACTGCAGATGCATTAAGTTCGGCTGCTAATTTTTTACATCAGCTAGGTTGGGCACGTAATGAAAGGTGGGGCAGAGAGGTCAAATTACCCGATGACTATGATTATCAATTTTTAGGCCGAAAGGATAAACGGCCACTGGTAAAGTGGGCTGAACTGGGGGTTAGAAAGGCTGATGGCAACAGTTTGACTACGCCTGATATGCAAGCAGCACTCTATTTGCCTGCGGGCCACACTGGCCCCGCTTTTCTTGGTTACAATAATTTTGATGTGATCATGCGCTGGAATCGGTCTGAGTTTTATGCCATTGCTGTCGGTCATTTAGCGGATCGGATAAACGGTGCAACGCCACTTTATGTTGCACCGCCTAAACATGACAATATCAGTCGCGATAAACTTAAGTTATTACAAACAAAACTGAATGAAAAAGGCTTTGATGTCGGTAAACCTGATGGCGTTTTAGGCGCTAATTCTCGCGCAGGTTTACAGGCATATCAGCGCAGCGTTGGTCTTACTGCTGATGGTTTTCCTAGTGATGAAACATTTTCCAGAATGGGTATCGATTAGTTTGGATATTCTTAATGAGCGGTTAATCTGTGCGCTAACTGAATATAATCATTATAAAACAAGGTGATGGTAAGATGGATTGTCTAGATAACTTGTCTCATGCGCAGCGTCAGCGGCTGGCGTTTATTGATTTTAGTTTGCAATATTTTGGTCAAGTCTCTCGTCAGGACTTAATCGCAAAATTTGCGACCGGCTTAGCTGCGGCAACTCGAGACTTAGCAAGTTATCGAGCGTTAGCGCCCAACAACATGCAGCTGGTGCATAGTACTAAGTCTTATCATCGTAACAGTGAATTTGTGGCGTTATTTAATCACGATCCAGAGGTTATCCTCCATGGCCTTGCCAATGGCTTTGGTGATGGCTTGTCTCATCCTGTACAGCCAAGCGCCGTGTGCGTTGATGCTGTGCAGCTTATTCATCCTAATACCGATATTATTGCGGGTATCATGCGCGCGATTCAGCACCAACAAGCCATAGCCGTGACTTATGTGTCGGTATCATCGGGGGAAACCGAGCGCGAGATTGTGCCTCATACCTTAGTGAATAATGGTCAGCGCTGGCATGTACGTAGTTTCGATAGAACGCATCAGGTATTTACTGATTTTGTGGTAACACGGATTAAGTCGGTAAAGCTAAGTAGTAATGAACCGTTCGACCACGAGTTAGCAAATCAAGATAATGCGTGGCAACAGCTGGTGTGTTTGGTGTTAATTCCTCACCCGAGTTTGCCACATCCCGAAGCGATTGAGCTCGATTATCAGATGGTTGATGGAAGGCTCACCTTGGACAGTCGAGCCGCGTTAGCGGGCTATCTACTTAGACAATGGAGTGTGGATTGCTCTAAAGATCATCAAATCCGCGGTGGTGTGTGTCAATTAGCGCTTGAAAATCTCGATGTTCTGGCAAAAATTGAGCACTTATCCATAGTGCCAGGGGCTAAGTCGAGATAAAGTGCTAGAGCAATCTAGTGACATTTGTTACGCTCTGGCGAATTTAAATTTTGGTGACAGATAAAGGACACTTGATGAGCATTAAAGACGATATGGTCGTACAGTTTAACTATACTTTGCGTGATGAAGCAGGTGAAGTGTTAGAGACCAATGATGGACTCGATCCAATTGCATACCTTCATGGCCATGACAATATGATGCCTGGTGTAGAAAAGGCACTTGAAGGCCGCGAAGTGGGTGAGAGCTTTTCGGTTACCTTACCGCCAGAAGAAACCTATGGCGTTCGCAATGAAAACGCTGAGCAGCGCGTATCGGTTAAGCATCTCCAAGGCGCTAAAGTCTGGAAAGCGGGTATGCGTGCGATTATTAGTACCGATCAAGGTCAGCGTCAAGTGACGGTGATTAAGGTCGGAAAATTCATGGCGACAGTGGATATTAACCACCCATTGGCTGGCCGAGAATTAACTTTTGATCTTACGGTTGTTGATGCTCGTGATGCAACTGATGAAGAGATTGCGCACGGCCACGCACACGGTGTTGGCGGTCATCACCATTAATTGACGTGCTTAGTATTTAGCTAGTTTATGAAAACCCAAGCATGCGTTTGGGTTTTCTTGTTTTTACCATCGAAAAATCACCTTTAAGGCGCATTATGGTTGTTACATTCTCGCAAGGCAAAATCATCATGTCGATGCATGAGATCCAAGTTAAATTTAGTGACCAAGCGCTTTCTTTGTATGCTTTGGCCGAAGATATAAAAGTCGTAAGAGATGCATTAATGTTAGTTGCCGATGGCGGCGCTGTGCGCTGGGCTTTGAAGCTAGACTCCATCGAGCAGATTGATGAAGTCGTCGCTGAATTAGGAATTGATAGCTGAGCTGTAATTGCGATTGAGTAACAGGAATAGAGTGAGTATACCTATGTTCGCATATTGTTTCTCAGCGGTTTAGCTTTTCAGTACATCTCGTCGATGTGGGCTACAGAGATCCATTGTCGGACCAACAGGTACCACTCGCGTTGGATTTATCTGCCCGTGACTATAATAGTAGTGCTGCTTTATATGTTCAAAATTGACGGTTTCGGCGACACCAGGATATTGATATAGCTCTTTCATATAGCCGTAAATGGCTGGCATATCGACAATTCGATTACGATTGGTTTTAAAATGACCGACGTAGACGGCATCGAACCTGATCAAGGTGGTAAATAGACGCCAATCCGCTTCGGTGAGTTGATCCCCAGTTAAATAGCGCTTTGTCGATAACAATTGCTCTAATCTATCTAACGCTGCAAACAGTATCTCGAAGGCCTCTTCATAGGCTTGCTGGGTTGTTGCAAAGCCAACGCGATACACACCATTATTGATGTTTTCATATATCCATTCATTTAGCTCGTCTATCTCGCTGCGTAGCGCTAATGGATAAAAGTCGGTCACATTGCCTGTTATCTCATTAAACTCACTGTTAAACATGCGAATGATCTCAGAGGATTCATTGCTGACGATGGTGTTGAGCTGCTTATCCCAAAGTACGGGGACCGTCACGCGGCCACTATAGTCCGGTTTTGCTTGTTGATAGATTTGATATAGGTAGTCTTGGCCATTAAGGCGGTCGGTTTCTGCGCCGTTGACATGAAACGCATCATCGCTTTGATTCGGTCCGCTAAATTCCCAGCCATTGCTCAACATGTGAGGTTCAACCACGGTAACGCCAATGTGTGCCTGTAGTGATTTTAGCTCTCTGAAGATAAGTGTTCTATGAGCCCAAGGGCAGGCTAATGAGACGTAGAGATGGTAGCGACCCGATTGCGCTGCAAATTTGGGAGCAGGCGTAACCTCGCTCGGGCGTGAGATCCAGTGGCGAAAGATCGCGTCTTCTCTAACAAATTTGCCTTCGCTTCCATCGGTATCATACCACTTATCAACCCATTTACCGCCTTGTAGTAATCCCATCTCTACACCTCTTTTCTAAACACAGAACTTAAGTGTAAGAGCGGACTAATGAAATGAAAAGCCCAGAAAACCAGCATATCTTTTCTAATTAATCGAAAAGTTGGGGTGGGTAATGGTTCCTGTTATCATCATCGGCATATTTTCCCATTTTAAAGGAACTATTGATGTCGAAGCAGCCGTTAGAACGGATCACGATTGAGCCTAAGCAATCTGTTGAGGCCTGTGTTATTTGGTTACATGGGTTAGGAGATTCGGGGGCTGGATTTGCACCTGTCGTGCCCTTACTTGGTATTCCTGAATCATTAGCGGTGAGATTCATTTTCCCGCACTCACCAAGTATTGCTGTCACTATCAATCAAGGCTTTGTGATGCCGGCTTGGTATGACATCAAAGGGATGGATATCGATAACCGAGCTGATATGCCTGGCGTTATTAATTCAGAGTCTGCGATTGCTGCTCTGATAGATGAGCAGGTTGCCTTAGGGATCCCTGCCGATAAAATTGTATTGGCTGGTTTTAGTCAAGGCGGAGTG
The DNA here is from genome assembly GCF_019457595.1 of Shewanella psychrotolerans. Taxonomy (NCBI): domain Bacteria; kingdom Pseudomonadati; phylum Pseudomonadota; class Gammaproteobacteria; order Alteromonadales; family Shewanellaceae; genus Shewanella; species Shewanella psychrotolerans. Next base: position 2,530,320 of record NZ_CP080419.1, on the reverse strand, counting down.
ATGAGTCTATTTACTGGACTTAGGTATCCGAAAACCTTAGCTGGGATCATGGCGCTGTCTTGCTACCTACCGACGGGTGATAAGTTGCCCAGTGATCTCAGTGAAGCTAATCGTAATACGCCGCTATTGCAGCAGCACGGTGATCAAGATGAAGTTGTACCTGTAACTGCTGGTTTTTCGGCTTATGAGTTAATTAAGACAGCCGGTTATCCAACACAATGGCAGACTTACAGTATGGGCCACAGCGTGTTACCTGAACAGTTGAAAGATATTGGAAAGTGGTTAACGGCATGCCTAAGCTAATCTGAAGTTCGATAGCCGTTAATAGACACTGCTGCTCGCTTAAATGAAGCTTGACTATGTAGGTGTTAACTTAGAGTTATTGACAGATTTTAAAGACCTAAAATGTATTAGGTCTTTTTGCTATCTAGGTCACAGCTAGAGAGCTTGGCAAGCGAGTGAATATCAATGGGTGAAATACTTAATTAACATTCGATGCTCGTTTAAGCTGAATTTATAAATGTAAACGTTATTTAGGCCGCAAAATAGGTAAAATTAGTGTTTATCGTCTCATGCTGGATTAGCAAAGGTTGATTTAGTGTGAAAATTCTCTAATTTTGTGATCTTCGCCCGCGGAGCAGTGTCTTTTTAGCAGGAGAATAACTTGATTACGAATAGGGTTTTCAAGTTGCTAGATTTAATTGCGTTTAATGGATCTTCGCTATTTTTTATTTCATTTTAAATCCCCAATTAGGTTAGATGCTTGTTCTTAAATATGGACAATTGATGGATTAAAGTGCTTTTAAAATAAACATTTACCTCAATTCTGTTCATAAAAATGCCACATTTAGTTGTTATTGTTTGATATTATGCTTCACAGCGAAATTAAGCCGTTCGCTGTTGAAAATCATATGGTTAATAAAAAAGATAATCTAGGGGTTGATGTAATGACAAATAAGCTTATTAAAGGATTAGTTGCGACTGCAATACTTGCAGCTCTTGCAGGTTGTAATAGCAGCGATGATGATAAAGCACCAACAACATGTGCAGAAGCTGGCGATGCTTGTACTATTTTTACGGTATTACACACTAACGATAACCATGGTCGTTTCTGGGAAAACAAAGATGGCGAATATGGTATGGCGGCTCGTAAGACGTTGATCGAACAGATCCGCGCAGAAGTTGCAGCTAACGGCGGTGAAACGCTATTGCTATCTGGTGGTGATATTAATACAGGTGTTCCAGAGTCTGATCTGCAAGACGCGGTTCCTGATTTTATCGGGATGAATGATATTGGTTACGATGCAATGGCTGTCGGTAATCATGAGTTCGATAATCCATTGGCTGTATTAGACTCACAGCGCTCAATTGCTAACTTCCCAATGCTGGCGGCAAACATCTACAGAGCGGACGGTACACGTTATTTTGACGCTTATAAAGTGTTTGACGTTAACGGTGTGAAAATTGCAGTTATCGGTTTAACCACTGAAGATACAGCTAAGATTAGTAATCCAGAATTTATCTCAGGTCTCACATTTACCGATCCAAAAGAAGAAGCGGCAAAAGTAATTAAAGAGATTAAGGATGCTAAAGCGGCAGACCTTATCTTTGCAACTACTCATATGGGTCATTACGCTAATGGAGAGAATGGTAGCAACGCTCCAGGTGATGTCGCTTTAGCTAACGCATTGGCACAAGGTGAATTACAAGCCGTTATTGGTGGTCACTCTCAAAACCCTGTGTGTATGGAAGGCGGCGAATACGCTGATTTCACACCTGGCGATGAGTGTGCTCCAGATCAGCAAAATGGCACCTACATTATGCAAGCTCACGAATGGGGTAAGTATGTTGGCCGTGCTGATTTTGAATATTTCAATGGTGAACTTCATCTAGCAAGTTACAAACTCGTGCCCGTTAACTTACTTAAGAAAGTCACCGATGCAAACGGTGAAGAAACGAAAGAACTAGTGGGTGAGGCTATTGAACCTGATGCTGCGCTTAAAGAGCTACTTTCTTACTATCAAGAGCGTGGTCAAGGCCAACTTGACGAAATTATTGCAAACACCGATGGTTTACTCGATGGTGAGCGTGCAAATGTCCGCAAGATGCAGACTAACCTAGGTCAATTGGTTGCAGAAGCACAGCGTTCAAAAGTGAATGCTGATGTTGGTGTAATGAACTCTGGTGGGGTGCGAGCATCAATTGAAGCGGGTGATATCTCTTATCGAGACGTACTAACTGTGCAGCCATTTGGTAACATGCTTACCTTAAGCACTATGACGGGTGCCGAATTGACTGAATACTTAAATGTTGTTGCGACATTTGATGTGGGAGAGTCTGGTTCTGGTGCTTATCCGCAGCTGGCGGGTATTAAAATGGATGTTGATTGTGAAGCTAAAACCGTTTCTATCAACGATATCAATGGAAAAGGCTATGCTGCTGATGCGACATATACCTTCACTGTGCCAAGCTTTAACGCGGCTGGTGGCGACGGCTATCCTAAGTTAAACCCAGTTCAAACTGGTTATGTTGATGCCGAAGTGCTTTATACCTACTTTAAAGATAAAGGTGATATCAAAGCTACCGATTATGCTCCAGTTGCGGGTGACATTCAGTTCTTGAATAGTAATAGTCCATTAGCTTGTAAGCGTTAATTTGACCTTACAGAAAAAAGCAGCCGCCAGGCTGCTTTTTTTATTTTTAAGCCGCAATAATGTATGTTGCTTGCCAGTTATTACCTATTTCAACAACGATCTTTGCTCTATACAGAGGTTATAAGGCAATCGAAATTGATGGTTGAGGCTGACTCCAAGTTTATCTGCAAGTGGTTCTAGGAGGTGGGATTATTCTTATCAATATCTACAGAATCACCTAACGTATCCAGATATCAAAAATGAAATTTGAAAATATTTTTATATTGTCTCTTGAAATCATAAAACGCTATCCACATATAGTGAGTATGGGACGCTCAATGAGGTTCCTAAGTTAACCGCTAAACAGTGCCTTCGGGGCTGTATGGTTAATGTTTTGCTTAATTTTTATTTATCGGTGCAGCAAGATGACAGATCTGTCATTGAGAGCTGGCCAACATAAACTAATATTGCTTAATACAAGGATATAAAGATGCGTAATTATGATTTAACTCCCCTATACCGCAGTGCCATTGGTTTCGATCGTTTAGCCCAGCTTGCCGAGCATGCTGCATCGAACAAAGGGAATTCCGGTTATCCTCCATACAACATCGAACTGCTTGACGAGCACCGTTACCGAATTACTATGGCCGTTGCAGGGTTTTCGATGCAAGAATTAGACATTACCAGCGAAGGCGACAAGCTGGTGGTTAAAGGCATTAAGGCTGAGCAAGATAGCGAGCGTAAATACTTGTATCAAGGGATTGCAGAGCGCGGATTTGAACGTACTTTCCAGCTCGCCGATTACGTTACTGTGATTGGTGCAGATTTAGAAAACGGCTTACTGAATATCGATCTTAAACGTGAGATCCCCGAAGCGTTAAAGCCACGTAAGATTGAGATTGGTAACTCAAGGCTACTCGACGCAGAATAACAGCGCCTTGAATAATTGACTGGATATAAGAAGGGAGCCCATTTGGCTCCCTTTTAGCATTATTGTTTAGATTAATTCTTTGGATTAACTATCTAACACACTTGTCCTCGATGCCATTATTGATCGTTTCATTCAGATACTGGCTAAAATCATCTCCGTGGTTGGCGAGCATCTTTGGAAACATCGAAATTGGCGTGAGTCCTGGAAAGGTATTGATCTCATTCAATAATATTTCCCCATCTTCAGTTAAGAAAAAGTCAATGCGTGACAGATGACGTAACTTCATGCCGTCAAAAACCTTGATGGCATACTGCTGAATTTGCGTGGCGATAGCGTCTGAAACCTCTGCGACCACCTTAGTGGTCGCCTTGCTATCGGCCGCATATTTTTCATCGAAGGTATAAAACGTATCACTGGCGCAAATGACTTCACCTGGCAGTGTCGCGACTGTTTTCCCTTTGTACTGATACACAGCAACTTCAAGCTCACGCGCCTTGATGGTTTTTTCTACGACAACGTAAGGTGCATAACGAAATGCATCGGTTAAGGTTTGCTCAATTTCACCAACATTGTCGACACGATAACAGCCAACCGAAGAACCTTGTGATGCCGCCTTAATGAAAATAGATCCCCACTGCTTAAGCGCATTGTGAGTCTGCTCGATTGACTCCTCATCGAGTTGGTTGAGGAAAATATAGGGCGTATTAGGGATCCCAAGTGCCGTAAACCACATCTTAGCGGTGATCTTGTTGAAGCAATTACTCGACCCTTCAGAGTCACACCCAAAGTAAGGCAGATTGATCAGGTCAAAATAGGACTGAATATCACCAGTTTCGCCTGGATAGCCATGGATACATGGAATAACATAATCCACCGGCCAAGGTGAGATTGCAGCGTCTTCAAAACGGATCTCTTTGCGGTTATTCAGCTCGCACGGCTCACCGGACTTGGTGGTGTATTGACCCTTAGCATCCAGTTCAACACGCAACACATTGATGTGGTCGAGTTTAGCCAATGAGGTTTCAAAATAGTTAGCTGATAAAAGTGAGATGGCGTGTTCATCACCACCACCGCCACACAAAAGTAAAAGATTTATCGGACTCATTGGGTCTCCGTTTGCTACTGAATGTCAAATTGCATGCTCACTATGCCGTGCTGATAGTTTTATGCAAGTTTTGCTATCATCGCCAGCGATTGATTGCTGTTTTTATATTCGCAAATCACAGATATTGATTGGTATTCGTTAACTACTGCCATAAACGTTTGGCTAGTCCTGAGGCGCGTTGTGTGGCTTGCTTACAAGCTTGCTCAAACACCCGCTGACTACCTAAGCAGGCAAAATGCTGTTTCGCTCGAGTGATCGCTGTGTAGACCAGTTCTTTAGTTAACAATTGTCGTTGGGCGACACTCGGCTTGAGTGGCATCACTAACGCGACTTGATTAAATTCACTGCCTTGGCTTTTATGAACCGTCATTGCAAAGCAGGTATCATGGGTGGGTAGCCGTGCGGGCAGTACTTTGAGTAAACTGCCATCGGCTTGAACAAAATGCGCCATGAGTCGCTGCTGATGTTCGCTATCTGGCAAAATAACCCCAATGTCACCATTAAATAGGCCGAGATTGTAATCGTTGCTTTGGATAATTACTGGGCGCCCAGCATAAAACTCACTTTGCGGTGTGATCAGCTTGGCGTCAGATAACGCCTGAGTCACTGCGGCGTTTACCCCATCTACACCATATTCTCCGGCTCGCATAGCGCATAAAATCCGGTATTGGTTAAAGCGCTCGATGATCTCAACTGGTGAATGTCGGCTGTCGATGATTGCACTCAGATAATAGCGATATTGCTCGACACTTAGCGTCAGTAGCTCACTAAGCCCAAGGTTATTTTGCGCCGTTGGTTGGTGTTCAATCCATAACAGCTCTTGATAACCGCGCTGCCAAACTTGCTTTATCTGGTTGAGATCGCTGCTATTGACCGCCGAGGCGAGTAATCCAATCCCCGCATCGCCTTTAAATCTATGACTGTGCATTAGCATGACTAAGCTGTCGCCCAGTTTGGGAGCTGGCGAGATGAACTGGCTTAAGTCGGTCGTGGTCAATTTGCTGAGTAGCAAGGCTTTACTGCTAGAGTAGCGCATGGTCCATTTGTCACTGCCAGCGGGTTTATCCCCCTCTATTTTTAGGCCTGCACAAATATCGGCAAGCACGGCACCGGCTTCAACCGATGCCAGCTGATCTTGGTCTCCTAATAATATCAGTCGTGCATGGGCGGGGAGGGCGTCGAGTAACTTATACATCATTGGTAGATCGACCATAGATGCTTCATCGACAACTAATAGGTCGAGTCTCAACGGATTGTCGCTATGGTGCCTGAAACGATGAGAGTTTGGGATCACTCCTAGTAATCTGTGCAGCGTCGATGCCTCTTCGGGGACAAGGGCCAGTTTTTCGAGATCCAAAGTATCAGTATATGACGCCAATTCATTGGCAAGCCTTGCTTTTGAGGCTTTAATCGACTCGCTTAATCGGGCGGCGGCTTTACCTGTTGGCGCCACTAAGCGAATCGTCATTGGGTTTTGCTGACACAATAGCAGTAAGAGTTTGGTCACTGTCGTGGTTTTGCCTGTGCCTGGGCCGCCGGTGATCACCGCCAGTTTTTGCGTCAGTGCGGTTGCGGTGGCGATCTTCTGCCAATCATATTGCATTTCAGTTTCAGGAAAGAGACTGGTTAGCATCTGAGTGGACGATTCGATATCAGTTAGCTCGATGGCTTGTGACAGGGTGTTAAGCTTTTCTCCCACTTTAGATTCAAATTGGTAATAGCGTTGTAGATAGAGCAGTGAACCATCGAGGATCAAAGGTTTATCCAGTTGTTTGGGGGCTAAACCGACCGCATCCGATGCGGCTAAGGTGTCGATAATCTTCTGTAGCGGCGCCGTGATGCTGCATTGAGCTTGCTGCTCGCTCAGCGGATTGGCGAGGTTTATCTGCTCGAGGGGCAAACAGGTGTGTTGCATGGACAGCTGGCGACTCAGTAGGGCGCAGATAAGGGTAAACAGCGGCGTACTTTGCGGATGCAGACTTGTCATCTGCAGCGCAAAATGGCGATCAAGTGGGGTTAGTATACGCAGCTCTTGCCACTCTTTTAACAACTCAGCTAATGGCTTTTGAAGCTCGATCATAGGTCTAGCTCCGTTTGTTGGGGCATTGCTTGATTAACTGATGCATCATTTGCTGTATTTATTGTTAAATCGTTTGCCGGCTGTTGTTGTTGATCTTGCTTTAACAGTTGATCGAGTCGCTCTATTAATGCCTTTGGCGGCTTATCGTAAAACACCCCACTGCCAGGCGTTTGAGTCGACATGCCGCGCAGAAATAGATAGTAGCAACCGCCTATATGGCTATCATAGTCGTAGCTTGGCAAACGCACGCCCAAATAGCGATGGAGTGCTAAGGTGTAGATAATGTACTGCAAGTCATATCTATGGCTGGTGATTGCATGTTGCATCTGAGGCTGTTGATAACAACTAAAATCATCGCCTAAGTGATTAGATTTATAATCGGCAATAAAAAACTGACCGTTATGCTCGAAGGTTAAATCGATAAAGCCTTTTAACATCCCCTGTAAAGTGTCAAATGAGAGCGACATTATATAGCCATATTCCCCTAGCAGTTGATTAAGTGCATAAGCCTGGAGCGTTGAGATAGGCATATAAAACTCCATTTCCACCATAGTTTGCTTAGGTGACAGCTGGCTAAGTGATAACTCATGCTCAGCGCTAGGATCTTTAGAGCTATTAAGGTTCGAGCTAGAATACGTTTCATGACGAGCAAGTGGTGCACTTAACAGATCGAGATACCATTGCTGTAAAATATCCTTCCAGCTACAGTCGATGCCATATTTTTCCATCGCACTTGGCAGTTGCTCACAGAGATCCTGCTCTGCCTTGGTAAAATCGATGAGCTCTAAGACTAAATGCATAAAGCTACCGGCATTTGCACCGCGCTCAAACGTAAAGCGTGATGCTTGTTGTTCCCTTTCTTCGTCGATCATCTCCAGCGCAGCAAATGCCTCATCGTCACGACCAGGAGATACACGCTCATGGGGCATATCTTTAACAAGCCCAGAGTAACTGCCAACACGCCAAGGCGTGGTTAGCGTGCGCTGTAAGGGTTTAGGTGCGAGCATTTGGCTGTCGTCAATCACCTGCGGCAGGGGCGTCGCATCGGCGATAGATTCAATCAAATTGACGCTAATAGCCTCACTTTTAAGTTTTTCAGCTTTCGTTTCAATATCACCAATCTCACAGTTAGCATCTTCAATCCCTAACAGATAACCTATGGCGGTTTCATGTAGCTGACTGCTAATACCCGCTTTTTTAGTAAAACGGCTGTGGTTGGCAATATAGAGATAACAGGCCAGTACTGGGCGGGTAAGGGCTACGTAAAGTAGACGCAGATCCTCTGCCAAATTTTCCCGTTTGCTGAGTGACCAACCGTCATCGGTTTGTTCAATATCCCATATTAATTCATTGTTTTGGTGATAAAGCATTGGCGCAGGTTTACGGCGATTATCCCTCGCTAAACTCACAAAAGGCACGAAGCAAACCGGGTACTCAAGCCCCTTACTCTTATGAATAGTGACGATTTGTACTAGGTTTTGTTCGCTTTCAAGCCTAAGTTGAGCTTCCTCTGCGCTGTGGTTTTCGAGTAAGGCTTGTTGATACCAATTGAGCAGGGCATTGACACCGTCGAGTTCGGTGGCCTTTTGTTGCAGTAGCTCTCCTAAATGCCTGAAATCGGTCAGCCGTCGTTGACCATCTTCTGTTGCTAATAACCGCTCAATCAGATGTGTGTCTCTTGCCATTGCAAGTAGACATGGCATTACGCCGCGACGTTGCCAAATTTGATGCAACTCGTAAAACTGCTCAAGCAGTGTTTGGCGGCTCTCTTCTTGGTGATTAAACTGATGGATCTCAACGGCGCTAAAGCCAAGTAATTGGGTGGCTAATGCACTGCGCAGCGCTCGCTCATCTTTTGGATTGGCTATGGCAATAAGTACTAAGGCAAGCTCTTTGGCTTCCAAGGTACTAAACACGCTATCGCGGCTAAGAAATACAGCGCCAATTTGACGATCACTCAGTGCAGCTTTGATATAAGCCGCTTCATTGCGGTCTCTAACCAATACCGCAATGTCTTTAGCCTTTAGTGGCTTATCACCTTTAACCTTGTCACTTATAAAGCATTTGCCATTTTGTGCTTCGATCAATAGCCGCGCAATTTCATTACAAGCATCCTCTGCTAACCATTTTCTGGCAGTTGCTTTATTTAATCCTTTGTCGGGGTCTTCACCAAGCAGTTTGATGCGCAGCGCACTGCTATTTTCTGTTGCCTCGATTAAGCGTTTATCATCGGAAAATGGCGATGGTGCGACACGCTCAAAGGGAATAGACTGGCTAATAAAAGGGTCTTGATGTTGGCTAAAGAGTTGATTGACGCCCTCAATCATATGACGACTAGATCGGAAATTGGTATCGAGGCTGTAATGGTGCTCGGTGTTAATGCGGGCGTCGATATAGGTATGAATATCGGCGCCCCTAAAGGCATAGATGGCCTGTTTAGGATCGCCAATCATCAATAGGCTTTGAGCACCAGCAGAAGCTGACGACAGTGTCGTTTGATAGATACTACTAAATATTTGATATTGAAGAGGGTCTGTATCCTGAAACTCATCGATGAGTGCAATAGGAAAGCGCTTTGCGATAGTCGCGGCCAAGGTTTGGCTGTGAGCGGCTATATTGGCTTTATTTTCAGTCGCTTCATCACTAGCGGTTTGCTCACTTGTGCTTGGATTAATGTCTTGAACATTAAGATGCGGCGATGCCGTCAGCGCACCAGCGAGGGTGATTAACAAATCATCTGGTGTGAGCAGATTACGCTCGGTTTTCTGCTGAGCAAATCGCGCCGATATCCCTCTGCGGGCGGCAAACAGAAAGCTGGGTACAAATTGCTTAACTAATTGATGTAAGATCTCAATGTGTGCAAGTAATGGCGCTTGCTCCGCGGTTGGGATCTCACCGCCTTTATTCAGTTTTAGATTGCCTAGTGATAGGGCGTCTAATACTTTTAAATCGGGGAGTGATTGACTAAACCTCGCCCAGTTATCCATCGCCTCAAGCATGACTGCCAACTTTGGATAACCCTGATCTTTCTTTCCAAATCGGGTGCCGTTTAGCGGAAGTTGATGCAATAGTTGCTCTATGTTGTCCCGCTCTCTTGGCCAGATAAGTTTAAGTCTATTGAGACTTTGCGTTAATGCTGCCGAAATAGTACTAAATTCACTCGGCTCTGGGTTGGCTTTAGCTTGGCTAGCGCCAAGTAATGGACGCAGTTGCTGAGCTAATGCATCAGGATCGCTAAACTTGGTTTGAATGATCTGCGCTAAATAGGGCGGCAGCGGATAGCAGGTTTCACGCCAAAAATCCCTAACGGCATGATGTAAAAATTCACTGTCATCTAAGGTAAATTCAGACTCAAATAGCAATGAGGATTCAAATGCCATATCGGCGAGGATCCGTTGGCAGAAACCATGGATGGTAAAGATGGCTGCTTCATCGAGTGATTTGAGCGCTAAATCTAGGCGCTTTTGTGCCAGTGGTAATGCCTCTTTTTCTGTCTGTTGGTAAAGCTGCTCAATCAACTCATCGTTAACGGGCATACCGATAAAGCGACGGTAGGCGAGTTGGATTTTTTTACGGATCCTGTCCCTTAACTCACCGGTTGCAGCGTTAGTAAAGGTGACCACTAAGATCTGTTCGCAGCGAAGTGGCTCTGGGATCCCATGACCCAAAAGTAAGCGAATATAAAGCCCTGCAATGGTATAGGTTTTTCCTGTACCAGCACTGGCCTCAATTAAGCGTGAGCCAGTGAACGGCAGGGTTAGGGTATTGAGTTTTTCGCTCGCCATATTAGCACCCCTCCACGAAATTGCTTAATTCAGCCAAAGGCGCCTTGTGATGCAGACTCAGCAAAGGTTCTAGCAAGGTTTGTGCAAGCAAGCCAAATTGGGTTTCGCTAAAATCGTCGGGGAAACAGTACAAACGCTGGTAATGGGGCTCGAGTCCTTCACCTATAGCACCTTGTTCATCCAGCCACTGTTTTTGCGCGTCGATGAGTTTTTCTTCATGACTGCCTTCTGCTTCAACATAGGCCATGGCGGTGCGTGGAATAAACATCAATGGTTTGCTTTGTCCTTGATGAAAATAATCGGCCCAAACGGTTAGCAGCTTGACAGCTTCTGTAGCGCTTATAGGCGCAAAGGCATGAAAGTGCCCGATATCTAAAAGATAACTGGGTTGATTGCCGATAAAGGGATGTTTAGCAGTTATGGTCCTATTTTCCTGCATGGCACATAGACACAGATGCCGTAGATAAACCCGAATAAGATCGCGAGCATTTGCGGTACCAGGGCGATAATTGATTAAGCCTTTAGCCGAAATGGCGTCGATACGCCCGACAAGTTGGGTGGTTTGTCGATCACTAAGGGCAATATTTATCTCTATTGAGTGTGTTTGCTCGCCTTTAAGGTAATTAGATCTGCTAATCAGTGGCTTAATATCGTGAAGATATTGATCAAGTAGCAGATCATCGAAGGGTTTAAGCGGTAGCTGGCCCGCCAATTTCAGCTTATGTAGCAAGGTTTCATCTGGCTGTTCTTCACCCGCTTTTATGGCGTCATCGATGAGCAATGCTTGCAGTTGATAGCGTGACAGTGGATTAAGAGCAAAAGGTTCATCGTTATCATCTGCTTGAATGTTTAGCCCTAGATCGAGTTTTAACGAGCGATTAAAAAAGAACTGTGCAGGATTTCTAAAAAAGCGGATCAGTGCCGATAGTTCTAATTCATTATCTGATGAGCTTTGTTCGATAGATAATGGTTCGGTAATAAAGGCTTGATCAATAACATGAGCAGCAGGTTTATTAACCAACGTCGTCTCAGCTTGCATAGTATTACTTTGTAATGTGGCGTCATTACGCGAAATTGGACACCACTGAGGATTATAGCTTTGGGGTAATCTTTTACCGACTACTTCACTGTCTTCTGACGCTAAAGATGCTTGATATAAACGTTCATCGAAAGGTTGCAAAGGTTGCTCGCTGACGAGCTGCGCAAAGATGGCTTGTTCAATTTGCTCAACTTGTTCTGGTGTGGGCGTATCGGTTTGTGCGGTATCACTTAATGCCTGCGGCAAATAGCAAAGCTGACAGTACTCGATAAGCTCTGACACCAACATCGAAGGGATACGCTCGCTATTATCGCGTTCGCTATGACCAATGTAACTGATATAAAGTTGCTCTCTTGCGGATAAAAGCGCTTCAAGAAATAGATATCTGTCATCGAGCCTGCGGGAACGATCACCCTTACGAGGGCCAAATTGCGCGACTAAGTCGAATCCTACAGGGTGCTGAACTCGTGGATAGACACCATCATTCATTCCGAGTAAACAGACCACCTTGAAGGGGATCGAACGCATCGGCATCAAGGTACAAAAGTTAACGCTGCCGGCAAGATAGCGCTGTCCGACACGAGATTCAGATAAGTGGCTAACAAACCAATTTTGTAAAACTTTGATATCGAGATCACTGCTGTATTTCGCTTGTGCTAACTCTTCATTAAGACGCGAAATGGCGCTGCGGATCTCTTGAACTTGTGTGAGTTCCTCATCGTCACAGCAGTAAAACTCATCCACCAGTTCCTGTAATTGAGCGGTTCGGATATCCAGTGGGCAGCTGCGTTGAAGGGCGTTAGAAAACGCATCTATCGCTTCAACAAAATTAAGCAGTTTACCCAGCGCTTGCGCGGCTTGGCCTTCGATACCATCTAGGGCTAAGCTTTCTTGATAGATGGCAGGTTGATCGCTGAAACTGTAACCGAGTATTAAACGCTTGATCCCAAATGCCCAAGAGTTTTGCTCAAACGGCGGTAATTGCTGAGCGCGTCGACCTTCGGCATCTCGGCCCCAACGCACGCCTGCTTGGTCTAGCCACTGCCTAATAATGGCGAACTCGTCATCGCTAAGCTCAAATCGTCGCAGTACGGCAGGCACTTCAAGGATGCTTAAGATTTCTGTGAGTGCAAAACGGCTTTGATTAATGGTTAGCAGGGTGAGAAAACTGCTGATCAATGGTGACTCTTGGGCAGCACCGCGATCAGCAATGGCGTAGGGGATATAATGCGCTCCTGTTTTAGCCGCGAATACCGCATCGATATAAGGGGCGTAGGCTGCTACATCGGGCATCATGACCACAATGTCTCGCGCGGCAATATCGTTAGTCGATTGCGAAAGTAGCGCTAATAGATGATCGTGCAGGGTTTCTATTTCACGTAGTGGACTATGACAGCTTTTTAACGTAATAGAGTCATCAAAGGGTGACAAAACGCGCCTGTTATCAAGGCTTAAATATAATGCTGCGTCAGGCCCTAGGCTTTCCCCACGAGTGGAGAGTTCTAAAATATCGTGTTGTACGCCGTGTAATAATGTCTCTGTGCCTGGGTCAAGGTAACACTCGAAATTAAAGTTGGTGTCCTCTTCGGGTAACTCTAAGATGAGATCGAGCAGTTCGCGGCCCATTTTGCCATTATTAGCAAGGAGTGGGTTACCCACCTCAAGTTTATCTTCCCAGTCCATCGACAACTGCTGTTTGTCGGCATATTGCAGGGCCATTCTGGCACGAAGTCGCGGATCGACAATATCGCCCCAATAGTGTTGGCAAGGACTGAGGTTTAGCATCACCACATCGATGCGTTTTGCCAAAAAATAGAGCACTTGCAGGGTTTGCGGCGCCATCGATGAGATACCAAAGACAAATAGTCGCTTAGGTAATCCATCGAGTGGGCAATTAGCGTCTTGCAAGGTATCAAATAGTGCTTGGTGAAGGTTGGCTCTGTGATAAGTGCTCTGGGCCAACTGTTGATTATTGTAGTTGATAAGCGCTCGCCAAAGTACAGGTTGCCACGCTTGAGCCTCCGCCAGTTTGTCACTATTGGGGGGTAATAAAGGCTCATTGGCTTCCCATGCAAGGATCCAGTCAGGGCGGTACACTAAATATTGGTCGAAGATATCTGCTATCTGGCCGCACAGTTGGAATAGCTTTAACGAGTGAGTCGCTTTGCCGTCATCAATTATGTGGTCATCACAAAGGTAATGGGCCAAAGGAGCAAATACCGGCTCATTAATCAGACTTGGCAGTAGCTCCATGAGCTTCCATGTCATTGCTGGTTTGGTATAGGCGTTTTCTTTTGGCACATCAGGCAGCAAGGTGTGGCAAAGTTGCCAAATAAAGCTTGAAGGTAGCGGAAACTCAAGCGCTGCAGCGATTTGATTGTGTTGTGCGATCGCTAAGCGAAGCCAAGTTGACATTCCCGGGCTTTGCACCAAAATTTGCTCACTCTCGAGTAATGAAGCTGTCGCTAGCGGAGATTTTAGCTCCTCGGCCAATAGCGCCGCGAGAGATTCCATGCGATTAGATTGAACCAAATAAAGCATACTTTGCCTATTCTCTATTCGGCCTGTTAGCGGTTAACGCTTTGGGCCAATTATTTATCCATCCATTCTATGGGATTGGCGATTGATGTCTATTGAAACTCATCAGAATTTTATCGATATTGAAAGAGTTAGAGTGAAAAAACATCAAGCATTTTTAGTTTGGCCATTCAGTTTTAAAATTGCGATGCGTAGCTGTGTGAGCCTATGTTTGAACTGACGAATTAGTGATTTCCTATTTTGAGCGTCCAGCGGTTTGTATTTTAAACTGACGTAGCAGTCGATAAACTGGCTTAACGGTTGTTGCAATTGAGGGTAAGCCATGATGACTCGCTGGCTATATTCTCGTGGTGACTCAATGGTATGCCGGGTTAAGCCCTTTTTGGCGAGCATAGTACTTATTTGTTCAAAGCCCGCGACCACTCTATCTTGCTGGCGAGTAAATTGTAACAACCCCACGCTGTAAGCGATTGCTAGGCCTATGACGCCCATTGCACAGATCACAAAGATGGCTATTTTAGTCGGCGTAATATCGCCTAATAACTGTTTTAGCAGCCGCTCTTGTTTATCGTTATCAAAGCCTAATACCCATTTACTCCAATAATAATCGATACTGGCTAAGGACATTCTGAGATTATTAAGCAGTGGATATTGACGCAGGCGCAAACTGCTAAAAGGACTGTTAAGTAGGTAGCTTTGTGCCGGATTAAAAACCGCGTCAAATCCATTGTTGATCCTATCTGGCGCGATCATCGCTGTGGGGTCAAATCTCACCCAGCCTTCGCCTTCGAGCCACACCTCTACCCAAGCGTGAGCCATATACTGGTAGACACTCATGTACCCCGCACTTTGGTTCCATTCGCCCCCTTGATAGCCAGTGACTAATCTAGCGGGTAAGCCTGTTTTACGCGCCATAAACGCGAAGGCACTAGCGTAGTGAACGCAAAAGCCTGCTTTATTTTCAAACAAAAAATCATCGAGTTGTTGAGGGCCTACGGCTGGTGGAGTCAAGGTGTAGTAATAGGGCGAGGTATTAAAGTAACTCATCATAGCGTCAAGACGCACTTTGGCGTTAGGGTATTGCTGTTTAAATTTCAGTGCTAGCTGCGCGGTTTTAGGATTACTGTTTTGCGGCAGGAGTAGGTTACGTTTTCGGCCTTCATCACTCAGGCTTTTATCGAGTATCGCATCAGGATAGCTGCTAACCGAATATTGATATTTTTGATCGAGGGAACTGATAGCGTATAGCCGTCCATCTGGGAGGTTAATCACATCGTTCGCGCTGCTATAGGCCACATCCAAACCAAATAACCAATGTTGGTAACTCGGTTCGCTAATGATGTCATAGTTTATCGCGCTGCCTTGAGGCGCTTGGCGATAGTTCCCACGGCGATTTAGCGCTTCTATTTTTTTTATTTGTTCGGATTGGGTCCACTTTTTACCATCATAGTTTTCCATCACTAACGCGCGCCAATAGAGCTGGCTATTGGCTGGCGATTGATTATTAAAGCTAACGCGAAACGCCAACGCTGCCGATTTTGTCAGTTTACCAATATCGCCAAATGAAACCTCATCGGACAAGCCTGTTTGGGCGTTGTTAGCCTTAGGCACTAACCAAAGGGGTGGTAATCTCGGCAATACGATGAATAGCAATAGCGCCAGTGGCACACTTTGTAGCATCAGCTTGCCGCCAAGCTTTGCGGTGTTGCTGAGCTTATTATCGCTATTATATAGACTGACAAGCACACATAAGTTGATGGTTGCCACTAAGGTTAATTGCAACGTGAACCAGAGACTCTGTTTTTCAATAAATGTCATTGCGATAACAAAAAAGCCGACGATCACAATTGCTCGCACATCACGGCGACTTCGCATCTCGATATATTTTAGCGCGTAGCCTAATATCAATAGGTTAACTAAGGCATTCAGCATCCCGATTTGAGAGGTGACAAGTGCAAGAGTCACCGCTGAACCAATGGCTAATATGGTCACTAAGTAACGTGGTGGTCTAGCGACTTTACCTGCGAAAATACCGACTCGCCACAACAGACAAATTCCACAAATCGCCATGCTCCATGGGGTCATTTTATCGTACAATGGCAGCAGTACCGCAAGATTGACGATAAGTAGCCAGAGTAGGGTATGACGGCTAATGATCTCCTGCTCTCTATCCGTCATGGCTCTCTCCCACATGCTCAGGATAGGTCGCAATCGCGGTTAAACAGGCGACTCTGTGTGCCGCTCCGGCCGATGGTGCGATTGTTTTACTTGGTAATATCAACCCGAAGACCCGCTCTTGTTGAGAAAGTTGATCGACCATCCAGGTTAGCTCACTGAGTTGTTGTTCGGTGTCATGGCTGGTTGGATCGAAAATGAGCCATTGCGGTGCGCTAAGGGGTTGTTCAAACTCTTTGGTTAACATACCGCGCCCTTGGGCTAATTGCTTCCATGCTATCTGATTTAGTGATTCTCCTGTGACATAGGGTTTTAAGCTTTTAAACTCTTCTACGCCGACGACGGTCTTACCGTGTTGATGTGACTCTTCTGCTGCATGATTTTGGTGCTGAGTTAAGGTGTTCTCTGACGGCTTAGGCTGTGCAAACACAATCTGGCTATTGTCTAAATCTATATTGGACCATGCTCGGCATAAACCCAGTGGATAACGGGATTCGACCTTAATTCGACCAGGGTGAACCACGCCTCGGGAGGTATTTGCAAAAGACAGCAACACGGTTTGTTTTTGTTCATCGAGACGATCCACCGTTTGCACTGGGTTACTGCGGTAATTAAGGGTGACGTTATGCTGAATTTGTGCCGCGCTTAGCACTATAGGGTAGATAACACTTTGCCCCACATAGACGTTAGGCCCTGTTTTCGCTTCAAGTGTCATCCCCGCTAAGTTGCGGTAGCTGTAGATGATACAGGTATTAAAAATGCTCAAGAGCAATATGCTGAGGCCAATAACGAGGTTATTTTGATAATTTGTACCAAACAGAAACAGCAGCACCACTAACAACAACCAAAATAAACCAAAGCCCGTGGGTAAGATAAAGATACTTTTATGGGCTAAGGTGACGCTATGCTGGGCGGGAAGTCTTCTTGAAAGCCAGGAGAGCCACCATTGATGTAGCGGACTCATTATTGGATTAGTATTCTCAGCGTGGGAAGCCATTAGCTTACAAGATCGGGTTAATACTATTAAGTAGCTTCAGGGACAGTGCTTCACCCTGTTGCTGGCTAGTATGGCGTAATCTGTGCTCCGCAACGGCAGTAAATACCGCCTGAACATCATCTGGAACAATATAGTTTCGCCCATCGATAAAGGCCCACGCTTTGGCTGCATTGAGTAGTGCCTTACTGGCGCGAGGTGATAAGCCGTAACCCTCGTTTAGCTGTCTAGAGCCTGCAATTAACGCCAAAATATAGTGTAGTAGTGCATCTGATGCCTTAACGGCAGCAACCTCTTGTTGCAAAGTCTGTAGCGTAATGGGATCTAGGCATTGCGGTAATTGATGGTTTTGCGGTGAGAGATCTTGCCCTTTAAGCATGGCTAATTCGGCGTTGCTATCAGGGTAACCTATAGATAAACGCATCATAAAACGATCTAATTGTGATTCAGGAAGTGGGTAGGTTCCCGATTGTTCACTGGGATTTTGGGTGGCAATCACGAAAAATGGACTCGGTAGCGTATGGGTTATTCCATCTACGGTGATTTGATGCTCGGCCATAGCCTCGAGTAACGCGCTTTGGGTTTTAGGGCTCGCTCGGTTAATTTCATCCGCTAATATCATCTGCTTAAAGATGGGACCTGGATGAAAGATAAATTGGGATTGTTCCTTATCGAATATTGAAACACCCAGAATATCAGAGGGTAACATGTCACTGGTAAACTGTATTCGCTGATGGCTTAGCCCAAGACTTTGAGCAAGCGCTTGCGATAAACTGGTCTTCCCCATACCGGGTAAATCTTCAATGAGTAGATGCCCTTTTGCTAGGATACAGGTGAGTGCCAATTTTATTTGGTGAGGTTTACCCAGTAATACTCGGTCCAGTTGGGCTAGTAGTGTCGTAATGGTTGGATGAGACATGAAGCTCCTTCTAAAACAGACCCTAGTGTCTTTGCTTTGAATTATGGATTCAAGCTAAGCACCTAAATGCTCAATAAGAACTTTATAAAGTGATGTTAATGAAAATTAACTATGCGACATCTGTAACAACTTGGCTAGTTTTTTTACCTATGGAATCGTTACTAAATCGCTCAGATGAGTGATAAAAGAGTCGCTAACGATAGACGCACTGGCGGATTAATAAATTGCGGACGGTATAAAAAACCTTGTACGAGATCGATGCTAAGCTCTTTCGCCAACAACAGATCTTTAGATGTTTCAATGCCCTCTAAAACCGTTGTTTTATATGATGATTTCCCAAATTTAATTAATGCGTTGAGCAGATTCCTTTGTTTAGAATCGGTCATTTTTGCTAACCAACTTCTGTCAAACTTTAAGCAGTCTATTTGGGCCATTAAGGGCAATGACAGCATGGCATGTGGCGCACCTATATCGTCTAGTGCAACATTGATCTGTGCATCTTGTAAATGAGTTGCAAGGGTTAATGAACGTTTGGCGTCATTGACACAGGTGTTTTCTATTATCTCAATCGTAATTGCTGGGTGAGGGCGAAACAACTTGATAAAGTGATTGAGTATCGCCGAGTTAATCGCATGGGGATCGAGATTGATAAACAGTGGCATTTGTTTAGGAGCGTGTTTGAGTTGGAGGTGTTTTGCTGCAAATTCAATGCGACCTAGTTGGGCTAAATTATGGTGTAATTGGTCAAATACCAAATTAGGCGCAATAGTTTCGTCACTTTTGTCGTAGAAACGTGATAGTGCTTCATAAGCGAAAATATCACCCGTTTGAACATCGACTAAAGGTTGGTATTCGCAGCTCAAATATAATTGGCAAAGATTTATCATTAAGAATAGCAATACATTTTTGCAAATGATAATTATTCACAATATTGTGCTGTTGTCCAAGCATCTTGTGGTTACAAAAGACTGTTCGTTGTTTAAATAAACAAAACCAATCAATTGTTATCGCAATGTTAACTTGTTTTGTTGGGTCAAAACCCGTTTATGAAGCGATTAAATAAGGCTTAATATTTAAACGATAGTTCCTGCTGCGAAAATAATTGAGCGGGTTTATTCTGTCTGGTTTGATATATCACTCTGTAGCTTAATACAGCTTGGACATATTCTCGGGTTTCAGTGAAAGGGATTGATTCGATAAACGCCATTACATCGAGCTGCCCATTACTCTGTTTAAGCCAGCGGGTGACTCTATGGGGCCCAGCGTTATAGGCAGCGGTAGCTAAGACGCGATTATTATCAAAGCGCTCAAGTAGACTGGCGTAGTAACGACTGCCTAATTGAGTGTTAATTTCTACATCGTAAAGGCTTTTTTGATTTCGATACTTGATACCGCTTTTCTTAGCGATCTCTTTTGCCGTCGCCGGCATCAACTGCATTAGCCCTCTAGCGCCGACCCCCGATGTTGCATAAGGATAAAAAGCCGACTCTCGTCTAGCGATGGCTCTAATCTCATCAATATCGACACCTGCTTGTTTGCTCGCTTTATTAAAGGCGTTATCAGCGGCTAAGGGAAAGCGTAGATCCATATCTGTCCAAAGTTGTCCCTGAATGCTGGCTTGTACCGCTAAATCGTGCCATTGGTTTTGCAGTGCAAGCAGGGCATATTGCGCTCGCATCGCATTATTGTGTCTATTTAGCAGGAATACCCATTCGGCTCTTGCATCGATTTGCTTATCGATAGCGAGTAGTTCGACGACTCTAGCAAAACCGAGATCATTTGTTAGCGTTGAGGCAAGCGCTTTATCAGGGGCGGTATCTTGATGTTGTAATTCAAAATCTTGCATTAACTGGTTCGCTGCAGTAAATCCATAAAAGTTACGTTGCTGCGCCAGTTTTTTAAGTATTTCCTGTTGGTTATTTTGTGCGGTTTGACTTCGGGATAACCAATACTGCCAGCGCGCTTTTGCACGTTTATCTTCGGTCAGTAACGGCAATAGTGTATCTAGGGTTGAATTATCTTGCTCTCGAATGGCCCAACGTAAACGAAGTTCTTTTAAATCATCACTATCGATGGATGGCAAACGTTGATCAACAAACGTTTTTAATGTGGACTCTTGGCGCACAAGTACCCTTTTTATTAAGAAGCGGCTGAGTTTAGCGGCTTGATAGTCACTAAAACGATTTGCCTTTTCATAGGTTAAGTATAGAGCTGTTGCTTGTTCGAGGTCTTTTTTGGCTAAGCGTCGTAACCCAGCATTGACAATGTCACCATAGATAGGGGCTTTCGCCATAAATTTGTTGCTATGTCTTAGGCTACGGGGATCTTTATAAACAGATAATAGTCGTTGAGCTTCGGTTTTGTGAGCTGTTGTTTTGTTGGCCAAATATCGCAACAAGCCAAACTCATTACTGTTAAAAGCGAGTAGCATTCGCGACCAGAGTAGCTCCTGAGTTCTATGACCTGATTTTTCCCATGCTTTGAACAGTGGATCGCACTCCTTTGGACGAGAGTGACCATATAACCAGAGTCTTTCGGCTCCTTTGAACGCTATTTGCGTGTTATTTTGTGCTAATTGAGCGTGGTAATAAAAGCATTGCAACACAATGTTGCGAGGAAGTTCTGGGCTTATCTTAATAAAATCTTGCCAGCGCTTTTTTTTTCCTGCGTTGATGAGATAACGGTAGCGTGCACTTTGATATAAAGGTGTGTCCTTAAACTCTTCAATTGCAGTGAATGCTTTTGTACCTGGATAATCGAGGATAGTGTCGATATTGGCGTGGAAATCAAGATAGGGAGTTAAAGGGTAGCCATCGAGCTGTTTTCTTAACTGGATAAATTGATTTATGTTGCCTTGTGCTAAGGCTTTTCTGGCGTCCAAATATGTTTGCTGCGAGTCGGTTAACTGCGCGGCAGTAACCGGATTAATACATATCCAAAATAATGTTATCGTTAGATAACATAAAAAATGTCGAATACTGCAGCAAAAACTCATAAGCACTGATTCAACTTCCTTTTATTAATTTGATGTGGGCCGTCTTTACAAAACCAGCATAATATTAGTTCAGTTTTATGTCACCGCTTTGATTGCCTTGATGCTCATCTAGTGCTTTTTCCAGTAAGTGGCTGTCTAGTTGCTTGCTGGTTGTCACGCCCAATTGTTGCATCTGATGAGCCTGACGTATCAAATTACCTTTACCTGTAGCCAGCTTACCCATAGCGCTACCATAACTCTTATCTAAGGATTCGATTGCACGGCCAACTTTTTCCATATCTTCTAGGTAGCCGCATAACTTGTCGTAAATTTTTCCCGCTTGTTTGGCAATACGTTGTGCATTTTGATTCTGATATTCATAGCGCCAAATGTTATTGATGGTTCTTAACGCGACCAATAAATTAGTTGGGCTAACCAACATGATATTGTTTTCTAAAGCATAATTAATAAGACTCGGTTCATGTTCTAGCGCGAGTAAAAATGCGGGTTCTAAGGGGATAAACATTAGCACATAATCTAGGCTTGTTAAGCCGTGTAGTTGCTGATAATTTTTTTGGCTGAGACCTTTAATATGAGCGCGAATAGAGTTGCAATGTTCCTTTATTGCGGCAGTTTTTGTTAAGTCGTCTTCGCTATTAAAGTAGCGTTCGTAGGCGACAAGTGACATTTTTGCGTCGATGACCACATCTTTATTTTCTGGGAGATGAACAATCACATCGGGCTTGAATCGCTTACCACTATCGTTTTTAAGGTCTTGCTGGGTTTCATATTCGTGACCTTCTCTCAGTCCACTTTCTTGTAATACTCGCTCGAGGATCACTTCTCCCCAATTACCTTGCTGTTTATTATCTCCTTTTAACGCTTTGGTTAAATTGACCGCGTCTTGGCTCATTTGTATATTGAGCGCCTTTAGGGATTCCAGTTGATGTTTAAATGCACTTCTTTCAGCTTGCTCAACGGTATAAGATTCTTGAACTTGCTTTCTAAAGCCTTCTAGTTGCTGTTTAAAAGGCGATAGCACATGAGATAACTGCTGTTCATTTTGCACCTGCAGATTCTGGGTTTTGGCATCGAAAATCTTGTTGGCAAGATTTTCGAACTGTTGAGTTAGACGACTTTCCGATTGATTTAGGTGGTCAACTTTTTCTTCTAAGGCTTTCTGCTCAGTTTCAAATTTGACCGTCAATGTTTGCTGCATGGCATTGGATTTTGATAGTGCCAGCTGCGTTTCCATCTGTTTTCGTTGTACTTGTTGGAGTTGTTCTTCTAGCTCTGTCGCTCTTTGGGCTTGTGCTTGACTCATTCCGAGTAGGGATATTTGATGTTCAAGTTTTTGTTGTAAAAGATGGTTTTCATCCTGCTTATCGGTCAGTTTTGCCTGTATTAGGTCAACTTGCTGTTGGCAATCTTGCAGTGCCTGTTGCTGCTCTTCGATAAGCTGCTGTTTTACAGCTTCCCATTTTTGACGAGTGAGACGCTGATTTAACAGTGCGCCAATGAGAATAGATAACAGTGAGACGGCAGCAAGCACGATGATTTCAGGCAAAGAGAGTGGTATATCGATAGGCATAACAAACAGCTCATAGTATTGAATGCTGTAAGCCTCTCACGACCTTGAGTCTGGTTCAAGAGGCACAATGGCAAATGCTTAACTCTTATTCGTTAATTATTTTTTAATTGAAATTTTTTTGTTGTTTACGCTATCTAATAAGCAACAGTGAAGATTTACATGAGGTTTCTACGTGACTAAACACAAAAACGTTGCTCGTATCGCTAAACCGAGTTGGAATGAAAAACAATCAGATGTAACACCGGAAGCTGTATTTAATGATAGACGTAATATTATTAAAGCTCTTGGTCTCGGGGCTATCGGTGCGAGTATTCCTGGGTATGTTCAGGCGGGCTTATTTGATCTCTTTGGTAAAACCAAGGAGCAGATGCCTTTTGTTACCAAGCCGCTAAACTTCACTCAGAACCACTTCTTTGGGCAAACCGAGATATTAACGCCAGAACAAAAAGTGATCTCCCATAATAATTTTTACGAGTTTGGTACCAGCAAAACCGACCCCTTTGACAATGCTCAAGATTTTAAAGTAGACCCTTGGGTATTAAAAGTCGAAGGTTTGGTCGATACTCCTTTAACACTTGATTTAGACGACTTAACAAAACTGTTCTCATTAGAGGAGCGAATATATCGGCTTCGCTGTGTCGAAGCGTGGTCAATGGTTATCCCTTGGGTGGGTTTCCCGTTAGCGGCGCTGTTAAAAAAAGCGGGCGTCAAAGCCGGGGCAACACATGTGGCATTTGAAACGTTATTTGACCCGGAACAGATGCCTGGTCAAAAAAGCCGCTTAATGGGGGGCGGGATTCATTATCCTTACGTTGAGGGGTTGAGATTGGATGAAGCGATGAATGAACTTTCTTTCATGGCAGTTGGTTTATATGGCAAGAGTTTGCCTGCTCAAAACGGTGCTCCCATCCGACTCGTCGTACCGTGGAAGTATGGTTTTAAGAGTATTAAATCGATTGTTCGTATTCGGGTGATGGATAAACAACCACCAACGAGTTGGAATCAACTCGCTAGTCATGAATATGGTTTCTATGCCAATGTGAATCCTAAAGTCGACCATCCCCGTTGGTCTCAAGCGACCGAGCGTCGTATTGGCGAAGGCGGTATCTTTTCGGCGACTCGTATCCCGACACAAGCTTTTAATGGCTATGGTGAACAGGTGGCAACTCTTTATAAAGGGATGGATCTGACACGGTACTATTGATTTTAGATAAAGTGATTTTAGAGTCCGTGATTTTTAGAACACCTAATTTTAGATTAAGTGATAGTTTGGAGAGTCTTTGTTTACATTAACAAATAAACATCTTTTGCCACTAAAGTGTCTGTTTCATCTGTTAGCGTTAATGCCAATAGGCTACCTAGTTTGTGCCGTGCTTAATGGCGACGCGGGTGGCGATCCGGTGCAATATATTATTCACTACACAGGGATGGGGGCGTTAAATACTTTAGTTGCAGTGTTATTGATTTCGCCAATAGCTAAACGATTTAAGCTTGGTGCATTAATGCAAACTCGACGTCTAGTTGGGTTATATGTATTTGCCTATGCTTCATTGCATATTAGTGCATTTTTGAGTTTAGACTTATTGTTTGAATGGCAACTTTTAGCGAGTGAAATTGTTAAACGCCCCTACATTATGGTCGGTGCTTGCGCTTATCTGTTACTGCTTTTGTTAAGTATTACTTCGCTTAACCGTCTCAAGCGTAAGATGGGAAGGCGCTGGCAGACGCTACATAATGGGGTTTATGTGATTGCCATATTGGCACCCGTTCACTTTTATTGGTCAGTAAAGTCTGAAGTGATAGAGCCGAGCATCTATATCCTGATATTTGCGTCGCTGTTGTTGCTTCGAGTTAATATTTTACGGTGGAAAAACGGCTGATAGGGCGCTTATCCAAGATTAAGGTTATTTAATGCTGTGGTGGATCGCTGGCTAAATTGATAGCTGTGACCGGGCACTTTTTTGGCCATATACATGTTTTCGTCAGCGATTTTGAGCAACGCCTGCCGAGATATGTCGTCGTTAGGTCGCAGTGCAACGCCAATACTGACATTTAGCTCGATGTTGATGTCTTGATAATTGATCACAGGTGATAAGTGTTGAATAATTTTTTCGATGACAATATTGACCTCTAACATATCGCTGATCGGCTCTAACCAAACGACAAATTCATCACCACCGAGTCGGCCGCAGATATCAGAGCTTCTAATGGCGTTTTGTAGGCGATTTGCAATGGTGATCAAAACACGGTCGCCTATGTCATGGCCAAAGCTGTCGTTTACCTCTTTAAATTTATCTAAGTCGATAAATAACATTGCGGCGTGGGTATTTGTACGTTGACAACGGGCTAACGCGGTATCAATTTGTCTTTCAAATGCACTTCGCGAATAGAGTCCTGTTAAGTCATCATGTTCGGCAACATATTTGAGCTTTTCGGTTTGTATCTGCAGTTGTTTTGTTTGTCTCTCAACCTCTTGTTGTAAAGAGTCTTTCTTAATCGTGGTTTCCATCAAACGATTGGTCATGGTATTGAACTGATGGGCAACGATAGCAAGTTCATTTGTCGCATTAATCGCGATTTTACTGTGCAGGTCTCCTTGGGATAAGCGCATGATGCCAGCGGTAAGCCGATGTAAGCTCTGGTTAAATGTTTTAAGCGTTGATAGCGTAATAAGCAGTAAAATAAGTGAGCCTACCGTCAATATTATAATGACCCACATTAAAATATTTGCTTGCTTGTCCGCCGAGTGTTTTAACTCTAGCCTTTGTAGTTTAGTTAAATCTTCGCTCATGGCTTGTATCGAGATATTAAAACGCACCGTTAGCATGCCGTTTTTTGATGTAATGCCATGATCCGAGGGTGCCGACACATTCTCCTTCGCCAGTGATAGTAGGGCATTGAGGTTGTTGGTTATCCTGCGTAAGTTGAGCATGAGTAACTTGGCATTGGGAGAAAATGAGTTATTAGCGGCCAGTTTTTTTTGCAACGAAAAAAGGGCTATTTGAGTTTGATTGAGGGCATCTTGGTCTTGAAACTCTTGGAGTATCCAAAGCCTACTGCGCAGTACATCAATGGATTCTTCCAACTCGATTATATAATGTGACGTTGTTAGGCTTTGCTGCTGTATTGATTTTAGACTCATAAACGCCACGAAAATCGTTGCCGTTAGCAACAAACTAAGGATCAATAGAGATTTTAATCGAGTTGTGATCATCATTTCGACATCTAGATCCTAATTAGTCATGGCCTTAAGTAGGGCTGAATCGTCCATTAATATTCGAAAATCGGGCATCATTGGTGACGATACTGCGCCGCTAGCGATTGCCCAGCGTGCTTGTGTATGAAGCATTGATAATAATGAATTGTTTAAAGATAGCCTAAAAATGTAATCGTTCCATGCCCATTCGAGCTCAGCATCTGGAATATTAAGGTAGTCGCTAATGATCTTTTTGGCCTGTTTGGGGTGCTCTGCAATAAATTGTTGGGTCTCTGCTAACGCTTTTAGAATTTTCACATGCTGTTCAAAGTGTACCTTAGTGTTGGTATCAGTACTGATCAAATTAAAAGACAGGTTATAAATTCCTTTACTGGGATACTGATAAATGCTGCTGCCTTGATCTTTGATGAGATGATATCCATAGGGCTCCCATATTGATATAAAATCGACTTCACCAGCAATTAAGGCGGGAGCAAGTTCTTGCGGAGACATATATACTTTTTCGAATGAACTATTTTCTTGTCCCGTAATAATAAGAAGTGAGTCAGTGAAAAACTCGCTAGCAGAGCTTTTTATCATACCAATCCGCTTATTGTTAAAATCTCGTCCATCGGCGTTTCTCTGTTTTCCAAAACTGAGCAATTTAAGATCATTATCAGATTCGACAAAACTGGCTAACAAACGAAAATTATTGCGTTTGAAGCTATTGAACATGACCACGGATTCTGAACTGGTGGCCAAATCCGCATCACCATTAATCATCGCATCAAAGCAGAGGTGTCCACCTTGATAAGGAATAAGTTCGACATCAACGTCATGATGTTTAAACAGGGCTAACTCTTTGGCAATAATGAGTGGGGCGCTAAGGGGGGTCGTTGACATCGCTATGCGTATTGGCGTTGGTGGAACCGAAGCGGGTGATTTCTCTGGCCATAAATTGATGACCAAGATCCCCAAAGCAACAACGACTGTCAATACGATACTTAAGCGCTTCATGGCTGGACATTCTCCTGATGATTCATATCAATATTTAGTGTAGTTGTATTTATCTGTTAGTGAATGGAAAAGTAGACTAGGTAATAGAAAAATTTAAACTTTTTCTATTTCTACCTTAAGTTGAAACAACCAAATAATTTTGACAAAGGCGCCGCTGTGAACGACGTTTAAGTGATATTAAGTTATTTACCATACATAGATCACAGAGGTTATTCTTATGACCGCAATAAATAACCTATTTCGTAGGATCAGAATTTCAAGTCGTTTGCTGTTAATGCTTGGTTTAGCAGTGATCGCGACCATCTTGATGTTTATGTTTGCGCTACTAAGTATCGAAGGCCTGCTGCTTCAAGACAAACAGGATAAGTTGACGTCACTTGCTGATACGGGGGAGAGAGTGATTGCCCAGTATTATGAGCAAGCTAAGCGCGGTGTAATGAGTGAGGCCGATGCAAAGGCCGCCGCAATCGCAGCATTAGATGGGTTACGTTATTCAGGTAATGAGTATTTTTGGACCATTAACCGAGATGGTGTGTTGGTGCAACACGCTTTTGCTAAAAAATTGGTCGGTACGAATGTGTTAGGCATGAAAGATCCAAATGGCGTCAAGCTATTTGAGTTAATGGTGACAGGGACGAAAAGCAGCGAATACGCCCTGATTAAATATATGTGGAATAAACCCAATGCGACCAAACCTAGCCCGAAAATGAGTGTGGTTAAGCGTTTCGAACCATGGGGGTGGATTGTGGGGACTGGCATTTACGTCGATGATATTAATGATGAAAAAATGGCTTTTACGGGGGAGTACCTTTTAATCGCAGTACTTGTTTGGTTACCGGTTATCTTTTTACTGGTGATTATCTCTCGTAGTATTTCTATTCCAATGCAACAAACCATTTCGGCATTTGAAAATATTGCTCGTGGTGAAGGTGATTTAACCTTGAGACTAAACGAGTCAGGCAAGGATGAATTGAGTATCGTTGCCAGTAGCTTTAATGCCTTTGTTACAAAGATACAATCTTTAATTCTGTCGGCCTCAACCTCTGTGAGTCATAGCGGTGAACTCGCCGAGGGACTGGCAGTTATTTCTGCTGAGGCATCTACAATCACCAATAATATGCAAAGCGAAACAGAAAGTGTTGCTGCTGCTATAAATGAGATGTCGATGGTGGCTTCCGAAGTGGCTTCTAATGCTCAGCTTGCGGCCGAGAGCGCGGGTAACGCTGATAGTGAAGCGGATCGGACCGCTCAGGTTGTCGATATCGCAGTGTCAAAAATTTCAGCGCTCTCTGGAGAACTAGAGAAAACGTCCCAAGTTGCTCAAGGTTTGCAGGTGAGTTCAAGCAAAATAGGTCAGATCTTAGATGTGATCGTTGGAATTGCAGAGCAAACAAATCTTCTCGCGCTTAATGCGGCTATTGAGGCGGCAAGGGCGGGAGAAGCTGGGCGTGGTTTTGCCGTCGTTGCAGATGAAGTGCGAACTCTTGCTAGTCGTACTCAAGATTCAATTCAAGAAGTTAACAGCATTATCGATGTGATAAGAGAGGCAATAGAAAACGTTAACAGCTCAGTGTTAACCGCTAAAAAACAATCATTAGAAACAGTAGAAGAAACGACTCAAGTCGTCGATGCGCTTGGTGTAATTAAGGCATCGATTAGACAGATATCAGATATGAATATTCAAATAGCGACCGCAACAGAGCAGCAGAGTGCGGTAATAGCCGAGCTAAATATGAATGTAACGCGTATTAATGATATCTCTCTAGAAAATCAACATAAGAGTGAGCAAATCGGCAGTGCCAGCGGTGAAATTAAAACAGGTTCGTCAGATTTAGAGACATTAATATCATCTTTTAAAGTATAAAAACGTTAGTCGGAATATAAAGTAACCTGTGAAGTTAGCAGGTTACTTTTTATCGTTAACTTCTTGTTCACGCATGAGCTGGATTACATCATCAAAAGAGATGCCGTACTCACGAGATAAATTAATAATTTTAGTTTTGTAGGTTTGAATCTTTTCTTGCTGTAGTTTTTTATGTTGTTCTTCATCGACTAAATCATTAACAACCTCCTGTAAGAGCGTTAATCTTCTTAAGCTGTAATTTAACGATTTAAGGTAGGTTTTCATTTGACTTGCATTACGAGCTAACTCTAGGCCGCTAGTCTGTTTCTTTTCATAACCATATTCGTCAATTGCGTTAATTGCATCTTGCAAATTAAAAGTCTCTTTCATGTTATCTCAGTTAGTAAAGTTAGAACTGCAATTTGGTATAACAGTAAATAATACCAATCAGTATAAGAAAGTGAACTACTCAGCGTGTTTTTTGGCAACTCATTCAAGGCGAATGGATGATGGAATGCCTGTTCCCTTGTGAGGCCATTCAACGCAGAAGTAGCAGCCAAAAATACGCATAACAGACGAGTTTTTGCGTAGAACAACGATGCTTTTCACTCGTTGCTAACAACAAGGTCTTGCATGTTCCCGACATACTTAGGACATCCCCTCCATCTCAGGAGGGCAAATGTTGTAAATGTCTTTAATGCAAGCGTTATTAAAGACCTTGCCTGATAAGCGCTAAACTTTAGTGCTAAATCGTCGCTGTGCAATCACATCTTTATACTAATTGATATCATAGCGGTATATACCGAGGTGTCGTTGATTATAGAGCCTACTGCTTAAATCTAAAACAGAAACATTGTAAATACACATAAATTTTCATTTTAAAGTAGCCTTGTTATAGTAGCTTAAAATATCATCGCCGCATGGAGGCTATTATGCTTGATTTACTCCCGGATCTGTTTGATCTTTATCCATCAGAGTTATCACTATTAGGTCATAATTATCGTCAATACGGTAACCAAACCATATTTTGGGGAGAAGTGGTAACGGTTAAATGTTTTGAAGATAACTCTATGGTAAAGGAGCTACTCGGTCAGCCTGGTGATGGCAAAGTGTTAGTCGTTGATGGTGGCGGATCTTCACGTCGTGCACTACTTGGAGACATGATAGCACAAAGTGCGGTCGATAATCGTTGGAGCGGAATTGTGATTAATGGTTATGTTAGAGATGTTGCAGCGTTAAGATCTATGCCTATTGGTATACAAGCATTAGGGGCGAACCCAATTAAGACCGATAAACGTAACATTGGTGATGTGAATGTACCAATAGAGATTGACCGCGTTATAATTAAACCTGGCATGAGCTTATATGCCGATGATAATGGTATTGCGATATCAGAATCAAAATTAGATTTTTCAAGCCTGTGCTAGTTATCTGAAACGTTAACTAAATCTACCAGATGGAACCTGTTATGAAATTTATTAAATGGTCACTCATTGTTGTTGTTTCGCTGTTTATTTTACTATTTGCCTATCTAACACTCATCTTTGAACCAAATGACTTTAAACCTCAAATAGTCGATGCTGTTAAAAAGCAGACTGGCCGAGAGTTACAGATCAATCAGGATCTCAGCTGGACGTTTTTCCCTTCTATCGGTATTTCACTTGGCGATATAACCCTTTCTAACCCTAATGGCTTTAAAAACCCAACCATGGTTAGCGTTAAAGGCATAGTTGCAGAAGTCGCATTATTGCCGCTGTTTAGTAAAGAGGTTGAGATTTCACAGCTCAATTTAGATGGCTTAACGGTTAACCTAGATACGTACAAAAATGGACGTTCTAGTTTCGATGGTTTAGATGCTAGCCAAGCAGCGAAACCCAATACTGAGACTAAGACAACCCAAAAACCATCTTCAATCCAACTTAGCAGTCTAAATATCGGTGGCGTTGCGATCACCAATACGCAGATTAATATGTTTGATGAGTTGACGGGCAAGAGCCAAAGCTTCACTTTAGATGAATTTCGATTAGGAGAATTTTCTCTCGGTCAATTAGCCGAATTTTCTTATAAATTCAGTGCCATCTTGCCAGAGATGCAACTCACCAGCGAAGGTAAAGGTCAGCTTAAGGTGTCAACTGAGCTCGATCAGATAGCTATTAACAATTTTGTTATTACTAACAATATAGAAGGGGAGGCGATCCCAAACAAAAAGATGGCGGTATCTCTTACGACACAAGTTCAGATCGATAATAAAATTAAGCAACTTGGTGCTCAGCTAGATAGCTTATCTGTCGATGATATTAAGGCGACCGGCAACATAGATGTTAACTATGCTAGCCAAGTTCCTAATGTGATGGCGTCCCTTAATTTTTCTGATATTAACTTAGATAAATTTTTGCCAAAAAGTGAAGAGTCTAAGGGTAAATCTGTAGAGGTGCCGTCTAAGGAGCAGCCACAAGAGCCTGATCTTTCAGGTTTAAATGCGGTCAACCTTAAGCTTGATTTAACGGCTAAGTCGATTGCGGCAAACAATATTAAAACCAGTAATTGGGTGATGAATTTAGCACTTAAAGATGGCGTGTTAGATCTGAGCAAATTATCAACTGAGCTTTATCAAGGTAAGTTGCTCACATCGGCGCGGTTAGATGGTCGTAAGAAGGTGGCTAGCTATCAATTTGACACCAGTATTAATGGCGTTCAAATTCGGCCATTGCTGACCGATGCGGCTGAAGTCGATCTCCTTGCGGGTTCTACGCAGTTTAGTATTACAGGCTCAGGCAAAAGTCTGATCCCAGACAATATTAAGAAAAACTTGCTGGCAAAGGGACAGTTTGAGGTTGCCGATGGCGCCCTTTATGGAGTGAATATTCCGCAGATGATACGCGATGCAAAAGCGAAATTGGCGGGCGATCTCAATGCCACTTCAACTGGTGAAAAGAAGACTGACTTTACCAGCCTTACAGGCAGCTTCTCTATGAGTAAAGGCATTGTCACTAATCCGGATTTGGCAATGGCATCGCCACTAATCCGTTTGGGAGGTAAGGGGAATGTTAACCTGTTATCTGAAGTGTTGGATTACGCCTTGACGACTTCGGTTGTTGGCTCGTTAGAGGGTCAAGGTGGTGGTGAGCGTGATGCTCTTTATGGTATTGAAATTCCCTTTGCCATTTCGGGTACCATGTCTGAACCAAAGTTTGCTTTAGATACTGCCGCGTTATTTGATGCAAAATTAAAACAGGAAACCGATAAAGCGAAAGATAAATTAAAGGATCAACTGCTTAAAAAGTTAGGCGGTTTTTAGTTAACACGCTTTCGGGGTCATGATTGTCATTAAGAGATGAAATATAGAAAAGCGATGCACAGCATCGCTTTTCTTTTAATAGTGACACAACAAAGGGGTGTCACAGATGGCGTAGGGGAGATGATTGGCAGACATTGATACCTGCGTTTCTATCTTCGAACGCTGTGCTTCAGATTTTCAGTCGATTACATTTGCCATGTTAGACTCGTGCTTTGATCACATCAACATACAGTGTCAGCTTCTGTCCTGGCTGCAGGTATTTTTGTTTAGATAAACCATTCCATTGCACTAACTGACTAACGCTGACTTTAAATTTACTAGCAATTTTAGCTAATGAATCACCGTTTCGAACCGTATAATTAACGGTTCTGGTCACTGAGTTGCTATCACTTTTTTGCCAAATAACTAATTTTTGTCCCAGTTTTAATGGATCTCTTGGCGCCATACCATTCCATTTAGCTAGGTTAGCGACAGTGACTTTATGCTGCTTTGCAATCTTCCAAAATGAATCGCCGCTTTGGACAACATATTGTACTTTTCGTCCCTTGCCATTGGCTTGTCGTTTATGTAAACGCTGATCTGCCGAGAGCAGATACTTAGAAGGATCTTTTGCCGAAATGGGGATCAAAAGGTGCCTGCCAGCGATAATGGTGTTATTTTTTATATCGTTAACGGCACGAAGTGCTGAAGTTGTCGTGTGAAAGCGTTTGGCGATAATACCTAGGCTGTCACCCGACTTGATCTTATAGCGTTTCCATTTGAGGCGATCTTCTTCGTTACTGCTGATTAAGATGGCCTCAAAAGCGTCTGCTTTATCGATAGGCAAAACCAGCGTATGTGGCCCTTCAGGTGCCGTAGCCCACTGATTAAAACCAGGATTAAGTGCATGAAGCTCTGTGAGTTTCATGCCGGCCATCTCTGCTGCCAATGCCAGATCTATCTGACTGCCAATGTTCACCACTCTAAGTTGTGGCTGATTTTTAATCGGAAATAGTTCGATACCATATTCTTCGGCATGCTGGATCACATCGGCTAACGCCAATAGTTGTGGTACATAACGTTCGGTTTCCCTCGGTAGATCGAGTGCCCAAAAATAGGTCGCTTTTCCCACTTTTTCGTTACGTTTAACTGCATTTAATACTCGACCTTCGCCCGTGTTATAGGCTGCAATAGCGTATAACCAGTTTTGGTGGGTTTTTTGATAAAGATATTCCATCATATCGAGCGCCGCTGTCGTGGCCGCAGGAACATCTCGCCGACCGTCATACCACCAGTTCATTTGCAAGCCAAAATGCTTCGCCATTGGAGAGGTAAATTGCCATAAGCCAGATGCCGCTCCATGAGAGTAGGCAAAGGGATCAAATGCACTTTCTACGATAGGCAGTAATGCCAATTCAATAGGGAGACCGCGTTTTTCGATCTCCTCGACGATAAGGTACATAAAAGGTTGAGCACGCTCAGATACCTGAGCTAAGTGCTGTGGATGTTTAAGGTACCAATCTCGATATTGATTGATCAATTTTTGATCTGGCACTGGAAATGATAAACCCAAACGAATTCTTTGCCATACATCGGTCACCACGATAGGTTGCGGCATTTCCGTTTGCGGCGTAATAGGTTCAACGATAATAGGCGGTTCAACAGTTGTTGCTGGCGTGATTGTCGTTTGCTGGTTTAATGATTGGCAGCCGACAAGCAGGGAGAGGCCTCCAGCCATCAGGACAAATGAAAAGCGCATCTAAAAATATTCCTTACAATATGTCCCTCTTACAGAACCTCAGATGAGAATGGGGACTTAATTAGCGCGCTATTGTAAATGATTTATTTGAAATTGTCCTTCCATTGCCTCAGAAGCGTGAAACTGGTTTGTTCATCGCTAATAGGTTGTTGAAAATGGGTCGATAAGTTTTGCTGTATCTCTGCGCTGTTTGCTCTCAAGAAGGGGTTTATGGCCTTTTCTAGCGCCAGCGTTGTTGGCAATGTTGGCAATTCTTCTGCCCTTAATAGCCTCGCCTTTTGCTGGTATTGTTGCAATGTTTTGTTATTCGGCTCGATGTGGAGTGCAAATTTAAGATTGGCTAATGTGTACTCATGGGCGGGATACACTAGGGTGTCATCTTCTAGCTCACTTAAACTATTTAAGGAGTGCAGCATCTGCTTTGGCGTGCCTTCAAACAGTCGTCCACATCCTGCGCTGAATAATGTATCGCCACAAAAAAGATGGCTCTCTATTTGGTAGGCAATGTGACCTAAGGTGTGCCCTGGGAGGTGGAATATTCTGATAGGCGTTGGCAATAGAGGCAGTGTGATACTCTCCATTTGAGCCGAAATGCTGTGGGTGATCCCTTGTATATTTTCATCATCGGGACCATACACATGAAGTTTATGATCTGCGTGAGCTTGTAGCCCAGAGATCCCACCTGTATGGTCATAATGATGATGGGTGATCAATATGCCGCTAAGTTCAATTTGATGTTGCTTGAGATAGGCAATGACGACTTCACTATCGCCAGGATCGACGACATAGTGCTGTTTATTACTCGTATCGCTGATAAGCCAAATATAGTTGTCGTTAAACGCCGCTATGGGTGAGACAGATATCATAATTTTGGTCCCAATGAAAAAGTGATCACGGCTTTAGTTTACTTAGCAAAGCTATTGCGTGTATAGGGCTTTAGGGATTTAATAGTCTGGCGGCAACGATAAGGGTTTTGTTCGCAAAGTACTGGAGGGAGAGTGTCCACAAACGCAATTAAACCACAACAATGGCAAGACTTGCCAAATGGAGCCTGGCTTCAAGAGGCGGTGGAAGATAAATTAGCCTGTTGGTGGCCTAAAGTTTTTGGTTACCACCTGCTGAGTATGGGCCCCTTGAGTGCCTCATTGGAAAAGCCAAACCTGCCGATTGGGCGGGAATTCTCCATGGTAGAACATGGAGGCGCCAGTCTTATTGGTAGTTATCGCAATTTGCCCATGCAAAATGGTGTGATAGATGCCGCTGTGTGTAGCCTATTGTTGGACTTTGAACTCGACCCCTATCGAGTACTGCGAGAAACCGACAGAGTGCTTATTTCTGGTGGTTATCTATTTATCATCGGCATCAACCCTCTCAGTCCTGCATTTATCGGTAAGCTACTGCCTAAATATCAAGAACAACTCCCATGGTGCGGGCGGTTTTTTACACCTGCAAGGGTTAAAGATTGGCTGGGGTTATTGGGCTATCAAGTCATTGGAGATGAGCGTTTAGTTTATCATCATCTACTCAGTGATATTTATGATGAGAGTATTTGGCAACATGCATTACAAGCTTGGCTACCGGGCTGTGGCTCTCTTTATATTATCGTTGCTCGTAAATTGGATACACCGCTTACGCCTATCCTTGATAAGCAGCGTGTCCGCAGGCCTAATTGGTCTACTGCTCCGACAGCGGGTCGAACGGGTCACCTAGGATCTCATGCTAATAAAAAAGAGATCATTTAATGCGTATCACCCTAAAACAGTTAGCCATTTTTGAAGCGGTAGCGAGAAGTGGTCAAGTCGCTCGCGCCGCTGAGTTAGTTAACCTGTCTGCACCTGCGACATCGATGGCTCTGGGGGAGCTTGAAAAGCAACTCGATGCGAGATTATTCGAACGTGTTGGTAATCGTCTGCGTCTTAATAGTCAGGGCAGTCTGCTACTGCCATTAGCGACGGAAACCCTACATAAGGTTGAACAAATTGAGCACCTATTTTCGTCACCCGAAGCTCAGTTAAGCGGTACCCTAAATGTGGCTGCTAGTTCTACTATCGGTAACTATTTACTGGCAAAGAGTACGGTGGCATTTTGTCAGCAACATACTGCATCTATGGTTGATCTCAATATCAACAATACCCAAGCGGTGATTAATGCGATATTGGAGTTTCGCGCTGAAGTCGGCTTTATTGAGGGCCAATGCCTCGATAGTCGCATTAAAGTCGAGGCCTGGCATAAAGATAGATTGTTGGTATTTTGTCATCCAGGACACCCGTTAGCAGGGCAAACGATAGAGCCTAAGGAGTTGCGTGGTTTACCTTGGGTAATGCGCGAAGCGGGATCGGGTACGCGGGAATATTTTATTAATGCTGCCAATACTCTCGATCTCCAGCCGATTGAAAAGTTCAGTTTTTCGACTCCAGATGCGATTAAGCAAGCAGTAAGGCAGGGTGCTGGCTTAGCGGTATTATCTGAGCTGACACTCGAGAAAGAGCTGAGCCGCAAAGAGCTGGCTATTATTGAGATCCAAGGGCTTACATTAGCGCGGCAGTTTTATCGCATTCGCCATAAAAGCCGAAATCCGACCCCGCTCTGCGATGCCTTTAATCAGTTTAGTCAGCGATTTTTAAATCTAGCACCTTAAGTTAATCATATTGCGTAGCGGCAATTGCCGCCTTATTGATTCGTCGCTTTTGTTTCAACATAGCCTGTATCGGTTGTTGTAGGCTTTGCCTCGGCAGCTTCTCTGGCTAAGCTATCGCAGCGTTCGTTTTCGATATGACCTGCATGGCCTTTTACCCAGCGCCAATCAATATGATGCCCCTCAGTAGCGTTGTCGAGACGTTGCCAAAGGTCGACATTCTTTACCGGTTGTTTGCTTGCGGTCAACCAACCGCGTTTTTTCCAACCGTGGATCCATTGAGTGATCCCTTGACGCATATATTGGCTGTCGCTGGTGAGGATAATATTGCAGGGCTCTTTTAATGCCTCAAGTGCGATAATAGGGGCGAGTAGTTCCATACGATTATTAGTGGTGAGGGCAAATCCTCCAGCGAGCTCTTTAACATGGGCTTTATATTTCATTACCACGCCATAACCGCCAGGGCCTGGATTTCCTAGACAGGATCCATCGGTAAATACTAACAGTTGTTTCAGTCCGCTCATCAAGTTGCTACCATAGCCAATTATGTGGGCAGTATACCCAAAATATTTTATTAAAAGTGTATGTAAACATGAATATTATCTCTAGCGCAAAGCGCCAAGTTATTCTCGATACAGAAACAACAGGTATGAACCAGGGAGCTGGAGCCATCTTCTTTGGTCATCGAATCATCGAAATTGGTTGTGTTGAGGTGATTAACCGAAAGCTCACCGGACGTCATTACCACAAATATATCAATCCAATGCAGACGATTGATGAAGAAGCTATTGCGGTTCATGGTATCACTAACGAATATGTCGCCGATAAGCCCACGTTTGCGCAAGTCGCCGCTTCATTCATTGAATTTATCGATGGCGCTGAGATAGTCGCTCACAACGCGAGCTTCGACGTTAGCTTTATGGATCATGAGTTTTCTCTGCTTCAGCCTAGAGGACCGAAAACTACAGATATTTGCCAAGTACTGGATTCGCTGGAGATAGCAAAGTTTTTGCACCCAGGGCAAAAAAATAACCTCGAT
Organism: Shewanella psychrotolerans; assembly: GCF_019457595.1. Taxonomy (NCBI): domain Bacteria; kingdom Pseudomonadati; phylum Pseudomonadota; class Gammaproteobacteria; order Alteromonadales; family Shewanellaceae; genus Shewanella; species Shewanella psychrotolerans. The sequence goes on along the minus strand of NZ_CP080419.1, from coordinate 2,492,790 downwards.
GCGCTGTGTAAACGATATGGAATAGACAATTCACGCCGAGATCTGCACGGCGCGTTACTTGATGCTGAGATCTTAGCTGACGTTTATCTCATCATGACGGGGGGGCAGACTAAGTTTGAACTGTCCAATGAAAAGCCGGGTCAAGAGGGCGGCGGGATCCAAAGATTAGACGTCAATCGCGCAAAACTTAAAGTGATCGCTGCCTCGGCCGATGAATTAACTATGCACGAGCAAAGACTAGATTTAGTCGAAAAATCAGGACAATGTATCTGGCGAGGATAAACGTCATTTTATGAAAATCTGCTTATTACAGGTATGCCTTGGCTTGATGCTATCTATTTTAGGGCTGGGTGTTAATGCTCAGGTAGTGTCATCTTCTCAGGCTAGCGAACTTAAAAACCGTTTTCGTATCGATCATATGGTCGATGAACTGACGCTGTTTGTACAACGCGAATATGGTAGTGCGCCCGTTATTGTCGTTTTGCCTGATGGCAGTAAATGGCATGCCTCTCGTCATCCCGAGACGGTTGAATGGGTGGATGGTTTGAGCGGCGATATTATTACCATTAAGACACCTATGCCGGGTCCTTGGCAGTTATTAGGTCGAGTCGTTCCAGGGTCAAAGTTAGAAAAGATATCTAAGCTGGAGATTATGGTTGATCCCATGCCACAACCTCTTTATCAGGGCGAACGCCTCAAGGTTACGGCGCGTTTAATGGGGGATGAACAGCGGATTCGTATGCCCGGTCTTGATTACCTCATTAATTGGACCGCGCGATTTGTGAGCAAACACCTTCCTGGAGATGAAAATTTTGCCGCAGGAACCTTAATTGTTGGCAGTTATAAGGATAATGGTGAAGATCTCGATGAGCAGCCAGATGATGGTGTCTTCACCGGAGATATTAATCTTAATCAGCCGTGGGGACACTACAACTTTCAAGTTGTTGCTCAAAACGATATTTTCAGTCGCGAAGTTCAAACCGACTTTGAACTACTGCCGATGCCCGTTAAGTTAGATGTTATTGAGCCAGAAGATCACCTTACTGGGCGCTGGCAGTTGCAGTTGTCTATCGATGAAACTCAACTGGTTTTGGATGAGACTTATTTTGAATTTGAATTAGTTGGTCCCGCAGGGTTACAGCTTAGTATTCCGCTGCAAGTACTAACTGAAAATCAAGTCCAATTAGTATTACCTCAAGTCTCTGAATTCGGCAGTTATCGAATTAAGGGCACTGCTGCGGCAACGACCCATACTGGCCGAGAAATATTACTGAGACTGCCAGAACAATTTTTCAATTTGGTTCCGCCACCCGAGCCGCCGCCAACGGCTGAGGAACTTGCAGCGATTGCGGCAAAAAAAGCCGCTATTGCCGAAGAGAAAGCCAAAGAAGATGCCATGTTTTGGATCATTACCATCAATTCAGTTTTACTCATTTTGGGTACGATTGGTTTGTTGATCTGGCGTAAACGTCAGAATCTAAAGCGTGCATTGGCGGTTACTGCAGCCCGTCTTGAAGAGGAAAGGGCGAAAGAGATTGGCCCAACCTTAGATGAAATTGACCTAACCATGCCTGAAGATATTAGTGATAATCCTCCTAAGCCTTAAGTTGCGTTTTGAACGAATTTTGGCTGAATTGATGTTTTTTTAACTGATTGGTTAATTTGATTAAAAAAATTATTGACGAGGGTTTATCACCTCAGTATTATCCATCGCAACTTGATGTGGAGCGGTAGTTCAGTTGGTTAGAATACCGGCCTGTCACGCCGGGGGTCGCGGGTTCGAGTCCCGTCCGCTCCGCCAGTCAAGTGCCTAATTTAAAATTGTTTTGTAAGAATACGAAGCAATTGCGAGTTTAGGAGCGGTAGTTCAGTTGGTTAGAATACCGGCCTGTCACGCCGGGGGTCGCGGGTTCGAGTCCCGTCCGCTCCGCCAACAAAAAGATCAAAGCCTCAGCAGAAATGTTGAGGTTTTTTTCGTTCTTATAATGCTAAAAATTGATTCTTTGCAAACCGCTCATCAATATTAAACGAAAATTTATAGTCTAAGTGCTGTAATTGATGACCTGTTAGATAAAATTATCGACAATCAACACAGTGTCACCCATGCTGTAAACTATAACGTTAGCTATCAATATTTAAGGATAAATAAATGGTTGAGCAGATCACTGCAATGCTTGGACTTGTTGGCGTCCTTTCTATCTTATGTCAGTGGCTTGGATGGAAGTTGCACCTACCCGCTATTTTACCCTTACTGCTATGTGGGCTGTTAGTTGGACCCGTATTTGGTGTACTTGACCCAGATGCTATTTTTGGGGATCTTTTATTTCCTATCATCTCCCTCGGGGTAGCGGTGATCTTGTTTGAAGGGGCATTAACCCTTAATTTTTCTGAAATACGAGAACATGGGCGTATGGTTACCCACCTTGTGACCATTGGCACTCTGGTGACTTGGGCGGTGATCGGTTCTGCGACTCATTATATTATGGGATTTAATTGGGAAATGGCGATGCTGTTCGGCGCGCTTGTGGTGGTCACAGGCCCTACGGTTATCGTTCCTATGCTGCGCAGTATTAAGCCTAAATCTCAACTTGCTAGCATATTACGTTGGGAAGGGATTGTTATCGATCCCATTGGCGCATTATTAGCTGTGTTGGTATTTGAATATATCGCGGTCGCTTCAGAGCCCACCAGTCATGTGTTGCATTCTTTAGTGTACATGTTGGGTATTGGGTTAGGCTTAGGTGCGGCCTCTGGCTATGCCATCGGATTGATTATTCGTCGTGGTTTAGTACCGCATTACCTGAAAAATACAGCAGTGTTGACCATCATGTTGGGTGTTTTTGTTGGCTCTAATCTGTTGCAAGAAGAGTCAGGTCTGCTCACTGTGACTGTGATGGGGATTTGGCTGGCTAACATGCGCGGCGTCGATATAGCAGACATCATCGAATTTAAAGAAACTCTTACAGTGTTATTCATCTCTGGGTTATTTATTTTATTGGCCGCGAGATTAGATTCTCAGGCATTACTTAATCTTGGTTGGCAGGGCATCGCATTGTTGTTGATCGTCATGTTTGTCGCAAGACCCCTGAGCGTATGGATCTGCGGTATTGGTACCTCGTTGCTTAGAGCCGATAAGTGGTTTTTAAGCTGGCTTGCACCTAGAGGTATTGTTGCCGCTGCGGTGTCATCTTTGTTTGCTATAAAGCTTGAAAGCCAAGGAGTGCAGGGGGCAGATCAAATCGTCCCCTTAGTGTTTCTCATCATTATTGGAACCGTCGTCGCCCAAAGTTTAACCGCAGGTATGTGGGCACGTTTTTTAGGCGTTAAGGCTGGCTCTGCTCAAGGATTACTTATCTTTGGTGCATCTAAGTTTGCCAGAGCGTTAGCCAAAGTATTACTGAGTAAAAATGTCCCGGTGATCTTAGCCGATAATAACTGGGATAATATCCGTTTATCACGCATGGATAATATTCCGGTCTATTTCGGTAACCCAGCTTCTGAACATGCTGACAACGTGATTGATATGAGCGGTGTAGGGCGATTATTAGTGTTATCACCTTACCGACAACTTAACCCGTTAGTGACATTTCACTACCAAGATTTGCTCGGTAAAAATAAGGTGTTTGGTCTAAATAATAGCGAAGGTGGCAGTGCACGCCATCAATTGTCTGAGTCTTATCAACAACGACTTTGTTTATTTGGTGAATCCGTTTCTTATGCGCGCTTAGCGAGTACGATGGCAAAAGGTGGAGTGATTAAAATTACTAACATTACTGAAAACTTTACCTTTAGTGACTTTAAAGAGCGCTATGGTGACGGTGCATTGCCGTTAATTTATTTACAGGACGGTAAGGTTAAGTTGATCACGGGGGTCATTAATCAATTACCTGTGGGCATTGAGTTGATCAGTTTGTTATCAAATGAAGCAATTAGTGGGGCTCAAATTGCCGATGAGCAAAAAGTTGATGTGAAGCGTGCTACTAAGGCTAGCGTGCAGTCTGCAAGTTAATTGTAAGTAAAGTGTTTTTAGCAAATAGATATGTTGGATAAAAAGCCATGTCTTCTTTTTCGGGATGCATGGCTTAATTAGATAGTCTGCCTGCTTTCTAATATCCATCAGTGTAAGAAAGTGAGCTACTCAGCGTGTTTTTTGCAATTAATTCATGGCGCACGTTCGATGTTATCGCGGCCATGAAGAGGCGGTAGTTGCTTTTGGTGAATGGGGTTTAGCGTTGAGGACAATCTAGCGAGAAACTCATCGTGGAGCGGGTAGTCGTACCAAATGAAGACTGCGAACATATTAGCCTCGTTATCGTAAATATCATTTGCAATAACGAGGCGGACCATACAGGTTTAGGGCTATTATTCCATTCGGAGATGGAAATAAATTATGATTATTCCGTAACGGTTTGAACGGGCTTAGTCATAGGCAGCAGTAAGTTCATGGTAATCGCGACGATACCGCAAAGACTTATTCCCGAAAGGCTGAATGAGCCGATACCAAATGCCATACCACCAATACCAAATACCAAGGTCACTCCTACTATACAGAGGTTTCTCGGTTCACTTAGGTCGACGTTATTCTTGATTAAAGAGTTCAGACCCACTGCAGCAATAGAGCCAAACAGTAAACACATGATCCCCCCCATCACAGGGATAGGGATAGTTTGCATGAACGCGCCTAGTTTACCAACAAACGCCAAAGTGATTGCCGTAATGGCTGTCCAAGTCATGATCCGTGGGTCAAAGCTTTTAGTGAGCGTTACCGCGCCTGTAACTTCTGAATAAGTTGTGTTTGGTGGTCCACCTAATGCCGATGCGGCGATGGTCGCGATGCCGTCACCACTGAGGGTACGATGCAGCCCAGGCTTCTTCATATAGTCTTTGCCAGTGACATTTGATATAGCCAAAATATCACCAATATGTTCGACCGCTGGAGCAATGGCTACAGGGATCATAAAGGCCACGGCGTGCCAATTAAACTCTGGCGCGACGAAGCTTGGGATAGCAAACCAACTGGCATTATGAACTGGCGAGAAATCGACAATGCCCAATATCAAGCTGAGACTATATCCGACAATGATCCCCGCCAATATTGGCATCAGCTTAGCAATACCTTTGGCAAATATAGCAACGGCAATAGTCGATAGTAGAGAGGCCAACGAGATGATTAGTGCGTGATTTGCATCGACCAACGTTAAATTACCATCGCCACTTTTCCCCAGGGCCATATTTACAGCGAGTGGAGCGAGTCCTAAACCAATCACGATAATGACGGGACCAACGACGACAGGAGGCAACAAACGCTTAATGAAGTTATCACCGCGTAATTTAACCAAGCTTGCCAATATGAGGTAGACGAAACCAGCAGCCATGAGTCCGCCCATTGTTGAGGGGATTCCCCAAGTTTGGACACCGTATAGTATTGGCGCAATGAACGCAAAAGACGAGGCCAAAAATATCGGGACTTGGCGTTTAGTTACAAGCTGGAAAAGCAGGGTTCCAAGACCAGCTGTAAATAGTGCGACATTGGTATCTAGCCCTGTTAACAGCGGCATGAGTACCAGCGCACCAAAGGCAACAAATAACATTTGTGCACCTTGAAGCGGAATAGCTAAACGATTCATTATTAATCTCTTTTTATGATTTTTTGTAGGATAAACCGTGTAATGGTAACGTCTTGATACATATTTTGCATCCTTATCGATCACATTCTGATGTTCTGACTAAAAAAAATAGTGATGATGGGTAAAGCGAACAGGCATGATTTAGGCTTGTGTGTTACACTGCCGCCATTGTATTTGATTGAAGAATTGATACGGATGTTCAAGAGTCTTATTTACGTTTTTTATGCCGCTTTGTTAGTCATAAGCGTTAACTTTGTCAGCGCAACAGAGTCGCTTCAACTCGATCAGAGTGCTGTCAAGGTAGATGATCGTACAACGCAAACTAAAAACAATGCACTGAAACAAGCATTTAAAAATGTATTGGTGAAAAATTCAGGTAGCCAAAATGCATTTTCAGTCCCAAGTATTGCGGCCGCAACAAACAAACCAACGGCGTTTATTCGTCAGTACGGGTATCAAGAAGTTGATGGCCAACTCTATTTGAATGCGTCATTTGATCACCAGAAAGTGATTAAACTACTTCGTGATGAACAGTTGCCCGTATGGGGAAAACAGAGACCATTAACTTTGTTTTGGTTGAGCCAAGAAACAGAGGGCGAGCGGGTTGTCGTGAGTGATGAATCGATGATAGAAACTCGTAGCCATATTGGAGATCTTGCTAGCGAACGTGGTGTGCCGGTGCTGTTACCTATTATGGATCTTGATGATTCTATGCTCGTTAGTGTCACCGATATTCGCGGTATGTTTGCCGATCAGGTTGCAGCAGCGTCCGCACGTTATAGTACAGATTATTTTATTATGGTGTCGATAGATACTACGGCAGATAACCAAGTTACTTATAGTATGGCGCTTTATCCTAGCGTATCGAGCGAACCTTTGTTTAATCCCTTAGTGCAACGCTCAGGCACGGCGCTTGATGCTAATGCTGTGATTGATGAGATATTTGATGTCATGAGTGAATATTTTGTGAGTCGTTACGCTGTTGCCGATAGTGGTGAGTCGCTTGTGACTCAACTTACCTTTACCGATATCACAGAGCGAAAGCAGCTTGTCGCTATTGAACAATATCTTGCCCAGCTGAGTGCCGTTAAATACGTGTCATTAATTCAATTACGCGGTGTTTCTGCGGAGTTTTCCGTACAGCTATTTGGTACGAAAGAAGATCTGTATCGACTGCTTAAGTTGGAATCAAAAATTAAACAGCAACCTGTGTCTGTGCCAGCATCGCAAGGAAAGGGCGATCCGTTAGTATCATCACAGAGTGAGACCATTAACTATATTTGGCTGGGCCATTAATGTAAGGTGGAGCCAATTGTGTTTGGCTCCCTGTTTTCTTACCAGACAAATGATATGAGAGTTGATTAGTGGCATCCCATTCCCCGTTACAATTGTCGTTACCCGTTTACCTGCCGGATGATGAAACCTTTAAAAGTTATTATCCAGCAGCGGGTAACGATGAGTTAATTCAAAGTTTGCAAGGTTGTGCCGATGGCAGTGCAAATAAAGCCGTTTATTTGTGGGGACCAGTAAAGTCTGGCCGCACGCATTTGATGCATGCAACTTGTGCTCGAGCGAATGAACTCCATCGAAATAGCTTTTACCTCCCTTTGGGCATTCATGCGAGTATCTCCACTGAATTGTTAGAAGGGTTAGAGCAGGTTGATCTTGTGTGTATCGATGATATCCATGCCATTGCAGGCCATCCTCTATGGGAAGAGGCGTTATTTGATCTGTACAATCGCGTTGCAGAACAAGAAAACTGTTCGTTAGTCGTTAGCGCTAGCGCATCCGCCGTTGAAAGCGGGTTTGCATTACCGGATCTTATTTCGCGTATGCAATGGGGGTTAACCTATCAGTTACAGCCTATGGCCGATGATGAAAAGTTAGCGGCATTACAGCGCAGAGCTGCGATGCGGGGTTTACAGCTGCCTGAAGATGTTGGTCGTTTTTTATTGAAACGCTTAGCGAGAGATTTAAGAACCTTATTTGATGTACTTGATAGGTTAGATAAAGCATCCTTAGTGCATCAACGTAAGTTGACGATTCCTTTTGTCAAAGAGATGCTGCGGCTTTAACCCTTTGTAGATTCATTACAGAAGCAAACTAAAAAAGGCGTCTATAGGCGCCTTTTTTAGTTATCCTGATTGGTATTATTACTTTTTCTTTTTTAATCCGAGTCCTAATTCTCTGCCGCGGATCCGAGCATAGAATGGCAAACTGACCAACAGTATTGATAGTAAGAGTACTTCTACGATTGCGAAAATAAGTTCCGTTTCAGTGACATATAATAAGGTTAAACCGTGTAGCATATAAAGACACACAATAAAACTAGCCCAGGCATAGGTATAGGGAGCACCGGTTAAGATCCCTTTGAGCGGCGCGAAGAGCGGTAATATCCAAAGCAGGCTAAAAACCAGAGAGTACTCACCGTTTAATCCTTGATGACCAAACCAAGCTGTGAGTAGCAGTAATAGCGCTACGTAGCAGGTTCGGCTGATTTGAAATAGCGTGGTTGAGCTCATTAGCGGGTATCGCCTTATAAAATGGTTAATACGTTTTCTGGTGGACGGCCAATAGCCGCTTTATTGTTAGCCAAGACGATGGGACGTTCGATCAGCTTTGGGGTGTCTACCATCGCTTGGATGAGTGCTTCATCATCAAGGATATCTGCTAAACCTTGTTGCTTGTATTCATCTTCTTTGGTGCGCATTAGCGCTCTTGGCCTTATGGCTAACTTATCCAAAATATCATTGATTTCTAATTTTGTTAGAGGCGTTTTTAGATATTCAATGATTTGAATGTCACATGCCTTTTCTTCAAGTAAAGCGAGGGTTTGACGGCTTTTCGAACAGCGTGGGTTATGAATAATCGTTACTTGGGTCATAGGATCTCTGCTTATCGTGAAAATTTGCCGATATTCTACTTTAAAATGTGAATCGAGTCACAAAGAGTTGTGGCTGTTTACTCGCTTGGATTCGGTGACATAGATTTTTCGACCTTTGTTTTTGTTCGAGTTTAATGATTCTAGTGTAAGGCTGAGCGGTGATGCTTTATTGGTTAAGCGAAAAAACCTAACCAAAAATAGAAGACGAATTGAAGTGATTAGCAATTATTAAAAAATGAGCCCAAAATCGGGCTTCTATTTGAGAGATATTAAAGCTGATCTAACGCCTTTTTCGATTGTTTAAATTGTCTGATCCGCGCCTCGATTCGAGCTAGTTGTAATGGTTTATTATCTGACAAGCGATAAGCAAAATTGAGTTGATCGATTGCACCGTCATAATCTGCTGCAAGTGCCATCGATTCTGCTTTTGCATAATGCTCCATCGCTTTATTCCCAGCCTTCTTATAAGCATCACTTAATAACATCAGAGGTAACTGATTTTGTCGATCAAGAAAAATCATATCTTCTAGGATTGGGATTGCTTTTGTGGGGTTGTCATTTTCAATGTAAGCATTGGCTAGGTTGATGTTGATCACCTGTGAGGTCGGTTTTAACTGGCGTTCATCCTCTAACAGCTTAATGGCTTCGGCGTGCTCATTGCGCGCTAATAATAGATCGGTTTTAGTATCGATATAAAATAGATTATTGGGATCTTGTTTTAATAGAGTATCGATTATCTCTTCTGCTTGTTTTGCCTTGTCTGAGCGAAGTAGCGCAAGTGCTAAGCCGTACTGTGCTGCTTGCTCAAATGTGTAGCTGCGTTTTTTAATTTGCTTTTGAAAGAGCAGTAACGCAGCTTCTTCGCTATAGCTAGAAAAACGCACCTGAATTCGCGCTTTGGCAAGCTGAAAATCTAGACTATCTGGAATATACCTATGGGGATATTGAGCTGCGCGGTTTCTGGCCTCGGTAATACGAGATTCAGGTAAAGGGTGAGTTAGCAGCATTTGTGGTGGCTTAGAGGTAAAACGATATCTTGTCGCGAGTTTAGCGAAAAAATCAGCAGCACCATCAGGGTCAAATCCCGAATCCACAAGAATTTGCATACCAATGCGGTCAGCTTCTTTTTCATGCAGACGAGTATAGTTAATTTGTGATTGAGCAGACATGGCTTGAGTGGTTGCAAGCGCAGCCATACCGGCTTGTGGCACTGCAATCGCGAGTAAAATCGAGCCTAACATTGCGGCCATTGTCGCTGTAGAACTCTTCTCTTTAGCCTCAAAAGAGCGTGCAAGATGGCGTTGGGTAACGTGACTTATTTCGTGACCAATAACGGATGCTAACTGACTTTCGTTATCAGCATTAAGAAACAGTCCAGTATGTACCCCCACATGACCGCCAAAAAAGGCAAATGCGTTGATTTCATCATTACGTAATAGGAAAAAATAAAACGGGGTCTTTACACCGGTTGCGTGGGCCACCAGTTTATTGCCCAGTTCTGTCATGTACTGGCTTAATACGGGGTCGTTAAGCATAGGTGCAGATGAGCGAATGACACGCATATAAGCATCGCCGTAGCTGTTCTCTTTTTCTAAGCTAAAGGTATTAACTGCAGCGGTACCTAAATCGGGCAAATCGTTGTTGGCAAACCCCAATGGCACAAAAGAGAAAAGGGCAAAGGACAATGCGCCTGCAACTAGGGATTTTGGTGTATTTATTTTTCTCAAACTTTTCCTTAGCGGTTTATCTGCAGATCATCTTGCTTATTGGAGCGAGTCAAGGGCGATAAGTTCATTCCCATACTGCAATAAGTTGTTGAGCTAATAGTGTAAAAGGTCAATATACCAACAGCTCATAGATAACTTGTGGTTTAGTCAGAGACTTAGGATAATAGCGACAGTTTGTCTTTAGCAAGTTGATTATGATTTTTATTGATTTAGCCGCCTATCGATGTCCGCTTGCCTTAGTTAAGCTTAAGTTAGCGCTTAATCAGGCTGAAGAGGGCGAAGTGTTACATATTTCGTTAGTGGATGCAGGATCACGGCAAGATGTTCCTCGCTTTTTATTAAAGCTTAAGTATGCCTTTACTGAGCTACGAAATGATGACCAAATGTTAGTATTATCCGTTGTGAAATCAACAGCACCTTAATTGTAGTGTGTTATTAGAGTAGGAATTGTGAATGTTATCCTTATTAACAAATTGGTATAAAGAGCGATTTAGCGATCCTCAAGCCGTTACGCTGGTATTTATTCTAGTGGGTATTACGACGGCTATTTATTTTGCCGGTGGTTTACTGGCTCCATTATTAGTCGCACTTGTACTGGCATTTTTACTTGAATGGCCAGTAGCACAGATGGTTAAAGTGGGTATTAATCGGACAACGGGAGCATCATTAGTGTTGGTGTTGTTTATTGGTGTCATGTTAATGCTGACTTTCGGCTTAATTCCGAGCGTCTGGAAGCAAGGGGTCGCGCTAGTCACTGATCTTCCTTCTATGTTGGATAAAGGCTTAATTACCTTAAAGGGGTACGCTGAACAGTATCCTCAGTTTTTGGGGGTTGAACAGCTTGATTCTGCTGTGGGCGAGTTGAAAAAACTGCTTGATACCCAACATATTTTTGACTTAGGTAAGCAGTTGATCGGTTATTCTGCATCATTATTGGTATTAATGGTTTACGCGATTTTAGTGCCTTTACTAGTGTTCTTTTTCTTAAAAGATAAGGATGTATTGCTACGAGGTAGCAAACGTTTTATTCCTTCTAACCGGGAGTTAGCGCGTAAAGTTTGGTTAGAGATGAATCAACAGATCTTTAATTATATCCGCGGCAAAGTGATAGAGATTGTTATTATTGGTGTGGCTACTTATATCTTTTTTGCCATCATGGAGCTGCGCTATGCCGCATTACTTGGGGTGTTAACCGGTTTTTCAGTGCTAATTCCTTATGTAGGAGCGACTTTAGTGACTCTACCTATTGCATTGGTGGCATTTTTCCAATGGGGAGTCAGTCCTGAATTTGGCTATCTTATGTTAGGTTATGGGATTATTCAGGCGCTAGATGGTAATCTTTTAGTCCCTATTTTATTTTCAGATGCAGTTGATCTTCATCCTGTTTTCATTATTGCGGCAGTATTAGTCTTCGGTGGGCTGTGGGGTGTATGGGGCGTATTCTTTGCGATTCCTTTAGCGTCCCTGGTTAAAGCCGTGATAAATGCATGGCCAAAGGCCAGTGTGCCAGAAAGCAGTGAACAGCCGGCTTAGCGACTATGTTGATAAAAAAGGAGCTTAGGCTCCTTTTTTATTGTCCGTTTAAAGTTGCTATTTCATCATGTGTTTTTTTGATTGGGCTTCGGCGTAAGGTATTTAAGGCCACGATTAAAAAAGGGCTAAAGCAGGGTGTTGTTTAGATAGTATTATTGGTTTAACAATCTGGCGTATCGCCGCTCAGTTATCGTCTTATATCAATTAATTTGAACACAAAAAAGCCAGCTACTGCTTAATGCCGTTCACTTAACGTGAACGGCTTTCTTTTTTATGGGATATAGGTCCTTCGAACACTTCAACACTCTAGGATAACTACGCTCCCTCTTTCCTTCTAAAACAAACTGTTTTGCATTTTTTTCTATATCAAAGATTACCTTAGGAATATTGCCGGGAGATATGCTAGGAAGTTGGGATAGTTTAAAAATAATATGCGACGACGCTTCTCTAAAACTCAATTGGTTAGGGAAGACCCCTTTTAATGAGTGTGCCATCAATACCATCTTATATCTCAGCAAGTTATACGCAAGAAGGACTCCCCACAACTCCTGCCTAATTAATTCCGGAAGCTGACTTCTGAGTGTAAACCGAGTTTCAAGCATATACTGCTTCATCTCTCTGTACCCCAACTCTATCTCCCATCGATGTGCATATAAATCAACGATTTCACCTGATGGATAACGCATTGGCTCTGTGAGTGAAGTGATGATTTGCAGCGTTTTTCCTTTCACTGTTTTAGTGAGTAAACGTGCTTCCATAAACTCAGGTAAATCAGGCCTTTTCTTTCTAGATTGAGGGGTTGTGGTTAGCCTGATAAGCTTATCTTGTCGCCCTAAAGAACGTACCACTTCATATTGTGTATTCTTCTTCAATGGCATTAACCAATGTCTATTACTGCCAGCTTGTGACCAGTCATGTAATAACCCCAACGAGTAAAAGCCCCGGTCGAACAGGGTTAAACTGTTATCCGGCGTATTGTTGATGAGATTAGCGGCTAATGCCATTTCATTTTCAGCTACACTCCCAAAAGATGAGTCGACTAACAGATGACTACTGAGTTCCATTAGACACACCATGCGAACTTGAGGATAGGAAGCATTACTCGATTGGTTGCTCGTGCGAGAAAAGGCGCTATCGTTTTCAGGTGTATCAGGGGTTCTCCAGACGACACCGTCCACGCCATAAAGATTAAGGCCGCACCATTGTGGATGCTCAGCCAGCATGTTCCATCTCTTTTGAGTCTGTCGAAAAATATCTTTTACAACGTCACTGCCCAATTTCTTTCTTGCCTGAGTGACAGCACTTCGAGCAACATAATCGACCTTATTTGGGAGGATAATATCCAGTTTATTAATCAGTTGCCTAACGGACTCCCCCCGAAATAAAGCCATGCCGATAACAGCCCAAATCATAGACTCCATAGGTAATTTTCGCTTACGAAGCGTGGCTACACCATTGGATTGTAAACAGTTTTGAATAAGCTCTGGACAAAGAAGCTCCCCAAGATTGGTGAACTCAGTAGGTCGATTGATAGAAGTACGCGCTAAAGCTTCAGAAAGTTCCATTAAAAAATCCAGTACAAACAAGAGTCTGTACTGGATTTTGACGGCTTTTAAAGATCAGTCAACCGATCATATTGGCATTAACTGATCGGCATTAAGCTACTGCTGGCTTTTAGATTTTTAGATGTTAGCGGTAACTGATTAGCGTTGCTCGATATAATCAAGTACGACTTGGTGGTGATCTTTGGTCTTAAACTTATTAAACACATGAGCAACTTTACCATCTTGGCCGATTAAGAAGCTGAGACGGTGAATACCATCGTAGATCTTACCCATAAACTTTTTTTCACCCCAAACACCAAAAGCATCTGCAATGGCATGGTCTTCGTCGCTTAATAGTGAAAAGTTAAGTTGATGCTTATCGGCAAAGCGTGCCAGTTTAGCCACTGGATCAGGGCTAATACCAAAAACGGTTACAGCAAGATCATCTAATTGCGGCTTGCTATCGCGTAGCCCACAAGCTTGTACTGTGCAGCCTGGTGTCAATGCCTTAGGATAAAAATAGACCAATACAGGACCCGCTTCTAAGGCATCTTGCAGTGAGATGGACTCATCATTTTGATTTTGCAGCGTAAAGCTTGGTGCAGTATCACCAGTAACTAAGGTGTTCATTTCTGTTCCTTTATTGTTGGGGTTCGATACCTTGCATACGTTCTATACTGCAACTTAGGTTCATTTCGGCAGCTAATTCATTAAGACTCTGCTCAAGTTTTTCGATATCGACTTTTTCTGGGACATTAACGGTAAGTGAAACATTTTGTACAGGCTCACCTTCGAGGTTCTCTTCAGCATGGGAGCGAACAGCGGCAAGATCCAGTGACCTATCGGCCATAAACTGGGTGAGGCGTCCCATGGTGCCGCGCTGATCTTTACCATTAAATGTGACCAGTAGCCGAGAGACAAAATTAAGCGGTGTATGTTTAGAGGTCCGCTTCATCACAGTTAATAAGCCCAGCTCTACACTTAATGCAGGTAGACTCGTTTCCATTTTGGTGATTGAAGCCCACGCCCCAGAAATCATCATGATCAGAGTAAACTCGTTGCCAAATATTGCCATTCTGCTGTCGACGATATCGCAGTCGCATTCACTTGCTAGTCGCGCGAATTTACTGACAATACCAGGGCTATCAGAGCCCAGTGCGGTAACGACTAGATGATTCGACATTAAATTCTCCCTCTTAATTACTGCTACAAATTGTACAAATACACACCAAATAAACCTAGTGTCGTTTTGAGGAGCATTATGCTAACACATGTTCGTTGTTTTGAGATCCCTGTCTTAATAAACAGCCAAAGAAATGGTTAGCATCGGCCTGAGATAAAATTCTAAGAAATCTCAAGAGAGTTATGCTTGTTTTTACAGGTTACCATCAGTACCATAGCGAGTCCTGAACCCTTGGGGAAGTCACATGATAAACGGAAGCATTGTAGCCTTAATCACACCAATGAATAGTGATGGCTCGGTTGATTATTCAAGTTTAGAGAAGCTCGTCGAATACCATATTGAGCAAGGTACTGATGCCATTGTTGCCGTAGGCACAACGGGTGAATCAGCCACGTTACCACTTTCAGAACATATAGAAGTTGTTGCCCATACCGTAAAATTTGCCGCAGGCCGAGTGCCAGTGATTGGTGGCAATGGCGCTAACGCGACAGCAGAAGCAGTAGAATTAACTAAAGCACAATCTAAGCTCGGCGTAGCTGCGATGCTGGGGGTAACCCCTTATTACAATAAGCCAACACCTAAAGGCTTAATTGCCCATTATAAAGCCGTTGCAGCAGCAACCGATATCCCTCAGATCTTGTACAATGTGCCTGGTCGTACCTCTGTTGATATGTTGCCAGAGACCGTTGCACAGCTTGTTGAAGTACCCAATATCATCGGTGTTAAAGAAGCTACTGGTGACGTGAGTCGAGTCGCACGCTTACGTGAACTTTGTGGTGCCGATTTCAAATTATACAGTGGCGATGATGCGACCGCTCGTGAGTTTCTGACGCTCGGTGGTGATGGCGTCATCTCTGTCGCTAACAATATCGTGCCTAAACAGTTTAAAGCCATGTGCGCTGCGGCGTTAAATGGTGACAAAGCTGGTGCTTTAGCCGTCGAAGCTGAGATTAAAGATTTGTTCAGTGTTCTGTTTTGTGAAGCGAACCCGATACCTGTAAAATGGGCCGCTCATCGTATGGGACTTATCAGTAATGGACATATTCGTTTGCCGTTAACGGAACTTTCACCCGAATATCATGGTCTGTTGCTAGAAGCGATGAAAAATGCCCGAATAGAGGTTCAATAATAAATGCTAAAGCAAGTAACTCCAATTTTGCTGATTGCAGCTGTCACAGCTTGTAGTTCACCAATAGATAGACGTCAGGCTAACGGTAATGATGATTATGCTTTGTTGGAGCCTCAACCAAGATTAGTTATTCCCGAAGGTTTGAACGAGCCTAAGTATAGTACCGAGTATGAGATCCCTACAGTCAGTAATAAAGTTGATACTAATTTAGTGGGTAAAAAGCTTGATATTAGACCGCCGCTGCAAGTATTGCCAATGGCAGAAGGCACCCATGTTGAAGAGTCAAGCGACAGTATCAAAATTGTCGTTGAATCTATCGATAACGATGTTGATCTTAAGCAAGAGCTATTTACTATTTTGACCGAATATTTAAATAGTAAGTCAATCAAGATGGTTAAAGAAGATTATGATGCTGGCATCATAGAGACCGATTGGATTGAAAATCAAGAGCTTATTGATTCAACGATGTGGGGCAGCGACGAAATTTACACTGTTCGTCAACGCTATCGTTTTACCCTTAATGTTAGGCCTCATGGACGCACTGGTAATTTAGCCATTGAACTTGCCGAGCATGAAGAGAGCTTTGACGGCAAAGATCAAGACATAGTACTAAGCGGCGAAGATAAGCGTCGTTATACTGTCGATATGCTTAACAATACAATTACTTACATGAGTGTTAAACGTGCTAAAATGCTTAAAGCTAAGCGTTTACGTGAGAGCCTCGGTATTGATGTTGAACTTGTTAAAGCTCAACCTGCTGGCGAAGGCGAGACCGCTGAAGTGAGCTATTGGTTGGCACAGGCTCCATATTCTCGGACATGGGATCGTTTGCGTATCGTGTTGCCAGAAATGGGGTTTGAAATTGTCGATATGGATAGCAATAAAGGTCTATATTACATTAACGTGAATGATGATTCTGGTTTCTGGAGTTCACTATGGAACGAGAAGAAACTTCCTGTGGAGGAAGGTTCATATCGTCTGCGTGTTGAAGAAGATGAGCTTGATAGCAATCAATCACGGATCTACCTCAACGATATGGCTGATGAGCCTGTAGGTAATGATGTTGTTGAAGCGGTTTATGAGGGATTATCTGAACTGATGAAAGAAGATCGTAAACTCAAATAATATCTGTAGATAGCTAAAAAGGAGGCGAATATCGCTTCCTTTTTTTGTGTCTTTTTTGTATCTAGATTTTAACTTTTTTTGATAATGGTACATTGCATGAGTAAATTTTTGCCATATAGTTGAATGGCAATCAGTATAAAGAGGTGATCGCTCAGTGAGAGTTTAGTGCCTCAGAGGCAATGCCCTTAATTGCTCCTCGGCTCTAGCATCCTCAGTAATCGCTCCATGGCTAACTCCTAAGCCTCTTCAACAGCATCAAAAGCGTCTGTTAGGCGTGTTTTTACCTTCCTACCTCCACGTTGAACCTCACAAGGAAATAAGCATTTCATCATCCACTCGCCTTGAATGCGTTGCCAAAAAAGCACACTGAGTCGATCACTGTCTTATACTGATTGGTATAAGACTTTTAGCGTACATCGATCTTAATTAGAGATTGATCTCAATGGAGAGCTGATGGCGGCAAAACTGCATCTGCAAGATATCGAAGCTAAATATTTAAAGATTGTCAGCGAGTTTGCTATTGATATGTTGTCCCTTCAAGGGATTGATAATATTTTGTGGCATCTTGCCCAAAATGTCGTTGCACAACTTGGCTTCGATGATGTTGTTATCTATCTGCTCGATGAGAAACGCCAAGTGTTGGTGCAGAAGGCGAGTTTTGGTGCAAAAAATCCCAAAGATCATGAGATCTTAACGCCAATTGAATTGAAGGTGGGTGAAGGCATTGTCGGCCAAGTTGCTGAGACTCAACGTCCTATCTTGATCGGTGATACCCGGCTCTGTGATAACTATATTGTTGATGATGCGCCAAGACTCTCAGAATTAGCGGTACCTATGCTGGTTGAAGGTGAAGTCGTTGGAGTGATTGATAGTGAACACCCAAAGAAGGATTTTTATAACAAGCAGCACGAGCGTACTGTATTTGCTTTAGCTTCGATAACCGCATTAAAAATTCATAAGGCTAAAACCTTAGTAAAACTGCAGCATACCATTGTAGAGCTTGAGTATTCGAGCAAGATCCAAGATACCCTATTTGAAATCGCCGAAATTATTTTTGAAACTGACAACATCTCCACATTTTACCGTCGATTGCATCAATGTCTTGCTAGATTAACATTTGCAAAAAACTTCTATGTTGCCATTTTAGATGACGGCGCCAGCGTATTGCGTTTTCCCTATCATGTGGACCAATTCGATAAGATTGAACAAGGTAGCACAATAGCAATAGATCCCATGTTGTTGAGTATTAATGACTATGTATTGCTAAAAAACAAACCCTTATTAGCGGATGAAGCACAGCTCAAGGCGATGGTCGAAGCGGGGGATATTCATATTAATGGTCGAGTGCCAAATGCGTGGCTGGGTATTCCATTTGCTGGCGATCAATATAAAGGTATTGTGGTGGTGCAAAGCTACCTAGATAGTTATCAATTTCATCAAAACGATAAACAACTGCTGATTTTTGTTGCAAAGCATATTCGTAATGCAATTGAACGCATGAAGGTTAAATCTCGAATGGAGTTCTTAGCCTTGTATGATCCCCTAACAGACTTACCTAACCGAACCTTATTTGTTGATCGGTTGACAAAAGCGCAGCAATCGCTATCAAGCGATAGATTTCAAGGCATCGCTTTACTTTATATTGATATTGATAATTTTAAAGCGATTAATGATACCTATGGTCTCCACCTAGGTGACGAGTTATTAAAAGGCATTGCGCTGCGTCTTCGAGAAGCGATAACAGAGCAAGATACCTTGTGTCGTTTTAGTGGCGATGAGTTTGCTATTTTGTTAGAGCAAATCGATACGCCTCAAAAGAGCCATGAGGTAGGACATAAATTACTTGAGCTCCTTGATGATGTTATCGATCTCGGTGGGATCAGAATCGCAGTCTCTGCCCGTGTCGGTATTGTTAATTGTTTCCAAGCGACTCGGTCTATTTCGCAGATTTTAAGTCAGGCTGATGAGGCGATGTATAACGCCAAGCTATTGGAAAGAAACAGTGTCTATGTCTATGAGGCTGATACAACCGAAGGCCAGTGTTTAGCTTATGAATTAGAAGCTCAGTTTGAAAGGGCGGTAACACGACAAGAGCTGTATCTCGAATATCAGCCAATATATGATCTCAGTTCAGAGGCGATTGTTGGCGCCGAATCCTTAATCCGTTGGTCTCATCCGCAACTGGGCAAACTCGCCCCAAGCCGTTTTCTGCCTGAGCTTCAACGGGAGGGTTTGCTTGAGCGTCTTGATATCTATGTTGTACAGCAAGCGATGGCGTTTGTGTCAGTGAATCAAGCTCAGTTACCAGAGGGGTTTAAGCTCAGCGTTAATATCTCAGTAACAGGATTTAATTCAGCTCATCTGTTAGCACTTTTTGAGGAGCAATACCTGCTTCATCCGCAGATAATGTCGCAGTTATGTATAGAGATCACTGAGCAGACATTAGTCAACTCCGTGAATGAGACTAAGCTGACCATTGCGCGGCTGCGAGAAATGGGGCTCTCTGTATCGCTAGATGATTTTGGTACAGGGCATTCATCATTAAGTTACCTGCATCAGTTCACCTTCGATCTATTGAAAATTGATCGGGCCTTTATCAGTCATATGGATATGCTCAATGATAATCGAGTCGTTCTGGAAACGATCATTAATTTAGCCAAGACGCTCAATATCAAAACCGTTGCCGAAGGGATTGAAACCCAAGAACAGTTTATGAATATGCAACAACTCGACTGTGATTTCGCCCAAGGCTATTTTATGAGCTCTTCATTATCAGGTGCTAGGTTACTTAATATTTTAAATGACCGTCGTAGTTACAGTTGTGTCGACTAAGCTTATGTCTAATAACAATCAGCATAAGACAGTGGTCTACTCTGCGTGTTTTTTGGCAACTCCTTCAAGGCGATGGGTGATGGAGTGCTTGTTCCTTTGTGCGGCTAATCAACACAGAAGTAGGAAGGTAGGGCGAAGCACGACTAAAGGGATTTAGGAGGTAGAGTAACGTATGGAGCGATTACCGAGGATGCTAGAGCCGAGAAGCAATTAAAGACTTTGCCTCATCAGCGCTAACCTTTAGTGATAAATCGTCGCTGAGCGATCGTACCTTTATACTAATTGGTATAAAGATATGTTGACTTTAATCCTGTTCATTTTAGTTTTTTATATCGATTTTATGATAATTAGAAGTTTAAGTTTGAGCTCAAATAACAATAAAGTGGTTAATGTGTCTCGACGTATTTTTTCTTTTAATCTTATATAGATGATCCATTTGAGTCTGTGTTACGTATAACTCAAATGTTTTACGTCAGTTAAGTTTGTAACTAAAAGTAAAACACCTTGATGAGTTGCCGTTCATAGGTAAACTAGCGTTAATTAATTGTCGCAATTCGGAAGATTGATGAAAAAAATTATAACAATCTCAATACTATTAGCGGCAGGTGCCGCCACTTATTACTACCTAAATCAGCCCCAATCGTCAGGCTCTGCTCGAGCAAGACCAACGCCTAATGTCGTTGTTGCAAAGGCTGAGATGCAACCCATTCGTGATGAGGTTGAAGCATTAGGTACCGGAAAAGCCAATGAGTCGATTACCGTAACTCCCAAAGTGACCGATGTGGTAACAGAACTCAACTTTGATGATGGGGATATTGTTGAAAAAGGCCGACTGTTAGTGCGTTTGCAAGATAGAGAGCAGATTGCTAGCGTGACAGTGGCAAATGTTAAAATGAATGACCATAAGAGAGAGCTTGATCGTATTAGCTCTTTGGTGACCAGTCAAACTGTCGCAGCGCTTGAGCGTGATAGATTACAAACCCTAATCGATACGGCTAAAGCTGAGCTTGAACAAGCTGAGTCCGCATTGAAAGATCGCCGTATCCGTGCTCCGTTCTCGGGACGTCTAGGTCTACGTCAAATCAGTCAGGGTAGCTTAGTTACTCCTGGTACAGTGATCACGACTCTTGATGATATATCTACCATTAAACTTGACTTTTCTGTTCCAGAACGCTTTTTACAAGCTTTGCAAATAGGTAAATCAGTTGAGGCCACCGCTGTTGCTTTCGATGGTGAAATGTTCAGAGGCAAAGTGGTCTCTATCGATAGCCGTGTTAACCCTGTTACCCGCGCCGTCGTGGTTCGCGCGGAAATCCCGAATAAAGATTTACGTTTGCTGCCTGGTATGTTGATGAAAGTTAAACTTATCAAGCAGAGCCGAGAGGCATTAATTATTCCTGAAGCTGCAATCATTCCAATCCAGAAAGATCATTTTGTTTATCTTGTTAATGATGAAAATGTCGTTGAGCGTCGTCAAGTTAAGCTTGGTTTACGTAAACGTGGCTGGGTTGAAATTGTTGAGGGGGTTGCAGTTGGTGAACAGGTGATGATCCGCGGTATTTTGAAGGTGCGTCCAGGCGATACGGTCAAGGTACAAATGAGTGAACATTTTAGCTTTCAAGAACAAGCTAAGGTGGAGCCAGTAGTATGATTTTGACGGATTTGTCGGTAAAACGGCCGGTTTTTGCTTCCGTCATCAGCATATTGTTAATTGCGTTTGGTTTAGTGTCATTCGATAAGCTACCACTTCGTGAATATCCTAACATTGATCCACCAATTGTGTCGGTGCAGACCAATTATCGCGGCGCGAGTGCTGCGGTGGTAGAAAGTCGAATTACTCAGTTAGTCGAAGATAGGATCAGTGGCGTAGAAGGGATCCGTAATATCAACTCATCGAGCAGTGACGGGCGTTCGTCGGTTACCCTTGAATTTGATGTCGGCCGAGATATTGAAGCCGCGGCCAATGATGTTCGTGACCGTATATCGGGCCTGTTGAACAATCTACCAGAGGAAGCCGATCCGCCAGAGGTACAGAAAGCTAACGGCGGTGATGAAGTGATCATGTGGTTAAACCTCGTGTCTGATCAGATGAATACATTGCAGTTAACTGATTACGCTAGACGCTATTTGGTCGATCGATTTTCTGTTATCGATGGTGTTGCCAATATTCGGATCGGTGGCGGTAAAGTCTATGCGATGCGGATATGGATCGACAGACAAGCGTTAGCGGCTCGTAACTTGACGGTTGCAGATATTGAATCGGTACTGCGTTCTGAAAACGTTGAGTTACCGGCTGGCTCTGTGGAGTCGCAAGACCGACACTTTACCGTTAGATTGGAGCGGACATTTAAGACCGAGTCCGATTTTGCCAACTTAGTGCTTGCCCAAGGTGAAGACGGATATTTGATTAAACTCGGCGATGTCGCCAGAGTGGAGATCGGCTCAGAAGAGGAGCGGATCACCTTTAGGGGCAACCGTGAATCGATGATTGGCCTTGGTATTTCCAAGCAGTCAACGTCTAATACCCTTGAAGTGGCAAGAGCGGCAAATGTACTTGTCGATAAAATCAATCCCACTTTGCCAGCAGGCATGGAAATTAAGCGCTCTTACGATAGCTCTGTATTTATTGAAGCGTCGATTAGCGAAGTTTACCAAACTCTGTTTATCGCGATGTTTTTAGTGATCGTGGTGATCTATCTGTTCCTTGGCAGTGTGCGGGCCATGCTGATCCCTGCATTAACGGTTCCAGTGTCACTTATGGCAACCTTTATCGTACTCTATGCCCTTGGTTACACCATTAACTTGCTGACATTGTTGGCGATGATCTTAGCCATTGGTATGGTGGTCGATGATGCGATTGTGGTGCTTGAAAATATTCACCGCAGAATAGAAGAGGGCGATTCGCCATTAAAGGCCGCCTATCTAGGCTCCCGCGAAGTTGCGTTTGCGGTGGTAGCCACAACCTTAGTGTTAGTCGCGGTATTTATGCCAATTACCTTCCTTGAAGGGGATTTAGGTAAGCTTTTTAAGGAGTTTGCTGTTGCTATGAGCGCGGCGGTGATCTTCTCAAGTATTGTCGCATTGACGTTAAGTCCTATGATGTGCTCGAAGCTGCTTAAACCCGCGGGGCAAGACCCTTGGCTGGTGCGTAAGATTGACGCTGGTATGAACAAGTTATCTGCCAGTTATCGTGACACCTTGTCTAAAGCGATGGCTCATCCGTTTATCGTCAGTTCATTAGTGATACTTGCGCTCACAGCCAGTGGCTATTTGATGACTAAAGTGCCGCAGGAATTTGCGCCACGGGAAGATAGAGGCTCGATGTTCCTTATCGTCAATGGTCCTCAAGGAGCCAGCTTTGAATACATCACGCCTTACATGGATGAAATTGAAAACCGTTTAATGCCATTGGTTGAAAGTGGTGACATCAAGCGTTTGCTTATTCGCGCGCCACGTGGCTTTGGTAGAAGTGCAAACTTTTCAAATGGTATGGCGATTATTGTTCTCGAAGATTGGTCTGAGCGACGCAGTGCGTTTGAGGTTATTGGTGATATTCGTGCCAGACTATCGGATTTAGCCGGAGTAAGAGCTTTCCCTGTTATGCGTCAAGCCTTTGGCCGCGGTGTGGGTAAGCCGGTGCAGTTTGTGCTGGGTGGTCCAAGCTATGAAGAGATCGCTAAATGGCGTGATATTTTGCTGGAGAAAGCCAAAGAAAATCCAAATCTCGTCGGCTTAGATCATGATTATCAAGAAACCAAGCCGCAACTGAGAGTGGTTATCGATAAAGATCGCGCTGCCGATTTAGGGGTGTCTATTTCTCATATTGGCCGAACACTCGAGTCGATGCTGGGCTCTCGTTTGGTGACCACGTTTATGCGCGACGGTGAAGAATATGATGTGATCATCGAAGGTAATCGAGATAATCAAAATACCGCTAATGATTTAAGTAACATCTATGTCCGTTCCGACAGAAGTAAGGAGCTTATTCCATTAGCAAACTTAGTCTCTGTTGAAGAGTTTGCCGATGCAAGCCAGCTCAATCGTTATAATCGCATGCGTGCGATCACTATCGAGGCCAACTTAGCCGATGGCTACAGTTTGGGTGAAGCCTTAGATTATTTAAATGATCTTGCTTATACCTACTTACCCGCAGAAGCTGTGATTAGCTATAAGGGGCAATCGCTAGATTATCAAGAGTCGGGTAGCTCAATGTATTTTGTGTTCTTGCTGGCGCTAGGGATCGTATTCTTAGTCTTGGCCGCTCAATTTGAGAGTTATGTTCATCCGATAGTCATCATGCTGACCGTCCCGCTTGCCACATTAGGTGCGCTTATTGGCCTTTGGGCGACGGGGCAAAGTCTCAATATCTATAGTCAGATAGGGATCATTATGCTGGTGGGCCTAGCGGCGAAGAACGGTATCTTAATCGTCGAATTTGCCAACCAGTTGCGAGATAAAGGTGTGGCGTTCACCGATGCAATTATTCAGGCGTCGAGTCAGCGTCTACGTCCTATCTTAATGACTGGGATCACTACTGCGGCGGGGGCTATTCCGCTAGTGATGGCGACAGGTGCTGGCGCTGAGACTCGGTTTGTGATTGGTGTGGTGGTGCTTTCAGGCATTGTACTCGCGACCTTTTTCACTTTGCTTGTTATTCCTGTGGCTTACTCACTGTTAGCTCGTAATACGGGCTCGCCAGAGGCGGTCGCTCAAGCATTAGAGAAAGAACTTAAGCAAAGCTAAATGAAATTAAGCTAAACAGTAAAGACGAAGGGCCAACCGAGTTAGAGGTTGGCCCTTTGATTTTAAGCCCTCAATCATTAACTTTAGTAGGTGGTTATCATCAATTAGGCTTTGCCTGAAAAATGAATGAAAGTGATGGCATCGACTATGTTTGATAACTTATAAGCACGCCATTCACCACGGATGCTTAGGCTATAAGAACTTCGAACATCATGTATGGCATTTAAAGCAAAACGAAGAGTTGTAATCGATCGAAGTTAACTGTCGCCAGACCGCCAATGATGCCACGATCTTAATGCAAGGCGCATTACATCATGCGGGTATTACAATGCCGCCTACTTACTTAGTGTACCCCTATTTTGCACATGCATGTTGCGTTCAGGAAAGGGCAAGAGCTGGCTTAAACTTGATAAAACCTACAGATTGAATGCCACTTATATTTAATCTTTATTCTGCTCAGAAATAAACTCCCTAAATGCTATTAGCTTCTAAATCTCATTAGCTTTTAAATCCTATTACCGTCTCAATCCTACCATCGTTTAAAGATATTGACCTTAATTCGAAAGGAAGCTGTGAAAGCGGGTTCAATTACGATGATAGAGAGTGAGATCGACGATCTTTAATGTAAACCTTGCGATCTCAGCGTTTATAAATATACTGTTTTTATATACAGTGTTTGTGCGCAGTGTTTAATATTGAAGCTAAGTACAATGTATTACAGCTTTATAAGGGGAAGATGATGGTGGCATTCAGTGCATTTGAGGCAAAAACGCTTAGTGATCTGGCAATAAAGGATAATCATTTAGCGATAGAGCAGTTATTGCAGCGTGGCGATCTCTGGCGCGGTGATCAAGTTGAACAACAGCAGGTCATCGATAGTGGTTTTAGCCAACTCAATAAACATCTACTCCATGGTGGCTGGCCTGCAAAGGGCTTATGCGAGATTTTTTATGCAGGCGAGGGTGTCGGTGAGTTAACGATAATGTTACCGCTAATGGCGTCACTTATTCCTGCATCAGTTCATAGAGGCATCAATAATAAGTCGTTTAATGACAGCAGCTCTTGTGATCATCGTTATCAACATTATCGCTGTGCCCATCAAGGAGACACCTTGGTGAGTTTGGTATCACCACCTCATATTCCTTACCCTGAAGCATTAGCTATGCAGGGTATCGATGTTCGTCGGCTATTATGGGTCGATACCGCTAATAGAAAAGATCAGCTTTGGGCATTAGAGCAAATAATCAGTAGTGGCGTATCACCATTAACGCTTTGTTGGCTTGATAAGCTAACGGTAACGGAGTCAAGAAGAATACAACTTGCGGCTGAAAAAAGCGGTACTTTTTGCGTTTGTTATTTACCTGAAGCGGCGAAAGCTCAGGCTCATCCTGTACATCTGCGTGTGCAACTAAGTCGCCACCGAACCATTCAACAACATCGCATAGAGCAGCAAGGCCATTTAGCACGACAAGATAATGAGCGAGATGACCGTTTAGTCACTCAAATCAATATTATTAAACGTCGAGGTAGCTGGCCTGTACCTGAGTTTAATTTGTCTTTGTTACCTCCCTATTTAGCTGCAAGCCTCAATAAGCAAAGCCTTATTAATCAGGGTGTTAATCAGAACCTAGCAGCCATGAAACCATCGTTGCCATTGAGTACCAATGTGTTTCAAGGTCCTTGGTCAAGCTAGTATGTTGTGGCTGGCAGTTCATTATCCTAATTGGCTGTTGCAGTACCAAAGCTATTGTCACGGCTTACCGCTTGACTGCGAAACGGCGATATACAACAAGCAAACGAGTAAGATATTAGCCGCATCGCCTCGTGCTCAGATGAAAGGGATTACAGCAGAACAGAGTGTTGCGACGGCGTTGACACTCGTTCCATCACTGACATTAATTGCGTTTGATCGTCGCTTAAGTCAAGAGGCTAATACTTGGTTATGTCATTGGAGCTATGGTTATAGCGCCCGAGTTGTGCTGCCTGTTTGCCAACACCAGATTGATGTCGAGAACCGCGGTGTTATTGATGCTGGGCGAGTGAGCGATACGCTACTATTAGAAGTCGGTTCTATGTTAAAGGTGTTTGCTGGACTAGAGAGTTTAATCGAGCAATATAGGGCGCAAGCGGATAGCTATTCACTGCGATGGCAGTTAGCACTCGGAAATAATCCTTTGTTGGTCTCATTGGCGGCTAAGTATCAGCCGCAATTCGTTAGCGGCGATCATAGTGACTATCATCAAAATAGAGACGAAAGTGCGCAATTTAGTGTGTCATTTTCTTATGTGACATTAGCTCAGATCGCGGCATTGGCTGTAGAGGCATTACCTGTCAGCGATGAGACATTACGTACTTGCCATAATATGGGATTATATCAGATCCAGCATCTATTAGCATTGCCTCGCGCCGAGCTGGCTAAGCGATTTGAACCATCATTGCTGACTTTGTTAGCGCAGCTAAACGATCAACAGCCTCAGCCACAAAGATTTTTTCAGCCACCTAAACGGTACAAAAAAAAGCAAACCTTACTCTATGATGTTGAGCATATAGAAGGGGTGATATTTCCATTGAGTCGGATGTTGAGCGAACTTGCCAATTATCTACAATGTCATCAACAGGCAATATTGAGTCTCAAAGTCTATTTCGTATATCGGGATAAAGCCTGTGAGCCTTTATGTTTAACCATTCATTATCCTTTTGCTGAACATCGCAGTGAAGGGTTGCTTAAGCTGCTTCGAGTACAGCTCGACAGGAGCGCTTTAGCATCTCCAGTGGTCAGTATTGAGCTGGTATTAGGTGAGGTTGTGCCGCTGTCTTTATCACCGAAACAGTGGTGGCAGGAAGGAGCGCAAGATGAAAGTGCTAAGCGCTTGCTGGCAACACTTCAAGCAAGACTTGGAGATAAGGCGGTTAAAGGAATTAAGGCCGTATCGGCGTCAATGCCAGAGTCTTGCTGGCAGGCAACGGGGCTATCGCAGTGGCAGGGTGATCAATGTCGTGAAAGCGGCTCTCACTATCACCAAAACAGGCTGCATAAGAAGCCGATTCAGGCCAAAACGGCAGCCATACGTGATGAGCAACAACTCAAAATGCAGATCGCCGAAGGACTTAATGATGGGCGTTTTCGTCCCTCATGGTTACTTAAGTCTCCGCAGCTTATACAGCCAGATGATGTTGAGCTACTTAAAGGACCTGAGCGGTTATCGAGTGATTGGCAAGCGGGAATAGGGACACGCGATTATTATATTGCGCAGCATAATGCTGGTGGATTGTGCTGGGTATATCGCGATCAACAAGGACTGTTTTTGCAAGGGTGGTTTAGCTGATGTATGCCGAGCTACATGCCATTTCAAACTATAGCTTTCTTCGTGGAGCATCCTATCCCCATGAGATTGTCGAGCAAGCCAAATCTTTGGGTTATCAGGCTATTGCTCTGACGGATGAATGTTCTTTCGCTGGCGCAGTGAAAGCCCATGATGCGGCTAAGCGCTGTGATATCAAATTGATCCATGGTGCCGAATTTCATTTAGCAGAAGGGCTTTTTGTGCTCCTTGCACCAAGTCGCCGCGCTTATGCTGAGATCAGTCGCTTAATAACTCAGGGTCGTCGCAGTGCCGTAAAGGGCGAGTACCAGTTAACCCTTGCAGATCTTATGACGGGGCAGCAAGAAAGTTTGTTACTTTGGAAGCCGCTCACTTTAGCGCAGTACTCGATGAGTGGCCATTACCATGGAGATAAGGATAGTCGTGAAGCGCTAGGATCTGATGTGCATCAGATTCAAACAGATCAGCAACAAGCCGCCGATAGTGACTATTTAGGACGATTTGAATTACAGCTTGAGGCTTATCAGCAATGCTTAAATGCTATCGCTGAACAGCTTAAAGCCGCTTTTGCATCCAGATTATACTTACTTATGGAACGGCATCTGATGGCTGGCGAAGCGTTAAATATTGAGGTGTTGCAGTGTTTAGCCAGAGCCCACAAGGTTAACTGTGTAGCCGCTGGTGGCGTTCGTATGCACAGCACAGATCGCCAGGCACTACTGGATGTGCTGACCTGTATCGCTCATGGAACTAATATTGCTGAAGGGGGGCATCTGCTGTCGACTAATGCAGAGACAAGCCTTAAGCGAGTCGATCAACTTATTAAGCGTTATCCAAAGGAGTGGATCGATAATGGGTTAATTATCGCTCATCGATGTCAATTCTCACTCGATGAACTCAAATATCAATATCCTGCAGAAGTGGTTCCCAAGCAGATGGATGCGGGTGATTATCTTGCGCAAGAGGTCGAAAAAGGTGCCCTTGAGCGATTTGATGGACAAGTGCCAGATGGAGTGAAGCTGCAATATCTTAAGGAGCTGCAGTTAATTAAACAGATGTCCTATGAATATTTCTTTTTAACTATCTATGACATTGTTTGCTTCGCTAAAAGAAAGCACATTTTGTATCAAGGACGAGGCTCTGCTGCTAATTCAGTCGTTTGTTATTGCCTTGGGATAACGGAGGTCGATCCGACTAAAGTGAGCATGTTGTTCGAACGCTTTATTTCTAAAGAGCGAAATGAGCCCCCTGATATTGATGTTGACTTTGAACATGAACGTCGCGAAGAGGTGATCCAGTATATCTATGGCAAATATGGGCGGGAGCGAACAGCGCTTGCCGCTGCGGTGATAAGTTATCGTTTCAAGAGTGCCATGAGTGATGTTGGTAAGGCGTTGGGGCTAGATCAACAGCGGATCAATATAATGGTAAAGAGTATCGATCGTCGCGATCTAGGCTGTGATTGGATAGCACAGCTTGAATCAAAGCAGCTGATACCTAAACAGGGGATTGGTCAGCATCTTGTGCCTTTAGTGCAGCAATTAAGAGGCTTTCCTCGCCATCTGTCTCAACACGTGGGTGGCTTTATTATTTCAGCTGGGCCCTTATCTGAGTTGGTGCCCATTGAAAATGCAGCGATGATCGATAGAACCGTTATTCAGTGGGATAAAGATGATCTTGAGAGTCTTGGGTTACTTAAGGTCGATATTTTGGCATTAGGCATGCTAACGGCGATTCGCAAAACCTTTGCCTTGCTGAGCCGTGATGATTATACCTTTTCAATGAAAGATGTGGTTTGGGAGCAGCCCGAGGTATATCGGATGCTGCAGAGTGGTGACAGTGTGGGGGTATTTCAAGTTGAGTCTAGAGCTCAAACGGCAATGTTACCTAGGCTTAAGCCAGCTTGTTATTATGATTTGGTTGTACAAATTGCTATCGTGCGACCAGGACCCATCCAAGGAGATATGGTGCATCCCTATTTGCGTCGAAGGGAAGGGATAGAGGCGATAAGTTATCCGAGCGCTGAAGTCGAAGCCGTTTTGTCTCGTACTATGGGGGTTCCTATTTTTCAGGAACAAGTGATTAAGCTTGCTATGGTGGCTGCAGGTTTTAGTGGTGGAGAGGCCGATCAGCTTCGCCGTGCGATGGCCAGTTGGAAGCGCTCTGGTGAGCTAGAGCAATTTGAAACCAAATTATTAGCGGGTATGGCACAACGTGGCTATAGCGAAGTTTTTGCCGGCCAAATTTATCGGCAAATAAAAGGGTTCGGAGAATATGGTTTTCCTGAGTCACACTCCGCAAGCTTTGCTTTACTTGCTTACACTTCCGCCTTTTTGAAATATCATCACCCTGCGGCGTTTTGCTGTGGGTTATTAAACAGTCAACCCATGGGTTTTTATACACCTTCGCAGTTAGTTCAAGATGTGCAACGTCACGGTGTTGTAGTGTTACCCGTTTGCGTTAATCACAGTGAGTGGGATAGTACCTTAGTCCCACTTGATATAGTCCCACTTGATTTAGCGCCTCTGGATAAGGTTAAACGGCAAGGGATCCGTTTAGGATTTAGATTGATAAAGGGGATGGTTAAAGGGGAGATTGACCAATTGCTCGCAGTCCGCCCGAAACAAGGCTTTAAGGATGTTGCTGCGTTATATCAAATTGGGCTTTCAAGGCGTTGTTTGACATTGCTTTCAGGTGCTGATGCCCTCGCTATGATCGCTGGGCATCGTTATCAGTCTCAATGGACATTAAGTGCATACCAGCCAAGTCTACCGCTATTTGATGACCTACCGCCGCAGAGTGAGAATATTTATTTAGCTCCTCCTAGTGAAATGGCCTGCCTAGTGAGCGATTATCAGTTTTTAGGATTGAGCTTAGGTCGGCATCTTATGGCGCAATTAAGGACGCGGCAACAACTGGCTAGCTGCATCCGCGCCAGTGATCTTAAGTTATGTCGCCACGGGCAGGTGGTACAAGTTGCGGGTGTCGTCGTTGGGCGTCAGCGCCCTAGTACGGCTTCTGGGGTGGTTTTTGTGACGCTCGAAGATGAAACGGGTAATATTAATGTGATTGTGTGGAGTGCCACAGCAAGAGCACAGCGCCAGCCATTTTTGATGTCAAAAATTTTGAAGGTCACAGGAGTTTTTGAAACACAATCTGGGGTGTGTCATATCATTGCGGGTAGGTTAGATGACCTTTCTATCGATATGAATGAATTTAATGTTAAGTCTCGAGATTTTAAATGATGTCATTTTTCACTCGATTTTTATCATTGCAATTGCAGCTAATAAAATGGTCTTAAACCAGCGCCAATTCAGATAGAATCACTCACCATATTTTAGTGTACTTGCTAAGTTGATGACACCTAGCATATGGGGCTTAAATAGCTGAACGAAAATCAAGCGCATAAAATGAAGATGAATAAGGATTGTTAGATGAAGGCCGCTAGTTAGATGCAGATAGTGTTACTCACCCATGAGCGAGAGCTCCAGCGGCCAACCAATACTGGTTGCCTAGCGTTAACTCATTTTCCCGAGCACTGTCAGCAAGTGGTTTGGTCCCGCGTTCACCCAGACGGTGCATTGCTGCAAGCCTGTGAAACGGGTCAAGCATTACTGATGTTTCCTGCAAAGGATGAGGCGAATAATGACGCTGTTCAGTTAGCTGAGGCCGTGATGGCAATAAAGCCAACATGGACTAGCTATAGTGGGCTTGATCAGATAGAAGCTGTGGCACAGAAACAGATCATTATTTTAGATGCAACATGGCAAGAGGCACGAAAAATGATGCGTCAAAGTCCCTATTTGCAACAGGCAGATAGACTGGCGTTAAGTGGCGCTGGTGATTCATCTTATCAACTACGGCGTAATCAATTAGAAGGTGGCCTATGCACCATCGAATGTGTTCAATTACTCTTCAGGCAAGCTGGAATGTTAAAACAGGCAGAGCAGCTTGAGGTGGTATTTACGCAGTTTAATCAACGTAGGTGATAGCAAATTTGTTATCACGCGAAATTCGAGAAGCAAAAAGCGGTTTGAGATAGGCTCCTTATAATCGAGTTTAGCTTATTTAGTCTCGGCACTATATTACCGTTAAGTAGACGCAGAGGAAGTGACTGAGTGCGCCAGCAAGCACGAATAGATGCCAAATAGCATGATTATAGGGAATACGTTTCACCACATAGAAAATCACTCCGACGCTGTAAAACAAACCTCCAAGCAGTAATAGCTGAAATCCTAGGGGGGTCATTGCTGCGATAAGATCTTCTAACACTAACATGCATAACCAACCCATGGTTAAATACAATACCAGGCTAAAGACCTTGAAGCGGTGGATGAAAATTGTTTTAAATAATACTCCGCCTAAGGCTATCCCCCAGATAGCCGCTAACATGATTGAGGCTTTATCGCCGCTAAATTCGATAAGCATTAACGGGGTGTAGGTACCTGCAATGAGCAAATAGATGGCACAATGATCGGCTATTTTAAGTTTATGTTTCAGTCGTGGGTCACTAACGCTATGGTATAACGTTGAGCAGAGAAAAAGCAGAATGATACTGCAACAATAAACAATTACACCTGTAAGCTGAGTGATGCTCAGGTGTTCAAAGCCTTTATTAACAGAAAATATTAAGGCTAATATACCTGCCGCAATGCCTAGTCCATGGCTAACCCCATTGGCTAACTCTTCCTTTTTGCTATATTGCTTAGGTAAATCAACTTGTTTACTTTGGATCGCAGATAGCTCTTGGCTCGTCATAGAATATCATTTTAACTGTTTAGGTATTATGGCTAGCAGTGTAACAGCTCAAATTCATAACTTCCATTATTAGCTTACAAGTGTTCGCTTGTTGTTTTTTATTCTATAGCGTTTGTTCTATCAGTAAGCTTATAGTTCGCCAGGCTTTTTTTGAATGGTTAACAAATGTACGTCTTAGTTAAAAATGCCTCTGTTAACATAGCGTTTAAACCATAGATGCACTAGTGAAAACAGTGAAGGGTAATCATTATCATTTCATACACGTTATCACTAAGTGTGATGTGTTCCTCGGCTTATTTTCTAATTTTTAAAGTTTAGGCTTAATCATACTTATATTAATCAGGTTATAGCGTAGTCGATGCCCATTTATTGTGAATATGGCTCTACAACATGGGAACTAACATCTATTGATGTAACTCTAAGCGTTTATGCACTGGAAGAGGCTGAGGAAAGGATACTTTGCCGATAAGAATAACGCTTGGCGATAATGGACGAAAACTGTGTTACAACATGGTCGAACCTTCATTTAGTAGAACATTTAGTTCATATCAAGATGACTCAGTTTTAGTTAATCATATCAATGATAGGCGTTTGGTTGATAATACAAAGCGTCCTGTTTCTACGACTATTTATCTGATTTTTGCGGTTGTACTGGCTCATTTACTCTTGTTATGGTGCTTGCAAATTGCTTGGAAACCCAGTTTACACTCTACGGACATCAAGCAGAGCTCGGCAAAGGATAAAAAGGTCAACGCTTATATCATTTACCAGCCTGCGACTTCTTTAACGCTTGATTCAATAGCACCTACCTCCGCTAAAGTTCAGCCTAATGTTATCGAGCAATCTACATCACCCGCAGCTCAGGTGGATTTACAGACTGCAATATTAACGACAGACAACAATGTTAACCAAGCTGATAACCAGTTAAAAAATGGGGTGTCAGAGAACAATAAACCAAGGTTGCAGGATAAAAAAACCAGTAGCCAAAATCACAAAGTGAATAACACGGTTACTCAAACCAGTGCAGGTACTGTTAACGTTAGCCTGTTCACTCAAGGCTATGTTGAAAAACAGCGGTTAATTGCACTCGATTCTTTAGTGGCTACAGAGGCTAACCTTTATACTCAGAACCGCTCACTAAGTGAAATGGATGGTGATATTGAAATCCTTCAACTTAGTTCACCTGATGAGTTTACCGTGGCCGGCACCTTAGATAGCCATATCGATCCTAATCGCATTGTTAAGCAAGGTGATACCTGCTATCGAATTGTTAAAGTGGGGACCGTATTAAATCCCCATGCTGAGAATTTAGGCTATCCGTTTAAGTGTGGGGGACAGACCATTCAGCAAGCATTAAAAGCAGCGCTCGATAAACGTCTCGCCATAATGGGCGTTAAAAACTAATGTAATTGCCATGATTAATATTCAACGAAGTGGTTGGTCTTCTGTATATTTTGAACTTGATTTGTATTTAACTCTTTGTTTTGTTTTTAATATCTTTTGTCAATTAATTTGTCTTAACATCCATTTTTTAGGGCTTGTTTATTTCTCTTACTTGAGAGTATACTGGCCACCTCTTGTCGGAGTGCCATTTGGCTGAGACCGTTTATTCGGGATCCGTTGAACCTGATCAGGTTAGTCCCTGCGAAGGAAACAAGCATGATATTAATGCAACATTATTGTAAAAAATGATAGATTAGACTCAGCAACACGCTTGCTCTAAATCGTCGTTTAAATACCGTTTAGAGTGACTTTTCGAGTATTTTTGAATTTAGTGCTTCTTGGTTTAGTCGTTTTATCTACAATTTTATCGCGTTACTATTTCTGAGCAGTTTAACAGGCAATGACTATTGCTAAGTGTTAATAGACTTGCTCAATGCCATCAACTCTCAATTCTCCTGACAAGCAACTTCATATTCATTAAATAGTGAGATTGCTTATGTCAAATCGTCGTGAAAACCGAGCTCAGGCTCAAGCGTTTATTGATAATCTAAAACCACTGCAACATCCTAATTCTGAAAAGGTTTACTTAACCGGAAGTCGAGATGATCTTCGGGTTGCCATGCGACAAATTGTTCAAAGTGATACTGTTATCGGTAGTGCTGAGCAAGATCAAATACTCGAAACTAATCCACCACTAATGGTCTACGATTGTGCTGGTCTTTATTCTGATCCCGAGGCACAGATTAACGTGCGAACAGGATTACCTAAATTACGTCAAGCTTGGATCGCTGAACGAGAGGATACTGAACAGCTCGAAGGGGTTAGCTCTCATTTTACCCAGCAACGCCTGCAAGAGGATGGTTTAGACCACCTGCGTTTTGAATCACTATTATCCCCCCGAAAAGCAATAGCTGGCCGATGTGTTACTCAGATGCATTATGCACGCCAAGGGATCATCACCCCAGAGATGGAATATATCGCCATTCGCGAGAATATGGCGCGCACAGAGGTGCGTGATGAAATTCTTAATCGTAAAGCGAAAGGTGAAAGTTTTGGCGCGACTATCGGTGAGCCTATTACTCCTGAATTTGTACGTCAGGAAGTCGCTCGTGGTCGCGCAATTATTCCACTCAATATTAATCATCCCGAAGCTGAGCCAATGATCATCGGTCGAAACTTTTTAGTGAAAGTGAACGCCAATATCGGTAACTCTGCAGTGACCTCATCGATTGAAGAGGAAGTCGAAAAGCTAGTTTGGTCAACGCGCTGGGGCGCCGATACTGTGATGGACCTTTCTACTGGGCGTTACATCCATGAAACGCGCGAATGGATAATACGTAATTCACCAGTGCCTATTGGTACCGTTCCCATCTATCAAGCCCTAGAGAAGGTTGGGGGCATCGCAGAAGATCTCACATGGGAAGTCTTTAGAGATACTCTGATTGAACAAGCTGAGCAAGGAGTCGATTATTTTACTATCCATGCTGGCGTGCTATTGCGCTATGTGCCGATGACAGCTAAGCGCCTTACTGGGATGGTATCGCGCGGCGGTTCTATCATGGCTAAGTGGTGCCTTTCTCACCATAAAGAGAACTTTATTTACCAACATTTTGAAGAAATTTGTCAGTTATGTGCAGCGTATGATGTGTCCCTTTCATTGGGGGATGGCATGCGTCCGGGCTCAATCGCTGATGCAAACGATGAGGCGCAGTTTGCTGAATTGGAAACACTGGGTGAATTAGTCAAAGTTGCTTGGCGATATGATGTTCAGACCATTATCGAAGGTCCAGGTCATATTCCTATGAACTTGATTAAAGAGAATATGGATAAGCAGCTCACCCTTTGTGATGAGGCACCATTTTATACATTAGGCCCACAAACGACTGATATTGCGCCTGGTTATGATCATTTTACCTCGGGGATCGGTGCTGCGATGATCGCTTGGTATGGCTGTGCCATGTTGTGCTATGTCACGCCTAAGGAGCATTTGGGGCTGCCAAATAAAGAAGATGTTAAGCAAGGACTCATCGCCTATAAAATTGCCGCTCATGCAGCAGATGTCGCGAAAGGACACCCTAGTGCGCAAATGCGTGACAACGCTTTATCTAAGGCTAGATTCGAATTTCGATGGGAAGATCAATATAACTTAGGACTCGATCCTGACACGGCTAGGGCTTATCACGATGAGTCTTTGCCACAAGAGTCGGCCAAAGTAGCTCATTTTTGTTCCATGTGTGGACCTAAGTTCTGCTCTATGAAGATCACACAAGAAGTTAGGGATTATGCAGCGGCACAGGCGATAACCGTTAAAGCAGTTAATGAAGTTGAACCTTCCTCGGCAGAAGAGGGTATGGCGATGATGTCCAAAGCGTTTAAACGCCAAGGCGCTAATATTTATCAGCCCGTTTCAAAGCTTAGTGCTGCCGAGGAGATAGAAACGACAGAAAGCGGAGCATTGTGATGGGTCGTCAACTACAAAAAGCTGCCAACGCAACACCGTGCAGCAAACCTGTGGTTTGGACCATTGCTGGCTCCGATAGTGGAGGAGGAGCTGGGATCCAAGCCGATCTCGCCACGATCAATGATTTGCAGTGCCATGCTTGCACTGTGATAACGGCAGTGACAGCGCAAAATTCGGTCAGTGTTGATGGTGTTTATGGCATAGATGAAAATACTTTACTGGCTCAACTTAACTGCCTATTAACGGATTTGCCGCCCGATGCGATTAAGATAGGTTTGCTGGTTAATCAAGCACAATTGAATTGTTTAGCTCGTTGGCTTGGCTCTGAGTTTGCGAGCTATCAACAAAAAGTCACCAAGAAGATACCCGTTATCCTTGATCCTGTTATGGTCGCCAGTTGTGGTGACACTTTAGGCGCGGTGCTCGACTATATGGTGCTTAAGGATGTGATCACCTTGATCACTCCCAATGCTAAGGAGCTAGAACAGCTTAGTGGTAGAGAGTTGACATGTGCTGTTGCCTTTTCCGATGCAGCGGTGCAAATGGCTGTTGATTTAAAGACCAATGTGTTGGCAAAAGGGGGAGATAAAGGCGGTTTTTGGCACGAAAAATATGCAAAAGATCTGTTTATTTGTCGAAACGCATCACACACCTCGTTTATTCATCAAGATCAGCGGTTCGTGTTATCAAGTCCACGATCTAATAACCCTAACTGTCATGGTAGTGGCTGTACTCTATCATCGGCCGTTGCCGCTTTTATGGCCCATGGTTATGTTCTCCATGATGCCATCTTGCTTGCAAAGGCGTATGTCACTGAAGGAATTGCTCATGCTCAACAAGTTGGTAAAGGTGCAGGCTCCTTAGCAAGGATGGGGTGGCCTACTGATTTAGATCTATTTCCCGCAATTTTATCTGGTGACAATAGACCTTTGTTACCAGTGGATCTTAATTTTGCGCGGTTAACTTATGCACTGGATATTTACCCGGTTGTTGACAGTGTTGAGCTGCTTGAAACATTGCTTTTAAACGATGCAACGACGGTACAGCTGCGATTAAAAATCGATGAACACTTTGATGATCAAATGCTTGAACAACAGATTGTCGAAGCAATTGCATTGGGGCGTCGTTATAAAGCACAGGTTTTTATTAATGACCATTGGCAGTTAGCACTAAAACATGGTGCCTTTGGGGTTCATCTTGGTCAAGAAGATCTCTATGACGCGGATTTGGAGCAAATAGCGAGTAAGGGACTCGCCCTTGGGATATCTAGTCATGGCTATTTTGAGCTTAAGTTAGCCGCGCAGATTAATCCCTCCTATATCGCAATAGGTCATATTTTTGCCACTACAACTAAGTCGATGCCATCTCTGCCCCAAGGAGTGGCAAAGCTTAGTCGATACGTGAAATTGCTGTCGGGTCATTTCCCAAGTGTTGCGATTGGTGGTATCGATGCGCAAACCCTTGAAGATATCAGCGCTACAGGGGTCGATGCGTGTGC
Organism: Shewanella psychrotolerans; assembly: GCF_019457595.1. Taxonomy (NCBI): domain Bacteria; kingdom Pseudomonadati; phylum Pseudomonadota; class Gammaproteobacteria; order Alteromonadales; family Shewanellaceae; genus Shewanella; species Shewanella psychrotolerans. Next base: position 2,454,980 of record NZ_CP080419.1, on the reverse strand, counting down.
GGTAGTACGGGCTATCACTCAAGCAAAGTCGCCAGCTATGGCTTACCAATTTTTGTCTCGTCTGTGGATGCACTCCTCAAAAGGCTCATTTAACCATTTGCAGGAGGTGGCAAATGGGAATTAACGATCGTCAGTATATTCATTATTCAAGGCAGATCATGCTGCCAGAACTGGGCGAACAGGGGCAACAAGACTTGATGCGGTCGAAGGTCGCAATTGTCGGTGTTGGCGGGTTGGGTCAGCTCTGTTGTCAGTATTTAGCCGCAGCAGGTGTGGGTCAGCTTACTATTATTGATGGCGATGATGTTGAGCAAAGTAATCTGCCTAGGCAACTTCTGTTTGATAAAAACGATATAGGAAACAACAAGGCATTGGTGAGTAGTCGTAAGCTCACGGCTCGTTATTCCGAGTGCCAAGTCTCGGCAATGGATTGCTTCTTAAACGAAGACAATGCAACTGCTTTGCTATCTGGCGCTGACATCGTGCTTGATTGCAGCGACAACTTTGACACGCGCCATCTAGTCAATGATTCCTGCATTAAATTGTCGATACCCAATGTTATGGCATCAGTGGCGCATTTTAGCGGTCAGCTTATGACTATCGATCTAGGACGTTATCCACAATCGGGTTGTTACCACTGTCTGTTCCCGACATCGCTACAAAGTACACAAAACTGCACAAATTCGGGCGTTCTCGGTCCCATGGTCGGTGTTATGGCATCAATGCAAGCCTTGGTGGCAATAAAGCACTTAGCAGGCATCTATGATGAAAATGCGCGGCTTTATCGTTTCGATGGCATGGGACTCAGTCAAACATCTTCATTACTAACCCGAGATCCCAAGTGTCCGGTTTGCAGCAAATTAGTTAAGGAAATACGTTATGAGTAAGATACAGATCACTGTTAATGGGCAATTATTATCCGTTGCCTATGATAGCAGTTTGCAACAAATCTTATTGGATCAACAAATCGCCCTTGATAGCGTAGCACTGCTGCGAGGCAATCGAGTCGTGCCTAAATCGCAATGGTCATTTACCACTTGTGAAGATGGTGATGTTATTGAGCTTTTTGGTGTAGTGGCAGGAGGTTAGTATGTTGACGTTAGCAGATACCCAGTTTTCTTCACGCTTGTTTACCGGTACAGGCAAATTTTCCAGCTCAAAGACTATGGTGGGTGCAATCGAGGCGAGTGGCTCGCAATTGGTGACGATGGCAATGAAGCGCCTCGATCTTAAAGCGGGAACCGATGATATTTTAGCCCCACTTAAAGCTTCCGGTGTAAAACTGTTACCTAATACGTCTGGTGCGAGGAATGCTCAAGAAGCCGTGTTTGTCGCAGAGTTAAGTCGAGAAGTGCTTGGCACCCCTTGGATCAAACTTGAAATCCATCCCGATCCCAAATATTTAATGCCCGATCCTATCGAAACACTCAAAGCCGCAAAAATGCTTTGTGATAAAGGTTTTGTTGTTTTGCCATACGTTCACGCCGATCCGGTATTGTGCCGACATTTGGAAGAGGTGGGTTGCGCCGCAGTGATGCCTCTAGGAAGCCCGATAGGTTCTAATCAGGGATTAGCGACGCAAACTTTTCTAAAGATCATCATAGAGCAAGCCAATATTCCTGTCATTGTCGATGCAGGAATTGGGGCGCCTTCACATGCTATGCAAGCCATGGAAATGGGTGCCAGTGCAGTGCTTGTCAATACTGCGATAGCGAGTAGCCGCGATCCGGTTGCTATGGCGCGGTGCTTCAAAAGCGCTGTCGCAGCGGGAAGAGATGCCTATCTCGCAGGATTAGGGATAACGTCCAGTGTTGCACAGCAAACCAGTCCGCAAATGCCATTAACCGCATTTTTGGAGTCCTAAGATGAGTTTTTATGATGAATTAAAGTTGCTATCTCGAGAGCAACTTAAATTAGCGCTTTACTCCATTGGCCCTGCAGAGGTAGAGCGCGCGTTAGTTAATAGCGAGGGCGATTTATCAAGTCTTATGGCATTACTCTCGCCAGCGGCAGAGCCCTACATTGAGGAGATGGCGATAAGGGCTGCCGAAATCACGCGGCAACGTTTTGGCACTAACATCGGTATGTATTTACCACTTTATCTATCTAACTTGTGTGCTAATGATTGTGACTATTGTGGTTTTAGCATGAGTAATAAGCTTAAACGCAAATTTTTAACGGCTGATGAATTACAGCAAGAGATGAATATTATCAAAGGGCAAGGCTTTGATTCTATCTTGTTGGTCTCTGGTGAACATGAAAGTAAGGTTGGTATTGATTATTTTTGTTCTATGTTGCCTCTGGTCAAAAAGCAATTTAGCTATGTTGCGATGGAAGTACAGCCGCTAGAAGAAGATGAGTATAGGCGCTTAGTCAATCTCGGCCTCGATGCGGTCATGTTGTATCAAGAGACTTATAATCCTACCACCTACCAAAAGCATCATACTTGGGGTAAGAAGCAAGACTATCGCTACCGAGTTGAATCTCCGGAGCGCATTGCCCGTTCAGGAGTCGATAAAATCGGTTTAGGGGTATTGCTTGGCTTAGATGATTGGCGTCTCGATGCCTTGTTACTTGGGCATCATCTGAGTTATTTAGAGCGACATTATTGGCGCTGTCGTTATAGCCTCTCTTTGCCACGTCTGAGACCTTGTACTGGCGGTATTTCTCCGCAAACCGTACTGACAGACAAAGGATTAGTTCAACTGATTTGTGCTTTTAGATTGTTTAATCAACAGCTTGAAATTAGTTTGTCCACGCGGGAATCGGCGAGTTTTCGTGATAATCTTTATGGCCTTGGGGTGACGCATATTAGTGCGGGGAGCTCAACTGAGCCTGGTGGTTACAGTAACCCTAAAAGCCAATTAGATCAATTTGAGATAAATGATGATCGTAGTTCTGCTGAGACGGTAAACGCCATGCTGGCGAAGGGATTTACGCCAGTATGGAAAGATTGGCAATCTGAGTGGGTAAATTTAGCCTAAAGGCGAGGATAAATGTGAGCGGCTCAGTGTTATTGCTGTACATTTATCTTAGTTTGGCTAATAATTAACCTACATGCTTTCTATCTAACGGAGCCAAATGTATGGAGATCCAATCAAGTTTTTCATCGGGATTATCCGGGTTGCAGAGTGCTCAGTCTGGGTTAACTCAAGCGACCGTTGATGTGGCTAAGCCATCTCAACCACCTGCGACAACGACTGAAACATTAGAAGCTGAGACCGCTACACCCGTTGAAGCAACGGATAAAACTCAAGCTTTAGTGTCGGCTGTCGAAGCGCAGAATCAAGGTGAAGCTGCAGTAGAAGTATTAGAGGTTTCATCTGAAACCCTTGGTACTGTGATAGACATACAGGTGTAGTAGCATGAGTGGCGTTATCTCTACGCCTACTAATACGGCGATGCATGTGAATGCAGCGCCTTTTGCTTTGTCTAATAGTAACGCTTCGAGTTCCAGATCCTCAGCGATTAGTCATGCTAGTGCAGGCCATTCTGGCATCAGTCACTCAGGCGTTAGCCCTCAGCAGACTGCTGAGGTAACAAATACCAGTGTCGTCAACGCAGCAACATTAAATGCGTCAGCGTCTTTCGCTGCGTTTTCTAAGCCAGCAGCTTCTCTTAATATTACATCTTCTTCAAGTACAACATCTCCTTCAAATAATATCCCTGTTAAAAATAATCGCGCGTCTTCTGCTTCGACGATACCGACAACTGTGGTTGTTCAAGCAAATACGCCAAGTCGTAGCTACAGTCTTTCTTTGGGGGCTTTGGAGCTATCGGGGATGATAAATAGCACGGCATCTAATGTTTCCCCTCAAGGCGATAATAGTAGTCAGATACGAGCCATTTTTAGTCCCAGCACTACGATTAATGAAGTGAATAATGTTTCTGGAACCAATGATACACCTCAAAATCCGCCCATTTTTACCGATGAGAATGCTCCTGAGTCAGCCGCTAATGCCGCTTTTGTCGAGCCAGAACAAGCATCGAAAGAGCAAGCTTATTCGCCATTTGAGCAGGAAGAGACGTCTGAGACGCAAAATAGAGAACAACAAAAACAGCAACAAAAAGCTGAAGATCTTGCTGAACAAGTTAAGCTGGAGCAACTCAGCAAACGGGATGCGGAAGTGCGTGCCCATGAGCAAGCCCATGCCAATGTCGGCGGAAATTATGCTCGCTCTCCAAGTTTAACGTACGAGCTGGGCAGTGATGGTAAACGTTATGCTGTAGATGGCGAAGTATCTATTGATATCGCAGCGGTTCCAAACGATCCGCTCGCTACGTTAAATAAGATGAAGCGAGTTTATGCTGCCGCAATGGCACCAGTTAATCCTTCGATGGCTGATATTCGTGTTGCAAGTGAAGCGCTGCGTAAGATGAATGAAGCTAAGGGGCAACTAGCGGCTGAACGCGTGCAGCAAGCACCCTCTGTACAAGAGATAAAACCGCTTATCGACGCCGATAATGCCAGTAAAGGGATCGTTATTCCTGAGCCTGTCATTAGCCAAGTGTTTGGTGAGGTAAATGAAAATGGAGTGATCTCGGGTAAGCGGACAGACTCACCCTCCGTTATCGATAATGATAAAAGTCCTTCTCAGACGATAGAGCGTTTAAGCCGTTACATATTGGCTAGCAATCATTCCACAGATAGTGCTTATGGAGGATATCAATCGAAGGTGATTGATAATCAATACCTTAATACCACAAGTGAAAAACGCTCATCGCAACTGGATTTCAGCGTTTAATATTCTTACTTTATATTTATCTCTTTAGCTGCATTTCTATCACTGATGCTGGGCGAGGATCAGTTGCTCAAGTAACTGAGAAGCAGCCCCTTGATTATCCCTATTAGGAATAATCAGATTAAGTGTTCCTTGCCGATGACTGCTGCCCTGTAAATCTAATTTATGCAAGCAGCCTTTTGCTAACAGGTCTGATACTAGATGTTCAGGGATCCAACAAAAGCCGAGTCCTCGGTTTAAAATGGCAATAGCTTCATGAAAATTTGCCACCGTCCATCTTTGTTCTGCTTTTAGCCAACCAAAATCGGATCGAGAGACTTGTCCTGTTTCTTTTATGACAATTTGCAGGTGTTCCGCTAATGATTTGTCATCGAGAGGTTCACTTCTCGTTGCCAATGGATGAGAGGGATGACACACGAGTAAAAACTTCACATGGCATAACGGCTCTGCAAGATACCCTTTAGGTGTTGTTCCTGCGATGGCGATATCCACTTGCTCCGATTCGATAAGTTCTAATGTTCCACTAATGACAGAGTCGAGGATAATGATCCTTGTTCCTCGTCCCTGAGGTTCAAATAGGCTTAATGCATCGACAAGTTTGTCCATTGGATAGATGATCTCGCGAGCAATAACTAGCGTCGGCTCCCAGCCTTTTTGAAGGTTTTTGGCTAATATTTCAAGCTCGGATACCGATCGAGTGATATGACGAGAACGTCTTAACAGTACCTCACCAGTTTCAGTAAGATAAGCTTTACGACCTTTAACCTCTAGCAGCGCAACGCCAAGTTGAGACTGAAGTTTGGCCACCGCATGATTCAGGGATGACTGACTCTTGTTGAGTTTTTGTGCTGCTTGAGCGTAACCACCGTGATCAACCACGGCTTGTAATATCCGCCACTGTTCTAATGTTGATTTTGCTTGGTTCATAGTCAGGCTCACATCCCTAAGTTTTATAAATTAAAGTTCATATCCATTATTAAGGTTTTATTTTAACCTGTTTAGGCAGGTATTTTTTTGTTGCTTTAAGCTGATGGAAATAAGGGCCTTTATGGAGTGTCTCTGGCCAGTCAAGCAACATCATTGCCAGTACATTGCGATGCTCTCCTAAGGCAAGATCTGGGTTTCCTTTTGGGGATGGGATTGTGCGCTCTGTGCTATCAAATGCGTTTACGATGTGGCGCTGGGTCTTATTAACGACTTCGTGATTAGATAATCCAGTGAGATGAAAGCTAATCCCTACTTCGGCAATAATATCATCGGTGGCATCGGCTAATATTCTATCTATATTGGCCGCGAAGTAATCCAAAATCCAAGCAAACTCTTTAGCATCTACTTGATGTTGGTAATATTCGCTAGCAGCAAAGATAAAATGGGTCATACCATAAATTTTGTTTCTAAACTGCTTTTTGGTTAACTGTTTATCTCTACTTTGCGGGTAGACTTGATTAAATGCGTCTTTGTACTCGGCAGTATAGTCACCGACGCCTAGCTGTTTTGCCCAATATACATAATTGATAAGCTGTGCAGCCCATGCTTCGATCATCGCTTTGTCTGTTAAGCCAGCTTTAAGATCGGTTGATTTTAGCGCCGAACGTAACTTGTCATTGCAGGGACCCTGTAAGCCAAACTCGTCTATACGACTAGAGAAACGCAATAATACATCGGTATAGAACAGAAACTCAGGAAAAGGCTGCAGCGCTTTTTTGCGTGCTTTAGCACGAGGACCGTTCCCTAAAACGGCTATAGCAGCTTTAGCTTCACTATCGATAAACCCTGGCTTATCTAATTGGCACGCATAGAAGCTTTGTGCTTCTGTCACTGCATATAGGTCAACTAATGCAGCGTTGGCGTATTTTTCATCACCAGTCATGCGGTAGAGGCGTATCCCATAATGTCCTTGAACACGAGGTGGAAGCTGATATAGGTGATTTTCTAAATTTGTTTTTATCGATTCACGCACTTGCTGTGGTGATATCGAGTCATGGGAGCTCAGTGTATCGGCATCTTTAGTCATGCCGATACTGGGAAAAACTAAAGCTGCAGCAATTGAAACCGAACAAGCTACCTTATAAAACATATTAGCGTTGACCATGTTGGATCCTTTCTATTAAAAATGAGGGTGAGATAGGCCTTCCAAAGATGGTTGCTAATTGCTGGGAGAAGGACAACTGTGCCTCGTTTATCATCAGAGTCGCAAAGAGTTGTTTTTGATCCTGATGGTCTTTATTGTTTTGAAAAATAAGCTGAGCTAAGTGCTTTTGCCATAAACTTTTGTAATACAAAGGGCCTTGATTAATCATGCCTGTAAAGCTGTAAATTGCATCTTGGGCTTGTGGCCATCCTTGATTGAAACTCCGCGAAAATTCGTATTGATATTTCTGTGGGTCGAGCGTTCCTTGATAGAAACCAAGTGCGAGCTTACTTCTAAAGACTTTTAACTGAGTGGCGTAGCGATAAAGATAGTCTTCTCGACTGCCGTCGACAACTGCGGGTAACAATTTATTACTAAGATAGAGCGACAACCAATGTTGGCCAACCTCATTAGTATCTTGGCTGTCGCCTAGTGTGTTTAATAGATAGTAATGGCCACCTTTTATCAGCTGAGCTAGTGAATCGGATAGCGCATCGATTAGCTGCTGCTGTGTTCGATAATCGGTGAGAACACCGGGGAAGGCTAACGATACTTGGCCAAACTGATGGCCAATAACGCTCTGACGCACTCTTTGGGCTTGTGGCGTATTGCCTTGCCTGAGATAGATCTCGCCGAGCAAACGTTGTTGATGCCAAACTCTCAATACTTGGGGATCGACTTCCTCTATCGTGACGTCAAACACCTTGAGTTCTTGGTAAATTTTTTGCAAAAATATTTGGCTAAAGATTGGCTCAATTGGTGTTGGTGACGCGGCTGAAAGGGTTTGGCCTATATCCCATGGTGCTGGAGCCTTGTCGGTTATCGCATCTAAAAATTGGTTAACAGATTTAGGGCTAGAAAGTTGTTGGTCTGCTAAGACATAGTGAGCATAATCAAGATAACCTTGCTGGGCTGCTAGGTTCTGTTTAACGTCGAATAGATACTGCAACGCCTGCTGATTTTTATCTTTTGCCCTAAGCTGGTATGCCTGCCATACCTGTTGCCTGCACTGACTGTCTTGTTGTTCAATAAGGTAAGCCGCTATCGATTCACTAAAGGGGGCCTTGATTTTAGCTGGCGCAGCGCCATCGCTAGGGAGCAAACATCTATGCTCACCAATCACTAAAGAGAGTGATTGGTGGCGTAAGGCATATTTTAGTCCCGCCTCTGTGGTGTGCAACGTGGCCTTTTGCTGAAGTGATGTTTGCCGCGTTATCAACTGAGATAAGCGTTGACCAAGGCGCTGCTCATTGACTGAGGAGCTGTGTTGTAATTGTTGGCTGAAGGTCTCGATGTTTGGTCGATGAGCTAATTTTGCAAACTCATCGGCTAAGCGTAATTGGCACTGTAAAAGTAACTCTTTATCGTCAGTATTAATGGAGAATTGACGATAGTAGTTGACACTATCCTTTAAGTTAAAAAGCCCAATGAGCTGACGCTCCAGCGCTACTGCTTTTTCGGCGGTATCTGTTGAATCGATATCATCGAGTAATACCTCATATGGTAAACATTGCTGAGCTAATAACGTAATAGGCGAGGCGGCTTGCACCGCACTCGTAAGACTAAGCGACAGGAGAATTGCTAAAATGCTTTTTAGCATATGCTACGCGCTCTTCTACAGACATGGATTTATTTTTCATCTGTTCAACATGCCTCAGTCTAGGCAAAATCCCTTGGCCATTGGCAATTTGAATCGCAAGGCCTGGACGCGCATTAAGCTCTAGTAGCAGCGGGCCGAGTTTTTGGTCCAGTACCATGTCAGTGCCTAAATATCCCAGCTCGCTCATTTCATAGGCTTTAGAAGCAGTATGCAATAAGGTATCCCAGTGAGGAACCGTGATATCGATCAGTTTTTTATCGGTATCAGGATGAAGCTCAATAGGTCTATCAAATTGAACGGCATGTAAGCCTTTTCCTGTTGCGATATCGAGTCCAACACCAACGGCTCCTTGATGCAGGTTGGCTTTACCATCCGAGGCTGCAGTAGATAAGCGTAACATCCCCATAATGGGAAAGCCTTTAAATACGATCAGTCGGATATCAGGTACGCCTTCGAAGGAGTAACCATCAAACACAGGATCAAACTGAATAAGTCCCTCTACAATTGCCACATCGGGTTTGCCGCCTAATGAAAATAGCCCGCTGAGAATATTCGATACATGACGATCTATCTCACTTGGGGTTACTTCATTGCCGTTGGGTTTAAAATAGTGACCATTCTCGACTTTAGTAATAACCAAAATCCCTTTGCCACCAGAACCTTGGGATGGCTTAATCACAAAGCCATCTTGGTTATTCACCATTTCAGGAATGTGAGCGATATCATGTTGCTGAGTCACGGTGCCGATCAGCGCCGGAACTGCAATATCATTGGCTAATGCCAATTGTTTAGTGGTGAGCTTATCATCGACACGTTTGTAATATTTACGTGGATTGTAGCGTCCAATAAAGTCGATATTGCGCTTATTCATACCTAGAACACCGTTGTCTTTTAGCGTCTTAGGACGCGCGAATAACATGGTTATTCTCCTGCCAAAGGTCTAAAACGTCGAAGTTCGAGTAATTTATATCCAGTGTATTGGCCCATTAGCAGCACGACAGCCAAAATGACTAAGTGGATACCAAGGAAGTTAAATACCCAATGTTGTACCCACGTTGCACTCATCGCTAGGTACGCCAATGTTGCGACAAACAAGCTTCCCCCGCCTTGAACGACAACTTCTTTGGCTCCTTCCTCTTCCCAAAGTATTGACATTCTTTCGATAGTCCAAGCCAAAATAATCATCGGGAAGAAGGTGATGGTTAGTCCTTCACTGAGGCCAAATTTGTACGACAGCAGGGTAAACAAGCCAATGATACCGATAACGACGATGATCACTGCTGATATTCGCGAAATGAGTAATAGGTTTAATTCCGATAAATAGGAGCGGATCATTAAACCGAAAGCGACGATGAGTAAAAAGCCGATAAGACCTGTGAGTAGGGTGGTCTGGATAAAGGCGAGTGCGATCAGCACAGGCATAAAGGTGCCTGATGTCTTAATACCAATAATCACGCGTAAAAACACTACCATTAACACACCTATCGGGATCAATAAGATACCTTTAAATAGGCTCTGTTCTTCAAGGGGTAGCTGGTACAAGGAAAAATCAAGCGCGTCTTTGTTTTTGAGCACATCGATAGAGGTGGCGAGTGCCGAACGCGTGTCTTGCAACATAGAGAAGGTCACCTGCGAATTAACGCCACCGATCACATCTAAGGTTGATTTGCCTGTTCTATCCCAAATCATCAAGTTGTCAGGGCGACCTTGTGTGCCGTCAGCAGGATTAAATAAAATCCATTCACCTTGATGGTAGACTTCGACGAAGGTGGTCAATTGTTGACGGCGACGTTGGTCCTCAAGGAACAGGCCATTGACTTTTTGCGCTGGGATCCCTTTGCTGTTTAGCATGTTAACAAACAGAGACGCTGGAGAGTTACCAGATAGCAACAGCTCAATATTTTGACTACGTTCGCTAGCATTGATACTTTGGTTAAGTTGCTGAGCAAACGAAAGATTTGTGGCGCTACGAGACCATATCTCATCCATTATCTGCTCGGCTGCAGCTTTTTCTGTCGCTGGCCAGCTGAAAGGCAAGGGCTCCGCTGGCTGATTTTTCGCGACGATCTCATTTTTACCGGTTGGAACCAGAGTGACCTTGTAATAGAGATCTTGTTGGCCGATAGCTGTGCGTGTTGACCAAGTTGCATGACGGCCTAGTTCATCATCTGCAATGGTTAGTCCATAACCTGGGGAGGTTGCATTTTCGACTAAGATCTCGAACGCTGGGTCACTTGGTAGTGAAAAAGTGACTTCAGTCGCTTCACCTACACCCTGAAAGCTGACCTTAGCATCTACCGCCCAGCTTTGAACTTGTTTGCCTGGAAGAAAGGGCACATTGTGCTCAATGCCTCGGTAAATGCTAGCGGCAACACCAGCTAAAAACAGTAGCGCAACTAATATATAAAATGGCTTTCTTGAATGCATTTGCAAATAATCCTATTTTACTTTACTGCCGAGATAGGCGTAGTCTTTCCGTGGATAAAGCTTTGAGCAACATCGACAACCGCGATATCTTGCATGAATTTACGCCCCAGTAGGAGTTGATATTCGAGGTGACTACGGTCAACAAGATTAAGATCGGTTTCTGCTTTATATTTACCGATCTGGAGATGAGCGTGAATAACTGGTCGACGGTCACTATTTTCATCAGAGTCTTGTTTTATACGTACAAAGCGTTCGACTTTGGATTCAAATGTTTGCGCTGGCTTATCCGATCCTTGAGTAAATACATCGAAACGAACCCACTGCTTACCATCGCGCTCAAACAAAATAATATTGTGCGCGTCTAAAGAAGAGGACTCGGCTCCCGTGTCGATACGAGAATGAAAGCCTGATTTTATTTCATCAATATAGACATTCTCAACGCCGCCTAAAACAAATTTATCTCCAATTGGAGATGGTTCGCATTCTATAGGAACTTCGATAACCCTCTTTTCTTGCTGTTGGTTACTCTCGACAGTTGCAGCCAAATCGTTTACTTGACGAGCGAGTGCGCTTATGGCTTGAGATTGTGTTTCCTGATTAGTATTAATCAGCTGCACTAATTCTTTTTGTTGTTGATTTAAGCTAGAGTTGAGCGTTGGTGCATCTAGCGGCACTGGTGAATTGACATTATCTTTGGCTGCGCAGCCAACTAAGGCTGAGGCAATTGCTATGGCGATCATCTGTTTTAACATAATGCGTCCCTACTATTTCAATTAAACCAAATCTTTATTCGGTTGATTCTTGGTGGCTACAAAGGTGGCTCGCTTTGGTGCTGGGTAGCCTTCTACGGTTAGACTTACGTCATTGGGATCAAGGTAATCGACCAAAGATTCATTTGGCATCCATTCGGTGCTGCGCTGCTCTGCTAATGAGGTCACGTCAACATCAACACAGCGAACGTCCACAAAATCGGCTTTCTTGAGCCAGCCTTCTAATGCTTTTACCGATGGTAAAAACCACACATTATTCATTTTTCCATAGCGTTCGCCTGGCACGAGTACGGTATTCTCATCACCATCGACAACCAGAGTTTCAAGCACTAATTCACCGCCTGCCCGCAATTGATCTCTTAACTGAAATAGATGATCGATAGGCGAGCGTCTGTGGTAAAGCACGCCCATTGAAAACACGGTGTCAAAAGCATCCAGTGGCGGCAGGGCTTCTATGCCTATGGGTAATAGATGGATCGGATGATGTTCTCCGGCAAGGCGCTTAACCGCTTCAAACTGACATAGAAATAGCGGTGAAGGATCGATCCCGACCGCATGCTTGGCACCTTCGCCTAACATGCGCCACATATGGTACCCGCTACCGCAGCCAACATCGAGAACAGTACGATTAGTCAGTGGCGAAATATGAGGTTTTACTCGTTCCCATTTCCAATCGGAGCGCCATTCGGTATCGATATGAATGCCATGCAGATGAAATGGGCCCTTACGCCATGGCTTAAATATTTTTAATAGATTCTCAAGCTTTTGTTGCTCACCTTCGCTTAGCTGTTTACCGCTACCTATGGTTACACTCGACAACAGATCAATATGATCGGGTTCAGGGTAATGCAACTTATTGAGTACTTTTTCCCACTTGGGGAGATCGCCATGTTTGTTATCTCTTTGCCACTGTCCAAGTATTGCAGGCAAGTTTTCTAACCAATGTTGTAGGCTAGAGTCGGCTATTTGTTTGTAGAAAGAACTAAAACCAATCACTTTATCGCCACCATAGATGCAAAATTAAAGCATTGAAACCAAACGCTAAAGTGACTAAATCCTTGTGCGTTTAAACGCTGCTCATGCTGACGCAGCGAATCAGGTTTCATTACGTGCTCAAGTGAACTGCGTTTCTGGCTTATTTCCAGCTCGCTATAGCCATTAGCACGCTTAAAGTCTAAATGCAGTTCATCGAGCAAACTCTGTACTGGCGCATCTTCGAATGTGAGTTTCTCTGATAAAACCAGTAAGCCGCCAGGCAACAAACCATCATAGATATTTTTTAGCAGTGTTTCTCTGTCTTTGGGGGCAAGGAACTGCATAGTGAAGTTCAGGATGACCATAGAAGCGTTTTCTATTTTTATATCGCGAATATCGGCGCAGATAAGATCCACTGGTGTTTCGCTGACATAGGCATTTAAGTTTTGCTGGCAACGCTCTATCATCGACTCACTATTATCGACAGCAACAATGGTACAATTACGGCCGTCAAGTCGACGACGTACACTTAATGTCGCTGCGCCTAAAGAGCAACCTAGGTCATATACACGGCTGTTGGGCACAACGGCCTTAGTTGCAAAGTCACCGAGTGTATTGATGATCTGTCCGTAACCAGGCACAGAACGTTTAATCATATCATTAAACACGCCAGCGACTCTGTCGTCGAATTTAAAGTCGCTGATGTTTTCGCAGGCTTGGGCGTATATAGTGTCTTGAGAAGAGTTCATTAGAGTTTTTTAGGTTAATTCGATTTTTCATTCTAGCGAATGATAACATCTAGCAGCAAGTCTAGTACTGGAAATTCTAAATAAAATTCTGTCTAATATCCTTTTTGTAACATGCATTTCACAGCCGCTTGACGTTCTAGGGAAGTTCATTGAAGTCACTTATTTGTTTTATCGTTGGATCGCTTTTCATCTTATCTATATCTGTTTCTGCTGCAGAGACTGAGCGTCCATTAATATTAGTGATGGGCGAAGATAGTTATCCTTATCAGTTTATTGATGATAATGGCGATGCCAAAGGGCTTTTAGTTGACTTATGGCGTGAGTGGTCTTTGCAAACTAAAACACCAGTCGTGTTTGTCGTACGTCATTGGAAAGATTCTCTGGAGCAATTATCGGAGGGTAATGCAGACATTCATCTGGGGATGGGGCGAACTCAGCAAAGAGAAGCTGTTTTTGATTTTGCTAATTCAGTGAGCTCGGTAAGTACTTATCTTTATCTACGAAAGTCACTAAAGGATAAAACAGCATTTAAAGATCTGTTTCCATATCGCATAGGCGTGGTCATGGGATCTTCCCATGAGTCAATTTTAAATGAACAAATTTCGGGGCTTAACTTTCGTTATTATAACAGTCGAGCCACTTTGCTTGACGGCGTTATCAAAGGTGAAGTTGATGTTTTTGCTGGGATGGAAGGTTATCTACGCGATACAACGATTAGTCGAGCGGTGTTGGAAGAGTTTCCCCTTGATAATCGTCTATTGATTAAAAAAACCTTGATCTTACCTGCCGTGAAGAAGGGGAATAAAGCCTTACTAGATAAAGTTAATCAAGGGTTTGCCGCGATGTCTCAGACTATTCGAGATGAGATAGACAAACGGTGGCTGGGTTATAGTCACGACGCCAACACCCTCGTGATTGCTACAACCACAGGAATCCCACCTTTTGTTGATGTCGGGGGCGACGGCGAACCTCATGGCATGTACATCGACATTTGGAAGCTGTGGTCTAAAAAAACAGGGATTAATGTGTTATTTAAACCTGCATCGATGGCCGACACCTTGGAAGATATTAACTATCGACGAGCCGATATTCATGTTGGTTATCCAGAGAGTGAGGCGATGAACACCAGTTTGACTCGTGCCTGGAAAATTTATCAAGTTAAGAGTCGTCTCTTTAGTTATCAGCAACCTTTAAAAAGCCTCGATCAGTTAAAAGGAAAGCGAGTGGGTGCAGTGCCGACCGATCCTTATCTCGATAAACTAAAAGCCTCCTTACCCGACTCTGAACTGAAGCTTTATCCTAATGTCACTCAAATGATTGATGCCGCGAGACAAGGACATATTTCTGCATTTGTCGCGTCTTCTACGTGGACCCAATACTATTTATTGAAATTGTCATCCTGGGGGGATTTTCATCAATATCGTGATTTGGAGTTTTTAACCGATATTTACGGCTTGACTCGTAATGAGGATAAAGGACTTGCACAGCGCATTGAAGCGGGTTTCAACTTAATTACACAACAGGAGTTAGCTCAAATTGAGCGTAAATGGGTGTTAGACCCTGAAGATCGAACCATAGCGGGAGGCCGAGAAAGTTTACAATTTACGCCACAGCAGCTTAATTATCTAGCAAGCCTTAAGCCATTAAAAATCGGCTATTTAAGAGATTGGCGTCCGATGGAATATCAAGGCGATGACGATCAGTATATGGGGATTAATAGCGAGATTAGTCAGTTGTTATTTGTTGACAAACTTAAGCTGCGCCTTGAGCCGATAGTATTTGACGAATGGAATGAACTACTTGGTGCGCTTAAGCACGGTGATATCGATATTGCTGGCAGCGTGGCTCAGACTGCTGACAGAGAAAAGGAGTTGCTATTTTCATCTTCCTATTGGCCATCCCCATGGGGGATCGTCACCAATCTAAGCCAATTATCGATATTTAATTTATCTCAGCTGAGTGGCAAACGGCTTGCCATAGTGGCCGGCTATCACCTTATCCCGAATTTAATGAATAATGGATTGGGAATAGAGTTAGTGTTGGTGCCTAACACACGAGCGGGTATTGATGCCGTAGCACAAGGTAAAGCAGATGCGTTTATTGAAAAAGTGGTCAATATGGGAGTTGAACTAAAAGGCGATGACTATAACGGGTTAAAAATGTCGGTGCTTGCAGATTATGCTGCGGAGCAAAGTTATTTTGGTATTCACCCAAGATTAAAGCCACTTTTACCCATACTTGATAGTGCGATTGCCCAGCTGTCCAAAGATAAGAAAGCGCAAATTTATCAACATTGGGTTAATGATGAAAAACCGAGTAAATTTGGCCAGCTATCTTGGCAACATGGCTTTTTTGCGCTTTTAGCTGTCTCATTGATGGCATTGTTGTTCGTTGTTTTATGGGGTCGTAAACAAAGTTCGGCTGAAATATCTTCGGTTAAAAAGCAGTTAGCTAATTTGGGCCAGTTTGATCCTCAAACTGGCTTGCCCAACCGTAGTTTGCTCGATGATAGGTTAGAGCAGGCACTGCTGTTACATAGAAGAGAGATGCAACCTTTTGCGATACTCTTTGTTTGCTTTGATAACATACGTGAACTCAATCAAGAATTTGGTCATAAGGTGGTAGAGCGAGCTGTGTTGTTCGGTGCGCGAAAATTGAAAGCGATGGCACGCAAGTCTGACACTTTAGCCAGATTTAGTGAAAATGAATTTGTTATGGTATTAAATCGTGTCAAAGACTTAGATAAAGTTTGCCAAGTTGCCGACGGTATAGTGGGTGTGTTTGGCACTCCTATAATTATCAGTGACAAAGATGTTGCACTATCGGTTAGTATCGGTGTCGCCATGTATCCAAATGACGGTGATAATGCATTAGAATTGCTGAAAGTCGCGGATAAATTGATGTCTCGAGCGGTTCAAGGTGGTGGCCGATGTTATCGAAGTGCATAACATGCGACGAAGAAGCCTAGTGTAGCAGCACCAAGTTCTTACTCAGCGATCACATCTTTATTCTGATTGGTATAAGATACTAGGCGATTAAGTTAACCTGAGCGTGACGTTCAGGTTAAGATTAAGATACTGACGCTGGTAAGCCCTCTTTTGGATGGTTTTTAGCGCAGAAAAGTGAATCAAATAACGACATTTAGTTTCAGTTGGTGGATATTTATCCAACCCAAGAGTTTACTTCATTTTAAGATGATGAAGTTGTTTTGAAATCGGCAATATTTCACTATAATGCCGCTTTTGTCATGTATTGAATATTCCCCAAGCACAGCTTTGTGGATGAAAGGAAAGTGTTAGATGCGCAGTCATTATTGTGGAGACGTCAATGGGTCTCATGTTGGAGAAGAAGTCACTTTAGTCGGTTGGGTTAATCGTAGCCGTGATTTAGGTGGGGTTGTTTTTCTAGATCTCCGCGATCGTGAGGGTATTATTCAGGTTGTTTACGATCCTGATTTACCAGAAGTATTTGAAGTTGCAAGTACGTTGCGTGGTGAGTTTTGCGTACAAGTAAAAGGTGTTGTACGCGCTCGTCCAGAGAGCCAAATTAATGATCAGATGCGTACTGGTGAAATTGAGGTGCTCGGTAAAGCCTTGACGATTCTTAATAGCGCTGCGCCGCTGCCGATCAATATGGACAAGAATCAGCACAACACCGAAGAGCAGCGTCTTAAATATCGCTATCTCGATCTGCGTCGCCCTGAAATGGCTGAACGTATCATTTTCCGCTCTAAAGTCACAAGTGCAGTACGTCGTTTCTTAGATGGCAATGGTTTCCTCGATATCGAAACGCCAATTCTGACTAAAGCAACTCCTGAAGGTGCCCGAGATTATTTGGTACCGAGCCGTACTTATAAGGGGCAATTTTTTGCGTTGCCACAGTCACCACAGTTGTTTAAACAGCTGCTGATGATGTCGGGTTTTGATCGTTACTATCAAATCGTTAAATGCTTCCGTGATGAAGATTTACGTGCTGACCGTCAACCCGAATTTACCCAGATCGATATCGAAACCTCGTTCATGACATCTGAGCAGGTGATGGACAAGACTGAAGAGATGGTGCGTGGTCTGTTTAAAGAATTACTCAATGTTGACTTAGGTGAGTTTCCTAAGATGACATTTGAAGAAGCAATGCGTCGCTTCGGCTCTGATAAGCCAGATCTTCGTAACCCGCTTGAACTGATCGACGTTGCAGACTTAGTAAAAGATGTTGATTTTAAAGTATTCCAAGAACCTGCTAACGATGTCGATGGCCGTGTAGCGGTATTGTGCGTACCTGGTGGCGCTTCACTTTCTCGCAAGCAGCTCGATGAATATGGCAAATATGTCAATATTTACGGTGCTAAAGGCTTAGCTTGGATGAAGGTTAATGAACTAGAGAAGGGCATGGAAGGTATCCAATCGCCTGTGCTTAAGTTCCTTAGCGAAGAGGTTGTAAACGGGATCTTAAGCCGTACGAATGCAGCCAATGGTGACTTGATCTTATTTGGCGCAGACAAAGCTAATATCGTTGCCGAAGCAATGGGCGCATTACGTCTGAAAGTCGGTGAAGATTTTGATCTGCTTCAGGGGGAGTGGAAACCATTATGGGTTGTCGATTTCCCAATGTTTGAGCGCACATCTGATGGCGGCTTACATGCGATGCACCATCCATTTACTGCGCCGAGCAACATGACCCCAGCTGAGCTTGAGGCTAATCCTATTGCTGCTATTTCAGATGCGTACGACATGGTGTTAAATGGCTGCGAATTAGGTGGTGGTTCGGTGCGTATTCATAACAGCGATATGCAGTCTGCAGTATTCCGTATCCTAGGTATTAGTGATGAAGAAGCGCAGGAGAAGTTTGGCTTCTTACTTGAGGCACTTAAATATGGTACGCCGCCACACGCGGGTCTGGCATTTGGATTGGACCGTATCATCATGTTGATGACTGGAGCGACCTCGATTCGTGACGTGATGGCATTCCCTAAGACAACGACCGCGGCATGTCCGCTGACCAACGCGCCAGGGTTTGCTAACCCTGTCCAGCTAGAAGAGCTTGGTATCGCAGTAGTCGAAGCGAAAAAAGACGCAGAATAAAGTAGTAAAAAGGCCGAGCGAAAGCTCGGCTTTTTCGAGGAATTCTCGAATAAGGAGTCATTTATGGCAGGTCACAGTAAATGGGCCAATATCAAACACCGCAAAGCCGCTCAAGATGCGAAACGCGGAAAACTGTTCACTAAATTTATCCGCGAATTGACGGTTGCCGCCAGAGAAGGTGGTTCAGATCCTGATTCAAATCCAAGACTTCGTGCTGCAATAGATAAAGCGTTGTCTAATAACATGACTCGCGATACCGTGGAGCGCGCCATTAAGCGTGGTGCCGGAGAGTTAGACGGCCAAGTGCTCGAAACTATCATGTATGAAGGTTACGGGCCTGGCGGCACTGCGGTGATGGTGGAAACCATGACCGATAATCGTAATCGCACGGTATCGGGTGTACGTAATGCTTTTAGCAAATCAGGCGGCAATTTGGGCACTGATGGGTCGGTCGCTTACCTGTTTGATAAACGCGGCGTCATCTCTTACGCTGAAGGCAGCGATGAAGATACCATCATGGATGCGGCCCTTGAAGCGGGGGCTGACGATGTTGTCGTTAACGATGACACATCAATTGATGTCTACACCACGCCGGAAGATTTTGGCGCGGTAAAAGATGCGTTAGATGCGATAGGCATTGAAGCGATTAATGCTGAAGTGACCATGGTACCATCGACTAAAGCTGACTTGGATGCAGACACTGCTCCTAAATTTTTACGTTTGATTGATAACCTTGAAGATCACGATGATGTACAAGAGGTTTATCATAATGCCGAGATCTCTGATGAAATCATGCAGGAGCTAGAGTAACTTGTTGGATATTGCATGCCGATTATATTAGGCGTTGACCCAGGCTCGCGGATCACTGGCTATGGGGTGATCAAATGCCAAGGTCGGCAGCAAATCTACCTTGGAAGTGGCTGTATACGCACTCAAGCCGATGATTTACCTTCACGTCTAAAGATTATCTTTGATGGAATAAGTGAGATCATCCGTCAATATCAACCCGATGAATTTGCCATTGAACGCGTCTTTATGGCTAAGAATGCCGATTCGGCACTTAAATTGGGTCAGGCACGGGGAGCGGCAATTGTTGCCGCGACCAATGCGGATCTTCCTGTGGCAGAATATTCAGCAACCCAAATTAAGAGCGCGGTTGTCGGCACTGGTCGAGCACAGAAATCCCAGGTTCAACATATGATCCAGCAGATATTAAAGTTGCCAGCCGCGCCCCAAGCCGATGCCGCCGATGCATTAGGGGTTGCAGTGTGTCATTTTCATACTTATCAAAGCCTGATCGCTCTAGGTGGTAAAGCAAGTTCAAGAACATATGGAAGGTACAGATGATTGGTCGTCTACGTGGTTTATTGGTAGAGAAGCAAGCGCCTGAGATACTCATCGACGTAAGTGGTGTCGGTTATGAGTTACAGATGCCATTAACCAGTTTTTATGAATTACCCGACCTTAACCAAGAAGCGGTTATTTATACTCATTTTGTTGTTCGAGAAGATGCTCAATTACTGTATGGATTTGTCACCAAGCAAGAGCGTGCACTATTTCGTTTGTTAATTAAAGCCAACGGCGTCGGGCCCAAACTCGCGTTAACTATACTCTCGGGGATGACTGCCGCCGAGTTTGTTAAATGCGTCGAACATGATGATATTGCCACTTTGGTGAAACTGCCCGGAGTGGGGAAAAAGACCGCAGAACGTTTGCTGGTTGAGATGCGCGATAAATTGAAAAGCCTCATGGAGGCTTCTCATGGCTCAGAGCGTGAATTTGTATTGCAGTCAAATTACAAGCCAGCTATTCAAGTTAATAGTGCTGAAGAGGACGCGATTGCAGCGCTGTTAACCTTAGGGTATAAACCTGCACAAGCAAGCAAGTCTGTTTCTGCCGCTTACCAAGATGGTATGGACTCAGAGACCTTGATTAAAGCAGCATTAAAATCGATGTTGTAGCGTGACAATGAGGATTAGATGATAGAAGCCGATAGGTTAATTCACGCGCAGCCTCAAGGTATTGAGGAGCGCGATGAGCAGGTAGATAGAGCGATGCGACCCAAGTTACTCGACGAGTATACGGGTCAAGATGATACTCGCGCCCAACTTAAGGTATTTATCGAAGCTGCGCAAAAGCGTGGTGAAGCATTAGATCACATGTTGATTTATGGCCCCCCTGGCCTAGGTAAAACCACACTTGCGATGATTGTTGCAAATGAAATGGGCGTGAATATTAAGTCCACTTCAGGGCCTGTACTTGAAAAAGCGGGTGATTTAGCTGCATTGCTGACTAATCTCGAAGAAGGGGATGTGCTGTTTATCGATGAGATCCACAGGCTCAGTCCTGTCGTTGAAGAAATTCTTTATCCTGCGATGGAAGATTATCAACTCGATATAATGATAGGTGAAGGTCCTGCTGCGCGGTCTATAAAGTTAGAGCTTCCACCGTTTACCCTTATTGGTGCGACCACCAGAGCTGGTGCCTTGACCTCGCCGTTGCGAGCGAGATTTGGTATTCCGCTACGTCTCGAATTCTATAACGTTACCGATCTCAGTACCATAGTGACGCGGTCGGCAAACGTATTAGGGTTGCCTATTGACGATGTTGGCGCGATGGAAGTTGCCCGGCGTTCAAGGGGCACTCCGCGTATCGCCAATCGCTTACTAAGACGTGTTCGAGATTACGCCGAAGTTAAACATGATGGTGAAATCACTAAAGCGGTAGCGGAGAGCGCGTTAGATCTGCTCGATGTGGATGTGGAAGGCTTCGATTACATGGACCGTAAATTATTGTTAGCCATAATAGATAAGTTTATGGGCGGCCCTGTAGGGCTCGATAACTTAGCCGCGGCGATAGGTGAAGAGCGTGAAACCATTGAAGATGTGTTAGAACCGTTCCTTATTCAGCAGGGCTTTATACAGCGTACGCCCAGAGGACGAATAGCCACTCCAAGAGCCTATCAACATTTTAACTTAATCAAACCTGAGTCATAGGACACATTTTCCATCGCTCAAGCTAATAGCCTTAGCTTGAGCTATAAAATTCCGCTATGAGACGTGATGCTCAGTACGACTCAATTATCTCTCCTATTTTACTATTTGTTATTTAGCACTTTCATATTAGGGCTTGATAGTTCTTAGTCTGTTGGCCGTGCTTTAAGATAAATTGCCTGTGTCGAATCACTCTACAAGTGTCTCTATTTACCCTATAGCTATTTTATTTATTTTTCATTATTAATTATGACCGTTTTAAATGATGGATAAATAGATTTATTCCTTTCATGTTTACGTTGTTAATTGATATTGATTTTTGGCTGAATTATCTAATTATCAATATGCAAACAAAATTCTTATAAAATTTATCGTCATTCAAAAATTAATAATGTATCTACGTTTATTTAATAGCATTATTTTTAGTTTAAAGATTAATTTAATCATAAAGACGGGTAAGTTTTGACTTGTACGGATATGAGTTGTTGATAATCACAGTGTGATACAAATGTTGATTTTATGCATTTAAGGGTCGCCAATGTGTTGGTATGATACATGTATAAACAATTGTTGCATAAGTGTTTTTTTGTTTTGCCGGTGTTTTGAGGGAGATTTTGGTCAAATAAATATTCACTTAAAGCGGTTTACCAACCCTAATATCTTGATGGTTAATGTGATCTGTGTCACATAAATTGATATTGTGCTTGTTGCGCCCATGTTTCAACTGCTGCAGTCGTAATCACTGGCAAAATACTATTTTGTTAGTTCAATCATCTTAACTTAAATAATATAAGCGCTTTCTTGGTTGAGGCTGTTGATATAAAAAACATAGGGGCAACAAAAGATGAACAGTGTGGCGTGAGTTGTTAATTTTTTGGTGGATTGACGAAGCGTAAGTGAAACTACAGTATCGAATGTAACGCCATAAAATAAGGCGTGTAATAAGAATTAGATAATTAGGGAGTTTCACTAGCATGATAAGAACAACCAAATTGGCCTCTGCGATTAAACTGGGATTAATTGCTTCAGTATCAACCAGTGGATTTATTGTTAGCAATAATGTGGTTGCTGCCGAAGAAAGCGCCTCTTTCGAACGTATTGCCGTGACAGGTTCGCGCATTCAACGTCAGGATATGGAAACAGCCTCACCCGTTACCGTTATTGATGCCAGTGCGATTCGCGCCGAAGGCTACAACTCGGTTGACGAGATCCTGCAAGCTCAACCAGCCATGGCGGGTATGGCTGCAGGCTCTACGACCAACAATGGTGCCGATGGTGTTGCCCAGGTAGACCTGCGTGGTATGGGCGCTAGCCGTACCTTGGTACTGTTAAATGGTCGCCGTATGGTTAACTCTGGTTCGGGTGCTGATAGCGCTGTAGACTTAAACACCATTCCAGTTGCCATGATTGCCCGTGTTGAGATCTTAAAAGATGGTGCCTCGGCGGTTTATGGTTCTGATGCCATTGCTGGTGTAGTGAACATCATCACCAAGAAAGACTTCGAAGGTTTCCAGCTCGATATTAACGGCGGCGCAACCGATAAGGGTGATGGTGAAAATGCTGAGATCAGTGCGCTATACGGTTTTAATACCGATGGTGGTAACTATACCTTTGGTGTGGCTTACTCAGATCGTGGTGGCGTCATGCAAAGAGATCGCGATTGGGTAGAGAAGGGGTCTAGTAGCTATATTCCTACAGGTACTTTAGGCGGTAAGGTACAAGATGAAAACGGTAACTGGGTCGATCGCACCGAAGGTTACGACTATACCCAGGACAGCTGGCTACAGACACCCAACGAGCGTTACAGCTTCTTTGCTAATGCCACCCAAGAGTTTGCAAATGACATCGTCTTTACCGGTGACATTCTTTATACCAAGCGTAAATCTGAGCAGATGATGGCGGCCCAGCCCGCTTCTGTAATGTTAGATGTATGTACACCTAGCTCAACAGGTAACTGCATTACCTTAACTGATGCCATGCTTGCTGGCGGAATTACGCCAGACGATCAGGACCGCGTTGAGTACCGTAGAAGAACCAATGATGCGGGTAATCGTATCTATGAGCAAGACACTGATACTCTGCGTGTCTCAGCAGGCTTAGCCGGCGAGTTGGATGTTCACACGGGTATTCAGTGGGATGTGGCTTACACCTATGGTAAGAACAAGGCGAAAACTTGGGTACACAACTCAATCAACGCTAAAAACATGGCACAGTCTGTTTATGATAACCAGGATGCTTGGTTTAGCGGTGACCCACTGTCGCAAGATGTCATCAATGACATTAGCTACTTAGAAAATACAACCGGCGGTAACGAGCAACACATCGTTTCAGGTGTGATCAGTGGTGAAGCGTTTGATTTGGACGCGGGCCCAGTGGCTTATGCGATCGGCGCAGAATATCGTCACGACAGCGGTTATTACAATCCAGATGCAGTGATTGTTGCTGGTGAAGGTACCGCTGCCCAGCAAGATCCAACTGACGGTAGCTACAGCGTCTTCTCTGTTTACCAAGAGGTAAGTGTACCGTTTACCGACAAACTAACAGGTGAATTTGCGCTGCGTTTCGATGATTATTCAACCTTTGGTAATGCGTCGACTTGGAAGATAGGTCTAACCTATGAAGCAACCAACGATCTGATGCTACGGGCTGTTGCTGCTACTGGCTTCCGAGCACCTAACGTCAGTGAATTGTTTGGCGGTAACGTAGGATCTTTCGATTACCTAGATGATCCATGGGGTAACGAGCAAGATCCACAGATTTTAGTGAACTACACCTCAGATGCAGACCTGAAGGCCGAATCATCAGAGTCTTACACAGCAGGTCTGGTTTACTCTCCTAGCTATATCGATGGTATGTCACTAACGTTGGACTACTGGCGTTTCAAGATCACTGATGCTATCTCGCGTCTGGATGTTCAGGCGGGGCTTAACGCCTGTCATGGAGGCGATACCTCAGCTTGTGAGACCTTTGGCATCACGCCAGATGGAAATCTTGAGAACCTGACCAACCCGCTGACTAACGTGGGTTATCAAGACACCAGCGGTGTCGACTTTAACCTGGCTTATCGTTTCGAAGGCTTAGGTTTAGATTGGAGCATTAGCAACGACTTGACCTACCTGGTTAAATTTGAACAGGATGGTATCGATTACACAGGCACTATCGGCGGCATGTTTGGTGGTTACGCTAAGGTGAAGAATAACTTTAGCGTGAAAGCTGGACAGGGTGACTGGAGCCTGATGTACTCTAACCGTTATATCGGTGAGATGGATGATATCAACTATGGTGATAACGTTGATTCAATCTTGTATCACAATATCTCGGGTATGTACCACATCAACGATAGCATTACGGCCAGCCTCGGCCTGAAGAATTTCACCGATGAGAAGCCTGTAATGGTAGCAAGTGGTAACGAAGCTGGTACCGTACCAGAGGTTTACGACACAATTGGTCGTCAAATCTATGGTGGAATCACTGTTAAGTTCTAATCGATAGACTGAATGTAAAAAGCGCCCTAGGGCGCTTTTTTTATGCTTAGCTTATGTATTAGCCTAAGCCTTGCTGGGCTGATTTCATCTGAATGAATTCAATCTTATAACCGTCAGGATCTTCGACAAAGGCAATCTCTGTGGTACCACCGGCAACAGGTCCAGGTTGGCGTGTCACCTTGCCGCCAGCGGCTTCAATGGCGGCGCAGCGGCTATAGATATCGGCTTCGCCAATGGCTAGGTGGCCAAAGCCTGTTCCGAGATCATACTTGTCGGTATCCCAGTTGTAGGTTAATTCGACCACTGCTGAACCAGTAGACTCTTCATCGAAACCGACAAAGGCCAAGGTGTAACGGTATTCTGAGTTTTCTGATTTCCTGAGTAGTTTCATACCAAGAATTTCAGTATAAAAATGGATACTACGATCAAGGTTACCGACTCTAAGCATGGTATGTAGAAGTTGTGCCATGAAGACCTCTAGTTTAGTGTTAGGAGATTGACTATTATAACAATAATCTAAGCGTAATGAGCATACATGCTTTGCAGCAATAAATCAGGGCTTGCCTTGTCCTCTGTGGCCTAAATAGGCAGACTTATACAGATTATTATTAAAGGTAACGATTAAGATAAAGCTAGACGATTGAGAACGCATTATCCTATTGGTTAATGTAATTTATCTTGGATCTTCAGCTCCTCTCATATTGGTTAGCAATAGCCTATGACTGGTGTCACATATTTAGGCTAAATCTTTGGTGTAAATAGTAAGGGTCAGGATAATGGGATTAAATAATTAAGGAGTATAACTATGGTTACTGAATTAAAAATGGCACTTGGGATCACTGTGATTGTTGCTTTAGGTCTATCTGTATTCTTTGTTTGTATGTTCTAAATGTAAAATAAAAAGCCGCAGTAGCGGCTTTTTATTTATTGTTTCTGAGCAATGGCTATTCGTCGGGGTAAACCTTCTCTTTAAACTCACAGAGTTCTTCGATTAAACAGCTACCACATCTAGGTTTACGGGCTAAGCAGGTGTAGCGTCCATGTAAAATAAACCAATGATGCACATCAACTTTGAATTCAGCTGGCACTACCTTTAACATCTTCTGCTCAACCTGATCCACATTTTTGCCCATGGCAAATTTGGTGCGGTTGGCGACACGAAAAATATGGGTGTCGACGGCGATGGTGGGCCAGCCAAAAGATAACAAAAGTAGATAGTGCTTTGTACTAGAAAGTGATAAAAGCAATCAGTTTTTATTTTAATTAAATGTTACATCCCTGACATTTCGTCTTTTAACCATTCCATAAATACTTTTAACCTTTTTAATCTAGTTGAGTTCTGGTCGTAAACCATATAACGCTTAACAGTTGCTGGATGAGGGACGTTAAATGGGATGACCAGCTTACCAGAGTCAAGTTGATGCTTGCATAAATAAGGTGCTGCCAAAGTAACTCCGTGACCATTTAATACCGCTGTTAGAGCCGTATCTGTGCTATTTACTTTTGTCCATTGTTTATGTTTGTCATAGCCAGTGACATTGAGACTTTTAAACCAAGTCCCCCAGTCATATGCTCCGGGTTTTTCTAAAGTTACTAACCATGTAGAAAGAAGGTCGTTAGGCAAAGTTAGATTTTGACTCTTAGCTAACTCAGCTGAGCAAATAGGGTAAACAGAGGCTTCGCCAAAGTATTCACAAATTAAATTTTTAGGTGTGTTCTCTTTTATCTGAGTGCCAAATCTTATAGCTAAATCTATTTGTGATCGCTTAAAGTCTTCAAAGCCAGCAGAAGGAAGGAATCTAATCTGGATACTAGGGTGCAATTTAGCAAAGCTTTGTAGCCTTGGCATTAGCCAAAAAGAAGTAAACGCTTGCGTCGAAGTAACCGTCAGCACGCCTGCTATATCTTCTTGGTGAATTTGGCTTATTCCTTGGTTAATAATGCCTAGCGCTTTCTTGGAAGAATCAAACAAAATTTGCCCTTGTTGACTGAGAAGCATTTGTTTGGCTTTACGGATGAAAAGCTTTGTATTAAGTGCTTGTTCTAATTGTCGCATCTGCTGACTAACCGCTGCTTGAGATATACACAGCTCCTCAGCTGCTATGCTATAGCTTTGATGTCTTGCCGCACATTCAAATGTCACAAGTAAGTTTATATTTTTAAACACAGTCTGCGCTCCGTTTAATACTTTGATAGCATTATAAGTATTTCTTATATAACAAGTCGATTTTTATCGTTGGTGTTTAACATTGAGAATAACGAGAATAACGAGAATAACGAGAATGACCTTTATTTGAGAAAGAGTGCATTGTAGCAAGTCACTCTAAATAGCTACGGGGAAATTTAATGCAAGAGTTTAAAAAACTACACCAACAAGATAAGCCACTATTACTAGCTAATGTATGGGATGCACCAAGTGCTAAATGCGCAGAGCAAGCAGGTTACCAAGCTTTAGGTACTTCTAGTGCAGCTATAGCTAGCTTACTTGGATATGAAGATGGTGAACAGATGCCATTTAATGAACTGGCTTTTATGGTTGGGCGCATTGCTGCTGTAATGTCTCTGCCTTTAACTGTTGATATAGAAGCAGGATATAGCCGAGATCCTCAGGTTATTGCTGAAAACATAAAGCAATTAAGCGAGCTTGGAGTTGTTGGCGTAAATATCGAGGATAGCATAGTAGGCGAAACAAGAACGTTGGTTGAGCGTGAAAGCTTTTCTGAAGTAATACTTCAGTTGCGAACTTATCTTGCGGAATTTGGTGTTGATATTTTCATCAATGTACGCAGTGATGTTTTCTTCTTAGGTATAGAAGGTGCGCGTGATGAAGCGATCTTGAGGGCTAAAAGTTATCAAGATGTTGGTGCAAACGGGGTGTTTTTTCCATGTGTTACTTGTGAAGAAGATATTCGAGCAATAGTTGAAGCAACATCGCTACCCGTGAACGTCATGGCTATGCCTGACTTACCTGATACAACTGTATTAGCAGACTTAGGTGTTAAACGTGTCAGTACAGGGAATTTTTCTCATGACAGAATTTACGGTCAACTGACAAATCTTTTAGTTGATATTAAAGCTAAAGAATCTTGTCAGCCACTGTTTACTTAACATCTTCGTGAGTAATTATTCCCTCTTGTATTTAGCATCATGAAAAGTCGAATTAACATTCAATACTATAAACATCCTTATGCCGAGTTTATTTTAGGCTCGTATGAGGAACACTTATGTTTGTGTGATTTTCGTTATAGAAAAATGAGGGCCAATATTGATAAAAGGATTCAGCAAGGGCTAAAAGCTAGTTTCATAGAGCAGAATGACGAAGTGCTAGAGCAAGCTAAAAATCAACTTGAAGAGTTCTTTTTGGGGCAGAGAAACTCTTTTAATATGAATTTGTTACATGTTGGGACTGAGTTTCAGAAATTAGTATGGCGCTCTTTGATGGCTGTTGATTATGGTGATACTACAACCTATCGGGATCTTGCTATTGAAACTGGTAATAAAAGTGCTATTCGAGCCGTTGCATCTGCAAATGGTGCGAATGCACTTGCTATAATTGTTCCCTGCCACCGAGTTATAAGCGCAAATCATGAGTTAGTTAGCTATGGTGGAGGATTACCATTAAAAAGAAAGCTTCTAGAGTTTGAGCAAGGTTTTAAGTTTTAGTTAGATTGAATGTATGTTGTTATTTTTTGCAGCGTATTGTCTACTTGTTTTTGTGCTTAGAAACAGGTTGTTAAGTAAAGGCACTTGAAAAGTAGTGCCTTTATATTTAGTTATTCCGTTTTATCCTTAAAATCACACAAATCTTCAATAATACAAGCGCCACATTTGGGCTTGCGAGCTGTGCAAACATAGCGTCCATGTAAAATAAACCAATGATGCACATCAACTTTGAATTCAGCTGGCACTACCTTTAACATCTTCTGCTCAACCTGATCCACATTTTTGCCCATGGCAAATTTGGTGCGGTTGGCGACACGAAAAATATGGGTGTCGACGGCGATGGTGGGCCAGCCAAACGCTGTGTTTAATACCACATTGGCCGTTTTTCGGCCCACCCCCGGTAATGCCTCGAGCGCCTCTCTGTTTTCCGGCACCTCTCCATTGTATTTCTCAAGAAGGATCTCACACGCCTTGATGACGTTGATCGCCTTGTTGTTGTATAGGCCTATGGTCTTAATATATTGCTTTAGACCCTCGACACCGAGATCATAGATAGCCTGGGCCGTATTAGCCACGGGAAACAGTTTATCGGTAGCTTTGTTGACGCTCACATCCGTGGCCTGTGCCGACAGGGTGACGGCAACCAAGAGCTCAAAAGGGGATGAGAAGTTAAGTTCTGTTTCTGGTTTTGGATTATTGTCGCGAAGAATCTCCAGTATTTTTATTCGCTTCTCTTTATTCATGACTTAACTCACCTTAGTGATACGGGCACGGGTGACGGCAGGTGCGGCTTCGGCTGCGGGTTTGCGTGCCTCGAGCTGCTTGTCGATCAGGTTTTTGATGGCGATCAGAAACCCCATGGCGATGAAGGCGCCTGGCGGCAGCATGGCCAATAGGAAGTTGGTATCCACCTGCCAAAGATGTATTGTGAGCCCTTTTGCCCAATCGCCTAATAAGAGATCGGCACCGTCAAACAGAGTGCCTTGGCCCAAGATTTCACGACAAGCGCCAAGTGCCATTAACACCAAGGTAAAGCCAATCCCCATCATTAAACCGTCAAACGCAGCCTTAATGACGTTATTACGCGACGCAAAGGCCTCGGCGCGGCCGATAATCACGCAGTTGGTGACGATAAGTGGTAAGAAGATCCCTAGTGATAGGTAAAGGCCATAGGCATAGGCGTTGATCAACAACTGCACACAGGTCACCAGCGCGGCAATGATCATGACAAATACCGGGATACGGATCTCTTTCGGGACAAACTCTCTTACCAGAGAGACAAGTACGTTTGAGCCAACCAGCACCACTAAGGTCGCCAACCCAAGGCCAATGGCGTTCGTTAAGGTAGCGGTGACCGCCAGCAGAGGGCAAAGGCCCAAGAGTTGTACTAAGCCAGGATTGTTTTTCCACAGTCCTTGCCATGCGATATCGCGATAGTTACTCATAGTTGACCTCACAATTGGCTGGACGACTCAACAGGGTCTGTTTATTAGTGTTGAAGTAGAGCAGGGTACGTCGCACCGCGCCAACATAGGCTCTTGGGGTAATGGTGGCACCGGTAAACTGATCAAACTGACCACCATCCTTTTTCACTGCCCAACGTTTGTCCTGCTCGTCTTGAAGGTTTTGACCGTTAAAGCCAAATACCCAAGGGGACTTTCGCAGATCGATCTTATCGCCAAGACCCGGCGTTTCGTTGTGATTAAGGGTACGCACCCCTAGCACTTCACCTTTTGCATCGATGGCGACGATGAGCTTGATCTGGCCATTATAGCCATCCGGCGCGACCGTTTCGATGGCAATGGCCACAGGCTCACCTTGGTTACTGGCGATATAGGCTGGCAACGGTTCCTCAACACCTAAAGCCGCTGCATCCTGAATAAGAATGCAGTGCTCAATCAACGCATTGTCATGCATATCATCAGGGATGAGCTGGTGCAGGGTACGCATCAACTCAAGATCTTCCTGCTGCTTAATACGCTCAAAGGTAAACTGGTTGACTAAGGCCACCAGTGCGGTGCACAGCAGGGCAAACAGACCGAGCAGCGTAGCATTTTTGACTATAGAACGTTTCACTTCATACTCCTGCCGTGGGCTTAGTGGCTAGCTCTGTGGCCATAGGCACGGGGTTTGACATAGTAATCGATAAAGGGCGCGCAAAGGTTTGCCAGCAGCACAGCAAAGGCAAAGGCGTCTGGATAACCGCCAAAGCTGCGTATCAGGTAAACCAGAAGGCCGATAAGCGCGCCGAATATTAAGCGTCCACGGGTGCTGGTTGCGGCTGTAACGGGATCGGTGGCAATGAAGAAAGCCGCTAGCATAGTGGCGCCAGAGAACAAATGTAATAAGGGGCCCATATGGGTATCAGGGCTCAGCAGATAACCTATGCTTGCACAGATAAACAGGCTGGCAAGAATTGCCGTGCTGATTTGCCAACGGATCAATTTGAGTTTCAGCATCACCAGACCGCCAGCAAGGTAAGCCAGGTTGATTATCGCCCAGCCGATGCCGAAGCCAGCGCTAAAATTGGGTTTGAGCAAGACTTCGTTGATGGTTAAGCCAGTTGATAGACCTGTTTTCACTGCATCCAGTGGAGTCGCCATGGTCATGCCATCGAACCCAGCGCGATAGGCGAGGATCTGCTCGGCATCGGCGCCTTGGAAGATAATACTTAGGCTTAGTAATAGATCCGTGCCGTGCAATGCGGCGCCGCTAGGGGCCACCCAGGTAGTCATCTGTACCGGGAAGGAGATAAGCAGCATGACATAGGCTGCCATGGCTGGGTTAAAGATATTATTACCAAGACCGCCATAAAGTTGCTTTACCACTAAGATGGCAAAGATCACCCCAATGGCTGTAATCCACCATGGTGCAAGTGCAGGAATCGCAACACCGATCAGTAGGCCGGATAGCGCGGCGCTATTATCGCTGAGGGTTTTTCCTACAGGGCGGCCGCGTAGCTTTAACACCGCAGCCTCTGTGGCCAGTGCTACGCTGATGGCGAAGACGATTTGGATCAGGGTGCCCCAACCGAAAAAGTAGCACTGGGCCAGCACGCCCGGTAGGGCACACAGCATGACCTTAAACATTAACCCGCGGGTTTGTGCTTTGGTTGAAAGGTGTGGCGATGAGGCCAACTTAAATGCCATGGTTAATCCTTGTGCTCATTGGTTGAGTTATCAGCTTGGGCCTTTGCCAGTTTCTTTGCCTTAGCTTTAGCGACCGCAGCGGCGATTTTGGCTTTCTTGAGCGCCGCGGCATCGTCAACAGGTGCTACAGAAGCAACTGGCTTATCAGCCATGACAGGCGTTTCGTCGGTGGCTTGTTCAACGCTAACGACTGTTTGCTCTTGGTTTAAACCCGCTTGTTGGGCCTTCTTCGCCTTGGCCTTAGCGACCGCGGCGGCGATTTTAGCCTTCTTAATCGCCTCGGCATCGTCAACGGGGCCCACAGAAGCAACTGGCTTATCAGCCATGACAGGCGATTCGTCGGTGGCTTGTTCTGCGCGAGCGACTGTTTGCTCTTGGTTTAAACCTGCCTGTTGGGCTTTTTTTGCCTTGGCCTTAGCGACCGCTGCAGCGATTTTAGCCTTCTTGATTGCCTCGGCATCATCGATAGGTGCAGCTGTATCAGTTAGCGCTTCCCTTGATTGCTCAGTTAAGCCTGTCTGCTGCGCCTTCTTCGCCTTGGCGCGGGCAATGGCTGCTGCGACTTTCTCCTGTTGGCTTAAAGGGGCTGTCTGCTTGTCTGTCTGAGCCGGCTCTTGGTCAATTTCAGCTGCTGGCGACTGTTGCTGCGCGGCTTTTTTCGCTTTGGCGCGGGCAATGGCAGCTGCGACTTTCTCTTTTTGAGTCGATGCGGCCGTGCTGCTATCACCACTTGCTAGCGTTACGCTAGATTCCGTTGCTGCTGTAGATTCAGCTTCTGCTTTTTGCGCGGCCTTTTTTGCCTTGGCTCGAGCGATTGCGGCGGCAACCTTATCTTGTGGCTTCACTTCTTGTGGATTTACTTCTCGTAGATTCACAGGGCTATCAGCGGCTATGGCCTCAGTTTGTGTTGGGCCTGGTGTCTGAGTTTGCTCTTGAGCGGCTTTCTTCGCCTTAATCCTTGCCATGGCAGAAGCGACAGCATCTTTATCTGAGCCTGTCATCTGCGTCTTGCGCCGCTCGGCCGCTTGTTTTGCTTTCTCTTCCCGCGCGTGCTTTTCCTGCTCGAGTCTTAGTGTGCGGGAATCGAAGCGCTGTTTGGCGAGTTCGGCCTGTTTCTTCTCTTCGGCTTCCTGTTTTAGCGCCGATTTCGCTACGCGGTAATATTCAACCAAGGGGATATCGCTTGGGCAGACATAACTGCAACAGCCACATTCGATACAGTCTCTTAGGTTGTAACTGGCTGCCTTGTCATATTCTTGCGCTTTAGCGTGCCAAAAGAGCTGCTGTGGGAGTAGTTGAGCAGGGCAGACTACCGCACACTCACCGCAGCGAATACACGGCTGCTCTGGGCTCTGTGGTGCTATCTCTTGCTTACTCGGCATCAAAAGACAGTTAGTGCCTTTGGTGATAGGTGCATTCCAATTGGGCAGCATATAACCCATCATAGGACCACCAATGATAACGGGAGAATCACTATCACCCTTAAATTGGACGCTATCAAGGAGATGATTAATCGGTGTTCCAATGGGAACCCAGTAGTTCCCAGGCTTCGCAATATTGTTGCCTGTTAAGGTGACCACTCGCTCAATAAGCGGGATATTGCTATAGACGGCTTGTTCAATACTGAAGGCGGTACCGACATTTTGTACCAAGATACCGAGATGCGCGGGTATTGAGCCTGAAGGGACTTCTAGTCCCGTTAAGATTTGGATCAGTTGCTTTTCCCCACCGGAAGGGTAAAGCGTAGGGATCGCGGTAACACGGGCGCAATTACTGGGTAGTGCACTACGATTGAGGGCATGATTCATCTGCTCGATGGCTTGAGGTTTATTGTCCTCAATAGCAATAATGATGCGTTTGGGGCTGAGCAACTGATGAATGATCTCTATCCCAGTGACAATGTCATCACTGTGTTGCTGCATCAAAAGATCATCTGAGGTGATATAAGGTTCACACTCGACGCCATTGATGATTAACAGCTCAATGTCACTCGCAGGTTTTAGCTTGATATGCGTAGGGAAGGCCGCCCCTCCAAGTCCAGCAATCCCCGCATTTTGCACTCTGGTTAGTATCTCTTGTGAAGACATCTGCTGAACATCATTGCGGCTAAGGCGAGCATGTACTGAGCAGGCTAATCGCTGCTGGTGATCATTTTCTATCACGCAGCACATAACAGGTAATCCAGAGGCGTGATTGCTAGGATGCTCTTCTATGGCAACAACAGTACCCGAAACCGGAGCGTGCACCGGCAGGTGTCTAAAGCCATCGCCTACAGTCAGTGGCTGCCCTTTATCTACCACATCGCCGACGTTAACGCCTAACGTACAGTTTTCACCTACATGAGGAATGGGGACGATAAGACGATCTGCATGTGGTAAGCGAGAAATTGGAGATTGGCTCGACAATGTCTTAAATTCTGGTGGATGTATTCCTCCAGGGATCTGCCAAAGTGTTCCTTTATCAATTTGTTCAAATAAAGCTAACACTTAGATTCCTCGCTAATATTCATAACTGGTATTGCATTAAGCTTCCAGTTCCAAGTTTGTACCGTCTGTTCTACTGGTAACATGTCGATGCAATCGACGGGGCAGGGTTCTACACAGAGATCACAGCCTGTACAGTAATCGGTGATCACCGTATGCATCTGCTTGCCAGTACCCAAAATCGCATCGACTGGACATGCCTGAATACACTTTGTACAGCCTATGCACTCGGCTTCTCGAATGTAGGCGACCTTTTTGATTTGAGTTTCTTGTGTCGCGGTCAGCGGCTCGGGATCTACTCCCATGAGCTCGGCTAATTTTTCCATAGTGGCTGTGCCGCCAGGAGGGCATTTATTGATTTTTTCACCATTGGCAATAGCCTCCGCATAGGGACGACAGCCTGGGTAACCACACTGGCCACATTGGGTTTGAGGTAAAAGCGCTTCGGCTTGGTCGATAACGGGGTTACCTTCAACCTTAAACTTTTCTGCAGCGTATCCAAGTAGCGCACCAAAAACGAGGGCCAATAATCCCAAAAGTGCGATGGCGATAACAATTTCAAACATGTTTAATTTACCAAGCCCGTAAAGCCCATGAATGCTAGCGACATAAGACCTGCTGTGATCATGGCAATAGCGCCCCCTTTAAACGGTGCAGGAACATCCGCGGCAGCCAATCTCTCACGCATAGCAGAGAACAAGATCAATACAATGGAGAATCCTGCCGCAGCGCCGAATCCGTAGATAGCAGACTCGATGAAATCATGATTTTCATTGACGTTGAGCAGGGCAACCCCTAACACTGCACAGTTGGTGGTGATAAGCGGTAGATAGATCCCAAGAGCTCGATGAAGCGACGCGCTGGTCTTTTGGACTAGCATTTCAGTAAATTGCACTACGACAGCAATCACAAGAATAAAAGCCATGGTTCTGAGGTAGCCCAGTTCGAAGGGCTGCAAAAGATAGTTATCGACGAGGTAACTCAAAATTGAGGCAAGCGTGAGCACAAAGGTTGTCGCCATGGACATACCTATCGCGGATTCTAATTTACTCGAAACGCCCATAAAGGGACATAAGCCGAGAAATTTGACTAATACAAAATTGTTGACCAGCACAGTGCCGACCAAAAGCAGGAGATATTCGCTCATCGCAAATGGTTATCTATATCTAATTTAACGGCTATTATCGACCTTTCGGCATGGATAAACAACACATAGAAAGCAGGGATTATTTCAAATCGGGTTTAACTGGTTGCAGAGTGTTCATCTGTTACGGTCATTGGTTTCGGTTTTGCAATGTAATAGCCTTGCAGTCCATCAACGAGAAGGTGTTCAAGGGTAAACTTCTCTTCTTGGCGCTCTACACTCGTTGCAATCACTTTAATTGATTGTTTTTGTGCTACATCGACAATCATTTTTACAAAGAAACGATTATTATCATTGGTATCAATTTCTTCAGTATAACTACCGTCAAGCTTTACAAAGTCAGGCCTTATCTCTTTAAAGAACTTAAAGGAGGTAAATCCTAGGCCAAAATGCTCGACAGATACACGTGCACCGACACTGTGCATATCTCTGACAAATTGATGAGCAATATTTATATTACTTTGAATTCCCGATTCGTTAATTTCTATTACTAATCTCGCTGCAATATGGCGATATCGTGCCAATAGATCTTTAACCCATGCCGAAAACTGAGCTTGCTGCATCGAGGCTGTACTGACATTTATACCGAATGATCCCGTTAAGCTTGGATTATTAATCAATAGTTTAATGGTATTTTGAATAATAATTTTATCCAGTTCTACATTCAGTCCATGACGCCCAGCCATACCTATCACTGTGGCTGTGGGTAAAAATTTTCCTTCACGACTGTAAAAACGAGAGAATAGTTCTCGATACACTTTATCGGCACCACGGCAGGGTTGTATATCCTGAGTATGAAATTTCAATGCTTGACGCCGGATAATATCTTCGATTGCTGTTTTCCAATGGGAGTCGCCGATTAATTCATCTCCATTAAGTTTTTCTTGGATGTGACAAGTGTTAGGCCCCATGGTTTGAGCTATGCTGACAGCAGCATCGCCTAAATAAACCAGTGAAAGGGCATCATTTCCCTGTTTGTATGGTACTAACCCCGTATAGGCCACAGACTCAATATCGATAGTTTCTTGAAAAGCGTCGAAATTATGTTTTAGATCGTTTAATAATCCGTGTACGTCGTGAATGAGTAAGTTGGGAATAAAGACGGCAAAATCACTGGCAGATATTCTGAAGCATTCAGCTTGTTGCTGATTGGCGATGCTTTTTCGGATACAGCTGGCGATGCCTGCGAGATAATTGTCACCCGCTTCTCGGCCTTGAGATTGATTTATATTGGCGAGTTCAGTGGCCTTTATCATGGCCATTATGCCGTAGTTATCTTTTCCGGCCTTAGCGAGACTGTCTAGTTTCTGAGTAAATTTGGGGCGAGTGTTAAATAGCGTTACAGGATCTTGATATACTTCTTTATTCAGTTGCAGGTTGTGGTTTCGCATTTCCTCAAACTTGTCATGCAGTATGCCTCTGGCCTTATCTAAGGCTACGCCAATTGGCTTGAGCTCTCCACGAAAACGTGAATGCGCCAATGCTTCGAATTTAAGTTCCGATAGGGCGTCAATATAGCTACTAGCATAAACAATGCTGCGTTTTAATCTCATCATCAATAGGCTAAATATTGTTGCTATTACGAGATAGAGCAACCAAATAATCGTTATATTGCTAACGAATGCCTGTTTGGCCTTGCTGGTTATTTTTGAGTCATCAATTTTTACCTGCAGGCGTCCTTCTGCTAAGCTCCGAGTATCACCTAAGCCTTGGGTAAATAATGCCGCAATAGTATCGTCATTGTCTGGCAGTAATTGTCCCTCGGTATAGTTTAATGTGCCATCTTGCCCGTGAGTATATTGAAAAAAATAAAAGGGATATTGACTATTTAAAGTTGTAAATAGCGACTTTCCATCGACGGGTAGCGTTGTTTTCCAGATAGGGCTATTGAGGTATTGTTGCAGTGCTTCATCGGCTAATTTTGATGCTTTATCATACTCATAGTTAAAACTTATGAACGATAAACTGCCGAATATGATGAGAAGAACTAAATGAAATATTTTCGCAATGCTCATAAAAAGTGTATCCACTACATTGTGCAAGCTAATTATAAATAATTATGATGCCGCTAGTGTAACTGATTATGTAATAAAGCGAAATTTTATTCTTAGGTAGGTTTAATTGTTGAGTGGCTCCCCAGACTGGACTTGAACCAGTGACATACGGATTAACAGTCCGCCGTTCTACCGACTGAACTACTGGGGAATACTCAAAATGATATGGTATAGCTTAAATCTTGTTGAAGTGGCTCCCCAGACTGGACTTGAACCAGTGACATACGGATTAACAGTCCGCCGTTCTACCGACTGAACTACTGGGGAATCGAATACTTCAAACAATAAGATTTATAAGTGGCTCCCCAGACTGGACTTGAACCAGTGACATACGGATTAACAGTCCGCCGTTCTACCGACTGAACTACTGGGGAATCTTATAAAGTATTATTCTAAAATTGGCTCCCCAGACTGGACTTGAACCAGTGACATACGGATTAACAGTCCGCCGTTCTACCGACTGAACTACTGGGGAATCGAATTTTAGTTTTAAATGCTAACTTACGTTAACACTTTGTCTTCCGCTTTATTGCTTTGGCTCCCCAGACTGGACTTGAACCAGTGACATACGGATTAACAGTCCGCCGTTCTACCGACTGAACTACTGGGGATTCGTTAAAGCAACTCGTCGTTGAAGACGGAGCGCATATTAAAGCGCTCTTACACATGAGTCAACTCAGGTTAGAAAAAAAAATGTAATTATGCGGTTAAGTGCTCATCTAATGCTCATCGTGATCGCTTCTTGCTCATTTTGATTATCTTATCAGCGGATTTTAGGCTAGGTGGGATAAGAGCCTGTTGAATATAAGAATAAAGTGTATTTATTTACGCTTTATATTTGTTCGATTGTCAAATGTAGTAAAATTACATCTATTGCATCAGAACGCACTAATAAACAAAAATCGTTTAAAGCCACGGAATACCTAGGGTTGCATGACTTATCCACTAAATCTGTGGATAAACCTGTGGGTTAGCGCAAATATTGGCTTGCAAAGCCTTGTGGATTGGGGATTGTACTTAAAATGCCAATATTTTAGGGCTAGAGATATAGACACATATTTTCAATGACTTACAAAAAGCAATAGCCAGTTTTAATTTGTATCCCAACCGTTACAATTATGTAATAGATTTAGCGGTTCATCTTGTGTATTAAAGTGCCTAATTAGCTGGGTTTTCGTTCAATTAACGACCTGAGAGCACAGATTTTGTCTCTGTACTAAAGTTTCATTACAAACATATTAAATTATGTAAAAGCGCTCAAATAATTTTAAGGCTAGTTCGCCACGATTTACCTATTTCATACTATCTGGGTTTGTTGAAAGCCTTTAGGTCGATTAAGATACACAGCTACATTATTGGGAGTGCTTCATTGAGTGATTCGACATTTCAGCTAGTTTCGCGATATCAGCCCGCGGGAGATCAACCGACGGCTATTCAAAAGTTGGTGGAAGGCATAGAGTCTGGTTTGGCTTGTCAGACACTGCTGGGGGTAACGGGATCGGGTAAGACGTTTACGGTCGCCAATGTAATTAAGCAATTACAGCGGCCTACGATTATCATGGCACCTAATAAAACCCTGGCGGCACAACTATACGGTGAGATGAAAGAGTTTTTCCCTCACAACGCTGTTGAGTATTTTGTCTCCTATTACGACTACTACCAGCCTGAAGCCTATGTGCCGTCAACGAACACCTTTATTGAAAAGGACGCATCGGTTAATGCCCACATAGAGCAGATGCGTTTATCGGCGACCAAAGCGCTTTTAGAGCGTAAAGATGTGGTGTTGATTGCTTCGGTCTCGGCTATTTATGGTCTTGGCGATCCTGACTCGTACCTTAAGATGCTGTTACATCTTCGTCTGGGTGACTTTATGGGGCAGCGTGAAATATTGCAGCGCCTAAGTGAACTTCAATATACCCGTAATGATATTGAACTGCAGCGCGGCACTTTTCGGGTGCGCGGAGAGGTGATTGATATTTTCCCAGCGGATTCGGATAAAGATGCAATACGTATCGAGCTGTTCGATGATGAGATCGACCGATTAAGTTTGTTCGATCCATTAACTGGGCATATTCTACAGCGCATTGCCCGTACCACTGTTTATCCCAAGACCCATTATGTTACGCCGCGAGAGAAGATTTTGGCGGCAACCGAAGAGATTAAGCAGGAGCTGCGGGAACGTAAAAAGTATCTATTAGATAATAATAAGCTTATCGAGGCCCAACGC
Source organism: Shewanella psychrotolerans (assembly GCF_019457595.1). Classification (NCBI taxonomy): domain Bacteria; kingdom Pseudomonadati; phylum Pseudomonadota; class Gammaproteobacteria; order Alteromonadales; family Shewanellaceae; genus Shewanella; species Shewanella psychrotolerans. The sequence goes on along the minus strand of NZ_CP080419.1, from coordinate 2,415,310 downwards.
ATCTCTGAGCGAGTGCAGTATGATATTGAGATGATGACCGAGCTGGGTTATTGCTCCGGGATAGAAAACTATTCACGCTATCTCTCAGGGAGGAGACCAGGAGAGGGGCCACCGACCTTGCTCGATTACCTCCCCGCCGATGGATTACTTATTATCGATGAGTCCCATGTTACCGTGCCCCAAATTGGCGCCATGTATAAAGGTGATCGCTCTCGTAAAACAAACTTAGTCGATTATGGTTTTCGCTTACCGTCAGCGCTAGATAATCGTCCGTTGAAATTTGAAGAGTTTGAATCCTTAATGCCACAGACGGTATTTGTATCGGCGACACCGGCGCAATATGAGATAGATAAAAGCGACGGGGAAATTGCCGAACAAGTAGTGCGGCCAACCGGGCTGCTTGATCCTGAGATTGAAGTGCGGCCCGTTTCGATACAAGTAGACGACTTGCTGTCAGAGGTGGGTAAGCGAGTTGCCGTTAATGAGCGGGTATTGGTGACGACATTAACCAAACGTATGGCCGAAGATCTGTCGGAATACCTTGATGAGCATGGCGTTAAAGTCAGATATTTGCATTCTGATATTGATACCGTAGAGCGGGTTGAGATCATTCGTGATCTTCGTTTAGGTGTGTTTGATGTCTTGATCGGTATTAACTTGCTCAGGGAAGGCTTGGATATGCCTGAAGTGTCGCTTGTGTGTATCTTAGATGCTGATAAAGAGGGGTTCTTACGTTCAGAGCGATCCCTTATTCAGACTATTGGTCGTGCCGCCCGTAATGTTAACGGTAAAGTGATTTTATATGGCGATAAGATCACTAAGTCCATGGCCAAGGCCATCGATGAAACTGACTGGCGACGAGAAAAACAGCGCCAGTATAATCTTAATAATGGCATTACGCCTCAAGGATTGTCGAACAAAATCACCGATGTGATGGATATTGGCGGCCATAATGAACATACGGCGAAGGTGTTACCTCGTTATCAAAGAGTCGCTGAGGCTAAGGCGAACTATCAACTTGGCGACGCCGCTAGCTTGAGTCACCAAATTGACGAATTAGAAAAACGTATGCATCAACACGCGAGAGATCTTGAGTTTGAGCAGGCGGCGGCATTACGTGATCAGGTGCTGAATTTAAGAGAGGCGTTAATTAAGGCATGATCTGGTGTGCATTAGCTAAGCTGATTAACGAAAGAAGCCACCTGCTGAAGTAGGTGGCTTTGGGCAGAAAACAAAAGCTCTAGCGCTAAAGTTAAGTCTTTGACTCAGGCTTTGCTCAGCCAATGTATTCCAATGAAAAACACGTTTGAAATGCAATCGACTAGCGCGATATAGAAAACAATCAGACTTATCTTGCTAGTTATTTGATGAATTTTCTAATCACTTTATAAGTAACAAAAACCAAAATGCCTGTCACTACACCCACAAGGTGAGCTTCAGTTGCCACTCGAGCCCCAATTAGCTGAGTAATTTGCTCAGTGGCACCATAGATTTGCTCATAAGCCACTTTTGCGCAAACCCCTGCAAACAACAAGTAGCCAGAGCGCATTCCTGCTTGAATATCTTTAAGCGCGCCATAGGTAAATAGGCCATGTAACATACCACTTAGCCCCACATAGCCCCCCAACGCAGGAAAACAAAGATAGAGGCCAATGCCTTGCAACACGCACAGTATTGCAAATAGCAACGTAAAATTAGTTGCCCTGTAGTGGCATTCGTGTAAAAAGCTGATCACCCAAAGCCCTGCAAGATTCATTAACAGATGCCATTGATTGGTATGAAGCAAATTTCCGGTAAGCAATCGCCACCATTCGCCGCCAGTAATTGATGAACGTCGATAGGCAAGCTGAGAGTCAAAGTCCATAAAGTAAAACAGGGCACAGACTATGGTAATGGCTAATACAACGCCGTAGGGCTTTGACGTTGATTTTAAGTGACTTAGCATTTTTGGTTTAACTCAGCCATGATGCTTGTCTTGTTGTCGAGATACTCTTGCAATCCCTTGCTTCTGAGGATACACGCTGGGCAGGTGCCACATCCTGCGCCTACAATCCCGTTGTAGCAGGTCAGCGTTTGGTCTCGAACGAGGGTTAAACTGCGGTATTTATCAGCCAAGGCCCAAGTTTCCGCCTTATTGAGCCACATTAATGGGGTCTTAATCGTTAATTGTCGATCCATTCCTTGTTCTAATGCCGATTGCATCGCTTTAATAAATTGATCGCGGCAATCTGGGTAGCCAGAAAAATCGGTCTCGCAGACCCCTGTTATCACAGTATCGGCACCGAGTTGATAGGCATAAATTCCCGCTAAGGTCAGAAATAGGATGTTACGCCCAGGCACAAAGGTGTTGGGTAAGCCATTTTCCATTAACTCATTTGAAACGGCAATGGCATCGCGTGTTAATGCAGAAATCGCCAGTTCATTGAGTACTGTCACATCGAGTATCTTATGACTAGCAACACCGAGCTGCTTGCCTAAGTTCTGCGCTATTGCGATCTCTTCTCTATGGCGTTGACCATAATCGAACGTAATTGCGTGCACTTCATCATATTGATTTAGGGCTTGAATCAGACAAGTTGTGGAGTCTTGGCCTCCACTAAAAACAACGACCGCTTTAGACATAGTGATTTATTAAGTATGGAATTTGGCGTTAGTTTAACTGACCATAGCAAGGTTGCAAATCATCTTACTACGCACATTCATATCCAAAAGTTTCCATTAGCAATAAAGTGGCTGCAAATAATGGAGTTATACTTGCTTGTAGCGTCAAAATCTTCTATAAAAGCCGACCCACAGCGATGAGGTTAACCATGAAGTATCCCGTGAATGAAGTGTTTGAAACCATACAAGGTGAGGGCGTCTACACTGGCGTGCCTGCTATTTTCGTACGTTTACAGGGATGTCCAGTTGGTTGCTCTTGGTGCGATACCAAGCATACTTGGGAAACGCTAACTGAAAATCGAGTCGATCCCGATCTTGTTATCCAAATCGATGGTGAAATAGGTCGTTGGTCTGAGCTAGACGCTAAGGAGCTGATCGCGCAATTAGTGGCTAAAGGATTTACCGCAAAACATATTGTGATCACCGGCGGAGAACCGTGCATTTATGATCTACGTCCACTGACTCAAGCACTGTCTGAGCAGGGTTATCAATGTCAAATAGAAACAAGTGGCACATTCGAGGTGTTATGTGATCCACGAACCTGGGTAACAGTGTCACCAAAAGTGAATATGAAAGGCGGTTATAAGGTGCTGGAGCCGTCACTGGTTCGCGCCGATGAGATTAAGCATCCCGTTGCAAAGCAGATGCATATTGATGAATTAGATCAATTACTAGAGGGCATTGATACCCTTGGTAAGACCATCTGTTTACAACCAATAAGCCAAAAGCCTAGAGCAACAGAGCTGGCGATGAAAGTGTGTATTGCGCGTAATTGGCGTTTATCTATTCAAACTCACAAATACCTCAATATCGATTAGATTTTGGTGAGTGATAAGCATAAGGGCTGTTGTGTTTTTAGCCCTTATTGCTAATCACTATTTCCAATAGCTGTGTTTGTTAATCTAGTAGACCCGTCTGATTAAAGCGTTCAAGTCTTGTTTGATATTTACCAATATCACCGATATTGTCGTTAATCCACACCTCATCATAATAGGTATCTAGGTAACGTTCACCGCCATCACAGAGTAAGGTCACTATTGAACCTTTTTGGTTCTCTTGCTGCATTTGGGTTGCCAATTGCAAGGCACCATAGAGATTGGTGCCAGTAGAAGGACCCGCTTTACGCCCGATAAGCTGCTCCAGCCAATAGATAGTCGCGATCGAGGCAGCATCTTCAACTTTTACCATATGGTCGACAACGCCTGCGATAAATGAGGGTTCTGCTCTTGGACGACCAATTCCTTCAATTTTACTACCATTACAACAGGTGACGCTTGGATCTAGACTGTGATAATAATCGTAGAAAACCGAGTTCTCTGGATCGACGACGCATAATTTGGTTTCTTCTCGTTGATAACGGATATATCTACCTATGGTAGCGGAGGTGCCTCCTGTGCCAGGACTCATCACAATCCAGCTTGGAACTGGGTGCGGTTCCCGTTTCATCTGGTCAAATATCGAATTGGCAATATTATTATTGCCTCGCCAATCTGTTGCGCGTTCGGCATAGGTGAATTGATCCATATAGTGACCTGACAGTTCGTCGGCCAGTCGTTGGGATTCGGCGTAGATCTCGCTGGAGTGGTCGACGAAATGGCATTCACCCCCATAAAATTCTATTTGCTGAATTTTCTTTTTAGCTGTTGTCTTTGGCATTACGGCAATAAAGGGCAGACCTAAGAGACGAGCGAAGTAGGCTTCTGATACTGCCGTACTGCCTGATGAGGACTCAATAATAGGAGTCCCCTGTTTGACCCATCCGTTACAGAGTGCATATAGGAAGAGTGAGCGTGCTAAACGATGTTTGAGACTGCCGGTAGGGTGGGTACTCTCATCTTTGAGATAAATATCAATATCTTTTAAACAAGGTATATCGAGTTTAATTAAATGGGTGTCGGCGCTGCGTTGATAATCGGCTTCAATTTTTTCGATGGCTTGGTTAACCCATAAACGTTCCATTCGCTCTCCTGTTATTGGTCCCAGACAAGCCATTACAGATGAGATGCCTGCCTTCAGTAGTGATATAAAATTTAGCGATGAATTATAACTATAAATGCTAACGGAAGTCGTACGAAATATTGATTGATGGTTTTAAAAGCGAATATGAGGTGGGCATAAAATTTTACTAGAGTGCTGACGAGTTTGGCAAACCAGCATAAAGTTAAGTGTAAGGCCCAAATAGCGGAATTTGATACTTCAGAGATCAAACCTGAGCATGAGATTACTTTGGGGACTAAGGTGTTGCACCAGCAGTGCAGCGGGATTATGAAGTGGTGCTATATAAAATGGTGTTGGGTGGAATAGAGACGTTATGTGAGATGGTGGAGGGAGAAGGATTCGAACCTTCGAAGGCTGAGCCGTCAGATTTACAGTCTGATCCCTTTGGCCACTCGGGAACCCCTCCACATATGTCACTTTTACATTTTACAGCTTTTACAACATGTCACTATTTAATTAAGAAATAAAGATGGTGGAGGGAGAAGGATTCGAACCTTCGAAGGCTGAGCCGTCAGATTTACAGTCTGATCCCTTTGGCCACTCGGGAACCCCTCCACAAATATTTCTTTATCAAATTGTGCGCAAATGGTGGAGGGAGAAGGATTCGAACCTTCGAAGGCTGAGCCGTCAGATTTACAGTCTGATCCCTTTGGCCACTCGGGAACCCCTCCTCAATTGCGGCGGCAATAGTAGTCACAAACTCGGCCGCTGTAAAGAGCATTATTGAACTTTTTATTAAAGTTATGCTTCAAGCGGTCGATTAAATTACAACGAGTTGTTTTATTGTTGTTTTTTTATGCGAACCAATCAGTTATTAATCAATGAAGCCAATTTAGGCACCCGACTTAACCAAGCTGTCACTTCAGACAGACGGGGAGAGTTTGGCTTGTTGTTGGCTATGTTATCGATTGATGCGCGTGATATGGCGCAGTTTCATCTTCAATCACCGACGGAAGAGAGCAAATGCCAGTTAAGAGATAAATTTGAACTTGCGGAGGAGCAGCCCTTAGTTGCCAATATGGTGGAAGAGGCCGTTGTTGATAATAGTCCTCAGTTTCACTCGGCAGGCCTGACTAATTTTCATCTACACCAGTACCTAAAACCCGAAGCCTTAGTGATAAGGGGAAGTGATTCACTTGAGATGAGTAAAGTGCTTGCTAATTGCGATCAGGTGACACGATCTCGTTATCGAGGCCTGATTGAACCTCAAGCGATGATCGGTGACTATTTACACTTTGGCGACCAATTGGTTGCTCAGCGCGCAATGGCAGAGATTTTGGCATAGTTTAGAGCTACATCTCGAACTAAAATATTAAAGTCACTATAATTACCGTTTTTGAATACAAGGCAGTTGTGAATTATGAAAAATATTGAAAAAGGGCAATCAGCACTGGTGAATGATACATGTACAGATTGCGGCAGTTACGCTGATATCGGTGCTGTCATAGATGAACACGATACTGTGCTCGTGATAGAGAAACATGGCGCGGATGCTCTTGCTGAGGTCGAATCATTAGCTAATGCAGCCAAGGTAAGGTTTGATGCTGTTCAAGCTGAAATTGTCGATATAGTGGATGGCCAGCAATTATCGTTAACATTTGCATTTAGCGCAGAAAAAATGATTTTTCAGTTACAAAACAACCTGTGATCTTATCGCGTTAAACTTGTTGCTAATCAGTTAATTATTCCTATAGAATTGCCGATAGCCACTTATTTAAAACAAAAAATGTGTGGATAAACATATTAAATGCTCTGTTTTAGAGCGTTTTTACCTCGACAGCGACTTTTAGGCTGTTGGTTGTAGGGATTTATGGTAAAACGCAAATATCAACACTTGCTAGAGTCGATCGTTAATTCGGTAGAGAAGCAAGAAGGAAAATTCAATGAGACTGCCACGCTAGCGATAAATTTGCTGAGTGAGGAGCTTGTTGTCGACTATGTTGGTGTGTGTATTTTGTCTATCGATGCCAATACAATTGAACAGGTTGCCCATTCGGGAAACGCCATCGATGTTATTCGTCCCAAACCGCGATTTTGCTCTCAATACCTAACAGACCTAAAACAACATCGGATAATTGATGTTGCAGATGTCAATGAAGATATTCGCGTTAAAGCGCTTTTTGAGTGCTATTTCTACCCCAAGCAGATAAACAGTTCTCTCGATGTCGCTATTCGTATTAATGGACACCTTGAGGGCGTGCTGTTTCTAGAGTCGAGCACGCCAAGGTCGTGGTCTGAGAGTGAGCTTGATATCGTAGCTCAAGTTGCAGATCAGCTCGCATTGACATTAGCGACTCAACGCGCTTACGAAACCGATGAACGTTTGAGTCTTTTTTTAAAAGCGATTGAGCATTCAGAGCAGGTGAGCATGGTTGTCAATTTACATACCGATATCATCGAGTATGTAAACAGCGCTTATCATTCAATGTCTGGTACCCCGAAACAGAAAATATTGGGATGCCCAATTTATAGCCTCGATTTTTTCAAACAGTCTCCCGATCAAGCTCATTCGGTGTTAACCGATGTTAAGCGAGGCAGAATCGCAAAAGGTGATACTAAGCTCACTCGTTCCGATGGCAGTAGCTATTGGGTGCGTTATTCGGTGAATCCTTTCACTACCCAAAGAGGGAATTATTACGCATTAATTACCGCTGAGGATAGCTCTGATGAGCTAGAACATAAAAATGAGCTCGAGCGCTTAGCGTGGCGATGTTCGCTTACTGGTTTGTATAATCGCAGTTTCTTCAATAAGGCTCTTGAACGTCGAACGACTGGCCATTTAATGTTAATAGATCTGATGGGTTTTAAACGCTTTAATGACACCTATGGCCATGAAAAAGGGGATCGTTTATTGGTTGAGGTTGCGCGGCGTTTGCGTCATTTTGCCAGTATTAATCAAGCAGAGCTTGTCGCTCGTGTTGGTAGTGACGAATTTGCGGTTGTTGTTGATGGTTTAGAAGACAGTAAGCATCTCGATTACCTTATTAAACGTTTATATCATCAATTGACACTTCCCGTGACCATCGGACGCGAAGCATTTGACGCAAAGCCTGCCTTATCGATTGTTGAGATCGATTCCCTTGAAGAGATGTTTTCAGCATTAACTTGCGCCGATATTGCAGTGCAGTACGCTAAACGCAAGCAAGGTGATGCTATTCAGCTTTTTAACAATGCTTTACTTAATACATTTAAAGAAGGTGCACAGATTGAGCGCGATTTACAATCAGCATTAAAGAATCGTGAGTTTGAACTTTATTATCAACCATTAAGAGATCTTAATACACAGCGATATATTGGTGCTGAAGCGCTTATTCGTTGGCACCACCCTAAACGTGGGGTGCTTTATCCAGCAGCCTTTATCGACATTGCCGAGCAAACGGGAATGATTGGGGCGATTGGCGAATGGGTATTGGAGACCGCATGTAGGCAGTTAAACCTGTGGCAGCACCATAATATGAATCTGTCCATGCATGTTAACGTTGCTGCTCAGCAGTTTTTTAATACAAGTTTGTATGATCAAGTTTGGCAGTTGGTAACTCGCTACCGGATAAAACCACGCACTCTTATCATTGAGATCACCGAAACGGAACTGATGGAAGATATTATTTATGCGACCAATTTATGTAAGGAGTTAGCTGAGTTGGGTGTTGGTTTAGCCATTGACGATTTTGGCACAGGTTATAGCTCTATGCGTTATCTTAAGCAGTTTCCTATTTCAAAATTAAAAATTGATCGATCATTTATTTCCGACCTGAGTGTGAGCCACGAGAGTCGAGAGATAGTTAGCGCAATCATAGCAATGGCTTCGGCATTAAATATCTCTTTGACCGCAGAAGGCGTCGAAACGATTGAACAAGAGCAGTTTCTTACTAAATTAAGATGTCATCATGCACAAGGATTTCTATACAGTCCTGCGTTAAGAGAAGCTGAATTTGAGCGATTTTTAAAAGTGAATGTCCAACTTACCGATACGTTACTGTCGGTCTCTTAGTTGCGGTCGTTTAGCATTGTTTTGATACTAATTAGTTTTTGTGCCTAACGACTATTAATTAGTTCTATTTAGAACAGCATTGTTTAAATTTCTTACCGCTGTTGCAGATGCAAGGGTCATTGCGCTTAGGCATAACCGTTTTTAGTTGTTCCCCTGTGGTATATAGCCATCTATCGCCTTGTTTCACAAATTGTGAGATTTCATGAATCGCTTCAATTCCGCCTTCGTTGTACCATGCATGAAACTCTACAGAACTTGTATTTCCCTCAATGTCACAATTATTGATGGTTAAACCAAGCCAGTTGGTGTGGTTGTCTTGATCTAATATGGCTGTAGTGAGGCCGTTGAGGTAACGAGAATCATGAGTTTCAATTAAATAGTCATGGATCTTCAGAACAAAAGCACTATATCGACTGCGCATCAACAACTCTGGGGTTTGTGGCCGCGCTCCTCGATGGTAAGGTTGGCAGCAGTTCTCATAGCTTAATCGTTCTATTATTGATTTGGTGGTTATTTGCCTACCGCAAGGGCAAGGTTGTTGATTACTGTTCATGGTGCAGGGGATCTTCTGTTTTAGTAAATTGGCGGCCGTAATAGAGGTTGGGCGATGGCTTTGCACTGAAGTAAAACGATGGCTCTGAGCGATTATTGGTATCGACAGTTAAATACCATTTACCATCGGCTTTCTTTTTTGAAACGGTGACAAATTTCCCAGCGAATTCACTCATAGGCTCTTCTGTTTCTTTGGGCGGATAAAAGCGAATCAGGTAATAGCCAATATCGGTAGCACTTTGACCTTCCATTTGGCGTTCTACCACACGAAAGTCGACCTCAATTTGTGCATTTTTGTGCTTAATCTTGCCAAAAAAAGCTTTATATAACGCGCCGATATTTTCACGGCCTATTGTGATCTCTTGGCTTTGTTGTTCAGGGATATAACAGGCATTTTCAGCATAGAGTTCTTCAATTACCTCTGCATCAAGTTGTTCAAATGCCGTAGAAAATTGGGTATAAAACTGATTTAATGCCTTGTCGTCACTGTTCGAGTCTTGCGCCATTACCGGCACACAAAGCACACAAATAAGCGTGAACATGATAAATTTCATAAATTTCATTTAGCTATTCATTTTTGCTAATACTTAGCTCACTATAATCTATGCACTTTTGATGGGAAAGATTTAGTTATTAACAAAGTGTGTATCATCTGCTAGGTGTCTATATTTCAACCTTATGTAATTGCTTCTGCTTGGTTGGACAAGAATTCAGCGGTTGTTATATTAGGCGTTTTAATCGACTTGTCATTGCACGTTTTTATCATAGATAATTTATAAACAAGATCCATCCACTAGGTTTCGCTCGCTAGAGAGGAAGAAAATACGATGGCAGAAGATGAGTTAGCGCTATTTCGCGCTTCAATGGCAGATGTGGTGCCGTTAAAGGCTGATGTCACTGTTAACCTGTGTAACGATATGAGACGTGAGGCGCAGCGTGCTAAACAGGCCCAGACGAAGAGAAGAGAGATTGTTTCACTGTTAAGTCTCGATTTTAGTGAGATAACCCCAGTCGAGCCAGATGAGATCGTTAGCTTTAAGCATCAAGGGGTTCAGAGTCAGGTCTTTAAGTTGTTTCGCCAGGGTAAGTATCCCATGCAAGCATCACTAGCTCTAAAGGATCTTGGCGTGAGTCTGGCGCGAGAAGCATTGTATGACTTTATCTTACAAAGTCAGAATAATGATCTTCGAAATCTGTTGATCATTCATGGTACAGGGGTTAATAACAAGCCATTTCCAGCATTACTCAAGTCATGCTTAGTACAGTGGTTATTACAGCTTGACGGCGTAATTGGCTATCATAGTGCGACACGAGCTTTAGGAGGAAGCGGTGCTATGATGGTGATGCTGTCGAAATCAGATAATGCACGCCTTAATACTCGAGAGCTCACCAAGAAAGGGGCTAATTCTCGTTAACCGTTGAAATAATGATATTGAATCCTCGCTTTGTTGTTTAACTTTGTTATTTAACTTTGATGTTAAATTTGTTGCATAACAAGGCGAGGGTTCAATCTAGCAATCGGATTTACCGGTTTTGGGCCATTAATCAGTCCCAAAGCACTGGCAAAAGTTGATGAACTAACGTTCGCTTACCAACCGCATTGACGATTTTTCGATTGGTTTTGCTCATCTAACCACACCTTAAGTGGTGCAAAATAGTCGAGTACAGCTGAAGCATCCATCTCTTTACTGCCAGTTACTACTGATAAGGCTTCGGGCCATGGCTGACTTTGCCCCATCTCAAGCATTGCATTGAGTTTTGCGCCAGCTTCCTTGTTGCCGTAAATACTGCAGCGGTGTACAGGGCCTTTATCACCAGCGATGTCACAGAGCGCTTTGTGAAATTGGAACTGCAATATGTGAGCTAAGAAATAGCGAGTATAAGGAACATTTCCTGGTACGTGGTACTTAGCGCCAGGATCGAAGTCCACTTCGCTTCGTGCAATTGGTGCTTTTACGCCTTGGTACTTTTCTCTCAGCCCCCACCAAGCTTGGTTGTACTGTGCAGGCGTTATCTCGCCACTGAATACCTTCCAGCGCCACTGGTCTATCATCAGGCCAAATGGTAGAAAGGCTATTTTATCTAACGCCTGTTTAAGCAATAAGCCGATGTCTTTTGATTCATCGGGAACCTCATCTAGTAAGCCTATTTGTTTTAAATAATTAGGCGTAATAGAAAGGGCAACGGTATCACCGATAGCTTCATGGAACCCATCATTAGCGCTATTTTTGAAGATGAAAGGTTGATTTTTATAGGCTCTTTGATAGAAGTTATGTCCAAGTTCATGATGGATAACGGTAAAATCTTCAGCTGTCTTTTGAATACACATCTTAATGCGAATATCGTCAAGATTGTCGAGATCCCATGCTGATGCGTGGCAGACGACATCACGATCTTTGGGTTGAACAAATAGTGAGCGACTCCAAAAAGTGTCTGGTAGCGGTTCAAAACCAAGTGATGTAAAGAAGCCTTCAGCCTGCTTAACCATCTTATGTTCATCATAACCTTGCTTTGCAAGTAACTCGGTAACATCGTATCCAGGATCGGCATCTTCCGGCGCTACTATGTCGTAGACATTGCCCCATTGCTGCGCCCACATGTTTCCGAGCAAATGAGCTGGAATTGCGCCATTACTAGGAGCAACATCGTCGCCGTACTTCTGGTTAAGTTCACCGCGCACGTAACAATGTAGCGATTCGTAAAGTGGCTGAACTTGACCCCATAGCCTATCTAGCTCAGCGGAGAATGCGTCAGGTGCCATGTCATACTGGCTCCGCCATAGCTCTGACAAATTCGCATAACCTAAATCTTTAGCGCCTTCGTTGGCTAGCTCGACTTCTCGTTCAAATAGAGGACGCATTGGTTTTGCGATTTGGCGCCAACCTTGCCAGACATCGAGCAATGTTGCAGGATCTCTAGACTCGCCCATGATGCCCGATAACTCGGGTTGAGTAAGGCAACGACCATCGGCTAAACAGTATTTAGCTTTTCCATATAACCCATTTAGCTCGGCGCTAATATTAGCCAGCTCAGCATTCTTAACCGGATCAAGCGGAGCGGGTAACACCAATGAACTACGTAAAATATTGAGTTTTCGTTGTTCATCTTTTTTTAGAGGAAGCCCCGCAAACTCTGCGGCTTTAGTTGCCAATCTTACAGATGTCGCCGTTTGGCGCTCTGCAACCGAGGCTGATAACGCCGCAGTGTCTTCTGTTATGAAATTACTGTAAATCCATTCAGCGCGATTTTGCTCTATCGATAGCTGTGCAAGATTAGCTTCCGCATCTTGAATAAATTGCTGCGCTTCGGCTATAGGCTCGTTTTTTACTGGCGCGGCATTCACTTGTTCATTGCAAGCCGTGGTTGAGATGACTAAGGTCACGATGAGTGATAAAGAGGATAATCGTGGAGATATCGATGACATGCGGGATTCCTTGGGTGTTTGACTGTCGTCGTTGTTATTCTTGTGTGATCTAGTTTACTTAATTTGGTTAAATATTGCAGGCTGTTATTAAACTGGATCTAAACTATTGGCACTAACCGTGGTTCAGCAGAGATTTATCCTTACTTATAGCCGCATTACATCCGAATTTCATTTGACAAAAAGTGTATCAGTGTTTAATTTAAACGCATGTTTAAATCAGAGTTAAGGTCATGGAATGGCAAATCGATCCGATACTAAAACAAGAATACTTGATGCCGCAGAAAAGCTGTTTGCTGAACGTGGATTTTCAGAAACCTCATTACGACTTATCACAAGTAAAGCTGAAGTGAATCTCGCTTCTGTCAATTATCATTTTGGCTCTAAGAAAGAGTTAATTAGAGCTGTACTTGCTCGTTATTTAGATCGTTTTATGCCTGATGCATCTAATGAGCTAGAGCTTCTAAAACAAAGTTCAGAGCCGTCACTTAATGATATTTTTTCATCGCTGGTAAAACCCTTGCTGGAACTGAACAAGCTGAAGGTTGAAGGTACCCGCACGTTCCTACAGCTACTTGGTCGTGGTTATATCGAGAGTCAAGGCCATCTGCGTTGGTTTATCACCACTCATTACGGTGAACATTTAACGCGATTTGTCGATGCTGTTGCAGAAAGTGCGCCACACATTCCACCTGCTGAGATGTTCTGGCGACTACACTTTACCCTTGGCACCGTTGTGTTCACTATGGCATCGGCCGATGCGCTAACAGAGATCGCAGAAGCCGATTTCAATGAACACAACGATATTGAAGCCGTTATTCGTAAAGTTATCCCATACATTGCTGCAGGTGTAGCAGTACCAGTAAGTACCCAATAGGGGGCGTTATGACTGTTTTTATTTTAGTACTATTGATTTTGATAGTGCTGCTAGGTGTTAAAAATATTCGGATGCAATTTATCACTCGTCCTGTGTTCTCCTTTTTCAAAAAGGTATTGCCACCGCTCTCTAATACCGAAAAGGAAGCGATGGAAGCGGGCGATGTCTGGTGGGAAGGTGAGCTATTTAGAGGTAAACCAAACTGGAACACTCTCCACAGCTATGGTAAGCCTAGATTAACCGAAGAAGAGAAGTCCTTTATCGACAATCAGGTGATGACTGCGCTCACTATGATTGATGATTTTGATATTGTGCAACAGCGTAAAGATCTACCACCAGAGTTGTGGGACTACTTTAAGAAAGAGGGGTTCTTCGCACTTATTATTCCTAAGGAATACGGTGGTAAAGCATTTTCAGCCTACGCCAACTCTACTATTGTCAGTAAGCTTGCTAGTCGTAGTGTAAGTGCTGCAGTCAGTGTGATGGTGCCTAACTCTTTAGGTCCTGGCGAGCTACTTACTCATTATGGGACGAAAGAGCAACGTGATCATTGGCTGCCATTATTGGCGACAGGTGAAGCGGTTCCTTGTTTTGCTTTAACTGGCCCTGAGGCTGGCTCTGATGCTGGTGCGATTCCTGATGTTGGCATCGTCTGTCGCCAAGAGTTTAATGGTGAAGAGGTCCTAGGTATCAGTCTTACATGGGATAAGCGCTACATTACATTAGCACCAGTCGCTACTGTACTTGGTCTTGCGTTTCAAATGCGCGACCCTGATGGTCTGCTCGGCGATAAAAAAGAGATTGGTATTACCTGTGCCTTGATCCCAACCGATCATAAAGGCGTTAACATTGGTGCTCGCCATAACCCACTTGATATGGCATTCATGAATGGTACGACTACGGGGGAGGACGTCTTCATTCCGCTAGATTGGATCATTGGAGGCCCTCAATATGCGGGTAGTGGCTGGAAAATGCTGGTTGAATGTTTATCTGCTGGGCGAGGTATTTCGTTACCAGCGCTAGCGACGGCAACAGGACATTTGGCGACCAAAACGACCACAGCTTACAGTTTTGTTCGGCATCAGTTTGGCCTGTCGATTGGGCAATTTGAAGGTGTTCAAGAAGCCATGGCGCGAATTATCGGCAACACTTATCAGCTCGAAGCTGCGCGCCGCTTAACGACAACTGGGATTGACCTGAAAGTTAAACCTTCTGTGGTTACAGCGATAGCTAAATATCATATGACAGAGATGGGACGTAATGTCATTAATGATGCGATGGATATTCAATCAGGAAAGGGGATACAGCTGGGACCTAAAAATTATCTTGGTCACGGCTATATGGCGACACCTATCTCTATCACGGTTGAAGGAGCTAACATCTTAACTCGTAGTTTGATGATCTTTGGTCAAGGTGCAACACGCTGTCATCCGTATGTACTTGCCGAAATGGAAGCGGCTGCGATGGAAGATCAAAGTGCCGCGCTCGAGCGTTTTGATAATCTCTTGATTGGTCATATGGGCTATGCGACCCGTAATGCGTTTAGTGCTTTGTTTAGCGCGCTTTCGGCGAGCAAGTTTAATTCAGCCCCGGTCAGTGGTTGTACAAAGCAGTATTACAAAGATATGAGCCGTATGTCGGCAGCGCTTGCATTTATGACGGATCTTTCAATGTTGATCATGGGCGGCGATCTCAAACGTAAAGAGATGCTTTCAGCTCGTCTTGGTGATGTCCTCAGTGAACTTTATCTTGGCTCTGCAACGCTAAAATTGTTTGAAGATAATGGCCGTCAGCAGGACGATTTACCTGCGGTACATTATGTGATGCAAACACGGTTACATAACGCGGCGAAAGCATTAAAAGAGACGTTAAGAAACTTCCCTAATCGCCCAGTGGCATGGTTAATGCGAGCCGTTGTGTTCCCTATCGGCAATCACTTTAATGGTCCTGATGATAAATTAGTGGTTAACTTGTGTCAGGGAATGTTAAAGCCAAGCCCAGCTCGTGATAGATTGACTTTTCTTTGCCCTGATTTTGATGGCGATGAAGGCGGTATTGCCGAAGTCGAAAACGCATTCTTGGCGCAATATCAGTGCCGTAAGCTCCATCGTCAGATCAAAAAGGCACAAAAAGAGGGTAAGTTACCTAGTAAGATACCTACAGGAGTTTTGTATGAACAAGCCGCCGCTACAGGGATTATTACTCAAGAGGAACATCAGCAACTGATTGATGCAGACAAGCTTCGTAAGGCTGCTATTGATGTTGACGACTTTGAGCGTCTTTAAACTATACAAGAAATTGTACGCATAAAAAAAGGTACGCATAATGCGTAATGCCGTTCACTTAACGTGAACGGCTTTCTTTTTTATGGGATATCGGTCCTTCGAACACTTCAACACTCTAGGATAACTACGCTCCCTCTTTCCTTCTAAAACAAACTGTTTTGCATTTTTTTCTATATCAAAGATTACCTTAGGAATATTGCCGGGAGATATGCTAGGAAGTTGGGATAGTTTAAAAATAATATGCGACGACGCTTCTCTAAAACTCAATTGGTTAGGGAAGACCCCTTTTAATGAGTGTGCCATCAATACCATCTTATATCTCAGCAAGTTATACGCAAGAAGGACTCCCCACAACTCCTGCCTAATTAATTCCGGAAGCTGACTTCTGAGTGTAAACCGAGTTTCAAGCATATACTGCTTCATCTCTCTGTACCCCAACTCTATCTCCCATCGATGTGCATATAAATCAACGATTTCACCTGATGGATAACGCATTGGCTCTGTGAGTGAAGTGATGATTTGCAGCGTTTTTCCTTTCACTGTTTTAGTGAGTAAACGTGCTTCCATAAACTCAGGTAAATCAGGCCTTTTCTTTCTAGATTGAGGGGTTGTGGTTAGCCTGATAAGCTTATCTTGTCGCCCTAAAGAACGTACCACTTCATATTGTGTATTCTTCTTCAATGGCATTAACCAATGTCTATTACTGCCAGCTTGTGACCAGTCATGTAATAACCCCAACGAGTAAAAGCCCCGGTCGAACAGGGTTAAACTGTTATCCGGCGTATTGTTGATGAGATTAGCGGCTAATGCCATTTCATTTTCAGCTACACTCCCAAAAGATGAGTCGACTAACAGATGACTACTGAGTTCCATTAGACACACCATGCGAACTTGAGGATAGGAAGCATTACTCGATTGGTTGCTCGTGCGAGAAAAGGCGCTATCGTTTTCAGGTGTATCAGGGGTTCTCCAGACGACACCGTCCACGCCATAAAGATTAAGGCCGCACCATTGTGGATGCTCAGCCAGCATGTTCCATCTCTTTTGAGTCTGTCGAAAAATATCTTTTACAACGTCACTGCCCAATTTCTTTCTTGCCTGAGTGACAGCACTTCGAGCAACATAATCGACCTTATTTGGGAGGATAATATCCAGTTTATTAATCAGTTGCCTAACGGACTCCCCCCGAAATAAAGCCATGCCGATAACAGCCCAAATCATAGACTCCATAGGTAATTTTCGCTTACGAAGCGTGGCTACACCATTGGATTGTAAACAGTTTTGAATAAGCTCTGGACAAAGAAGCTCCCCAAGATTGGTGAACTCAGTAGGTCGATTGATAGAAGTACGCGCTAAAGCTTCAGAAAGTTCCATTAAAAAATCCAGTACAAACAAGAGTCTGTACTGGATTTTGACGGCTTTTAAAGATCAGTCAACCGATCATATTGGCATTAACTGATCGGCATTACGCATAATGCGTACCTTTTTTTATCTAAACAGGATTAAGCTACGATAAGTACCTTACTGGTGTTAGTACCACCAATGGTTTCCATCGCATCACCTTTAGTCATTAGCACCATATCACCGCTGTTTAAATAACCAGCCGCTTGCAATGCTTCCAGTGCTTTCTTAGCAAGTTCATCTGCAGGGTGTGCAGTAGAATCAAAGTAGAAAGGTTGAACACCGCGATAAAGAGCCATTTTAGCAAGTGTCGCATCATGACGAGATAAGGCTAAAATTGGTAAAGCTGAACTGATGCGAGACATTAACTGTGGTGTCGCTCCAGATTCAGTTAGCGCAACAATCGCTTTAACACCTTCTAAATGGTTAGCTGCATACATAGTAGAAAGCGCGATAGTTTCTTCAACAGAAGTAAAACGCTCATCTAAACGATGTTTAGACACTTGAACGCTTGGATGCGCTTCAGCGCCCAAACATACATTTGCCATCGCCAATACCGTTTCTTCAGGGAAATCGCCAGCAGCGGTTTCAGCCGAAAGCATTACCGCATCAGTACCATCAAGTACAGCGTTAGCAACGTCCATCACTTCTGCACGAGTAGGCATTGGGCTGGTGATCATTGACTCCATCATTTGGGTCGCAGTGATCACTGGCTTATTGAGTTGACGTGAACGGCGGATCAGTTTTTTCTGTACTGCCACTAACGCAGCATCACCAATCTCAACGCCCAAATCGCCACGCGCAACCATTACTGCATCAGATGCTAGAATCACATCATCCATCGCTTCGTCAGTAGCAACTGCTTCAGCACGTTCTACTTTAGATACGATTAATGCATTGCTACCCGCTTTTTGAGCTAGCTCACGAGCATAATTCAGATCAGCACCAGAGCGAGGGAATGATACCGCAAGGTAATCCACTTTAATTGCCGCAGCTGTGATGATATCTAGCTTATCTTTTTCTGTCAGCGCTGCTGCAGAAAGACCACCGCCTTTTTTGTTGATCCCTTTGTTATTTGAAAGTGGACCAGCAACGGTGACTGTAGTGTGAACCTTGTTACCTTCAACTTTTTCAACTTGAAGTTGAACACGGCCGTCATCGAGCATCAAGATATCGCCAATAGTGACGTCTTTTGGTAACTCTTTATAATCGATACCAACTTGATTCTCATCACCTTGGCCTTTTTCTAGGTCGGCATCTAATACGAATGCTTTTCCTAGATCAAGTTGGACTTTTTTATTGTCCTTAAAGGTAGATACACGGATTTTTGGACCTTGTAAGTCACCTAGAATAGCAACATGTACACCAAGTTCTTTGGCGATGTTTCTAACATCTGTTGCGCGTTTTTGGTGGTCTTCAGGTGAGCCGTGAGAAAAGTTAAGGCGAACAACGTTTGCACCAGCTTTGATAATACGACGTAGGTTGTCGTCACGATCAGTCGCTGGACCGAGTGTTGTTACAATTTTGGTTCTGCGGAACATGAGATACTCCGTTAAGTTTAAAAAAAATCTTACTCTATATTAACAGACAAAAATGAGTTTTGTAGGAAAATTACAAACAAAATGATCTATCTCAAATTATTATTTTTATGAAGACTGCGATTAAAAAATAAAAAAAAGGCGGAAGAGAATACTCAAACCGCCTTTTGTCCTTACAAAACCGAATTATAGTATCGATTCTTTCTCTATGCGTGACTCTTTTAAGGCCTCTTTTACACGTTTGAGACTTTCTCTAAAACGAGGTCCTCGGCGCAGGGTAAAGCCTGTCGCTAATACATCTACAATCACTAATTGAGCAAGACGCGAAGCCATTGGAAGGTACATATCGGTATCTTCTGGTACTTCCATTGTCACAGGTAAGGTGCATTCGTTGGAGAGTGGTGAGTTACGGGAGGTTATTGCAATGACTGCTGCACCATTTTCACGCGCTAAACGCGCAATATCGATAAGCGATTTTGTGCGACCAGTGTGCGAAATTAGCACGACAACATCGCCCTCTGAACTATTAATACAACTCATGCGTTGCATTAATACATCGTCAAAACAGATCACGGGCACATTAAAACGGAAAAATTTATTTTGCGCATCGTGAGCAACAGATGCTGAAGCGCCTAAGCCAAAGAAAGAGATTTTATTGGCTTGAGTCAGCACATCTACCGCCTTATTTATCGCAGCAGTGTCTATACTCTGTCTTGCTGTATCTAGTGCAGCCATTGACGATTCGAAGATTTTAGTCGTATAAGAGTCGGGACTATCATCTTCTTCAACATGACGACTAACATAAGGCGTACCATTCGCTAAGCTCTGCGCTAAGTGCAGTTTGAAATCAGGGAATCCCTTTGTATCTAAGCGACGGCAAAAACGGTTAACTGTAGGTTCACTGACATCGGCCATTTTGGCGAGAGTAGCGATGCTAGAGTGAATTGCAGTCTGAGGCGATGCTAAAATTACCTCAGCAACTTTGCGCTCCGATTTACTGAATTGAGTTAGGCTATTTTGAACCTTTTCTAGAGTATTCATATGCGTACATCCACTCGATGGTAATGTAATTATATTTATTCTTTTATGTCGTTAAAGAAACAAACAAAAGTGCTAAAGTTTAGCTTATATAACGAATTATGATTTAACTACAAAGCAAACTTTCTGCTAGATATAGTAATTTTATCACGAAAAGCATATCAGATTTTGAGGTCTTGTTACTAGTTTACTTATAGCTCGATTTTCACAAAATTATGATGCAATAATTAGATTCTGTTGTTATATTACAACAAACGTGTGTATTTCTCATTGACTTGATGAGGCACAGTGACATAGGAGATTTTTAAGCTATGGGCATGACATCACCAGAAGCCAAAGCTTGTGATTTTGTATTGTTTGGGACTAAAGGCGATTTAGCAAGGCGTAAATTACTGCCTTCATTATACCAGCTAGATAAGGCTGGTCTGCTTAATGAAGAGACTAAGGTAATTGGTGTCGCTAAAGACGCGTTTACTCAAGATGAATATCAAGCGATGGTTATCAAGGCGTTAAATAGCTTTGTAAAAGAACCACTGTGTACAGATACGCTTGAACGATTTTTAAAGCGTTGTATCTATATTGGTACTAATTTTACCGAATCTGAAGGTTATAAAGCATTTCATGAGGTGCTAGAGCCTGAAAAGCGCGTGATGGTTAATTACTTCGCGACACCCCCAGCCATTTTTGGCGATATTTGTCGTTGTCTAAACGAACAAAATCTTATCTATCCAGATACTCGTGTTGTTCTTGAAAAGCCAATTGGCTCCGATCTCAAATCTTCTAAAGTCATCAATGATCAAGTCAGTGCTTATTTTAATGAAAATCAAGTTTATCGTATTGACCACTATCTAGGCAAAGAGACGGTACAGAATCTCATCGCATTACGTTTTGCTAATTCTCTGTTTGCGTCTAAGTGGGATAACCGCACAATCGATCATGTACAAATTACCGTAGCCGAAGAAGTGGGTATTGAAGGCCGTTGGGGTTATTTTGATAAAGCCGGTCAAATGCGAGATATGATTCAGAACCATTTATTACAGGTTTTGACTTTGGTCGCAATGGACCCTCCAGTAAATCTGGATGCTGATAGTATTCGTGATGAAAAGGTAAAAGTACTTAAATCACTGAGAAAGATCGATGCCGATAATATTTACGAGAATACCGTTCGTGGTCAATATTCTGCTGGTTTCTTAAAAGGCGCGCCTGTTCCTGGTTATTTGGAAGAGGAGGGTGCTAATACCCAGTCTCATGCAGAAACGTTTGTTGCACTGCGTGTCGATATCGATAACTGGCGTTGGGCAGGGGTGCCTTTTTATCTGCGAAGCGGTAAGCGCATGCCTACCAAGAGCTCTGAGATTGTCGTTTACTTCAAAAATCCACCTCATAATCTGTATCGCTCTAGCTATAGAAATTTGCCTGCAAATAAATTGACTATACGCTTGCAGCCCCATGAAGGTGTCGAGATCCAGATGATGAACAAAGTCCCTGGTCTTGAGCAGAAACAACGTCTGCAAACCACTAAATTGGATTTGAGTTTTTCTGATACGTTTAAAAATGATCGTATAGCCGATGCTTATGAGCGTTTATTACTTGAAGCTATGCTGGGTAATCAGGCGTTATTTGTTCGTCGTGATGAAGTGGAACAAGCGTGGAAATGGGTCGATGGCATCATTCAAGCGTGGGAAGAAAGTAACGAAAAGCCAAAACCTTATCCTGCGGGAAGTTGGGGTCCTGTAGCATCAGTTGCTTTGATAGCAAAAGATGGCCGTTCGTGGGATGAGTAAAGGAGTTAGATTATGATTAAAGAATCTGTATTCAAATCATTTGATAGCAAATCAGCATTAGAAGCACAATTAGCCGATCGTATCGCGAATCAATTGCAATCGGCAATTGATGCTCGTGGTAAGGCTAGCCTCGTGGTTTCTGGTGGATCAACACCGCTAGCGTTATTTGAGCTACTTAGCCATAAAGCCATTGAATGGAACGATGTTTACATCACGTTAGCCGATGAGCGTTGGGTCGATACTGAGTCTGACGATTCTAACGAGAATCTCGTTAGGCAACATCTGTTACAACATCGCGCAGCAGCTGCAAAATTTCGCGGCTTAAAGAATATGTTTTCTACCGCTGAAGCGGGTGTGGAAATGGCGATAGAGCAGCTAGCGAACTTTCCAAAGCCGTTTGATGTCGTTGTTCTTGGTATGGGCAATGACGGTCACACCTGTTCTTGGTTTCCCTGTTCACAAGAGATAGAGCAAGCATTAACAACTGATGCACTTTGTCTTGCTGTTAATCCTGGGGCGGCGCCACATGGCAGAATGACAATCTCTAAACAGGGGATTTTAGCGAGTCGCCAAATATACTTACACATTGTCGGTGAACAAAAGCTGACTGTTTACCGTCAAGCGCTTGAAAATGAAGACGCCAAAGCGATGCCAATACGAGCCGTATTGGCTCAACATCGTACGCCCGTTGATGTTTATTGGAGCGCTTAAGGAGCTATATTATGCACGCAGTAGTAAAGTCGGTTACCGACAGAATCATTGAGCGAAGCAAACATTCTCGCGCTCAGTACCTTAAAGCCCTTGATGAGGCCAAAGCCAACGGCGTTCATCGTAGTAGCTTAAGCTGTGGCAATTTAGCTCACGGTTTCGCCGCGTGTAGTCCAGCGGATAAGAGTACGATTAAAGCGCTCACAAAAGCGAATATAGGTATTGTGACCGCATTTAACGATATGCTGTCAGCACATCAGCCTTATGAAAGCTATCCGCAGCTACTAAAAGATGCTTGCCAAGAAGTGGGTAGTGTTGCTCAGGTTGCTGGCGGTGTTCCTGCGATGTGTGATGGGGTCACTCAAGGCCAACCGGGTATGGAGCTTAGTTTACTAAGCCGTGAAGTTATCGCGATGTCGACCGCCGTAGGGTTGTCGCATAACATGTTCGATGGTGCGTTACTCCTCGGCATCTGCGATAAAATTGTGCCTGGTTTGCTGATTGGTGCGCTCAGCTTTGGCCACTTGCCAATGCTATTTGTGCCAGCTGGGCCGATGAAGTCGGGGATCCCAAATAAAGAAAAAGCACGTATTCGTCAACAGTTTGCTCAAGGTCAAGTCGATAGAGCTGCACTGCTAGAAGCTGAGTCGAAATCTTATCACAGCGCTGGAACCTGTACCTTCTACGGTACCGCGAACAGCAATCAGCTGATGCTAGAAGTGATGGGACTGCAGTTACCTGGTTCTTCTTTTGTTAATCCTGATGATCCTTTGCGAGAGGCGCTAAATAAAATGGCGGCTAAGCAAGTGTGTCGTTTAACCGAAATGGGCACCCAATATACGCCTATTGGTGAAGTGGTTAATGAGAAGTCTGTGGTCAACGGTATCGTGGCATTACTTGCTACGGGCGGTTCAACCAACCTGACAATGCATATTGTGGCAGCGGCTCGCGCAGCTGGAATAATCGTTAACTGGGATGATTTTTCAGAGCTATCTGATGCGGTACCTTTACTGGCTCGTGTTTATCCTAATGGCCATGCCGATATTAATCATTTCCACGCTGCTGGGGGCATGGCGCTGTTGGTAAAAGAGTTACTCGATGCAGGTCTATTGCATGAGGATGTCAATACGGTTGCAGGGTTTGGCCTTCGCCGTTATACCCAAGAGCCTAAATTGATCGACAACGAATTAGTTTGGGTTGATGGTCCTACTGTTTCACTGGATAAAGAAGTGTTAACTGCAGTTTCAGAACCGTTCCAAAGTAACGGTGGCTTGAAATTACTTAAAGGTAACTTAGGACGTGCGGTTATTAAGGTATCTGCAGTGGCAGAAAAGCACCGTTTAGTGGAAGCACCGGCAGTCGTTATTGATGATCAAAATAAACTTGAAGCGATTTTTAAAGCTGGTGAACTCGATAAAGACTGTGTCGTTGTCGTTAAGGGCCAAGGTCCTAAAGCGATAGGCATGCCTGAGTTGCATAAGTTGACACCGATATTAGGAACGTTGCAAGACAAGGGCTTTAAAGTTGCGTTGTTAACTGACGGACGTATGTCTGGTGCCTCAGGTAAGGTACCCGCTGCAATCCATTTAACGCCAGAGGCGCTTGATGGAGGCTTGATTGCCAAAGTACAAAATGGCGATTTGATACGGGTTAACGCTAACACTGGTGAAGTGACTCTTCTTGTGGATGAGAGCATTTTAGCTGCTCGTGAAGCAGGTAAAGTCGATCTTCGTCGTACGAGTTATGGTATGGGACGTGAGCTATTTGCGGCACTACGTTCAAATTTAAGTAGTCCAGAAACGGGTGCTCGTTGCACTACGACTATCGACGAAAATTATTAATCATTGAGGAAGAGTAAAGCAATGGCTGAGAATAACTGGTCAATCCAACCGCAAGATATTTTTAAACGTAGCCCAATTGTTCCTGTGATGGTGATTAATAAGATAGAAGATGCCGTGCCATTAGCGCGGGCTTTAGTCGCCGGTGGGATCAGTGTTTTAGAAGTGACTTTGCGCACGCCTTGTGCGTTAGAGGCGATCACTAAAATAGCAAAAGAAGTACCTGAAGCACTTGTTGGTGCGGGAACCATCTTAAATGAAGCTCAGCTTCAACAAGCTATTGATGCCGGTGCTCAGTTTGTTATAACGCCTGGTGCGACGACCGACCTGCTTAAAGCTGCTATGGCAGGTACCGTACCGCTAATTCCTGGTGTTGCGAGTATCTCTGAGGTGATGGCGGGCATGGAACTTGGTTATACTAACTTCAAGTTCTTTCCTGCGGAGGCTTCTGGTGGCGTAAATGCATTAAAGGCATTTTCTGGTCCACTTGCTAATATCCGATTCTGTCCAACTGGTGGCATTACCCCAAGTAGTTATAAAAATTACTTAGCTTTGAGCAATGTTGACTGTATCGGTGGCAGCTGGATCGCACCTACTGATGCGATGGAACAGGGCGATTGGGATCGTATCACTCAGCTTTGTAAAGAAGCGATTGCCGGCATTTAGGCTGCAGCTTATTTAAATTAAAACCTCTGCTTAGCAGGGGTTTTTTTTTGACTATTTTTCGGGGGAATAATGATATTCGCCATTAGTGTTCCAAATTCGATATCTTAGCTGTGCGCCTTGAGGTAGATAAAATACTTTAGGTAAACGGCTATCGTAGTTGAGCATTAATGATCCTGGGATAGTTAAAAAGGCTTCGGTTTTTGCCATATCAAAACAGGCCATCATAGTACTCGGGCCTTCGGTTATCGTATTGACTTGATAATATTCATATCCCCAGCCACTGAGAGTCATATGCTGTAATGTTCCGCTTAAACCATGCTTATTACAGTCAACCCATTTTTTTTGGCCGATACTAACCTCTAGCTTATAGTGCTGTTCATCGGCTAATTTAGGCAAGGCAATAACATGTTGAACCATGCCTTGAATGGGTTCGGGAAACATCTTACTGCTTTCATTTACTTGATAATTATTACTGTCATAAACTGAGATGGTCGCTGATGAATCCATATTGATACCTGTGTGTTGTGGTGTAGCAGCTTGAGCAAGGGTTAGTGGGCTGAGCGCTAAACTGCTTGCTAAAACCGCGTATTTTAGCGATTGGATCAGTGATTGTTTCATGGATGCTCCTAAGGTACGTATTGAATCTATCTTACGGTATAAACGCCGATTTTTGTGAAAAGGGTTATTCATTGTTAGATATCTGCACCATTGATGCAGATTATGCTTAGTTATCTCAATCTCTCCGAGGATTTATAGATGAGGCAATGCTAGATGTCTGATATTGAAAAGATATAAATTTAAATATTTAGTTTGGCTGTCAAATTATATTCGTTTAGTATATTTTGATTATCAAACTAAATAATTTGACTTTATTATTGGATACCTACTCGATGAAACACAGTATTGAGCCTTGGCAGCATAAGCATCGTTTTTCAAACATTAATACCAGTGGTGAGCGTAATACTCGCTATGTGTTATATCTAACGCTGATCACTATGGTCGCAGAGATTGTCGCAGGTATTGTCTATGGTTCGATGGCGTTGCTTGCCGATGGTTGGCACATGGGAACCCATGCCGCCGCATTTATGATCACCCTATTTACCTATCGTTATGCCAAGAAATATGCAGATGACCCTAAGTACGCTTTTGGTACCGGTAAAGTGAGTGTACTCGGTGGCTTTACGAGTGCAATTGCGTTGGGACTCGTTGCGTTATTAATGGTTGTAGAATCGATAAGTCGGTTACTTAACCCTGAGCATATTCAATTTAACGAAGCTATTTTAGTGGCTGTGATTGGTTTAACGGTAAATGTAGTATCCGTTTTCTTGTTAAAAGATCACCACAGTCATGATCATCACGGACATCACCACCACGGCAACGGACATCATGCTCATAGCCATAATCCTCATAGTCATGAACACCATCATGCCCATGAGGGGGCCGACCATCATGCACACCAGAGCAGTCTGGGACACGACAGCGACAGTCAAGCAAAGCCAACTCATGATCACAACCTCAGGGCGGCCTACTTTCATGTGCTTGCAGATGCATTGACCTCGCTATTGGCGATTGGCGCACTATTGTTCGGCAAATACCTAGGGTTAAACTGGCTCGACCCGGTTATGGGCATCGTTGGCGCGATTATTATTACGAGCTGGGCATGGGGCCTAGTTAAGCAAACGGGACCAATATTGCTCGATGCCAGTATCGATGACGAATATATTTCGAAAATGGTGGCCACAGTGGAAGAGGAGGAGGATCATCAGGTTACCGATATTCATGTTTGGCCAGTCAGTGCCGACCACCATGCAGCAATGATTTCAATTGTGAGTCATCACCCCAAAGATACCGATTATTTTAGGGCTAAGTTAAGTGCGTTTAAGCGTATTGATCATCTGACGGTTGAAGTATTTACTTGTCGTCAACAAGAGTGCGGTGTTAATCAGAGTCAAGCGATAGAAAAATAGAAGGAACAATGAGTTGGATAAGTTGAGTCATGAAATCGTAGAGTTTTATGAAAAGCTCTCCTCGTGGGAGCATTCCGTCGTTAAAAATGCAGGTTATTCTTTGCCCCAAGTTCATGCCGTCGAGATCTTAGGTGCCAATGGCGCTATGCGAATGAAAGAGCTCGCCGAAAAGATAGGTATTACCACAGGTACCTTGACGGTACAAATAGATAAGATGGAAAAGGCTGGTTTAGTTACTCGTAAGGCCCATGTTAGTGATCGCCGTGCCATCTTGGTTGATTTAACCGATAAGGGGGTGGCCGTCTATAAAGAGCATGATCAGCTGCATCACACGTTAACGACCCAAATAACGGCTAAGTTTAGTGATGATGAAAGGCAGCAATTGTTAACTTTCTTTGAGCGGATAAATCAAGAGTTTTAATGTTTTCGATACCATTATTAATGGGTGGGTTAATCATTAAGGTAAATTGATATTCGTAGCGCCTAACAGATAAGGATAGGCCGCGCGCAGCCGCGTTCTATCCTAAGTGTTGGATAAGCACGAGCTTGCTGGAAGTGATACCTTTTATATCGTCACTAACGGCGTGAGAGTTCACGCGAGTTTAGGTGTGATCTCATCAGTGACTCTTTTTGCAGCTCACCGCTATCTCTTAGCATGGAAAGCTACCGCTATATCAGAGCGTTAACCATTTCCTTTTTGTCTATATTTTTCGGTCTCTTAAGTTTGTATTCTTGAGCTTTCCCAGCTTAAACAGTAGCGTTAGGTGGTGTTGCTTATGGTTTTTTTTACGCTCATTAATGAGAGTTTTGCCTAAGCCAATCCTGAGCATCTGTCATCATTTTGTCTCTATGTGTCGCCACATATGTCGCCATTATGGCGCTATCCACGCTTGTATCGCTCCCCATTTGTTACGACTTTAGTCTAAAAATTAACAATATTGTCGACAAAATAAGTCATTGAGCTTGTGTTGGTATTCATTCGTGGCTATATTGTCGACAACATGGTTTTCTAATTGAGTTTTTTATCAAGATGGCATTTGAATCCAAACCCGCTGTGACTTCGGCAGACAAAACCTTTTATCAGCTAAGACAAGACATCGTCGAAGGTGTTGTGGCAGCGGGTTCTAAGTTAAGTGAAACCGAATTGTCGACAACTTATGGCGTTAGTCGTGCGGTGATACGTGAGGCGATAAACCGTTTGGAGTCATGTCACATTGTGGAGCGTAAAGCCAATGTGGGTGCCAGAGTGGTTGCGTTGACATCTGATGGCTTACTTGAACTTTATCAAGTACGCGAGTCGCTGGAGGGAATGGCGGCGAGGCTGGCGGCGAAAAATATGACCAACGATGAGATTGGTGAATTAGAGGCCTTACTTAAAAGCCATTTTCAAGATGTTAAGCAAGGTGAATCTTATTATCAAGAAGCCGGTGATGTCGACTTTCACTATCGCATTATTCTCGGCAGTAAAAACAAACACTTAATCTCTATGCTGTTTGACGGGATTTATCATCTTGTGCGCATGTATCGAGTGCAGTTAGGTATGGCTGGGCCGCGAGTGACCACCGCTTTTGATGAACATAAACATATAGTACAAGCCATCGCCAATCGGGATGAAGAGTTGGCCGAGATGTTGATGCGCCGCCATATTATGTATTCAAAAAATAATATTAAGAACAAGCTTTCATAAATCAAATAGAAGAGGAATCTAGCATGAGCGCAGGTAAAAAATTCCGTCAGGCCTTGGCTGATAATAAGCCATTGCAAATCGTGGGAACGATTAACGCCTACACAGCCATGATGGCGAAACAAATTGGCCATCAAGCTATCTATCTTTCTGGTGGCGGCGTCGCGAATGCGTCTTATGGATTACCCGATCTTGGTATGACATCTCTCAATGATGTGATTGTCGATGTGCAGCGTATTACCTCAGCCTGTGATCTGCCCCTTCTGGTTGATATCGATACTGGATGGGGAGGCGCATTTAACATTGCCAAAACCATTCGCGATATGGAAAAAGCGGGCGCTGCGGCTGTGCATATGGAAGATCAAGTGGCGCAAAAACGCTGCGGTCATCGCCCAAATAAAGAGATAGTGTCAACCGAAGAGATGGTTGATCGTATCAAGGCAGCCGTTGACGCGCGTACCGATCCTGATTTCTTTATCATGGCGCGAACCGATGCATTTGCCCAAGAAGGACTGGAAGCTGCGATTGAGCGAGCGAAAGCCTATATCGCTGCCGGAGCCGATGGCATTTTTGCCGAAGCGGTACAAACCGAGGCGCATTACCGCGCGTTCGCTGGTGCGATTGACGCGCCGTTACTGGCCAATATTACTGAGTTTGGTCAGACAGAGCTTTGGAATAGAGAGCAGCTAGGAGCGTGGGGCGCTGACATGGTGCTTTATCCACTTAGCGCCTTTAGAGCAATGAATAAAGCGGCTGAAAATGTCTATACCGCGATATTACGTGACGGTGACCAAAAAGCCGTTGTCGACACCATGCAAACCCGCATGGAGCTATATGATTACCTCGGTTATCACGATTATGAGCAAAAGCTAGATAGCTTATTTGCCGAAGGTAAAAATAAATAGTGTGGCTTGAGCTGCGCAGTTAATCCTAAGTGATGAGCCGCAGCTCAATAAAGAACAGGTTACACCCTACGACCAAGATGATACTTGGTGACACAAATAATAGAGATTCCAAAAGGAACACATTATGGTTGATAAAAAATTGAGTGGTGCAGGTCTTCGCGGACAAAGTGCAGGTGAAACGGCGTTATGTACCGTGGGTAAATCAGGATCTGGTCTGACTTATTGTGGTTATGACGTATCTGATTTAGCCGACAATGCGACCTTTGAAGAGGTTGCTTATTTACTGTTTAATGGCGAGCTTCCTACTGCGGCGCAGCTAGACGCATACAAAAGTGTATTGATGTCGCAGCGCGATCTGCCTCAAGCCCTTAAAGAGGTATTGCAGCGTATTCCTGCCGATGCTCATCCAATGGATGTGATGCGTACAGGTTGCTCGTTTCTCGGTAATCTCGAACCAGAGGTTGATTTCTATGAGCAACATAAAGCCGCTAATCGCTTACTGGCAGCGTTCCCCGCCATCATGTGTTACTGGTATCGCTATAGCCATGAAGGTGTTGAAATAGAGTGTACAACCGATGAAGACTCGCTCGGTGGACATTTCCTTAAACTGTTAAATGGTAAAACGCCATCAGAGCAACATCGCAAAGTGATGGATGTGTCGCTAATTCTTTATGCTGAGCATGAATTTAATGCATCGACCTTCACCGCGCGTGTATGTGCCTCAACCTTATCTGACATGTTCTCCTGTATTACCGGCGCTATCGGCTCGTTGCGCGGTCCATTGCACGGCGGCGCTAACGAAGCTGCTATGGAGATGATCCAGAAGTTTAGTTCGCCAGAAGATGCCAAGGTGCAGATGGCGGGTATGCTTGAGCGTAAAGAGAAGATCATGGGTTTTGGCCATGCGATCTATCGTACATCGGATCCACGTAACGTGATCATCAAAGCTTGGTCTGAAAAGTTGGCGCAAGAGTTTGGTGATACCTCTTTATATGATATCTCAGTCGCGTGTGAAGAGTTTATGTGGGATACCAAAAAGCTATTTTGTAACGCTGACTTCTTCCATGCATCGGCTTATCACTTTATGGGGATCCCGACCAAATTATTTACTCCTATTTTTGTCTGTTCACGTTTAACAGGCTGGGCCGCCCATGTGATGGAGCAGCGTGCTAATAATCGTATCATTCGTCCAAGTGCGGATTATGTTGGATCTGAGCCACGTAAAGTTGTGCCTATTAGCCAGAGATAAGGGCGCAGGTAAACAGAATAAATAGTGAGCCCGATTGATGATATTAAATGGCCAGTCTGATCACACCGTCGCAACGTATCAGAGTGTTTTGCCATCAGTTGGGGGATTTTTCGCGCAGCATAAGAGGTTGTTTATGCTGCGCATCACGCCAAGAGATGAGTTGGTCATTAGCATAGCGGTTATCACCGTTAGCGACTAAGTGTCGATGTGGCGTGAGCGTCAATAATTCAGTGGATGATGTTATGAACACAACACACCGTAAACCGCTTGCCGGTACCACGTTAGATTACTTTGACACCCAAAGTGCTGTCGATGCTCTAGTACCTGGTGCCTACGATAAACTTCCTTATACCTCTAAAGTGCTTGCCGAGAATTTAGTTAGACGATGTGAGCCATCGATGCTCAATGATGCGTTACTGCAGCTTATTGAGCGTAAGCGCGATCTTGATTTTCCTTGGTATCCAGCGCGGGTCGTTTGTCATGATATTTTAGGGCAAACTGCGTTAGTGGATTTGGCGGGTCTTAGAGACGCGATTGCCGATAAAGGTGGCGACCCTGCAGAGGTTAACCCTGTGGTGCCAACTCAGCTAATTGTGGATCACTCGTTAGCCGTCGAACATGCAGGTTTTGACAAAGATGCTTTTGCTAAAAACCGTGCCATCGAAGATCGTCGTAATGAAGACAGGTTTCACTTTATCAACTGGACCAAGAAAGCATTTAAAAATGTCGATGTGATCCAGCCTGGCAACGGCATTATGCATCAGATCAACCTAGAAAAGATGTCGCCCGTGATTCAGTCTCGTGATGGCGTTGCTTTTCCTGATACCTTAGTGGGCACAGACAGCCATACTCCCCATGTAGATGCACTTGGTGTTATCGCTATCGGTGTGGGTGGTCTAGAAGCCGAGAACGTCATGTTAGGCCGCCCCTCATATATGCGTTTGCCCGATATTATCGGGGTCGAATTAACTGGTAAGCGTCAAAGTGGCATTACAGCAACCGATATCGTATTAGCCTTAACCGAGTTTCTACGCGAGCAAAAAGTGGTGTCATCCTACTTAGAGTTCTTTGGTGAAGGTGCAGCCAACCTTACCCTTGGTGATCGCGCGACCATTTCTAACATGACGCCCGAGTTTGGTGCATCGGCGGGCATGTTCTATATCGATCAACAGACTATCGATTATTTGACCATTACTGGTCGTGATAGTGAGCAAGTTAAGCTGGTCGAGAACTACGCCAAACAAACAGGCCTTTGGGCTGATAGTCTCAAAAATGCTGAATATGAACGAGTGCTGAGCTTCGATTTATCCAGTGTCGTGCGTAATATTGCCGGTCCTTCTAATCCTCATCGCCGAGTTGCGACCAGTGATTTAGCGGAGAAAGGGATATCAGGTATCGTCGAGAATGAAGCTGGATTAATGCCTGATGGTGCAGTAATTATTGCGGCTATTACTAGCTGTACTAATACCAGTAACCCTCGTAACGTTATCGCGGCGGGTTTAATCGCTAAGAAAGCCAATGAACTTGGATTAACCCGTAAGCCTTGGGTGAAATCCTCATTTGCTCCTGGTTCAAAAGTGGCCGAGCTCTATCTGAAAGACGCCAACTTGTTGCCTGAACTTGAGCAACTGGGTTTTGGTATTGTTGGCTTTGCTTGCACGACCTGTAATGGCATGAGCGGCGCCCTTGACCCAGTTATTCAACAAGAGGTGATCGATAGAGATCTATACGCCACCGCAGTCTTGTCGGGTAACCGTAACTTCGACGGCCGTATTCATCCATATGCTAAACAAGCCTTTTTAGCATCGCCTCCGCTAGTCGTAGCTTATGCAATTGCCGGTACGATCCGCTTTGATATCGAGAAAGATAGCCTAGGGCTCGATAATGCTGGCAACCCAATTCTGCTTAAAGATATTTGGCCAAGTGATGAAGAGATCGATGCTATCGTTAAGGCAAGCGTTAAGCCTGAGCAGTTCAGAGAGATCTATACGCCAATGTTTGATATCGCTGTCGATTACGGCGAGCAAGTGAGTCCACTGTATGATTGGCGCGCTCAAAGTACCTATATTCGTCGTCCTCCCTATTGGGAAGGCGCGCTTGCTGGTGAGCGAAGCTTAAAAGGGATGCGTCCTTTAGCCGTGCTTGGTGATAATATTACTACCGATCACTTATCGCCATCAAATGCGATTCTGGCAAGTAGTGCAGCGGGTGAATACTTAACCAAGATGGGTTTGCCTGAGGTTGATTTTAACTCCTATGCGACTCACCGCGGCGATCATCTTACGGCTCAACGTGCGACCTTTGCTAACCCTAAATTGATCAATGAAATGGCGGTAGTTAATGGCGAAGTGCAGCAAGGCTCGTTAACCCGTCTTGAGCCAGAAGGGCAAGTGACGCGCATGTGGGAAGCGATTGAAACCTATATGCAACGTAAACAGCCGTTGATCATTGTTGCTGGTGGCGATTACGGACAAGGCTCATCACGAGACTGGGCTGCGAAAGGGGTTCGTCTTGCTGGCGTTGAAGCGATTGTCGCCGAAGGCTTTGAGCGTATTCATCGCACTAATTTAGTGGGGATGGGCGTGCTGCCACTTGAATTTAAAGCGGGGGATACACGTAAAACCTATGGTATCGATGGCACTGAGACTTTTGATGTTGTCGGTGAGCCGACCCCAAGAGCCGATCTGATCTTAGTGATCTATCGTCAAAATGGTGAACGTATCGACGTTCCAGTGACCTGCCGTTTAGATACCGCAGATGAGGTGTCTGTCTATCAAGCGGGTGGCGTATTGCAGCGTTTTGCTCAAGATTTTCTTGAGGCTAAAAAGGCATAGATGATCTTAGCGGTGGCATGGAGCTACTTATGCCACCGCTAGACTTGCTAAAGGAATGACCATGAAACAGATAAAGATTGCCGCAACTTATATGCGTGGCGGCACGAGTAAAGGGGTGTTTTTTGCCCTAAACGATCTGCCTGAGGCGGCCAAGGTGCCAGGCGCTGCGCGTGACGCTATGCTGTTGCGGGTGATTGGTAGTCCCGATCCTTATGGTAAACATACCGATGGCATGGGCGGCGCGACCTCTAGTACCAGTAAAACGGTGATCCTATCGAAAAGCACTAAAGCGGATCATGATGTTGACTACCTTTTTGGCCAAGTTGCGATAGATAAACCTTTTATCGATTGGAGCGGCAACTGCGGTAATTTAACCGCTGCTGTGGGCGCGTTCGCGATTAGCAAAGGATTGGTTGATCCAATTAATGTTCCCGGTAACGGGGTTGCTGTGGTGCGAATTTGGCAAGCCAATATTAGTAAGACCATTATCGCTCACATCCCGATGCAAGATGGTGAAGTGCTTGAGCTAGGTGATTTTGAGCTCGATGGTGTTACGTTTCCAGCGGCCGAAGTCTTAGTTGAATTTGTCGATCCTGCCGATGGTGAAGGCGCAATGTTCCCTACAGGCAATTTGGTCGATGAGCTTAACGTACCGGGTGTTGGCACCTTTGCCGCGACCATGATCAATGCGGGGATCCCAACGATATTCTTAAATGCGCAAGAATTGGGATACGATGGCACCGAATTGCAAGAAGTGATTAACGGCGATGCTGCTGCCTTGGCTAAGTTTGAGTTGATCCGTGCTTATGGCGCGCTGAAGATGGGTCTTATTGACGATATTGAGCAGGCTAAAACTCGGCAACATACGCCTAAAGTGGCCTTTGTTGCACCGCCGACAGCTCATATATCATCGAGTGGCAAAGCTGTCTCAGTAGATGATGTCGATCTGTTAGTGCGTGCCTTGTCTATGGGCAAATTACACCATGCCATGATGGGCACCGCGGCGGTTGCTATCGGCACGGCGGCAGCTATTCCCGGAACCTTAGTTAATTTGGCTGCTGGCGGTACTGAACGCAGTCATGTGCGCTTCGGTCATCCTTCTGGGACGCTAAAAGTCGGCGCTACAGCAGCTCAAATTCAAGGTGTGTGGAGCGTTGAGAAAGTCAGTATGAGCCGCAGTGCGCGAGTATTGATGGAGGGATATGTCAGGATCCCACCCTTAGACTCAGTTTTATAACGTCTGATTATTGAAATCGTTTCCGATAAAAGGATGCAGTAATTCGCATCCTTTTTTGTAATGAAAATAAGAGTTTGCTAATTAGCGTTAAATTTAGCCAGCAATAGTCAAAACGTTTAAGGCCTAATTTTTGTACCGTATTATTCTAAAATAGATTACTTATAAATCATTGATTTAGTGATGAACAATTTGTCCTTTCCTATTGATAGTATTTGGGCTAAATTACCATGTGTATCGTACGCAAACTAATGTCGGTTTAGTGTTGGCTATCAGGGTAGAGTTAAGTTGATATCTGTATATTTGGTTGATGACCATGAGTTAGTGAGAACTGGGATACGTCGTATTCTCGAAGATGAGCGTGGGATTAAAGTTGTGGGTGAAGCCGGCGATGGAGAATCTGCTGTGCAGTGGAGCCGTAACAACGAAGCCGATGTGATCTTAATGGACATGAATATGCCAGGCATTGGGGGTCTTGAAGCCACACGTAAGATTCTCCGCTATCAATCCCATGCGAAAATTATTG
Source organism: Shewanella psychrotolerans (assembly GCF_019457595.1). Lineage (NCBI taxonomy): Bacteria > Pseudomonadati > Pseudomonadota > Gammaproteobacteria > Alteromonadales > Shewanellaceae > Shewanella > Shewanella psychrotolerans. The sequence goes on along the minus strand of NZ_CP080419.1, from coordinate 2,380,153 downwards.
TGTTAACTATACATACCGAAGATCCTTTTCCAACCAAAGTGATGCAAGCGGGTGCATCTGGATACCTGACTAAAGGGGCTACACCGCCTGAAGTGATCCAAGCGATTCGACAAGTTGCCGTCGGTCAACGTTATTTATCTCCCGAAATTGCCCAGCAGATGGCGTTAAGTCAGTTTAATCAATCTGAAGATAATCCATTTAAGTCATTATCAGAGCGAGAGCTACAGATCATGATGATGATCACTAGTGGTGAGAAGGTGAGTGACATCTCTGAGCAGCTTAATTTAAGCCCTAAAACCGTTAATAGCTATCGTTATCGTTTGTTTGCAAAATTAGGCATTAGTGGTGATGTGGAACTGACCCGATTAGCCATTCGCTATAAGATGCTTGATACTGGTCAGTTTTAATTTTTATCCAGTAGATAAGTCGTCATAATGCCAGGTCCTGTATTCGATTCAGCGCAATTTCTTAAAACGGTTTCCTCTTCTGCTGGCGTCTATCGTATGTACGATGCTAGCGGTACCGTTATTTATGTTGGTAAAGCAAAAGATCTTAAGAAGCGTCTTAGTTCCTATTTTCGTAAAAACCTAAACAACGTTAAAACAGAGGCTTTGGTATCAAACATTTGCGATATCGATGTCACTTTGACCCACAGCGAAACCGACGCGCTCATTCTTGAAAATGATTACATTAAGCAGTACATGCCCAAGTACAACGTATTGCTGCGTGATGATAAGTCTTATCCCTATATTTTACTCAGTGACCATCAACATCCTCGGCTAGCGTATCATCGCGGCCCTAAACGAGAAAAAGGCCAATATTTTGGTCCTTATCCTAATGGTGGGGCGGTAAGAGAAAGTTTGCATCTAATGCAAAAGCTATTTCCAATCCGTCAATGTGATGATCTTTACTATAAGTCACGTTCGCGCCCCTGTTTACAGTATCAAATTGGTCGTTGCAGCGCGCCGTGTGTCGGCAAAGTATCCGATGAGGAATACCAAGAGCAGGTCAAGTTTGCCACGCTGTTTTTAAAGGGCAAAGACCAACAAGTGATGGGCAGCTTGGTGGGCAAAATGGAACTTGCGGCTCAAGTGCTTAATTATGAAGATGCGGCGCGTTACCGCGATCAAATTGGTGCGCTAAGGCGGGTTGTTGAGCAGCAAGAGGTCTCTGGTACCAGCGGTGATATGGACGTTATTGGTGTCTATTTTACTTCTGGTATCGCCTGTTTTCATTTGCTGTTTATTCGTAGTGGCAAAATTTTTGGTAGTCGCAGTTATTATCCTGCGGTACCTGATAAGACAGAGCTCGACGAAGTGCTCCGATCGTTTATGTTGCAGTTCTACTTGAATGCCGATAGTCACAGAACCTTACCCGCTGAGATTATCGTCAGCCATGAATTTGATGATATTCACGAGTTAGAGCATGCCATAAAGCAAGCATTAGAAAAGAGTGTCGTCATTAAAACCAAAGTACGCAGTGAGCGAGCGAGTTTTTTACGTATTGCTGATACAAATGCTAAAAATGCGGTTGAAACACGTCTTTCCCACCAAAACACGGTCGAGCAACGCTTCGTCTTGCTAGAGGAAGCGCTTGAGCAAACTAAGACGATTGGCCGCATGGAGTGTTTTGATATTAGCCATACCATGGGTGAAAGTACGGTAGCTTCTTGTGTGGTATTTAATCGTGAAGGACCAGATAAGGCAGAGTATCGCCGTTATAACATTGATGGTATTACGCCGGGCGACGATTACGCCGCAATGAAGCAAGCCATCAGTCGTCGTTTCGATAAGATTGATGCGACAGGCAAAATTCCAGATATCTTATTTATCGATGGTGGTATAGGGCAGCTTAGGATTGCGCAGAAAGTCGTCGATGAAAAATTTGCCGAGCTAGATGTCGCCCCAACCTTAATTGGCGTGGCAAAAGGGGAAGGGCGTAAACCAGGTCTTGAAACCTTGATCTATGGGGAAAATGAAATCACTTTTAATCTACCGGCAGATTCGGGGGCGTTACATTTAATTCAACATATTCGAGATGAGTCACATCGTTTCGCGATAACAGGGCACCGCAATAAACGTCAGAAAACGCGTAACACCTCGAGTTTAGAATCTATCGTGGGAGTGGGTCCTAAACGTCGTAAAGCACTGCTGCAGTATATGGGTGGCTTGCAACAAGTTAAGGCTGCAAGTGTCGCTCAGTTGACAAAAGTACCCGGTATTAGCTTAGAAATGGCACAAACAATACATGATGCATTGCGAGGGTAGCAAAATTAAGGCAAGATTGGCGCTGCTTTTAGATAATTGGTTTCATCATGCCGTTTAATGTTCCAATAGCGCTGACGCTATTCAGGTTGGTTTTACTACCTATTTTTGTTGTTATTTTTTATTTGCCTTACAGTTGGTCGCCGTTTGCTGCTGCCTTCGTGTTTTGGCTTGCGGCGGTGACCGATGCCCTTGACGGTTACGCAGCGAGAAAGCTAAAGCAATCGACTCGATTCGGCGCCTTTCTCGATCCTGTTGCCGATAAAATCATGGTCACTACCGCATTGGTGCTATTGGTCGCTGAGTTCAATAGTATCTGGTTGACGTTACCCGCACTATTTATGATTGGCAGAGAGATAGTCATCTCTGCACTGAGAGAGTGGATGGCTGAAATTGGTAAACGAGGTGCGGTCGCAGTGTCTTGGATTGGTAAGTATAAAACTGCTGCGCAAATGGTTGCGATTGTTGGGTTGATTTGGCGACCTAATGACGTTTTAACTTATACAGCAATTGCGCTGTTTTATGTGGCTGCGATTTTGACGTTTTGGTCTATGGTTAGCTATATTATGGCAGCTTGGGGCGATTTAACCGACGAATCGAACAATTAAAATGCAATGCGATCACTTAGTGTTCAAACGGCTCAATAATCTAAAATAGAGCGTTGACACTGATGGGTAAATCGGTAGAATGCCATTCCGCAGTCAGGAGAAAGCTTCTAAGTAAAACTTGATTGAGATTGAACGTTTTAAATGAGGCGACATTAGCTCAGTTGGTAGAGCGATACCTTGCCAAGGTATAGGTCATCGGTTCGAACCCGATATGTCGCTCCAATCTTTTAGATTGGCATTAAACATTCGATGATGGCGCGATGGCAGAATGGCTATGCTGCGGATTGCAAATCCGTCGATCTCGGTTCGACTCCGGGTCGCGCCTCCACTTTTAGTTTTAACGTTGTTAACGGTAAAACACACATTGCCCGTGTGGTGGAATCGGTAGACACAAGGGATTTAAAATCCCTCGCTGAATAAGCGTGCCAGTTCAAGTCTGGCCACGGGTACCATCTTAAGATGACAAAAAAGCCTCAACAGTTGTTGAGGCTTTTTTGTTTGAATTTTTTGTATCTCTAATTAGAAATACGATGGGTTATGACCATTAAACATGTGTTTGTTGGATATCTTTCCTTACATAATTGTTCAAATCGTATTTATCGTCAGTCAAGGCGTTGAATTATCGCCTCTTAATGATGTTGTTTGGTATTCCACTTAAAATACATCTTTAGTTGTCTAGGCTAGAAGTGGATCTATGCATCATAATAAATCGAGGAGGATTTATGATGCGATGGACGATTTTTAGTTTGTTGCTGTTGATTAGCTTTACGTCATTGGGCGACGAGCGACTTCAAGCTGCCAATAAATTGCTGTTAAATCAGCTCAATTTTATTTTGTTAGCAAGTCCTGATGATGAGCTGCGCCAATTTAAGGTGCAGTTAACTACTAACAACACTATTTCTCCAGCGCATATTCAAGAAATTAGTCAGGCTATTGCCTATTATTGGCAAAAAAATGCAATTACAACTCGCTATGATCCAGTAGCTAACTATCACGATCCCTATTTTCAAGCGCAAGCAGCCGAGCCACTGGTCGGAAACTACTTACAGGTCAATAACCGGATAAGGTATCTGCTATGGCTAGATGATACCCAGCAATGGCCAAGGCTGACACCTGGGGTTTGGCTGCATTTAGGTGATAGACATTCAGATATTGCGTTGATCTCAAGTCGGTTAAATTTATTGGGTGATTATCCAAGCCCTGAGCTAGAAAACTCTGTCTTTTCTGAATCCTTACGCCAAGCCGTGGTGAGGTTTCAACGACGCCATGGCTTAAAGCAAGATGGTATTATCGGCCCTGCAACCATTAAGTGGCTAAATTGGACGCCTTTACAACGAGCCCAGACATTGGCGAGAAACTTTGTCGAGAAACATCGGTATCTTGCTCAAGTTGGACCGCGTTACCTGTTAATCAATATTCCTGAGTATCAAATGGTGTTGGTCGACCATAACCGCATCGCCTTGCGTTCTAAAGTGATTGTCGGCAAACCTTATAGACAAACACCATTAATCAAAGGTCAAGTTAGTAATTTAATTATCAATCCGAGTTGGCGAGTACCTCGTCGATTACTTAAATATGATCTGCTACCCAAAGTGAGGGAGGACGGTAGCTATATAAGTCGTCGTAATTTCGAAGTGTTTGATTATTCGGGTGAACAGGTAGTTAAGACGGATGAAGAGTGGCGAGATATGGCTAAAGGTCAATTTCCCTATCGATTAGTGCAAAAACCGGGGGAGGACAACACTCTGGGTCGGTACAAGTTTTTCTTCCCTAACCAATATAATATCTACTTGCATGACACCACAGACAAACATCTATTCGCTAAAGAGGTTAGGGCATTGTCGTCTGGTTGTATTCGAGTGGAAAAAGTGGAGCTGCTGGCAAACTGGATTGCGTCCAATTTAGTGAGAGATAAGCAAACCTGGGTCGATATGCAGATTGAACGAACTAAAACTCAGTGGTTTGCTTTCGATGAAAAGCTCCCATTACATTTGGTATATTGGACCTCATGGTTAGACAGTCAAAGCATTCCCCAGTTTAGGGATGATATATATAATAGAAATCAGAATATTACCTCAGTATTACACGCTGGTAATTAGCCTCTAGCCCTTGCTGGCAAAGGGATAGCAAAAAACAATTACTTGATCTCAATGCCGATAACGTTTAATTTAGCGTCTGTTTTGTATAAAAAGTAATCGGCGGTATTAATGTCAATAGTGTGTCCTGCGCGTAGGCAGTTGTTGTTAGGCCTAGGTGGTGTAGCGATGTTTTCTATGGTATCTCCAAAAGTACAAGCGAGTCGTTCGACCTCAGGGGTACGCTCTCTTGGCTTTTATAACCGACATACCGGGGAAAGAGGGCAAGGAAGCTATTGGATTGACGGGGATTATCAAGCAAATACCCTTTCAGATTTTAATCATATTTTGCGTGATCATCGCCAGAATGAAGTGGCGCCGATGGATAAGCGACTGTTTGACCTGCTTTTCTCTTTAAAGCAAACATTAAATGTTGACCAAGAGTTTCACGTGATCTCGGGTTATCGCTCGCCTAAAACCAATAATATGCTGGCCCAGAAAAGTAACGGGGTTGCGAAGAAAAGCTACCACATGAAAGGCATGGCAATGGATATTGCCATGCCTGATGTTCACTTAAAAGATCTACGTGACGCTGCGATATCGCTAAAATTAGGTGGCGTTGGTTTTTATCCTAACTCTGGTTTTGTTCATGTGGATACAGGGCCGGTTAGAACATGGTGATATTTTAACGCGATCTTCTATTTGTGCTGTTGATAAGCTTGTGCTAGTATTCGCTCGCTTTAAATGAGGTCGTTGTTGGTCGAAAACGACGACCACCCAATATTTTATTAAAAATTAAGTGAGTAAATTATGTCTTACACAATTACCGCACAGACCCGTACTGAAATAGGGAAAGGTTCGAGCCGCCGCCTACGTCATGCTGGTAAAGTTCCTGCTGTTATTTACGGTGCGGGCAACGAACCTGTTTCTATCGAATTCGAACACAGAGAGATCATCAACATTCAAGCGAATGCAGATTTCTATACTTCTGATATCACTATCGCTTTAGATGGTAAAGAAGTTAAAGTTCGTGTTCAAGCTATTCAACGTCACGCGTTCAAGCCTCTAATTGAGCATGTGGATTTCACTTTCGCTTAATGCGAGACTGAGACAATAAAAAAGCGCCTAATAGGCGCTTTTTTATTGTCTGTTTTTAATCGGAAAAGCGTAATGTTGTTGCATTAAATACTATCTAACTCTGCTTGTTTATCAGGACAAGACGCAATAATGCACGACTCGCCTTGTTCATCAAGCTGTTCTAACGTGACCGAAAATCCCCAAAGCCGATGCAGATGTTTCACCACTTCATTACAACTGTCATCGAGTGGAATTCGATTGATAGGGATATAACGTAATATCAATGAACGATCACCAGATACGGCGACACTTTGTACTTGTATATTGGGTTCTAGGTTTGACAAGTTATATTGTTGAGACAGTTTTTGACGTATATCTTGGTAGCCCTGTTCATCATGAATTGCCGACACGTTGAGATAGTTTTTTTTATCATCGTCAAGGATGCTGAACAATTTAAATTGACGGATGATATTGGGTGACAAGTATTGGCTAATAAAGCTTTCATCTTTAAAGTTTGCCATCGCAAAATGCAGTGTATCGAGCCAGTCACTCCCCGCGATATCTGGAAACCAACGTTTATCCTCCTCTGTAGGTGATTCGCAAATCCGGCGAATATCAACGAACATGTTAAATCCTAATGCATAGGGGTTAATGCCACTATAATAGGGGCTGTTGTAACTTGGTTGTGCAACGACATTAGTGTGATTTTTTAAGAATTCAATCATAAATCGGTCACTGACTAGGCCATCGTCATAGAGGTGGTTGAGTATGGTGTAGTGCCAGAAAGTTGCCCAGCCTTCATTCATTACCTGAGTTTGCTTTTGAGGGTAAAAGTACTGTCCCATTTTTCTGACAATACGAACCACCTCACGTTGCCAAGGTTCAAGTAAAGGCGCATTTTTTTCGATAAAATAGAGAATATTCTCTTGGGGCTCGGTTGGAAAGTTAGCCCTGAGTTCCGCTTTTTCTGCCGCGGGATTGAGAGGAATTGTTCGCCATAGGTCGTTCACCTGACTTTGCAGGTATTCTTCACGCTCTTTTTGACGAACTTTTTCCTCTTTAAGTGAGATTTCACTTGGACGTTTATAGCGGTCAACGCCATAGTTCATCAAAGCATGGCAGGAGTCGATAACGAGCTCTACTTGATCCGCACCATAACGCTCTTCACATTCCCGGATATAGTTTTTGGCAAACACAAGATAGTCAATGATTGAGCTCGCATCGGTCCAGGTTTTAAACAGATAATTACCTTTAAAAAAGCTGTTGTGGCCAAAGCAAGCATGGGCCATGACTAATGCTTGCATCGTAATGGTGTTTTCTTCCATGAGATAGGCAATACAAGGATCTGAGTTAATCACTATTTCATAGGCAAGCCCCATTTGTCCACGCTTGTATCCTTGCTCTGTTTCAATGAACTTTTTACCAAAGGACCAATGGGTATACCCAATAGGCATACCTATCCCGGCATAGGCATCCATCATTTGTTCGGCAGTGATAACTTCTATTTGATTGGCATAAGTATCGAGGCGATAGTGTGCAGCAACCCTTTCAATTTCAGTGAGATAAGACTGTAGCAAATCAAATGTCCAATCCGGACCATCATCCAATCTAGTGCGCTTTTTTGAATTCATAAGTCCCCCTTAAACAGCTTGCTTCTTAAATAACTCTCTAAATACAGGATAGATATCTTCAGCTTGTTTAATATGTTGGACGGCTATATTATCGTGAGTCTTTTGTAGTCCTTCATATTCGCGCCATAGTGTTTGATGAGCACGGTTAGTAATCTCTATGTAGCTAAAGTAGCGCACAACGGGTAATAGTTGTTTCTCTAATAATTGTCTGCAGGTAGGGGAGTCATCGGCCCAGTTATCACCATCAGATGCTTGGGCTGCGTAGATATTCCACTCGCTCTCTGGATAGCGTTCTTGTTGGATCTCATGCATTAATTTCAGGGCACTTGAGACAATAGTTCCGCCTGTTTCTTGAGAGTAGAAGAACTCATGTTCGTCGACTTCTTTTGCTTGGGTATGATGACGAATATAAACCACATCGAGGTTTTTATAGGTTCGGGTAAGAAACAGATACAGCAGTATATAAAAGCGTTTCGCCATATCTTTCGTCGCTTGATCCATTGAGCCCGATACATCCATTAGACAGAACATCACCGCTTGACTAGAGGGAACCTCTCGTTTGGCAAAATTGTTGTAGCGCAAATCGAAGGTATCGATAAAAGGGACTTTCGCTATTCGCGCTTCGAGTTCGTGGATCTGCTCTTTCAAACTGATGATCTTTTCTGCTTCAGAACCAGGTGTTTGTTCCAACAGTTCCAGTTCAGCTTTTAATTCAGCCAACAATGCTTTTTTTGATGACGACATGGCGATGCGTCTCGCAAGCGATGACCGTAGTGAGCGAACAATATTAATATTGGCGGGAACCCCATCGTTAGTAAAACCCGCTCGATAAGTTTGATATTCAACTAATTTGTTGAGTCGATTGTTTTGTAAATTGGGTAACTCGAGATCTTCAAACAGTAGTTCTAAATACTCATCTTTTGAGATTTGAAATACAAAATCATCCTCTCCCTCACCAGAATTAGAGGCGTCGCCTTGGCCGCTACCTTTTCCACCTCCTTGAGGTGGACGATCAAGTTTGTCTCCGCGGGAAAATTGATCGTTTCCCGGATGAACTCGTTCTTTTATTCCACCGCGACCTTGATGAAAAGAGGGCTCGCTGATATCCCGTGTTGGAATACCAATTTTTTCTCCTTTATCTATATCGGTGACACTGCGTCTTGTTACCGCATCGCTAACCGCTTTTTTTATTTGCTGTTTATAGCGATTGATAAATCGTTGTCGATTGACTGTACTTTTCCCCTTGGCATTTAACCTTCTATCGATAAAATTAGCCATGCGCACCTCCTCAAGACTCGTGGGGAGCAAGCTCCCCATGGGGTGATTATCAAGATGATTTACGCACCCTTAGATACCACTCTGATAATAACCTTACTTGTTTTTTGGTATAGCCTTTTTCCATCATACGATTAACGAAGTCATCATGCTTTCGCTGGTCATCAGTAGATGTTTTGGCATTGAAGGAGATCACTGGCAGCAGATCTTCGGTATTAGAAAACATCTTTTTCTCGATAACGGTACGAAGTTTTTCATAGCTGGTCCAAAGTGGATTTGAACCTTCATTGTTTGCTCTGGCTCGAAGAACGAAATTAACGATTTCATTCCTAAAGTCTTTTGGATTACTGATCCCTGCTGGCTTTTCAATTTTTTCGAGTTCAGCATTTAGTGCTTGGCGATCAAACAATTGCCCGGTTTCAGGATCGCGATACTCTTGATCTTGGATCCAAAAATCAGCGTAGGTAACATAACGGTCAAAGATGTTTTGCCCGTACTCTGAGTAAGATTCTAAATAAGCGGTTTGGATCTCTTTACCGATAAATTCGATGTACTTAGGTGTTAAATATCCTTTTAAAAACTCCAAGTAACGTTCGGCTGTTTCACTAGGAAACTGTTCTTGTTCGATTTGGCGCTCTAATACATAAAAGAGGTGGACCGGATTGGCCGCAATTTCACTGTGATCGAAGTTAAATACTTTAGATAGAATTTTGAATGCAAATCGCGTCGATAGTCCCTGCATCCCTTCATCGACACCTGCGTAATCTCGATACTCTTGATAGGATTTAGCCTTAGGATCGGTATCTTTTAAGCTTTCGCCGTCATAGACACGCATTTTTGAGTAAATTGATGAGTTTTCGGGTGTTTTTATGCGAGATAACACGCTAAATTGTGCCAAGATTTCCAATGTATAAGGGGCACATGGTGCTTGAGATAGCTCTGAGTTCAACAGGAGTTTTTTATAGATTTGAATCTCTTCAGATAGGCGTAAGCAGTAGGGGACTTTGACGATGTAAACCCTGTCTAGGAACGCTTCATTGGTTTTGTTGTTTCTAAATGTGGTCCACTCTGATTCATTTGAGTGAGCAAGGATTATTCCGCTGTAGGGAAGGGCCGATAGTCCTTCGGTGCCGTTGTAGTTACCTTCTTGTGTTGCGGTTAACAAAGGATGTAGCACTTTTATAGGTGCTTTGAACATTTCGACAAATTCCATCAATCCCTGATTGGCACGGCAAAGGGCACCAGAATAGGAATAGGCGTCGGCATCATGTTGAGCGAAATGCTCTAGCTGGCGAATATCGACTTTACCTACGAGTGACGAGATATCTTGATTGTTTTCATCACCAGGTTCGGTTTTAGCGATACCGAGTTGATCTAAGATAGATGGATAGACTTTAACAACCTTAAATTGAGAGATGTCACCACCAAATTCATGTAGCCGTTTTACAGCCCAAGGCGACATGATTGTTTTTAAGTAGCGCTCAGGAATGTTGTACTCTTTTTTCAATAAGTCAGCGTCTTCTTCTGGATTGAATAAGCAAAATGGATGGTCATTAACCGGGCTTCTAACGCCGTTAGCACTCAATACATAAATTGGAACATGCTGCATTAAGGATTTTAGCTTTTCGGCGAGCGAAGACTTACCGCCACCGACAGGTCCGAGTAGATAAAGGATCTGTTTCGATTCCTCTAGCCCCTGAGCTGAGTGTTTTAGGTAGGCTACGATTTGTTCAATGGCTTCTTCCATACCATAGAAGTCTTTGAACGCGGGATAACGTGAGATCAGTCGGTTAGAAAATATTCGACTGAGCACAGAGTCTTTAGACGTATCGATGACTTCTGGCTCACCAATAGCGATTAATAGTCTCTCCGCTGCGGATGCATATGTGCTCCGGTCGTCTTTACATAAGGCTAAAAATTCTTGTAATGAATACTCTTCATCTAACTTCTTTTCATAGCGCTGTTGATAATGCTCAAATATGCCCATTTTTCACCCCCTGAAACGCCAACGATACATCGTGAGGAACAACTGATATTCAGCGACCTACTCTTAATAATAGACGCTAAATGTGATGAGGCTATAAAAAATGTAATAAAAACAATAACAAAACATTGCAAATGCAACTGTTGCATATGTTGTATCATCTTAAACTGATGAGAGTAGTCTGTTTTTGGGCATAAAAAAGGGAGCCATTAATGGCTCCCTTTTTGCGCGTGGCGTTGATTAGCCTGCGAAGTTGCTGTTAACGAATTCCCAGTTAACGAGTTCCCAGAAGTGAGCTAAGTAATCTGGACGAACGTTACGGTAATCGATGTAGTATGCGTGTTCCCATACATCTACGGTCATCAATGGTGTAACACCTTCATCTGTTAGTGGTGTCGCGGCATTGCTAGTGTTTACGATAGCAAGGCTACCATCTGCATTTTTAACTAACCAAGTCCAAGCGCTACCAAAATTGTTCACTGCCGCGTCAGTGAATTGTGCTTTAAATGCATCGAAAGAACCGAAAGCGGCATCAATCGCAGCAGCAACGTCACCAGTAGCCGCGCCGCCACCGTTAGGTGATAGGCAGTTCCAGTAGAAAGTGTGGTTCCAAATTTGAGCAGCATTGTTAAAAATACCACCTGTAGAAGTCTTGATGATCTCTTCTAGGCTTTTTTCTGCAAGTTCGGTACCTTCAACTAGACCGTTTAGCTTCACGACATAAGTGTTGTGATGCTTACCATAGTGGTACTCAATAGTTTCTTGGGAAATATGGGGCTCTAGTGCGTTTTTTGCATAAGGAAGTGCTGGTAATTCAAAAGCCATGTTTTTTCTCCATTGACATTCAATTGTCTTATTAGGTTTGCTCACTCGCCACATTCTACCTGATAAAATTGTGATGTGAATCATTGTTTGGACGATTTCTTCGATTAATTCAATCGCTTTATTGCTGAGTATAAAAACCATAAAAAAAGTAGGTTTTTGTTCTGGCCTTTCCTGACGTACAATAGGGCAAATTGTTTAAGTAGCTTAAGTTGCAATATTTAGGAAAGAACATGGAAACGAATGAAACAGTAGAAAAGATCAAGCAGCAAATTGCTGAAAACCCAATCATTGTCTATATGAAAGGCTCTCCTAAGTTACCTAGCTGTGGATTCTCTTCTCAGGTAGCGCAAATTATGATTAATTGTGGTGCTCAGTTTGCGTATGTCGATATTTTACAGCATCCAGATATCCGTAGTGAATTGCCTAAGTATGCAAACTGGCCAACCTTCCCCCAGCTATGGGTTGAAGGTGAGTTAATTGGCGGTTGTGACATTCTGGTTGAAATGTATCAAAAAGGTGAGCTACAAACCTTAATCAACGAAACAGCTGCTAAATATCCTTCAGCAGAAGCTGACGCGTAAATAAGCTTAAATTAACAAAAAGCCCAAACATGTTGTTTGGGCTTTTTTATTACAAATGTCTTGTACTGATTGGTATAAGCTTGGGATTAAAATGCCAAATCAAGTGCACAAAAAAGACCAGCAACAAACGCTACTGGTCTAATGGAAACCGTCAACTTATTTCATAACGGGACAAAACAGCTGAAGCTTTGGTTTAAGCTGCTTGATGCTGCTTTTGTGCGATAGGCTCTTGTGCCTTTAGTTCACTGGGGTCGAAATCATCAACATTAATTGACTTCATACGACCGATTTCAGCGCGTTCAAGTAAGGCTATTTCATCTTCGCTTAAAATCCCTAACGCCTTACCTTCAGCAGCTAGCTTATCTAACCACATAAATTGAAGACGTTTGCCTGATGCTTTACAGATTTTATCGTACAGAGGTTCGCAGGCAAGAATATCTTTAAAGGTTTGCTCTTGAATACCCACAGCGTTAAATTCAGAAGGCGTCCAGAATTGACCTTTACCTAGACGATCACGACTAGCACAAGGGGTTTGCATGATCTTAGCCACCTTATGATCCAACAAATCACTCGGACGTTTCAATGGGCGACCGAATGGGAAGATCACAAAGCGTAATGCTTTACCTAATCCCATAGGGAAATTATCTAACAGATCATCAAGTGAATCTTGTAGTTTGTAGAGCGAGTCTTCAACGGCCCACTGTACTAGTGCTAAATCTTCAGTTTGACGACCTTCATCTTGGTAACGCTTCAAGGTTGCGGAAGCAAGATACAGTTGGCTCAGCAGATCGCCAAGACGTGCTGAAACGCGTTCTTTACGCTTCAGTCCACCACCCAAGGTTGCCATTGCAAGATCTGATAACAGGGCAAGGTTCGCACTGAAACGGTTCATATGTTGATAATAACGCTTGGTCTTATCGCTATATGGACTGTTTGAAAAACGGCTGGATGTTAGGCCTAACCAAAAACTGCGAATAAAGTTGCTCGTGGTAAAGCCAATATGACCAAATAACGCTGAATCAAAATCATTAAGTGCTTTGTTCGCATCTGGATCAAATGCCGATTCCATTTCCGCTAAAACATAAGGATGACAACGGATAGCTCCTTGACCATAGATGATCATTGAGCGAGTTAAGATGTTGGCGCCTTCAACGGTAATCGCAATTGGTGCCGCTTGATAGCCACGGCCAAGATAGTTGCCTTCACCTAAACAGACACCTTTACCGCCATGAATATCCATGGCATCGATAATACATTTTTGCATTCTGTCGGTGAGGTGATATTTAACGATTGCCGAGATAACCGACGGTTTTTCACCAAGATCAATACCGGTTGTGGTTAATGTTGTCACTGCATCCATTAAATAAGCGTTACCACCGATACGTGCCATTGGCTCTTCGATGCCTTCAAGCTTACCAATAGGTAACTTAAATTGGCGACGAATACGGGCGTAGGCACCCGTCGCCACCGCTGCGGTTTTAACGCCTCCGGCAGAGTTAGAAGGCAGGGTGATTCCGCGTCCAACGGACAGACATTCAACCAGCATGCGCCAACCTTGGCCTGCCATCTCTGGACCACCGATAATAAAGCTCAGTGGCACGAATACTTCATTACCGCGCGTCGGGCCGTTTTGGAACATACAGTTAAGCGGGAAATGACGACGGCCGGTCTCAACGCCTGGTACATCGGCGGGGATAAGGGCACAGGTAATACCTAACTCTTCTTTATCACCAAGTAGTTTATCTGGATCTTGTAGTTTAAACGCTAAACCTAATACGGTAGCGACGGGCGCTAAGGTAATATAGCGCTTGTTCCAAGTCAGCTTCATACCAAGTACTTCTTCACCTTCCCATTGACCTTTACAAACCACGCCAAAATCGGGGATTGCGCCAGCATCACTACCCGCTTCAGGGCTGGTTAGTGCAAAACAAGGAACCTCTAAACCTTTAGCTAGGCGAGGTAAGTAGTGATCTTGCTGCTCTTGAGTACCATAATGCTGGAGTAGCTCACCAGGGCCTAATGAGTTAGGTACACCGACAGTTGACGCCAATTCGCTCGATACGCCAGCGAGTTTTTGTAACACGCGAGATTGTGCATAGGCTGAATACTCTAGACCACCATATTTCTTCTTGATGATCATCGCAAAGAAGCCGTTATCTTTTAGATATTGCCAAATCTCAGGTGGAAGGTCTGCTAATTGATGGGAAACTTGGTGCTCATTTAGCATCTTACAGACTTCTTCAACAGGGCCATCGAGGAAGGCTTGTTCTTCAGCGGTTAATCGTGCAACAGGATAGTTGTGTAGTTTTTTCCAGTTTGGTTTACCTGCAAAGAGGTCTGCTTCCCACCATGTTGTCCCTGCTTCAATTGCTTCTTTTTCGGTTGATGACATTTCGGGCATGATGCCTTTGTACATCTTAAGTAGCGGACGAGTGATAAAGTTTTTTCGAAAACTTGCGGCATTAAGTGGTAACGCAATGACAAGAAAAACTAGCCAAGTTAGTGGGGCGATAGCATCCATAGCTGAACCAGCTGCCATGACAATGGCTGCGAGAACGCTCGAGGTGAGTAGAGAAACTCTTAGATAGGCTAGGGCGCCTAGCGTGAAGAGCATCACTAAAATCCAAAGTAAGGTAGTCACTGTTATTCTCCTTCAATTGCGACTGATAACTGCACTAATGCGACAGGTAACGGCGCTAAGTCAGCTCTTTTTTTTGTATGACCTTTATCACAATTATAGATTGTGGTCAGACCTGTGTCGCATAAAATCTACCCGCCTCGTGACTTTTATACAAGCATTTTTCAAACAATTGTTTAAATATTTTTATAAAAGTGAGCATTCCACAAATCGCATCAACTAGTTAGAATGACTTTAATTTCAGATTTGTAAGTAAAAGGTATCGCTTTTATGTGTGAGCTACTGGCCATGAGCGCAAACGTGCCAACCGATATTGTATTTAGTTTTACAGGCCTAGCTGAACGCGGTGGGGTCACAGGACCCCATGTTGATGGCTGGGGGATCACCTTTTATGAAGGTAAGGGAAGTAGAACATTTAAGGATGCTTGTCCTAGCAGCCAGTCCCATGTCGCTAAACTCATTAAATCTTATCCAATTAAGAGTGAAGTCGTGGTGAGTCATATACGGCAAGCAAACCGTGGATGCGTATCTCTTGAGAATACTCATCCGTTCACCAGAGAGTTATGGGGCCGTTATTGGACCTATGCTCATAATGGTCAGCTAAGTGATTATCAAAGTAAGTTTGCTGTTTCTCGCTATCAGCCTGTAGGAGATACCGATAGTGAATTGGCCTTTTGTTGGATCTTAGAGAAAATAGTTATGCAATTTGGTGATACAGAGCCAGATGATCTGCTCAAGGTTTATCGCTATGTAGCAACACTAGCCGATGAGATTCGTGAACTTGGGGTGTTCAATATGATCCTAAGCGATGGCGAGCATTTGATGAGTTACTGCAGCAATAACTTATGTCATATCACTCGCCGCGCGCCTTTTGGCAAGGCTAAGTTAATTGATACCGACGTTGTCATTGATTTTAATAAAGAAACAACCCCCAACGATATCGTCACCGTTATCGCGACGCGGCCCTTAACCGATAATGAGCAGTGGCATATTTTAGCACCGGGAGATTGGAAACTCTTCTGTCGTGGTGAGATTGTGCTCGGGTGTTAAACGGGGTTAGCAATAGCATGCGAGGAATACCCCCTCGCGTCTATTTTTGTTCTGGGCTGAGTCGATCACTTTGTCGTATTAATTGGTAACATTTGTGTTTCACTCTCTGAACTCACCTTGTTGGTCGTCTCAACGTTGATTGGCATGGCATCAAAGTGATAGGTCAGTAGCTTTATGTCTAACTGCTTACTGCCTTTCTCGAAATGGGTTAATCTAATTGGCAGGTAGCCCAAATCCGGTGCCATCCAAAATAAGGTTTGGCGTTTGTTGTTGTCTCTGACCACTTCTATTTTAACGGTATCGTAGCTGCCACTTTCGATGTTAACTCGCTCTCTACCCACGACCTTGAAATCATACTCATCAATTTCGCCACTCTTTAACATCTTGTAATGCATGGTTTTAGCACCAGCTGCAATATCGAGTCGAAATTGCAGCTGAACCATTAGCGGGTCAAATAAATCTTCGGTGTAAGGGAATTTTGCACGTTCGTCTTTATAGTGACTATGAACTAAATTTTGACTGAGTACATAGGCTGACTGTTCCTGATAACTGGGGCCAGTGCCATGGCGTTCATGGCTGTATCGCATGGGGATAAGCTTAGTGCCATTTAAGGTAAAGATGCTCTTTACTGTGCGTCGATCAGATAGCATCAACAGGCTCACATCACTGTCGAATCGGTATTGGTAGAGATCGCCCTCAGGCGCTGGGAGTTGATAGCGTGCCTTGCCCAGCTCAATACTGCCGTAATTGACCTGATACTCGGCTGTTTGCGGCGCAAGAGGTTGTTCGGCTGCTCCGACGTTAACACTAAACACAAGTAGGTAAGATAGGATAAATTTACGTTTCATTGTCGACAAAAATATCTCCTACAAGAGTCAGTTAAAATGATAATTCAAACATGAGAGTTGCGAGATCCGGTCGCCACTCGTAATTGGACAGCTTAATTTTACCACGGTTCACTTCGATATTTTCGTTTCTTAACAATTGCATCTGTTCTATGAACGCGGCACTTGTTTCAGGGAAGGCTATTTTGCCCTGACTATTAATGACCCTATGCCAAGGCAGATTTAGCTCATCAGGTGCCAGTTTCAGGGCGCGAGAGACATACCTAGCTCTCCCTGGGAGGCCTGCTAAATCGGCGATTTTCCCATAGGAGCTCACCGTACCTCGAGGGATTAATGCAACGACCTGCCAAATCCGCTGTATAGGTGAAACCGAACCTTGTATCACTTTATAACCTAAATGGAGTGTTATGAACAAAATATACCGATTAACTTGATGCTAGACCAGTTAACCTAGGATAAAAACAGTAACAAGTAGATATGCCCTAAGATGAATAGGCCGAGCCGGTTATCGTGTAAATCCCTAGTAGTAATGGGAGTGGTAATTTGCAAGATGTGGCATAGACGACAAGGCTAACCACAATTATTAATATAAAAAGTGCGATCAAGTTGCCTTTAGTGTGATTTCGGTCATAATGACGGCAAATTTTTTACATCAAATAAAATAATGTCAGTACTGGAAATTCTTACTATTCCTGATGAGCGTTTAAAGCGTAAGGCTCAAGCCGTTAGCGATATCGATGCGCTACAACCTTTTATCGATGATCTGATAGAGACTATGTATGACACAGATGACGGCATTGGTTTAGCAGCAACTCAAGTTGGTAGTCCTCATGCGATTATAGTCATCGATCTGTCCGAAAATAGAGATGATCCGTTGGTGCTAATCAACCCTGAATTTATTGAGCGCTCTGGTGAGTTTGTTGGTGAAGAGGGTTGCTTATCTATCCCTGGTTACCGCGCTAAAGTGACCCGTTATGAAAGCGTGAAAGTCAAAGCATTGGATCGCCAAGGTAATCCAATTGAAATTGAGAGCGATGATTTTCTTGCTATCGTGTTGCAACATGAGATGGATCATCTTGATGGTAAAGTGTTTATTGAACACTTATCTAAACTCAAGCAGCAAATAGCACTAAAAAAAGTTAGCAAGTATCGTTAATTTTTAAGTTTATCTATTTTTTAAGCTATCGACTAAAAGAACCACCTCTATATTTAAGAGGTGGTTTTTTTTATCATGGGATGGAAGATTACAGTTGCACCTACACCGAGTTATCTATTTCTTCGATTTAGCCTTACTGATATCACTTGGCAGTCAAAAAGTTAAATTGTTTTTGGACAAAAATAAGCTGACCTTCGAATGAAGGTGTTGGCATTTTTGGTTTGTAGCATTTAGCTGTGTTGATTTTTACTTCGCTGATGGTAGCGTTGACCTTCATGGTTTTGAATTGCTTGCAGCAGGCCTCTCGTGCAAACACATTTGTGACACGCTACAAGCACTTCTATGTGAGCTCTACCTCGGCATCCATGCCTCGGAAGGTCACAACTGTGTTCACACCGAGTTTTCTGTCTCTTCGATTGGACCTTACCGGTACCACTTGGGCAATCATAAGTTAACTCATTTTTGGATAAAAGAGTGTTTACCTTCGAATGACGGTGTTGGCATTTTTGTGGTTTAACATTTGGCTGTGTTAGTGTTGGCAGAGTGTCTTTGAAATTTGTATTTTCACTGTAACTAATCGCCTGTCCAGCGAGGAATGTGCAGATACTGCTGCTACACGCCGTGAATCCATCCGTGGAGGCTCGACGATGGCATCCCTGCCATCAACGTCCGCAGCCGCATCTGCACCGAGTTTTCTGCCTCTTCGATTTGACCTTGTGAGAAGCTTTTGGACAGAAATACGTTAGAGCTTAAACACTAGTCCATTATGCTTTGATTAGGAAAAATATGGCAACATAGAGAAACAGTTAAGTGTCTAAGAAACTAGGGGCTTACCAAAGTGTTAAAAGAATAGTGGCTAACAAGTCTTACGCTCTAAATTAAATGACACTAAATAATTGGTGATAAGACTCACATAATATTCAACATTGATTCTATAAACTATGTTCATTCATTAGAAAGGAGTCTTGTCGTGCGATTATGGATTTTAATCGGTTTAGTCTGTTTACCAATCACTTCTTGGGCCTGCAAACCTTTACCTACACAGTTAGAGGCTGTAATAGATAATAGTCGTCCTTTGCTACTCGGTGAAATCCATGGGAGTGCTGAAGCTCCTCAATGGATTGAAAACATCGTCTGCAATCAGCTGAAAAAGGGACCAGTAACTCTAGCCATTGAGTTGCTTGGTTCTCAAACCGATATAAGTGGCGACACCAGAAAACTTGCTAAGAGCATCGCCTCTAGCTACCAATGGAATAAGCTTCACACCGGAAAAACGAGTGAAGCTATGTTTGAGCTTTTAGAGGCACTACTTCCTTTAAAGAAACATGGCCTCACCTTGGTTCTTTTTGATGACCATCAGGAGCCAAGATCGTTGAGAATGGCCAACAAGCTCAAGCCATATCTTGACCATGAATCTAGACTAATAGTATACGGTGGAAATTGGCACACCAAAGTCATACACGACATCAGTTGGTCTGAGGATGCGACGAATATGGGAGCATACTTAAAGGAGTGGGGGGGCAATCCACTGAGTATCAATCTTTTACCTGCTGGCGGCAGTGCCTATAACAACCAGGAGCAAGGCCCGATGATTTATCCCGTCAAGAAGAGGCAACGACCAAAGAACCAGCTCTTGATTTCAGCTTCTAAAACTAGTGGTTATCATTGGCACTTGAATATTGGCATAATCACTCCCTCGTTGCCAAAAGTACGCTAAATTGCCATCATTACAAAAAAATAATCTAGAAAAATAATCTAGCCAGCCATTATAAAACAGTTTTTTTACTGGAGTAATTATGATTAAACATTTATTACCAAGCATCACATTCAATTGTCTAGTAATTTATTTTATTTCTGACCTGCCTACTGCAGCTTTTGTTGGTTTGGCATTTGTTTATTTCGAATTAAAATTTTACAAGATTGATATTGAAAAGACTAAATGGGAACGAAATAATGAAAATTAAAATTAATTTGATTTTATTATTGATGCTCGCTGCATTAGTTTTGTCAAAAAATAATCTAGCCAGCCATTATAAAACAATAACATAATCCCCTTTATGTTTGCGTTCAAGCGACGTAAGGTGGTCAGCCCATTAACAGGTCGATAAAAAGTGGCTAAGTTATAGATAGTTGACAAAATCTAGCTAATTCACTCAAAAATAGCGTTTTTAAGTCGTGATATTCCACCCCATATAGCTTTAGGGGGAATCGGTGTGGTTGATTTACGGCGAGGTGGTAATTAGCTGGCTTGAAAGTGCTGACAGCTCATCGCAAAGTGCCGTCGTCGTTTATTTAAGTGTTCGCAGTAGTTGGTGAGTTCTTGTAGCGTGCCCACTGGGCCATGAAATAATTGACCAAATTCGGTGGTAAGCTTGAGCCAATTATCTTGGGGGATGTTCAACTTAGTCAGTAACTTGGCACTATTTTCACTGATAACACCGCGTTTATCGTCGCGAATGATACGCCCTGTATCATCCACCAGTTCGAGATAATCCGTTAACGAAAAAGCTAAGCCGTTGGCTTGGTTATCGCGTTCATTACCGATGAAAGGCTGTAAGTGCTTGGGCTGCTCACCTTTTAAAGCTGCCTTAATACGCAGTTGGATACTGGTGTGGTCTGATTGCTCTGGAGTGTCTGCCATCTTGGCTCTGATAGGATTCAAATCAACGTAGGCCATACAGGCTAAAACCGCTGCTTCATCTAACAACGGTTGTGATTTAAAGCGTCCTTCCCAGAACCGGCCAGAGCAATTATCTTCTTGATTTGCTAGCCGTGCTATAGGCTCGTTTAGGCAGCGCATAAACCAAGATATATCACACAATCTGCTTCGATACGTCGCAATAGCGTGCTTTAGTCTAGCCACCTCGTAGGCTTCTACCAATTCACCTTGGACAAATTTACGGGTTATTGCATCGCCTTTAAACAGTTTATGCCACTGCTCAAGCACTTGTCGGTCAGTCCAACGATTTGCGCTATCGATATCAATTCGTAACACTAGGTGCAGGTGATTCGACATCACCGCAAACGCTGTAACGTCAATGGCAAAAGCCGTTTCTAGTTCAAATAATAGTGACTCAACCCAGTTTCTACGGTGGTCGTAATTCTTGCCAGAATAAGCGTCATCACCGCATAAAAAGGCACGGCGAACGACTCTGCTACAGCAATGATAATAGGGAGTGTCTTCAAGACTAACTTGAGTTCTGCGAGGGCGCGGCATAAAAACCTCCTTGTTTAATGCTCCTTTCAAGCTTAGTAGAAGGTCGTTTTCAATGCCATTAACTATGGGTGGCCATAGTCATTGTTTTGCCAATTTGAGTTATTCAGTTGTAACCATTTAGTAAGCTGAACATATTCAACTGAATCCTTGTTGATTTTTCCGTTGCATGTAACCCAAGCATCAGGATGATAAACGGTAAAATCTATATCTTTTGAGCGGTCAAACCACAAAAGCAATGCGCCAACTATGACCACTCCTCCAATAAGAATATATGCAATTACTTTCAGAAACTTGACCATGCTAATCCATGCAGTTAACGCCCCAAGCAGGGGATTTTATGAGTGTTTTTCAGCGAGTAAAATTCCCGCTGACTTGGCTTGTTAACTGCTTTTGCAAATACCATGAATTTCCTTTGTATCAACTGACTTTTGTACTTGAGACCAGTTTTGACCGTCATAATAATTAACGACTACGCCATGCTTATATACATGAATCGTAATATCGTCTGATTTATAAAAATAACCAGGAGATGCAGTTGCTACATAGTTTTGCCAATTTGAGTTATTCAGTTGTAACCATTTAGTAAGCTGAACATATTCAACTGAATCCTTGTTGATTTTTCCGTTGCATGTAACCCAAGCATCAGGATGATAAACGGTAAAATCTATATCTTTTGAGCGGTCAAACCACAAAAGCAATGCGCCAACTATGACCACTCCTCCAATAAGAATATATGCAATTACTTTCAGAAACTTGACCATGCTAATCCATGCAGTTAACATTTGTATAGTGCGCATGCGCACGTATTTGGCAAAACACGCATGCACATTTAATAAACCTATTATTTAATTTTTGCTGAAGAAAAGCTATTGATTTATAGGCACTCTACCAGAGTATTACTGGGTAAACGCGCACAGAAATGAACAAAGTGAGCATTGGTATTGATGTTGAATCGAATGTAATTCGTGATTATTACTTGTCGATTCGTAAAAGTTGGCCAACAGACTCTTCACTGTTCTTTCCTGCTTATTGTCTGTAACTAATAAAGGGGCATAATTAAGTTAGCTTCTGAACTAGCAACGCACACCAAATGTAGCCAAATCTGAGAAAGTTAGATACCAAGTGTGAACGCGGCTGCGGCCTTTGCCAGCATGGATGCTGGCGTAGAGCCCACAGGGACTGTGCTTGGGGCGAGTCGCAGAAGTGTTCGCACATTCGCTCACCGCAGGTGATAAGTAGCCATGAAGGTTCGACCTTCAAACACTCTCAGTAAATGAAAACACAGCCAAACGCTACTAAGCCAAAAAATGCCATACCTTCATTCCAAGGCCGCTAAACTTTGGGGCAAAACCTTCTTAGCTTTTAATTCTCAAGTCACACCAAACACTATCAAATCGAAGAGATAAAATGACCCAGTGTAAGCGCGGTTTTGGCCTTCGAAATCATGGATGATTTCGCAGAGCCCACATGGAAGTGCTCGTGGCGAGCCAAAAGAGTGCTTGCACATTCCTCGCCGGATAGGCGATTAGTAACAGTGAAAGTGTGACCTTCAAATACACTTAACAAATAAGATGCGGCCAAACGCGACTCAAGCAAACATAAAAATGCCTTCCCTTCATTCTAAGGGAGAAGGGATGTGAGAGAGTAAAAACGAAAAAGGCTTACCGAGGTAAGCCTTTGTTGAGGATAACGTAAGCTAATCCTTTTTAGTTTTGGTGTTGCTATCTGAATCGAGCTCGGATTGCCGCTCTTTAGATTCAGGATCGCTGTTGTCATCTTTTTTAGCCTTAGGTTGCTGTAAATCATCTTTACCAAACTGAGGCATCTTAAACTTAGCGCTGTATTTAAGCACGGCGATATTACTCGCTATCACGCCGATAACTAAGATGATGATGAGCCAAGCTTCTAAATTAGACATCGTTATCCTTTAGTGGCTGTTAACCTAGGGCTAAACGCTTTTCACATTTGCGAATATCTTCGGGAACGTCGACTTCTGGTGAGTCGCAAGCACTAATGGCAACTTTAATTTTATAGCCATGTTCAAGTGCACGTAGTTGTTCAAGTTTTTCTAAATCTTCTAAGCGGCCAAGTGGTAGCTTTGCGAAGGTCGAGATAAACGAACGGGTATAGGCATAAACACCGAGATGTTTATATACAGGGTAATCGTTGGTATCGCGGCCAAATGGAATACGTGCACGTGAAAAATAGAGAGCATTAAAGTCGTTATCAAATACCATCTTTACATGTTGGGGATCGTTACGATCATGTTCATCGGTAATTTCATAACCTAAGGTGGCCATGGAAAACTCACCTGGATGACGCTCAAAAAGCGCAATAATTTGTTCAATCGATATAGGATCGATTAGAGGTTGATCACCTTGCAGGTTAATGACTAGGTCATCATCTTTTAGGCCTAACAGGGTGATAGCCTCTTCAATACGATCTGTACCCGATGCCGCATTTTCGTCTGTCATGACAACATTGCCGCCAAACGCTTCAACTGCATCTTTAATGCGATCGTCATCAGTCGCTACGTAGATAGCCGTTAATCCTTTGGCTAGGGACGCTCGTTCATATACGTGCTGGATCATCGGCTTACCACTAATCAGCGCTAACGGCTTACCAGGAAAACGGCTAGAGCCATAGCGTGCAGGGATCAAAAGGGTTACATTCATAGATTTACCTATATTTATAGCTGTGTAGCATGTTTGCCAAGAGAAAAGGGGGTTATATTGAACCCTTATCATCACTTGGCCTGTTTAGATGTGACGGAATAGCTCAGTCAGCATTTCGTCGGTCACTTTCTCTTCCCATTCGCTGTCGCAAACATTGTCCCATAGTGAGCCTATGCTCTTAGTGACGGCGACCATCTTAGCGATAGTTTCATCAGACAGATCTTTATATATTCTTCGGTAGAACAATATTGTGATTATCCATCATCTGACGGAATTCTGCTATGCCTTCAGGATAGAACTCTTCGAGTACATTGAATGCTAAGCAGTTACCTATACCGTGATGATAGCTCAGTACCTAGCCCAGACCATAAGATATCGCATGACATGCATCAATCTGCTGGCTATAGATGATACTCATCGCCTCATATATGAAGCGAACATTAATTTGTCATCGTTCTTAGGACGATCACCGAGTAACACTTCACGGCAATGATCCATCAACTTCTCTGCAAAGCTTCCATCTCGCGCGTTTTCCAACGGTCATTACCTATGTGATCACAGTCATAACGGAAAGTGAACCCGTTCTCCACTACGTCTGCAACGTCCGGTTTCTCTTCAGGACCAAATAATTCAAAACCAAACATGGAACATTTTGTTAGCAGTTGCTAAGCGCATTGCACGAAAAAATTATGTGAATTATAAATGGGATAGGGGATAAACTGCGATGTTTATTAAGGATTATTTATCCAAAATGATCGTTTTTTTCGTGTTTGCTTAAACGCTGTGCATAAAGCGCATGATTTTCGGCATCATGCGCCCAGATAAAATAGCTAAATGCCAGTTTTTTTCGAGTTCACGAGTGCTTTATCTACCGTCACATCGAGATCGGAAAGTAAGCCGTTTTCTACACTGTAAATCCAGCCATGGATAGCTACATCATGACCTTTTTCCCACGCATCTTGAACGATATTGGTGCTAGCGACATTACCAACTTGCTCTATGACGTTAAGTTCGCAGAGTCGATCGAAGCGTGTCTTTTCGTCTAATTGATTTAATTCATCTTCGTGAAGGCGATGAATATCTCGAATATGCCCAAGCCAGTTATCGATAAGCCCTAAACGCTCCTTGCTCATGGAGGCTTTTATACCACCGCAGCCATAATGTCCTACCACCATGATGTGCTTCACTTTTAATACATCAACGGCGTATTGAAGTACCGATAGGCAATTGAGGTCTGTATGGATAACCATATTGGCGATGTTGCGGTGAACAAAGACTTCACCTGGCATTAAGTCGATAATTTGGTTCGATGGAACACGGCTATCGGAGCAGCCAATCCATAAATATTCTGGGTTTTGCTGTTGTGCTAGCTGTTGGAAGAAGTTGGGATTTTCTTCAAGAATGCGTCCAGCCCAGCGACGATTATTGTCAAACAAAGGTTTAAGTAGTTTCATTATATAAAATCATGTCTATTGAAAAGATTTTTCTGCTCGCATTCTAACACTGAATATCCAAGGCTCTGGTCTATTCAGTCGATAAACAAATAATTACTCTAATTTAAGTGTTTAGCATAGAAGTCGAGTAGCTGCCGATTGATAAAATCACTTTGCTCTAAGGTTGAAATATGGCCTGCCTTGGGAATGTGAATATACTCACTGCCATCAATGGCATCGTGCATCAAATAACCTTCCAGTGCGGGTCTGGGTTTATCTTCTGTGCCGGTCATGATGAGGCAGGGTAAGGTAAGTTGCTCAACATCTTCCATTATATCGCGGCGGCCAAAAATAATTTTTCCTAGACGCGCAATGGTGTCGATTTGTTCGGCGCTGATATTGGCTAGTTCTTGTTTGAAAGCGTTAATTAGCTGAGGATTATCTTGGTTAACCCCATTTGCAAAAAATAGCGGCGCGATTTGATCGATCAATGATGTAGGTATGGATTGTGCCTCGGTCATGATATCGAGCATCTCGTAATATTTAGCGCGGCTGACTTCCGGTTCGAAACCGATAAAGCAGCCCATCATTACCAGAGTCTTAACTCGACGAGGCGCAAGCAAGGTTAGTTCTGCGCCCCACATTCCCCCGACCGATAATCCTAAAATTGAAAACTGGTCGATATTAAGATGGTCAATCAGGGCTAAATAGTGCTCGGCCAAATGTTTAAGCGAGCGACAGCGAGCGGGCATTGAGCTAGATAGGCCATGTCCCCAAAGCTCTGGCACAATACAACGATAGTGCTGGCTTAATACGGCAATTTGCGGCGCCCACATGGCACTATTCCATAAGTAACTGTGGCCGAGCAATAGCACTGGGCCTTGGCCGACATCGAGGTAACTCATGGTGTGATCATCAATAATAAAACGATTACGGTGCTGGTCTAAATTCATGTTGAAACTCTGAAAAGCCTAGTCGCTAGGCGTTAATATTAGTGGTTAGCCGTGTATAGCTAGGTCTTAGGCCAAGGTGCAATACGGTAGACAAATTCGTCAACTAAGGTCTCTAGTCGCCCAAGCACCGAGTGCTTAAGGTGCATCTCTTGTTGTGACAATATATTGGCCAGTGTTTTAATATCGAATGCCTTAAGGTATTCATTAGCTTTAGGGTAATAACTTAGGTGCCACGGTTCTGGGCTGACGCCACTCAGCTTAGCTTGATAGGGAAAATAAAACCCAAAATTGCTGGCATGGCAAGTGAGCCAATTATGCAGGTAATGGCAGGGCCCGTTGGGCTCATATTCGCTGGAAATTAGCTGCAAATCGTTGCGGGTAATATTATTGGCATCAAACAGGTCAATATCGGTTCCCCAATGATGGCGGGATATGCCTGGTAATGCTGACCAAAGTAAAATGGCATCCACGAGTTGATCGTCGTTAAGTGACGCTATTTCAATTGGCTCGGAATTTTTATCGAGTAAGGTTCGTTTTCCGCTTGCCTTAGCATTCCAGATAGCCAGCTGCTTAGCCAGATCTCGATAGGCAGAGCAGATCTGGATGGATAAACCATCCTTAGCAGCCGCAAGTTGCATCAGTTTAAATTTAGCGAGTGTATTGGGTTCGACAAGATGGCCTTGGTATTGCTCGAGTGGAAGCTCCCCAAGACCATAGATATTGCTAACGGCATCTAGCACAGTAGTTTTTCCAAAATACGCTGATAGACCTTGGCAAGCTGTTCGATATCATCGACTTTAACGCATTCGTTAACCTTATGAATGGTCGCGTTAACAGGCCCTAGCTCTATTACTTGAGCGCCCGTTGGTGCGATAAAGCGTCCATCAGAGGTTCCGCCAGACGTTTGTGGATCGGTATCTGTGCCTGTTACTTCTTTAATTGCAGCCCGGGTGGCATCAAGCAGTGGGCCATCTTCAGTTAAGAAGGGTAAGCCGTTAAAAATCCAGCTAATATCATAATCTAAGCCGTGGGCATCGAGAATGTTAAGTACGCGTTGGATTAATATTTCCGCGGTGACTTCGGTTGAGTAGCGAAAGTTAAACATCACTTCTAATGTTCCGGGGATCACATTTGAAGCGCCAGTACCGCCGTTGATATTAGCGATTTGGAAGCTGGTCGGTGGGAAAAATTCATTGCCATTATCCCACTTCATTCGAGCAAGCTCATCTAATGCAGGCGCGGCTTTATGTATTGGATTGTCGGCAAGGTGAGGGTAGGCCACATGTCCTTGAATGCCTTTAACCGTCAGGTTGCCGGTTAAGCTGCCACGGCGCCCATTTTTGACGATATCTCCTAATTTGTGGGTGGACGATGGCTCACCGACCAGCGACCAGGTGATCTTTTCATTGCGCGCTTCTAAGGTGTCGATAACACGGGTCGTCCCATTGATGAAAGGACCTTCCTCATCGCTCGTGATCAGAAAGGCGATGGAGCCATGATGATCGGGGTGTTCATCGACGAAACGTTCGGTGGCGACCAGCATTGCAGCCAGTGAGCCTTTCATATCGGCGGCGCCGCGCCCGTGGAGATAACCATCTATCACTACAGGATCGAAAGGCGGTGTATGCCAACGATTTAGATCGCCTACGGGGACTACATCGGTGTGACCTGCGAAACAAAATAGTGGTCCACTATTGCCGCGTCTTGCCCACATATTAGTGGTATCTTCAAATAGCATTGGCTCGATATTAAACCCTTTAGCTGCCAGTCTGTCGGCCATCAGTTGTTGACAACCTTCATCGAGTGGTGTTACCGATGGCCTTGAGATAAGGTCTTGCGCCAGTGTTAATACATCTTGAACCATTATAGGAAGATCTCCTGATACTGCAGGGGCTTAAAGCCGACAAAGACCTTATCGTCTTTCGCTAAGACGGGACGTTTGATTAGTGTCGGATAGGTTAACATCAGATCGATGGCTTTATCTTGGGTAAGATCTGATTTTTCTGCTTCGGTTAAATTCCTAAAGCTGGTGCTGCGCTTATTAAACAGGGTTTCCCAACCAACGCATTCTACCCAATATTCGATATCCGTCACCGTTAAGCCATCTTCGCGAAAGTCGTGAAAGGTTACCTGTTGTTGATGCTGTTCAAGCCATTTACGGGCTTTTTTCACTGTGTCGCAATTCTTGATGCCATATAGGGTCAAAGCGGTTCTCCTTGTTGAGCTGGCTCATAGTGTGAGCTTATATTATCTGTGCATTGTGGCATTGAGTCGGCTGCGGCTCAAGTGGATATCACGATTGGGTGAGTTCGACGGGATGAATTAAATTCAATAGCATATATATGCTCCGAATGTATCGGAGCACATGAGTTGAGCGTTAAAGTTGAACAGAGAAGATGATATCTTTACCCGCTTCAATTGATCCTTGGCGTTTATCGATGCTCTGAACGTCTTCCATATTCGCTAGGACAACAGGTGTCAGTAGGCTCTCAACATGGTCTTTTAAATATGTTAAATCAAACTCTAAAATAGGGTCGCCCATTTTGACGTTTTGACCCTCTTCGGCTAATCGTTTAAACCCATTACCACGCAGTTCGACAGTACCTACACCGAAATGCACAAACAACTCTAACCCGTGAGGTGATTCAATACTGAATGCATGGTTTGTTTCAAATATCTTGCCAATGGTGCCATCTACTGGCGCGAGAATTTGAGTCCCTTTAGGCGCGATCGCAATACCGTCACCGACAATTTTTTCTGCAAAAACCACGTCCGGTACCTTTTCGATCGCCACAATTTCACCAGATACGGGCGCGTAAACATCTATACCGCCTTTTACGGGAGGCTGTCCTGATATTAACCGTCGAAT
Organism: Shewanella psychrotolerans; assembly: GCF_019457595.1. NCBI lineage: Bacteria > Pseudomonadati > Pseudomonadota > Gammaproteobacteria > Alteromonadales > Shewanellaceae > Shewanella > Shewanella psychrotolerans. The sequence continues at coordinate 2,350,997 of NZ_CP080419.1, read as the reverse complement.
TCGGCTTAAAAATCCCATTTTTGAGTTCCTGTGTTGATCCACGTGTGACGCATTTTTATTTTCCTAGCATACTCAATAATTATCAAGAGTGACAGCGTGTTAGCAATTCATTTAGTTTATCTATGCGCGATATCACCATTGCCTGCTCGGCCTGTTTTACACAATCCTCATAGCGCCATCGACTGAGCTCCTGCTTTATTTCTAATAGTGCTGCGACGCTGACACTTAGCTCATCAATGCCTAGGCCAATAAGTAACGCGGTAGCATTGGGATTACTCGCCAATTCACCACACATGGATACTTGCACATTTGCGGCTTTTGCGCTGGATATTGATTGGGCGATCAACTTGATAATAGCAGGTGACAGTACCGGATATTTATCAATAAGATAAGGACTGGTACGGTCTGCGGCCATAGTGTACTGGGTTAAGTCATTGGTTCCAATGCTGATAAAATCAAGTAAAGGTAACATGGAGTCTAAGTTTATCACTGCGGCAGGGGTTTCAACCACAATGCCAATAGTGATATCACCAAAGCCCTTTTCCGCTTCATTGAGTTCATCTTTACATCGCTCAATGAGGGCTAGGGCGTCTTCTAACTCTTCGACTTGGTTAACCATAGGGAACATCAATCGAATCGCGCCGTGATTCGCTGCACGAAGAACCGCACGCAGCTGCGCACTAAATAATTGCGGATGGTTCAAGGTGTAACGAATGCCGCGTACGCCCAGTGCTGGATTTTCCTCTTTTATCATGGATAAAGAGGGCACCTCTTTATCTGCCCCCAAATCGATTGTCCGTATCGTTAATGGCTTGCCGTTAAGTAACTGAAGCGCATCACAATAAAGCTGGTATTGTTGGTGTTCATCGGGCAATTCGTGGTTATTCATAAACATAAATTCGGTACGAAACAACCCAACACCTTCGGCACCAACATCCGCTAGATGATTGATTTCGCTGATACAACCCACATTAGCGAGTAGCGAGATCTTATGACCATCTTGGGTCTGTGTTGCTTGGTTTTTAAATTGCTCTAAGCCAACTTTACGTTCGATGGCTTGTTGCAGCGCGACTTTTAATCGTGCGACTTGCGCTTCAGTCGGGTCAATAATTAGCTCCCCCGATATCGCATCTAAGGCGATAGGGGTCCCGTTGGCGATAAGCGCTAAATCACACGGACAACTCATCAGCGTGGGGATTGATGCACTACGGGCCAAAATTGCGGTATGACTGGTCACGCCGCCTGTTTGCAGCACTAAGCCTTTTAATCTATTTAACGGAAGCGTGGCAAACTCTGCTGGAGTAATGTCTTTGGCGATGATAATGCTGTTATCGGGGATATTGGATAACTCTGTAGATTCGCCTGTCAGCAGTATTTGAATGAGGCGTTGTCCTAAGGAGAGGACATCTTCGGCGCGGCAGCAGAGGTAGGGCGTGTCCATATCTCGCATCGCTTGTGCCTGTTTGGCAAAGGTGTGCTCTACTGCTAAGGCTGCAGAAAATTGTTGCTTAGCGATGGCGACATGTAATTCCTGTTGCAACTCTTCATCTTCGAGCAGCATTAAATCGGCTTCGATTAACTGGTAATGCTCGCTATCGGGTTGTAGATGTAAGGCGCTGTTTTTTATCTGACTAACGAGTGTGGCAATGGCATTATCTAGGCATATTTTTTCAAAACGAAGTTGCGAAGGGGGAAGTAGATGATAATCGAGTTTGTTGTCTAGCGGTTGAAGTACTTTTGCTTGACCTAAAGCGATACCCGCTGAAACGGCAATTCCTTTAATTATCATTCATATACCCTTTTAGCTAAGTGTGATAAGCAGCTCAGAGACTCTTTCAACAGCCTGCTGCGACTGTTCTCCTTCCGCGCTAACGGTGACAGAGACACCTTTATAAAGACCTAAGGTTTGTAGTTTAAACAGGCTTTTGGCGCTCGCTTGTTTGCCGTGGCATTCGACCAAAACATCACAATCGTACTGTTTTGCTTCTTTGACTAAAAGTGCTGCTGGTCGTGTATGGATACCATGTTCAGCCGTAATAGTAACGGTTTTTTCATATATCATCGTGATTCTCTACTGCGTCATATTAACCGTAAACGGCTAATAATGAATAATCTGATAATTGTTTTTTTTAAGAGCTTGTATGGCGAGTTCAAGTTTATCTTTTTTAACTAGGATATAGTCGGTATCAAAGGTTGAAATGGCAAAAATACTGACTTTAGCATTCGCCAATGTTCCTGAGACACTAGCTAAAATACCTGTCATTGAAAATCCTAAGGGGCCTACCACCTCGAAACAGCGCCAGTCACTTTCAATCTCTAGACTCTTTAGCGATAGGTCAGCTGGTACAACAACCGACAGTTCATCTTTGGTCTTGCCAATAAAAAACATGGGTTGTTCAAATACTTGTGGATCGATTTTACTATCAGGAGTAAAGCTATGAATGCTATAGAGCTGAGGATGTACCGCTAACGTCATTCGAGCCATGATTACTTGGTCACTTTAGTTATATAGTGGGACTAAGCTTATCATAGTTTAGGTAAAAAAAAGGAGAAGCCATTTGCTTCTCCTTTTTGTGATAAATCGATGGGTTAGACTTTAAACTGCCCTAAAATCTTAGTGCTGGTTTGGCTTATCTCTCGTAAAGATTGTGCTGCCAATCGATTGCTCTCGTTAGCCTTAACAGAGACTTCAGAGAGTTCGGTAATGCTACAGATGTTACGATTAATTTCTTCAGTAACTAAAGATTGTTCTTCTGTTGCACTGGCCAGTTGGGTATTCATATCACTGATATGAGCGATAAGATCTAAAATCGAGCTAAGAGATACACCAACGGCTTGCGCTTGGCTTTGCAATTGCTCTGACTGATCCTGAGTTTGGCTGTTACTCGTCATCACGCTAGCAACACCATTTTGGATATCAGTAATGATCTTCTGGATCTCATTGGTAGAGTCTTGAGTGCGGTTTGCTAGTGCCCGGACCTCATCGGCAACCACGGCAAAGCCTCTGCCGTGCGCTCCGGCGCGTGCAGCTTCAATGGCCGCGTTGAGTGCCAATAGATTAGTTTGATCGGCAATTCCGCGAATGACATCCAAAATACTACCGATCTGTTCTGACGATACGCCTAAGTGTTGAGTGATTGATTCGGCATTTCGTAGCTCATTAACCAGTTTCTCAGCATTGAGTACAGTGCTGTCCATTTGCGTTTTGCTGTCGAGTGCTTGCTCTTTTACGCTATTTGCTGCATCGGCCGCCTGTTGAGTGCTGCTTGCCATCTCATGTGTTGTTGACAACATTTGATTGATTGCCGTAGCAACACTACTGGTTTCTTGATGGAGGTGATCCACGCTGGCATTAGATTCGCCCACGGCACAGAGTAATCTATCGGCGTCCAAATTTAGGTTTTGTCCAACGGGTTGAAGATCTGCGACCATCATGTTGATTTTACCAACAAAGATATTAAATGCCTTAGCAAGTTCGACGACTTCATCGTTACCTTTTGTCGGAAGACGTTTAGTCAGATCTCCTTCACCTTGTGCAATATCCTTCATCGCTTCAATTGCTTGGGTCAGGGGAGAACTAATAGAGTGATTTAATACAAGGAAAAATGCAAAAATCGGAACTGAGATCAGCATCATAATGATAAAGTAGTTAAACAGTAGAGAAATTAACGTGTCGTTGACATCACTCATATAGGACGCTGTGACAATCGTCCAGCCCCACGAGTTGAAGCGGCGAGCCTCCATTAACGCTGTTTCTTGCTTATTGTTAAGAGGGTTAACAGTGTCGAATGTCGCGTAGGCAATGCCTTTTGAATTGGCTTCGTTTACCAATTGACTGATTGTGGATTGTCCCTGTCTGTCTTTTAAGCCACTAACGTGCGTACCCAAGGCGTTGGAGCTTGCACCGTGAGCGATGACGACTTGCTTAGCGTTAAATATAATAAAGAAGCCATCAGAACCGTATTTTATGCTATGAACAAGCTTGCTCGCGGTTTTCTTTGCCTCTTCTTGAGTCATTAAACCTTGCTGAGCTTGTTTTTCGTGTGCGTCGAGGACACTCAATATGGTCGATAACTGTGCGTCATTTTGTATCCATTTTTGAGCAATTAGACTATTGCGTTGCTCGTTGATGGAAAAACTACCAAATACAAATGTACCAATTGCTGCAAGTATTAACATAAAAATAAGGCGTTGCAGAATAGTGAATCGTCTTAAAATAGCTAACATGATAATCCTTACACGGTAGCGTTAGGTAACAGTGTTACAAATATACCTGTTATCTATATTAAATTGAACAAATACTAAATTAATCTGTCGATTATTGGCCGTATAGTTGAATCAGTTCACGCTATTACTTAACTGTACTGAAACAGGCCTGATTAACATCAGCTATTTCAATGCGAAACCGACATTTTATGCAAATTTGCAACTAAAGTTGTAGGCTGTAACATATTTGTAAATCGCAAGTATTCAATAACTTGTATAGAAATATGCGCCAATTTGTTGCAGTGCTATACTAATCCGCTGTTTTCACTTTGATTTTTACATCAATAGAGCGCAGAATTAAGTATTGATTCTTTTCGGTTAGTAACATGACTATGACATCTCAAGTGATCACCTCTGACGATATTTTATTAAAGCTTTGCCATTCGGTTTCTCATGTTCTTTCGAGTACAACTTCTAGCCAAGTATCTCATGCGGCTATGGTGCAAAGTATTACTAAAACCTGCCTTAAGCCTGATTTAGGTTGTTTCTCCATATTTGATGGCGGGTTTTCTGGTTTAGTGGTAATTAACTTCTCTGCGCAAGCCGCTGTCGAAATATACCAAGCTTATATGACACAGATGGGGATGCCTGAATCTGAGTTTGCTTTTTCACACACGTCTGATGAAGTAGGTGATGTGATGGGTGAGCTAATGAATCAAATTTTAGGTGACTTTATCGTTAAGGTTAACAAAGAATTACAGACATCCATTAATCAGAGTCAGCCAAAAATGCTGACCATTAATAAAGAACTCACCATCTCTATTGATACTAACTTAGATGAAGCTGTTGCGCGCCGAGTGGCATTTAAGACTGAGAGAAACCATATTTTTTATCTTGAATTCGCGATGGATAAGACAGAGTTTATAAAGTTAGCTGATTTTGTAAATGATGAAGAACACGATCCTGATGCACTACTTGCCCAGCATGGTCATGGAAGCAGTAACATTCTCGGATCTACAACCTGGTCACAAGGTGTTAAAGGTGCCGTAGTCGTCGATGATGCTGATGATTTAATGAAGGAGCTAGGTATCTAATCAAGTGCAGATTAATTGGTTAGCTATTTAAGTTGTATGGTATTGGTCGGCGAGTGCTACTCGGCGACCATTTTAGGTTAAAGGGTAGCAACAACGATGACAACAAAAGCGACCTCAATAGATATAGCTTATAGGGCTGGAGTGTCCCAATCAACGGTTTCTAGAGCGCTACGCAATAGTCCATTAGTTAATGAAGAAACCCGCTTGAAAGTGCAAGCAATAGCGAAGGAACTCAATTACAAAGTAGATAAAAATGCCAGTAATTTACGTACACAAAGTAGCTTAACGTTAGCGCTGTTACTGTGTGAAGATCCCACCAATGATGATTCGCTGATCAATCCGTTTTTTTTGTCTATGCTTGGTTCGATCACTCGTGCGACTGCACAACAAGGTTATGACCTCTTAGTTTCTTTTCAACAGCTTAGCAGTGATTGGCATGCTGATTATGAAGACAGCAATAAAGCCGATGGCATTATTTTGCTGGGGTATGGCGATTACATGGATTATGAGGCGAAGCTAGAAAAACTGTTAGCGCAAAATACCCATTTTGTTATTTGGGGAGCCGCGCAAACCAAGTCTTCTGTATTATCGATTGGTTGTGATAATCGCCAAGGTGGCATTATTGCAACTGAACATCTTGTAAAAAAAGGCCGTAAAAAAATCGCTTTTATTGGTGATGCATCGAGTCATAGTCCTGAGTTTCAAGAACGTTATTTAGGCCATCAACAGGCGCTTAAAGATGCCGATATTAAATGTAACGCAGCATTACAAATCGATGCCATTAGTACTGAAAGCTCAGGTTATGATGCGACGTTAGCACTTATTCGATCAAAGGTTGAGTTTGACGCTATTTTTGCCGCCAGTGATCTCATTGCTATTGGCGCTATTCGAGCGTTAAAAGAGCAGGGGTTTGATGTGCCAAATGATATTGCCGTTGTGGGTTATGATGACATTCCTGTGGCAAGTTTTGCTAATCCGGCATTGACGACAGTGAAACAAAATACCAAATTAGCAGGGGAAATCTTGGTCGAAAGTTTGTTGAAATTGATAAAAGGTCAGCAGGTTTCTAATCAACTTATTCCGACGAATTTAGTTGAGCGTCAGTCGTGCGGTAGCTGATGAGTTAAAGCTGTTGTGTTAAAACGATTCAGTTATACATATTTGGTTAAAAACTTGCTGATATTGGCCTTGGATTGCTTTTGTAAGCTTAACATCAGCTCGAAGCTTGGATTATGGCAATGCCAGCGCTCGGCTAATGTGCCCAACATGTGTTGCCATAACGTTGCCGTCATCTGTGCATCGGCTAATGCCCGGTGAAATACCCCATCGTGTTGAATCCGATTGTAACTGACTAAGGTTCCTAATTGATGATTGGGGGCATCTGGATAAATTCGTCTTGCAAGTAGCATGGAACACGCAAATGGCGATGAATATTGCCGGCCAATGCGTGACAGCTCAGCCTCTAAGAAGCGTTGGTCAAAGCTCGCATTGTGAGCAACCAGTTTTGCATCGCCAATAAAATCAGCAAAGTCCGCCATTCCTTGTTTACAGCCAGGAGCATCACTTAACATCTCATTAGTGATCCCTGTGTATTGTTCTATAAAGCTAGTGATGCGAAACCCTGGATTCATTAGCTGCTGAAACGTATCTACGACGATACCTTTCTCGAGTTTGACTGCGCCAATTTCGATTGCGCGGTCGCCTTGGGTAGGCGAGAGTCCTGTGGTTTCAAAGTCGAGTATTACAACACTGTTTGCTTCTGTCACGTTTTCTCCTTTGTGTTCGACTCTTTTATTCGGTTTTCAATAGAGATAAAAAGAAAAACCCTAACGATCTGCATCGTTAGGGTTTTATAGCTAGCAAGCGTGCTTAAAAAGTAATATTACTTCTTAGCTTCAGCAGCCTTACGCTCTTTAACTTGCGCAATAACTTTCTCAGAAACGCTGTTTGGACATGGGTTGTAGTGAGCGAACTCCATAGAGAACTGACCACGACCAGATGTCATTGTACGTAGTGAACCGATGTAACCGAACATTTCTGAAAGTGGTACTTCAGCCTTGATACGAACACCTGTTACACCAGCGTTTTGATCTTTGATCATACCGCGACGACGGTTAAGGTCACCAATTACGTCACCAACGTTGTCATCTGGGCTAAATACGTCAACGTTCATGATAGGCTCAAGAAGTTGTGCACCCGCTTTTGGCATAGATTGACGGAAAGCGCCTTTAGCAGCGATTTCGAACGCGATAGCTGACGAGTCAACTGCGTGGAAAGCACCGTCAGTCAGTTCTAGTTCAACGTCAAGTACTGGGAAGCCTGCAACGGTACCAGTCTGCATCATGCTCTCGAAACCTTTTTCAACAGCAGGCCAGAATTCTTTAGGTACGTTACCACCAACAACAGATGACTTGAACGTGAAGCCAGAGTTTTGCTCACCAGGACGGATGGTGTAGTCGATCTTACCGAACTGACCAGAACCACCTGACTGCTTCTTGTGCGTGTAGCTATCAGAAATTTCTTGAGTGATAGTTTCACGGTATGCTACTTGAGGCTCACCAACGATTAGGTCAACGCCATAAGTACGCTTCAGGATGTCTACCTTAATGTCTAGGTGAAGTTCACCCATACCCTTAAGGATGGTTTCGCCTGAATCTTCGTCAGTTTCAACGCGGAATGATGGATCTTCTGCGATCATCTTACCGATAGCGATACCCATTTTCTCTGAGCCGCCTTTATCTTTTGGCGCAACAGCGATAGAGATAACTGGCTCTGGGAATATCATGGCTTCAAGAGTACAAGGGTGCTTAACATCACACAGAGTGTGACCAGTTTGCACGTTCTTCATACCTACGATAGCGATGATGTCACCCGCTTGAGCTGATTCAAGTTCGTTACGTTCATCGGCTTGCATTTCACACATACGGCCGATACGTTCAGTCTTACCAGTTGCACTGTTAAGAATGGTATCGCCTTTGTTGATGCGACCAGAGTAGATACGTACGAAGGTTAGGGCACCGAAACGGTCATCCATAATCTTGAACGCAAGCGCTTTTAGTGGCTCGTCAGCTGAAACGATAGCGTGTTCGCCAGTCTCGTTACCTTCTTCGTCGGTAAGAGGCTGTGGATCTACTTCGTCTGGTGCTGGCAAGTAATCAACAACTGCGTTTAGTAGAAGCTGCATACCTTTGTTCTTGAAAGCAGAACCACAGTATGTAGGGAAGAATGCTAGGTCACGAGTACCCTTACGGATACAACGATTAATATCTTCCATAGATGGCTCTTCGCCTTCCATGTAAGCTTCCATTAGGTCATCGTCTTGCTCAACGGCAGTTTCAATTAACTGTTCACGGTACTCTTCAACTAGGTCAACCATGTCAGCTGGAACATCTTCGATGGTGTAGTTTTCAGCTTCGCCAGTTTCATCCCATATCCAAGCTTTACGAGTCAGTAGGTCAACAACACCTTTGAACTCATCTTCGATACCGATTGGTAGAACCATTACTAGTGGAACGGCAGCTAGAACGTCTTTAGTTTGCTTAACAACACGTAGGAAGTCAGCACCCATACGGTCTAACTTGTTTACGAAGATGATACGAGCAACTTCTGATTCGTTCGCATAACGCCAGTTGGTTTCTGATTGTGGTTCAACACCACCAGAACCACAGAATACACCGATACCACCGTCTAGTACTTTAAGAGAACGATAAACTTCAACTGTGAAGTCAACGTGGCCAGGGGTGTCGATAACGTTAAAACGGTGATCGTTCCAGAAGCAACTTACAGCAGCAGACTGAATGGTAATACCACGCTCAGCTTCCTGTTCCATGAAGTCGGTTGTAGATTCACCATCATGAACTTCACCGAGCTTATGAATCTTACCGGTTAGTTTAAGAATACGCTCAGTTGTGGTGGTCTTACCCGCATCAACGTGAGCGAAGATACCAATGTTTCTGTACTTTGATAAATCAGTCATTTTTCTACTCTATTGGAGTTACGTTCTAAAATTCGGGGGGAAGTATATCAATACTTTTAGAATTCTTTTATAGATTTTTATTAAAATCGTTCAAATTTCACCAATTAGGTCTGCTTTTGATGGGATAACGGCTTATCGACGTTTGCTAAAAGCCTTGTTATTTCTATGTTTGCTGCATTTTTAGCCTGTTAGCTTTAACGGTTTTTTTCTTTATATCATTTTGTTCAAATATGAGCTCAGTTCATTACTGATTATTATGTTTGGGTCCAGTTTCGGGTTCACAGTTGTTTTTACACCAGTTTATTAGCAATCTGCTTCTTTAATAGGCTGGTATTCATTTGCAATAGTCAGGTTATTGCCGTTAGAAGTTGGCATACCGTCTTTTTAATCTTATTGGGAATTTAAAGCAAGCCGCCGTATCTGATATTTGCTATTGTGCTAGCCAAATCGAATTGGGCTCATTAGTCTCTATTCGAGCAACTATTTTAGGAGCGTTGATCTTGGCCATTGAACATAGTGGTTTAGTCGCGGTTTTGAGTTTACTCAACTGCAGAACTAACTTTACCATCAAAAAAATCACAGAATATATGTTACCTGCATTGAAAGAGCCGTTTTATCTCCATGGCAGCGAGCGCGATTGTCAGCTGGTGATCCGTCCAGCATATGAGATCTTTTTATCTGAATTATCGGCTATTGAAGGGGTGAGTCATAAAGAGGGCTATTTTCATAACAGTGAAATGACGCGGTTTCCCAAACGCATTCAGAAGAGCTTAAACGGTATCCATTATGGCCTCGGATTTAAATTTAACGACGAGGCAGCGGTAAAACGTTTTATCGAAAAGCTGATCAGCATTAACTCTGGTGGGTGATCTCGTTTGCGAATAGATAAAACGGTCATTTTCGCGGTTATTAGCGATCAGCTTAAAGCGCTCACCCAAGTTGCCATCACCGCTGCAAATCAAGCGCATGAAACGGCGACTCACAGTGAGACTGTGGCCCGAAGTAAATATGAAACCTTTGGTCTGGAAGCGTCTTATTTAGCTCATGGACAAGCGCAGCGAGTTGCAGACTGTAAAACGGCTGAGGCGATGTTTGATGCTTTGAACATCAGAGGGTTCGGTATCTATGACGCCATCGACTTCGGTGCTGTCGTGGTGGTGAGGGATGGTGAAGACAGAACTCAGCTACTTTTTATTGGCCCCGCGGCTGGCGGTGTAAGGGTTAAATTACCTTTAAAAGTGACTAATCTGCCGCAGGGATTAGATGAAGTCATGGTGATCACACCATCCTCTCCTTTGGGGGCGGTTTTGATGGGCCGCTATCAAGATGATGAGGTGGTTATTCATATCGGTGGAGAGCAAAAGCGGTATCTGATCTCTTTGGTCGCTTGAGATTAAGCTTGTGATTAAGATAGGGGCGTAATGGTCAAAATTTTTATTGATAAAGGAGAAAGATAAAGTAACTTACTAATTAGGGACTAAATCATTTTCTCCTTAGTTGGCTAAATGGAATTATAGATGCGATTATCTAAGATAAAACTGACTTCCTTCATTAGTCAGGTATTACAATATTGTGATACTTATCGTTATAGCGCTGTGTTACTTATCATTCTGTCGGTTTCAAATTTCGCTTACGCCCAAGATTTAGAGCCTCGTAGCTATACCAATATCCCCATCAACATCAACTTTCTTGCCACTGGTTATCTTCATTCTGAAGGCGGTGTGTCACCTTCTCCAGGTGTATTACTCAAAGATGCTCAACTTAATATCAATACTGCAGCGTTAGCCTATGTGCGCTCATTTGAACTCGCTGGGCGCAGCGCGAAAGTGGATTTAGCCCTTGCTCGAAGTTGTTTTGAAGGTAGTGCTATCTTAAATGGTGAGCGGATTGAAGCGGACAATTGTGGTTATAACGATCCCACACTTAAATTAACATGGAATTTCTTGGGCGCACCCGCCTTGGAAATAGAAGAGTTTGCCTCTTGGCAACAAGGCGTTGTGGTTGGCACCAGTTTGGAGGTAACGGCTCCGATTGGTAGCTATAATGTTGATAAATTACTTAATGCCAGCGCTAACCGTTGGATATTAAGGCCTGGCGTTGGAATGTCGCAAAAATTAGGTGATTGGTATTATAACGTGATCGCCTCGGTACGGTTTTATGGTGATAACAATGAATATCTGGGTAAGGGGACATTAGCACAAGATCCTCAGTATACACTGCAAGCGCATCTTATTTACACCATAGGCCCAGGGCACTGGATCTCGCTCAATAGTAATTATTTTTTTGGCGGGGAGACGATTAAAAATGGCGTCAATTCAGATGATAATCAAGATAACTCACGCTTTGGAATAACCTATTCAATGGCAATAAACCCTGTTAACAGCATTAAGCTTAACTACAGCACGGGAGTGCTAACCCGCTTTGGTAATGATTTCGATTCATTTGGTGCCTTTTGGATGTATCGTTTTTAGACCTAGTCGGTGCATACGTCAGTGCATTGTAGATATCTAAGATGCAGTAAAGATTCGCGCGTTAAAAACAAAAAAACCAGTCGCTTAATTTTAGGTAAAGCAAAGCGACTGGTTTTTATTATCAGCTCACCGCAATCACTCGGTTAACGCTGGCGATACGATAGGGTATTTATCCCAAACTTGATTGTCTGTCATCGAGCGAACTAATTTGACATATTCGGCGTGGGTCCAGGCGAGTGGTGTAGCCGAGTTTGTACCTTGTCCTTGCTGATAATGGTATCGCGTTGGGTGGCCGACGCCGTCCCATGCTTGCTCTGGCAGCATTAGGCCATCATTAGCAAAATATTCCATTCCTTTTACATATTGATTTTTTAATTGCGAGTGGCGCTCCGCGGTCAATGTGCCAGTTGCTAACGCTTTGGCTAGTTCAAAATGACCTCGCTCGCCAGTAAAGAACGGCCATACTCGTCCTCGCTGATTGCTCGTATTACTACCTGATTCGGCATAGTTAGCGCCACTTTGAGTATCTTCACCATAGCCATCATTGCCATAACGTCTAAAGCCAGGGATCTGCCTGCCATCTTGGGTGGTGAATAGGTACTTGACCCTAAGATTATCTTCTAGCGCCATATTATCAATCAGGCTAACAGTATGATTAATGGTTGGATCATCGGCGCTGCGCACGCCGTAGCGCACAAGCTCTAAGAAACCGCCGTCTAATATTAGCCGTTGATCAAGACCCGTTTTACCATTGTTGTCAGCCAGTTTTTCACTGCTATTAGGTTGTCCAGTTGGCGCAAGGCGAACATAGTAAGGTGCAGTGTCACGGGCTTGACTATTGTCTTTTTCATTGAGCAAACCTTGGGTCGTGATCATTAATTCGGAAAGGCGAGAGTCCATCAGCTTCGCTTCATCGAGATAACGAATCGCGCCTTGTTGATCACCACTTTGTTTAGCAATGTCGCTCGCTGCGATTAAGCCTGCAATGACGGCTGCCGCTGTCGATGGCGAGTAACCTTGCTGCTCCTCCCAGCGCTCTTGTTGTGTCTTAAGTGGCGTAATGCTGGTGTGGTTCCAATCTAAGTTAATATCGCCACCCGTTACCAAAAATTCGGCCGCGGGTTTCAGCATCTCATGATACCAATGGCTGATCTCAATATCGGTTAATACCCCAGCTTGCCAAAGCTTCCAACCTAGCATGATAGGCATAGCAGTTTGATCGAGTTGCACACCAACCCATTCAATTTCGCCATCGACATGGGTCTTTTGCAAGAACCAACCCGGTACCCCTTGATATCCGAGTGTTTGCGCCGATACTTGGACTTTCTTTAAGTATTCAAAGGCAACTTTTGGAGTTTGGCTGTCTCCCATGGCGAGAAAGGCCATCGCACATTGATAGAAATCTCGTGGCCATACTGCTTTATAGCCAGTACTCCCCTTATAGGCAGAAACGGTATCACCCCAAGGGTTAGACAAGGAGGCGATCAGCGCCCCTGCATGGGTTTTATCTTCCTGTGCTTTTAGTACCAGCGCACTGGCATACAAGAGTTTACCATTATCAGTCGTATTGGCTGTCATTGCTGGTAGTGTATCGAGAGAAGCGAGGTAATCTTGCCAGCCAAGCGCTTCGCCTTCACCGTTATAACGACTCAACACTTTGTCGTAACCGCTATCTAATGTCGCTTTAGTGGTCGCTATGCTGCTTGTTTTATCTGGGCCAAAACCAATGACAAAAGTCGCACTTAGGCTGGGTGCGCCATCTTGACTTACTTTAAGGCTAGGCAGCTGAGCGGTTAACGCCACATTACCTGTTGGACTATTGTGGTCGGTTGTCGTTTGATACTGCCAATCCATGTGTCCATTTTGCTTAAGATCTGTCATGCCATCAGAGCGCCCAACAAACCCCGCACTCGATTTTACGAATGGGATATCGGCTTTGATGGAAATCACTGTGGAATCTTTGTTACCCGTTTCGGCAAATAAAGTCGTGCCGTCGCTACTGATGCTGGCGATATCATTGGCACCACTGTTATCGACATGGGGATTAACATAAAGGTAGGGCGTGATTCCTGGCTCAAAAGCGGTAAAGATCACCTTCATCATTAAGGCATCACGATCGGGATCGGTAAAAAAATGTTTTTCTATCTGGTATTTGCCTTCAATATCTTTGTTGACCACTTTATAGGCGAGCGATAGTGGCCGACCTGCGTCATCCTTATGCAAATAATCTATGCTCGTGACTGTGTTGTCTTTTTCGGCGTCGACAAAACCTTTACCCGCGATAATAAACTGTGCTTCTTTTAGCTGGGCATTATGAATAAGCCCATACATGGTTTCGGTTAGCACCCCTTGTGCTAACGAGAACCAAACTCTGCTAACAGCGTTGGCAGCGCTGTCTTTGTATTCCCCAGCGCGTAAATCGGTTGTTGTATAGGGTTCATAGGAGGTGCCTATTCCTGTTTTACCTGAAAACGCCCAAGTCGGTGATGCACCTGGCGCTCCCGGTGCCACAGTGGCTGGGGTTTTAGCGCTAGTGTCTGCAGGGGGGCTCGATTCTGCTCCGCAACCAAAGAGGAAGGCACTGAGCGATACGGCAATCAGTGATCGGCTAAAAAGGATTGGCTTGATAGTCATTAGGCAAGTCCGTTGTCAGTTAGTATTAGTTATTGTTTTGCAGGGTTAGATGACACAAATAACACGCTTATTCCTGCCAACAACATAAAGCTTCCACCCATGATTAAGGCAAAAATGGGTTGGCCATCGAAGAAGGTATTTAAGAGCACCCCGAGTACGCTAGCGGCTAATAGTTGAGGAATAACAATGAAGAAGTTAAAAATTCCCATGTAGATCCCCATCTTTTCTGCAGGTAGTACATTTGATAGCAGGGCATAGGGGATCGATAAAATAGAAGCCCAAGCGATGCCCACGCCTATCATAGGCAGCCAAAGTAACTTTGGATCGTTAATGAAATAGAAACTAATAAGTCCGAGACCACCACAGAAGAGATTGATTAAATGAGTAAACTTGAGCCCTACGGCCATGGCTAGTAGGGGAATTAACAGTGCCGCTAATGCTGAAAATCCATTGTAAGAGGCAAATAGCATTCCGACCCAATCGGCGCCATCATTATAGGCCTTAGATAATACATCTTGGGTACCATAGTGATAGTCGGTGACGGCTGCTGTGGTGTAGATCCACATCGAAAACAGCGCGAACCAAGAAAAAAACTGCACAACGGCGAGCTGACGCATCGCCTTGGGCATATGAAATAGTGAGTCAATAACGCTAAATATCATTCCCTGCTCATCGCGTTCAACATCGCTATGATGCTGTAGACGCAAGCTGCAAAACCATTGCAGCGGCCCGAAAGCGAAAACTCCTAACGTTAGAATATACAGCTGTTTATCGAGTGATTTAAGTAGAACTAAGCTTGTTAATACTGCGCCTATTAGGCTCCAGATAACTGCCGCTTTTCGGTAGGCTTGCCATGTTCGAGTGTACTGGGCTGTAAAAGCGTGCTGCTCGTGAGATTCAAATGTAGCGAGCTCTTGTGGCGAATATTCTTTGGTCGTAAATACAGTCCAGCACACCGCCAACAATAGGACTGCGCCGCCAAAGTAAAAGGCGTAGCGTACTGAGTCGGCAATTTCGCCAGGGGGCGCGGTATTGGCGACATTAAAATAGTTAGTCAATATATAGGGCAGCGCTGAGGCAATCACTGCGCCGATGCCGATAAAGAAGCTTTGCATTGCATAACCTTGGGCTCGCTGCTGGTTAGGCAGGTTATCACCGACAAAGGCACGAAAGGGTTCCATAGCAATGTTGATCGATGCATCCATGATCCACAACATACCAGCTGCCACCCAAAGCACTGGGGAGTGAGGCATCACAAAAAGGGCTAGAGTGGTGCAGATAGCGCCAATAAGAAAGTAGGGGCGACGACGGCCCAAGCGGCCCCAAGTATTATCGCTCATGTAGCCAATAATAGGTTGAACCAACAATCCTGTAAGCGGCGCGGCAATCCACAATATTGGAATATCATCTATTGAGGCGCCTAATGTTTGAAAGATGCGGCTAACATTGGCATTTTGCAGCGCAAATCCAAACTGTATGCCAAGAAACCCAAAGCACATATTGAAAATTTGCCAAAAATTAAGCATGGGTTTGGTGTGAATTTGCTGAGCACTTGAATCAATGTCAGTCATCAATTTTTCTCTTGTTATTATAAGGGTTATGGTGTTTTTATTGTTCTATTTTGTCTAGCTTCTTTTTAGGTAGTTCTTGTTCAAAAGGCCTAATTCATGGCTTCATTCAGCACTTAGAGCACTTAGAGCACTTAGAGCACTTAGAGCACTTTTGGCGCAAGATTTAGCTTCGGAGTTAGTGTGCCAATTTGGGCACACTAACTGGGTTTCTTGAGTCTCGATAAAAAAATAGCGAATACACGCTTCCCTACACGGGTATTCGCTAACAGCTCGGGTTCTACTTTCTCAAGGCTGTCGCCTAGATGAGTAGATAGAGACGCTAGAGCGACTCAAATGAAGTAGAAACAGTTTACTTCAACCTGAGTCGGTTCGACCTAGTCAATTCCATATGGATCACACAACATGAAATTAAACACCTCTGCATGTTACCCCTGAGCCGATTTCACCTACAACCGATTACATACGTATTCATCACTGCGCATTAACTTTTGCGCATCCTGTTATTAACTTGAATTGGTGGGAAGTGGGAAGGATTGATTGGTCAAAAAGATAAAGAGGTTAATTTAACAGCGCAATGCTTAATACTAACATTGCACTGTTATCCCTGTAGCCAAGATGATTTTACTGCGGTTTATTTGGCGTGGATCTTTTGTACTAAAACTTACCCGCAGCGCCGGGGAATACCACAGGGCTAGTGTTGCCATTGTGACCCACTGCGGCAACACCAAATAGGTAGTTATCTATAACCAAGTTGTTGAAAGTAAATTGGTCGACGTGACCAACATAACGGCTGTGACTCCATTCACTCTCTGTGGTATTGCGCCAATATACACGGTATCCTGCCACATTAGCTTGGTTTGATTTTTGCCAATTGAGTGTGGTGTCAGCAGTGACTTGGCCACTTATTTTAACGTTACTCGGTGGTGTCGGTGCCCAAGCCATTGATGCGAGACTTATGGCATTTAATGCGGTGAGTTTTGCCGTAAGAACCTTATCAACCCCCTCCATAACATCACCATAAGCGATACCGTTTTCGAGGCGAATATCTTGATGCTGGCGATTGTAATTTTCGTTAGTCTCCATTATCCGAACGGCAGGGAGTCCGGCTTTGTTAAACGGCAGATGGTGGCCGCCGCGCCCAAACCTATCTAACCGGTAGATTAATTTCACATCCAGATTCGTCATATATTGATCGGCAAGGGATTTAATATGGCGGGCAAGATTACGAGAGGCCGAATCATTCTCGCCTCCACTGAAATAACGCTCTTTTGCTTCGCTAGGAGTCTCTGCGATACGCACACCTTCTGAAAAAACCCGTACCGTGTGATTACTCACCACACCGTTGATCCCTTCGATGTTACCTATCATATCGTTGTTAAGCACAGCTTCTACCTGCCAGCCTTGGTTTTTGGCATAATCGGCAAGGGCTGCGCCGCCATATAAGCCTTGCTCTTCACCCGACAGCGCCGCATAAACAATGGTGCCTTCGAACTGATATTTTGATAACACTCGCGCGGCTTCTAACGCGCCGGCTACGCCAGAGGCATTATCGTTAGCGCCAGGGGCGGTAGAGGTTGAGTCCATGACATCGCTCACACGTGAATCGATATCACCGCTCATCATCACTACGCGATTAGGGTCTGTTTTGCCTTTTTGAATGGCGATGATATTGATCACTTCACTTTCTGTGGGAATACGTTTACCAGAGACCTTAGCGCCCACTTCAATGACATCGAGGCAATTGCCACATTGCGCCGATATGCGCTCAAATTCGGCCTTCACCCAGCGACGCGCAGCGCCAATCCCATGGGTATTTGACGTCGTATCAGACAGAGTATGGCGAGTACCAAAATCGACTAAGGTTTGAATATCCTTAATGATGCGCTGACCTTGTGTGGCAGTGGCAATATCATAAAGACGTAGATCTTCGTTTGATGGCGCCATTTGAGGAGTGTTTGGCGTTTGTGATGATACTGTCGCTGTCGCGGTAGTGATCCCTAAAGGCAAAAGCAGCAATAGAGTGTGAAACCTGTGGGTTGTCGGGCGAATGTGCATCATTACCTCATTATTTTTGTATACAAGTTTTGGCTATAAATATTGTCGTAAGTTGGTCGATAAGTATCGTTGATAAAATGGCCATCACGCTTTCTGTTTTGTGACGTGAGCACACAAATAGTCAGTAACAGTATCAAAAAGTAGCAATAAGTGTACAAAAAAATAACAGTAAAAAAGTGAGTAGATGTTACAGCGAACAGAGTTTAATGAGGACGATGCTTGCTGTGAGGATGAGTGTCGCGCAGAGCTTAATCTGTTGGTGGCTTTAGATGCGGCTCGTTTGCACTGCCGCATCGAGAGTTTTAGTTAGGGTGAAGTCTTTAGCGTTTATTGAGCGCTTTAAAGCGAATAGCCGTCCCACCGCTGCTTGCAAGGGATAGGGTAAGTTTATCTTTATGGTTAACTAGCTGATTTTCAATGACATAATCGTAGGGCTTCGTTCGCCAGTTAGCTTTATCACCATCACGGTAGATTTGTGCTTCATAGCGTTTGTTTGGCTCTAGAAAGTCTAAATCGATCTCAATTTTACGGGCGGTATCATCGGTTATTGCGCCTAAGTACCAGTCATTCCCATGGCTTTTACCGCCTCGCTCTTGCCGAGCAAAAACAACATATTCGCCCACTTCGCCTGCAAGCGCGATACTTTGCTGCCAATCGGTTGGCACATCTTGAATAAACTTAAAAGCGTCGGGATGCTTTGCATAGTTACGAGGGAGATCGGCTGCCATCTGAATTGGGCTATAAAGCACGACGTAGAGGGCTAACTGCTTAGTAAGGGTAGTTTGGACACGATTGACGGCATCTAACCCTTTAGGCGCTAAGTCAAAGATCCCCGGCGTAAAATCCATAGGGCCTGCGAGCATGCGAGTATAGGCGAGGGTGGTGGTATGGGACGGGTTATTTGGCGGCGTTCCCCATGCGTTAAACTCTTGACCACGCGCGCCTTCACGACTTATCCAGTTAGGATAGGTGCGGCGAAGTCCCGTGTCTTTAATCGGCTCATGGGTATTGATGCTGATCTGGCGTTTGGCGGCTTCTGTGACGCTATGTAGATATTCGTTGACCATAAACTGACCATCGTGCCATTCATGCCGAATGATGCCATCAGCATCGACGCGCTTGATATCACCACCATCAGCCACATATCCTGTTTTTATTTGAGTCACACCATATTTTTGGTACATATCATAAGCGTCCGTCATCTGCTTACGATAGTTGGTTACCGATCCCGATGTTTCGTGGTGACCAATTAGACGCACGCCTTTAGTTGCACCGTAGGCCGCGATCTCGGGGAGATCAAAATCTGGGTAAGTCTCTGTGAAACTAAACACATCGCCATTATGAAACCAGCTGCCGTCCCAACCGATATTCCAGCCTTCAACTAACACGCCCGCAAAGCCATTATCGGCGGCGAAATCCATATATCGTTTGGTCTCGTCGGTGGTTGCGCCGTGCTTATCGCCCGATCCCCAGGTGTTTTCATTGAGATGCATTCCCCACCAAATCCCCACATATTTCCCAGGTTCAACCCAAGTGACATCACCGAGCTTATTGGGTTCGTTGAGATTCAAAATGAGATCTGAGTTGAGCAAACCTGTGGCATTATTAGCAATTTGAATGGTACGCCAAGGGGTTGAAAACCCAGCGTGGGTTTTCACTTTTAGTCCATCTGACCAAGGTGTAAGATCGGCCCGAAGGATCCCATCTCTACGTTGATCTAGGGTCATCGCGGCGTAATCCACCAGCGCGGCTTCATGAATACTCATGTGTACGCCATTGTCGAGTTTAAAAGTAAATGGCGTATGTACTCTGTCTATTTTTGTCAGTGGGGTCTTGTTATACAGGTATTCGTAGCGGTTCCAGCCTCTTGCTGGTATCCACCACGCCGTTGCTTTGTCCGCTTGATCTATTGAAAACTCGGTTAACTCTTGGGTGATATTAAGCTGGTTTAGATCGGCTTGTTTGGGGACGCGATAACGAAAGCCAACGCCATCATCGAAGGCTTTAATATCGACGTAAAAATAGTATTTACCGTTACTCAATTTGGTGCTTAAGCCATTGTGTCTATCAATGACCCATTGGCGTTCTCCCCAAGGCTGTTGCCATTTACGTGCGACTTTAGAGGTTTGGGTTTCCTCAATGGTGAATTTTGAGCCAAATTCGCCTAAAGATTGAAATACCAAGCCAAGCTTTGAGTCATTAATAACTGGCTGACCCTGAAATAGCACTCGATATTGTGGACCTTGATTGTTATCTGTCAGTTCAACGACTATCTGTTTTTCAGGGGAGCTAACAACAACTGTTTTTGCCAGCGCCATGTTTGATATACCGAGAAGCGCTGGGGCTGCCAACACAGAAAACGCTAGGTTAGTATATTTGTTGCGGAATAAAGCAACGCTTTGTTTTGCCACCGTTTTAATAATAGAGTCCATCGACGCTCCATAGTCATTGTTTTTTTATTGTTACTGACCCATGGTAGAAGTTTATTATCTGTCCGAGCAATTGGCTGCATACGTATTCAGGTTATGGTATATGGCGGGATACAGATTTAACGGTCATAAGCAGGGGGCTTTTGCTTAGTGTGGGCTATTCCTCTAATGATGTTTTCGATAGCTTCTCAAATTGTTGATTAATTTTAATAAAGCTCTCAACTAACTTTGGATCAAAATGTGATCCTTTACCCTCGACGATGAGCGACATCGCTTCTTGATGACTAAAGGGGCGCTTATAGCAGCGAGGTGAGGTTAGGGCGTCATAAACATCGACTAATGCGACTATACGGGCCGATAAAGGAATGTTTTCACCTTGTAATCCTTTGGGATAGCCGGATCCATCCCATTTTTCATGGTGTCCGCCAGCGATATCTTTACCCATTTGAATAAACTTACATTGTGGCGCGTAAGTTAACAGACTCTCAAGCACTGTCGCGCCTATGGCTGGGTGCGCTTTGATTTGATCGAACTCTTCAGGTGTTAGGCGGCCAGGTTTTAATAAGATGGCATCTGATATACCGACTTTACCGATATCATGCAACATCGAAGAGAGTGTGATCTCATGAATAAAATCGCTTGTCAGTTCTTGTGGCGCATCTTCATCATTTTTGCGTTCGCTCGCTAGCATACTGGAATAGTGCTGCATTCTAATAAGGTGCGCACCTGTTTCATTATCTCGATACTCTGCAAGCTTAGCTAGACCCATTACGGTCGCTTCTCTGGAGGCTAATGTAGACTCAAGGGAGCGAGTTAATTTACCGAGTAAAAATGAGGTAGATAGAGTAACCATGGCATTAGTTACGATAAAATTGATACTCACGACGAACCAGATAAAGGTCGTGTAGCCAGCTGTTAGTGGCCAATTAAGTTGTGCAAGATGAAATGCGCCGCCAACGACTAATAAGCAAAACGCATTAAGGAACTGGGCAAAAATACTGGCTTTTTTTCCCAGCAAAATGGCGGTTAGTGGAGGAAAAACAAACAACCAAAAAAAACCGGCACCGGTCGGGCCTATCGTGATGAGAAAAGCGAAACCGATACCGTATGCCAGCAGACACCCGATTAAATATCGGTTACGCTCAGATAAGGTTTTTGACAATAATATGTAAAGCAATAAGCCATAAGCTAGGGTGTCAACGATTGCCATTGACCAGAGATCGCCGACGATACATAAGTAGACGCTAGTCAAGTAAACCGGAACACACAGCAGTGCTAAAAATCCAAATAAACGTTTGAAGATGAGGCGACGCCAGAGGGGGAGCGTATCGGTTAAACCTTGTGGCATCGGCCTCGAAAAGTAACGAGATGGGATGTTCATTCCATTGATTTCCTTCACTTTCAGCGAATTAAAAACTGCTGTTGAATAATAGTAGTTTATTAAGTCAAATTTAGAAACTTCTTTTGATATTGCCCTATTTTTACGTAAGTTGAGCTTAATTTTATTATGTGACAACGATAAGTTAGCCATTAACTAAAGCTTCTGTTGTTTGTGGGTTATTTGGGTTGATGTTATCAATGATGATTAGCGTTAGCTTTTTAGCGTGGAGTAGTTTATAAATATGTTTACAAATTTTATTGTTAACAAGATGTTATTTAAGGTGTTTTGGCTAGCGTATGTTGATCTTTTAAGGTTGTTTTTGCAGCGAATTGTTAGATATTTTGCTTAGTTTACTAAGCAGCAATCCATTCGACTCGATTAACCCGTTTTTGTATCGAACAAAATTTAATCGCAAAAGTTCAGCTGGCCCTAGTGATTTGATACCTCTTTGAACTGAATTTACCATGTTAGACTAAACGCAAAAGAGTATTTCATATGTCTGCAGCAGAAAAATCATCTCGAAAAATGAGTTTCTATATCATTGGATTGATCGTCGGGGTCTGGCTTTACAGCTTGTGGGCCGATCGGGTAACGCCAATGACAGGTGAGGCGAGAGTGCATGCCTATTTGGTCAGGATTGCCGCCGAAGTTTCGGGCAATATTATCGATGTAAACGTTAAGAATAATCAAATTGTAGAAGCCGGCGAGCCGCTATTTGAGATTGATCCAAGAAACTATCAGATAAGCCTGCAAACCGCCGAAGCCAACCTTGCTACAGCGGGACAAAATATTGGTGCAAGCACGGCGGCAGTCGAAGTGGCTCAGGCGAAAGTCATTGACGCCTTGGCTGCACGTAATAATGCCAGAGAACAGGCATCACGGATTAGCGAACTTGCTGGCCAAGGTGTGTTAAGTAAGGCTGAGCTTGATAATGCGATTGAAGCTCGTGATCGTGCTCAAGCTAATCTTGAAGCGGCTGAAGCCTCACTTACCCAAGCTAAGCATAGCCTTGGACCTGCAGGTGAAAATAATCCACAAATTTTGGCTGCAATGGCAGCGTTAGAGAAAGCACAACTTGATCTACAAAAAACCCAAGTCAGAGCGCCTTCTAAAGGGGTTGTCACAAACCTTCAACTCACCGAAGGGCAAAACGCTTCAGTTGGCTCACCATTATTAACCTTTATTGACCCTCGCGGTGTGTGGATATCGGCATTAGTTAGAGAGAACTCTCTGGAGCATATTCGAGTCGGAAATCGAGTGGAAATTGTACTCGATGCCTTACCGGGCAGAGTGCTCAATGGCAAGGTTGAAAGTATCGGTTGGGGTACTGGCGGAAGCAATAATATTGACCAATCTACCGGCTTTTTAAGTGCGGATACTAATTCGATGAAAGCACAGCGCTATCCTGTGAACATAGTGTTCGAAAATGGTGACGTCCCTAAAAATATTCGATATGGCTCTCAAGCTACAGTGGCGTTCTTTACTGAACAGAGTTCCTTTGGCGAATGGTTAGCTGGTATATGGATGAACATATTGAGCGTGTGGACTTATGTTTCGTAATCCAGCGAATTCCATTATTAGGCTCGTTTTTTTTCCCGTGATACTGCTGTTTTATCAGCAGTATCATGGCGTGGCTTTGCCTATACTCGCGCCGATATTTGTGGTGATTTTTTTGACAATTATGCCCTCAAAACCACCACTTAACATGCTGCTAAAACTCCTTTTGGTGCTGATGTTTGTCAGTTTTGGGGTTGTATTTCTCGGTGGGCTGCTCATTGATACGCCGACGGGATATGCGCTTTTTTGTTGGTCGATGCTGTTTTGGTGTTTTTATCGAAGTCATCATGATCCCAAAGATCTGATCTCTACTTTAGTGATTATGGTCGTGATCATAATGACAGTAATGAGTGTCCAACTCGGTGCACCTATTGATGTATTACCTTGGTTAATGTTTGAAGCCTTTGTGGTTGCATTGCTTGTGACTTACTTGAGCTTTGTTATTTTCCCTGGTGATGAGCAGGATATTCTACCTGATGAAACCAGTACTGAGGGCGCTGAGACCCATATGGGTCTTATCGTGTTTAAAGCCACAGCAATGAGTGTGGTGTTAGTTGCATTAGTGGGCTCGGGTAGCGCACAGTCTATACTTATTGCCATTACAATCAGTAGTATGATTAAGATCCCTAATCCTGAAGAACACCGCACATTTAGTCAAACTAAAATAGTGACAACCGCAGTAGGGATCTTATTCACTTTACCCTTAATGTTTCTATTTAGGTTTGGAGTTGCAACATGGGTGCTGTTGGGCGTGACGATTTTTCTTGGGTTACAACTTGCTTGTTTTGCAATTAGAAGACAGTGTACTTTGACCATCTATCAACTACTGTTCACCAACTTTGTGGTGTTGGTCTATCAAGTCATTAAACAGCAAGGGAGTGAGTCATTATCTGCTGAATTTATGCGTTTGGTCTCGATTGTTATTTCTGTCCTTATTGGTGCACTTATTTTGAACTTAACCAAACATAAGCCGGTTCTGCGAGAGAAAATAAATGATTAACTGGTTAAGAGACCATGATAAATCTTGTTATTCGCTTTCTAGCATTATGGAGAATAAATAAAACTGTTATACTGACTCGTTCAGATCTTAGGCTCATTTAACGCTGATGTTCAATGAGCCTAATCCCAACATAAAAGCATCATTTTGAGATCTTACATGTCATTTTCTACACTCGGTTTGAACCCGCTTATCCTTAACGCTGTCATTGAGCAAGGTTATGTCACGCCGACTCCCATTCAAGCCGAAGCGATACCGTTAGCATTAAAAGGTAAAAGTTTGATTGCCGCTGCGCAGACAGGTAGCGGCAAAACCGCGACCTTTGTCCTGCCAATTTTAGATAAACTGGCAAGTGGCGACACACAGCGAAAGAAACGTGCACGAGCATTGATTTTAACGCCGACACGAGAGTTAGCGATTCAAGTCGACAAGCATATTCAAAATTACGGTAAGTATCTGAATTTAAAATCGATGGCGATATATGGCGGTGTCGATCTTGCTCCCCAGAAGCAGCAACTGATTGAAGGTGTCGATATTGTGGTGGCGACACCCGGGCGCCTTAGGGATCTCTATACCCAAAGAGCGATCCATTTCGATGAAATAGAGCTGTTAGTGTTAGATGAAGCCGATCGCATGTTAGACATGGGTTTTATCGAAGATATTACTAAGATCATCGACAGCCTACCAGAAGAACGCCAAAACCTGATGTTTTCAGCAACCTTGTCTCGTCAGGTGAGAGAGCTTGCTAAGCAATATATTCCTAATGGTATCCATTTGTCTGTTACCAAGAATAGCCAAGGTGAACCCGATATTGAGCAGTGGCTCACTACAGTCGATAAAGATAAAAAATCTGCATTGCTAAGCCATCTAATTCAAGAGAATAACTGGCCGCAGGCGCTGATATTTATTGAAACAAAGCACGGCGCTGCTAAGCTGGTGAGTCAGCTGGAAAAACGTGGTATTGAGGCCGATTGTATTCATAGCGGCCGCGCGCAAGCTATCCGTGAGCAGATCTTAGCCGACTTTAAGAGTGGCAAAATTAAGTACCTTATTTCGACAGGGATCTCCGCTCGAGGTATCGACATCGATAATCTGCCGTTAGTGATTAACTACGACTTGCCTTTCCCTGCTGACGAATATGTCCATCGTATTGGCCGTACGGGACGCGCAGGAGCTGCGGGTCAGGCGATATCGTTAGTGTCGAAAGATGATTTTAAAAATCTTTGTATGATTGAAAGCCGATTGGGACATCTACTCGAACGCCGCGAGATAGAGGGTTTTGCGCCAAGAAAGCCAGTACCTACCTCGATTCTCAATTATGTGCCTAAGGCCAAGCGTGAGCAGCAAGGTGAAAAGGGGGGCGAAGCGTCAACCAGCCGGGGTGAGAAGGGCACTAAGGATGCTAAGGATGCTAAGGATAAGCGCCAAGAAGATAAGCCTAGCGGACAGTCTAAGTCTCATGAAAAGGCATCGCCCTATAAAGGTAATTTTACAGACAAGAAGGCTAGGCCTGCTAAAGCAAAGGCAGAGCCCAAGGCTGAACAAAAGCCAGCCTTTAATCCTTGGACGGATAGTCGGCCTCCGAAGGAGTAAGGTTAAAATAGAAAGCCCTCTAGTCGAGGGCTTTTTTGTGGCAGGTGGTTTTGGATTTGATTAGCGGATTTTGAAATTCATATTTTCATTTTACTTATAGACCGTGGCTCGCTTAGATGTAGATACTTCTGTGATATATAGTTTGTCGTCTGACTTACATTGATGTTGGAAAGGGAATTGAAGGTCAAACCTTCACTGTGATTTATCGCCTGCCCGGCGGGGGAATGTGCAGATACACCTGTGACACCCTGTCCGCCATCCATGGCCGCTCTGCGGTTTCATCCCTGAAACCGAAGGTCACCGGCGTATCTGCACCTGGTATCTAAACGTCTCTTCGATTTGGCCCCAATTGTAGGAATTGGATCGGAAAGTCTTACCGCTTCTTTATACAATACTACTCTGATAGAGTGCATATTAATTAATAGTTATTTCTCTCCGACAACAAGCACCTTAGATTCCAGTGGGGCTAGGGTTAGTGTAACTTGGGCTCCCTTTGCCGATAGTGTCAGCGGCGTTGTTGGCTTCTTATCACTTAGCATCTCTTTAAGCGGGTAAGCGCCGGGATTGAGTTGCCATTGGTTAACCAAGGTCTCGGGTAGTGCTAGTGTCAGGCTTTTTGTCTCAGTGGATGAGAAATTGCTGACGATGATCAGCTTTTGCGTCTCGTTGAAGCGACTGAAGGCAAAGAGATCTGTGTCATAACCCTTCTCTTGCGCGAGATTGGCCTTGTGCAGATCGCCATACTCACCGCTTAGGGCGCTGAGGCTGTGGCTAAGGTTTAGTAGCTTGGCGTAGTAAGCTCGCAGACTCAACTCTTCTTTTGATGACTGACCGCCGTCAAATTCACCCATGTTCATAAAGCGCTGGTGAGCGGGCACACCAATATAGTCGAAGATACTGGTGCGACTTGGCTTGCCAAAGCCTGCATCTTCACTGCCATCTTCGCCGACTTCCTGGCCAAAATAGATCAGGGTAGGTGCCTGGCTCAGGGTGGTGGACACCACCATGGCTGGGAGTGCCTTGGTGGGATCGCCGGCAAACTCCGGGCTGGCGATACGCTGCTCATCGTGGTTCTCCAAAAAATGCAGCATATGTTCGGCGATGTCCGCAACACTTTGGCGATCGCGCTCGATCGCCCGGGTGTCGGCTTTACCCTGAATGATCGCCTTGAGGCTGTCATAAAGCCCAACTTTGTCGTAGAGATAGTCCATCTTGCCAAGGTGAATATAGTCGCGATAACGACTCGGGGTGTAGACCTCGGCCAGAAGTAGGGCATCGGGATTGGTGTGCTTGATATGGCTATTCAGATAGCTCCAGAAGGCTACGGGTACCATCTCAGCCATGTCGAAACGAAAGCCGTCTACGCCTTTGTCGAGCCAGTATTGGGCGATCTGGTTAAACTTATGCCAGGCGCCTGGGATCTCGCTGTGAGGCACCTGTTGCCAGAAGGCGTAGTGCTCAGCAACGGATTTCGTCTCATAGCCTGAGGGCAGCTGCGGGTAGTCGATGCGGCCGTCTGGTGTGATGCCATAGTTGATCTTCACTGTCTCATACCAGTCGTTGGCATCTGGCTGGGCGGCGCGAGCGCCGTTGCCCGTCCATTTGGCGGGAAACTCATTAAACTTACCATCGGCCTGGGGATGGGACTCGCCGCCAAGGGGCTTTATCTCATCTGAAAGTAAGGGCACCTTGAAGGGAGTGTCGACCACATAGCAAAAGTCGTTGTGCTTAGCATAGCTGACTTGGGTATTGTCATCTGCGCCGAAGTCTCTGACGCCTTTTGGCGCCGATAGCGATTTATAATGACGCGCCACATGGTTGGGCACTATGTCTATGATCACTTGCATGCCCGCCTCATGAGTTCGTGCAATAAGGGCTTCGAACTCCTGCAGACGCTTGGCGGGATCGTCTGCCAGATCCGGGTTGACGTTATAGTAGTCTTTTACCGCGTAGGGAGAGCCTGCACGCCCCTTGACCACATCGGGATCGTCATTGTCTATGCCGTATTGGGTATAATCACCCACCAAGGCATGGTGTGGGATCCCTGTATACCAGATGTGGCTTGCTCCTAATGACTTTATGCTATCAAGCGCCGCAGGGGTAAAGTCACTGAATTTACCGACACCATTTTGCGCTTTGGTGCCCCATGAAATATTGGCGGTTTGAGTGTTACCAAACAAACGGGTGAAGACCTGATAGATCACAGGCTTTTCACTCCTAACGAAAGCTGGCTGTGGCCCAGCAGTTGTTTGGGGCACAACGGCGTGCTGAGCGCCGACTTCAGGCTGCAACGCTGATGGCAGCGCCACCACCTGCGCCGATAACAGCATTGCAGCGCTAGTCAGTAGCAGTTGATAGGGCTGCTTGCAGCGTTTAAGTAATGCATGTGTGGGCATCAATTGGTTTCCTCTATGGCAAGCAGGGTAACCCCTTGGCCGTTAAGTGTTAGTGTTTTCCCAAGTGCGACGGTCTCGCCACTGATCACATCGCGAGCACTGCCAGCGCTTGCGAGCAGATCGCGGTAGCGGGCGAGGGGAAGCGTTACTGGCTTATCGTTTTTGTTGTACACCACCATGAGGCGCGCCTTGTCACTGCAATCTTGTTTAGCGCAGCGCATCTGCACATACACACCATCTTGGGGCACATAGTGACGCAGCCCGCCATTGTGAATAAAGTCTGCCTGTTTGCGGTAATTTAATAAGCTTCGGGTAAAGCTCAGCATAGAGGCTTGGTCATCACTTAGTCCTTTGTTATCAAAAACAGAGACAGCATCATCTTGCCACCCGCCAGGCATATCTGCACGAACAGCACCATCATTTCTGCCTTTTGCTGGACTTTGCATCAAAATTTCTGTTCCATAAAATAGTTGTGGGATACGGTTGCTGGTGAGCACATAGACCAGGGCCATCTTAGTGAGGGCCACATTGTCGCCTAGCAGGCTGTAGAGGCGGTTGGTGTCATGGTTACCCTCGAACAGTACCAATTGGGTTGGGTCGGCATAGACCACATCGTTGGCCAGAAACTCGTACAGGCGTATCAGGCCTTCGCTCCAGCCTTCCTCTTTGCTAAGCGCCTTGATCAGGGTTTCATAAAGTGGGAAGTCCATCAAGCTGGGCAGTTCAGATTGGTAGCCATCCTGATTTTGTTTATCTTTTTGCCAATAGGAGACGGTAACAGGGTTAGCGGTCCACTCTTCTCCGACGATATTAAAGTCAGGGTATTCATCCATTATCGCCTTAGCCCATTTCACTAAAAAGCCTTTGTCCGCGTAGGAGTAGGTATCCTCACGTATGCCACTAAGATTGGCATATTCTATCCACCAGATACTGTTTTGTATGAGGTAAGTTGCGAGCAATGGGTTTCTTTGATTAAGATCTGGCATGCTGTCGACAAACCAGCCGTCAGTAAATTTTTGAATGTCGCTACTGACCGCATAGGGATCTTGCACTGTGGTGCGGCGATGAGTGGTAAATTGGATATCGTCATTTGGATAATTGGCAGTGAGTGGTTTGTTTATCCAATCATGACTAGGCAGATCGTTCATCCACCAATGATTTGAACCTATGTGATTCACCACCACATCGGCAATGATCCCTATACCGTGCTTTTCCGCTTGGTATGCTAATTGACGATATGCTTCATTACTACCAAAACGTGGATCGATCCGGTAATGGTCGGTGACCGAGTAACCATGGTAGGAGTATCGTTGCTGATTATTTTCGGTGAGAGGGTTGATCCATAGTTGAGTAACACCGAGATCTTCAATGTAATCTAGACGGTCGATAATGCCTTTTATATCGCCTCCATGGCGACCATCTTTGTCTGTGCGATCCGCCAGTTCTAACATCTCTGGGTGATTGTCATTGCTGGCATCACCATTAACAAAACGGTCTGGGGTGATGAGATAGATTGCATCTTTATTACTAAATCCTTTTCGCTGTGCACTCCAGCTCTCTCGTTCATTGAGTGAATAGGTAAGGCTTTGCTTTGATCCATCGTTATCGGTAAAGCGGATAGTGAATTCTTGTGGTTTAGCCTGATTGAGATCAAGGTTGATAAATAGATAATTTGGATTATCAGTAGTTTCCACACCGAGTAGTGTTATATCACGGCCATTAATACTGAGTTTTTTACTAGCAATCTTGTTGCCATGCACCATCAGTTGCAGCTGTGGATTTTGCATGCCGGCCCACCAGTTGAGCGGGTCAACTCTTAACTCGAATGATTTTTCATGGGGAATAGGTGAAAACGGCGTAGCACCCACGGTCAATGAGGTTAATAGCAGCATCCCCAGTGAGAGTGGCTTTAGTTTTCTTGCGGTGAAACGTTTAACTATTCTCGACTGGCTTAACATTGTGACTCCTGTGATCCATCTGCTTAATCTAAGGAATAAATAAGCTCTTGTTGCTCTAGGATGAATATATAACGCTTTATTTTTGTTATAAAAACGCCTGTTTCAGTTGGCTGAAGCAGGCGTTTTTGACTAATGCGCTGTGGCTAATATCCTTTGGCTATTGCCCGTTAAGGATGCCGCAAGGACTAATACCAAAGCTAAGGGCCGATCACATGGTATAGCTTAAGCCCAAGAAGTACTGACGACCGAAGCTTTGAATTGTTCCAGTTTGGTGAGGCTCACCAAAGTAGGTCTTATTTGGCTCATCGGTTAGGTTATTGACTTGGAACAAGAACTTAAGTCCGTTATCCATTGCGTATGATGCTTGATAGTCAAAGATGGTTTCTGCATCGAAGAAGGCCAGTTGAGATTCAACGGCGACTTGCTCTGATACATATTCACTGCGATAACGCATGCTTAGGCGAGTATCGAAGCCATCTAAGGTGTAGAACAGCGTTGTGTTGACTACATGCTCAGATAAGCCTGGCAGTGGTATTGATAACGACTGGCCGCTTAAGTCAGTTTCAAACTCTACTTCACTGTCTGAATATGAGTAACTGCCCGTGAAACCTAATCCATTTAGTGCCCCAGGTAAAAAATCAAATACTTGAGTATAAGCAAGTTCAACACCTTGGATATAACCGCCGTTATCGTTATTGATAGCGGTTTGATATTGGCCTTCATCTTTAATAACAGGGAACTCTACGCCGTTATCGACAATAGTGTCAGGCACGATAAAGCCCGCTTTTTCGAAGTCAAATGGCTGGATGGTAAAGTTGTTAATAAAAGATTTAATATCTTTATAGAACAAGGCAAATACGATCGCGCCTTCAGATTCTTCAAAATAGTGCTCATAGGACAGGTCATATTGATTCGCATAGAAAGGATCGAGTAATGGGCTAGTGTTTCCCCAAGCGTTATACTTTTTGTAACCAGGAGTTGACGCGTCATCATACCAAGAACCCATACCCGATTTTAGTTTGTCGATCGGAGGACGCGCCATAACCGATGCCGCGGCAAAACGGATCTGGTCGTTTTGTGTCAGGTGGAAGTTTAAGTTAATCGAAGGTAGGTAATCGGTATAAGATTTACCCACTTCATTGCGGATATAGTCGGTGCTGACTACTCCTTTTTCATCGATAATCTCTTCACCCAAACCAAAGCCAACTTGCTGTAGTCCCTTACTTGATTGGTCTGTGTTCACCACGCGTAGACCAAGGTTACCTGTTACTGGGATATCACCAATTTCGAAATTAAGATTGGCTTGAACATAACCGGCCAGTACGTCTTCATTAACGGATCCACTTTGGATCATGGTCCAGTTGTTGCTCCAATTAGCGGTTGGAGTAAAGGGATCTTGCCCCGTTGCCGCAAGCTGTGCATTGACTAAATCTACTGCTTTATCAAAGTCGATGGCTAGGAAACTAGGATAACCAGATAGCTCACCGCCAAAATTGACCACATTGGTCATATCAGTCGTTAATTCTAGAACTGGTTGATTATCTGGATTGTGACCAAACTCAAAACCGTAGCCAGCTTGAGAGCGCTGAGCATTAAATTCACGCTGGGAATAACGAACACCCACATCAATAGAAGAGACAACGCTATTGTTCAGCTGATAATTTAAGTCAAGCTTATAGGCAATAAGATCATTTTGTTGATCGTATGGCCACATGCCAACTTCTTTCAGTCCTAATGTTGAAGTGTCGGTATAATCGTTGGCAAAATTAACATCGGCAGGGTTAAGCCCGTTAAGCTTATAGTTGATTGACTCTGCCGAGCGAACTTCATTGTCGATATCATCGTAAACTACGGCGCGAGTGCCGCCATTAACAAATTCACCGTCGGCAGAGGAGTAGCTAATATCGGCCACGATAGTCAGGTTTTCACCGTTATTCCATTCAATGTTGACAGCGCCAGAGGTCAGCTCAGAAAATTTAGAATCGTTGTCGTTTACCACAAATACGGCAAAGTTATCTGTGCCGTCGGTTGAAACTGTGCCGCCAACCATTGAGCCATCTTCTACGATAGCATCACTGATTTGACCATTTTTCAGTGATTTAACTCGGAAACCACGGGCAAAGTTTTCTGAATCGAACTTAGAATGGAAAATGTCGCCTTTGATGCTCCAGTTATCATTTGGTTGCCAGTGGATGGCGCCCATATAACCGTCACGAGTATCGGTGCCGCCTTTTTGTTGCATCTCGAAGCCTTCACTGATGGACTCTAGATTACCATCACCGTTCACATCACGTCTGTCATCGTTAAAACGCAGACCAATGAACTGACTTGATACATAAGGTTGATAAAGGTGGGCATAACCAACGGCAACACCAAGCGTTTCTTCCAGGAACTTACCTTGGTAAGAGAAGCTCAGGCGGTTGCCATATTCTTCAGCGTCAGACACTTCGCCAGCTCTGTCGTTAAAGCTGCCACGGGCATTAACGGTAAAGTTGTGTTCATTTGGGGCTTGCAGCGGATCAGCTGTTTTGAGTTCTACCGTACCGGCCACACCACCTTCGATTAGAGATGCTTTTGGTGATTTATAGACTTGCGCCTGGTTAATTAGCTCTGATGGATATTGATCGAACTCGATCGCTCGCTTACCTCCTGTGGTCACTTGCTCGCGACCATTTAAGGTTGCGGAGACAAAGTCGCCATCAAGACCACGAATATTGAGTCCACTTGCTTGTCCACCGGTACGAACCGCAGTAACGCCGGGTAAGCGAGTCAGTGCATCGGCGATAGATTGATCGGGCAGGGCACCTAAGTCATCTGCTGAGATGGTTTCTGATACAGTATCCGAAAACCGCTTGTTGTTAAGCGATTTAATCACACTAGTGCGGAAACCACGTACCTCAATGACTTCGATTGATTCTTCTTGTGTTGTAGCGTTTGCATCGGCTTTAACATCTTCTGCATCAGCAGCGTAGACGTTTACACATGCGCCAGCAGCAAGCATAGCGAGTGTCAGTAGGTTCGGTTTAAATTGAAACATCCATCTTCCCCTTTTCACTCAGTGATTCATTTTACTTCTTATAGGTGCAATTACGGCTGAGCTTTATAGCATCAATATTGCTGAACCAGAGTGATTGTTGTTGTAATTGTTTCTGAGTTGTTATGTTGCAAGTCGATACTACTCTCGCATTTGAGTAAGGAACAATATTATGCATACGTATTCAAAGGATGGCTCTCATCGAAAGGTCCTTAAAACGAGCAACTTTTTATGCTTGTTTATGACTTTAATTTTCTCATTATGTTATTGATTGTAAGGTATTTTGTTGTGTGTCGCTGTAGGCTGCTATCGGTCTAGGGATTATGCATACGTATGCAGGGATATTGAACCTCTTTTGAGGGATGGCGTATGCTCGTTTCATTCTAACAACAAATGTTATCAGTAACGTGCGGGTAACATTGGGATAACGAGTAAGGTGTAAAAAGCCTGTCTACTTGTTTTCACACTAGGGGCAATAATGAATCAACTATCGTGGTGGCGCGGGGCCGTTATTTATCAGGTTTATCCTCGCAGCCTAATGGATTCAAACGGAGATGGTGTTGGTGATCTACAGGGGATCATCTCGAAATTAGATTATATAGCGAGCCTCAATGTCGACGCGATATGGATCTCTCCCTTCTTTAAATCCCCAATGAAAGACTTTGGTTACGATATTAGTGATTATCGTGCTATCGATCCACTGTTTGGTACTATGAGTGATTTTGAGCAGCTTATCGATAAGGCGCATGAGTTAAACATTAAGGTGATCATCGATCAGGTCTTGAGCCACACATCAGATCAGCATCGATGGTTTATCGAGAGCCGCCAAGATAGGGTTAATCCTAAGCAAGATTGGTATGTATGGGCCGATCCAAAAGAAGACGGTACCGCTCCTAACAACTGGTTAGCGATATTTGGTGGCTGTGCTTGGGAATGGGAACCCCGTCGTCAACAGTACTATTTGCATAATTTTTTAACGAGTCAACCCGATCTTAACTTCCACAATTCAGATGTACGCGCCGCTGTGCTCGATAACGTTAAGTTTTGGTTAGATAAAGGGGTCGATGGCTTCCGTTTGGATGCGATCACATTCTGTTACCACGACGAACTATTGCGTGATAATCCAGCTAAACCTAAAGATAAACGTCAAGGTCGCGGTTTTAGTGAAGATAACCCTTATGCCTATCAATACCACTATTACAACAATACCCGTCCGCAAACGGTTGGTTTTATCGAAGCACTGAGAGGGTTGGTAGATAGATACCCCGGGGTTGTTACCTTAGGCGAAGTCTCCTCTGAGGATTCGCTCGCCACAATGGCTGAATATACTCAAGGCGAAGGGCGTTTACATATGGCTTATAGTTTTGAGCTGCTGACCGATGATTTTAGCCCACGCTATATTCGTGAAACCGTTGAGGCTTTAGAGCATAGCATTGGTGACGGCTGGCCATGTTGGGCTATTGGTAATCATGATGTACAGCGAGTCGCATCACGTTGGGGTAAGGCGCACTTTAATGCTGACATGGGCAAAATGCTCAATGCAATGCTCTGTTCCCTTAGAGGCAGTGTATGCAGTTACCAAGGTGAGGAATTAGGTCTCACCGAAGTTGATATTAGCTTTGAGCAACTGCAAGATCCTTTCGGTATAGCTTTTTGGCCAATGTTTAAAGGACGTGATGGTTGTAGAACGCCGATGCCTTGGATTCAAGAGGCGTCACAGGCAGGCTTTAGCGATAGTGAAGCTTGGCTGCCAATTGCTCCGTCCCATCTGTCGCTCGCGGTTGATGTGCAAGATAGTGATCAGAATTCGATACTCAGCAGTTATCGGAAAATGCTTGCATGGCGTGGTCAATATCCTGCTTTAGTTAACGGTGATATCAAATTTATTCAATCAACTGAAAATGTTTTATTATTTGAACGTCGATACCAAGACTCGGTGATCTTAGTGGGCTTTAATTTCACTAATAGTCCAGCAAGTATACACGTTGAAGCGGGCGAACGCTGGGCTGTTATCGAAGGTCATGATTTACCAAAGGCAGTACTTTCAGATGGCAAGATTCAATTCTCACCATTTGGATGTTTCTACGCAGAGCTTAGGTGAAAAAATTTAACAGGATAATTTTGGTTCAAAATTCAGGTTCAAAATTCAGGTTCAAAATCTTGATTCAAATAGAGGTATTTGATGTATTAACAATGCTGCTCGGGGCGAATTGATGATCAGCGTGATAGCGTAGAAATATAATAGCGAATTAAGCATAAAAAGTGGCAAGTAATCAGGCTTGCCTTTTTTATTCGGATAAATCATCGTATCACTTGCGTAATATGACCTTAACTCCTATGATCCTCCCGATTTTTCTTAAGTAGGCTCTATCATGTTAAACGCGTCGCTGTCTCCAAGTTCAACTGAATTAGTTATCAATATACTCGCTATGGTTCTCAATGAAGGGAAGCCGTTGGATAGAGCTTATTCTCATCATTTTTCAGGACTAAAGTTAGCCCCAGCTGAACAAGCGAGGATCACGACTGTTGCCGGTGATTTACTGCGTAGATTAAATCTGTATTGCCATCTAGCGGACATGAAACCGCAAGAGATGGAACGCGAAGGCACCCGTTTACTTAACGCATGGCATATGTTCCATCAACTTGAGTTACCAAAATTACAGTATGCTTTATCTGTCGAGCCTGAGGAGTTTAAACGTCGTTTAGCTGAGGCTAAGGCGATCCCTGCGCTCTATGACGGCTGTCCGCAATGGTTAGATGAGTTAGGTCAAAGCCAAATTGGTGATAAATGGCCTGCAGAACGTGCGGCGTTGGCCATGGCGCCAAAGCGTTATTTACGCACAAATTTATTAAAAACCACTCGCGATGAATTACAGCAAAAGTTACTCCGTGAAGGCGTGCAGACAGAGATAGTCGCTGGCGTCGATACCGCGCTTGAAGTGACATCGGACTCGGCACTGTTTCGCACTGAGTGTTTTAAGCAAGGGCTGTTTGAGCAGCAAGATGCGGGTTCGCAACAGGTTGCCACCGCTGTAGATGCTAAGCCTGGCATGCGTGTTATCGACGCTTGCGCGGGTGCTGGCGGTAAAACCTTGTCAATTGCGGCACAAATGGAAGGTAAGGGACGTTTGCTTGCTATGGATGTAGAGCAATGGAAACTCGATAGTCTCAAGCAACGGGCACGTAGGGCTGCTGCCCATAACGTTGAAACCCGCATTATTGCCAGTAGTAAGACCATTAAGCGCTTAAAGCTAACCGCCGATCGGGTGTTGCTTGACGTTCCTTGTTCTGGTCTTGGGGTATTAAAACGTAACCCTGACGCAAAGTGGCGTGATACGCCTGAGCGTTTACCTGTGTTGCTACAGTTGCAAAAGGATATTTTACAGAGCTACAGCCGTATGGTTAAAGTTGATGGCATATTGATTTACGCAACGTGTTCAATTATGCCTGAGGAAAACCGTCAGCAAGTTGATGCATTTCTAAGTGCAAACCCTCATTTTAGTTTTATCGACGATGAAAGTATTAGCGTTGCCGATAGTGGGTTTGACGGATTCTATTTAGCCCGAATGAAGCGTGTTAGTGAAGCTTAGTCGTCATTAATCGCAATCACTGCAGCTAACGCTTGTACCTCGAATTAAAGGAGGGGAAAGTTTCTCTCCCCTCAATATATTTTCTCTTTGAGCGCTTTCCCATAACCCCTTTTTTGAAAATATTCGTCGTAATCTTTGTACCTTCTGGTAGAGAGCGAGTGCGCCAAAAACACTTCCTTGAACAACTGGAGTTCATTAACGCAATCGGTATCGATTTAGGTCAAGGCTATCAATTTTCCAAACCTATCCCCAGCTCCCAACTTATTGACTTACACCGAAAACAATAGCGAGAGTACAATTTCATTGGCGATAAATACTGCAATTATTGTGATTATCGTTGATAGATCGCTCAAAGTGAGTGCTGTTGGTTAGTGTAATCTGCTGACTAGTGATATGCTTTCTCCTTTCGACGAAATATTGATGGGCTATATGCTTCGTCACGGATGGTTTCATTGTTAAAGATTGCGCACGATTTTACTCACCAACAACTGTTTGCGGGTTTACAACTTCTTCTGCAGCAGGAACTGATCGACTTTTCTCACAACGCAGATAGCCTTTACGGCCGTTTTATCGATCCTCAAGGGGATCTGTTTACCCGTGTATTCTTTACTGTTGAAGGACTTAAATGCGAGTGTTCTTGTTCACAACGGCAATGTGCTCATGTTGCCGCGTTGGTGATCGAATATGACGCGAGCCAACCGGATCCTATTACTGCGCGTAGTCGTCGTGCAGATACCGCTATCCGCCTATTTAAAAGCGAAGCTAATCAACTTTTTGACCCGTTCCCTGCAATGGCCCGTCATCGCGTCTTGTATCTTATTCACGGTGAGCCAGATGCACTGCAATTAAGTGTGCATAAAGGCTATCTTAATAAAAATGGTAGCTATCAATTACGTGGCCCCTTAGGTTTTGATATTACTAACAGCACGCCACTACCTAAATACGTGAGTCAATCTGATTTACAATTACTCTACCAGCTTAAAAGCCTGTTATCGAACGAAGAGGTTGCTGGTCAAAATGATCAGATTCAGCTTCCTTTAGATAGAGGATTGTCAGCAGATTTTTACCAATTGCTTGGCATGACCGGAAGAGGGTTCTATCAAGACGCTCTAAGACCATTACGCTGCGATATTCACTATGATGAAGATTATGTTGATACGAGTTATTTAATTGAGCTTGAAGATAAATGTTATTTGGAGCCAGTAAGTCATACTTTGGTCATCGATGAGCGCGATAGTCATCTCATTGGGCAAAGTATATTAGAGAATATTGATCTCGATGGCGAATGGTTACCTCGTGTTGAGGTGGTACGTCATGGGGTCGATTTCCCTTGGTTGATACCCGCAATGATGCCACTGGATGTAGCCTTGTTTACTATGGTGCATCGTGGTGTCGCATATAACTTATCACAGTTGTTATTTATCGCCGCAAATCATAAGCCCTTGATGACTCAGATTGCCAAGTGTCAACTAATGCTTAATATTCTTCCTTTAGTTAGCCAGCAGTTTGAGTTACCTATCAGCCAAAGTTTAGCTTCTGGTACGCGGCTGGTGCCTGACGATGTCAGTGAACATGTGGTGTTTTTCAGAAGATTGACCTTAGCGGGTTGGCTGGTCGATTTTGCGGCTAAAAAGCGATTTGTAAAAGTAGCCGCAAATAACTGGTTTGCAGAGGTCGAAACACCTAACAAAGATTGGTTTGAACTCAGCTTAGGTGTTGAAGTTGATGGTGAACGAGTCAATCTATTGCCTTTATTAACCAACTTGATCCGCCAAGGTAAATTGTCGTTGGAGCTGAGCTGTGAGCCTATCTCTTTGGAGCTCGATACTGGTGAGTTATTGTCATTGCCAGCCAATAGGGTTGCACGGATTTTGAGTGTATTGGGCGAACTATTTAACAAACAACCGCTAAATGAGTCGCAGCAGCTGGTATTACCTCGTCACCAACTGACCCGATTACCGCAACTCGATAATGCATTAAAACAAGATCTCACCGATAAACGCTCTAAAGCGCTGAAATGGAGTGGTGCGACTTGGCTACGAAAACAGGCGCAAGCACTAAATAGTTATGTGAGTAATACACCTCACCATGCTGATATCGAGGTGCCTGAGGGACTTAATGCGGTATTGAGGCCCTATCAGGAACAAGGCGTTAGTTGGCTACAGTTTATCAAACAGCATCATTTTGCTGGCATTTTGGCTGATGATATGGGGCTAGGTAAAACCTTGCAAACCTTGTGCAGTATTTTGTTGGACAAGGAGCAGGGCAAGCTAACGGCACCAGTGTTAGTCATAGCTCCCACCAGTTTACTCAGCAATTGGCAACGTGAAGCAACCACTTTTAGTCCAAGCTTGAGCACGTTAGTGTGGAGCGGCCGAGCGAGGCGTGATCACCATCAGGCGCTAGGCAGTGTCGACATAGTGATCACCAGTTATGGCATTCTTGCTCAAGATGCCGACGAATTAACTGGGCGCCACTGGTACCAAGTTATTTTAGATGAAGCTCAAACGATTAAAAACAGCAGGAGTAGGGTTACTAAGCTGGTTAATCGTTTAGATACAAGCCATCGTCTATGTCTTACCGGAACACCGATGGAAAACCATTTAGGTGAATTGTGGTCGTTGTTTCATTTTTTAATGCCAGGTTTTCTCGGCAGTGCAGCGCAATACCAACGCCAGTTTAAACAACCGATAGAAAAAGATAATTGTGACACCGCGAGGCGTAAATTAGCCCAACGAATCGCGCCCTTTATGTTGAGACGTACCAAGGTTGAGGTGGCCACTGAGTTACCGAAAAAGACGGTGATCAATACCCTCATTGAATTGAGTCAAACTCAGTCAGATCTCTATGAAACTATCCGCTTAACGGTTGCTGAACAGTTACAGTTAGCTCTATTACAAACGGGGGCAAAAGCCAACCGATTAGCTATCAGTAATGCATTATTAAAATTGCGCCAAGTATGTTGTCATCCAGCAATGCTTAAGCTCAATCCAACTGTTGACGATGACAGTACGCTTAATCTTGAAGGTGATGTATCTCAAGATCTGTTGGTCGCAGAATCTTCTAAGCTAGCTTGGCTTGAAAATAAGCTGCCAAATATGATTGAGGATGGACGTAATATTCTTATTTTTTCTTCCTTCACCACCATGCTTGACCTCATAGCTCAGCAACTTGATGATCAAGGCATCGATTATGAGATGTTAACGGGTAGAAGTCGTCATCGAGATCGGATCATCGACCGTTTCCGTAGCGGCAAGGTTAATGTGTTTCTGATCAGCCTTAAGGCGGGAGGTTCTGGCCTTAATCTAACTGAAGCAGATGTGGTTATTCATGTTGATCCATGGTGGAATCCAGCCGCTGAGGAGCAAGCCAGTGATCGGGCGTATCGCATTGGTCAGCAAAAGCCGGTCTTTGTTTATAAGCTGATATGCCAAAACACCGTTGAAGAGCGTATTCAGCAGTTACAACAAACCAAAAAGGCATTGGCGCAGAGTATGTATCAAACCGAGAGTCTTTCTGTTGCAGAGATGAATAGTGATGATTGGTTAGCCTTGCTTCAACCAATCGCCGATGAAGCCAGCTCAGATCAAGCACAGTCTTGAGTTTAACTTGAGATGAAAAAACCTAATAGTTGCTCATAAAGGGGATTTCATCTCAAGTTCCACTAGCACTATTCACCTTGAATGGTAACGATAATGATTCGTTCGCTGGCGCGATCGCGTGCTTCACAGAGGTAAATCCCTTGCCATGTACCAAGGTTAAATGTGCCATTAGTAATGGGGATGGTGAGTTCAGCGCCAAGTAGGGATGATTTTAGATGGGCCGGCATATCGTCAGCACCTTCATAAGTATGAGTGTAGTAAGGTTCATTCTCTGGTGCTAACTGATTAAAATAGCGCTCAAAATCTTCGCGGACACTCGGATCTGCATTCTCATTTAGAGTGAGCCCGGCCGATGTATGTTGTAACAGAAGGTGCGCTAGCCCGATATTAACTTGTTGCAGTTCTGGGATTGCCTGACATATCTCATCAGTGATCAAATGAAAGCCACGGTTTTTTCGAGTGAGGGTAATTCGTTTCTGAATCCACATGATTAATATACTCTTGTTATCGCGTATGTCGTTAGGATGCGCTCTTAGCGATTGATTTGTAAAGTTTGTATTGTATACCAATCAGTATAAAGATGTGATCGATCCGCAAGAGTTTAGCGCTTATGAGGCAAGGCACTTATAAGGATATTTACAACATCCACATTGATTGGTGTTTGCTGCGGTTTTACCGTTGAAGCTTATACTTCTTCATATCTAAAAAATTGTATCACAAGAAATTATTGCCATAAAAAAACGCCCAAAGATGGGCGTTTTTAAATTTATATCAACTTAATCAATTATATAACTCACTCATTTAGCTATCAATAAATTCGATGCTAAATAAGATCATCGCTTATAATTAGAAATTTGCCGATTTAGGTGCGCGTGGGAATGGGATAACGTCACGAATGTTGGATACACCTGTTACGTAAGACACCAAACGCTCAAAACCTAAACCAAAACCTGCATGAGGCACGGTGCCATAACGGCGTAGGTCACGGTACCACCAGTAGTCTTCTTGGCTCAAATCCATCTCAGCTAGACGCATATCGAGAACATCTAGACGCTCTTCACGCTGTGCACCACCGATGATCTCACCAATACCTGGTGCGAGCACATCCATCGCCGCAACGGTCTTACCGTCGTCATTAAGGCGCATATAGAATGCTTTGATATCTTTTGGATAGTTCTTAACAACCACAGGTGCTTTGAAATGCTCTTCAGCAAGGTAACGCTCATGCTCTGATTGCAGATCGATACCCCACTCAACGTCAAACTCAAACTTTTTACCGCAGTTTTTAAGGATCTCTACCGCATCGGTATAATCGACTTGGGCAAAATCACTATTGACGAAGTTCTCTAAACGCTCAGTGACTGTTTTATCAACACGTTGAGTGAAAAATGCAAGATCATCACGGCGCTCTTCAAGTACGGCTTTAAAGCAATACTTAAGCATACGCTCAGCAAGGCCTGCCACGTCATCTAAGTTCGCGAAAGCGACTTCAGGTTCAACCATCCAGAATTCAGCTAAATGACGACTTGTATTCGAGTTTTCAGCACGGAAAGTTGGGCCGAACGTGTACACTTTTGACAATGCACTCGCGTAGGTTTCAGCATTGAGCTGGCCTGATACGGTCAAAAACGATTCTTTACCGAAGAAATCTTCTTTATAGTCCACTTTACCTTCATCTGTGCGAGGTAGGTTTTCTAAATCTAAGGTCGATACACGGAACATCTCACCAGCGCCTTCACAATCTGAAGCCGTGATAAGTGGTGTAGATACCCAAATAAAGCCTTCTTCGTTATAAAAACGGTGAATAGCTTGAGATAGGCAGTTACGCACACGCGCCACAGCACCGATAATGTTGGTACGAGGACGTAGGTGAGCGAGTTCGCGCAGATGCTCAATTGAATGACGCTTCGCCGCCATCGGATACGTGTCTGGATCATCGACCCAACCAGTAACTTCTACGTTAGTGACTTGTAGCTCAAATGCTTGGCCTTGGCCTGGAGATTCAACAACTTCTCCAGTCATCACTACAGAACAACCTGCAGTCAATTTTAAGACTTCATTATCGTAATTTTCTAAGCTATTTGGCACCACGCCCTGAATTGGGTCAAAACAGGAACCATCATAAACGGCAAGAAAAGAGATGCCGGCCTTGGAATCTCGGCGAGTTCTCACCCAACCGCGCACAGTGACTTGCGAACCAACCACAAAATCACCTTTAAATACAGAAGCGACAGATGCAATGCTCATTGTTGCTTAGTTCTCCAACGAATCGTTTTATTAAAAATTTTGGAGGTTTATATTACCTTGCTGGTGGCTTTTCTCAAGGAAAAAACCGCATATAAAGCCCGTTGGCGACAAATAATCTTGAGTTTATGAGTTGATTTTGCGAATCTGTTGTAAATTATTGGATCCAAGCCATCGGCAGCGGCGATTATATCATTTGCTCATAATCAATATCATGCCCTTTGCGTTACGATAATGTTGAGCGTATTGATCAAATCAAGGCACTAGACACAGTTGCCCCAAGGCTTGTACCTAGTTAGTCAGCTTGTTTCCCCAATCGACATTCTTAGTCTTATGACTTTGTTCATTGCTTTGACATCAGTAAAAGCTGTGCAGACCAGCGTATTGTTAATCATTTAAAACGCCGTTTTTCTGTTTCTATTTTTAAGAGAGACTCGCTGCAATTTGAGCTAAGTTTAGATATTAATTCAAATTGTTATCGCAGTTTGAATTTTGTTCAGGCGTTATACTTGATATAGTGAATGGGATATCGAGTAAACATGGAGTGGTGGAGGCTGATATGAAAAAAATCAAAATTTTTCAGATTTTTTTAGGGACCTTGTCCATCTTAGGTTGGTCTCTGGCTGTTTATGCACTGATCTTATTTGATAAAGCCAGACCCGATCGCGCTGTTGGGTATTTTCTCAGTAAAGGGGCCAGCGTGCGTTTAGATTGGGATCCTACCATTACCTTACGACTTGAATATGTATTGTGGACGTGCGCCGCGATAAGCTTGGTGAATTTAGCGTTCAATTTCTATGTGGCGCATCATAGTAAAATGGGGTACTGGTTTAACATCCCCTTGTTGTTGCTCACTTCCAGTGCTGCTGGGCTTTATATTAAGTTTCTCATTTAATCAAAAGGAGACAAAAAGCTAGACTGAGATTTGGCGACATATTTTGTCTATCATGGCGGCAGTAGCTCCCCAGATAAAATACTCTTCATAGGAGATAAAGTAGACGGGATAGGTTGTTCCGTTGCGGGTGAAATACTTGACGATTCGATTCGCGGGATCGAGCAAGAATGTTAATGGAACGGTAAACAGTTCATCCACTTCACCTGGATCCAGTATTGGTTCAAAGTCCTCTTTAACTATGCCAATAATTGGCGCTATCGCAAAACCAGTAAAGGTATTAAATAGGGGATATTGCCCCAAGATGTCGACGTTTTGAGTTGGTAATGCAATCTCTTCAAACGCTTCTCTCAGTGCCGTTGCAATTCGGTCAGCATCTTGCTCCTCAACCTTGCCACCTGGAAAGCTGATTTGTCCTGGATGGGCTCGCAGATGGGTTGGGCGGCGAGTGAGAATAAGATGTAACTCTTGCTCTTTTTCGATTAATGCTATTAAAACCGCTGCTTGACGAAGTACACGGTTAGTTTTAGGTGCATCATCGCTGGGTAACACCTGCAGGGCATAACGCCGTTTAAACTCATCGAGTGTCATTAGAATTAGCCAAAATCGGTAATATCTTACTTACCTTATCATAGCTTTCTTGATATTCGGCATCGACGAGGCTGTCAGCCACTATGCCGCCGCCAGCCCAGCAGTAGAGCTTGTTATTTTCAGCAACTAAGGTCCGTATGGTGATACTTGAGTCCATTTGGCCATCTTGACTGATATAGCCGATCGAGCCGCAGTAAAGGCTGCGCCTTGACGGCTCAAGCTCTTCAATAATCTCCATGGCTCGAATCTTAGGTGCGCCAGTAATTGAGCCCCCAGGAAAAGCGGCTCGCAATAGATCCGTGGCATGGTAGCCTTTATCTAATTTCGCTGTAACGGTACTGACCAAGTGATGTACCGCGGGAAAGCTCTCGATAGCAAAAAGTGCTGGTACACGGACTGAACCAGGCTGGGCAACTTTACCTATGTCATTTCTCAGTAAGTCGACGATCATTAAGTTTTCAGCGCGATCCTTTTCAGAATTGGCCAGCAG
The DNA here is from genome assembly GCF_019457595.1 of Shewanella psychrotolerans. NCBI lineage: Bacteria > Pseudomonadati > Pseudomonadota > Gammaproteobacteria > Alteromonadales > Shewanellaceae > Shewanella > Shewanella psychrotolerans. The sequence goes on along the minus strand of NZ_CP080419.1, from coordinate 2,306,236 downwards.
TTCAGCGCTCTGTCGATCGAGCTGCGGATCGGTTGAGCGCGGCATAGTGCCTTTAATGGGCTTGGTTTGGATTGCATCCCCCTTAAGTTGAATAAAACGCTCTGGGGAGATGGATAGCAGGACATTATGTGGCAAGCGACAAAATGCGGAAAACGGCGCCTTATTGGTTTGGCGCAGCTTTAGATAAGCGAGCCATTCATCACCCTGATATTGCGCCTCGAAGCGCTGGGTAAGGTTGATTTGGTAGCAATCGCCGCTATGCAGGTATGCTTGAATGACGGCAAATTTGTCGCTATAGGCTTGTTTGTCTATCTGCGCCTGCCAGTCAGTCGTCAGTGAAAATCTCTCTTTGTGAGCAGGCGTCGCAAAGACTTTTTCAATTTGAGTAAGCTGATTTTCAAGTTGTTGTTGTCCAAGATAATGCACCATGGACCAAGTCGCATTTTGACTATCAAATATCAGCGCCCAAAGGTAGATCCCGACATTCATCTCTGGCAGCGCGATATCTTTTTTCGCTGTTGTAGGCAGAGATTCAATCACTCGGCCCAAATCGTAGCTGAAACTGCCAAGTGCACCGCCACTAAAGGGCAGTTCACAAGGATAGGCTGTAGGACAATATTGTTCGATAGCTTGGTTAAGCAAGAAAAATGGATCGAGTGTGCTTATCTCTGTTGTTGAGGCATCTTGCTTGTGATGGCACATCTTGGTTATCTGGCCTTGAGTGACCAAGGTTGCTATCGGGTCAAAGACAATAATGTCAAAACGGGCGTCGATATGATCCGCACTCGCTGAATCGAGCAGCATGGCCCATGGCTTGTCTGAAAAATGGCTAAAAACCTCCGTCGTTGACAAGTTCCAGCCCAAAGTTCTAACTGCAATGCCTTGAGTTGACGAATAAACCATCAAATAACCTTATCTAAAATGTGATGTTCCCCTAAAAGTCGCGAAAGAGTATCATAATGTGAGCGGATTCAAAAAAAATACACGACCCAGCAAAAGGGCGATGAACAACCAAACTGTGATAAAGGAAAAGTCTGTGAGTATAGAACAGCCCATCATTAAGCAAGCGGATCTTATCGAGAGCGTTGCTGACGCACTACAATACATCTCTTACTATCACCCTAAGGATTTCGTCGATGCCATGGCCGAGGCCTATGACAAAGAAGAAAGTGCAGCAGCCAAAGACGCGATAGCGCAGATCCTAATTAACTCTCGTATGTCTGCTGAAGGCAAGCGTCCGTTATGCCAAGATACTGGCATTGTGACCTGTTTTGTTAAAGTCGGTATGGGTGTTCAGTGGGACAAGACCGATATGACAGTGCAACAGATGGTCGATGAAGGTGTTCGTCGCGCATACACCAATCCAGACAATCCGCTGCGTGCTTCGATAGTGGCCGACCCTGCGGGTAGTCGCAAAAATACCCGCGACAATACCCCTTCAGTCGTTCATATCGATATGGTGCCGGGGAATCACGTTGAAGTGGCTATCGCGGCAAAAGGTGGTGGATCGGAAAACAAATCTAAGATGGTCATGTTAAATCCATCTGATGATATCGCCCAATGGGTTGAAAAAACCTTACCGACCATGGGAGCGGGTTGGTGTCCACCAGGTATGCTTGGCATAGGTATTGGTGGTACTGCCGAGAAAGCCGCTGTCATGGCAAAAGAATCATTGATGGATCCTGTCGATATTCATGAGCTACAGGCTCGCGGCGCAGAAACCACCGAAGAAAAACTGCGTCTTGAGATCTTCGAGCGCGCCAATAAACTCGGGATCGGCGCCCAAGGCCTTGGTGGTTTAACGACCGTACTCGATGTTAAAATCAAATCAGCGCCAACTCATGCGGCATCAAAACCTGTGGTCATGATCCCTAACTGTGCTGCGACTCGCCATGTACATTTCCATCTTGATGGCACAGGTCCTGCTGATCTCACGCCTCCATCACTAGCAGATTGGCCTGAAATCACTCGTGAGGCAGGCGCGGATGTTCGCCGTGTTAACCTAGATACGGTGACACAAGCCGATATCGAGCAGTGGAAGAGCGGTGACGTACTATTACTTAACGGTAAAATGCTCACCGGTCGCGATGCGGCGCACAAGCGTATTCAGACTTTAATAGAAAGTGGTGAAGGTCTGCCAGAGGGCGTCGACTTCACTGGTAAATTTATCTACTACGTTGGCCCTGTCGATCCCGTCGGCAATGAAGTTGTTGGCCCAGCAGGCCCAACAACGGCAACGCGTATGGACAAGTTCACCGATCTGATGCTGGATAAAACTGGTTTGATGGGCATGATCGGTAAAGCTGAACGTGGCCCTGCGACGGTTGAATCAATTAAGAAGCATAAAGCCGTATACTTAATGGCTGTTGGTGGCGCTGCATACTTAGTGTCCAAAGCGATTAAGAAATCAAGAGTGGTTGCGTTTGAAGATTTAGGCATGGAAGCTATCTACGAATTTGACGTACAAGATATGCCTGTAACGGTGGCTGTCGATAGTGAAGGGGTGAATGCCCATGAAACCGGCCCCGCAAGCTGGAAAGTGAAACTTAGCTAACGTTAGTTAATCGTGATTCCACATATTGCGTTACATATTGAATAAGTTCTTGGGGGAGTGGGCGTCTTGCCTAATTCCCCATTTTTGTTTAGTGTGCTTGCGCTTATAAATTTCTGTGTTGGGTGACAACCTGACTATCATTTCAAAAAGATGACAATAACAATGAAAAAAACTGCAATCATACTAGCCCTTGCGGCTGCGGGTGTTGCTTTTGGCGCCAATGCAGCGTCACCAGAGCCTTTTAAGGTTCAGCACCTTGTTAAAATGAATAAACTACATTCGACAGCATTATCTAATGACGGTACCAAAGTTGTTTATGCTGTGAAAAATATTGATGACAATGGTGAAGCCGAATCGGATCTGTATCTTCAGATGATCGACGGCTCTGGTGAAGTTAAGCGCCTAACTTCGATGAAAGGCACTGAGCATACGGTTTCGTTTAGTCATGATGATAAAAAAATCTATTTCCTTGCCGCACGTGATGGCAGCTCACAGCTATTTGAACTTGCACTCGATGGTGGTGAAGCACGCCAGATATCTAAGCTACCTTTAGATATTGAAGGGTACAAGTTGTCCCAAGACACGCAGCAAGTTGTGTTTAACATGCGCGTCTTTCCAGAATGCAAAGATTTAGCCTGTTCAGCAGATAAATTTGTCAGCGAAGCCGAGCGTCAATCCACTGGTCGTGAATACAAACAGTTAATGGTTCGTCATTGGGATACCTGGGGCGACCATGCTCGCAGTCACTTATTTGTTGCGCCATTAAACGGTGAAACCATTACTGCACCCGTCGATGTGACCATGGGCTTAGATACTGAAACGCCACCCAAGCCATTTTCTGGTATGGAAGAGGTGACTTTCACTCCCGATGGTAAATATGTTGTCTATAGTGCGAAAGCACCAAGTACCTCACAAGCTTGGGAGACGAATTATGATTTATGGCAAGTCCCCGTTACTGGCGGTCAAGCTAAAAATCTGACCGAAGCCAATAAAGCGTGGGATGCACAGCCTACATTTTCGACTGACGGACGCTATATGGCTTATTTAGCCATGACTAAGCCTGGGTTTGAAGCCGACCGTTACCGTATCATGTTACGCGATACGGTAACTGGGCAGGAAAAGGAAGTGGCGCCGCTTTGGGATCGCAGTGCGAGTTCATTAATGTTTGCCAGTGATAACCGCACCCTGTATGTGACTGCGCAAGATCTTGGTCAAGTTAGCATCTTCGAAGTGAATACTCAGTTTGGCGATGTTAAGACTGTCTATAACGAAGGCAGTAACAGCCTTGTTGGTTTAACTCAGGATAAAATTGTATTTAACCATAAAAGCTTAGTCGAGCCAGGCGATCTTTATACCATGTCGCTAGATGGCCAAAATATGAGCCGCTTAACTGAGGTTAATAAAGAGAAGCTGGCTAATATTAAGTTTGGTGAATTTGAGCAGTTTAGTTTCAAAGGCTGGAACAACGAAGAGGTCTATGGCTACTGGATAAAACCAAGTAACTATCAGGAAGGTAAAAAATATCCTGTTGCTTACCTTGTTCATGGTGGCCCACAAGGATCATTTGGTAACTCATTTAGCAGCCGCTGGAATGCGCAGTTATGGGCAGGCGCTGGATACGGCGTTGTGATGGTCGATTTCCATGGCTCTACTGGTTATGGCCAAGCATTTACTGATTCAATCTCCAAAGATTGGGGTGGTAAGCCACTAGAAGATCTGCAAAAAGGCTTAGCCGCTGTAACACAACAGCAGAAGTGGCTAGATGGTGATAAAGCATGTGCATTGGGTGGTTCTTACGGCGGCTACATGATGAACTGGATCCAAGGTAACTGGAACGATGGCTTTAAATGTCTCGTTAACCATGCTGGTTTGTTTGATATGCGGTCTATGTACTATGTGACAGAAGAGCTATGGTTCCCTGAATACGAATTCGGCGGTACATATCAGGACAACAAGGAGTTGTTCGAGAAGTTTAACCCCGTTAACTATGTAGAGAACTGGCAGACGCCTATGTTGGTTATTCATGGTGAGAAAGATTTCCGAGTGCCTTATGGTCAAGGTCTTGCGGCATTTAGCTTTATGCAGCGGAAAGGTATTCCGTCTGAATTGCTGATTTATCCAGATGAAAACCACTGGATATTAAACCCTGATAACTTAGAGCAGTGGTACGCGAATGTGCTAGGTTGGATGGATCGCTGGACTAAAAAGTAAGCTTTTGATTCCCGATCACATAAAGCCAGAACCGATGTTCTGGCTTTATTATATGGTCCGCCTCACCCTAAGCTAACCTAAGGGTAGACACATCTTCCTTTCACCAGTACCACGCACGCAAATGTAAGCCAGCTGATGGTTCGGCATCAAAACAGGTGTATCCATGTTTGACTTTCCGTATCCCTTTTGGCGGGCTTTACTAGCAACGACTTGCAGTAAACGATCAATATCGTATCGTTTCGTTCATCATTAACTCGATGAGTTTACGATTACATCCAGTATCAATAAAAGGTATTATCAGATTGCTACTATAGGACTAAGTTGACTGGCGAACTCGGCCCAGATAAGGAGATTTCGATGAGTAATTTGCGTGAGCAAGTGTGGCGCTGGTATGAGCAAGGGAAGATAGCTGCAGAGGAGATGCCTAAGGCATTAAAGCTGGCAGGGCAGTCCCAAGCGGATGTCGAATGGCAACAGAAAATAGAGCAATTATTGCTTTGGCTTGGCGTACTGCTTTTGGCTGCTGGGGTGATCATTTTCTTGGCTTTTAATTGGCAGGATTTTGGTAAATTTGGCAAATTTGCCCTAGTGCAAGCGTTGCTTCTGATTTGTTCCTTTAGCTACACCTGGTTTCGCTGGCAAGAACGTGACTCTCTCGTCGATGGTTTGGGTGCAACCAAAGCCAACTCGGCCTTACTGGGGTTAAGTTTTATGATTGGCGCTTTGCTCGCGCTTGTTGGGCAAACCTACCAAACTGGCGCAGATCCTTGGCAACTATTTGCTATTTGGTCACTGTGTCTGTTGCCATTGGCATGGTTGTCTGGATTTGATCTACTCTGGCTAAAGCTATTACTCTTACTCAATGTCAGTGTGGTGTTATATTTTTCGACCTGGCCGCAAGCGTTATGGTGGTTCGGCTTTGACATCTTCCCCTTGGTGGTGATCAGTGTCTGTAATGGCTTAAGCTATCTCTTTTTCTATGGCGCAACCGCCTTGGGCCTCACCCGCTGTAATGCCCCAATCACTCAGGCGCTCACAATGGTCACTGCATTGAGCGCACTCACTTGGTATGGCTGTTGGCAAGCTGCCGATATGACAAACAAGGCTTCTTTCACTTTTTATTGGTTATATGCCCTAACGGTATTTATCTTATCGCGTTTTGTACTACAACAATTATTTCCTTTAGCCTTAGTGTGTTTTAGCGTTATTGCAGTCAGCACCGTCTGGCTCGCAACGAAACTGTTTGTTGGCGCCAATAATGGAGTCTATATGTTTCTGTTGTTAAGCCTATATGTTATTGGCGTCACTACGATGGCCTCGGTTTGGTTAACTAAGGCTCGTGGTTTATTCCATGGCGCGCAGGCTGATCAGGAGGCGTGAAAATGACAGCAGCAAACGAACAATTATGGCAAACATTACAACAGGCCAATTGTGTCAATCTTGATATGCCAGTGCCAAAGGAGCCTTTAATGCCCCCTTGGTATCTCACCCTGTTAGAAGGGGGCGCAGCGTGGATAGCTGCTGTGCTTTTATTGGGCTTTGTGGGCAGTTTTATGAGATTAATCGTGACTGAAAACATAGGGCTTGGGGTATTGATTATTGGTAGTGTCTTCGTATTGACAGGCCTCTTTTTCGATCGACAATCGACTCGCCAGCAGGTGTTTATGTCACAGTTGGCTTTGGTGTTAGGTTTATGCGGATTACTCTGTCTCAGTTGGGGTTTATGGGAAGAACTTGGTCATCACAATTGGGTGGCTTGGTTTATCAGTTTAGGTGTGCTGCTGAGTATCCATAGTCTTTTTATCCATAATCGCTTGAGCGTGTTGCTTAATGGCATAGGTATTGGTGGATGTATAACCGGTGTCTTGTATCAGTGGCAATGGATGAACCTATTGCCGTTGATAATGTTAGTGCTTGCGATAATACTCTGCCTGAGTATAGAGCGTGTAGGGGTATATTACGGCCGCATATGTTATTTGGCTTATGGGTTGGTGTGCTGGACGTTAATGACACAAGGTCTACTTATTCTAGGCACATCGCAAGTCGATTTTTTTAATAATTCGATTCGCGAGTTATCGGTTTGGGCTTGGTTGCTGCCTTGGTTAGTCAGTGTGCTAGCAAGTGTCATGGTCGTTGGGTATATCTTCAATCAAAAGAGAGCGTCATTAAGAACGCCTGCGGGTTACGCGGCAATGACTGGCGTTTTATTCATTGGCTTTTTAGCCATACCGCTATCGGGCTTAAGTTGTGCGGTGCTATTTTTGTTACTGGGTTTGCAGTTGCATAATAGGGTATTTACCAGTTTAGCCCTCGTCAGTATCCCACTGTTTATTTGCGCCTATTACTATTCACTTACGGTTTCCTTATTAGAAAAATCGCTATTATTAATGGCATTAGGTGTGGTGTTATTGCTTGCCCGCTGGGGAGTCAATTATTGGCTGTCTCAACCGAATAGCCTTACCAGCCAGGAGGTACTATGACATCAATTAATCGAGCGAAATGGAATATTGCGTTGGTGGCAGTGTTAAGCGCTAGCCTACTTATATTGGTTAACTGGGATATTTTCACGCGCGAAGCTTGGCTTGCCAAGGGGGATGTGGTGCGTCTTAAACTTGCGCCGGTCGATCCACGTTCGTTAATGCAGGGCGATTATATGACGTTAAATTATGAGATCATGGCTCCGATCCGTAGCAGTACAACTGAGCAAAACCTCGACGCTTATGTGCGCGTTAAGCGTGATCCTGATCTGGTGGCACAGTATATCGGCGTTGAAACCCGTTATCTCGATTCGACTGCCTTAGCTGAAAACGAGTTGTTATTGCAAGTGAGAGTGCGCGGTGGCCAAGTAAAATTGGCCACCAATGCCTATTTTTTTGAAGAGGGAAAAGGCAAACATTTTGCTGCGGCCAAATATGGAGAATTTCGAGTCAACCACAAAGGCGAATTGCTGCTTGATGCCTTGCTCGATCAATATTTGCAAAAATTGTAAACGCTATCGTAAGTGACTAACTTAATTCTACATCGGTGTTTTAGCCAGATAATTGGTCAACATCGATAGGTCATCGTGACGGCAATCAGATGCTGTGGCTTTCAAGTCTACTGCCGAGCTTATTGGCTATACCCGCACCTTGCCTGAGTCATTGGCAACAGTGTTGGTTATCTGTATAACGCATTATTGATGCCAGCCTCCATTATCCAACGACTTAAAAATCGGATGGATAATGGTGAAATAGTTAATCTAACGGTATACCTTCATTGATGCGATACCAACCCGTTAGGCTGTAACGATCTTTATTGGACAAGCTTACTTCGTGAGGGAATAACTCGCTTAAGAAGACCACCATAGTGCCAAGGCGAGGCTCAACGGTTTCAAATGGCATTGCTTCATCATGGCGATACATGAGTAATTCGCCCCCATCACCTTGCTGCCACTCTTTGTTTAAATAAAGAATGGTGGTTAATTTACGGTTTGATTGCCCTTTAAATGCATCAACATGGCGTTTATAAAAAGTGCCCGGTTCGTAGTGGGCAAACATGGTTTCATAATCGAATAGGCCTAAAAAGAAATAGCGATTAATAGCGAGTCTTAATCGTTCTGACCAATCAAAATAGGGAGCAGCGAATGTCATGGTGTTATCTAGCCAACAAATTTTGTCACTGCGTATAGTTTCAACAACTTGTTGATTTTTTTGTCTACCAATGGCTGCGGGTTTAAATGCGCTAGTGTTTATTTGGCTGAGATCATCGACTAAGTTATTAAGCACTGCGATAGGAAATAGATTGTGTAATACGATATAGCCTTTGTCGGCGATAGTTTCACAAATGTGGTCAAAGATATCTTGGGTTATATCGATAGCGGGTCGGTTGTTCAATTAGGTATTGCTCAAAAAACAGGGGCAGATTTTATATCTCAGTTAGGGAATAACTGATAGCGAATAATTTCTATGGTGTGAACAAATTTAATTTGTTTAGCCTGATCCTTTAGCTTTGGGATTTTTGCTTAGTTGCTTAGTTGCTTAGTTGCTTAGCTCGGGTTGTCGAGTGTGAGAGGGGATTGAAAAAAAGGGCGCCGTATGGCGCCCTGTTAATGTATCGCGATATTAAACGATATCTTGATACTTTTTACCGTAAAAACTTGCAGTAAGCAGTGCCTTAAGTTCAGCGATTAGTGGGTAGCGTGGGTTAGCACCGGTACATTGATCATCAAACGCATCTTCGGCTAACTCATCGAGTTTGGCAAAGAAATCGGCTTCGTTGACGCCTGCTTCTTGGATTGAAGCCGGAATGCCAATCGTCTTCTTGAGCTTAGCGATTTCTTCAAGCAATGCTTCCACTTTTTCCTCATCACTAATGCCTTCGCCTATTGCGCCTTTAAGGTTTAGATGCTCAGCTATCTTCGCGTAACGACATAGTGCTTTAGGGCGGTCGTATTGACTGAATGCAGCTTGTTTGGTTGGCAAGTCTGTCGCGTTAAATCGGATCACGTTGTCGATCAGTAACGCATTGGCGAGTCCATGAGGTATATGGAATTCTGCGCCCAGTTTGTGTGCCATTGAGTGACAAATACCTAAGAAAGCGTTGGCAAATGCGATACCAGCGATAGTCGCGCCATTATGCACCTTCTCCCTTGCAACCGGGGCTTTTGCTCCTAAGTTGTACGAATCAGGTAAGTATTTAAATAATAGCTCAAGTGCTTGCAACGCTTGACCATCACTGTATTCGTTTGCCATGACGCTGACATACGCTTCAAGCGCGTGTGTTACCGCATCGATACCACCAAAGGCGGTTAATGACTTTGGCATATCCATCACTAGGTTAGGATCGACAATTGCCATGTTTGGTGTCAATTCATAATCTGCAATTGGATACTTCATCCCAGTTGTTTCATCAGTAACCACCGCAAATGGTGTAACTTCAGAACCAGTGCCAGAAGTGGTAGGCACTGCCACCATCATCGCTTTCTTACCCATTTTAGGGAACTTATAAATACGCTTACGGATATCCATAAAGCGTAGAGCTAAGTCAGCAAAGTCGACTTCAGGATGCTCGTACATCACCCAAATGATCTTAGCGGCATCCATTGGTGAGCCACCGCCGAGGGCGATAATCACATCAGGCTGAAAACTTTGAGCCATCTTAGCCCCTTGATTAACGATAGCAAGGGTTGGATCAGCTTCTACATCGTAAAACACTTCGGTCTCTAGACCTTGTGCTTTAAGGATTTTTATCGTTTCATCACAATAACCATTGTTGAACAAATACTTGTCGGTAACAATTAATGCGCGTTTTTTATCGCTAAGTTCTTCTAGGGCGATAGGTAAGCTACCGCGGCGGAAATAGATAGAAGAAGGGAGTTTATGCCACAACATATTTTCGGCTCTCTTAGCAACAGTTTTCTTATTGATTAAATGGCTTGGTCCTACGTTTTCAGAGATTGAGTTGCCGCCCCATGAGCCACAACCTAAGGTCAAAGAAGGCGCTAACTTAAAGTTATAAAGATCGCCAATTCCACCTTGAGATGCCGGAGTATTAATTAAGATACGGGCCGTTTTCATTCTGAAACCAAACGCTCTAACACGCTCAGTTTGCGTATCTTGATCGGTATATAATCCAGATGTATGACCAATACCACCAAGCGTAACAAGGGCTTCGGCCTTATCCATTGCTTGTTCAAAATTGGCTGCGCGGTACATCGCCAGGAGTGGAGATAGCTTCTCATGAGCAAATGCCTCTGCTTCTGAAATAGACGTTGCTTCTCCAATCAACACTTTAGTTGACGCTGGCACTTTGATATTAGCCATAGCTGCGATTGTCGCTGCGCTTTGGCCTACGATATCGGCGTTAAGATTACCATTTTTAAGGATAACCTTTTGCATTGCTTTCGCTTCTTTGGCCGACAAAATATAGGCGCCATGGCTAGCAAAGCGTTCTTTTACTGCATCATAAATTTCATCGACAATAACAACGGCTTGCTCTGACGCACATACCACACCGTTATCGAAGGTTTTTGACATCAATATTGAGCTAACTGCGCGCTTAATATCGGCAGTTTCATCAATTACGATAGGTGTATTTCCCGCACCTACGCCAATTGCAGGCTTTCCTGATGAATAGGCGGCTTTCACCATACCTGGCCCACCAGTTGCTAAGATTAGGTTAATTTTATCGTGGGTCATTAATTGGTTCGACAATGCAACACTTGGCTCGTCAATCCAACCGATAATATCTTTAGGAGCACCGGCTGCGATAGCGGCATCAAGTACTATTTTAGCTGCAGTTGTTGTCGACGCTTTTGCACGAGGATGGGGAGAGAAAATAATCCCGTTACGCGTTTTTAAACTAATCAGCGCTTTAAAAATAGCGGTAGAGGTTGGGTTAGTCGTTGGCACAATACCACAAATAATCCCTACGGGTTCTGCAATGGTAATCGTCCCGAACGTAGGGTCTTCGGCTAAAATGCCACAGGTTTTTTCATCTTTGTACTTGTTGTAAATGTACTCAGATGCAAAGTGGTTTTTAATCACCTTATCTTCAATAACGCCCATTGACGTTTCTGTTGACGCCATTTTGGCAAGTGATATTCTCGCATCAGCAGCGGCTAAAGCTGCTGCTCGAAAGATTTTATCGACCTGTTGTTGACTAAAATTGGCATATTGGGCTTGGGCCTTAGCGACCCGTTCTACCAGTAGGTTGAGTTCCTGTTCGTTTGTGACGTTCATAGTTAAGATCCTTGAAAAATATTTAGCCAAAAACAGTTTTGGCTAAATGTTCTCCGTGAATAAAAATTACACCCAAAGCCCCATTTTATCCGTGATCTTAACCACGTTTTTCGTCTGTTATGTAATAAAATGACGAGATTTATAACTTGTTTGGATGATTTGTACTCAATGTGGCACTAAAAATAGAAAATTTAATTCAAAGTTGTGAATTGTGATAGAAAATCTCATTTCTCGAATACTAGGCAATAATGTAGAGTAGCCTTTTTTTCAACATTCCACTTTTATCACCTAGTATTGAAACCTAGTAAAAGTCACTGAGGACATGACATTGGATTTAACTGTATATGTTAAATTTTTTCTTGGCTTAGTTGCTATCATTAACCCGGTAGGGCTACTACCTGTTTTTGTTAGCTTAACCAGCCACCAAACTGAATTGGAACGAAATCAAACCGCTAAGAACGCCAATTTAGCCGTAGTGATTATTCTCTTGGTCACCATCGTCGCAGGGCAACATATTTTAAATATGTTTAGCATCTCACTGTCAGCTTTTCGCATCGCGGGTGGGGCGCTTATTGCAATCATCGCAATGTCGATGTTGCAAGGTAAACTGGGTGAAGTGAAACGTAACCAAGAAGAAGATCGTGAAGCTTCTGGTATGGAATCGGTGGCGGTTGTTCCGTTAGCACTGCCATTAATGGCCGGTCCCGGTGCCATTAGTTCTGTTATTGTGTCGGCTGCGCAGCACAAAACATTGACCGATTTAATGGGGATGTCTATTACGGTGATTATTTTTGGTTTGACCAGTTTTGCGCTATTTAGAATGGCACCAGTGATTTTTAAACTATTAGGTAAAACAGGCATCAACGTAATCACCCGTTTAATGGGTTTGTTAATGCTATCAATTGGGATAGAAGTTATGGCTGCTGGATTTAAAGGTTTGTTTCCGACGTTAGTCGGCTAGTCTAAAATTCACCGTTTAAATGAGTACAGAAGCAAATAGCCAATAAGGAAAACGCGCCAAAGAGCGCGTTTTTTTAGCATTCTACTTATACGTTGAATGACCTCACAAGGGAACAAGCATTCCATCATCCATTTACCTTGAATGAGTTGCCAAAAACACGCGCAATAGATCACTTTCTGATGCTGATTGCTATAGTCCAAGCCGCAAAAATGTGATGACAGAGCGGTTATTATTGCAGATCGATCAATGACCCCGCTCGGGCACTAAACAGATGTTGATGCAGCCTTGCTGCAAACTCATCGGTCATTCCCGATATGTAATCAGCGATAACTCTATGAGTATTACCATCCTTGTCATATGTCACTTGCCAACGCTCTTGAGTATTGAGGGGTAATAGGCGCTGGGGATCGGAGGCGAAGGCTTCAAATAACTCCATCACTATTTGTTGGCCTTTATATTCAAGCATCTGAATCTCAGGTTTACGTATCACTCGCTGGTATACAAATTGTTTTAGTATGTCTAAAGCCTCTTGGAATGGTTGCTCTAAGGCTGCGTTGTAACGCAACAATGGCTCTGAAAAATGGGGGTTATCATCGATAATAATAGCAGTGACAAATCCGTTCACTAACGTGCCTATGGCATCTTTACGCAGGTGATTTTCAATAGAGAACAGTTTATCGCCGATGTTGGCAAACTCCTGCTTTATCCATGAATCCTTGCTGGCGGCTAGTTTGTCTGCGACATCTTGTTGCCACATAGCCTGCGTCACAATCCCCATTACAATGGCATCTTCCAAATCATGGATGGCATAGGCAGTATCGTCTGCAAGTTCCATTATCGAACAATCCAGTGATTTATAGAGAGTTCGTTTATGCTCTGCGGGATCGATAGTCTTGGTCGAGAGGAACAGGCTTTTATCACTGCTTGATAGGGGCTCAAGCACCCAGTCAACAATCGGTTTATCTTCATCAAATATCCCTTTAACGGGCCGCCATTGAGATGGTTTGAGTTGTCGATAACTACTGACTTCAGGTTTGGGATAGGACTGGTATAACTCGGCGTGACAGGCTGGGTATTTTAAGATCCCAAGTAAGGTTCTACGGCATAAATTCATCCCAAAAGATTGAGTATAGGGTTCTAGGGCCGTTAAAATTCTAAAGGTTTGGCCGTTGCCTTCAAAACCGCCATCATTTCGCATCATGTAATTAAGCGCAACTTCACCACCATGGCCAAAGGGAGGATGGCCAATGTCATGGGCTAAACAGAGGGATTCAATAAGACTCATGGAATCAAGCAAGGCCGCCAGTTGCGGGTATTTTTGTTTTAATTGGGCACAGATCCCTGTGCCAATTTGTGATACTTCAAGGGAGTGGGTGAGTCGTGTACGATAAAAATCATTCATGCCGACGCCAAGAACTTGGGTTTTGGCTTGTAAACGCCTAAATGCAGCTGAATGTAATATCCGAGCCCTGTCGCGTTGATAGGGGCTCCGATGATCGTTACGGCGATGTTTATCTTCGCCTAAACGTCTTTCATGCCATTGGACTGAAGTCATTTTTGCTCCTCTTGAGCGAGTAGTTCCTTAGGATATGATCATAAAAGGCGGTTAATATCATCCAAGTTTAGCTCGAAACTCGGGATGAAAGTATCGATAAAATATTTCACGGCAGGGTCTGAATTATTGGCTAAAGATTGTGATAATCGCTTTTTGGCGGTTTTGAACTCATGATTGCCAGCGCCTTCTTCTTCTAAGCACTTCAGGTAAGCACACAGGGTGTCTGCCGATTTAACTATCTGTTTATACGTGCTATCGGTGTTCTCACTGGTTAACAGTTCGCGATAGTCCTCTTTAAATTCATCGGGAACCATCTCCAACAATCTATGTTCTGCAATCGCTTCGATTTTTTTGTATTCAGCTTCGATTTCTTTATTGAAATACTTCACCGGAGTGGGGAGGTCACCTGTTAACACCTCACTGGCATCATGAAAAATGGCAATAGTAGCGGCGCGTTCAGCATTGACTTCGGTATTAAATTTTTTATTACTGATCACCGCAAGCGCGTGTGCCACCATAGCGACTTGCAGTGAGTGTTCTTGAACATTTTCGGGCCGGACGTTGTACATCAATGGCCAGCGTTGAATAAGCTTCATTCTGGCTAAATGGGCAAATAAATGACTCATAATTAATCTATTTCTACTACTGGTGCCAACACATTACCACAGGCGTTGAGTGAAGAAATAGGGGGGATAAAATAAAAAAGCGATCAAATTGATCGCTTTTATTTAGGAATCTAAGTGATTACTGACGATAGGTTTCGAGAAACTCACCAAATTCAGTGATCGCTTTTTCGAGGTCTTCCTTATAGGGTAAAAATACGACCCGCAAGTGATCGGGTTCGCGCCAGTTAAATGCGGTGCCCTGTACTAGGAGGATCTTCTTTTCTTTTAATAGATCGAGGACCAAACGCTCATCATCGCGTAAGTTAAACTTTTTCGCATCGAGTTTAGGGAAGGCATAGAGTGCGCCTTTGGGTTTCTTACAGCTGACTCCTGGGATCTGATTAAGCAGTTCGAAACAGGTATCACGTTGAATCGTTAATCTTCCCTGAGGGGCGACGAGTTCTTTGATACTCTGGTAGCCGCCTAATGCAGTTTGTATGGCGTGCTGATTGGGTACGTTAGCGCAAAGACGCATCGAGGCTAACATATCTAACCCTTCTATATAGCTTTTGGCTGCTTTAAGGTTACCCGATAACATCATCCAGCCAACACGAAATCCTGCTGCGCGGTAGGATTTAGATAAACCATTAAAGGTGACGGTAAGAATATCGTCCGAGAGTGTTGAAGCCGGGATATGCACGGCGCCATCGTAGAGGATCTTGTCGTAAATCTCATCGGTGAACAAAATGATGTCGTGCTGACGACAAAGCTCTATCACCTGCAACAATAGTTCTTTTGAATACACCGCACCTGTGGGGTTATTGGGGTTTATGAGTACCAAACCTCGAGTACGATTAGTGATCTTAGACTTGATATCCTC
Organism: Shewanella psychrotolerans; assembly: GCF_019457595.1. Taxonomy (NCBI): domain Bacteria; kingdom Pseudomonadati; phylum Pseudomonadota; class Gammaproteobacteria; order Alteromonadales; family Shewanellaceae; genus Shewanella; species Shewanella psychrotolerans. The sequence goes on along the minus strand of NZ_CP080419.1, from coordinate 2,290,751 downwards.
AAGATCGGGAAACCAATCTGACTCTTCATCACAATGATAATGTTGCGCCTTACCACCAGAGAGGTGAACCGCAGCGGTCCATAGTGGGTAGTCGGGCGAGGGCACCAGTACTTCATCGTCGCTATTTAACAGGCCTTGCATTGCCATGACGATAAGCTCTGAAACGCCGTTACCGATATAGATATTTTCAATATCGACGCCGAACAACCCCTGACTTTGATAATGTTGCACAATGGCTTTACGGGCAGAAAATAGGCCTTTAGATTCACAGTAACCTTGCGCACTCGGCAGGTTAAGGATCACATCTCTGACAATCTCTTCAGGTGCTTCAAAACCAAATGGCGCGGGATTACCAATATTAAGTTTTAAGATCCGATGGCCTTCGTCTTCTAAACGACGGGCTTCTTTATGTACGGGTCCTCGAATGTCATAACAGACGGTATCGAGCTTATTTGACTTAATGATTGGGCGCATTGAAACCTCTTAAATGCCTTCGAAGAAGAATTTTTTGAACTTAAGTCTGCGAACAATAACGAAAAAATCTCGTTATTAAAAGGGGGTTAAACAATAAAAAATGTGGACGAGGCAGGATAAACTGCTGACTTTGGTGTTCTGTCAATGGATGGTCAGTTATTTATCTTGTAAAAAATGCTTTTTACATGATTATTGTCTGATTAATTAGGCTGTGACAGAAAAAAGCCAGCGATATACGCTGGCTTTTTTAAACACGTTAAAAATTAAGCGCGTTTTTTAAATTCGTTAGTACGAGTATCAATTTCGATCATGTCGCCAGTTTTAACGAAGTCTGCAACACTTAGGGTGCCGCCACCTGTGATAGTTGCTGGCTTCATCACTTTACCTGATGTATCGCCACGAGCTGAAGGCTCAGTGTAAATGACTTCACGTACGATAGTGGTTGGCAGTTCAACAGAGATTGCTTTACCTTCGTAGAAAGTCACTTGGCAAATGTCTTCCATACCATCACAGATATAAGCAGCTGCATCGCCTAGGTTATCAGCTTCTACATCGTATTGGTTGTACTCAGAATCCATGAATACATACATAGGATCTGCATAGTAAGAGTAAGTACAATCAAGACGATCTAGAATGATATCGTCCATCTTGTCTTCGCCTTTGAAGGTCGTTTCAGTTGAAGAGTCTTGTAGCACGTTCTTCAATTTCATTTTTACGATAGCCGCGTTACGGCCTGAACGCGTTGTTTCGGTTTTCTGCACAACCCATGGGCTGCCATCTAACATGATCACGTTACCAGGACGGATTTCATGAGCAGTTTTCATTTCACTATTTCCTATTTTAGGTTTTTTCTATTTCAACGCAGTATCTTAGCTATTTTTCACGAATTGAACTAGTCGCGAAGCAAGATCTGTGTCATTTAATGCGTCAATTGGCCACTTCTGAGCATGATGCATCAGTGGCAAATTGGCTAATTCGAGTTTTTGCCAGTACTGTTTTATGTCATTTTCGCTAGCTTCATTGAAGGCTAGATTCAGCGCCTGCCAGCTGTCAGCAATTTCCGGCGCCAGATTATGACAATAAAGTGCCATAAAGGCTCGTAATTTTATTAGATGATAATCCTCTTCTTGAGGATATATGTGCCAAATGAAGGGTTTTGCAGCCCATTGAGCCCTTAAAAACGAGTCTTCTCCGCGCACAATATTAAAGTCACAGCTCCATAATAAGCGATCAAACCCCAATTGATCTGTCATGGGGAGAATATGAATGGTTAAATTGCCATAGGTAAACTGTTGACCGGGACTAACCTGCCCAGGATGAGTTATTATGCTACCTAGGCTGTTTAAACTCCGCCCTATGGGAATTAACGCATGGACTTTGGTTGTAGCCGATTGCCATAACTGACATAAAGACGCTAAGGCTTCAGTTTCATAGCTAAAGATACTAATAACCGTGTCAGCTACGCCTATGCCTTTGAGACCCAATTGTTGAAATAATCCATCTCTGTTGCTCGGGTCTGATTGCCAACTTTCTCGCTCAGCAAAAAGATCCCGCTCACAAATAAGCCCGCCCGTTTTTTCATTAAAGCCTGGGAAGTAAAAATACTTTTTCAATCCACTCGCTTGTAAAGAGGGAAGGGCGTGACACCCATCGACCCAATCTTCAGCACTTAAATATTCGAGGTTTAACCACAAAGGGGCCGTAAGTGCTGTTGAGTGATGGTATTGAGTGATTTTATCAATAACTTCGGTGGGAAGCTCACATGCAAATGCTTCGATAAGCACGCTGCCGGGGTGATACTGGAGCGAGAGCGGCTTATCCCATAACTTAATGGTCACACCATCAAAGTGCTGTATTGCTTGGTTTGGATTAAGCGTCGGTAAAATATGTGAAAAACTATTAAGATCGTCGACCCAAAGGTTAACCGCTATCAGGTATTCCCGCGCGAGTTGTTTGGCAAGGCGCCATGTAACACCGATATCGCCATAGTTATCAACGACAGTGCAAAAAATGTCCCAGTGCTCTTGTGTCTGGTGGGCATGTGTCCAGTGGTTATGAGTGTTGTTATTTGCCATCTGTAATGTTTACATTGCTAGCTAAAAAAAGCGGCTAAAAGCCGCTTTTTATAATGTTTTGGACAAACTCAATTTCATTCAAATTGTATCTTGAATACATCAGAGCTTGAACAAAATCCTGAGTTAATCTTCTAGCTCAGCTAGGCACATCTCTTCATAGATCTGCTTAACCCATGCGTCGACACGTTCCTCTGTAAGTTCTGGCTGACGATCTTCATCAATACCTAGACCCACGAAGTGCTTATCATCGGCTAAACCTTTTGATGCTTCAAAGTCATAGCCGTCAGTTGGCCAATGGCCAATCACAACAGCGCCTCGGGCTTCAACAATTTCGTTAACCATGCCCATCGCATCAAGGAAATACTCGGCGTAATCCTCTTGGTCACCACAACCAAAAATAGCCACTAATTTACCGTCGAAATCAATTTGCTCTAAATCTGGGAAAAAGTCATCCCAATCACACTGAGCTTCACCGTAATACCAGGTAGGAATACCAAAAAGGAGTAGATCATATTCAGCGATCTCTTCTTTAGTACTCTTGGCGATATCTTTAACGTCGACCATCTTTTTACCCAGTTTTTTCTGGATCATTTTGGCGACGGCTTCGGTGTTACCTGTATCACTGCCGAAAAAAAGACCTACAGTTGCCATTGTCTTTCCTTTATCTAGTTCATTAACTTAATTTTATGCAAAATCGCTATAGATCAGTTATTAACCTGCTGTAGCAAAATTGACTCGATTAATTGGCTGCGGCTGATGTTACTGGCCAATGCCTTTTCATTCAAGGCGTCATATAAATCTTGTGACACCTTTAACTCTATTCGTTTTAATCCATTCGCTTTGTCACGTTGGATTTGATTACGTTTGTTGATCTTTAGCTGTTGCTCTCTGGATAACGGATTACTGCGAGGGCGACCTCGACGCTTTTCAGTAGCAAACAGGTCTATCGTTGTTCTGTCTGATGATTCTTTTGCCATTGAAACTACATTTAACCTATGCCTGAGCCTTCCCAGGACATCTGTATTAATCCTTTAGCTATAAACCCGGCGCAGCCGAGAAACAATACTAACCATACAATAACGCGGCCAAATTTAGGAACTTCCCCCTGCTTTAGCACGTCATGAATTGCCATACCAATAAAGAAAAATATCGAAGCAAAAAACAGATCCAATCCAATCGATTCTATCTGCTCCATATACTGAGATAACATTACGGCGTTCCCTCAGGCGAAAAAATGAGGCGCGAATATATCATAGTTAACCCATGTCTGCTATACGATTTACCATCACTTATTTGAAAAAAATGATCTAAATAAGTGATGAATATCGCCGATAAACTGGGATAAAAACACTGATGGAACCGCAGCACGCCCTAATCATTGCTAGCGATAAAATCACTCACCAAGCGATTAAATATTGCTGGTTTTTGAGCATGTAACCAATGTCCTGTTCCTGCTAATGTCTTGGCTTGAATAGCTGGGAACTGCTGCAAAAATTGAGCGCTATGCTCAGCTTTGACATAATCTGAATCACCACCGCGAATACAAAGACTTGGCCCTGTATAACTGAGCTCGGTCGAAATTTTATTTGACGGTAACTCATTTGCGGGCAAATTGTCATCACTCAGATCCCAACCGATGAGCTTGTCGTAACAGGCTTGTAAGCCCGCAAGGTTCATCTTCCAACTAAAACCTGCGTCATCATTTTGCAGGTTCTTCAGTAAAAATTGCGCTGTGCCTTCATCTATACCGCTATTGAGCAGTTCGGTTAACGCTTGTGAGCGGCTACGTAAATTTTTAAGATCCAACTGATTAAGCGCGGCAAAAACGAGCTGATGCCGTGGATTATAGGAAACGGGGGCGATATCTGCGATCACAAGGCTTTTTACATATTGAGGGTTAAGTAGCGCCGCCGCCATCGCGATTTTACCGCCCATTGAATGGCCCATAAAGTGTGCGCTGTCAATCGATAACTCGTCTAATAATTGCGTCATCGCTTGCGCTAAAGAGGGGTAATCCATCTTCTGCCAATGTGGGCTTAGGCCATGGTTAGGCACATCGACCCGTATAACCTGGTGATCGGTCAATGCGTTAGCCAGTGTTCTAAGATTATCTAAGTTGCCGAACAAGCCGTGGATCAGAATCACCGGCGTGCCATTACCCGATATTTGATAGTTGAGAGTCGACATGAGTTAGCTTGTTGAAAATTTGCGTCAAATTGTGCCTGTAAATACTGTTAAATGACAGTACTATGAAAATCGATGAATATCACTTGAATGGTTTTTCAGCAAATGATCGTTAATTTATTGATCAAACGACGATCTGCGATAAATTTAGTGCGATCGCTCTTTATTCTATAAGGGCAGTTGGCATACACTGGAACGGATCTGAGCCAAGGGTGTACGGATCGGTTTATAAACAATAAGAACGAGTTAATTTTCACTTTCTAAGGAAGATTTTGGTCATGAAATATATTGAGATTGATGAAGAGCTATATCGCCATATCGCAAGCAAAACCGAGCGCATAGGGGAGAGTGCTTCAGAGATCCTACGCCGACTACTCGGATTAGATGTTAAAACGATTCCAGTGAAAACGCCGAAACAGATAAGTGAACCGAGCTTAGAAAATAAGCAGACATCAACGACAACAAGACCTGAAGTCGCAATATCGGTTAATTCAATCGAGACTCTAATAGATAAAGAGTTGCTAGCTCAGCAGAAAGGTGCCGTAGGTCGTTTTCTTTATAGCCTTGAAGCCATCTATAACGCAATGCCACAGCAGTTTGATCAGGTGCTACAGATCCAAGGCAGAGATCGCCTCTACTTTGCAACCTCAAAAGAATCGCTACTCAAAGCCAGTAAATCCGCCAATCCTAAAGAGATCGGTAATAGTGGGTTTTGGGTGACGACCAATAATAACACCGCTAAAAAGCGCACCATATTAACTGAAGTGTTATTGCAATTTGGTGTAAGCGAAGCGCAAATTGAATCGATAATTAGTAATATTTAGCGCTTAGGATGTATTTTGTTTTTTGATCACGCATATTCACGATAGGAGTCAATGGTGGCGATAGATAAACGCGCTGGGCAAGCTGCACAACAAACGGATTTGGTTAATATTCCTAAATTGATGAGCCATTATTATCGGCTCTCACCAGATGTTAGCATTGATGCACAAAAGGTGACTTTTGGCACATCAGGTCATCGTGGTTGCGCATTTAGCAAGAGCTTTAATGAAAAACATATTCTCGCGATTGTACAAGCTGTTGTTGATTATCGGCAGCAGGCTAATATCACTGGGCCGATGATTGTCGGTATCGACACTCATGCACTGTCTCAAGCGGCTTACATAACCGCTCTCGAAGTGCTTAGCGGCAATGCGATACAAGTTTTAGTCGCAAAAGATGATGAGTTTACCCCAACACCAGTGGTATCTCATGCCATTATTCGCGCAAATCGAGATAAACCGGCAGACTTAACTGACGGACTCATCATCACTCCTTCACATAATCCGCCTCAAGATGGCGGCATTAAGTATAACCCGCCCCATGGCGGACCTGCTGAAAGCGACATCACTGCTTGGATTGAATCTCGTGCTAATGATTATTTAGCAAAACAGCTCGAAGGTATTAAAAGGCTCAGCTATTCAATTGCTGTCCACACAGCGCTGATCGTAGAGACCGACTTTATGTCTGCTTATATTGACGCGCTCGATGATGTTATCGATATGCAAGCAATTAGCAAAGCTGGAATAAAGATTGGCGTCGACCCTCTAGGCGGCTCGGGGATCCATTACTGGAGTAAGATCGCCAGTCGCTACGATATCGACATTGAACTGGTTAACGACAAAGTCGACCCCACATTTAGCTTTATGACATTGGATAAGGACGGCAAGATCCGAATGGATTGTTCATCACCTTATGCGATGGCGGGGTTACTCGAACACCAAAACGATTTCGATATTTGTGTGGGTAATGATCCAGATTATGATCGCCACGGCATTGTTTGCCCTGGCACAGGTTTGATGAATCCTAACCATTATTTGGCCGTTGCGATTGAGTATCTATTAATGCATCGCCCCGATTGGTCTGTGGATCTCATTATCGGTAAAACCCTTGTTTCGAGTGCGATGATTGATCGGGTTTGCGCCGAACGAAAACGCACCATGAGTGAAGTCCCTGTTGGATTTAAATGGTTTGTCGACGGCCTCGCGGACGCAAGCTTTGCATTTGGCGGAGAGGAGAGTGCGGGGGCGGCATTTTTACAGCGTGATGGCCGTACCTGGTGTACCGATAAAGATGGCTTTATTTTGGCGTTGTTGGCGGCAGAGATCTTAGCGGTAACCGGGTATACACCAGCGCAGCTATATCAGCAGATGGTAGAGCGTCATGGCGAGAGTTTTTATCAAAGAGTTGATAGTCCAGTAAAACCAAAGCGTAAAGCTAAGTTTAATCAACTGATTAGCGAACGGGTGACTACAACGCAATTAGGCTGTGACCAACTTGCGGGTGACGCGATTACTGATGTGCTTACTCACGCACCCGGTAACAAAGCTGCCATTGGTGGCATAAAAGTAGTGACAAAAAATGCTTGGTTTGCGGCGCGCCCGTCGGGAACTGAAGCACTGTTTAAGCTCTACGGTGAAAGTTTTGTGTCCAGTGACCATCTCGAGCAGGTATTGACCCAAGCACAAGAGATGATTGACACCCTGTTAACATAGTGTCAGCCACAGTGACCGTTATAGTCAAATATTAAAAATGACTTAGTTGCCAGCAATTAGAAACAACGACAAAGACCCCATCTATTTCGATGGGGTCTTTTTATTCGTCACTAAGTTTTATTCAGTGAGGTGGTTTAGTAGGTCAGGTGGCAGGATGGAAGATTATTCTTTTCTAAGTAGTTCTGGTGATACTCTTCAGCTCTGTGGAAGGTGACTGCAGGAACAATTTCGGTCACTATGGGTCTCTGTCCCCACTTTCCACTACGAGCAAGCGCCAGTTTAGCGCTCTCAGCTAGCGCTTTTTGTTGTTTGTCATGGAAGAAGATCGCACTTCGATACTGATGGCCAATGTCACCGCCTTGCATATTGAGCATAGTCGGGTTGTGATTAGACCAAAATACCGCGAGTAGTTGTTCATAATCTACGCGTGTTTCATCATACTCAACTTGGACCACTTCAGCGTGACCGCTATTGCCCGCTTTTACTTGCTCATAAGTGGCTGCGTTGTCGTCACCGCCCATGTAACCAGAGGTTGCTGTTGTTACACCTTCTATTTGCTTGAAGAAGTATTCAACGCCCCAAAAACACCCTGCACCAAATGTCGCTAAAGCCATTACTCGTTACCCCATGATACGTATTCGCTAGAGACCTACTAACCAAATCGTGGCCGATTAAAAGCTGATAAGTGATATAGCTAGCGTTTAACCTTTGTTTAAATGCCACCGTCTAATATTAGCAGTCAAATTTTATGCTTCTATCCGTTTAGATGGCTAGATGTCCTTATTTTGGCACTACTACCAATAGTAATGCAAGAGCATTTTTGCTATTAATATTGGGTTTCTACGTTTGATATTCGTGGATAAATAGCTGTCTTTTCCGTTAAATGATACTATGCCACTCGCTGATTATAATTCTAATAAATCAAAGGACACATCCCTTAAGCGCCTGATCATAAGCGCCTTAAGGAATGATAAATGTAAGGAGTTTTCTTGTGTCACACGCACTGAATTTGTCGAAAGACTTTTTGCAATTCACACTTGCTAACCCTAAATCTATCGATGAGGCACTGTCATTTAGCGTCGACGAACATACCGACGTTGAGGTATGGGATACTGGGGTTATTGTGTTCGAGCCCCGCCTTGAATCTGCAAATACACCTGAAAATCAAGTAAAAAGTATCGTGATCTCTTCTGCAGTACATGGTAATGAAACCGCCCCGATTGAACTCTGTAATAGCCTGATCATGGCGTTGCTGACGGGTCAACTCGTGTGCCGTCATCGAATTTTATTTCTTATTGGCAATCCTCCAGCTATTCTCAATGGCACCCGCTTTGTAGAAGAAAACCTCAATAGACTCTTTAGTGGTGCCCATTCGCAGGGGGAAGGTCTAGTGAACGCTGAGCGGGTGCGGGCTAAAAAACTTGAGCAGTATGTTGGCAAGTTCTTTAATAGTATCAAAGCAACCGGGCCACGTTGTCATTACGATCTGCATACCGCAATACGTGGCTCAAAACATGAGAAGTTTGCCATTTACCCCTACCGTGGTGCGAAGCCTTATAGTCAGGAGCAGTTAATGTTTCTTGCGGCGTGTGGCATCAAAACTGTGCTGTTTCATCATGAGCCAACCACCACCTTTAGCTATTTTTCATGGAATAGCTACCAAGCCGAAGCATTTACTATCGAGCTGGGCAAGGTGATGCCTATGGGTCAAAATGATATGACACGGTATATCGCCTTAAAAGAGATGTTGTGCCGCTTGATCACAGGTCAAGCGCTAGAGTTAGACTCATTTGATGAGAGCAAGCTCAATCTTTATCAAGTCAATCGTTCTATTAATAAGCATTTTGATGACTTTGAATTTACATTTGCGAATAATGTGGAGAACTTCACCACTTTTCCTAAGGGCTATGTATTAGCAAAAGAGGGGGGAAGAGATATTAAAGTTGAGGCCCCAAGTGAAGCCATTGTTTTCCCAAATGCCAACGTGCCAATAGGCCAGCGTACTGTGTTATGTTTAATTCCCGCAAAAGATTACAGCATAGAGTGATACGGGTTAGAACAGAGTGTTGTAAAGCTAGATATACATCCGGTGAGGATGCTAGTTAGTGGCTTTAAACTCGTTAAGCTTGATAGGTAGTTTACGTTAACGTAATTTTAAGGCCGCGTAATTAACAAAGAGAGCGAGTGGTGTCTGCATTCGCAACCAGATAACAAGAAAACTCAGCTGATAAGAGAATAGTATGAGCAACGCAACAAGCACTACAGAAACTGTCCATCGTGTCAGCTTTCTCGATAAGGATTCACTGTCAATTCCGATCTTGAAGATCTTACAAGCCGACGGAACCACCTTTGAAAAGGCGGTTTTGCCTGTTATTGACCAGCCATTAGCCGAAAAAATTTATGATACTTGTGTTTTCACACGAGTACTCGATGAACGCATGTTAGGCGCTCAGCGTCAGGGACGCATCAGTTTTTATATGACTTGTACTGGTGAAGAAGCATCAATCGTTGGCAGTGTGGCTGCCCTCGATAATGAAGATGTGATTTTAGCCCAGTATCGAGAGCATGCAGCGATTCGTTATCGCGGTTTTTCAACTGAACAGTTTATGAATCAGATGTTCAGTAACGAAAAAGATTTAGGTAAAGGGCGGCAGATGCCAATCCACTATGGTAGCCAAGCGTTACATTACCAAACTATTTCTTCGCCACTTGCAACCCAGATCCCTCAGGCAACGGGTGTCGGCTACAGCTTAAAAATGCAAGGCAAACGCAATGTTGCTATTTGCTATTTTGGTGAAGGAGCTGCATCTGAAGGTGATTTCCACGCGGGTTTAAATATGGCCGCAGTCCTGAAATCTCCAACCATTTTCTTCTGTCGTAACAATGGTTACGCCATTTCGACTCCAACTAGCGAGCAGTTTGCCGGTAATGGTATTGCAAGCCGTGGCATAGGCTATGGCATGCATACCATACGTGTCGATGGTAACGATATGTTAGCGGTATTGGCGGCAACTCAGCAGGCCAGAGCTTATGCGCTAGAGCATAATGCGCCAGTCTTGATTGAAGCCATGACCTATCGCTTAGGCGCGCACTCTTCTTCGGATGATCCATCGGGTTACCGCTCGAAAGAAGAAGAAGCCAAATGGCAACAACACGATCCCGTTAAACGATTTAAATTGTGGATGATGAATAAAGGCTGGTTGTCCGAAAGTGACGATCAGGGTTTATATGAGAAATATCGTCAAGAGGTGTTGGCTGCAGTTAAGGTTGCTGAGAAATTACCAGTCACCCACGTCGATGAAATAATCAATGATGTCTACGATACGCCAACCCCACGTTTGAAGCAGCAGCTAGCCACATTGAAACAGCACATTAAAAAGTATCCGGATTCCTATCCACATAGCGCAGGGAGAGTATAAATCGTGGCCAAGATTAATATGTTACAAGCCATCAATGATGCTTTGACGATCGCTATGGAAGCCGATGATAAAACAGTATTATTTGGCGAAGATGTGGGTCATTTTGGCGGCGTATTCCGTGCAACGTCTGGGCTACAAGAAAAGTTTGGCCGTGATCGCTGTTTTAATACGCCGCTGACCGAGCAGGGTATTGCAGGGTTTGCAAATGGTTTAGCCTCAAACGGCATGACTGCGATCGCCGAGATCCAATTTGCTGACTATATTTTTCCCGCCATCGATCAGATAGTCAATGAGTCGGCTAAATTCAGATACCGCAGTGGTAATGAGTTTAACGTCGGTGGGATCATCTACAGAACGCCATACGGCGGTGGTATTGCCGGTGGCCACTATCATTCACAATCACCAGAGGCTTATTTTACGCAAACAGCGGGTTTGAAGGTGGTTGTGCCACGTAATGCGTACCAGGCCAAAGGGCTATTGCTAGCCTCAATCCGTGATAAAAACCCAGTGGTATTTTTTGAACCTAAACGTTTGTACCGTGCCAGCGTCGGTGAAGTGCCTGAAGGGGATTATGAGATTGAGCTAGGGAAAGCTGAGGTGGTTAAAGAGGGTACCGACATTACGTTACTCGCATGGGGCGCCCAGATGGAGATCATCGAAAATGCGGCCCAGATGGCAGCGAAGAAAGGGATCTCATGTGAGATCATTGACTTGCGTACATTAGCGCCATGGGACGTTGATACGGTAGCCACATCAGTCAAGAAGACAGGACGTTTACTTATCAATCATGAAGCACCACTAACAGGCGGATTTGCGGGCGAAATCGCAGCAACGATCCAAGAAGAGTGTTTTCTTTATCTCGAATCGCCGATTAGCCGAGTGTGTGGTCTTGATACGCCTTATCCTTTGGTTCATGAAAAAGAATATATGCCAGATGCGCTCAAAACCTTTGAAGCGATCAAAGCGTCGATGAAATATTAGGAGTATAGGCATGATCAAAGATTTTATTTTGCCGGACATCGGTGAAGGTGTTGTCGAGTGTGAGCTGGTCGAGTGGCTCGTTAGCGAAGGTGATGTGGTTACAGAAGATCAACCCATAGCCGACGTTATGACGGATAAAGCCTTGGTTCAGATCCCTGCACCTCACGCTGGTGTCATCAAAAAACTTCACTATAAAAAAGGCGATATAGCTAAAGTTCACGCCCCTCTCTATTCGGTGGAGTTAGAGGATGCTGCAGGGGGAGCTAGCGAGGAAAAATCGGGTGTGGCTGTGAATGTTGATGAAAACAGTTCACAAGAAAGTGCGGCCGTAACACAGGCTGGCGGCAAGGTGATTGAAGAGTTTTTACTCCCCGATATCGGTGAAGGTATCGTCGAGTGTGAACTCGTGGAATGGTTAATCGAAGAAGGCGATATGGTGGTCGAAGACCAACCGATAGCCGATGTAATGACCGATAAAGCGCTAGTACAAATTCCTGCGATAAAAAACGGTAAGGTGGTAAAACTCCATTATCGTAAAGGACAACTAGCAAAGGTGCATTCGCCTTTGTTTGCCATTGAAGTTGACTCTGATGTTGTGTCATCGGCTGCGCCTGTGGCAGACATTGCCAAAGATGAACAACAAAATGACAGCGTAGAAGCTGTATTACCAACAAATGGTAAGGCATTGGCTAGTCCTGCCGTGAGACGTCTCGCTCGTAGTTATGATATTGACTTAGCCCTTGTTCCTGGCACGGGTAAGCATGGCCGTGTTTATAAAGAGGACGTTGAAAGGTATCGAGGTGGTGAAGCGACAAAGGCGCGTGCAGCTAAAGTGGAAGCCGCTGAGCAAACTCACACTGCAGCTGTGTCGACGCCGATAACAGTTGGCGATCGCGTCGAGCCGATCCGTGGTGTTCGTGCTGTGATGGCTAAGATGATGATGGAGTCAGTATCGACCATTCCTCATTTTACCTACTGCGAAGAGTTAGATTTAACTGAGTTGGTTACCCTGCGAGAGTCGATGAAGCAGCGTTACTCCACTGACGAATTAAAGCTAACGATGATGCCATTTTTTATGAAAGCAATGTCATTAGCATTGACGCAATTCCCAGATATTAATAGCCGTGTAAATGACGACTGCAGTGAACAGACATATTTGGCCTCACACAATATAGGTATGGCAGTCGACTCAAAAGTGGGCTTGTTAGTACCTAACGTTAAAGATGTACAAAATAAGTCTATTCTCGAAGTCGCGGCGGAGATCACGCGTCTGACCAAGGATGCACGTAGTGGCCGAGTTAGCCCACAGGATCTAAAGGGTGGCAGTATCTCTATCTCTAACATTGGTGCGTTAGGGGGCACGGTTGCAACGCCGATCATTAACAAGCCCGAGGTCGCCATCGTTGCCTTAGGTAAACTGCAAACCTTACCAAGGTTTAATGACAAAGGTGAAGTCGAAGCACGCAAGATCATGCAAGTAAGCTGGTCGGGTGACCATCGCGTTATTGATGGTGGAACCATTGCTAAGTTCTGTAACCTGTGGAAGCGTTATTTAGAGCAACCGCAGGAGATGTTGCTGGCGATGCACTAGTATTGTCACCTATAGAAAAAGAGCGCGCTGCGCTCTTTTTTTTTTCTAGAGTTAATCTTTGCAGTCGAATTAAGTATAATGCCCTAATCAGTCGTATCCTATTGGTTTAAGCATGAGTCAATCAGCCCCAAGTATTGAAAACATACAGTATCCATTTCCCGCGAAGCCTATTCCGCTAAATGAAATAGAAAAGCAGGAGTATAAGGCGCGCATTAAGCAGCTATTAAAAGAGAAAGAAGCCGTTTTAGTTGCGCACTACTATACCGATCCAGAAATTCAGGCGTTAGCTGAGGAAACGGGCGGCTGTGTTTCCGATTCACTTGAGATGGCACGATTTGGTCGTGATCATCCGGCAAAAACATTAATCGTGGCTGGGGTTAAGTTTATGGGCGAAACCTCTAAGATTTTGAGCCCAGAAAAAACGGTATTAATGCCAACCCTTGAGGCGACCTGTTCCCTCGATGTAGGGTGTCCAATAGAGACCTTTAGTGCGTTTTGTGACGCTCACCCCGATCATACCGTCGTTGTTTACGCTAATACCTCTGCAGCAGTCAAAGCGCGAGCCGACTGGGTGGTTACCTCCAGTATTGCACTTGAAATTGTTGAACATCTCGATAGCGAAGGTAAAAAAATTATTTGGGGCCCAGACCGTCATCTTGGAAGCTATATTGCTAAGCAAACCGGTGCCGAGATGCTAATGTGGCAAGGTGAGTGTATTGTCCATGACGAGTTTAAGGCTAAAGCCTTACGCGAGCTTAAAGCATTGCATCCAAACGCTGCGGTGTTAGTTCATCCAGAATCACCAGCCAGTGTAGTTGAACTTGCCGATGCGGTGGGTTCGACAAGCCAGCTAATTAAAGCCGCGCAAACTATGGACAACGATACCTTTATTGTTGCGACCGATAAGGGTATTTTCTACAAAATGCAGCAAGCTGCGCCAAATAAAATCTTGATTGAAGCGCCCACTGGCGGAAACGGCGCAACATGCCGAAGTTGTGCGCATTGTCCCTGGATGGCGATGAATGGCTTGAAAGCCATTGAACAGGCATTATTGAATAACAGCGAACAGCCGCATGAGATCTTTGTCGATGAAGCATTGAGACAGCGCGCATTGTTACCTCTTGATAGAATGCTTAATTTTGCCAAGACACTCAATATGCAAGTGAAAGGCAACGCGTAGCCTAAATATATTTCTCTATCTCAATTTGAAAGGCATAAGATTTAGCCGACATCAGATGTAGAAGCGCCTTCTTAGGCGCTTTTTTTGTGGCCGAGATTCATCGACGTCTTAGACTATTTGTGCATTGTAGATGTTAGCGATAGCTAGGTAAAATGGGTTTAAATCAAGCAAGTTGGCTATATTGAGTTAGGTTTTATTAGCCTAATTAAGCGCTTGATTTAGATCTGTGCTAACGTTTATAAGCAAGGCTCCTTTAGTAAGCTTTCAGTGTCCATATATTGGATTATTGATAGGTAATATTAATTTTCTCATCTAACATAGTCGCGTATAGCTATAGCTAAGTGAATGTTAGGGATAACGGATAATGACAATGAAATGGATCAGTAACCTCAGTATAAGAAACAAACTTTTGTTAGTGATCGTTCCACCTATATTAGGGGCGACTTTTTTTGGTCTGTATGTGGTTTACAACCAATACCAATTGCATCATGGTTTGAGTCAAGTTGAAACCCTTACCGAATTGACCCTAGTGAATAGCGATTTGGTACATGAGCTGCAAAAAGAACGGGGGATGAGTGCAGGATTTCTAGGATCGAAAGGCAAAGCCTTTGGTGACAAACTTCCAGCTCAGCGTCAACTAAGTGATCAACAGATAAATCAATTTAAATCTTTCATTGCCGCCCATGATATGCCCAAGGCCTTTATCCCTTATATGGCCAATGCTAACAATTTGTTAGATCAGTTGGGTGATATTCGTCGTCGAGTTGATCAACAAACGATAGCGGTTCCTGAAGAAGTTGCCTACTATAGCAAGCTTAATAGCGCGTTACTCGCGATTGTAGATAGTGCAAGTCAGCAAGGCGATGATAGAGCGATTGCTATTGAATCGGCCAGTTTTGCAGCTTATCTGCAAATGAAAGAGCGAGCCGGAATAGAGCGTGCCGTGTTGAGTTCGACTTTTGGTAATAGCGAATTTAAACCTAATATGTTTCTTAAGTTTGCGACCCTAGTATCAGAACAAAACACCTACGAAGAGCGCTTTAAGGCGTTGGCGAGCGACAAGAGCCGTGCAGCGTATAATCAGTTAACTAGCTCTGCGGTGTTTTCAGATGTCAAGCAACTTCGTGATATTGCATTTAGCCAAAATCCCCAGCAACTAAAAGCCCAAAGTTCCACTGAATGGTTCGCCAAATCAACTGCACGAATTGAATCAATACGAAAATTTGAACAACAGCTTTCTCAAAACTTGCTTGTAGATACACGCTCTGCCTTATCACAGGCAACAAGTTTTATGATTGGTGTGATCATCTTAATGGCGATATCTGGCTCTTTGATTATCATCGTTTCGATTATGATTGGCCGGTATCTGCATCGTTCTCTTCGACTTCTGCACCATAAAGTCACCGAATCTCAAAAGCACTATGATCTTAGCGTTAGAGTCGACTTAGATGGTAAAGATGAAGTCGGTCAGCTCGGCCACGCGTTTAATCATATGATGGAAGACTTTGAAGCCGTCATAGGGACAGTTAGAGCAAATACCAAAGGTTTATTAAGCGCATCTCAAGAGATGGAAGGCTATGCCAAAGCAATGCGAGAAGATGTCGCTTTAGGGCACAGTGAAGTTGATCAAGTCGCGTCGGCGATGACACAAATGAGCGCAACGGTGCAGGAAATAGCGCAAAATGCAGTGCAAGCATCTGAAGCATCGGCCCTGGCAAATAAGGAAGCAAAAGAGGGCAGTGAAGAAGTCGAACGCACTTCTCAATCCATCAATCAGTTGGCGGTTGAAATCGGCGAAGCGGCATTGACCATCAATAATCTCGACCAAGATATTAAGGGCATTGTAGACGTACTTGGTGTGATTAGCGGTATTGCGGAGCAAACGAATCTGTTGGCGTTAAATGCGGCAATTGAAGCGGCAAGGGCCGGAGAGATGGGTCGAGGCTTTGCTGTCGTTGCAGATGAAGTTCGAAGTCTAGCGCAGCGAGCGCAGACTTCCACCGAAGATATTCGTAGCATGACCGAACGTCTAGAGCGCGGAGCGCAGTTAGCGGTTAAGGCAATGGAAAAGGGCAAAGCGAGGGCGGAAAGCAGTGTCAGTGAATCAACTAAGGCGGGTCAGGAGTTAGTACGCATTGTTAAAGAAGTGAGCGTTATCGATAGCATGAATGAGCAAATTGCTGCAGCGACTCATGAGCAGTCAGCGGTATCGGAAGAGGTAAATCAAAATGCGATGAAGATCAGCGACATTTACCGCCGAACACATGATGTATCTGATAAGTTGAGTGAGTTAAATGATGTTTTACTAAACGATGTCAGCGCAATGTCTGAGTTAGTCAGTAAGTTTAAATAGGCAGCATTTTAGGCGTTTACAGTATTTGTTGGCGATCAATTATGCAAACGTTTGAGTCTATTGTTTTTTAACTTGACCCAGTTTAGTGATTTGCGTAAAGTAGCGCCCCGTTGGCAGCGTTAATATCGACTATGATATCTCGCATTCAATGATACGGTGAGATGTCCGAGTGGCCGAAGGAGCACGCCTGGAAAGTGTGTATACGGTAACGTATCGAGGGTTCGACTCCCTCTCTCACCGCCAAATTAAAAGAACGGGAATCAGTAACTTACTGGTTCCCGTTCTTGCTTTGGGGCATTTTTGGGGCAAATTCGATGCTTCCGTCTGTTTTTTCATATCACAATTTCACACTTCAAAACTAGACAGGGCATAGACTCCTAATTGCTTGCTCTGCAATCTAAACCATTTAGACGTAGAGTCACGGTACCACCACAGACCCGCTATCAAAAAATGGCATTTGACAGTACAAGAAGAGCTTTAAAATGGTTAGCAGCTACTGTTTTGTTGGGAAACATGCATAGGCAAAATGAATATGTACCATTCCGTGCTGGTAACTAGGAAGCAATTCTTCTCAGTTGCCTAAATCACCTTTGCCCCAAAGTATGTAGGCCTTGGAATGAAGGTTTAGCTTTTTTGGCTTAGTAGCGTTTGGCTGTATTTTCATTTACTGAGAGTGTTTGAAGCTCGAACCTTCATGGCTGCTTATCACCTGCGGTGAGCGAATGTGCGAACACTTCTGCGACACGCCACGAGCACAATCCCTGTGGGCTCTACGCCAGCATCCATGCTGGCAAAGGCCGCAGCCGCGTTCACACTTGGTATCTAACTTTCTCCGATTTGGCTGCATTTGGTGTGCGTTGCTAGTTCAAAAGCTAACTTGGTTTTGCCCCAAAGTTTAGTGGCCTTAGAATGAAGGTTTAGCATTTTTTGGATTAGCCTTAGTTGCGTTTGGTTGCATCTTATTTGTTAAGTGTGTTTGAAGGTCACACCTTCACTGTTACTAATCGCCTGTCCGGCGGGTGCTGTACACGGAAGTACCAATGTCGTGATCACATGGATGTGAAGGAACTACGTATGTGCAAGCACTCTTTTGGCTCGCCACGAGCACATCCATGTGGGCTCTGTGAAATCATCCATGATTTCGAAGGCCAAAACCGAGCTTACACT
The DNA here is from genome assembly GCF_019457595.1 of Shewanella psychrotolerans. Lineage (NCBI taxonomy): Bacteria > Pseudomonadati > Pseudomonadota > Gammaproteobacteria > Alteromonadales > Shewanellaceae > Shewanella > Shewanella psychrotolerans. Next base: position 2,272,793 of record NZ_CP080419.1, on the reverse strand, counting down.
AGGTGATTTTATCTCTTTGATTTGACAGTGTTTGGTGTGACTTGAGAATTAAAAGCTAAGAAGCTTTTGCCCCAAAGTGTGTAGGTCTTGGAATGAAAAACGATGACATTTTGATTTTTAGGGACTGCTTTAGTGGGTATTAGTTCAGAGAGTTTGAAGGTCGAACCTTCTGGCAACCTATCACCTGCGGTGAGCGAATGTGCAAACACTTCTGCGACACGCCACGAGCACAATCCCTGTGGGCTCTACGCCAGCATCCATGCTGGCAAAGGCCGCAGCCGCGTTCACACTTGGTATCTAACTTTCTCCGATTTGGCTGCATTTGGTGTGCGTTGCTAGTTCAAAAGCTAACTTAATTATGCTCAAAAACGCTTAGAGCAAAAACTAAACATATACTGTTAACACTCACTTAACTTACAAAAAGTAATCTGAAAAGGTGAGTAGTGAAAATTACGCAATGTTTAGCAATCTAATCTAATCTAATCTAATACCCCTCACACCAACTAGCTGCCAAACATTACCCTATTTCTCACCCACCCAAAACAATCATTGATAACAACCTAAAACTCTTAATTGTTTATCTTACACTTTTCGCAACTGTGGTATCATGCAATCGTATTGGTATATCAGTAAGTATCTGGCATATATGAAAATAATAATTATTAGTGATTTGCATGTTGGTGATGCGGCTGTTTCAAACGAGTTTGCAGTAGGAAGCTCTACCAACGCCGTAAAAAATCGGTTTCTAGATGAATTAAGGCAGCTTGCTAAACACGAGAAAATACAAGCCGACTATATTGTCGTCGCTGGTGATATCACCAATAGAGCAACTAAAGAAGAGTTTGAACTTGCATCTACTAGATTGAAAGAAATCGCAACAATTGTGGGTGTAGAACAATCAAAAGTCTTTTTCGTTCCAGGAAATCACGACGGTAACTGGACTGAAGAAGAGATCTCAATGACCGCACTAGAAAACATCAACATAACAATTGAGCGCAAATATAACAACTTGCGTTGTAATGATTTTTTTAAACAATGTTTAGATCGAGCTCATTCCGGCTGCTATTACAACGAGCCATATTTTGCGATTTGGAGTGATGAGAACCTAAATGTCATTGGTGTGAACAGTTCGGTTTTTGACCATTATGACAAAAAACCTCATCACGGTGTTATTCGCCAACAGGACTTAGAAGCACTGAATACAAAACTCCAAGAACTACAGATTGCAAATAGCGATAAGATTAATCTGCTAGTCGTTCATCACCATCCAATCCAGCAGCCTGATTTACCTTTTGACAGAGCTGATCATAGCATCTTACAAAACGCAGCTATTTTGATGGAGATTGCTTCTAAGCATAACGTTAACTTTATCGTGCACGGACATAAACATATACCTAGGCTTGCCCAATACTCCGATGACTATCTGCATCCTATAAATATACTTTGTGCTGGCAGTTTCTCAGCGCGTTTGGATGATAGGTGGTTCCAAGGTGTACCAAACACAATTCATCAAATTGAAATCGATAAAGTTTGTGATGTAAACAAAACACCTTTAGGAAGAGTAATGAGTTGGTCACACAATACCGGACATGGATGGACAAAAGATGAGTCCATTAATGGCATACCTCACAAAGAGTTTTTTGGTAATCGCATGTCACCTGTAGAGCTAAGAAAGCAGCTAAAAGAATCTATTGAGCGTTTTTTTGAGATTCAAACACATGTAAAGTGGAGTGAACTATCCAACCATAGTGCTGACATTATATATACTTCAAGAAAACTACTTGAAAAGACCATTGTAGATTTATCGAGTGAAATAGGGTTTACAATATTTAGAACTCCAGGACAAGATGAGCTGTTCATTTTGCTGAAGGGAAACTAATATGCATAATTTATTTGGATTTAATAATATATTCGAACATTCTAATGCTAGATACTTCACTTCTGACCAACTAGCTGAAGAATTTGTTTGGACTCCTGCATTTGAATCTTTAATATCCAACAAGAACCATATAATATTGGGTTCTAGAGGCTCGGGTAAGACAGCTCTGATTAAGATGCTTTCTCATGAATGTCTTACTAAGTTGAACGATGATAAAGCAAAACAAATCATAAATGAACGCTCATTTATTGCGACTTATATCCCCTTAAAAGTTGAGTGGGTAAACTCAATTGGTGATATTGACGACAATAATCAACTTTTCAAGTGGAGTTTGAACTTATCTTCATGCGCAAGATTTCTAGATACAATAAGAAGTTGTCTGTACTCATATGTTGAAGATGAAGTAAATAGAATTATAACAGAAAAAGCTATTTGCAATAAGATTTCAGAACTATGGTTATCAAAAAAATTAAATACGATTATCGATATCTATGACGAACTAGAGATTGTTGAATATAAAAAGAACATTGTTTTCAATAAAATAAAATTAGATCTAGAATTAAGTGGTGAAGATCTGATGGTCGGAATTAACTTTAATACTGATTTGTTTAAGCCTCTAATAATGGCACTTTCGACGGTAAAAAAAGAAATCGGACTTTCTGATGCTTCCACATTCTGTGTTTGTATTGATGAAGCTGAATTCTTAACAAAAGATCATCATAGAATATTGAACACACATATGAGATCATATAATGAAATAGTGTTCAAAATAACAACCATGCCATATCGACACTACACTCTGGAAACCGATACGGGTACGCCATTAAATATGGGACACGACTTTGATTATTTAAATATTGATAAGCAAGGTCTTCATGGTAGCTCAAAGAATAACTCTCAGAGTTTCTTTGAAAGCTTCGCAGAGAAACTGTTTAGAAAAAGAATAGAAAGTTCATCTATTATAAACAAAGACATATCACTAAACTCTCTTTTAGGGAATTCAATTTTAATTGACTCTCCTAAAGATGCCCTCCCTGATGAAAAATTGATGGATAAAGTTAGAGAGTATTGCGATTCTAATACGATAAAAAGAGCGGAGAGGTTAATTGAAAAAGACTACTCTCTCTTTGAAAGCTCAGTATCAAGAAAACTGAGAGGGACTCTGATATTAAAGGACTCCTTTCAGCGCTATAAAGGTAATGCTTCACCATTTATATTTTCTGGATATTCATTGGTAGTAAGATGTACTGACGGAAACCCACGTCGACTATTAAGGCTATTCAATTATCTTTTTTCAAAAAACATTGAATCTTGCACTGAGCTTAAGCCTCTATCAGACAAAGAACAAGGGGCTAGACTAAAAGAGTTTTCTTACTCAGAACTCGATGCTCTAAACTTAGAGGTGGATGGTAAGAAAGCTTTCGATTTGTTTACAACAATTGGTAGATTCTTAAAGGATAAACTACATACTGATAAGATAAATACTGATACCTACAGCTCATTTTCATTCAACGTTGAAGATGATGAAATATGGAATTATATAGAAAAAGCTGTCGATCTAGGCTTAATTTACCCTGACTTTAGGGGGTTAGATAATGATAATAAAATGCCTAACAGAAAAGGCAGATTCGCCTTGGCTTTTTGTTTGTCACCTCATTTTTACTTAATGCCAAGAAAAGGAAACTCCATCAAATTATCTGTGATAATGAACAATTATTCATATAGCCGATTTAAAGCCTTAAATAAGAAGAATGATGATGGACAATATAGTTTAGACTTGGAGGGGGATGATGAATAAGTTACATGTAGACGACTTGTCAATTGGTGAGTTAAGTCAATCAAAATATGATATTGCACTGTTTTCCTGTGGATACGAAGAGCGCTGTATTGATGTAGCCACACGATTACATAAAGATAATGTCGAAAATGTGATTGTTTTAGCGTTTGACCAACACAAAGAAGACTCTGTTCGAGTAGATAGCTTGAATTATTTTGCTGAAAACTGGAGTGATTTCCAATTACTAGAGGTTTCACAAAGAGAGATATCTAAAATACAAAAAAAACTAAGTGAGACAATTAATAAAGTAAAGCGTGCTGAAATAAAAATATTAATTGACTATACTTCGATGTCTCGAGCTTGGTATGCAGCAATCTTGAACTACTTAGTAAATTTCAGTGAAGTAAGAGTAACGGTTGATTTAACATATGCAACAGCAGTATACAAAAATTTAGACCTCAATGTAGAACTAGGTGAGCTACGCATAATTCCTGGTTGTGAAGGAATTTCATTAACAAAAAGACATAATGCAGCAATATTTATGTTAGGTTTCGATAGATATGGCCCACAACGATTATATAACCTATTAAACCCAAATAAATGCTTTGGTATTATGGCTTCGCCAGCTGCAAGCTATGATTATGAAAATACTTGTTTAGAAAAAAACAAAGACTTTATTTCACACTATCTTGGAGGTGAAGACAAACTTATAAAGCTTCCTATAAATAGTATTGCTACGTGTTATGATAATATGTCACAAATGCTCTCACCTCTTCGGTCTGAGTATAACGTGTCAATCATTCCATTTGGGCCAAAACCACACATTTTGACTGCGATATTATGTAGTTTTAATTACCCTAACGTTACCTGTCTTTACTCTGAATATATTCGAAAGGAAACTACGAAAGTTCAATCCTCTGGTGATTTTGTAATATCTCGCTTGTATATCCAAAGATCTGAATAATTAATTGAAGGGAGTATAATTTTCGAGGGTTCAATTATGATGTAAGGCGCACTATATCTAGAAAGCCTGACACTGATTAGCCGTCAGAGTCAGTATTATAGATGCATTTCCTTCGTACAAGTCTATATTCTTATAGGGGCAATACCTCTAGTTATCACTTGTTAATCGTTTGTAACCTAAACGATTAACCTTTAAGGCTTCAAGATACTTTTTCTAATCTGGTGTTAAGGGTTTAGTGCAATCCTCCTAAATTGTCCCTATCCAAAACGATTTAACTTTTGATTGCCCGAGTGATACCCGTAAGGCTAAATCGAAGAGATAAAATGACCCAGTGTAGATGCGGCTGCGGACGTTGATGGCAGGGATGCCATCGTCGAGCCTCCACGGATGGATTCACGGCGTGGAGCAGAAGTATCTGCACATTCCTCGCCGGACAGGCGATTAGTTAGTGAAGATACAAATTTCAAAGACACTCTGCCAACACTAACACAGCCAAATGTTAAACCACAAAAATACCAACACCTTCATTCGAAGGTCAGCTTATTTTTGTCCAGAAATGAGTTAACTTGTGATTGCCCAAGTGGTACCAGTAAGCTCAAATCGAAGAGACAGAAAACTCGGAGTAGGTGCGGCTGTGACCTTCCGTGACATGGATGTCACGGCAGAGCCTACAGGGAACGTACTTGCGGCGTGTCACAGAAGTACCTGCACGAATAGGTCGCTCTCTCACATCCTGTGATCACGACATTTGCGCATCCATGCGCTTCACCTGCTGCAAGCAATTCAAAACCATGAAGGTCAGCGCTGCCATCTGCGAAGTAAAAATCAATTTTGTATTCGCAGCAATGGTGCCCATTGAGCAGGAATGGATCCCTTTTAGGGAATGCTAAGTTTAAATTGTGTTTTGGGCTATTAGCGCATTGGATAGCTAAGCGTTTAGCAAGGGAATAATTTGGCGAATGTATAGGCAAGCTAGTTGGGATTTATTATAATCAAATGATAATAGTTTCAATCTAGGTTTGATGATGGAAAATAAAACAGCCAGGTTTACAGTGCTGATGGACCCAAGTAAAAAGCAAGCATTTGAGCAACTCTGTGCTTCGCAAGATCTTACGCCATCACAGGTGGTGCGTCAGTTGATCAGGGGATATCTTGAGCAACATGGTGTTGGATATGGGCAAGAACAACCCACTCATAATCCTAAGGTCAAAAGCTAATTTCGTTTTTAGCCATTGATTGATAAATGTTGGCTAGCTGAAACATGATAATTTTATTATAATGCAATTATCATTTGAGACCAGCGTTTAGCTATATACCTAGATATCTTGTCTATAAGTATTTTTCGGCTAGTCAGTTTTGGTTGTTATATTTTGTAAATTAAAGAGAATTTGTGATGAGTGATACAATCCCACCATGTCCAAAGTGTGAGTCTCCGTATGCGTATTCAGACGGCACTTTATTGATTTGTCCTGAATGTGGTAACGAGTGGAACCCAAACGAAGAGATCGTTGATCCTGATGCGATCATCTTGAAAGATGCCGTCGGCAATTTATTGGCTGAAGGCGATAAAGTTACCTTGATTAAAGATCTTAAAGTGAAAGGTTCATCACTGGTCCTTAAAGTGGGTACTAAAGCTGTTATCAATCGTTTTGTCGATGGCGATCACGACATTGACTGTAAAGTTGACGGTAATGGTCAAATGATGTTGAAGTCTCAGTTTGTGAAAAAGCAAAACTAATTATTGCTTTGCGCATCAAAAAATACCTGCCAAGTGCAGGTATTTTTTTGTTTACGATTTGTGTGTTTTGGCAACTCATTCAAGACGAATGGGTGATGGAATGCTTGTTCCCTTGTGAGACGATTCAACTTAGCAGTAGGAAGCGTCTGACAGGCAAGTTTTAGGATGTGTTAACGAATTTGCCCCAAGAAGACGTATGCGCTTCGTCTCATTAGCGCTAACCTTTAGTATTAAATCGTCGCTGAGCGATCACATCTTTACACTAACGAGTATTACCTATTGGGTTATAACAATGGACTGAAAAGATAGAAACAATGTTCTATAAACCTTTTATATAAAGGTCGTCTTTGCCATCGTTTAAGCTCCAGTTGCTCAGCATCATCGATGTAACCCTGTTGAACGTGCGCTAAGTTTCTGGAGAATGTCAGATCGTCGACCGCAAGGGTTAATTCGAAGTTGAGCCATAGGCTTCTCATATCTAAATTGACCGTCCCGATAAGACAATGTTCATCGTCAATGACGACAGATTTAGTGTGCAGTAATCCGCCATTGAATCGATGAATTTTCACCCGAGCTTTAAGCAGTTCGCCAAAGAAAGAACGACTGGCCCACTTCACCATGGTGGAGTCATTTTTTCTTGGTATGATTAGATTGACGTCTACACCTCTTAATGCCGCGGTAGTTAGGGCATCAATTAAATTTTCACTTGGTACAAAATAGGGCGTAGTGATGACAATTTTACGTTTGGCTTCATAGAGACTTTGTAGTAATACTTTGTGGATCACCTCTTGTGGCATGCCTGGGCCCGATGGAATCACTTGAACTAAGGATGTGGGAATTAGCGATGAAATTTGTGTTTCAGGTGGTAAAGGTAACTGGCGCTGATGGGTTTCGACTTCCCAATCCCAAGCGTGTATTGTGTTTATGATGGGAACAACTGGCCCAGTAATTCGAACCATGACATCAATCCACTGTCCTACACCTTCGTCCTGTTTAAAGCATGTGGGATCAACGAGATTCATTGAACCTGTATAACCTATCTTATTGTCGATAACCACCATTTTGCGATGCAGGCGTAGATCTAAACGGCGAAACAGCATTCGTAACGGACTGACGATAAGCGCGGCAACAACCTCAATGCCAGATTGTCGCATTTTCTTTGGCCAAGTTGACTTAAAAAACTGACGACTGCCCGCAGCATCCAGCAGTACCTTGATCTTGACGCCTCGCTTGGCGGCGGTGATTAATGCTATTGCGATCTCATCAGCGAGTCCACCGGGGTACCAAATGTAGAACTCCATGTTAATTGAGTGTTCGGCAGCTTCAATATCCTTAGCGATTGAGGATAATATCTGTTGTGGGGTGTGTTGAAGGTCTAAGTGGTTGCCACTTAGCGATGGAATAGTAAGCTGACTATCGCAAAGCTGGCTAATAGAGACCGCGTAATGACTTTGGCTTTCTGGGCGGTGCTCTGGATGCCTATAGAGTTTAGCAAACCAATCACCATAGGGCTTAAACATCGATTTGGAACGGGTTGCTCTGCTACTACCGATATGCAGTTCGCCAAAAAGAAAGTAGGCAAAGATGCCAACGAAAGGGAGAAAATAGATCACCAAAAGCCAAGAAAAAGAAACGCCAATCGTACGACGCTTTATGACGATTCTAACAGCGACAGCGGCTAAAACGAGCCAATATGCGACGATACCCGCCAGGGTAAGTATTTGGGATATGTTTTCCATTGATGATTAAAGTTCCTTTATCGTCATCTTACTGCTTGTTATGCTGATTGTACTGATATAAAAACTAAAAGCGTACTTATTCACATGTTGAACTTAGGTTTAATATGAAAGGATACCTCTTGCAAACAAATAAAATAAAACTTGGCGTAACTATATCGTTAATTTTGCTAATCGCACTATATTTAGTTGGCACGGCAATTTTCAACGGTGAACCAGAGGTGATGATGAGTGAAGTCGAGCCGATGTTTATTTCACAGTGTGTGTCACAATCAAACCAAACACCATTAGATAGAAATGGTGAGCTCGCCGTTAGCGTGTGGAATATCTATAAACAACAAAAACCACAATGGAAAGCACAACTGCAAGAGTTAACCGATCATAGTGACTTGGTTTTGCTGCAAGAGGCACGACTAAATAATGGCTTTTCAACATATTTGGCACAAAGTCAGCGCCATGTGGTGATGGCTAAGGGGTTTAGGCTTTTTAATATTCCTATGGGAGTGATGAATATCTCTACAGAGCAGGTAGGTCATGCCTGTGCTTATCAAACCATAGAACCTTGGATTCGTTTTGCTAAATCAACATTAATTACCTCTTATCCATTATCGACAGGCCAGCAGCTGTTAGTGATTAATCTGCATGGGCTTAATTTCGATTGGAAATTAGATCGATTTCACGCCCAATGGCAACGGGTTTTGCAGAAGGTTGCAATACATCAAGGGCCTGTCATCGTCGGTGGTGATTTTAATACTTGGCGTGATGGTCGGGTTAAACTCGTAAGAGAGCTGACTGAGCGGTTAAAACTAAAAGAGGTTAAATACCATGTTGATCATCGCCATCGAATATTCGGTTTACCGCTAGATCATCTCTATTACAAGGGCCTTATTCTAATTGATGCCCGTTCTACTCAAACTAATGCGTCAGATCACAATCCCATTTGGGCCAAGTTTATGGTTGAGTCAGTGCTCATTTAGTATCGCTAAACTGGCAGGTCTGGGCATGTCGGTAAAAGGTATCTAGGAATTTAGGGGAGTGGTGTAGAACGGATTTCCCAAAATAGACGCCAAGATCATATTGCATATCGTCACGTATTTGAAACTCAGTCAGTGAGTTTTTGCTTGGCGGCGTAGCTTCTTCAATAAGTAAGCTGTTTTCCATGATTGCATCGATTCGTTTGTTTGATAGCAGTTTGATTAAAGATGCTATCGATGGAAATTGCCTTACTTTTTTAACATTATTGCTGTTCAGTCACCGATAGGTAGTTGAATGGAGGCATTCATCGAAAACCATTATCGGTTTCCATTGATTAACATCGTCTGGGATGAAGTCATCCTTGTTGAACCATTGTTGTTCGATGAAGGTTATGGTGCGTGTGCCTCTGTTTTATTATCGCTAACGGTATTTATACCGATCATGCCTTGCGATTAATTAATCTGTTAGGCAGTCTTAATATTGGCTTTTTATTTAGGTAGCATTTGTGCAATCACTTCTTCAACAGTATTTTGGTTTTGATCACTTTAGAGCGGGTCAGGAACAAGTCATTACCGCCATAACATCTGGCCGTAGCGCTGCGGCCATCTTTCCTACTGGCTCTGGAAAATCGCTCTGTTACCAGTTACCCGCTTTGATTTTGCCTCATTTGACTATTGTGGTTTCGCCATTGCTTGCGCTTATTCAAGATCAATTGGCATTTTTACAGACAAAAGGCATCCCCGCAGCGAGCATAGATTCAACCCAGAGCCGAGAGCAAAGTCAGGCGGTGATGAGTGGCGTTAGGCAAGGTAAGATCAAAATTTTGATGATCTCGGTCGAGCGTTTTAACAATGAGCGATTTAGAGAGTTTATCTCAAGTATCCCGATCTCATTGCTTGTGATTGACGAAGCCCACTGCATCTCGGAGTGGGGTCATAACTTTCGTCCCGATTACCTAAAATTACCCCAATATGTAAAAGAGCTGTCTATTCCTCAGGTGCTTTTATTGACGGCAACTGCGACAGCTAAAGTTATCCAGGACATGGGCGCCAAGTTTACTATCGCGCCAGCAGACATTGCGGTAACAGGATTTTACCGACCAAATCTTAATCTTCACGTCCAAGGAGTTAAAGCGCAAGATAAATTAACCGCATTGGTTGATTGGCTAAGGAAGCGAGACGGGCATCACGGCATCATCTATGTGACATTGCAGCAAAGCGCAGAGGAAGTGGCGAAAGCGCTAAGCAGGCAAGGTCTCAATGCGTTAGCTTATCATGCAGGGATGGACAGTGATAAGCGTCAGCAGGTTCAAAAGGCATTTATGTCGGGTCGATGTCCTATTATTGTTGCGACGATCGCTTTTGGAATGGGGGTCGATAAGCAAGATATTCGATTTGTTGTTCACTTTGATCTGCCAAAATCGATCGAAAATTACGCCCAGGAAATAGGTCGTGCTGGACGAGATGGTCAAGTGGCAGAATGTTTAGTGCTCGCCAATACCGATAATCTCAATGTGTTACAAAATTTTGTTTATGGGGATACACCAGATCGAAGAGGAATAGCCTATGTGCTTAATGACATTGCGACAGCAAGTCGAACTTCTCATAAATGGGAAGTGGTATTAAATCACTTATCGGCTCAATCAAATGTGCGGCTATTGAGTTTAAAAACCTTACTCGTGTATTTAGAAATGCTCAATATTATTAAACCCTCGTTTAGCTATTACGCTGAATACCGCTTCAAGCTGCTCTGTAGCGAATCAGAATTGGTGACTAGGTTTACGGGCGAGCGGCAGCGATTTGTTCAGGCGTTACTCAATAGTTCTCAAAAAGCAAAAATTTGGTACAGCATAGACTTCGATTCGCTCAATAGTTGCTATCCAAGCGATCGGAGGCGGGTTATTTCTGCGATTAATTATTTTGAAGAAAAGGGTCTGATTGAGTTGCAAACAAAGCAAATAACTGAGGTTTATCAGTTATTAAAATTAAACGAAAATATTGATGAAACCGTCGATATGTTAGCGAACAAGTTCCTAATTAAAGAGCGAAGTGAGATAGCCAGAATTCAGGCTATGGTCGATCTACTCGCAAGCAATACGTGTCTTACTAGGCGGTTGTCGGAATACTTTGCAGATACTCAAGTCCCAGAGCAGTGTGGTCATTGCTCTGTTTGTACTAAGGGGGGCGCGATTCTACCTAGTAGTAGCAAGCTTACACCATTGAGCCAGCTCGACTTCTCATCCTTATGTCATGATTTAATTATTCCGCTAAAGGGGACGCACATGGCCGATGCAAACATGTTGGCTAGAGCACTTTGTGGGTTAACCACACCATTATTTACTCAATTGAAAATGCGCCGGGTTCACTCATTTGCCGCGCTTGAAGCTTATCCTTTTGCGGAGGTTAGGCTCTGGTGTGAGCAGCATGTTGAAGCGAGTTTGTAACAAAGCTTGTCCAACCTCTGCCTTTAGCTGATTTTTAACCGCGAACATGATTTACTAACGTGTTCGCGGACACTCATAATAAAAACAGATATCGATCAGGGATATAAATATGAAAAAATCTTTTATCGCAGCGACGATGTTGATTGCGCTTGGCGGTTTGACGGCATGTCAAAATCAATCTGTGACATCGGTTTCCTCCGTAGCCGAAGCTAAGCAACAGAATTTTGCACAGTTTTCACAGCAGTTTATCGATTCATTGTGGCAAGAATCGCCTACTTGGGCATTGTACAGCGGTTATCATAAGTATGATGCCGTACTTAAGGTACCTAATGCGGCAAATCGTATTAAGTCACTGCAATTTATTGAAACTCAGCTGAATTTACTGAAACAATTTGATATTAAAAGCTTAACTTCTGGAGAGGTGATCGATTATCACCTCATCGAAAACCTGTTGTTACGCGATCAATGGGAAATTAACACATTTAGATCGTGGCAATGGGATCCGTCGTCTTACAATGTGGCGGGAGGGTTTGCGCAAATTATCAATGAAAATTTCGCACCGTTAGATGATCGCTTACGCGCCTTCTTAGGACGAATGGAAAACGTCCCTGCTTATTATTCTGCAGCGAGAGAAAATATATCGGATCCGACGCTTGAGCACACCCAACTGGCGGTGATGCAAAATAAAGGGGCCTTTTCGGTATTTTCAGATCAGTTGTTAGAAACAGTGAGTCAATCAGGTCTAACAACATCGGAAAAGCAGCTGTTTAGTGAGCGTTTTGAGCTAGCAACTAAGGCGATTAAAACTCATGTAGAGTGGTTAGAAGCACTTGAGAATAAGTTGAAGAAAGAGGGGGCTCGCAGCTTTCGTATCGGTGATAACTTGTATGAGCAGAAATTTGCCTTCGACATTCAAGCTGGTATGACGGCTAAAGCGTTATATGAAAAAGCCCTTGCTGACAAGGCTCATATTCAGGGAGAGATGGCTAAAATTACCGAGCAGCTTTGGTCAAAGTATTTTACGACACCAATGCCGAAACAAAGCAATGTCGCGACACGTCAACTCATCGACAAACTATCAGCTAAACATGTAAAACGTGAGGATTTTGTGAATGAAGTAAGGGCACAAATTCCACAGCTAGTGAAGTTTGTAAACGATAAACAACTTGTCACACTGGATCCTAAAAAGCCGCTGGTGGTTCGAGAGACACCTGAATACATGAGAGGTTTCGCTGGTGCATCGATCAGTGCCCCCGGTCCCTATGAAAAGTCGAGTAACACTTATTATAACGTAACCCCGCTTGATGAGATGAGCGATGAATCGGCTGAGAGTTATTTACGTGAATATAACCACTGGATTTTGCAGGTGCTCAATATTCATGAGGCGATACCAGGGCACTATACGCAACTGGTTTACTCTAATGAATCGCCCAGCTTAGTGAAGAGTCTATTTGGCAATGGCGCTATGATTGAAGGCTGGGCGGTATATGCCGAACGGATGATGTTAGAAGAGGGCTATGGTGATTTTGAGCCGGAAATGTGGTTGATGTATTACAAATGGAACCTTCGCGTTATCGCTAACACGATCCTCGACTACAGTATTCAAGTTAAAGGGATGACTGAAGATCAAGCGATTAAGTTGATGACTGAAGAGGCGTTCCAGCAACAAGCTGAGGCCGAAGGAAAATGGCGTAGGGCAACCCTTAGCCAAGTTCAGCTTACCAGCTATTACTCTGGATATAGAGAGATCTATGACTTTAGAGAAGAGCTAAAAGGGATCGAAGGTGAAGAGTTTGACTTAAAAAGGTTTCATGAAACCTTCTTAAGCTACGGTAGTGCACCAGTTAAATACGTACGGCAACTTATGTTAGCCAAATAATTACTAATGACTTGTTTAAGGGCCGCATTTGCGGCCCTTTTTATTTGATCAAGTACTCATTTTTTTGCTTACAAATGTAAAAATACTAGTCAGCGTTATTTAAAAGCTGTAATCTTAATGATAATTGTTTTCATTAAGGTTGATGAAGTGAAAAGGGTGTTGTTAGTCGATGATGATCCTGTTTTTAGGGACGTATTACAACATGCGCTTGAGGCCCAGGGATTTAGTATAGTTTGTGCTGGTAACGGCTTTGAAGCGATAAATAAAATGGCCGAGCGAGCAATAGATCTTATCGTGTTAGATGTCGATATGCCGACGATGAATGGCTATCAGTTTCTTACTCGTCGCAATAATAATCTACCCGTTATTCTTATCTCTTCTACAGATACTGAAGATAGAAGGGTTAAAGGCTTTGAATTAGGCGCAGATGATTTTATATCTAAACCGATTAGTGTTAGGGAGTTAACCGTGAGAATAGCCGCATTAAAACGTAGGGTTGATATTGCAAAAACGGATCTTGTTGATGCCGAGCCACTCATGATAAAGGATGTCGAATTTAGTGAACTAGACTGTAGCGTTAAATTTGATCAGCGTTCAGTCACCTTGACTCAGACAGAGTTTAATCTGTTTAAATACTTATTTGAGCGTAAGGGACAAGTTGTGCCTAAGGCTGAGCTGCAAATGAGTGTGTTAAAGAAAGAGCTTGGGCAATTTGACCGAAATTTAGATATGCACATCAGTAATACACGTAAAAAATTGGCTCAAACAGCATTGCCAAAAACCTGGATAAACACAGTTCGAGGCCAGGGTTACTGTTTTTCGTTTTAGCATCATGTTTTCAGCACGACTCATTGGTTTTTTTCGCTATTCACTGCGAAACTTTGTTGATTTAGTTTATCCTAGGGGCACTAACAGGGCTTAGTTCTCTGAGATAAAAACCAATAAAGGAAGTGGATATGCAGATCAGTGCCAATTTTGATGGCGGTAATATTGAAGTCATTAACCAAGATAATATCGATGACGTACAACTGGCGATACGACCCGATGAAGGTGGAGAGTTCTTCCAATGGTTCAACTTTAAACTACAGGGCAATGTTGGCCAACGTTATACCCTCAATATCATTAATGCTGGCAGTGCTTCGTACACAAAGGGCTGGGATGATTATCAAGCCGTGGCGACTTACGATAGACAGCAATGGTTTCGCTTACCGACTCGTTACCAAGATGGCACATTAACGATCCAAGTTGAGCTAGACTGCGATGCCATTCAAATTGCCTACTTCGCACCCTATAGCTATGAACGCCATCAAGACCTGCTCAGTGCGGTTCAAGTGCACCCTTTAGTATCGTTAGAACATCTCGGCTTAACGTTAGACGAGAGGGATATCACTTTAGTTAAAGTGGGTAATGGTGACGAAAATAAAGCCAATATTTGGATCACTGCACGTCAACACCCAGGTGAAACGATGGCCGAGTGGTTGGTCGAAGGGTTACTTAACAATTTGCTCGATAGTGATAGTCCGACGGCAAAATCGCTGCTCGACAAGGCCAATTTCTATATCGTACCTAATATGAATCCAGACGGCAGTGTTCGTGGTCATTTGCGCACCAATGCGGTAGGCGTCAACCTGAATCGTGAATGGCAAACACCATCGTTGGAAAAGAGCCCTGAAGTTTATCATGTGGTGAATAAGATGAAGGAGACTGGCGTCGACCTTTATTATGATGTGCATGGTGACGAAGGTTTACCTTATGTCTTTTTAGCGGGATGTGAAGGCGTGCCGAGTTATAGTGACGATATGGCAAAGCTTCAAGACAAATTTGTCAATGCACTGCTAATGGCGAGTGCAGACTTTCAAAATGAGTTTGGTTACGATAAAGATGAACCGGGTCAAGCTAATCTTACAGTGGCATCAAATTGGGTGGCCGAAACCTTTGGTTGCTTGTCTAACACCTTAGAGATGCCCTTTAAAGACAACGCGAATATGCTCGATCCTATGTCTGGTTGGTCTCCAGAGCGTTCAATTTATTTAGGTGAAGCATCGCTACTGGCAATGCTCGCAGTCATTAACGATATAAAATAGGGGATAGCGAAATGGCGTTGGTACAATGTCCTATTTGCGATAAGCGAATATCTAGTTTAGCTAAGAGCTGCCCACACTGTGCGACAAAGCATAGCTCGGATAACGAATCGGCCAGTCGGATATCCCATATTAAGCGTAGCAATCAGTTGATGAATCAAAGCTTCTTCGCTATGACACTCTTTATTGCAGGCGTGTTTATTTGGTTTTGGGGCGGTGAGCCTGCCGAGGGAATGAGAGCGAATATTGCCGGTGCTTGCTTCGTTTTTGGTTTTATAGGCTACTTAATTACAAGAATTCGTATCGTGTTACATAAGCGGAAAAGTATATGAGTGATATCAATAAAGTCATCGATGAAATGCCTGATGAGGTATATAAAAAGTTGCTTAGCGCGGTTGAATTAGGCAAGTGGCAAGATGGTAGTGAGCTGTCTCAAGAGCAGAAAGATTCGACGCTGCAATTAGTGATGCTTTATCAAGCGAGACGTTTAAACCAGACGGATCATTTTACCATTAATAGTCAAGGTGGCTTGAACGAACTATCGAAAGCCGAGCTTAAAAAGCAATTTAAAGGCGAAAGTATTGCCGCTTTTAAAGAGCAAGATCTGTGATCGTTAGGCTGTATCGCAATTAGATCTAAAACGCCCCTTAACGAATAAGATTAAGGGGCGTTTTATCAATCTTCGGTTAACTCACCAAACAGGTCGCGCTGCATCATATCGCGTATTTGCGCCGATGAGTAATTGGTGGAAAGTAGGTAGTGTAATTTAGTTAGTGCAGCTTCCGTGGTCATATCATATCCACTGATAACACCAGCTTTCGCCAATGCATTACCTGTTGCATAGCCCCCCATGTTCACTTTACCTTGCATACATTGAGTGAGGTTGATCAGGATGATGCCACGCTCATTTGCCCGCCGTAAACATTCAAGTAGCTCAGGCGTTTGGGGCGCATTACCAACGCCATAGGTTAGTAAAATAAGCGCTTTAACGGGTTGCTGCAAAATATTATCGATAATTTGGGTCGAGATCCCTGGATAGAGAGTAACCATGCCTATTGGCTGAGGACTAATACTGGCGACCTCTAAGGTATTCTCGTTTGAGGTACATATCTTTCCCGCTTTCATGCGAATTTTTATCCCCGCTTCTAGCAGGATGGGAAAATTTGGCGAGGCAAACGCGTCAAAACCATCAGCATGGGCTTTTGTGGTTCGATTTCCTCTAAAGAGCTTGTTGTTAAAAAACAGACAAACCTCTGCCACCGGATAGTTCGCAGCAATATATAAGGCGTTCAATAGGTTGGTTTGTCCATCTGATCTCAGTTGTGCCAACGGTATTTGCGACCCTGTCACAATCACGGGTTTAGTCAGGCCTTGCAACATAAAGGAGAGTGCCGATGCTGTGAACGCCATGGTATCTGTGCCATGAAGAATCACAAAACCATCATATTTATCGTAGTTAGCCTTGATATCGTTAGCGATCATTTGCCAATCGGTTGGTGCCATGTTGGAGGAGTCAATTAAGGGCTGATATTCACTGATGACAAAATTGGGCATCTCGCTATGGAAAAACTCAGGCATTGCATTAACACAGTCGGTAAGAAAGCCAGGAACAGGAGCAAAACCATTGTTGGTTTTCTGCATGCCTATAGTACCGCCAGTATAGGCTACATAGATGGAACGTTTACTCATGATTATTTTTGCTTTTAGGGGCAGAGTTTGGCGAGATTATACTGGGGATAACGCGAATAAAAAAGCCCGTATTAACGGGCTTTCGATCTTGTTACTGCGATGAGCTATTAATAGTTACAGGCATCACAGTAGAGATAAACACCATTTGGATCATCGAAGGCACTGAACTCGTCGGCAAACTGGTTAAACTGACTAATAAATTTATCCATTACGCTATGTTGCTGCGACGTTTGCGGAAGATAAGTCGATACTGAAGCGAACATCTCTTGAATAAACTTCTCTTGAGGCGTTAGCTCTTGTTCAATGATATGGCTGTCAAATTTGTCGAGCTTGGCTAACTCTGCCGCTTTGCTTACGGCTTGGTCTATATCGCCAAGTTCATCGACTAACCCAAGTGTTAAGGCTTTCTTACCTGACCAAACACGCCCTTGAGCAATATTATCAACTTGCTCTAAGGTCATATCTCGCTCGTTGGCAACTAAAGAGATAAAATCATGATAACCACGCTCTATATGACGCTGGATAATCTGCTTTAATTCTGGCGTGATCCCTTTGGTCACTGAGAAGGCGGCCCAATCAGATGTTGCAACGCCATCAGTGTAAACCCCAAGCGATGCTAACGAATCTTCGAAGGTTGTCACCATGCCAAAGATACCAATTGAACCTGTTAGGGTTGTCGGCGTCGCAAAGATATAATCAGCGCTAGCCGAAATCCAATATCCCCCCGATGCGGCATAGCTTCCCATACTAACAACCACTGGCTTACCTGCGGTTTTTAGTGCTAGCACTTCTTGACGGATCTGCTCAGAAGCAAAAGCACTACCACCAGGGCTGTCAACTCTAAGGACGACCGCTTTAACCTTATCGTCGAAACGTGCCTTACGCAGTAATGCTGAAGTGCTTTCTCCGCCGATTTGTCCCGGCGCTTGTTGACCGTTCAAAATATTGCCTTTGGCAACTATGATACCCACCGTATCTTGGACAATAAGTGGCGGTAATTCTTGAATCAGGCTTTGATAGTCATAATAACTTATCTGTTTATATTGGTTACCTTCGCTGGCTTTTCCAACTTGATCAATCATATCTAAACGAAACTGCTCAGCAGAGGCTAACTTATCGACCCAGCCTAAGTTTATCGCCATATCAGCAGAACGCCCTTTGGCTTTATCTAGCTCGGTAATATATCGATCAGCGCTCATTACCAGATCGCTTGCAGAAATATCGCGATTACTGGCGACAGTCAGCTGGTAACTTGACCAGATATCGCCTAAAAGCTCGCTATTGGCTTCTTTAGCTGAATCAGACATGTCGTCACGCAAGAAGGGTTCTACTGCCGATTTAAAGGTACCAACCCTAAATACATGCGCCTTAACCTTTAATTTATCGAGTGCCGACTTGTAATATTGACGGTAACGGCTTAAACCATCGATCTCCACACCACCCTGAGGGTTGAGATAGATAGAATCGGCAAAACTTGCTAAGAAATATTGACTTTGCCCGTACCAGTTACCATTGGCAATAATCGGTTTACCTGATGTCTTAAAACGCGTTAGCGCATCACCGATGCTTTGTAATTTACTGATCTCAGTCCACTTTAGTTGGCCGACATCAATAATGATCGATGAGATCCGTGTATCCGCTGCAGCATTATCAATAGCGTGGATAAGATCACTGAGTAATATTTCTGCGTCACTATCGTTACCATTACCACTTTTCATTGCAGCTTCTATGGGATCAACTTGGCGCTTTTGTTCAACGATTGCGCCAGACAGATCAAGCACTAAAGCTGAGCCATCTTCTACAACGGGCAAATCGTTGCTGCTCAGCGCGATGACAACAAAAGCCAAAAATCCAAAGAAGAACAAGTTAAGGACTACTTTGCGGGTGCCATTTAGGCCTTTCCACAATACAGATAAGATCCTTTTAAAAATTGAGGGTTTAGCGGACATCATCCACTCCTATATAACCGAGATGCTCCTATGCTAACTTAAAATTATCTCTGGAGCGAAACACAATTGTAAATGAATCTTTTATCTGGCTGTTGATTGTGTATTGAGCTTAAAACAAGTTACGGGTATGCTGGTTTAAATCACTTGTTTAAAAAGGATGTTTAAATGTCGTTTCCACATTTACTAGAACCCTTAGATCTTGGATTCACTCAACTTAAGAACCGTGTGCTGATGGGCTCAATGCATACAGGGCTTGAAGAGGAAAAGGGCGGCTTTGAGAAACTGGCAGCATTTTATAAAGAGCGAGCAAAAGGTGGTGTCGGCCTGATTGTGACGGGAGGCATATCGCCTAATTTGCGCGGACGCCTCGCCCCCCATGCATGTCAATTGAGTTTCCCTTGGCAAGTCGCTAAACATAAAATCGTCACTCAAGCAGTACATGAGGCAGGCGGAAAGATCTGTATGCAAATTTTGCATGCAGGCCGTTATGGTTATCATCCGTTTTCACAGGCGCCAAGTAAGATAAAGTCGCCCATCACTCCGTTTACCCCTTCGGCTATGTCATCTCGTCAAGTTAGATGCACGATAAAGGACTATGCGACATCGGCAGCCTTGGCAAAAAAAGCGGGCTATGATGGCGTTGAAGTTATGGGATCAGAAGGATATCTCATTAACCAATTCATTTGCGCTAGAACCAATAAAAGAACTGATGAATGGGGTGGTGAGTTTGACAATCGTGCTCGATTCCCAATAGAAATAGTAAAAGCCATACGGGCTAAAGTCGGTATGGATTTCATTATTATCTTTCGATTATCAATGCTGGATCTGGTTGATAATGGCTCCTCGTGGGAGGAGGTGGTGAGCTTAGCAAAATCGCTTGAACAAGCTGGCGTGTCTATTATCAACACCGGGATTGGTTGGCATGAGGCTAGAGTACCAACCATCGCAACGAGTGTTCCACGCGGTGCATTTTCTTGGGTCACTGAGCGCCTCAAAAGTGAAGTTGGCCTGCCGCTTATCGCAACCAATCGCATTAACACCCCTGAGATCGGCGAGCAGATCATCGCATCTGGTCAAGCGGATATGGTGTCGATGGCAAGGCCATTTCTTGCCGATGCTGATTTTGTGAATAAGGCCGCAGCGGGCCAAAGTGAATTAATTAACACCTGTATTGGTTGCAATCAAGCATGTCTCGACCATACGTTTTCCATGAAGCGGGCGACCTGCTTAGTTAACCCAAGAGCCTGTTACGAAACTGAGCTTAACTTTACGCCTGCGGCGATTAAAAAACGCATTGCCGTAATGGGCGCAGGCCCCGCAGGCATGGCGTTTTCGATCTATGCTGCAACAAGAGGACATAAAGTTGTGGTGTTTGAAGCAAAGTCAGAGGTGGGTGGCCAATTTAACCTTGCTCGAAAAATCCCGGGAAAAGAGGAGTTTAATGAAACGATTCGTTACTTCACCGAGCAGATGAAGCATCATCATGTTGAACTGCGTTTAAATACTCGACTCGATGCCTCTGTCGTTAGAGATGAGCAGTTTGACGAAGTGGTCATCGCCGCAGGTGTTATACCACGACAACTCGATCTTCCTGGTTTTGACGATCCTAAGGTGGTGACCTACCAGCAGGTACTTAGTGGTGAGGTTGCAGTGGGTGAGCGGGTGGCACTAATTGGTGCTGGCGGTATCGGTTTTGATATGGCTCACTATTTGGGAGAAAGTGAATCATCGACGTTGCAGCCAGATAAATGGTTAAAACAGTGGGGCATAGATAAAAATTACGCCGAGCGCGGCGGATTAACCGAACCTCAACTGGAGCATCCAAAGGGTAAGATTTATCTGCTACAACGCAAAACAAGCAAAATGGGTAAAGGTTTGGGTAAGACAACGGGCTGGATCCACCGCAGCGTGCTTAAACATCATCAAGTTGAGATGTTAAGCGGTGTGAGCTACGAGCGATTCGATGAACAAGGGTTACATATCAAGGTTGGCGACAAGCAGCAGATCTTAGCCGTTGATAATGTGATTTTGTGTGCCGGTCAAGAATCTAACCGAAGCTTAGTGGATGAGATGAAAGCCACAGGTTTGCCTGTGCACCTTATTGGCGGTGTCGATGTCGCGGCGGAGTTAGATGCAAAACGGGCTATTCGACAAGGTGCTGAGCTGGCCATAGCCCTATAGGGCTCGATTGTGCAATATTGGTGCTGCAAGCTGTATGACCATTTGTGAGTGGTAGTTGCAATCCAGTTAAAAAGCTAACTTTAATAAGTTAGCTTTTTCATTTAATACCAATTAGTAATGATCTATGATCTAATATGCGCACCAACCTTAACCCGTATTCCAAATTGAAAACTTATAGTGCCGAAGAGCTTTTAGCTTTATCTAGAGCAGAAAAAGAACCTCGTAAACGTATGCGATTACTTGCCGTCGCTCTCTTCCTCGAGGGAAATAATCGTACTGATGTCGCCTTGAGGCTCAAAGTTGCCCGCGCTAGCGTCAACGCTTGGGTAGCTAAGTATCTTGCCAACGGTATCAAAGGGTTGGATGCTAAGAAAAATAAGGGACGTGATAGCTACTTAACCTCAAGTCAAAAGCAGCAACTCAGTGCCTACATAGAGGAACAATGCTCGAGTGATTCAGGTGGAAGACTGACAGGTGATGCGATCCTAAAATATGTCAAATATCACTTTAATGTTGATTACCATCCAAACGCGATTTACAAATTACTGGAACAATTAGGTTTTAGTTGGATAACGAGTCGTTCAAAACATCCTAAGCAATCAATAGAAGTCCAAGAGGCTTTTAAAAAAGTTCCAACTGGAAACGATCCTTAACATCCCTGGTAGTGTGGCGCTTGAGCGAGTTGATATCTGGTTTCAAGATGAGGCCCGCTTCGGGCAGCAAAACACGACCACACGTTTATGGGCAAGAAAAGGCACTCGTCCTCGCGCTATACGCCAGCAACAGTTCGAATATGCGCATTTCTTTGGCGCTGTTTGTCCGCAAACAGGCGATACTGAAGCGATGATCGTTCCTTACCTAAGCAAAGACGTCATGCGTCAGCATCTATCACTGATAGCACAAAGGACAAAACCAGGTAGGCATGCC
The DNA here is from genome assembly GCF_019457595.1 of Shewanella psychrotolerans. Lineage (NCBI taxonomy): Bacteria > Pseudomonadati > Pseudomonadota > Gammaproteobacteria > Alteromonadales > Shewanellaceae > Shewanella > Shewanella psychrotolerans. Next base: position 2,250,575 of record NZ_CP080419.1, on the reverse strand, counting down.
GTTGTTGTCATGGATGGTGCAGGTTGGCATACAGCAGATCTCGCAGATGAGTTTAACAACCTTAGCATCATCAAATTACCGCCATACTCCCCTGAACTAAATCCGATAGAGCAAGTATGGAGTTGGTTACGGCAGCATCATTTAGCTAATCGCAGCTTTCAAGGATACGATGATATCGTTGCAGCCTGCTCTGATGCTTGGAACAACTTCATTAGCGATACGAAAAGAGTGATGTCTTTATGTCGTAGAGAGTGGGCAATAATGACTAAGTATTAAGATGGAATGGTATAATACCACAAAATTATTGGTGGCTAACGTTTATGCAAGCGTGCAATTTGCTTAATCACAGCAATTGGGCGGTTTAAATGAGAAGACGGGAAAACAAGAGAAGCGTAAAACAAGAGTTACGCTTCGTTGGTGGCGTATTTGAGGCGCCTATTCGGCTGTTGAGCCTGTTTATGATCTTGGCTTTGGTTACGTTCTTGTTTTGATTGACGCATGATCACGACATCGACACCTTGAGGTGACAATAACAAGTCAAGATCGCCATCGGGGTGACAACAGCAGGGCAGACACTCATCAGCTTCGAGTTCGACTAACGGCTCGGTGTGGTAACTGACTGCACCTCGAATCATCTTGGTTTTACAGGCGCCACAAAAACCATTGCGACATTCAGAGAAAATCTTAACTTTTTTTTGCTCTAACGCCTCAAGCAAACTTTGATGCTGCAGGGTATATAACAGAACAGGTTGACCTTGAAGGCTCACAATGGGAGCCTTCTTGAGTATCAGCTTATTCAAGTCGGTTTTATTTGCGCTCATTGTTACAGGTTAAAGTCCGCAAACTCACTCTCATCGATTGAAGAATCGATTTGACCCACAAGGTAGGAGGAGACTTCAACCTCTTGAGGTGCGACCTGAACAGAATCACTCTCTAGCCAGCTCTTCATCCAAGGCAATGGATTACTTTGTTCAGCATAAGGACTAACTAAGTTGACCGATTTCATGCGCTCATTAGTAATGTATTCGACATACTGGCATAAGATCTGCTCATTAAGACCAATCATTGAACCATCTTTGAATAGGTATTTAGCCCATTCTTTTTCTTGTTCTGCCGCCTTAACGAAAATATCGGTCGCTATCTGCTCACATTCTTTGGCGATCTCACCCATCTCAGGATCATCTTTACCGGCTTGCATGATTTTGAGCATGTGCTGTGTACCGTTAAGGTGCAGAGCTTCGTCACGGGCGATAAGACGAATAATCTTAGCGTTACCCTCCATCACTCTGCGCTCGGCAAATGCAAAAGAGCAGGCAAAGCTGACATAGAAGCGGATCGCCTCTAATACGTTGACCGATACGGTACAAAGATAGAGTGCTTTCTTGATCTCTCTCTTAGTTACTTCGAGCATCTGGCCATCGATCTCATGCATGCCTTCACCGAGTAAGTGATACGCTTGGCTAAGTTTGATCAAGTGGTCGTAATATTCTGCAATATCACTGGCACGTTTAAGGATCTCTTGGTTTTCGACGATGTCATCAAACACAATCGACGGATCGTTAACGATATTACGAATAATATGAGTATACGAGCGCGAGTGGATTGTCTCAGAGAAAGACCAAGTTTCAATCCAAGTTTCTAACTCAGGTAAAGACACCAAAGGCAGGAATGCCACGTTGGGTGAACGGCCCTGAATCGAATCAAGCAGCGTCTGATATTTCAGATTGGAGATAAAAATGTGCTTTTCATGATCGGGCAGCGCCGCATAATCGATTTTATCTTTACTGACATCAACTTCTTCAGGACGCCAAAAAAAGCTTAATTGTTTCTCAATCAGCTTTTCGAAAACTTCATACTTTTGAATATCGTAACGCGCGACGTTAACCGATTGCCCAAGAAACATAGGTTCTAATGCGGCGTTATTTGGTGTTTGACAAAATGTTGAGTAGGCCATTTTTTCTATCTTCCGATAATGGGGGCATCAGCCCCCTTAAATTAACGTGTTATACCAATTAACAAATTTATGGTTAGATTTTACAGGCGCCGCCAGCGCAACTGTCATCTTCTTTCTCGATAGCGGTGATATCATCGTGGCTATCTGAAGCACCATCACGAGTGTTGTGATAGTAGAGCGTCTTCACACCATATTTGTACGCGGTCAATAGATCTTTAAGCAATACTTGCATCGGTACTTTAGAACCAGGGAAGCGGCTCGGATCGTAGTTAGTATTGGCAGAAATAGATTGGTCGACGAACTTCTGCATTAGACCAACTAATTGCAAGTAACCTTCATTACCTGGCATTTGCCACAACAGCTCATAGCTGTATTGATATTTTTCAAAATCGGGCACGACTTGCTTTAGCTGACCATCTTTACTCGCCTTAACGCTAATCAGGCCTCGTGGAGGCTCAATACCGTTGGTCGCATTGGAGATCTGCGACGAGGTTTCCGATGGCATAAGCGCCGATAGTGTCGAGTTACGTAATCCGTGAGTCTTTATCTCTTCACGCAGCGAATCCCAATCTAGATGTAGTGGCTCATCACAAATTAGGTCTAGATCGCGCTTATAGGTGTCGATTGGCAAAATACCTTTTGCATAGTTAGTTTCATGGAACAGCGGGCAGGGGCCTTGCTCCTTAGCCAAATTAACCGATGCTTTCAATAGATAATACTGAATCGCTTCAAAGGTTCTATGAGTGATGCCATTTGCAGAACCATCTGAATATCGGACACCTTCTTTCGCCAAATAGTTAGCAAAGTTAATGACACCGATGCCTAAGGTACGACGATTCATCGATGCTTTATGGGCAGAGGTGATCGGGTAATCTTGATAATCGAGTAGATTATCCAAGGCTCGTACAGCAAGGTCAGCCAATGGCTCAAGCTCTTCAAGATTCTTAATCGCACCTAAGTTAAGCGCCGAAAGGGTACAGAGTGCAATTTCACCATCAGGATCATTAATGTTGTTCAGTGGCTTAGTCGGTAACGCAATCTCTAAACATAAGTTAGATTGACGTACTGGTGCTACTTTCGAATCGAACGGACTGTGGGTATTACAATGATCGACGTTTTGAATATAAATGCGACCTGTCGATGCGCGCTCTTGCATCATTAATGCAAATAACTCGACAGCCTTGATCTGCTTCTTACGCACAGTTTTATCAGCTTCATATTTAAGATAGAGACGTTCAAATTCGTCCTGATCTTCAAAGAAGGCATCATACATACCTGGTACGTCAGATGGGCTAAACAAACTGATCATTCCACCTTGGATAAGGCGTTGATACATAAGTTTGTTAATTTGGACACCATAATCCAAGTGACGGATACGGTTATCGTCAACACCACGGTTGTTTTTCAGAACGAGGAGCGATTCGACTTCTAAATGCCACATAGGGTAGAAGAGGGTCGCAGCGCCACCACGAACACCGCCTTGAGAGCAAGACTTAACCGCAGTTTGGAAATACTTATAAAAAGGTAAACAGCCAGTGTGGAACGCTTCGCCACCGCGAATAGGGCTTCCCAATGCGCGAATACGACCAGCATTGACCCCGATCCCAGCGCGTTGTGATACGTACTTAACGATCGATGATGCGGTCGCATTAATGGAATCTAAGCTATCACCACACTCGATGAGTACACAGGAGCTGAACTGACGCGTAGGTGTGCGCACACCAGCCATGATTGGCGTTGGCAATGAGATTTTAAATGTAGATGTGGCATCGTAGAAACGTTTGACATAATCTAAGCGGTTTTCTTTTGGATATTTAGCGAACAGACAAGCCGCCACTAAAATATAGAGGAACTGCGCACTTTCATAAATGTCATGGGTAACACGATTTTGTACTAAGTATTTCCCTTCTAATTGCTTAACCGCCGCATAAGAGAAATTCATATCGCGCCAGTGGTCGATATAGCTATCGAGAGTATCAAGCTCTTCACGAGTGTAGTCGTTTAGAATATGGGTGTCGTATTTGCCCATCTCAACGAGCTTAACGACGTGATCATATAGCTTTGGCGGTTCAAATTGACCAAATGCTTTCTTACGTAGATGAAAAATCGCTAAGCGTGCAGACAGAAACTGATAATCGGGCGATTCTGGCGAAATAAGATCCGCCGCGGCCTTAATAATCGTTTCATGAATGGCTTCAGTTGGAATGCCATCATAAAATTGAAGATGTGAACGTAATTCAACCTCAGAAACCGAGACGTTGTTGAGTCCTTTTGCCGCCCAAGTGATCACTCTATGGATTTTATCCAGATCGATGATCTCACGTTCGCCACTGCGCTTAGTGACCTGCATATTGCTGTTCATTGAAGATAAGCCTTGAATTAAATATCGCGATGAGGTGAGCCAATATGTTCACCCGACGTTTCCTTGTAAAAACAATCGAAGGGTTAAGAAAAGTGCCTATGCACAACTGATGTTCTAGTGGCTTCGATTATCACTCATACACAATATATGGTGTTTTATATTTTATAGGATACAAGATAGTGAGGTTGTAGACATATTGCAAGCGTGAATTCAGGGGACAAGTTGTGGATATCTTGGGGGTAAAGCTTAGGGTTAGTGACGGCTAACCTTTAAGCCTTGTTTTTAATTACGATCACTGCCAAGGGTTAACTTTTAGTCAGCTGAATTTAAACTTAAGGACCGCTAGTTTTATAATCGATCGGCTAGATCATCAATGCCATAAAAAGGTCAGATCGTTTTGAGCAAGATAATTTAACCTTGGCTCTGCGTCTGAGTCAGGAAAGCCGCCACTAAATGTTTGGATTTGATTGTTTCAATAAGGCGATAATCTCTTCTGGGCAGTTAAAGATAAAATCTTGTGGCCAAGTGATAGGATCATCGCTTTGTGCGAGATAACCCCACATGGCAATTCCCCCCAACATTTTACTGTTTTGAGCTGCCTCAAGATCGCGCCGTGCATCACCTACATATAATACCGATGTTGGGGCGCACTTTAGCTGCTGTGCCGCCAGTAACATAGGTGCGGCATTGGGTTTACTATAATAGGTTGAATCTCCGCTTATGATCGCTGGCATCAGAGATACTAGATTGAGTTTGGCTAATAGTGGTCTGGCAAATCGCGCCGCTTTATTGGTGACCACACCAAAAGGAATTTGATGCAGTTCAAGATAATCAAGCAGGGCCGCGATCCCATCAAATAACACGGCATGCTCACCATTGACTCGAGCGTAATGGGTTAACAGTGCCTGCTGGATAAGTGCTTTGTTATCATCACTAAGAGAAGGTTGGGCCGCATTAACCAAAGCCAAACTACCATTTGACGCTGCGTCTCTGACTTGTTCAAGAGATTTTGTTGGGTAACCATGCTCAATCAAGGCTAGATTGAGCGCATTCACTAAATCAGGGGCAGTATCCACTAAGGTGCCATCTAAATCGAACAGCACCCCTGTGATATCCAAAGGATTTGCATGACGATTAATTATCGTCATTTTTGACTGTCGCTATCATATAGTTAACATCAAGATTCTTGGTATAGCGAAAGATACCCGTTAATGGGTTATAGGTGATCCCTGCCGCGTCAGTACAGAACAAGTCTGCTGCATCAGTCATTGCAATTAGTTCGGCTGGCTTTATGTACTTGTTATGGTCGTGAGTGCCAACAGGCAACATTTTCAAAATATATTCCGCACCAATAACGGTTTCGATATAAGCTCGGATATTACGATTTATTGTGGAAAAGAAAACATAACCACCAGGTTTCACCATGTCACTGCATGCTTTGATGACAGAAGCAGGATCGGGAACATGTTCAAGCATTTCCATACAGGTGACAACATCGTAATGACCTATATGGTTATCGCGATGGGCTTCCGCTGTATCTTGAACATAATTGATTTCAACGCCCATCTCTAATGCATGTAGTCTCGCAACATCTAATGGCTCAGTACCCATATCTAAACCGTCGACCTTGGCACCAATGCGAGCCATACTTTCAGAAAGAATACCACCGCCGCAACCGACATCTAATACTCGTTTACCAAAGAGACCACCTACCGTTTGATCAATAAAGTTTAATCGTAGTGGGTTTAGCTTATGGAGCGGTTTAAATTCACCTTCTGGATCCCACCAAGTTTCGGCCATTTTTTCAAACTTAGCGATTTCTTGCGGATCAACATTCATTGAATTAGACACTTTTAGACCTCTGTCGAGTCGTTATTTTGCAGCCATTATACCGATAGCTTTTGATAAACAAAGGAGAATCAAGCGGTAACTGGTGAGATATTCAGCAGATCGGTTTTATAGGCGTGAGGTCATTGACCTGAATCAATGTTTATCGGCCTAATCAGTTATTTGAAGGGAAATTTCAATAGGGTCTAGCGACAATAATTATCTGTGTTAGAATGCCAAATCACGTTTTCAGGCTTGACTTAATATTGTCTGGTTTCTGAACAGTATTTTGTCAGCTAAATTTCAAGGGATCGAGCAGTTTATGACTGATCTGGCTTCATCTATAACACCAATTAATATTGAAGACGAATTAAAGAATTCATATTTAGATTACGCCATGAGCGTTATCGTTGGCCGAGCTCTACCTGATGTAAGAGACGGACTAAAACCCGTTCACCGTCGCGTACTTTTTGCGATGAACGAACTTAAGAACGATTGGAATAAACCCTATAAAAAATCCGCACGTGTTGTCGGTGACGTTATCGGTAAATATCACCCACATGGTGATACAGCGGTTTACGACACAATCGTTCGTCTAGCGCAGCCTTTCTCTATGAGATATCCACTCGTTGATGGCCAAGGTAACTTTGGTTCTGTCGATGGTGACTCTGCAGCTGCGATGCGTTATACCGAAATTCGCATGGAAAAGTTAGCCCATTCATTATTGGCTGACTTAGAGAAAGAAACGGTCGATTACGTGCCTAACTATGATGGCACTGAATTTATTCCTGCCGTGCTACCAACACGTGTACCTAATTTATTAATTAATGGTTCATCGGGTATTGCTGTTGGTATGGCAACGAATATTCCACCACATAACTTAAATGAAGTTGTGAAAGGCTGTTTAGCCTTGATTGAGGAGCCAAGTCTCTCAATCGAACAGCTGATGGAATATATCCCAGGACCTGATTTTCCAACTGCTGCATCGATTAATGGTCGTAAAGGTATTATTGATGCTTATAAGACGGGTCGCGGCCGCGCCGTTATGCGTGCCAAGGCGGAAGTTGAGACTGAAGATAATGGCCGTGAACGTATTATCGTTCATGAGATCCCTTATCAAGTTAACAAAGCTCGGATGATCGAAAAGATCGCTGAACTAGTAAAAGAAAAGAAAATTGAAGGCATTAGTGGTCTTCGTGATGAGTCAGATAAAGATGGTATGCGCATCGTTATCGAGATCAAGCGCGGAGAAGTAGGCGAGGTTGTACTTAATAACCTTTATGCTCAAACCCAGATGCAGTGCTCTTTTGGTATTAACATGGTGGCATTGACCAATGGTCAGCCTAAGTTATTTAACCTTAAAGAGATGCTAGAGTGCTTTATCCTTCACCGTCGTGAAGTGGTTACTCGCCGTACTGTATTTGAACTCCGTAAAGCCCGTGAGCGCGCTCATATCCTTGAGGCATTAGCGATTGCGTTAGCTAACATCGATCCGATTATTGCGGTCATTAAAGCCTCACCAACGCCAGCTGAAGCGAAAGTCAAACTTGTCGCGCAAGGCTGGGAGCTTGGCAATGTACAAGGCATGCTTGAAAAAGCCGGCGATGATGCAGCGCGTCCAGAGTGGCTTGAGCCAGAGTATGGTATTCGTGATGGCAAGTATTTCTTAACTGAGCAGCAGGCTCAGGCCATTCTAGAGCTTCGCCTACACAGATTAACAGGCCTTGAACACGAGAAGATCCTATCTGAATATGAAGAACTCTTGGTCCTCATTGCCGGATTACAGCTGATCCTTCGTAGCCCTGAACGTCTGATGGAAGTGATCAAAGAGGAACTCGAAGAGATCTTAGAGCAGTATGGTGATGAGCGCCGCACTGTGATCAACGCCAACGAAATTGATATGAGTCTTGAAGACCTGATCAACGAAGAAGACGTTGTGGTGACATTGTCACACTTAGGTTATGCCAAATATCAGCCGCTAACTGACTATCAAGCGCAGCGCCGTGGTGGTAAAGGCAAAGCGGCAACCAAAGTGAAAGATGAAGATTTCGTCGAGAAGCTATTGGTGGCCAATACCCATGACACCATCTTGTGCTTCTCTGATTTTGGTAAGATGTATTGGCTCAAAGTTTATCAGTTACCGCTTGCAAGTCGCACCGCACGTGGGCGTCCAATTGTAAACATTTTGCCACTCTCTGAAGGCGAACGCATTACGGCTATTTTGCCTGTACGTGAATACGCGGAAGACAAGTACATTATTATGGCGACTTCTCACGGTACCGTGAAGAAGACGGCTTTGACGGCGTACAGCAATCCACGTTCAAACGGTATCATCGCCGTTAATCTTAAAGATGGCGATCAGTTGATTGGCGTAGACATCACCGATGGCAATGATGACATTATGTTGTTCTCTAACGAAGGCAAGGTCGTTAGGTTTAACGAGAAAGCACGCAGTTCAGAGACTGGTGAAGTTAAAATCGATCCAGAAACTGGCGAAGAAGTGATAGCACTACGAGCTATGGGCCGTACTGCAACCGGTGTTCGTGGTATCAAGCTCGAAGATGGCCAGCAAGTTGTGTCTCTCATCGTACCTAAGGGCGATGGCGCTATCCTAACCGTGACAGAAAACGGTTATGGTAAGCGTACAGATCTTGCAGAGTACCCAGCTAAGAGCCGTGGCACTAAAGGTGTGGTTTCTATCAAAGTGAGCGAACGTAATGGGGCTGTTGTCGGTGCTGTTCAAGTTGGCGAAAACGATGAAATCATGCTGATCAGTGACAAGGGAACATTAGTTCGCACACCTGCAACGGGCGTGTCAAGCATCGGTCGTAACACCCAAGGTGTCACGATTATCCGAACAGCCGATGATGAAAAAGTGGTTGGTCTGCAACGCATCGATGAGATCCAAGATGAAGTAGAACTTGATGAAGAGGGAAACCCTATCATTAATAATACGGAATCAGTCGAGACTGACGTAGAGCAAACGCCAGGTGATGAGCCTGACACGCAATCTGACACTGAGCAGCCAGCTGAGTAGCGATTTGTGAGTTTAACGGGCGTCCATTTGGACGCTCGTTTTGTTTCAGCAAGCAAAAAAAGAAAACAGATGATTCTAATAATAATGCCAGTGGCACCAACTATTGTATCAACGCAATTGACCCGATGAGTCAAAGGAGAAGTAAGTGAGCGCGACATATAATTTCTGTGCAGGACCTGCAATGCTGCCTGTTGAGGTGATGAACAAGGCACAAATGGAGTTATTAGATTGGAATGGCCAAGGTGTATCCGTTATGGAGATCAGCCATCGTAGTAAAGAGTTTATTGCGTTAACAGAGCAGGCTGAAGCGGATATTAGAGAGTTAATGTCAATTCCAAACGATTACCATGTGTTGTTTATGCATGGTGGTGGTCGAGGTCAATTCGCGGCTGTTGTGAATAATTTTCTTGGCGATAAAGGTAAAGCACTCTATTTAGTGGATGGTAGTTGGTCATCTGCGGCTGTTGATGAAGCAATAAAACTTGCAGGTAGCGACCAGATAGACACCATTAATATTGTTGATAAATCTAATACTATCAAGAAAGTGGCAATACCTAACTTAGGTGAATTAGACAAAGACTATCGTTATGTGCACTACTGTCCAAATGAGACGGTTGATGGTATCGAAATTTTTGAAGAATTAGATTCTCCTTGGCCAATTGTCGCCGATATGTCATCGAATATCATGTCGCGTCAAATCGACGTTAGCCGCTACGGTTTGATCTATGCTGGCGCGCAAAAGAACATTGGTCCGTCGGGGCTCTGTATCGTTATTGTAAAAGATGAGCTGCTGCAGCATCCACAGTTGGCGCAAGCCTCTATCATGGATTACCGCCTAGCGGTGAAACATGATTCTATGTATAACACGCCACCAACGTTCGCTTGGTATTTAGCCGCGGAAGTTTTTAAATGGCTAAAAGGCAAGGGTGGTGTTGCTGCAATGGAAAAGGTCAATCAACAAAAAGCACAATTGTTATATACATTTATTGACAGTAATGCATTTTATGAAAATAGAGTGGCAGTAGAGAATCGCTCTACTATGAACGTGACCTTTTACTTAAAAGATGAAAGCCTAAATGAAGAGTTTATTAAACAGGCTAAATCGAAAGGGCTTGTCGCATTAAAAGGCCACAGAAGTGTCGGTGGTATGCGAGCGAGTATTTATAATGCGATGCCTATTGAAGGCGTTGAAGCGTTAGTCAAGTTTATGCAGGCATTTGCAGAGCAGCACTGTCGCTAATAGCTATTGCAAAAGCAAAAAACTTATCTCTACAATAGAAAAGTTCCTAAGGTTGTCCCCTAGGAACTTTTTGTTTTTAATATGTTACTTTGGTTTTGCTTCTAGGTTTTGGTTCTATAGTACTTTAGCAATTGACTCGGCCAAATAGTCCACATTGGCTTCACTGATCCCAGCAATGCTAATACGGCTTGAATCGACCATATAGATACTGTGCTCTCGTTGCAATTGTGCAACTTGCTCTGGCGTTATACCAAGGAAAGAGAACATCCCTTTTTGCTGTGCGATAAAACTAAAATCACGAGTTACGCCTTTCTCTATCAACTTGTTTACTAACATGGCGCGATTACCATTTATTCGATCGCGCATCACCTTAAGCTCATCTAACCACTGTTGCTTAAGGTCACTCGAGCCCAAAATAGTTTCGACGATCGCTGCGCCGTGTGCTGGCGGCATCGAATAAATGCAGCGTACAACATAAAGTAACACTGATAACGCGATATCTGCCGTTTGGCTGTCTTTAGCAACGATTGAACAGGCGCCAATTCGTTCACGGTAGAGTCCAAAGTTTTTAGAACATGAACTGCATAAGATCATATCCTCAACCGTTGCCGCCATTTGGCGTACACCATAAGCATCTTGATCAACGCTCTCACCAAAGCCTTGATATGCCATATCGATGAGTGGCGTAAAGCCTTGCTGTTGGGTCAACTCAATGACCTTATCCCACTGCTCATTAGTCAAGTCCATGCCGCTTGGGTTATGGCAACATGCGTGCAGTAACACCACGTCTTCACTGCTAATTGTCGCCAATGTCGCGAGCATTTCGTCAAACTTGAGCGTTTTATTTTCATGATCATAGTACGGATAGGTTTTTACCGTGATCCCAGCTGCTTCAAATAGACCGATATGATTCGCCCACGTTGGATCGCTCACCCAAATCGCCGCATTGGGATTTATACGTTTAATAAAATCTGCAGCCACTCTTAATGACCCTGTACCGCCAGGCGTCGACACTGAGCGAATGCGATTAGCTAAGATTGCAGGATTATCTGTGCCAAACGCTAAATCACCGATCAGTTGATTAAAAGATCCTGAGCCCGCTGGACCGATGTAAACTTTAGTTTCCTCAGTGTCTATCCTAAGTTGTTCGGCCTTTTTTACGCAGGCTAAAATTGGGGTATGTCCAGCTTCATCTTTATAAACACCAACACCGAGATCGATCTTATTAGGATGGGTGTCTTCGCGGTATTTTGCCATTAAGCCAAGGATTGGATCAGCAGGCATAGGGGAGAGTTTTTCGAACATAGTTCCAACGACCTTATATTCTGATTATTGGCCTAATAAAGGCCTTTGCTAGGATTTGACTTAGCATAAACTAAGTTTGTAGCGGATTAATAGTTAAACTCATCATTTTATCAAGAGATAGCGGTGGCAAAGTTTCATGCCAGCTCGCTAAAATCGATCATTTAAATTAGCAAAATTGTTATGCTAAAACGTAATTTTTGGCAGCAAGAAAGAAAATTACTCTTTTAACGATAAAAAAGTGAAAAAAGTATTGAATAGTGCGCCCCAATCAGTAACTTTATAACCACGAGGTTCAAAGTCTTTTTGAACAGATCGCCATTTTGTCGTGATGGTACAAACGTTAATGATAACCCGCGTGGCTGTTAAGGCGCCGTGCAATGATAAAAGAAGTGATTAATGAAGCAACTACGACTCGAACCCATCCACAAAGTCCAAGGTACAATTAACATCCCTGGCTCTAAAAGCATTTCTAACCGTGCGCTATTATTAGCGACGTTAGCGAAAGGGAAAACCAAGCTAACCAATCTGCTCGATTCAGATGATATTCGTTACATGTTGAAATCACTCGAGCAATTAGGAGTGGCTTATCAACTTTCCGATGACAAAACGGTTTGTGAACTGGAAGGACTCGGCGGTGTAATGAATGCCTCTCAGCCACAAAGTCTATTTTTAGGTAATGCAGGAACCGCGATGCGGCCTTTGTGTGCAGCATTAACACTGGGAACGGGTCAATTTACCTTAACTGGCGAACCTCGTATGGAAGAGCGTCCGATAGGTGACTTAGTTGATGCGCTGCGTGATCTTGGGGCCGATATTCACTATCTTAAAAATGAACACTTTCCACCGTTAACCATTAATGCGACAGGCTTGAACGGTGGCGATGTAGAGATAGCGGGGGCATTGTCAAGTCAGTTTTTAACCGCATTATTGATGGTTGCACCGTTAGCGAACGATACCGTTAATATCAAAATTAAGGGTGAGTTGGTTTCTAAGCCCTATATTGATATCACCATTGCGATGATGGCCCAATTTGGTGTCAATGTGATTAACCATAACTACCAACGATTCGAAATCACTACAGGCCAATCCTACGTTTCTCCTGGCACGGTGCTCGTTGAAGGTGATGCATCTTCTGCTTCCTATTTCTTAGCAGCAGGTGCCATCAAAGGTGGCGAAGTAAAAGTAACCGGTGTTGGCCGAAAGAGTATTCAAGGTGATGTGAAATTTGCAGATGTACTTGAAAAAATGGGCGCTGAAATAGAGTGGGGCGATGACTATATTATCGCGCGTACAGGTAAGTTGAACGCGGTCGATCTAGATATGAATCATATCCCTGACGCTGCAATGACGATCGCAACCACCGCGCTATTTGCAGAAGGAACAACCGTTATTCGCAACATTTACAATTGGCGTATTAAAGAAACTGACCGTTTAGCGGCAATGGCGACAGAGTTACGCAAAGTAGGGGCTATAGTCGATGAAGGTAATGACTATATCGCGGTTACACCACCCGCTAAACTTCATACTGCTGACATTGATACCTATAACGATCACCGTATGGCGATGTGTTTCTCTATGCTTGCCTTTGCAGAGTGTGGGATCACTATCAACGATCCTGATTGCACCTCTAAAACATTTCCTAATTATTTCGAAAAATTTGCAGCATTAGCTGTTTAGCCTCCCTAGCAGAAGGAAGCCCGCTATAGGCTTCCTTTTCTTAACCTAAGCTTGCCGCTCGAAGAATAAAGTCAAGTTTTTGCCGCTTTGTTATCAATTTTGGTTTATAATGCGCGCGCTCTTTTTCAGTGGACGACATTCGAGATCTTTAGGGAAGATAGATTTAATTTGGAGAAATATATGTCACAACGGGCTCCTATCGTCACTATTGACGGCCCTAGCGGTGCAGGTAAAGGCACAGTAAGTCAGATACTTGCAACAAGATTAGGTTGGAAGTTATTAGATAGCGGCGCCATTTATCGCGTACTAGCTTTGGCGGCTATTCACCATAATGTAGAACTCGACAACGAAGCATCATTAGCCTTGTTAGCGGCGCATCTCGATGTGCAATTCATTACAACTAACGCAAACGGCATAAAAGTTGTCCTAGAAGGTGAAGACGTATCTCATACTATCCGTAGCCAGGAATGTTCTAACGCAGCATCTAAAGTTGCAGCTTTTCCGAGTGTGCGAGAAGCGCTGTTACGCCGTCAACGTGCTTTTGTCGAAGCACCTGGCTTAATCGCCGACGGTCGTGATATGGGAACAGTGGTATTCCCTTCAACACCCGCTAAACTATATTTGACAGCATCGGCAGAGGAACGGGCGCAAAGGCGCTATAATCAGTTGCAGGACAAGGGCTTCGATGTTAATATCGACCATCTTTTAGCTGAAGTCATTGAACGCGATGAGCGCGATATGAATCGTCCTGTAGCTCCTTTGATCCCAGCTGAAGATGCGCTTATTATCGATACAACGGCAATAAGCATTGATGAAGTTGTCGAGCTTGCGCTTGCCCACATCATACAAAAATTACCTAACGTTAGCTTGTAAAAGCTAGCGTTTTACTATTTATCGCACGGATGTGATGAATGATTAATCTGACTCCACGTCTAGGATGGGCTGTGGTTTATTACTTTAAGTAAATTAAACATGACTGAATCTTTTGCTGATCTATTTGAACAATCCCTTGAAACACTTGAGTTCCGTCCAGGTTCTATCGTTCGTGGTACTGTAGTATCAATCCAGAACGGTATGGTACTTGTTGACGCAGGTCTTAAGTCAGAAAGCCCAATCCCAGCTGAACAGTTCAAAAACGCTCAAGGCGTTCTTGAAATCGCAGTTGGCGACCAAGTTGACGTAGCCCTTGACTCTGTTGAAGATGGTTTCGGTGAAACTCAACTTTCTCGCGAGAAAGCTAAGCGTCACGAAGCTTGGATCGTTCTAGAAAAAGCTTACGAAGATGCTGAAACTGTAATCGGTATCATCAATGGTAAGGTTAAAGGCGGTTTCACTGTTGAATTAAACGGTATCCGTGCATTCCTACCTGGTTCTCTAGTTGACGTTCGCCCAGTTCGCGATACTGCTCACCTAGAAAACAAAGAACTAGAATTTAAAGTTATCAAGTTAGACCAGAAGCGTAACAACGTTGTTGTTTCTCGTCGTGCTGTTATCGAATCTGAAAGCAGTGCAGAGCGTGATGCTCTTCTTGAAAACCTACAAGAAGGCCAAGCAGTTAAGGGGATCGTTAAGAATCTAACTGACTACGGTGCTTTCGTAGATCTAGGTGGCGTTGACGGTCTTCTACATATCACTGATATGGCTTGGAAGCGCGTTAAGCACCCATCTGAAATCGTCAACGTTGGTGACGAAATCAACGTTAAAGTACTTAAGTACGATCGTGAGCGCACTCGTGTTTCACTTGGTCTTAAGCAACTAGGCGAAGATCCATGGTTAGAAATCAGCAAACGCTACCCAGAAAACACTAAGTTAACTGGTCGCGTAACTAACCTAACTGACTACGGTTGTTTCGTTGAAATCGAAGAAGGCGTTGAAGGTCTAGTACACGTTTCTGAAATGGATTGGACTAACAAGAACATCCACCCATCTAAGGTTGTTAACCTAGGTGATGAAGTTGAAGTTCTAGTTCTAGACATCGATGAAGAACGTCGTCGTATCTCTCTAGGTCTTAAGCAATGTAAAGTTAACCCATGGGATGACTTTGCAGAACGTTTCCAAAAAGGTGACAAAGTTACTGGTAAGATCAAGTCAATCACTGACTTCGGTATCTTCATCGGTCTTGACGGTGGCATCGACGGTCTAGTTCACCTATCTGACATTTCTTGGAACGGTACTGGCGAAGAAGCGGTATCTGATTACAAGAAAGGCGACGAAATCAACGCAGTTGTACTTTCAGTTGACCCAGAGCGTGAGCGTATCAGCTTAGGCGTTAAGCAAACTGAAGACGATCCATTCAATGCTTATCTTGCAGATAAGAAGAAAGGTGCTATCGTAAACGGTACTGTTGTTGCTGTAGACGCTAAAGGTGTAACTATCGAGCTAGCTGACACTGTAGAAGGTTATCTACGTGTTGCTGATATTTCTCGTGAGCGCATCGAAGACGCATCTACTGTATACTCAGTAGGTGACGCTGTTGAATCTAAGTTCATGGGTGTTGATCGCAAGAACCGTACTATTAGCTTATCTATCAAAGCGAAAGATGAAGCTGATGAGAAGGAAGCGATGGCTAACTTGAACAAGCAAGATGACGTTGCTATGAGCAGTGCCATGGCTGAAGCGTTCAAAGCAGCTCGTAAGTAAATCGCCTGAAGTTCGGGGATGTTTCATCCCCGTTAGGTGACTGTGTTTGGCTTGATTATAGAGGGTACAGGATGACTAAATCCGAACTGATCGAAAAACTTGCCACTAGGCAGTCGCAGCTGTCGGCAAAAGAAGTAGAAAGTGCAATCAAAGAGATGTTGGAGCAAATGGCAACAACATTAGAAGGCGGCGATCGTATTGAGATCCGTGGTTTTGGTAGTTTTTCTCTTCATTATCGTGCACCGCGTGTTGGCCGTAACCCAAAGACTGGAACGTCAGTCGAGTTAGAAGGCAAATATGTACCGCACTTTAAGCCTGGCAAAGAACTGCGTGAGCGCGTTGATTCAATCAACTCGTAAATGACATTGTTTTAAAAGCCTCCGAAAGGGGGCTTTTTTATATCTAAATTCTCGGTATCGCTAGCTAGTTAGTTAAAATTCTTAGATAATCAATCCATCATTACGCGTATATGGAGTGTAACGTGAAGTCATTTATCGCGACTGTACTTGTCGCCTTATTTTTCGTGCTTGCGTTGTTGTTTGGTGCCCGCAACGAGCAACTGGTGACGATCAGTTACTTTATTGCTCAAGGCGAATATCGTCTTCCTGTTGTATTAGGTGTTGTTTTCTTAGCCGGTTTCCTCGTTAGTTGGCTTTTCGCCATTTATCACATCACTAAAATGAAATTGGTTGTTCGTCAAGCCAACAAAAAGATAGAACAACTGGAAGCAAAACTGCCACCATCAAGTTCTAATGATCAAAAAGCGCTAGGTGATGCTAACGCTAAGGAACTAAACGCTTAATATGTTAGAGATCCTGTTTCTGTTACTTCCTATTGCAGCCGGTTATGGTTGGTATATGGGACGCCGTAGTATTAGGCATAAACAGAATAGTAAACGTAAACAATTAAGTCGGGATTATTTTACTGGCCTTAATTTTCTACTCTCTAACGAATCAGACAAAGCGGTTGATCTGTTTATCTCTATGCTTGACGTGGATGATGACACTATCGACACTCATCTCTCTCTAGGTTCACTGTTTCGTAAACGAGGCGAAGTAGACCGCTCTATACGCATTCATCAAAACCTTATCGCTAGACCGACTTTAACTACCGAACAACGTGATATAGCCATGATGGAACTAGGGAAAGACTACTTAGCAGCGGGGTTCTATGACCGCGCAGAAGAGATTTTTCTTAATCTAGTTCGCCAAGAAGATCACAGTGAAGAAGCAGAAGATCAGTTAATTGCCATTTATCAAGTGACCAAAGATTGGCAAAAAGCAATCGATATCATTAAGACGTTAAAACGCAAACGTCAGCAATCGCTGAAACACCTATGCGCTCACCTATATTGCGAACTCGCAGATGAACAACAAGATCTCGAATTAAAACAAAAGACGCTTAATTTAGCCCTGAAACAAGATAATAATTGTGGTCGAGCATTATTACAGTTAGCAAAACTTTATCTCAACCAGCATGAGTTGGCGCGTGGTAAAGAGATGATAGTTCGTCTTAAAGATGCTGATATTGAACTCTTTCCAGAAGCGCTAGCCATTACCAATGAATTATATCAATCACCTAATGAGCGCAGTGCCTATCGCGAATTACTTCGTGAAGCGTTAGAGCAGGGTGCCGGTGCGAGTGTAGCAATCACGCTCGCGCAGAATATGATTGAACATGGCGACGTACAAGATGCAGAGAAGCTGATCTTAGATGGACTCTATCGCCACCCAACAATGAAAAGCTTTCAGCATCTAATGAAGATGCAATTACAACATGCTGAAGATGGTCAGGCTAAAAAAAGTCTCAATATGCTATCAGAGTTAGTAGAACAACAAATTAAATATCGGCCGAGTTACCGTTGTATAGAGTGTGGATTTCCGTCGCACACACTTTATTGGCATTGCCCCTCTTGTAAGAGTTGGGGGTCAATCAAGCGGATCCGTGGTCTGGACGGCGAATAAACAATAAAAATGCAAAGCACCAGGAGAGATTAATGAGCAACAAACCAATTATAGTGGCGTTAGATTTCGATAATAAAGCCGAAGCTTTGCAGCTAATTGATAAGTTAGATCCAAACATGTGTCGTCTGAAAATCGGCAAAGAGATGTTTACCTTGTTTGGGCCTGAGCTGGTTAACGAGATCCATCACCGAAATTTCGATCTATTTTTAGACCTTAAATTTCACGATATCCCGAATACGGTCGCTAAAGCAGTTGCCGCCGCCGCAGAGCTTGGCGTTTGGATGACCAATGTCCACGCTAGTGGCGGCTTAGCGATGATGCAAGCCGCACAACAAGCATTATTGCCCTACGGTGACAACGCCCCATTACTGATTGCGGTTACCGTATTGACTTCAATGAGTGACGAAGAGCTCAAGTTGCTTGGTATTAATGTATCTGCAGCTGATCATGTTAAGCGTCTAGCCGCACTGACTCAACAGGCCGGGCTTGCAGGTATCGTGTGTTCGGCCCAAGAAGCGACAATGTTAAAAGAGACCTTTGGCAAAGATTTCAAATTAATTACACCTGGTATTCGTCCTGTGGGCAGCGATAAGGGCGATCAACATCGGGTGATGACACCTGTTGAGGCGCTGGCTGCTGGCTCAGATTATCTGGTGATAGGTCGCCCTATCACTAAAGCTGCCGATCCTTTAGCTGCATTAACCGCAATACACGCATCGTTAGGCTAACATCGGAGCAATTAGCAGAAATAGGACCTAACAGGAACGGGATCCGAAGGAGTTAATATGTTTGATAACCAAGGAAAGAATATTGTCGTCGTTGGCGATACGAGCGGAATTAACTGAAGGATCGCTGAGGCATTTGCTAAAGCGGGCGCATGTCAGCGCTGCGAAAGCTGGAGTCGATATGTTGACAAAAAGCTTAGCGCTTGAATGGGGCGCAGAGGAAATAAGAGTAAACTCATTGGTTACAGGGCCAATTGCCGATAACGAAGGCTTCTATCGTCTTGCGCCGAATAAGGCGCTACAACAGAGAGTCGCTCAAAGTGTGCCATTACAACGTAATTGCCAATGCCAAGATATCGCAAATGCAGCGCTTTTTTAGCGTCGCCTATGGCAAGTTATATTACAGGTGTTATTTTACCCATTGATGGCGGATGGTCATTGGGCGGCACCAGTATGGCGATGAGTGAGCTAGGTATGTTTGCTCAAATGAACTAAATTTTTGAAAATAGATAGCATAAGTGATGCTATTGAATAAGCGAGAAAACTAATGGCAAACCCATTTCAAGAACAACTGTTAAAGGCTGGTTTAGTCAGTAAACAGAAAGTACGTGATACTAAAACCCAAAAACGCCGAGATCGAAAAGCCAAAGTAGACGACGGCTCTGAAGTGCTCAGACAAGAGATCGCTGCTAAAAAACAGGCGCAAATAGAAAAAGATAGAGCCTTAAATGAACAGCGTTTTGCCGAGGCGACTGAAAAAGGCCAAGTAAGAGGGCTTATCACCGAGTTTAAGCGCCTTGCTATTGAGATTCCAAAAGATGCTGAAGTGAAATTCAACTACACCTTAGGCACAAAAATCTATTCAATTTATATCAATGATAAATTGCAAAGCCAGCTTCTAAATGGCCAATTAGGTATTGTTCGCCACGATGAAGTTAGCTATTTAGTGCCGCATAAATTAGCCGAAAGGGTACAGTTATTAGTACCTGAATGGTGTGGTTACTTGTGGCAGCAAGACGATAACCAACAAGTAGTTGAAGAGGATGATCCCTATGCCGATTATGTCATTCCAGACGATTTAATGTGGTAATCCACTCTTATAGGCATCATCTTATCGCCCTGCAATAATTGCGGGGCTTTTTATGTCTAGCTGCAAGCTAAATCACGCTAATTCAGTACAAAAGACTTTATTCTAAATGCTATCTAGTATAAGTTTAAACAACCGTTTAAATCCAATGTTTAAGAGTGAAGATATGAACCCATACCAAGCACCGTTAGCCGATATGAAGTTTTTATTAGAGAAGGTGTTTGATGCGCCGACAACCTGGGCGAGTTTACCTGAACTTGCAGATGCTGTAGATATGGATACAGCACAGGCGATAATGGATGAAGCTGACAAAATTGCCCGCGATCTTATTCATCCCATCAATCGCAGCGGCGATGAGCAAGGTGTTCGTCATGAAGGCGACAAGGTGATGACTCCTGATGGTTATAAGGCCGTATACGATCAGTATGCTGAAGGCGGTTGGGTTGGGTTATGTGGCGATCCAGAGCTAGGCGGTATGGGGATGCCCAAAATGCTTGGGGTGCTGGTCGATGAAATGGCTTATAGTGCCTGTAATGCATTTACGCTTTATGGTTCATTAACCGCAGGGGCTGCATTATGTATCAACGCTCATGGTACAAACGAGCTCAAACAAAAATATCTGCCCAATCTTTATAGCGGAGAATGGGCGGGCGCGATGGATATGACTGAGCCACAAGCGGGATCTGATCTACGTAACATTCGTACTAAAGCCATACCTCAAGATGATGGTAGCTATTTGATCAGTGGTAGTAAGATTTTCATTACTGGTGGCGATCACGACCTTACTGAAAATATCATTCACCTGGTTTTAGCCAAATTGCCAGATTCAAATGGGATCTCACTATTTTTAGTACCCAAAATTAAAGTTGATGACAACGGTGAACTCGGCGAGGCCAATGGCGTTACTGTCGGTTCTATTGAACATAAAATGGGCCTAAAAGGCTCAGCAACCTGCGTGATGAACTACGATGACGCCCAAGGCTACCTCATCGGTAAACCAAATCGTGGCTTAGTCTGTATGTTTACCATGATGAACTATGAACGCTTAGCCATCGGTATTCAAGGTCTAGGAACATCACAAGCGGCATATCAAATGGCGGCCGTCTATGCCAAAGAGCGTACCCAAGGTATTGCAGCGGGCGGCTCAGCAACAGGCGCTGTGAGCGACCCAATTATTGTTCACGGTGATGTTCGCCGAATGCTGCTAACGATTCGAAGTTACACAGAAGCTGGGCGTGCATTATCAGTGTTTACTGGTCAGCAGCTTGATTTGGCTAAGTATGCAGAAGGCGAGGTTAAAGCGAAAGCGGCTCGTTATGTTGGTTTACTCACGCCTGTTGCCAAAGCGTTTCTCAGTGATCGCGGTCTTGATGCGGCGATCATGGCACAGCAAGTATTTGGCGGTCATGGTTATATCTGTGAAACAGGAATTGAACAGCTGGTCAGAGATACTCGTATCGCCCAAATCTATGAAGGCACCAACGGTATTCAGGCCATTGATTTCTTAGGTCGTAAGACTACAGGTGACAATGTAGCGGCATTAACAGAGTTATTAAGCGAGCTTGATGTTCAGTTGCAATCATTCGCTCATGTGAGTGACACTCATAAACAGGCGATAGTATCGCGCTTTGATGCGCTGTTAAAAACGGCTACGCAAATCAATGACAACAAACTTGCTCAACCAGCATTGATTAATGCTTGTGCCGTTGATTTCCTCGATGCCTTCGGTCATCTAATTTATGGCTATTTCTGGTTACTGATGGCAGAGCGCTCAGTTGATCATGAAGATGACAATTTCGCTAAAGCCAAAACCCAAGTTGCTGAGTTTTATATGGCAAAGATTCTGCCTAAAGTGGATTACCATCTTGCCCAAGTTAATGCTGGTGATAGCATGATCATGGATATGGAAGAAGCTATTTTTTAATACGTTATACCAAACAGTATAAGAAAGTGATCCACTCAGCGTGTATTTTGCCAACTCATTCAAGGCGAACAGATGATGGAATGGGTGTTGCTTTTAGTGCTAAATCGTCGCTGAGCAATCACCTCTTTATTCTAATTGGTATTTGTTATTACGTAGACAAGCGCTCTTTATAGATAAAAAGCCCTAAGCGTGTTCTATTAGGGCTTTTTTATTGATTTAGGGGCTAGCAGTTTGTTGAAAAGAGCGAGAGAAATCTAATAGTGTTTGTAAAAAAAGTGCGCTAAATGGAGCAAGTTGCGCTTGCTCGGTTTGAGGGCTTTGCCCATTTTCTAATATGGCAAATAGGACTTGATGCTCACTATCGATAGTTAAAAAACCCGCTAAATTATCAACCCCTTGCATCGATCCCGTTTTTGCAATCACCTTATCTTTTAACGGTGCTTTATTGTATCCGCTTTTGTAACGCAGCGTACCGCTTTGGCCCGCAACGGGTAGCTTACCAATAAGATGTGCAAAATGCGGCTCCTGATAAACGAGATGCAATACCTGCATTAATTGGCTTGCACTCAGTAAGTTATAACGTGACAAGCCCGAACCATCGACGATCTGTGAATGAGTTAAATCCACACCAGCATCGGTCAATATTCGAACCATAGCTTTCGCGCCGTTAGTAAAGCTGCCTGGCTGATCATAGACGCTTTCACCTATGGCTTTAAATAAACGATCGGCGATCAAATTATCTGATTTTAATAACATGGTTTCGATTAACGATGATAAGGGCCGCGACCTATGCTCCGCGATAAGCTTAGCGCTCTTATCAAGAGTATGGGTTAATTTAACCTTTCCTTTGACCCGTATCTTTGCTGAGGTGGTCAGTTGTGCCACCAGCTGCTGCGCATAAAGATCGGGCTCTGAAATAGCGATAGCTAGCTTCAGTGGTTTATCGCCGCTAACGCAGCCGCTAATGTGAAACTGGTTTTTGGCCAAGCGCTGTAACGACAGCTCACAAAACTCCTGTTGTTTATTTTTATCAAAATAGGCGGTGGTGGTAATTTTTACGGGAAGATAGCTAGGAAAGCTCAGTTTAGCCTCATTGGTGGCCAGCATAGGGATTAACTGACCTTGGATACAGTTTTGGTTTATCACGAAACGCGATACGGGAGCCGCATAGCAAATTCCCAAATCATCCCAAACGACCCCCGGCGCCTTAAACTGCTCGTCAGCCTGACTAACTAAATAGAGATCGCCAGTAATATCATAGATCCCTAAATTGCTTAGTTGCTTAAAAAGTTGCCTAAGATCATCACTCGTCAACGTTGGATCGCCACTAAATTGCAAATAGAGATCCCCAAGTAGCTTACCGTGCCTAATTGGCGACCTTGAATACAAGCGGGTATCGAAGGTCAAGTTTTCATCAAGCTGAGCGGTCGCCGCCACTGCGGTTAGTAGCTTTTGAGTGCTAGCTGGGATCATCAAGCTATTGGCATTGTATTCAAAAATAGATGTATCAGATGCTAAGTCGAAGGCTACGACCCCCACTTGAGAGTAGGGCGATTTGATCACTGACATCATGTTGGTTAAGTACTGATTAATATCTGAGTCTGCTTGCGCGCTAAAACTTAAAGTTGAACCAAGTATTAATATCATCACCGAGCCAGCGCCGCCAATAACGCTAACAGTAACACCTGCAATATTGATTAACTTAGCCGCTAACTTGATAAAAAAATCCATAACCTCTTTATTTGCATCCCAGCTTCATTGCTCGGTGCACCTTAGTTATTGTCGTTAGGCTTTGCCGCAGGTTTTTCCGACGTATCGTCTTTCTCCATCAAGCGATATAACCTTAAAGTGACAAAGGCAACTAAGCCAATAAATAGCGGCAGGATAAATATCCCAAGCTCCGCTTTAAAATGGAAAATAGCCCAAGCTAACACCAGCGTGATAGCCAAAGTAATCAGGATGTTTCTATTCATACCATGCCCAAGATTAAGAAAAAGATATTGTATATCGCCTGCATTAAAAAAACCGTAATCCAGGCGGAAAAACAACAGCACATCCAAAAACTCTGAGCAAATTCGGCTATTTGGTTAAATTAAAAGCACTATTTACCGACAGGACTCCCATTACAGCAGAAAAACCTTGCCCCTAGAGGCTTAAATCGGTAATTTCTATCTCCTTAAAGATTAGGGATGGGACCACTATGCCACATATTCGTATGCGCGGCTTACCACAAGAGGCGGTCAGAGACATCAGCAAGACGTTAATCGATGAATTAGCGGTACTTTGCCAAACAGCCCCAAGTAACTTTACGCTAGACTGGGTGCAGAGTATTAGTTATCGCCATGGAGAGGTGGACAGAGACTTTGTACAGGTTGAAGTACTCTGGTTCCCTAAAGACCCTGAAACACATCACGCAGTGGAGCAAGTTATTCGCCAAGCCATATTATCGGTTTATTTATCGGCGAAGCATATCTCAATCATGTTCACGGCATTATTGCCAAGTTGCTACTACCGTGATGGACACCATTTTTAAAGGAGGATGCCTTGCTGGATAAGCTAGGTGGAATTGCGTTACCAGACGATGCTATTCGTTGGTTGTTAACGCCAACGGCACTAAAAGCCGAATTACTGCAGCAGATCGCTCAGGCAAAATTTGCAATTACCATTGCCGCACTTTATCTAGAAGATGATGAAGCAGGGCGAGAGATCCTTAGCGCTTTAATGCTTGCAAAAGCCAATAACCCTGAATTAGATGTGACCGTTTTAGTTGATTTTCATCGCGCACGACGTGGGTTAATCGGTCACAAAGGCGATAGTGGCAATTACTTGATGTACAGCAAGTTTGCCCAGAAGGCTGAGCATCCTATTAAGATCTTAGGTGTGCCAGTTAAATCCCGTGAGTTCATGGGGGTTTTGCACCTTAAAGGTTTTATTATTGACGATACCGTTATTTTTAGTGGCGCGAGTCTAAATAACATCTATCTGCATCAAGGTGATAAGTACCGTTTTGACCGTTATCATGTGATCTCGTCGCCTGAGCTTGCTCGCTCGATGAGGCAGATGGTTAAAGACTATATTGAAAATGACAAAGCGGTAACCTCGTTAACGCAATCAAAAGACTGTGAGCAACTGCCCGATAAAGTGGATGTACGCACCCTTAAAACACGTCTTAGTGCAGCTAAGTATGAATTTAAGTCCACCAAAACCGGTAATCGTATTACACCCGTTGTTGGCCTTGGTCGTAAACGTAATAAGCTTAACAAGTTAATCATCGATTTGGTTAGCCAATCAAAACAGTCGCTGTTTATCTGTACGCCTTACTTTAATCCGCCATATATTTTATCAAGAGCACTGTCAAAGCACCTCAAACAAGGTAAGCGTATCGATATTGTTGTAGGGGATAAAACCTCTAACGATTTTTATATACCACCAGAAGAAGCGTTTTCGACAATAGGGGCATTACCCTATTTATACGAACAATCGTTGCGTAAGTTTGCTAAGCGTCAGCAGTGGGCTATTGATTCAGGACAACTGAACATTCACTTATGGAAGCATGGGCGTAATAGTTATCACCTCAAAGGTATCAGCGCTGATAATTGCAACCATCTCATTACAGGCTCTAATCTCAATCCAAGAGCTTGGGCGCTGGATTTAGAAAATGGTTTACTATTGCAAGATGAAACAGGCTGTTGGAAAGAGCAGTTTAATACAGAGCAGCATCATATCCTTGAGCACACTGAGCGTCTTTATCATTACAGTCAAATAGAAACATTACATGATTATCCGACACCGGTAAGAAAGATCATGAATCGTATTCGTCGCTTAAAAGCCGACTTTTTGCTTCGCAGAATACTCTAGCAGACACACGTTTAAGCCAGATATAATTTTTGATGCCATAAATGAGCGAGCTTAAGGCTCGCTTTTTTATTATCAACTTCATGCGTAATGAATTAAGCTTGTTACGACTCATGGCACTCCTTGATATAATGGCTATGTTTGCATTCAAAAAATTTAAAGGCAAAAATGACTCAACTCGGTATTAAACCTCATGCGGTTCATCTGCGTTATCAGTATAGAAAAGCAATTTCGACTAGACCCTATAATGCACGCGGTAAAAACTTGATACGATGTGAGTCATGTTTACTTGCAAAGTCATTTTGTACCTGTGAATTTCGTCGACAGTTAAACTCCAATGTTAGCTTTTTATTGATCATGTATGACGATGAAGTATTAAAACCAAGTAACTCAGGACGATTAATCGCTGATCTTATTCCCGATACCCACGCTTATATCTGGTCGCGTAACTATGCTAATCGTAAGCTATTACAACTATTAAGTGATCCAAGCTATCAACCCTATCTGGTGTTTCCCGGAGCATATGCAGCGCCCGATCAACAGGTCGTTGACGCTATATCGCAACAAAGCGCTAATGAGCAACAAAGTAAGCGACCATTATTTATTCTGCTCGATGGTAGCTGGCGCGAGGCCATTAAAATGTTCAATAAAAGCCCTTATCTGCATCATTTGCCAATGCTGTCATTTACACCAGAAACCGCCGCTCGTTACGGTTTAAGGAAAGGTAGCCGTGATTTTCAATTGGGCACTGCAGAGGTTGCTGCGTTGGCACTGGGCTGTGCCGGCGAGGTTAACAACGCTGCTAGTCTCAATATGTGGTTTTCTTTATTTATAGAATCGTCACTTTTTAGCCGTAGCCGTAAGAGCACACATGACCTTTCACCGTTAACAGCGCTCAGACAAGCGTTCGAACAAAGCCTAGAACCTAGCCAGAATTAATGGTGCATAAGTGAACAAAGTCTGAGTGGAAAAAGCGCATCATATATTGGTCACAGTTACTTGGCCTGCGTCGTTAGCGTATGTTTTGCCTTTTACAACGAAAGTCCCTATATTAATTATTCTAGCTAACGAATAAGGTAGGCTTTTTGATTTCATGGCAGCACAGACTTATCAAGCTTGGCATTTTCCGTTTTAACCTCGCTATTGGCGTGATGTTAACGCTCTACGCTGCAAACGCTGCTCCCAAACATGACCTCTATGTTAAAAAGCTGCAGTTGATGTCTTCTAGTCCCACTAATCACTTTAATTATTCGTTATTGCCAAGATTTACATCATTAACCCCGTACCAATCCCTTTCACTCTATCAATACCAACTAATGTCTCACGCTCAGTTTATTGCAAAGGTTAAATCGCCTTCAGACGATCTGCAGCTCACATTCAATCGTTACCAAGCCATTTATTTTTGTAAAAAGCATCGATGGGAGTTTTGCGAACGCTGGGGCTCTTTAACGGTTACTCGCATTGCATAAACCTATCACTGACTACTTTGTTTATTTTCGCAATCGGTCAAAAACAACTTAACCATATACAACATAAGCTTAACGTGGCTTAATAATGGTTAGTACATTAGGGAGTCACTGTTAGGGATAGTATTTTGTCTTCTATAGAACAAGCCGAGCAGCATATAGCGCAGGGTGAGTATTATTTAGCGCAGCAAATATTTACAGCGCTTACCCACAATCGACCAACCTCAAAAGAAACCGGTTATGCCTATATGGGATTAGGGAAGTTAGCCCTGCTTTCAAAAAATGGCCATAAGGCCGTTGAGCTTCTTAGCCAGTCCTGTGAGTTTTTAGCTGGCGACACTACACCATTATCTTTGCTAGCAGAGGCGTTTAATATGGTTAACGCTGCGGAAGATGCGTTAACGGTATTAAATTACGCAAATCAAATTGTTCCCGAGTCGCCCACATTGCGTTATCAATTAGGTCGACAACAAATAGCAATGGGGGAATTAGAGCAAGCTAAAGCGCACCTATTACTTGCTCTATCAGGTTTAGGACTCACCGACAATGCTCATCCTTGCGAGCTATCCATTGAAGAAGTATCTATTTACTCGCAATGCTTACTGTCGCTCAGTCAGCTAGTGATCCATGCAGACCCTGTCGCCAATCTCAATATGAATGTGGGAGATAACACATCAACTAAAGCTGTAAATCGGTTATTAGAGAAGGCATTGAGGCTTAATCAGTTATGTGACAATATCAACACGAATATCGACGCAAACATCAATAACGATGCGGTGACATTAAATAGCGCTCGGATCGTACTCCATTATTGCTTGGGTCATTTGTTTCATCACAGGCAAGCGCATCGCCTAGCGTTTGATCACTATCAACAAGCTAACAATTTGCAACATCAAGGTTGCTGTGTCAGTACTTCCGAGTTAGCCGCCTATTTTCATTCAATTAAAACCTTTGTCAACAAAGGAGCAATCTCGGTACATAGTGATAGACACTTTGATATTACACCTATTTTCATTTTAGGATTACCCCGCACCGGTGCCAGTATACTTGAGCAGTTATTGGTCAAGCATAATCAAATCGGCAGTGCAGGGGAGTGTGACTATCTCAACGACGATGTACTTTCATCAGCATATAAGTTAACCGCTAAACATTATCCCCGCTGTATCAGCGATCTCGATGTACAGCAGCTAAATACGCTCGGTGAGTTATACCTGAGGAAATTGAAGCAATATGTGAACCCAGAATTTGATACCAAGGCTATTCGTGGTGATAGCCGAGTCTTTCATCCCGATATCACCCATATTATCGATAGATCCCCCGCAAATTTTCAAACGGTCGGCTTAATTTATAAACTGTTTCCCAACGCCAAAGTCATCAACCTGACTCGCCAACCCGAAGCGGTATCTTGGTCGGTGTATCAACACTACTTCGAAAAGAGTGAGCCGCATTTATGCTCATTAAAAGAGTTCGAGTTATATAGACAAGAATATGAAGCACTTATGGCTTATTGGCACCAAACGCTGCCTGGTTTCGTGCTTGATGTCAGTTATGAAGCCTTAGTCGATCTTCCCGAATCGCAAATAAGTCGGGTTTTAGCATTTTGTCGGTTACCTTTTGGTGATACACAAGTTAAGCAGATGAAAGAGATTATCTCTGCGTTTAATATGGTTAAAGATGTCAGCTGGCAAGATTATCTGGGCTTTGTTAACGGTAATGCGTAGTACGATATGGATACTTAATCTTTGTATTTTTTACTTATTAAGCAGTTGATTTTAATAGTGAGTTTTATTCATGAACAATTTCTATAATGACAATGCGAATATGCTAGCGCGCAGGTATTTATTGACTTCTTTTGAAGAGGTTCATGTTAGCTGGCTACACCATCTTAACGATCTTATCAATCAGCAAGAGTCGATATTTAGGGTATTAGATGTTGGTGCTGGCAATGGTCGTGATGCGAAGTATTTAGCCGAGCAATCTACAAATCTTCAAACGGTTGAAGTGGTTGCGGTTGAACCCGCCTATAAACTTGCAGAGTTTGGCGCACGATATACGAGTGACCTCAACGTTAATTGGATTGATGATCACTTACCACGATTGAATCGCCTGACAGTTTACCGAAACAGCTTTAACCTGATCTTATTAAGTGCGGTATGGATGCACATTCCTCCTGAGGAACGACTTACAGCATTACAAACCTTAGCAAAATTAATGACGCCTAATGGACGCCTGATCATTTCGCTGCGCTTTGGGCCTAATGAAGATACAAGAGTACTGCATCCAGTTAGCGTTGAAGAGATTGAAACATTAGCTAAGAAGGCACACCTAGAAGTTATCGAATGCAGCGACAGAGACACAGATAAACTTGGGCGGACACAGGTATTTTGGCAAACGTTAGTGCTGCAAAGAGATAGTGGTAACGTCAATTGATTAAGTTACCACTATCGATTAGAGAAATGTCGATTGGGGCTGAGCGCTCGGGATGAGTAACTATTCAAAATAATGAATGAAGGGCAAAAAATTATCGGGGTTATATTTTTAAAGCTGCATAAAACCGAATAATTATTCTTTGTAATTATAGTCTATTGGATACGGCAAACATCAAAACTACCAGCAACAGAACCCACCCATGCCAGCCTCATTGATCGTTTTCACGAGTTCGCTCGTATTAGCTAATACAGTTTTGGCATTCATCGCCGTTAAAACTGAGTGACATATGCACAATACACCGATGTTAATCTGTATTGTTAATATATATGTCAGCCCCTTTTTGAAGAGGCCTCCCTCCGGTCTCTTCTTTTTTTCTGAAACTATACCATGATAAAAACAAGTAAAACAATATGTTAAGTGGTGGCATTTTCAATTCGCACTTTTATTAAATAACTTTTGTTAAATAACTTTTAGTAGAGGTTGCAAGACAGAATTTAACAAGCAGCTACAAAACATTCGCAGCATCACCTCTACGACCAAGCGCTACATTGTTGCGTTAATCTTTGCCCATTCCTTTTGCAACTATTTTGCTATTTTGCTTTGCATGGCTAAATAGATCATGCCAAAAATAAGCGCCAAGTTCTGCTATCACCCTAGACTCGCCATTTAGCAGCATTGCCATCCCGACATTGAGCTCTGGCGAATAGGCAATTTCAGTAACATATCCAGCGACCCATCCCGCATGGTAAATAAGCGGGTGACCTTGAAAATCATACACACGCCAACCTTTACCATAATGCGCATCGTCTAAATAGGCTTTCCATTCACGACGGCGTAGCTCTTTGGTCGTTCGAACTCCTGGTGTCGTCACATCTTCAATGACTCGCGAAGAAATAACATCCTGTCGATGGCCCATGTTAGCGATTAACCATTTGGATATATCGGTTATGCTGGCATTCACACCCGCAGCGGGTAACAGTTGATAGTAATTAGGTTTAACTTTCACTTGCTTGAAACCAAAACGGGTCTTGATATGCGGCTCTGCACGATTACTAACCTGATTGAATGCATCAAAACCGACCGATGCGGTTTTCATATCCAGAGGTTCAAATAGACGCTGATTAATCACCTGTTCATAACGCTGGCCACTTTGCTGTTCAATCGCTTGTTCAATAAAAGAGAAAGCAACGTTTTGATAGCTATAGCAAACACCAGGGTCACACATAGGGGTCAAATCTGCAAATTTAGGTAAAATGTCGTCGAATTTAATATTGGCGTTAATCAGGTTGTCATAGCTGTTGGGCATCAACCCTGTACTTTGGCCAATGACATGACCAAGGGTTATCTCTGTACTTTTAGCGGGTGGGGCAAGTGAAAACGCTGGCAGATAGGTGGTTATCGGTTGCTGCCAACTGAGTTTATGCTCATGAACCAATAAGCTTGCTAGTGTTCCGGCAAAGGTTTTAGAGACTGAAGCAAGTCTAAATACCGTATCTGCATTGATCTTTTCATCACCGCCTTTATGACGTTTACCGAAAGTGCCGAGGTTAACAATTTTGTCGCCTTCAACAATAACAAATGCGCCACCTGGCACCTTATTCTTTTTTAAGCGTTTTTGAAACTGCTGTTTAAAATCATCACTGACGGTATGATATTGGGAGGCGTCTACACAGGAACTATAGATAGCGGCACTACTACAGAAAACTGCCAAAGACGATATGACCGTTTTTAAAAACATTAAAAATACCCGATAATCCGTATGTATACGGTATTAATTATTATGGTTGCTCAACGCTACCTTTTATAGAGAAAACGCCAATTTATGGTAATTGGTCGTACTTTTAATCGAGCCATACTAGCTAACCCATTAGCAAGATGTAAGTCTAATTCAAAAGTTTTATGTCAAATTGCTTAACGAACACACAAATAGCTAGCATTTACTCCATATTTGAACAATTCGGTACTTCACTCCCAGTGATCTAACCTCAATATGACTTAACGCCAATCTTGCTCCATTGATGCCATTTTCCCTAAGTTGCATGCTTCACACAAAATTTGTAAGTTGTTGATATCGAGTGCGAGTTGTGGATAAAGCGACCTAGGTTTTATGTGGTCAACATGCAATACAACGCCCGTGTGCACCGATGCACCACAAGAGACACAGCGGCGGCCATAACGTTCTAATGCCTCTAAACGCAACTTTAGCCAGGCTTTGCTTTTATAGAAATCGACGTTTTCACTTAGCGGTGATTCTTCAAAAGGGGCATCAAAACTTAAATGGCCTTGGGTTTCACTAAAAAATGAGGCGTTGATATCACGCTCATCTTGATGTTTAACCAGCCACTTACCAATGCCCCGCATTGCACTTTGCTCCGTTTTGTAATGTTTAGTACGAACTCTATTGGCAATCCTAAACGTGACGCTAAAACACCTTTCCATCGACATACTCCTTTTTAAGCTTTTTGATTAACTTACCTTGTTAACAGGTTAAATTGATAGCGAGTCAATATTAAGGCTATTATATCTGGCCATGGAATAGCCGTCGTAGGTATAAGGAGCCAAATATGAACATAGCCAATAGTCCTCGATTATGTTTTGAGATGATGGGCCAAGATGACGGTCAGTTGCTGTTTGAGCTAGATCAAGACCCAGAGGTAATGCGCTATATTAACGGCGGTAGGCCTAGCACTATGGACGAGATCAGCAATATCTTATTACCACGGCTTAAGGCTTATACCAATCCAGAGAAGGGTTGGGGCATCTGGAAAGTCAGCACTCTGAGCGACAATAGCGCTTTATCATCGCGCTATATTGGGTGGATTTTAGTGCGTCCCATGGACTTTTTTGGCGACAGCCCCCAGTATCATGATATTGAGGTCGGTTGGCGCTTTAAGCAGTGTTGCTGGGGTAAAGGTTACGCGACAGAGGCGGCAAGTGCGGTCGCCACACAAATCGCAAAGCAAACGGATGTTAGTTACCTTTCGGCCGTTGCTGATGAGGGTAACTTAGCATCAATAAAGATCATGCAAAAATTGGGAATGACCTTTAACCAAATAGCTCAATACCCTACGCCAAAGGGCTATGTTGAGGTGGTTCATTACCAAATGTCAGCAGATAAACTTTAATGCTTTATTTTGGTACCTAGATGTTTTGGTAAGCAGATGTGTACTAGGCTAGCTATAAAGCAGTCAATTTTGTAACATTTGCCACAAAATCGCCACACGACACTGCAGCCATTATCGCTGCTACGTCCTATGGCACGTTCAGAAGTACCAATCAAACTCCTTAGCAGCTCTATTTTTCTTAATTAAAAAGCAGACTTATAGCAAATATAAAACTGGTTATAACGTCATGAAAAGAGAAGGTATACAAGAAAGATCGGATAAACTAACGAGGGCGCTTGGTATCATTATTAAATTAAAGGAATCCCATGTACCGTATTGTCACTTCAGCAATCGTGACCGCGGCGCTATGTAGCAGTGCATCGCTAAGCGCTAATGAATATGTCTTAAGTAAAGTCGCAAAGCCACTTTCCCAAGCCATAAACTTCAACTTAGATCCCAAGCTCGATAGCTTTTCAGGTTCAACGCAGATCCAAATAGAAGTGCTTAGCCCAACACACATTATCGATATTAATGGTGTCGCTTATACGGTATCTAACATTAAGCTTGATGGCGCGTTTCAATGTGATATGAACGCCAATATGCTTGATACTGGTATCGTTAAACTCAAATGCGACGATGAGATTGCCCCAGGCAAATATACCTTATCAATGGACTTTGCTGCGCCTTACAACCGCCAATCTGTCGGGTTGTACAAAACTATCGATGCCGACCTACCTTATCTGTTTACTCAATTTGAGATGAGCGATGCTCGTAGAGCATTCCCTGTATTTGACGAACCTGAATATAAAATTCCGTTTCAAGTAACCATCACCGCGCCTAGCGACGAAAAGGTGTATAGCAACACACCTGAAATGGAGACGGTGGTAAAAGGTGAGCTAACGCGTCATACATTTGCCCAAACCAAACCGATCCCATCGTATCTCGTCGCATTCGCTGTAGGTCAGTTTGAAGAGCTTGAAGTGACTGGCATGAAAATACCGGGCAGGGTGATCACGACTAAGGGCAAAATTGAATTAGCTAAGTATGCTGCCGAACAGATGCCTATAGTGCTAGGTGCATTAGAAGAGTATTTTGGTGTCGATTACCCTTATGCCAAACTCGATTCTGTTGCTGTGCCTGAGTTTCCTTTTGGTGCGATGGAGAACGCTGGGTTAGTCACATATCGCGAAGATATCTTGTTACTCGATGACAGCAACGCCACTCAAAATGCGCGTCAACGCACGGTATCCATTGTCGCTCATGAGCTTGCTCATCAATGGTATGGCAATTTAGTGACCATGAAATGGTGGAACGATCTGTGGCTAAACGAAGCATTTGCCAGTTGGATGGCCTCAAAGATCACTCATCAGACCCATCCAGAGTTTGAGTCTAATTTACGTTTATCAAAAAATCGTGTAATGGACGTTGATGCGCGTCTATCGACTAAGCCCATTCGTAAGCCAATCAAAACCGAAGCTGATATTATGGATGGGCTAGGGCTCGCATACAGTAAAGGCGAATCCGTGCTTTCTATGGTAGAAAATTGGATTGGAGAAGAAGCCTTTAAATCGGGAATACGTAATTACATAAAGGCCCATGCATACAAAAATACCACGGCAGATGATCTATGGAATGCGTTAGCTAAAGCCTCGGGTAAAAATGTGGCCAAGGTATTAAAAACCTTTATTGAACAATCCTCTTATCCTTTAATCAGCGTTGACGTGTCAGGTAACAAATTAACCTTGAATCAACAGCGCTTCGTCTCGGCGGCAACCAAGGCACCCGCACAGACCTGGACAGTGCCTGTATCAGTCAAGTTTGGCGATAGTCACCAAGTTAGCGAGCAAACATTACTGCTGGACGCGCCGAGTAAAACATTTGAACTCCCATTTGCACCTAAGTGGGTATTCCCTGATGCACAAGGCATGGGCTATTACCGCTGGTTATTAACAGCCGATCAGATGGCGATATTGCTCAGCAACAGTAAAACGGCGCTAACCCCCAAAGAGCGTAAAGCATTAATTTCGGCAGCTGACGCACTACTCGAAGCAGGGTATATTTCTGGTGGCGATCTGTTCAATATCTTAGGAGAGTTTATCAATGATAAGCATCCACAAATTGTCTCCGATGCACTTGGTTATTTGCAAGCGCAAAAGGGCACCTTTGTCGATGACAGTAACCGCGAATTATGGGCAAAATTTGTCACTCAAAAAGCGCGAAACGCGCTAGACTCCTACGGCTTAACCACTAAATCGGGTGAAGATGCTCAGATCAGTAAGTTACGCCCATTGCTAATTGCGTTATTAGGCTTTGAAGGCCACGATGTTAATATTATTGCAACGGCAAAGGCCCAAACACTGCGCTATTTAGATACGCCAATTGAAGTCGATCCCTATCTTATTAGCACCTATTTACAACTTGCCGTATTTCATGGTGATGCAGCACTACTTAAGAAGGTTAAACAGGTTTTTGAAACAACCAAAGACCCACAGCAAAGAACAAATCTGTTGTATGCATTAGGTTATGCATCAGAGGGGAAACTGCAGCAAGATATATTGGCATATAGCTTAAGTGAAAAGCTAACCGCGCCAGATCTAAGTTATCTGTTTGCTGGTCAACATTATACCAAGGCACGTCAGACGGCCTTTAGCAACTGGGTATATGCTAATTATGCGGCGCTTGCTGATAAATTACCGCCGTTCGCATTACCTCGTCTACCCGGATTTTTAGTCGGTAGTTGCGACCTCGAGTCGCTTGCACGTGCAAATGCATTTTTCTCAACCAAGATAGATACGGTTCCTGGTTATGCCAGAAGCCTGTCGAAACTCGAAGAGCGTGTTAGAGACTGTGTACAACTCAAGGCAAGAGAGCAGGCCAGCGTCGATCGTTTCTTGAAAAATCATTAATCGAACCATTACGTTAACAAGAGCTCGCTATGCGGGCTCTTGTTTTTGCTAATCTACGTCACAACGCAGATCACCAATAGCATTGTATTTTCCTTATGCAGGTTCCGTCACGACGTTTTGACCCCATCCTTAGAGCTTGGGCTAAACTTATTAGGGTAAGCAAAAAACACATATGGGGTTACTTCGCGCTAACTAATTAATGTTTTTAGCTAATGTAAATTTTATTCTTCTTTGGTAAAATGCGGCAAATTTTACCGTGAGAATTAACTATGCCAATGTACGTTGTGGGACATAAGATCCCAGATTCAGATTCTATTTGCGGCGCTATCGCACTCGCTTATCTTAAAAATCAGATCGGCGAAGCGGCTATTCCAGCGCGTCTTGGTGAACTTTCTCCAGAGACAGCATTCATACTCGAACGTTTCGGTTTCGAAGCTCCTGAGTTCAAAGAGAGCTATGCTGGCGAACAAGTTTACATTGTTGATCATTCAGAATTAACTCAAGCACCAGATGATATTGCTCAAGCTACCATTGTGGGGATCGTTGATCACCATAAGTTAGGTGACCTAACTACATCGACTCCGCTCGAGTGTTGGATCCGTCCAGTCGGCTGCAGTAATACCGTTATTAAGATGATGTATGATTTCTACAATGTTGAAATTCCAAAAGACATCGCAGGCATCATGCTGTGCGCCATCTTAAGCGACACCGTTATTTTTAAATCGCCAACCTGCACAACTGCCGATATTAGATGTGTTGAAGCATTAGCCGAAATTGCTGGAATTGAAGATTTTAAAGCCCTAGGCATGGAGATGTTTAAGGTTAAATCAGCCGTTGAAGGCACACCGGTTCGCGATCTTGTTATGCGTGACTTTAAAGACTTCAACATGAACGGTAACTTAATCGGTATCGGCCAGCTTGAGGTGATTGATCTGTCTGTATTTGATGATATCAAAGCCGAGCTTGAAGCAGATATTGCTGCGCTAAAAGCAGAAGGTAATCGTCATAGTGTGTTGTTATTACTAACAGATATTATGAAAGAAGGTTCTGAAATGCTGGTGGTATCAGATTGTGATGACTTGACTGCACGCGCCTACGGCAAAGCAACCGAGAACGGCCGAGTTTGGTTAGATGGCGTTCTTAGTCGCAAGAAGCAAGTTGTACCACCATTGCAAGATGCTTTTGCTTAATCAAGCAGACAAATAGATAAGCCGAGTGTTCGGTTAAAAGATCAATCAAATGGCCGGTGATTTACCGGCCATTTTGCTGTTATGTTTACGATGGCTATCATTAATAAAAATAGCGTCTATTTAGCGGACTTAGCTTGGCTTTTTATATGGGCTCTGAGTTTTTGTAGTCGTCTATCTGCGATCCCAAATACTGAATCATCAGCATAATCTTCAAACTCAAAATCGCGCTCGCCAGCCTGCACACCCATTAATATCTCTATTGCTTCCGTTACATGGTCAATCGCCCATATGGAAAAGGTACCTTTTTTAACAGCATCAACAATATCGGATCGCAACATTAAGTTTTGAACATTCGATTTAGGGATAATGACCCCTTGGGTATTGCAGCGTCCTTTTATAGTGCAAACATCAAAGAAGCCTTCAATCTTTTCATTCACACCGCCAATAGGTTGAGCTTGCCCAAATTGGTTCATAGAACCCGTTATCGCAACATCTTGCCTAAGTGGTAACTTAGCAAACGCCGAGATAATGGTGCAAAGCTCAGCCATCGATGCGCTGTCACCGTCGACCCCACCATAATTTTGTTCAAAGGTGAGGTGAGTGGTTAATGGAATCTTATCAGTTTGCCCCAAAACCGTGGCAAGGTAGGCGGTTAAAATCATCACCCCCTTGGAGTGAATGCTGCCACCAAGTTCAACTTTACGTTCGATATCAAATACCGCTCCTTCCCCAAAAGCAACGGTCGCCGTGATCCGGTTCGGTGCACCAAACTGGTGATCAGAGGTTGACAGCACCGACAGCGCATTAATTTGACCCACAACAGCGTTTTGAGTGTCGATTAAGGTAGTCCCATTAACAAAGCTTTGCATAATGTTGTCTCTAAGACGACATACCCTATGTTCATGATTACGCAGCGCTTGCTCAACGTGGCCAAGCCTTATCATGTTAGCATTACTAGATTTAGCTACGTAGTTAGATTCACGCAGCAAGTTTGCAATATCCGCTGAATGAAGCGAAAGCTTGTTTTGTGCATCCGCCTGACGTGAGCTAAATTCGATGATGCGTTTTATTGCACCACGGTCGCAATGCAGCATTTTGTTGCCATGAACTATACTCGAAATAAATTTGGCATATAGAGCTTCTGACGCATCGGTTCTTGGCATTTCATCTTCAAAGTCGGCAGTGACTCTAAATAGTTCTTTAAATTCAGGGTCATAATGCTGTAAAAGTTGGTATGTTTGATAGTCACCAAACAGAATAATTTTCACATCTAACGGAATGGCTTCTGGGTCAAGAGAGATGGTGCCCGACAAAGTTACTTCACGCTCCAGTGAACTGAGGCTAAGCTTTCTTGACCGCAGCGCTCGTTTTAATCCATCCCATACGTAAGGTTGTTCTAGTACCTTAATAGCATCGATCATCAACACGCCGCCATTAGCTTTGTGCAAACTTCCGGCGCGGATCAATGAGAAATCTGAAAAAATGGTGCCTTTAAAAGTAGCGTTTTCGATATAACCAAAGATATTGTGATAGTTAGGGCTTTCCTCTATCACAATCGGCATCACTTTATTTGCGTGATTAACTAATACATTAACTTGATAACGCCGAGGCATCTTCTTTTCGAGTGACGCGTAGGATAGGGCAACTTGCTCTTCATTTTGCTCTAGGAAAATATCGAGATTATCAATAATATCTTTATGCATTTCATTTAGGTGGGCTTTAATTTCACCTTGTTCGGCATAAGCTTCTTTTAACGGATCAATCAGATGGATTAAAACATCTTGCGCAACTTGTTCGTCATGCTTTTGTTGCTTTTCGGAATACCGTTCTTCCCAGGCGGTAAATTTTCGCACCACTTCACGCAGTTTCGATTCCAACTCACCAATTTGCTGTTCTAGTTGTTCCTGTTCTTTATTACTTAGCGCAGCAAAAGACGCTTCGCTATGGGGTTCTTCACCATTCATCGCCACTAACTCATAGCTACCTTGAGCTGTGATGCTAAGGCTAATATTTTTAGAAGCCGCTTCTTTTGTGAGTTGGGTGAGGGCGTTTTCTTGTCTGGTCGCTAACTGTGACTTTAATTTTTCGGCCCGTGCGTAATACATTTCATTGTCGAACGCCAACGGCAATGCTTTAACAAGCCGTTTCATCAATTGCTCAACATCTTTTTTAAATTGAACACCATGCCCTTGAGGAAGCTTTAACACCTTTGGTGTTCGTGCATCATCAAAGTTAACCACATAACACCAGTCATATAGCTGATGATGACCACTAGGCTCATAGCGATCTAAATATCGCATTACCATGGTGCGCTTACCTAAACCATTACGGCCAATAGCATAGATGTTATAGCCTTTGTCTTTCATCGACATTGCGAACTCGACAGCACCTTGCGCTCGTTCTTGGCCCACTATTTCATTAAGCGGTGTTAGGTGTTTTGTTGACTTGATATCGGGCGCCAAGCCTGACAGCTCACAATGGCAATAAAGTTTGTCACTGGTAAGAGGGGAGATTGGCATAGATGAATTACCTTTTATGACAGATATTAACCTCAGTGTAGGCATGAGATTTTTAAATTTCAGTACTTTATTGATGAATAACCGTTTTTTGGCTAAATAGCCTCGTCAAATGCTCATTATATAACCAGAACCAGTCGCCATCCGGTTATCTACCTACCAACCAGTCGACGGGAGCATAAAGACATAACGGTCGCGAGAGACACACAGCGGTAATCTCTCCTAAAAATTGAACAGTCACATTTTGAAATTATTTGCAGTAGGCTAATGTGTAAATACTTCGACGACAAGGTGTTGTGAAGCGGCTTCAAGTTCACGAATGAGAGACATGGATTGCCAAACTGACTTTTATACCAATCAGTATAAGAAAATGATCGACTCAGCGTGTTTTTTGCACTTTTGATGCTGTGTTAACGAGTCTGGCTGACTTATGCAATACTAAACGTGACAGGTTTAATGATGGTGACTCATTGCTTAAATAGGGTCTTGTCTTAATAGTATAGAAGCCAAGACCCACAATGGTTTTCTTGAATACAATTAACTAATTTTTAAATATCATTCTGCGGCGTGGGGCAAAATAAATGACAGTGTTGCTAAGTGCTCAATTTTATCAAATATTGCTAGATTTGTACTTTCCTCATCATATATTGCGGCAACTACGTTCAAACCTTGGTTGCGTAGTGGTAATGTGACTACACCATCATCATTGCTTATCATAGGCTTTTGATCTGGGTCGTTTACAATGTCATTTATCACTTTAGCACCTTTAACCGCTTTACCATTGAAGATTATACGGTAGCTAACCATTGTGCCTTTCTGGTCTGAAAACGAATTGCCTATGGGGAGAATTTGCAATTGTTGCTCTTTAAGTGGAGGAATTTCAACAAGTGGCCCACGTAAATGTACAGCATGTTTTTTTGTGTGCTCGCTTAAGATTGCATCGGGTATCTCATCACGACCATTGGCAAACCATTTGCCATCTTTTGTTTTACTCCACAAACCATTATCGAGCATGCCTGTAACAGCATAAACCGAGTTATCACTCAATATCATCATAGGTCCAGACTCAACAAGTTCCACGCTTTTTTCTTGCCAACTTTTGTTATAACCAGTAACACTTTTGATTTTGTTCTGCCGCTTAACTGTATCTAAGTCTTGTGCACCTTCACCATATATCAGGGCAAGTTGCGATGATCGCTCTGCAAACCATATTGCATGGGCTTGTATCTCTGAGCTGTATATGGTTGATATCGACATGACTAATATAATGCAAGCTAAAGTAAGTTTTTTCATCGTCTTCTCTAAGGTTGTTACTTTGGTTGTTAATTAGGTTTTATTTTTACATTTTTTGTAATTTCTGTGACTTGAAAGGCTGGTTCTCGTTGTAATATTTCTATACCATACCGCAAATGATAACCGTTACCATTTACATGTTCAATAACTGGCGTGGTTAGATTTTAAATGTTTAACAAAAGCCTTAATGAATAAGTAAAGTTGATACCGAGAGATAGAATGAACAGATACCAAAAATCAGCGCTTTCAGTCGTTATTAGCGCAATTTTAACATCGTCCGTATATGCCACCACTGAGTCACCCAACATAGAAAAAATATCAGTATCGGGTGTTAGGCAAGCTTTTCGTGGTGATGTGCCTTTGAACGAACAACCACAAAGTGTTGAATTTATTTCTGCTGAAACACTCAATGACGCTGGGGTAACCACCTTAAGTGACATATTCGATTTAACGCCGAGTATTGCTGAACAAAATGATTTCGGTGGATTGTGGGAAAGCTTTGCAATACGTGGCTTAGTGGGTGATGAGAATATTCCATCGGGCTTTTTAATTAACGGATTTTCGTCCGGGCGAAGTTTTAGCGGTGTCCGTGATACGAGTAATATTGATTATGTCGAAATCATGAAAGGTACCGGCTCTGCACTTTATGGCCGTTCAGAGCCTGGTGGTACTATTAATATCATTACAAAAAAGCCAAAGTTTGAACAACAAGGATATGTGAAAGTTACTGCCGGTAGCTGGCAAAGCTATCGCGCTGAAGGTGACTATACCAATGCCATTTCGGAGCAATTAGCCTTTAGAGTCAATGGTGCTGTTGAAGATAGTGAAAGCTTTAGAGACTATCATGAATCGAATAAAACAGTATTAACACCTTCAATATTATGGATAATTTCAGATAACACAAAATTAAATTATGAGCTAGAGTACGTTGATCAAAGTTCGACGTTTGATCGTGGTATTGTGGCTATAGACGGAAAAATTGATGCATTGCCTATCGAGACTTTTTTAGGTGAACCAAGTGACAAACCTACAGAAGTAAATGCTATTTCTCATCAGCTTACCCTTGAGCATCAAATTGGACAATGGTCCCTTTTAACTGGCTTTAGTTATAATGATTCGGAATTTTTAAGCGAATCGAGTGATGCCGAACTGGCTCCTAGCCGACAAGTTTACTTTATTGATGGAGTAACACTGAGTAGGCAACATAACCAGCGCGACTTTCAAACTAACTATATGTCTGCACGTGTAGAGGTTAGCGGTAGTGTAGAAGCTGCTGGTTTGACGCACCATCTATTAATTGGTGCTGATGCCAGCAAGTTTGATTTTGATAAACACTGGTATAGATACCGTCCCACTCTTGATGACACCAGTTATGCAATAAATATGTACAACCCTGTGTATGGAAAAACGGCGCCTGAAGGTTCACTGCTATTTGATAGTACTGAAGTACAGCATAGCTATGGGGTTTATATTCAAGATCAAATAGACATCACTGAGCAATGGAAAATACAAGTTGGGGGTCGTTACGATTGGTTTGATCAGCGAATCGATAACCACATCAATTTAACTCAATCTGAGGCTGATCAAAGTACATTTAGCCCTCGTGCAGGTGTAGTGTATGCCCATTCTGACGACCTACAGCTCTATACCAGTTACTCTGAAGGTTTTAGGCCTAATAGTGGTTACGATGTAAATGGAGACGCATTTGATCCTGAAGAAACAACCTCTTTTGAGGTCGGGGTTAAATTTAATACCCATATTGTCAGTGGTAGTTTGACAGTATTTAGCGCTGAAAAGAGCAACATGCTAAGCACAGATTTGCAAGCCGGTATATCTAGGGCGTTAGGCGAGGTTACTAGCGAAGGGGTTGAGTTAGAGTTACACGGTGATATTACCGACCAAACGTCGTTTGACCTTGCTTATACATACACCGATGCTAAAACGGCAAAAGATACGGTTAATACAGATTGGTGGGTAAGTTTACCAAAAGGTAGCCCGTTACTTAATATTCCCAAACACAGTGCAAATGCTCGTCTTAAGAGAGATTTAAGTGATCTAATCGACTCAAATTCGACAATTGGTATGTCGGTTCAATATGTTGGTGAGCGATTAGGTGAAGTCATTGATCCTACGTATTACTTACCGTCATACACCTTGGTAAACCTGTTCGCAAATTACCACGTTAATGATGATTTGAGTGTCCAGTTTGTTGTAAATAACGTGTTGGATAAAACTTATTATGCTAACTCCTACTCTGCTATTTGGACTCAACCAGGTGAGCCAGTAAATTATAAGGTTAGCTTAAATTATAATTTTTAATCTAAATTAAAATGCATTTGGCTTAACGGTGATAATTTGAGCCCCCATTCTTTTTCGAGGAGTTCTTTATCAAGGAGTTTGTGGGGCAGTGCTCTACTTAAAAATGGAAACGAACCTTCGGGTTCGTTTTTTGTTGATGAAGCCAAGATGTTGTAGATAAGACAATTTGGCCAGCCACATGTAGGCCTAGCGGATAACCATGCAATTCCTTTTAAAATCAATAATTAGGAATACATGGTGCTGTTTAAACTCATCAATTTCTCTAAAATCTTATAAAAAATGCTATTTTTATAAAAAAAATTTCTAGCATTACCTCTTGGTTTTTTATTTTTCGACCTTAATTTATTTCATGTGGTTAGGTTGTCTGTGACAGAGATTTAATCACCATTAATTGTCTTTATTTTATGTTGCTTCTTACGGAGGATATATTATGAACTCAGTTGATTTAACCCCACTATACCGTAGCAGTATTGGTTTCGATCGCTTAGCATCCTTGATTGACAGTGCGTTAGCATCTGATGCCTCTTCAAGTGCTTACCCCCCTTACAATATTGAAATACTTGATGAATCTCGTTATGCAATTTCGGTTGCCGTAGCTGGTTTTTCTCAAGATGAACTCGAAATCCAAGTAGAGCAGGGGGTACTCAGCGTGAAAGGGCATCGAGGCCAAAACGATGAGCACACATATCTCTATCAAGGGATAGCCAATCGAAATTTCGAACGTAAGTTCAATTTAGCGGATTACGTCGAAGTGACTGGCGCAGATTTATC
Organism: Shewanella psychrotolerans; assembly: GCF_019457595.1. Lineage (NCBI taxonomy): Bacteria > Pseudomonadati > Pseudomonadota > Gammaproteobacteria > Alteromonadales > Shewanellaceae > Shewanella > Shewanella psychrotolerans. The sequence goes on along the minus strand of NZ_CP080419.1, from coordinate 2,206,983 downwards.
TAATGGTTTATTGATAATCTCTTTGGTCAAAGAGGTTCCAGAAGCCATGAAACCTAAGTCGATCCCCATTAACCAAGCACAAAAGGCTTTATCTCATCAATCACAGGAAAAAGAAGTGAAAAGTGACAAAGCCGCTTGATGCGGTATTGAAGGAGGGTGTTAATGACACCCTCCATCTCTTCATTAACCACAAGAGATTATGTTCAGTCGAGTTGGGAGGAAAGCGAAAAATTGAATCTACAATATTTTTGTTAAGACCGAATTCAGATAATAACTGCGACACTCTTAATTGAGGCGTAGAAGAAGCCAACTGCTGAAAGTGGTAGGCTTTATCTCGCCAAAGAAAAAAGAGTATCACTATGAGTTATCAGCAGTTGACTGAGGGAAGAAGATATCAGATTTCAGTCCTGAGCACCATAATATTGAACTGGTATATATCCAGCCAGGTAAGCCACAACAAAATGGTTTTTGAACGCTTCAATGGTTCATTCCGCAGAGAGTTCCTTGATGCTTATCTGTTTGAAAATCTCAGTCAGGTGAGAGACATGGCCTGGTTCTGGCGCTTGGATTACAACGAAGAAAGAACACATGAAAGTCTCGGTAACCTGCCTCCGGCAGCTTATCGGGCAAAACTGGAAAACTCTAGCTTAGAATTGTCTCATTAAAGGGGAAGTGGACATAAGGTTTGATACATTCCGACCAAGGAGTGCAATACATGTTCTGATTGGCGTAGCTTCTTAAAAGAGCACAATTTAGAAGCCAGTATGAATCGACGAGGAAACTGTCATGATAATGCTGTCGCGGAAAGCTTTTTCTCGTTGCTGAAGAAAGATAGAGTTAAGAGAAAAATCTATAAAAACAGAGATGAAGCTCGCTCAGAAATATTTAACTATATCGAATATTTCTATAATCCTGTGCGTCGTCATGGTAGTAATAATGGACTGTCTCCTGTGCAGTTCGAAAAACAGTACTTTGAGAAACAGTTAAGTGTCTAAGAAACTAGGGGCTTACCATTACGCATTGTATTGTTAAACGATTCAACAAATGGCTTCATCATTGGTGAATAGGCGGGGTTATATGTAACAGTCACGCCTAAACCTTCACCTAATTTATGAAAGATACTGTTGTTAAAACCAGATCCATTATCCGCTACCAATTCATGGGGCTTTATACTAGTCGGTAAATAATTGTCCGACTCATAGATAGATTGGATCAACCTTGTCACTGATTCTTTGTTTTCACCTTGACCAAATTCCAGTGTCACACCAACTGGAACACGGCTGTACGCATCGAAGGCGATATAGATATCGACCTTTTCTGTTGGTAAGCCAGTCTCATCATCTATTAAGCAGAGGTTGGGGGACATTCGGTCGACTTCAATTCGTTCGCCAGCATAGTTCAACTTAATTTTCTTGCATAATGTGCTGAATATCTTAGAGCGTTCAGACGGGTGAAGGTTTGGGTCTTTCAGTCTGTGTTCGAATTCACTCATGTTCAGTACACGTCTGCGATAAGTGCTAAGGGAAACAGCCTTGATTTCGTTATCCTCTCCATCGACATCTGACTTATAGGCTCTGTAACAAGCGGTCAGGTTATGGTGTTGCCCGTTGCAGAAGTCTTTAAAGATCCTTTCTTCAAGATACTCTTCTGATATAGGATCTAGACGAATAGACTGTTTTCTTTTCTTAGGCATCAAAGAATTGTCATCGTAACCATTGGTTACCCAAGTGTGCCAATAACTACAAATGGTCGTTCTACCGGGCATGCAGTCATAGACTAACTCAGGTTGAGTGGCTAATAACCTTGACTTAAGTTCTTCGAAGGCTGCTTGCGTTGTTGGTGCGAGGTCTTTCCCCAGAGCATTAACTATCTCGTGTAGTGTTTTCACGTAAGCTAGTTTTCGTTTGAATGCTATTTCTTGTTGCTTCGTCATCACAGGGGCTACACGCTGTGGGAGAACTTCCTGTATATCACCATTGAGCAACTTCTGAGCAAATAGTGATGTTTTAATGTACTCCCGCTGCCCCTGATTATCTTCTTTAGCAAGAATAGTCATTTCTTCATCGGCAAAAATAGGCGTCAACATCACACCCGCTTCATTTAGATAGCGACCAGAAAAGGACACTGCTTGTGGAATCATCAGTTAGCCCTCCTCAAGACAGAATTAGGGTTTAATGTCTGTGATGCTTCGAAGAGATAAGCCTTTCTAGCAAGTAACTCATAGATGGCCCCGCTTGGATCCGAGCTTAAGGGGGTCAAAATTGAATAGAGCTCACCAAACGTCAGCTCAACGGGAAGGGCGTTTACTTCAAGAAATGGTAACGCTTTCGCATTTCTGTCGTTGGAAATGAGTTTTAGGTTTAATGCGACCTCAACCGGCAAATCATGCTCGGTAATGATAATAAAATTTGATGGGGTGTTTAGACTGATAAACTTGCGAACCGCTTCCATCTTGGACAAAAACGCTTGATCAATGAAGTTGGAATGATGAACTTCGACGTAGTAAGAGTACCCGTCATGGTCTTCGACCAAAAAGTCAGGGGTATAGCTTAATGTTCTGCCATCAACCTTGATTTTCATGCTCTCTGGTTGAGTAGCATAATGCTTTACCTCTGTAGATAACTCGAGCAGATAGGCATAGGACTGCTCTAAGAATGAGTCAGTAAAAACCGACTTGTCATTCTTGGCACTGAACATCCATGTTACGTTACGTCCTCTCCGCATTCTGGGTAAACGTCGCGTATTCAATTTTTTTTCCTCATCATGTCGCGCTGAACAAATAGTAGCCTATTGGCACGTAAACAGGTGTTTAACTCAGTTTTTGGGGGCTTACCGCCTCCAACGACAAAAAATCAAAAAAACCTCCGAAAAATCAGCCTCTAAAAATTTCAAAAAAACATTAGAAAATTTTTAAGTCCGCGTATTACGACACATTTATGTTTACTGTTACACCCAACCTCAAAATATTTTGTGGATAAAAACACTAAATCAGACTTCGAAATTTTTTGAAACCAAATAAAGCCAAATACTCTAAGTGATTGTTTTATATGCTTTTGTCTGCTTGTTTATTTTTAATGTTTTGTTACAAAATAGCAGTCTGACAATTTACTCACGCAACCGGAGTGAATATGCTGTGAATAAGTTTTTCTTTCTGCTTTAAAGACTTAGCAGTCAATGTTTATTTTTCTAAGTGGCCCCGTTCGTTTTTCATCTCAAAATAGGCATTTTTCTACATTAAATATTCTTAATTTTTGAAAGTGCTCTTCAACTAGCTGTCTAGATAGGTGTTTTTAATTTATGATTGATCAAATTTTGAACCGCTCTAGTTGCTGTTTCAAAAAAACAAAACTGCGCCCATGACTCTTAACACGCTTAAGAGGATATGTAGAAGAAAGCAGAAAGGGATATAGAGATGTGCGAACAGTAGTGGTTTACACAATCGCAAGGGCGCTTTAGGCTATCGGCCAACATGTCATTAAGGGATTAGGAACATGCTCAAACTAGCTAGTTTTGCTTTGTCTGCGGTGATTACCATCACATACGTGATAGGGTTCATTTATGACGCCTCGTTTCTAGAGGCTTTTCATTTGTCCTACTACGAGCTTCTTGGTTCGCCTCTCGATTACCTGACGATTGGGGGCATGTACTTAACGTCAATTGCAGCTAGAAATCTCGTCGCAGTAGTTATCCTTTCCTTGTTGAGCAGTTTATTAGCGGCGGCTATAAGCAACTATTCACACCTCTTAATTCAAATGCTTCCGAATCGATTCAATTCAACCGTTGTGTTGTTAACCCTAAGTCCTTTGGGGCTCATACTGCTCATGCTGGTCGTGCATCATTCTGCGCGAGCAAACTCAGAGAATTACAAGAAAGATGGCAATCACATCATTCAGGTTGAGGGTGCTGATGGTCAGTTTGTGAGTCACTGCGGAAACCTACTTAGATATCGCGATAACAAGACAGTTTTTTACTTGCCTTCTAATGATAAAACTATGGTGATACCGGATAAAAGGGTGATTCAAGTTTTTACAAGAGAATGTAGTCGCCAGAAAGAACAATGATTGGCAATAGGAATTAAGTTGTTGGTAAGTGGTGAGGTTACCGTTCAAGATTCGATGCTTATCGTTAGAATTATTGCGTATTACTAATGCCTGTCAAAATCTCAATCAGTTACACCTGTTTGGTTAAAAACCATACTTACCAACAGGTTACCCTGAGAGAGGGAGCGCCAGTGTATTATGCTTATTTTTCTTTGTGTTCTACACTAATAGCTCTACACATTAAACAAGGACGTATAATGCTAATACTTACACGTGCTGAAGGCGAATCACTGTACCTTGATAACATCTATGATGTTGATGGCAATCAATTGCCACCTATAGAAGTGATCAATATGGGAAAAAATAGCATTGGCGTACATGCTGCAAACTCAATCACTATCCTACGAGCGGAAATCCTCCACAGAGCTAATATAAAGCAGCTCAATACCCGGTATCGAGACAATGTTTGTTTAGCTGACACTGATAAGTAAAAGTCACTTGTCTGCTAATAAAAGCACTTGTATAAAGCTTGGGCATTATTGGTTTCAATCGGTTTTGGAGTTTACGGCAAACTAGGTAGGTCAGATGTAGTATTGCTAACAGTTATTTGAGGGAATATGCTGACATCCACTAAATGTTTCGTGTTGATGCTCAGCCACAAGACATATAAAACCCTAATTATGACACCTGATATCAATCGTTGGGCACCACATGTGCGCTCATGGCTCGGCTTTCATTGAACACACACTTATGCCCTCTTATTTGAAAGTGATACCTACAAAGAATAGATTATGGAAGAATTTATAAAGTTCAGTGAAATAAACAAGCCAGATGAAAGACACGCGCTTTTGGAGCAAGTTACAGGTACAAGGTTTACTCTTGAATGCCTCTACTCGGCTCTTGATGAAATCACGCTAATTGCTGGAGTGCCAGAGGAAATTCAGTCTCAATTTAATGTAACCAAGAATCTAGCCATTTATACATGGTACTCATACTCATTAGATCCTGTCGTAAAACTCAAAACTTACATCCTTATTGAACATGCTCTAAAGGTTAAAACAGGCAAGAAGAAATGGCCTTTCCCCAAGCTAATAAAGCGCGCCATAAGAAGTGGCTGGGTAAAAGATAGTGGATTCAGGCATATTGAGTATGATGAGCTTAACCCTGATATGTACGTTGAAGACATGATAGAGCTACTACCAATCATGAGAAATGCAGCCGCGCATGGCAGTAATGATTTGTATCAAGGTGCTGTACTTTACATCCAGATATGTGCTGATTGGATTAATCAAATTTTTAGCAGTAAAAAAGAGTGAAATCATTCACTCTGGAGGGAAGCAGTCTGTAGTGGTCAAGTAAAACTGGCCGCTGGTTTAGAGCTTTTTCATACTTTTGGTAATCTGAAATGCTGTCATTAGAGCAACAGTCCTAACTCGAAAATGTCCATTTTCGAGTCAGCGAGTCTGCGCTGACTCACTTATGCCCCTTTCCTTGTTTCGCATGGCTGAACTAGCTCTGCTTGGTATTGGACTGTTGACCTAATTTTAGTAATGCTACAAAGTGTCTACTGTTCTAGAGGCTTACTATTCTCTAGATAATCTTGGTAGTGCTTTTCTAATGCCTGCAAGAATGTTGCTCCACCCAATATGTTCTTTCCAAAGCTTGCCATCGACTATTACTCTGTAGCAGTCAATACGATTGGTTTTATATAACTCTAACGTGTGCTTGGTTGGTACACCATTGTCGTAATCTGTAATTTCGATAACTCTACGAAGATCAGGGATGTGTTGAACCGATACATCACCCTGTTCGCATTGTGCTGAGGCCGTATTTACCTTACTGTATGATTTACGATAATTTTTTTTGAGTCTTGCTAGTATGTTTATACATGCTTGGTCTCCTACCTTACAAGGTAGCGTACCTTACAAGGTCTCGCTAATAAGTTGTTATGCCTTAGAGGGAATATATGGCAAGTAAATCTGAAATTGCTAAAGAAGCTTTAACATTAGCTGATGAAGCTCTTAGAGAATTGGAGCTATCGGAGGCCACTTTAACTTCTATTGCGCTAAAGGCTAGCCGAATAGCTCGAATAAGCGGCGACTTAGATATGCAAAATATTTTTCTTTATGAGGTTGGGGGTTACCCTTCGGATCCTGACGGCGTATCTAAAGAAGTATGGCGACTAGCTGATAAAGCTGGTCGTATTTACAGAAAAAATAAAGATGGTGAAGTTAAAAGCTACGCAAAGCTAGAATCAATTGAAAACCTAGAAAGTAGACTTGAAACTAATAGAGAAAGCTTAAAACGCTCGGCACATGCCGGAGAAAGAATACAATTATCTAAATCAATAAGTGATTCATCAGTCTTAACCGGTCAACGAAGAGCATTTATCTATAAATATCTCAGTGATATGTATTATGAGTTGAAATATTCTATCGCCACAGAAGATAGTTTCTCTCGAATTCGGCTGCTAGTTGATAACAATATTGCTGATCTAGTACCGGCTTCACTGCAAAAGTTCTCAGCTATTTACGATAATCTTGAATCAGAGAACTCTGAAGATTGGTCGAATGCTGTTCATAGCTGTCGCAGAGTCCTGCAAGACTTAGCTGATGCCTTATATCCAGCAAGAGAAGATGCAAAAATAGATGTACGTGGGAAAGAAAAAGTAATTAAGCTTGGTCCAGACGCATATATTAATCGATTGGTAGCTTATGCCGAAGAGCATTCAAGTTCAGAGCGCTTTCAAGATATTGTTGGCTCTCATATGAAGTTCCTAGGTGAACGGCTGGATGCAGTTTTTCAAGCAGCTCAAAAAGGTTCTCACTCTGAGATTGTTACAAAGATGGAGGCCGATCGTTACGTTGTATATACCTACATGATAGTTGGGGATCTTATGTCATTAAAACAAGAAGTAGAACTTCAACAAACAACAGCATAACAAGGCCATGCAATCTGACTCCGCAACTTGTCACGCTTTGTGCGTGCCGCACACAGACGTGCCATGTTGCTACGCAGTTGATGGCGGCGTTATCCCATAGAAATTTTTATCCGAAACTGACATGTTAGAGTTAAGGCTTTAACTCGAAAATGTCCAATAATTGTCTGAGAGCGAGCGGTCTTCTCTATTATTCAGAATTAACGCAAATGAGAACCACTTGTATTTGCAGCGTGTTTATGTCATTATAGAACATGAGCTTCTATTCTTATATTCAAACTACCCTCGTCACTACCCTTACATCTTCTAAAAAAATTATTCTTTTTCAATAAGGAGGTATTTTAATGTCCGAACAAAATGTGCAATCAATTCAAAACTGTTTTAACCAAACTAAATGATTATCAATAAATATAAGGAAATATATGTTAAGTAAGCAAAGTCAGAACTATTTAAATGATGTTAAGAATCGAATTAAGAAACATCAGGGAAAGATCAACATCATTACAATTCATCCAATTCCAGAAACGTACAAACTTGTTTTTTTAAGTGGTTCGCCTAGCTGCATTATTAATTCTAAAGAACTACAGAGTAAAAATACTGAGGGAAGTATCGTCCATCTAAATGGCTCTAGTTACAAGATAATAACACGGATATTCATATCTAGTACGGTTCTAGAACTACACCTAGATAATATATTACCTTAATAATGCAAAAATTCTAATATAGGACATTTGCTAAAGTGACGTTACCTTGAGGCGGACATGATTGACCAGCCACATTTAAGCTGGTCGTGCGCTTGCAATACGAGAAGTAACCCGAAAAACTAGAATGATTTATAGATCGTAACTCGGAAATGTCCAACTTCTAGCTATGCCTCTCAGAAGTAATAGATCCAAATTTAGGCAAAGCTTCTACTTCAGAAATGAATCGCCGCTACTATCGTTCAGTTGGAAGTGACAAGGAAGAAACATCTGACTTTGAATTGGTTTGCGCAAGTAATAAAACCATTAAGGAACTAGCCACTACTTTAGATGCCGATTTCTTTGACCGGATCTCCATGCTAATAATCACAATCCCTCCGCTGAGGGTCTGTAGAGAAGACTTACCAGACGACTGGAAAAAATATGGGGAGAAGTAAACATCAATCCGAATTTGCCAAATGACGTGCCGATATCTAGACAATTGAATAAACTATTAGAGCCGTCATTGGCTGGCAATCTTCGAGACCTGAAGAAGCTTGCTTTTATTACCTGTGCATACATGAATAGCTATAGCCCGACTGAAGCACTTTCCAAAGCCATCTGCTCGCTACAAGAGTTTGATAACATTGAGGAGAATGAAGGAACCAAATTTAATTTTGGTGACTTGTCTAATACGACAAAAGATGAATTAGACAAGCTTTTTAAGTATGAGCTAGCAAGGGCTGCGAAACGCCAATTTGGGACTTGGAGTAATGCCGGTAAAAACCTTCAGATTGACCAGAAAACACTACAGAAGTACATGAAAAATGATAGCTGATAACTTTTGCGGACTGATACACTTCTTTAAGTTAATCAAAAATTGCATGAACATTGCATAATGGTTATTACTGAACTATCCTTTTTAATTATAAACTGAATGCTAATTTCATCATAAAAGACAAGGAGTCATGAAATGAATTATTCTAGGAAGATTATTAAGGTCTTCGGAATCATATTAGCAGTTTCATTCTCTATCCAATCAAGCGCTAACAACACTAGTAAAATAACTGGTAACTCACCTGAAACCTTTACTATCGGGAGCATCTCCCTTGGGAATAAAATAGCTGAAATTAAAGCTAGAGAAATAGTGTTAAGCAATGGTGAGATAATACAAACAGGATTAAACGAGAATGTAAATATCGGTAATGCTTTAGATTTTTGTCGCAAGCCTCACCAAGAGCAGATAAATGAATTTAAAAAAACATTCCCTGAAGCTTTTACTAGTAATCTAGGTATAAGCGATTTCTACAAACTGAATTATAAGATTGTTACTCTGCTTGAACCCTATAACGATGTCAATATTTTGTTGAATTCAAATAATAGTATAACAGCTATTACTGTTCGTAAAAAGTATAGTGACGTTGCAGAGGGTGTAGTGATAGATGCAATATTTGATCGCTTTGGTGATCCAAAGTATATTTATAAAAAGAAAAAAGAGATTAAATCAATTATATTCACTGATATCAACTTTAGTGAAGATAAGTTGGATCACATTTGGATAACTGCCTTATATTCAAACATGAACGATTTGCTTCAACTTCTAAATAACTTCTCCAGTATAGAACATAATGACAATATAACCCCATTAAAAGGCAACCACCTATTAATTGTTTCAGCATCCTCCGAGTTCAATAAAGGTGTAGCATTTATGGCAATAAAGGACTACCAACCTTTTTTTGATGAGCTGAGAAGCCTGAGGCGAAAATGTGTAACTGAATTTAAAATCAGACTAGATAAACTAGAGGAAGATACTATAAAAAATGCTAAACCATTTAATTTGTAGTCTATTAGGCTTTGTTGCTTGATTCGGTGAAGAAGAACGAACCGTTAGTAAATCATGGTTGTTTAAAAAAATATAAATTATTTTATGTGGAGAGGTTAAAATGAATTTTTTTAAGTTTTTTTTGTTACTTCAGCTTTTTTTGGCACCATTTGTATTTTCTGAAGCTAAAATGCCCGATAATAAATACTTTAAAATTGGGGGGCATGATAAAATTGAGTTTGGCGATGTATACCTAGGAATGAAAATACCTGTTAATCAGTATTTATCCGGGGATTTTAAGATAGCAGACTTCGAAATTGAAAAGAAGTATTCCATCCCTATAATTAACCTAATGGCAAAAGAATGTTACAAGCACATCCCAAAGGGAGAAAAATACTATGCTTTCAACAGAAATCATGAATATAATTTTAAAATAAACACTTGGATCAAGAATAAGTTCCCCATCAAGAGTATTATACTCAACAATGCACGTAATAATATACCTGCAAAAAAAAGATATGTACATGAGTTGATTTTAAATTCAGAAGATCGTGTTGTATACATGAAGTCTAAACGTGTGTTTAAGGGAGCCTTATCCCAAGCGGAATTATTATCTGCAATAAAAAATCAGTTTGGACAATCTTTGAGTGACCCATATAAACGACAATCAGCAACCGCTGTTTATGCATACTACTTGTATGATGAATATTTTTTATCGAAGAGTAGTAAACTTCTACAATTTAATGATTCATTAGTTTCACGAGTTAATGAAGATATTCTTGGAAAGAATAGAAATGATGAGGATAGTTATTACATCCAAGCTGTTTCTGTAACGAGGCCACTTATACTATTTAATGCCTATAAGTGGATGCCAATTCGAACTATCCTTGAAGATGGTCTATCTGAATGTAAAAGTGAAATTGAAAAGGCAGCTAATGACATTCTATATCCTAAAAATGAATTTAAAATTGACATTTGATATAGTCGCGAACTCAACGCCAATATAAAACTTATGCAACCATAAAATCTGTTATTTAATGCACATGAATTATATTTGCAAGCCGCGACAACTTACGTCGCACAGGTCTTCATTCGGTGAAGCTTTAGAATTTAGCAAGTAAAAGCTGCATAGCTATTTCTAGACCGAAAGGTTGCGCATTCAATCTATTATTTAGCACTTTATCTTTGGAATGTGTGACCACCGTGTCGTATATTGCGGTGTTAGCAAGTCTCGCTTCATTTGCCATTTCGGGGCTACGCCTTGGCCAGCAACAAAAAGTGAGTCAGTTCCATAACGCGCGTTGATACAATCAAGCGCCACCATTAGCGCGGGACTCTTAGGTTGATTGAATAAATCTCGTTGAAAGTGCTTTTCGCTACATAACTCAACCAGGCCTACGCCAACTTTGTAGTAACGTACCCCTGGCTGAAATCTAAGACTACTGTCACGCACTGCCTTTTCTATCAATTCGCATGTATCATTCGTTGGTAACTCGAGAGGGAGCGTGATTTTAAATCCTGCCGGCCGCTCATCAAACGGTGAGTTACTCGCAAAGACGAGTAACGTTTTGCAAAGGGAACCTTGTTGCCTTGCTTTGGCTGCTGCGATAGCGACATGCTTGGTGATAGCTTGGAGTAGGGATGCCTTATCGGAAATACGGTTACCCATACTCCTCGTTGAAAAAATCTGCTTTTTATCAGCCCTTGCTGCATCCCATCCTTTGCATGGAATGCCATTGAGTTCTCTTACTGTGCGCTCGAGCTCAATACTAAATTGCTGGCGTGCAATACTCGGTTCAAGCCGGGCCAAGTCTAATGCAGTATTGATACGAAGAGCCGCCAGGCGTTTCGCAATACGCTTACCCACTCCCCATACATCTTGAGTCTCCATTTGCTCGAGAATATAACTGCGCTCCTCATCTGTGGTGATAGCACAAACGCCGGCGTAGCCTGGTAGGTGTTTAGCCGCATGGTTTGCTACTTTGGCTAGTGTGAGTGTTTCTCCTATACCTACACACACCGGCAACCTTGCTTCTTTCCATACGGCTCTGCGGATTTTATGACCGTGAGATATTAGACAGGGGATAGCCGGGTAAAGGTTTCTGAAAGATAAAAATGACTCATCAATACTATAAATGTGTTGCTCAGGCGCAAACCGACCAATAACTTCCATCATGGCGGCAGAAAGAGAGCCGTATAGCTCATAGTTGGATGACAGAGCAATCACGCCTTTCTGCTGACATAATGACTTTACCTGAAAGTAGGGGACGAACTTGCTTATCCCCGCTTCCTTAGCCTGCCGATTAGCCGCGACAATACACCCATCGTTATTACTGAGCACCACTATTGCCTTTCCACGCCATTCGGGACGAAATACCTGTTCAGCGCTGCAGTAAAAGGAATTAGCGTCGACCAAAGCGAACAAGGTTATTAACTCCTGCTCAGTATCGAGCTTTGCCTGTGACAGCGAATTGAACGAATCACCACGCCCTCAATAGTAAAAGAGTCATGCTCAAAAATAGGTGTGTTCATATGAAAGTCGTTCGCAGATATCAACTGCCTGTTGACTGTATCAATGATTTTGCAAACGAAGCAGCCATTGTAATTCGCAACGATAATGTCTTGGTTTTTGACGGTTACATGCCTATCCACAATGAGGATATCCTGGTCAAAGATGCCAACGCCTTGCATTGAGTCGCCACTTGCCTGGCCGATAAAGGTGGCGCTTGGGTGTTCAATAAGCAACTCATCGAGGCTTAATGGCAACTGTTTATAGTCCGTTGCTGGGGACTCAAAGCCGGTTATCCCGGCACTGGCTAAAATGGGTATGACTTTCATTTCTTACTGACACTGTTTATTTATACAGTATTTTAGCTGAATTTAATTTTTTGGCAATATTCGGAAGCTTTCCTTGTACATGCTACAGCTCGATTCAACGAAAGGTCACTACCTGTTTTGATTTTTACCAACCAAATAGCCCTACACCAAAGTCCGCTAGTGTGCCGATTTTGCTAGCTTTTTACAGCAAATTTATTTAGCGTACTAAAGAGGCACATCAAGTGTCGGCGAGATATGAAACCATGGGTTGATCTTTCAATCGCTGTAATGTCATAAACATGGAGGTTTGTATGAATAGGGTGTACGCGGGCTTAATACGCCGAATCGCATTAGCTTTGGCTTTTACCGTGTTCACGCCTAGTGCCATTGGTCACAGTGGTGCAAAAGATGAAAATGGTGGCCACCTTGACAGGTCAACCCGTACATATCATTGCCATACCCAAGACTGTCTGCTCCCACTTAATGGCTTAGAAGCAACTAATTACCTTTCGATTGTGTCTTTCAATATTCAATTTTTGGGTAACTTTAAAGACCGCGATGATAAAGCGTTAGCTCAACTATTAGCGAATGAGGATATCGTCGTCATTCAAGAGCTTGTTGCCCCGCCTTACGATGGTACCTTTCCAGATAACACGCCATACAAGCCTGATGTTGAAGCTCGCCGATTTTTTGAAGCAATGTCGTCATATGGGTTTGATTACATTCTGTCAGAAGAGGACACAGGCACAAATGACACCATTCACCTTAATAGTGCTGCAACTGAATGGTTTGTCACGTTTTTTAAACCAGACAAAGTGCAATATGAACCAAGCTTGCCTAATGGGTTCTTGGCGGACGACCGCTCGAATAACGATAAGTACGAGCGCGTCCCTTACGCTAGCACGTTTAAAGCAAAAGCGACGGGGGATGACTTTGTCCTGATATCTGTCCATCTACAACCAGGAACGAGCAAGAAGGATGAGGCGCGTCGTAAAGGTGAGCTATTGGAAGTAGCCAAATGGATAGAAGAGAACGATTCAGTTGAACGAGATTTCTTTGTATTAGGCGACATGAACTTCTAAGACTGCGATGAAATATCGACGATTTTACCCGACGCCTTGTCTGCACTGAATGCAGGGGGTAGTTGTCTCATGACCAACACTAACGTTAATAGTCCTCGGCCGTATGACAATGTCATTTATCCGACCTCAAATACAAGTAGTTTGTTTTTGGGCGGGCAGTTTGAAGTCATCGACTTAATAGATGAGATGGAAGATGACTGGTTTGAGGATTTTACGACTCCATACCCAGGATCGCCGTACAACCACAATGCATTCAGGGCTCGGTATTCAGACCATCATCCGGTTCGTTTTAAAGTCGTGCTAACTGGCGATGATGATTGAATTGATAGAGATGAACAAGACAGATTTGGCGACAGTGATGCCCCAAGAAAGTAATGGCTTATGAAAGACTTTTACACTGAGCATGTGAAAGCACTCAGTACCCAATACAACGCACAACGCTTTGAAGATGTGCATCAATCATGGCAAGACTTTTGGCCAAAAGCCGAACAGCGCGTGCTTGATGTCGGGGCTGGCACCGGGCGCGATGCAAAGTGGTTTTCCCATCAAGGCTGCGAAGTATATGCACTTGAACCTAACGATGAAATGCGCGCAGAAGGGAAGCGCTATACCCAATCACACAGTGTGACCTGGCTGAATGATAAGTTACCGGAGTTAAAGAATATTCTTTCATTGGGTATTCAGTTCGACGTTATTCTCGTCAGCGCGGTGTGGATGCATTTGGCTGAGTCCCATCGTCAGCGAGCATTTCGAAAGCTAAGTAACCTTCTAACACCCAATGGAAAGTTGATTATTACACTTCGCCATGGTGGGTTTGATGATGGCCGCGTCAGCTATCCAGTAAGCGTCAGTGAGCAAGAAACACTTGCCAAGATACATGGCTTGCAAGTGGTTCATGTACAGAGCGCGCCCGATAATATGGAGCGGGATACTGTTAACTGGGAAACGGTTGTACTTAATATGCCCGACGATGGTTCGGGAGCACTTCTTAAAATTCGGCATATTTTGGTTAACGACAGTAAAGTCGCAACCTACAAACTCGCGCTCCTGCGGGCATTGGTCCGAATAGCTGATGCGCATCCTGGATGCGTTATAGATAAGACTGACGGTAAAGTGGCGCTTCCATTAGGGCTTGTTTCGCTTTACTGGACTAAACAGTATCACCGCCTTCTATGTTACCCGCTGAAACAGGCCAATGATAATGACTACCATGAAAGTCATAGCGGAATTCAACAAAGCAGCAATAAAACGAAAGGGCTGAGTTTCATCAAAGATAACTGGCACTCTTTGAATAGCCTTCTCCATGCTAATGACTTATCTATCGGCGCGTTGTTTCTCGGCCAAGAGGCCCGAGCAGTAACTGGAACACTCTCTGATTGCGCAGCAACAATACGCGATATGCCGGTTAAGCATTTATGGCACAAAGATAAAGCTAACCATTTATTTCAGGTCAATAAGCTAACCGTCCGGAAAAGCGATCGAGTGATAATTGATAGGCAATACCTCGAATCTTTCGGTGAATTCATTCTCGATGAACAGTTTTGGCAAAGTTTAAAGGTGTTTGGAAGTTGGATAGAACCGCTTATTGTGAATCAGTGGATAGGGCTGATGCAAAGTTTCGAGTTGAACAAATCAAGGCAAGTATCACTTGAACAGTACTCTCAAGCACTGCAGTGGGAAGACGCTAGGCATGATACCAGAGTTGTTCGACAGCGCGCAGAAGAGTTGATACGTCAGAAGAGCAGATTGGAGTCCGTATGGAGTGGTAAAGATATTCGTAAAAACTATCACATAGACCACTGCATACCATTTGCTCACTGGCCAAATAACAATTTGTGGAACTTGCTGCCGTCATCGGTAGCTGAAAATCTGCGAAAGAAAGATAGGGTGCCTAGTGCAGCACAATTGCAGCAGTCAAGAAATCGAGTTCTGGATTGGTGGCAAGAGGCCTGGAGTAATGAAAGTGACAGACAGAAATTCATGATTCAAAGTACTATGGCGCTGCCAGGTCTAGCTATAGATACTCATAGCTTTGAAGATGTATTTGAAGCTATGAATTACCAGGTTAAAGGTGTTAAGGGTAAATTCTTGTTAAGTGAATGGCATGCGTAAAAGTAAAATAGGTTAGGGTGTTTAGCTCTTAAATGCCCCATTCAGAGTTTCGAAGGCTGCTGAGCAGCCCTATTTGTCCATTTCTATTGTTCAAGTTTTAGTAGTGCTACAGAGTGACTAGTGTAATGGTAGCGATTCAGTTTGCTGCCGCAAGCATTAAAAAGGGGACGACCTTGGCCGACAAAGATATACAAAAATCAAAAAAACTACCTAAATGGGTCACAGAACATTTCGAAGATTCTGTAGAGTCTATTCAAACTTTGATACAGATCGTTCATTTAAGCGAAAAGGGAATATCTGTTCTCCGTGGTATGCCACAAATCGTAGGGGTTTTGGCCAAAGTTAACGGTGACACAGAGGCAACTTATACGCAGAAACAACTTGAAAATGCCAAAAAGCAAGCTTTACTTGCACAGACTGAAGTTGAAAGTGGCTTTCCTGTACTCCATGGTTTTGCTGTCGTTTCTCTTTGGGGCTGGCTTGAGCAATTTATTAAAGAGTTTGTAGCACTGTGGCTTTTTCACCGTAAATCAGCCTTGTCTGCACCTTCTGTTCAAAAGCTTAAAATCAGATTTGGTGAGTACATGCAGCTCCCCAAGAGCGAACAGGCTGCTTATCTAGTAGAGTTGTTAGAGAAAGATATGGCAAGTTCTTTGAAAAAGGGAGTCAATCGATTCGAAAGTCTTCTTGACCCATTTGGATTGGGTGGAGGATTGTCTTCCGATTGTACTCAGAGTCTTTTCGAGCTTCAGCAAGTAAGAAATTTATTAGCACATCGAAGTGGTCGAGTTGATCGGAGGTTTAAGTCAGAATGTCCATGGATAAAGTGTCGGGTGAAGGAGCAGTTAGTAGTTAATCAAGAGATGCTCGAACGCTACAGCTCTGCATGCATAGAATATTGGATGGAGCTACTTTATCGACTAGGGGATTTTCACGGAGTTGCTCTTCGACCAGAATCAGGTAAAGCCTGCGATGCAAAGACCTAGCAACATACCCTGCTGAAATTACTTTTGGAATGCACTGACTCTGACCTATTTGTCTAAAAAGTGCTGGGTTTACTTTGCTCGTCAGTACAGTTCCAAAACCGCGCATCAGTCCATAGAAATTCACTTGTTACAGCTGATGTTCTAACACGGTTATATCCAGGGACGTTCTAGGCTTAAAGCTTCTGGCACGCCTTAGCCCCAAAGTGTTTATAGCTTCCAATGAAGACAGATTACATTTTTGTAAAATGTCCGTAGTGAAGTGTGCTCTAAATTTTTGATTAATGCCTATCAATCGTTTGCAATGATATGTGCAAACATTCCTACGACACTATGTGTTTGGTACAAAGAGGAAGCTTGGATATAAGCTTTTAATTACTTAGCTACAGGGCATGTCTGGCGTCATTAGTGAACTTATCTGCAGTATCATAGACCACCTTAAACCCTTCAGTCTTGAAGATAAGGCCATTAATCTCTACACTGTGCATGGTTAATAATTTGTCGACGACGAAGGCACGACCTTTTGCTGTTATAGGCATATAGGCCCAATATGTACCTTCGTTTATCTCAAAACAAAGTCTAAGGGATTTAACAGAAGTTCCTTCGACATACATGAGAACATTATTTTCTACTTCTTCAAGTAAGTTACACGTTTCTGTCTCTGCTAATGAAATAACCCTGAAAGTTGACATAGGACCGTCTTTAAAATTCATGGTCATGTAGTCAATATAACCATAGTCAATGACATCAGTTTCACCTCCTTCCGTAAGCCTATCTAACCCATCCTTAGTAACCCCTAGAGTCCCACTAATGACACCATTAGCCGTTACATTTGGCTTAGCCCATTTAAACGGGTTTTCTTTAGCTATGGAATTAGCGGTAAATAGACAAAAAATCAAGAGAGTTATTGAGGTTATAATCTTTACTGATGACATACCGCTACCTTTAGCCTTCAAATTTTTTTATACGCCCTTCTTAATAATTATGCAAGGACATGTGTTTACAATGACATTTCACAACTGAAGAGTAATTACCAGTGATAGATGCTTGCAGTGAATATTTAATTTTTTACATTGGTTCAGATACTTATATTTATAGCGGCGTTTATCACAACTTGGCACGGTATTAAATGTCATTCAAGTTTACGGATGGATTAAGAATAAATAAAAAATTATGAATTGTTCTGCCATCACGGGTAGACGTTGTTAGATACTGGACTAACTCCTTAATAATCAACTGAAAACGTAACACGCTTTATCTACAGATGTTTCAGTGCATCCTCACTGACTGTGTGATAGGCTATTATCGCGACAGGAACAGTTCCAGTTGATAGCCAGACTGTACTGACCAATAATTATGAAAGCGTTCAATGCATCCAGCAAGAAACGGGCACCGATGTACACTATGAAATTACTCCTAGAACGCAACAATTATTAGTCTATTGTTCTACTCAGTACACCTAGAGGCAAGTAGTTTTTTATTTCCAAGTTGTCGCCGTAAAGGCCAATCTATCAATCGTACGATTATCAGGAACTGGGCTGTAAAGCTGGGGCTGAATGCGGACTATGATGGTACTCATTCCAAGCGACGTACTAAAGCTACTCTGATCTATGGCAGAACTAAAAACATTAGGGCTATACAGATCTTGCTTGGGCATTCGAAACGAGATAACGCTATTTGATACGTTGAAATTGTACAGGAAGATGCACTGGGGCTCTCGGAGCAAACAGATAACTAACATTACTGATACAGGCTTTTCTATCCATTGAGAAGACTACGCCCCAAAATATTTTAGTGAATCCTATCAGTGGTGAGAAGCAGTTTACACTGTGGTCTATTTTTTCTAATACTAAAGTGTCTACATTCTTCAGGCCTTACCAAGCCGTACTTTATGAACTGAACACTTAGGTCGTAACCAGTCCCTCAATTATCACAGATACTAGAAGAACAATTGTAAAAAGAAGAGATAGGCCATATCTTACTGATGTGTAAAGTTATGTTGAGAACGGGCAGTATGGCGCTAGAAGCTGGTGGATATGCAGAAAAGCTTGGCAACAGGTATGAATCTAACTGGATTGCATATCAGTTATTAAGGCTGTTACAAGAAAAGACAAGTTATGTGACTGTAGAGCCTATTGGGGATGATGAGGTCGGAGTTGACTTGGTAATAGGTAATAATGATGGCTCATACGAACACCACCAGTGTAAAGCAAGCTCTGGCAATAGCGAATACTGGCATTTATCTAAACTCCATAGTTCCAACATTCTAAAAAACGCAAGTTTCCAAATCGGCAGAGGGGCTACAGAGTTTCACTTAGTTTCACCACTTTCGAGTAGAATAATCAGCGATTTATGCGAAAGTGCATTGAACAGTAATGCAATGCCTTTTGACTTCCTCGAACATCAGGTAAAACAAAGCCAAGAGAGAGAAAAGTGCTTTAGTTCATTATGTGAATATCTTGGTCTAACTGTTGAGTTAGAGGAAGATATCCGCAAAGCAATGCTGTTTTTACAGCGCTTTAAGATTATCCGTTATGATTTGAATAAACATAACCAAAGTGAGTTAGAAGACAAAGCTTCCTCTATGTTCAGTGGTAGTAGTACCAAGCTAGTCCAGTTCCTTAAATATTATCCTGTTGAGTACAATAAATTACGTAACAAGATTACGGCGAACCAATTATTAAATGATCTTAAAAAGGTTGGGTTTGTTGCTAGAGGGATACCCGAAGATGAAAGAGTACTTTCAGTTGTTGATAACCTTTCCAAAGAGTTTGACGAGTCAATCAAACCATTCTTGATATGTAATCAGCTTATTAAACGAAGAGAGTTGGATAACATCACCGATTCTTTAGAAGAAAACCCTGTAACTCTGATTAGAGCAGAAGCAGGAGTTGGGAAAAGTTCATTACTTCTCGAACTTCATAATTACCTTCGTAAGAGAGGAGCCATAAGTGTTCCAGTGAGGCTTGATCGACGAAATCCAGAGGTTAATCTAGATGCGTATGGAAGAGCATTAGGTTTCCCATACTCGCCACCTTTCAGCTTAAGTGCATTATCAAAACACAACAAAGTAGTGATTATATTGGATCAGCTTGACGCTATCCGATGGACTGGCGCACATTCTAATATAGCTTTGCACATCTGCCAGGAGTTAATCAGGCAAACAATTGCGCTACGTAAAGAAGGTGCCGACATATCAATCGTCTTGGCTTCTAGGGATTTTGAGCTAAACGAAGATATCGCTTTATCAAGTTGGCTAGATAGTATTTCGGAGTCATTGCATGAAGTTACATTATCTACATTAGATGAAGAAAAAGTAGACGAGTTAGTCTCGCCATTTGAGACGTACTCACAACTATCTTCCGTCAAGAAAGAGATTCTTAAGATACCGTTATGGCTTGGTATTTATCTAACTATTGCGCATCGGACACAGACTGCTCCAAGATTTGATAACAAATTAGAGTTGGTTAAGAATTTTTGGGACGATCGACTAAGTCAAATAAGCGCCCATCACTTATCGATTGAAGAAGTTGAAAAACTTATTGATAAGCTAGTGGGCGTAATGATGAAACAGGGTTGTTTGTCTGTGTCATTGACCTCTCTTCCTGCAGGTTCTCGGTGGGCCTTAGATGTATTAATTTCAATAGGAGTGATAACTAAGCAGGATCAACGAGTAAGTTTTAGGCACCAGGCATTATATGATTATCAAGTCGGTTCCAAGTTATATCGAGCAGGAAGCGAATCTTCTGAAAAACTTCTATCTGAGCTTGGAGGGTTTGAGAAGCAAACGCTAGATAAAAGGGAGCACCTTAGGTACGCGCTAAACATGTTGCTAGACGCTGGCCAAAAAAATTATTGCTCTAGCATTGAGGCGGTTTTATTTAGTGATAAGGTTCGTTTTCACCTCAAATTCTTGGCTCTTAATTCGCTAAAAGACCTAAAGGTAATAAAAGCCCCCGCTAGAAAACTAATCAATAAGTTAGTTCATGCCCCTGTATTAAAAAAGAAATTTATCTCGACGAGCTGCTTTAAAAATCCTGAGATAATCGAGTATCTGATAGAGAGTAGCATTTTAGAGGGTTGGCTCAGCAGCTCCGATGAAAAGTTGGTGGATGCTTCGGTTGGTCTTCTAAGTTCTATTTCAGAAATTAAGCCAGACGTTGTGGTCAGCACTCTGCGCCCATATGTCGATGTGTCAGATAGTTGGAATCAAAAAATCTACAGTAGTCTGTGCTGGAAGATTGAAGATGATTCTGATGACATGTTTAAGTTGAGGAAAGATCTTCTACTAAAAAACTGCCCAGAAAACTATATAGATTGGCGTTCTCTTTCAAAGAAGCACCCTAATCGAGCATTGTCTTTGATAGAGGTAGTTTTAGAGCAATACCGAGATGTGATTTGTAAGCCTAGGTATTCGGCAGAAGTTAGGGCGCATGAAAAGCTAACGCAAACGGGTAACTGGTCACCGACTGAGTTAGAAGACATTCTAGGTGTGGCGGATGTGATTCCTGAAGCAGTAATTAGCAGGTTGCTAAGGAAGATAAATGACATCGCTGAATCACAACCAAATCGAGATAGTGTATTTTTATGGTTACATAAGGATGAAGCGAGTGATTATGGTCATGATTGCCGTCTTACATCTGGACTGTTCTCTCTTATAGAAAAGGCTGGGGAAAAGCTAGGCTCTGATCCTAACATGCTGCACGAGTTAGTCAGGCCGTACCTCTCAACATCCAATCCAGTTACAGTACACTTGGTTGCGCGACTATTATTTAATCTCTCTCACAATGAGTCTGATATAGTTATCGACTGGTTGCTGGCGCGTCCAGATTTACACTTGTCTTGTGGGAATACCTACCGTGAACCTATCTGGATTCTACCAGGGAAATTAATCGGAAAATTTTCTGAGAGTTGCAGCCAAGAAGGGTTTACGGCCCTTGAGAAATGTATATGTAGTCTTCAGAGTTACCGTAACCTAGATGAAGTACGGAGGAAGCTTGAAACGAGAAAGTGGGGAGTTTATCGAAGCTATTGGGGGCAAACTCAACATTTTTTACTACCTAAACTCGATCAAACTAGAGTTGTGAATAGTACTCGTGACTTGATCGACATGTTAGCTAGAAAGTTTGAGTCATATTCATATTTAGATTTTTGTTCTAAGTATGAGACTACTGGAGGATTGATTACTTCTCCATTGCCTATGGGAAACAAGTTGTCCAATGGGTCTTGGTCGAAGCTAATTCTAACTCCTGAAAAGCAGTCTGTTGGTAGAAATTGGAAGCAAGTAGCTAAAGAAGTAATTTCTGAATCGACCATCGAACAGTTCTCTCGAACTCTAGAAGGTTCTGTTTGTAATGAACCTGTCAGATTCGCGAACCTTGCTTTGTCACTGCCAAAAGATATAGACCCTCAATATATCAGTGCGTTTTTTCGAGGGTTAGCTGACTGTAGTAAAGAGAAAGCTCATGAATACTACAAAGACAATTGGGCTCCTTGTAGCGATATCTTATTGGATAAGGTGATTTCGCATTTCCCTCACGGTGAAAGCGAGTATGCATTGGTTAGATTGCTCGACTGTCAGTCGTTAGCTTCGGACTCAAAGGCCTTTCATTTATTGTTCCAGCTAGCTCGACATGCTAAAGACCCTGAGTTAAACAAACTGAATGTTTGGAACCCTGACAAAGGTCGCTCAGTAGACGTTGCGTCAGCTAAGTCTTTGATGGATAACTCAATTAAATGTGTTCGTGGGCAAGCATATATAGCGATAGCTAGGATTTTTTTCAAAAATGAATCGCTTGCATACCAAAATAGAGACACTGTCACGTATGCGATTGAAGATGAACACCCAGCGGTTAATATGTCAGCTTTAGAGTTAATTAAACCATATCTAAAGTACGATAGTTCATTTGCCCATACTAAGTTTATAGAGTTATGCACTAAAGATATTCGAATCAGTGCGGGGTATGGTGCAAACTACTTTTTTAATCAAGGATTCGAGAGTGAGCATGTAAATAAATACATTGATCTTGTTTTACGAATGCTAGACTCTCAATATGCGGATATCAGGAAAGAAGCTGCTAGACAAATTTATGCCCGTTGGTTTTTCAATGACCTATTTGAAGATGAGTTAGCATTGGTTCTTAAAGGTGACAAGGAGTTAAGGAGTGGCTGTTCTTCTGTTATTTCCCAGTTCTTAAGCGAAGATAAACACCATGATCGAATTGGCAAAATTGAGTCGTCATACATAATGTTGTTAAACGATGAAGACAAAGATATTTTGCAACAAGTGGGTAGGTGCATTCAGTATGATAGCTACTGGGCAAAGCATAATTCGACGGTCTTATTTAGTGAATTTGTCAAGTCGAAAGCGGTAAGGTACTGCATTTACGACTTATTTAGGATGCTGGAAAGTTTTCCGGGTATGCTTGTAGACATGAGTGACTCTTTGTTGGGGCTAGTCAAAAACATCGTTGAAGTGGATAAGAATGATCAGTCTTTTAAGCATCGACATATGCATATCCGGGAATCTTCTCTTCTAAGCGTGTTGCAACGTCTTTACGATGAAGCAACAGAAGATGAAGATGATGAGGCAATCAGTACTTGTTTGGACATCTGGGATGAACTGTTGAATTCGGAAATTTATACAGCGATGAGTGCAGTTAAAGTACTTGATAATGGGCTTCTGTCTTAGTTGATAAGCATAATGAGGCGAACACGAGTTTGTTCGCCTCATTACAAACTTGCAAAGTATCTATATGTAGACTGAAACTACTGTGTTGACTCAGAATTGTCCAAAAGCGGGTTAGGGGGCTTCACTCACTGCAGCTAAGTTAATTGTCCCCGAAGTAGTTAAGCTCGATGTCGAAGATTTTTTAGATAGTAAA
This sequence comes from Shewanella psychrotolerans, assembly GCF_019457595.1. Taxonomy (NCBI): domain Bacteria; kingdom Pseudomonadati; phylum Pseudomonadota; class Gammaproteobacteria; order Alteromonadales; family Shewanellaceae; genus Shewanella; species Shewanella psychrotolerans. The sequence goes on along the minus strand of NZ_CP080419.1, from coordinate 2,183,625 downwards.
GATATTGACTTTGTACGTGAGCAGATGGAGGCAAAGAGAACTATACATACCTTCCATTATTACCAAGTATGTAGTTATAGATAGTAAAGTCATTTCTGTATCAAACGATGCCACTGTTGATAAAAAGTCTGGCTTAATCTGGTATGCGACTCTAGAAGAAGCGAAACACCATAATGGTTGAGGGTGAAGAGATGAACCGAATACTTTATCGTCAGAACTTACTTAATGACTAGGATCAATCTTAGCCCACTAGCTTGTTCACCACAAAGGGGGGCATCTACGACAGAAGGTTTGAAGAACCTAATGATCATCTGCGAAGACGGCGTTAACCGACAAAAGCTACAACTAAACCTGGAAGTTTAACCCAGAGGTTTTAATTCGGCGCAGTTGGGTCCGTTTAGACTTGGTCGACATCCGTTGGCAATCGCCCCCATAGAGACAACTGCATATCAGCTTTTAAGTGCACGCAGAAACAAAAGCCCAATTTGTTTTAGAAACAACCATCTGTGTTTGTGCAAAACTGAAGCGCATGGAAAGAGTATAGGTGGGCCTGGGTTTTATTTAACACGTTGAACGAGATTCTGACTTTCAGTGAACTTTACCACACTTGTAAAGATTCACTCAATTTCAGAATCTGATTCACCCAAGTAATTGACCTTCCTGCTAACTTCTAAACCCTTGTTTTTTATCGTTCCATTCAAATTCAGATTTTTCACCAAAAATTCCTTTTAAAATCAGATTTTCTGTAATCTATGAGTCCACTAGAATTTTAGAGATAAGTGGTTGTTTTAATGCAATTCATTAAAATTCAGATTTTCAGCGCAAAATCTGAAATTCAATGAACACTATACATATAGTTAGGATGGATACTAGGTAAATATCTTCTACTCTTAGTATTTAGTACCTATCAATTAGATAGTTCGTTTGTATGGCTAAACCTTGTGTGTTGTTATCGGTGGTAAGCCATTTGGCCATTAGACTCGGGGCAGTCCACAATGAATTATTTTTCAGGTGCATTTCGATTTTCAAAGAATTGGACCTGTATGTATCATTCAGCATGAATAAATCATTGAGCAGCGATTGTTTTGATGTAGTCACTTGGTGTTAGTCCAAACTTGCCTTTAAAGCGTTGGCTAAATCGTCCTTCGGATTGATAGCCACACGAAAGGGCCAGCATTGCGACGTTATTGTGACCTTTTTGCATTAAGTTTAACGCATGATTTAATCGGACTTCAGCTAACACTTCTCTATACTGCATGTCTTCTTTCTTAAGTTTTCTAATCATTGTTGAACGGCTTATAGCAAAGTGCTGCGCAACAGTATCTAAAGAGTGTTCTTCACTTGGTTTTTTCGCCAGATAGCGGCTTAATTTCTGACTAAATCTAGTATTGTTATCAGTAAACAGACAATGTAATACGCCACGTTCTGCCAACTGTTGAAAAAGCCCCTGTACCCAATGATATTGTGTCTCTTGACTCATACTTAGTTGGTTGAAAGAGAAAAGTGCGTTAAGGGTAACTTGTAGCTCGTCACTAGCTTCTAGTATGGGAGTCTGTTCTGTACCACCGTTACTTTTACTTAGTTCAATTATTGAGCCATTCGGTAAGCCATAGAAACTGAACACTCTGGAACGAAAATTTCCCTTTTGTGGTAGGTTTTCAAAACTCAATGACTCGGAAGCCTCGCATAACAACAATTCAGAATGGGAAACATCTATGGTAGATTCCCTCCAAAATAGACGTTTACTGCCAGTCATAATTTGAATAATGCTTGGGGAATGAAGCCGTACGTTCCTGAGCTTCTGAAGTTGCTCTGCTCGGAATATCGTAACTTGATATTGTTGGTTCATCACTCCCCTCATTGTTATCTTGCTTTAACGTGTATAAGTAGCAGTTAACTTGGATTTGTCTAAAGCGATACTGTTCAACGTAAAGCCGACCACAGCTGCTGGAGTATTTTCGTTAAGTTCTAGTTTTTCTGTAGGCAATGCCCACACAGTAAATTGGTAACGGTGCATACCATTCCCTTGAGGAGGGCAAGCTCCACCAAAGCCAGCAGTACCATAATCTATACGAGACTCGATACCACCTAGATGTTTAATTTTTACACCTCGCGGTAGTTCGTTGACTGATGCTGGAATATTGAATGCAACCCAATGCCAAAATCCGCTGCCTGTGGGTGCATCGGGATCATAGACTGTGATTGCAAAGCTCTTAGTACCTGATGGCGCGTTTTTCCAGGTTAGCTGAGGTGACTGGTTATCACCACTACAACCCCAGCTATTATATTCAAAGGTCTTAGCCATAGGATAACCTTCTTGAATATCACTACTATTTAATTCAATGGCTTGCACTGAGCCCAAAGTTGCCAAACTTAGTGCCAATAAAGACGTACTGATTACTTTCATTAAAGTTTTCCTTTTCTTGAGTTCGGGGCTAATTATATGCCTCTTATCAAGTTTCGACTGCTCAATAAGTATCATAAGTGGCTTTGGATGATGATTTATTGACACTTATAGTTTCCAGTAAACAGCCTATGCGAATGGTTGTTTGATAGATATCGCAGCATTACACAGCACAAGAGTGTCCTAAGACATTATTGCCCCAAAACTTGTTAGCCTTCGAATGAAGGCTGGTTACATTTTCTCTTTTGTTCATTGTTATTGGGGGGATTACCCATGGTCCTGTGGCACATGTTGTCATTGATTCAACAGGCCTCAAAGATTACGGTGAAAGTGAATGAAAAACCCGTAAGCATGGCAAAGAAAAGCGCCGTATCTGGCACCTCGCAGTTGATAGTAATACGCATGAGATTGTGTCAGCTGATGGTCCACACGATACTAAGGCATGCCATAAGCTACTTCAGCGCAAGAGTTGCAAATCCACTATTCCCGTCAGAAGCAACGCAAGGTGCTGGGAAGGTGGCCACCCGAGAAATGTGGTAGTAAACGCGCTCAAGACAAAGCAATTAGCGCAATGGAAGCTGGATAATGCTTACCACCTAATGATCACTATTTGAGACAGCGATGTATCGATATAAGCAGTTGGTTAGCACTAAGCTTAGTCTTCGGGAGCGCAACGCGCAGGTAGGTGAAGCTTTAGCTGGTGTAAAAGCAATAAACAAAGTCATAGAACTAGGGATACCAATTAGGAAACAAGCTGCCCAATTTGTTAAAACACCTGGGGTAGTTGCATCTAAAACTGGGATTTGATCAACAACGTCCATTGAAGTGAATAAAAATTGTTCGCGATTTTACTCATCTACAAAAATAATTAATAAATATTTTCAAACTTTATCTACTCCTCAAATAGATACAATTGTTATTATTATGTTGCGTTATCCAGCGCTGCGATATAGTTACTCTGTCAAGTCGAACTTTTTGTTAACAATTTTACAACCAAGCGCTAAGTTGATTTTTATAATCAAATTGCTTTTTATTTTTATTCTTTATGTTGCAAAGTGTTTGATAATAGTGTCTTATCAACCCCCACTTTGTAACACACGTAACAAGATTGATTGTTAACATGTAGAAGCTCAATGCCAAAAGAATTTGGCATGTATTTGAGTATATGGAAGTTGTATGTCAGCATTATTTCGTAAACAGGTATTAGAAAAAAGTAAGACAATATACTACAGTAAAGCTGTGGTTATCACTCCAATACATTATTCTGTTTTTTTATTTTTCATTTCGATTGTTGTTATTTTTACTTTGGTTTTTCTTTTTTGCAGTGACTACGCAAAAAAAGAAAAAGTAAAGGGGTACCTTGTTCCAACTAATGGACTTGCTAAAATTTATTCTCATACCAGTGGTGTAATAAGTTCGATTGCCGTAAAGGAAGGAGATGTCGTGACAAAAGGCGACAATTTACTTTCTGTGTCAAATGACAAGTTTCTACAGAATTCATTAAATTCTGACAAAGAAAAAATTAGAGAATTCGATAATCAAATAAAGTTAGTAAAAGGGCAGTTAGAACAATACAACGCTCTATTTAAAGAACGAACATCAAGATTGAAGAGTATTATTGATTATTTAAAGCAAGAGCAAATTGAATTAAGGATCCAAGGTGAATTGTTGCGAAATAGAGTGCAGCTTGCCAAAGAACGTTTAGCCGATATCCGAACATTACAAGCAGATGATTACGCTAGCCAAACTGAAGTAAAAACACAGCTTGATTTAGTATTAGACTTTCAGCAACGGATACAAGAATACAATACTATTGTATTGAAATCTGAGACTAATCTTGCTAACGCATTAAGTGATAAAGCACGATTACCGTTTGAAAGGCTACAGCAAGTTGACCTGCTTAATATTGAACTTTCAAAACTTTCAAATAATAAGGTTGCAATTTTAGAGAATAGTAACTTAGTATTAAAAGCTCCAATAAGTGGTGTTATTTCCTCAATGAAATTTAACGTCGGCGAGTTTGCATCTTCTGGTGATTACCTTGCGACCATTATTCCAACAGACTCTAAACTCGAAGCAGAAGTGTTTATACCTACACGTGCCATTGCTTTTATCAATAAAGGGGATGAAGTCAACCTCAAACTAGACGCGTTTCCATTTCAAAAATTTGGAGTTACCCGTGGACAGGTCTCGCATGTGTCTAAGAATATTATATTTTCTGCAGAAACGGCAAATAAGTTATCATTTAATGAGCCTGTTTATAAAGTTAAGGTCGAATTGGCACAGCAATATATCAAAACCTATGGCAAGCAAACCGCATTAATTCCAGGTATGTTATTGCAGGCGGACATCAGTACTGGAAAAAGAACCCTACTTGAGTGGTTGCTTGATCCATTATTTGTCATCAATGGCTACTAAACTCTAGGTTTCACTAGTTATATTTAAAGGATTTTTTATGAAAAAATTTAACCCAACCAAAGTGACTATTATATTTAATCTTTTATTGATTTACAGTATTAGCGTTGATTTTGTTTTAACTGAAAGAGTAGAACTTATTCATTTTCAGCTTACCACTTTTAATGCTCGCCTTTCAGGAGTGATGTTAGGGTTTGTTATTTTTTATTTTTGCATCGCAATTGCTTTTAACCTCAAGTTCTTTAAGTTAATTATAGGGAAGGCTTATGAACAGAACTTATTTAACTTCGGGAAGTATAGGATGATTCCTTTTAGCATCACATTCGGCCTGTTGTTATCTGGTTATATTCAATATGTTTTCATTCCTATAATGCTATTAGTTAGTATGGAATTGTTATATTTGCTTTTAATGGATAAGAATAATAACCAGCGACAATGCTAGGTTGGCGGGGTATGTGGCCTTGTAGCAAAAAATCAACATGATATTTTATGTGTATCCATGTACTTAATCTCCAAGAATGGTTTTTAAGTTAGTTATCGATGAGGTCTATATTCCCCGAGTGGAAGAAGGGCAGTGAAATGTGTGTAGAACAGTTTTTTTGCACTTTGTTTTTGGTTGCATATCACTATGCCTTTGGTATTGCTGAAAATTACGTTTTCGCCCTTCTATAAGTTATTTAAAATGATATTGGATTATATTAATTTTAATAATAAGTTCAAACTGGAGATAGTACAATTTAAATCAATAAATACCGTATAGATTTTCTACGTTAGAAACGTGTAAAAAAGGTTTTACATTATTTAAAACCCCACAATACTTTTAATAAACAAGGAAAGGAAAAACTATGAAAGAATTATCGATTCATGAACAAGATTCAATAATTGGCGGCGGCTCTGGAGCTTTATCTGGAGCAATAGGGGCTGGACTTGGTGAGGCTGCGTTCGGTGATGGTTCACCTGGATGTGCTGCACTAGGCTCAGTAGTCGGAAGTGGAGTGACTGTAGCTATGGGTATGACTCCAATGGGAGGAGTGGCAGGCGCATTTGTTAGCACAGGAGTAGCCTCCGCTTGCAACAATCGACCTGGATATTCCGGCTCGTCTGGTGGTTCTGCTGGCGGCTCGTTTGGTGGTTCTGCAGGTTATTGGCCATCTAGCGGAGGTTCAACCGGCGGCGGTGGTGGTGGTTCTAACAAGTTTCAGTTTTTAATGTGTATGGCCGAAGAATAATATCATTTTGAGTGCCTTCGGGCACTCATATTAAACCAAAGTAGTTTCTATTCTATGTTTACTCTCCTCCCTCAAAGTAAGTGCTCAATTATATATCAATCTGAATACAGTGAGTGTGGTTTAGCTTGCCTTGCTATGATGTCTAGCTTTTACCAAAGAAAAACCAATTTAATGACCCTCAGAAAAGAACTCGCTTACAGTGAGTCAGGGATGTCAATACGTACACTGTGTGAGTATGCAGAGCAGATAAACCTAGATTCTAGACCCTTACAGGCTGATGTTCATGAGATAGAGCAACTTCGCTTACCCTGCGTGCTGCATTGGGACTTAAATCATTTTGTTGTCCTAACTGAGTACAATAAAAATACTGTAACTATTCATGACCCCGCTATTGGTAAAGTTAAGTATTCGATTGAAAAGTTTAAAGAACATTATACAGGTATCGCGGTAGAGTTTTTCCCTGCAATTAACTTTAAAAAAGAAACTCGTGATAAGGGCCTTAAGTTAAATTCTTTCTGGCAAGCAAGTGTTGGCTTAAAATATGGGTTGTTTAAAATATTTATTGCATCGCTTTTGTTACAGTTATTTGCATTAGCTTCCCCTTATTATATGCAACTAGTAATTGATGATGTTATAGTCAATCAAGATAAAGAACTGCTTAATTTATTGTTTATTGCGTTTTTCATTCTAACATTAGTCTCTCTTATAACAAGTATTTTAAGAAATTTAATTGGTTTGCATATACAGAATCATCTAAACATTCAGTGGAGCTCTGGATTATATTCTCACTTGATTAGATTACCTATTAGCTGGTTTGAGAAACGCCATATAGGTGATATTGTCAGTCGTTTTGGTTCTCAGGGGGAAATACAGTCTTTTATTACCTCTACTTTTGTTAGTGTTGTACTTGATGGTTTAATGGTCACTACAACGTTGATAATGATGTACGTATATAGCCCGAAATTAACATTGATTGCTACTTTAGCCGTTCTTATCTATGCGCTTGTGAGGTGGATGTTCTATCGACCATTTAGAAGGAATGCTGAAGAGATCATTATAGCATCAGCTAAAGAAGATAGCTTTTTCTTAGAAGGTATACGTTCAATTCAAGCTATCCGTTTGCATGGCCATGAAGATAAACGTAAGAATGAATGGCTATCTCTATACTCTGATGTTATTAATTTAGGAATTAGAGGTTCGATATGGTCCCTATGTTTCTCATCTGTTAATACCATTATATTTGCGATTGAAAACTTGTGCGTGATTTATTTTGCCGCGAATTTTGTGATGGATGGTTTGTTTTCGATAGGAATGATGATAGCTTTTATGTCATATAAAGGACAATTCTCCTCAAGAATTAATAGCCTTATAGATAGTTTTGTTTCTTTTAAAATGTTGGACATTCACTTGTCTAGACTATCAGATATCGCATTAGAGTCACAAGAAGATAACCGTAAGGGGCTGGGGTTAACAAAACCTGTCGTTGGCTGTATCAAACTTGAAAATATTAGTTTTAGATATGGAGCAAAATACAAACCTCTGTTTGAAAATGTAAATCTCACACTCGAGTTCGGCGACAACATTGCCATAACCGGCATTTCTGGAAGCGGTAAGACCACACTGCTAAAAATAATTCTAGGATTATTAGAACCCACCTCTGGAAGAATCCTTTTTGATGGCGTTGATATTAAAAAAATTGGTTTAGTAACATACAGAAAATTAATTGGTAGTGTTATGCAAAATGACTCCTTATTATCAGGTACTTTAGCCGAAAACATTTCATTTTTCGACGATGATTATAATCTCTTAAAAGTTGAGCAGGCATGTAAGTTAGCCTCAATACATGATGATATAGAGGCTTTGCCTATGGGATATCAAACATTAATTGGCGACATGGGAGTTCAACTGTCCGGAGGGCAGGTACAACGGGTATTACTGGCAAGGGCTTTATACCTAGAACCCTGCATATTAGTATTAGATGAAGCAACCAGTAATTTAGATTTAGACAATGAACAACGAATCAATTCCGGTATTAACCGCCTCCCAGTAACAAGAATTTTGGTTACTCATAGGGAGTCAACGCTGGAGTATGTTAATAAAGTGTACAACTTAACAACTCAAGGACTTGAATGTGTCTCTTAAGGCTAAAGTGTAGTCATAGACAGGATCTTTAGCGTAGGCATAAAAAAGATAGAAAAATGGCTCTTGGTGTGATCAGGTTAAGTCGCCAAACACAAACTCGAAAGCCATGACTATTATCGACGCAAGCTGTGGTCGAGTAATAAAGATTCATACCAAGTATTAAAGTCTCATACTGAGTAATATAGTTTAATACTCAGGTCGAAAAATCACTTGCCATGACCCCCATAGCTGTCACTTGGGGTCTATCGATTAGAGTAAGAGCCAGCGGCAAGAATCGACACTAGGGCCCAGTGGTAAATATTCCTTTCAAGTCTTGTTATGGTGTCTTTTTTTGTACCTATTCATAGCTTCAACTACGCTAGGAAATATTTCTGGAAAATCTGATATCAAACTTTCTTGGGCTGACATCATATCTTCCACTACTGAGGACTCAAGCTTACGTGTAAAAGGATAAGTGTTTGATGACACTCTTTTAGCTATTTTTCTTCGAATTACCCTAAGTGCATGTTTCGGAGTAATCCGATCACCGATTCCGGGATAAACCGATCACCTGTTTCGGTTTAATCCGATCACACATTCCGCGATAATCCGGATGACGTATAGCGTCCCGAAGCAGTATCTGCACTTAAGCGAGCCGCAGGCTTTTAACTACAATGAAGATTCGACTTTAAACACAAATTCCAATTCCAAAACAGCCAAATGTTAAACCACAAAAAATGCCAACACCTTCATTCCAAGGCAAACACACTTTTGTCCAAAATCGATTTAACTTTTAATTGTCAGATTGATACCCAAAGGCTAAATCGAAGAGATAGAATAACACCGTGTAGATGCGGCTGTGGTAAGCTCAGGAACACTATGCACTTCATACTGGTTGGTGAAATTTGTTCATAAGACTCGGGGCTGTCCATCCATAGCTCCAAAACACTCGCCAATGTTCTACACTGATAGCTCAATACATTAAACAAGGACGTATAATGCTAACGTTGACACGCTTAGAAGGCGAATCCCTTGAGCTCAGTAACATCTACGATGCTGAGGGTAACGAACTCCCACCAATTGTCGTATGCCATGTTAAGGCCAATAAAATCGGTATTCATGCTGACCACACAGTGAAAATACTGCGTAGTGAAATCCTTGCTCGAATCAAAATCGACGCATTAAATGAAAGCTACCATCACAAATTTACCACTGACATAGAAGATTAAGCGGTATATAGGTTCAGATGGCATTTAGCTTAATCCATTTGAGCCTAGTGATAGGCGAATCTATTCGGGTTATTGTATTAGTAGAGCTAAAGCGGTTTCACTGAACAGCAATAGAAAAACGGTTGGTCCTCAATGCGCTTTCTCTATTTCCGCGTCATTCAGAGTGATCCTTTCTACGAGAGCACCTGACGCTTGAGCGGCAGACGATAGGTCATCTAAAACACTTGCAGTGTAAATGCTCATGCCACCTTCAAAATCTTTTGGCAACAAGTAAACCGTACCTGATTGCTGCGGCCAAACAAAGTGATCGCCGTTATCCACTAACTGCGATTTATCTGTAGCACCTGATGATAAGCGCCACCTATCTCCTAAGCGCCAAGAACTAAAGATCTTGTACCAGATTGTGTTGTCTGTATCTGTTACTTTCAGCACGACCCAACCTTCAGATGTGATTTCCATAATTTATCCTCTACTTGTTTTACTCTATGGGTCTGAGTCGAACAGCATCTGTCGCTTACTCAGTCAATTAAGCTGCCGAGTTATCCCATAGAACCAGTTGCTTGCTTTCGAGTTGTTGCCTTAAGGCCAGTACATCTTCAAAACAGCATTGCTCATGCCCACCATGCATCCAGACGCGAGGAGGGCGTAGTTGACCTGTCTTACGCAAACGTTTCAGTGCCTGCTCCGATAGCCCGGTCAACTTCATTGCTTTCTTGAACGATATATTTTGCGGGGAAAATTGAGTGAATCTGCTTTGCCCAAAGGCTTTCAGTGCATCAGCGTTAACATGTATTGAGTGATGTAAATCTACGCTAGCAATGCACTTTGCGTGCAACACCCCACACTTCATCCCTAATAGTACGTCGACCATATCAAGTGCATAGTAATCTAAAATACCACGGAGTTCTGATAGAGACTGGGGCTGCGACACGTCAGCATTGGCTTGCTTTAACATCGAGAGGATCAAGGTGAGATCGACGTCAGCGCCAATATGTATTCTATTGTGCGTATGTGGTATCAAACCTTCTTCTTGTAACAGCTTTAACGCCTTTATATTGGTGGTGAGCAACTTATTCGCATCCGGCACTGAAACCATAAACTTACCCGATAGGGAGGTCTGCTGTGTGTTGGGTAAATCGGCTTTTAGTAGCTGACTGTTCTTCCAGTCGCCGATAGCATTAACCAACATACTTGCCCCGTGATTACGAAACGATGCAGGGAGGGAACTCGGCATACTGTTTGCCATGACACTCCGCCATTGCTTCGCTGTTTCGCTATCGCTCAATAATTTGTAGCCTTGGTTTACCTCCTGTTCTAATGAAGTAAACGTTGGCCATGTCGATACGCTGATTGTCATCGAGCATGTATTGCGCGCGAAGTGACTCGCCAGTATGCAATCCGATACTTGTTGCTCGGTGAGTTCTAAGGGAAACTCTGGCCCTGAAGCCGAGACTAATCGTTTACCGCAGTCTCTATTCGTACATCGACCATCAAGTAAGCCAAGCTCCCAGTTCAGAGTGGTGTCGCAATGCGTGCAACGCTCGATGAACCCTTTGTTATGTTTGGTACATTTCACCACAAATGGGTTTTGTACTTCCAGGTGCACAAATTTTGCCTCATCAATACAATCAAGGCACACGCGTGCTGTCAGTAGCCGATTATTCTTGAACAGTGGGTTAAATACCTCACTGAGCGAATTTGGATGGCTGAGTTCCTGTAAACGCCCTAACACTAGCTTAGAGTAATTCGTCCCTTTGACCAGCCACTGAATACGTGTCGATTTGAGTAGGGAGCCTAAGTATTGGAGCCCATTTCGTTGGGCAAATCTTAGCGCGTACCCGATACCAGACTCATTTGGCAGGCATAGAGGTTGGATACCCATGTTCAGCCCTCCATTCGTTGACCCATACTTTGTGCTTTTCGACGACAAGTGTTGCATCCATGGCGTTATAGTCTTGCTCATTGAAAGGGTTAGCCTCACAAGGACAATTAAGCTCAAAACTCTCTCTTAGCGCATCTAATAACATGATGCGATCGTGAACATATGAAAAGTCATAGCCTTTGAATAATTTGTCCAAGGTACCGAAGTGACCATTGATATAAGCAAGATTCAAACGTGTGATAAGTTCACGTTCATTGCTTTGCAGCAACGGCAGATTTTCTCTTGCCATGAAATAATTAAAAACATTTAACGACTCTTTGCTAATCGGAATAATTTGATGCAATTTCACCGGTTTTATCATGCGGCGTGACAATTGCTCATCATCGTCATAATCCTTTTTAGTTGTACCGAATGTCATTAATCGGTTGGCGGCTTGGGTCCCCATGAACACAATCGGTACGCCTGATTTATCGAGCATGCTCGCGAAACACTTCAGCATTTGTTGAGCCTTTATCCCATCATTTTTAGGTAGGGTGTGTTGAACTTCATCAATGATGAGTAACTCGACTTCAAGTTCGACCAATAATTGATTGAACTGAGCAAACAGTTCAATAAAGTCTATCGCCTTCCTTGGTAGTGGGGCGCCCATCCGCATGATTATTCCGCGAAGTAACGCACTGGGGCTGTTCGTTTCGATTGCCACTTCATGATGCAATACAGGAATAGTGACTTTCTCTTCACTCTCGCGTCTCTTTATCTGACTCGCGTATGTTTCCGCGAGTAGCGTTTTACCGATGCCAGATGGCCCCGTAATGAGCAGTCCGAGCTTCTTATCTTGATGCGTAAAATTGTAATGCACATGGTTCATCGCTTTCCATGCTGCTTTAAGCGTGCAATGTTTAGCAATGTTATCAGGCATATCAATGCGATTTAACGCGGCCATCAGTCGTTCCATAAATCTTCAGCGCCCTCATCATAATTGTCGTTAGGTTGGTGATGTCTCTGTTTTGTTTCGCTCTGCTTCGGTTTGTCTTCTACAACCGCAATGTTTGCATCATATTCCCTGCGCTCATTAACCACTTTTTCGTTTGAACGTTGGACGCGCTCCGCTGCGGAGAGGTTAGCGACATTATTGGCCTCACAAGAAAGCACAGGCTTGCCAGAGCGCTTTTTCCTTACCTTGACGGTTTGCAGGACGCTTTCAACTTGATTGGTTACTTCGCCTTTATGTGCTTGCATATAAACACTGAATGACTTCGGTTTGTGACCATTAAGCTCTTCAAATGAAACAGGGAAGGGCATATCATCGAGCTCTCGGTTGGGCACCACTAAACAAATGTCTGCCTTTGTTTTCGGGTGCTTACCGATAACGGTCACATAGCGAGCATCGAATGGACAATACTGAATCGTAACTGAAGGCAGCTCATGGCCGTAGGTCTTCATCTGACTGTAGAGGTCTTTTAAATCTTTGCTACTGAAAATCTGGTTGTAGCAGGTAATATAACCACTGGCCTGTAACTTGTGTTGACTCGGTTTTAGGTATACATGAAACGCAGAGACGACATGGTCATAATTATCTCGCTTAGATGAGCGCATCATCGCCTTTGTATCCCAACGTTCTTGCGGTGTTTCGCCAGTCATACTGTGCTTGGTATTGACATATTCACTCAAGAACCTATTGAGGTGCTTTTTAAAATCACTCACGAACATGCTTGCGAGTTGTTTTGGTTGTTTGCTTTGTTGTTCTTTTCCCGTCCTAGGAGGTAGGTACCCGGGAACACCGATGACACGCTCGCCATTTGCTAAGGTGACTTGATAGCCCTCAAAGAATTGCTTACGCAATGTATTATTGAACGACTCAACAAAGGGCTTCATCGTTGGCCTATTTGCTGGGTTATGCTTAAGGTTTATTGCCAAGTTATTGCAAAGTTTATGCATGATGCTGTTGTTAAAGCCCGCTCCGTTATCTGTGACAAGTTCGAATGGTCTCCCTTTTGCGGGTAAGAACTCATCCGACTCAAAAGTACTTCTTATCAGATTGGTCACCGACTCTTTGTTTTCACCTTGCCCGAACTCTACAACAACACCAATGGGATAACGCGAGTACGCATCCATCGCGACATAAATCCCCATATTCTCAGTGATCTCCCCAGTGTCATCATCGATTAAACGAAGCGTTGGGCACATTCTGTCCACTTCTACGCGCTCAAGTGGGAAGTCGGTTTTTATTCGTTTACCGATAGTGTTCAGTAACTGATTTCGTTCAGCGTCGGATGTAGCATCGTTATTTAGCTTGTTATAGTGTTCGCTATAGGTTTTTAAACGACGAAGGTAGGTGCTGTAGCTTGCTAATTGGATCGTCTCATCATTGGCCTTCCTTACATCATCTTTATACGCTCTGTAACACGCTTTCTTATTGTCATGGACACCATCACACCAGTCTTTGATGATGCGGCTTATCATGAACTCTTCAGATCCAGTACTTAGCCGTGTTGAAGACTTGCGCTTTTTGGGCATCAGCACATTGTTGTCGTAACCATTTTTGACCCATTGGTGCCAATACGCATTAATTGTCGTTTTGGCGGGCATGTTCGGATAGACAAGTTCAGGGTGTCTTTCAATCAACACCGCTTTCAAGCGTTCATACGCTTCTTCTGTACTAGGCTTCAGTTCCCCATTGCTGTTATCAACAATTTCACACAGGATCTGTACATAGAGCATTTTGCGCTGATGCGCTTTTTTCTGCCTATCATTCAGTACACGATGCACTGGCGGGGGCAGTATTTCAGTAAGTTCACCTTGTTCAAGCTTCTCGTGGAACTCCTCGGACTTTAGATAAACACTTTGTTCTGTTTCATGCTCACCTTTAAGCAGGATAGAATCACTATCTTGATACACAGACGTGAGAATAACGCCTGTGGATGCTTGGTATTGAGTGTTACAGAGCCTTGCCAGCATTGTTATTGCGCCCTCACGAGTTGAGTTGAAGGGCCAAAAATCACACATTCATCATACTTAAAGACTTTGATTGCAATGAGTTCATAAATAGCGGCCGCAGGGTCTTCAAGGTCATCACTTAGCAGCCGATAAAGCTCTGCGTATGTTGTAACATCAGGCAGTTGGCTAACATCAACGTGTTCAAGCTCAGTGGCATTTCGGTTCATGACGATCATTTGTATGTTTTTACCCACGACCATTGGAAGTTCGGCTTCATCTACCAGAAGAAATGACGATGAGGTCGTTTCATTGATGTATTGCTCGGCAGCATCAAGCTTCTTGAGATACTCATCATTAATAAAGGCGTTATGATGAACTTCGACATAGATTGAAGTCCCATCATGATTGACGACAAGAAAGTCAGGCGTATAGCGACATTTCTTACCGTCCACATTGACGTGCATACTCTCAGGTTGTGTGGCATATGCTTTCACCTCAGGTGAAAGTTCTAACTTGTTAGCGTAGGTCTGCTCAAGAAAAGAATCGATGAAGACTGATTGCTCATTCTTGTGGCTGAACATCCATGTAATATTGCGTCCTTTTCGCATATTGGGTACACGTTTAGTCATGTTTAGCTCTCAACTAGCTCTTAATGATTGAATAATAGCCGAACCGGGCAGAGTGCAAGTTTCGGGGTATCTACAACATCAAACTCGTCATTTCAAAAAAATTTGCTTCAAAAAATTGATTTGAATTTTTTTGAATTTTTAGAAATCGCTTAAGTATTCGTATTAAGTCAGAAAAGCGTTCACTGAAACACCCAACATTTAAAATTTTTGTAGAAAAATATTTTTTTGGAATTGCAAAATTTTTTTTGAAAACCACCTCTCAGAAAAACGTTACCTCATTGTTATAAAACAGGTTTATAGTCAAATTATCGCGCGAAACACTTCGTTACAAATCAAATTAAGTTTTATTCTCAAGAGGCACCCACTCAACAACCTATCAGTAACTTAGGCCTTATGCAGCAGCGACTTATCCGTCAATAGCTGATTTGATTTTCATCGGCTATTTTCATCATCTAAAACCAAACATTAATTATTGTTAATCTTTATCAAACTTCTCCAAACAACTGTATACATGTAGTTTTTGTAACATTAATTACCCCCATTTATTGATTTACAGCACTAAGAAAGAGGTCTAACCGTGGGTTTTTCCGTCATGGCACCAGTAAACCGCCATCCCGCTTAATGCCACTAATGATGAAAAGGATTCATAGCTAGTGTTAACGGTTACATCTCAGGCTCATCACCATGAAATAATTGAGGTTTATCGCTTCTGTAGCGTCAGTGAACGTTTCTTACGTTGCAGTGATGGGTGCGCTATCAGCAACTGATTTGCGGGATATCGTGCCAATTGGTTGTGTATTGAGGGGTGAGCATGTCTCGGCGCATTCGCCATTTGGGCGCAATGCCTTGTCCGGCAACAAACAAAGCATCGGTACCATAGCGATTGTTAAGCGCATCCAGCACATTCATGAGCGCAGGGCTTTTAGGTTGGGCGAATAAGTCATGTTGGTAGTGGGCTTCGTTGCACAAATCAATCAGCCCGACACCCACCTTGTAGTAGCGCACGCCATGTTGGAACCGCGACTCACACAGACTCACTGCGGCCTTAACGAGTTCACAGGTATCATTCGTTGGACTAGGTAAGCGCACAGTGACTTTGAATCCACAGGGCTGTTCATCAAAAGGCGAGTTGCTGGCAAACACCAGCATGGCATTGCACAATGAACCTTGGTGTCTCGCTTTGGCGGCGGCTATCGCGGCGTGCTTGGTGATGGCCTGTAATAGGGATGCTTTGTCCATGATGCGCTGCCCCATGCTTCTGGTCGAGAATATCTGCAACTTATCAGCACGGGCTTCATCCCACCCCTTACACGGTAAGCCGTTTAGCTCACGGACGGTTCGCTCCACCTCAATATTGAATTGTTGGCGAGCAATGCCGGGCGCTAAGCGTGCTAACTCAAGCGCCGTGTTGATATTCATCGCTGACAGCCGCTTGGCAATACGTTTACCGACCCCCCACACATCGCTGGTTGCCATCTGCCCCAACACGAACTCTCTTTCGCTGTGACTGGAGATGGCGCACACACCGTTATAGCCAGGGAGCTTCTTAGCAGCATGATTAGCCGCTTTGGCCAAGGTCAGTGATTCCCCCATGCCGACGCACACAGGTAACCGCGATTCTTTCCAGACCGCTCGCCGTATCCGCGCGGCTTGAGTGATTAAGCAGGGAATGGCTGGGTAACAGTGTTTAAACGACAGAAAGGACTCATCAATACTGTAAATGTGCTGCTCTGGGGCAAAGCGACCGATGATTTCCATCATGGCGGATGAAAGCGAGCCATAGAGCTCATAGTTTGAGGAGAGCGCTATCACGCCTTTACGCTCGCACAGCGACTTAACCTGGAAGTAGGGGACAAACTTAGCTATCCCTGCTTCTTTAGCTTGGCGATTGGCGGCCACAATACAGCCATCGTTATTACTGAGCACAACGATGGGCCGACCACGCCATTCGGGCCTGAACACTTGCTCGGCACTGCAGTAAAAAGAGTTCGCATCCACAAGCGCAAACATAGTGGTTAATCTCTTGTGAGTATTGGGCTTTGACGATGACAACGTATCGAGCGAATCACCACACCTTCCACGCTAAACGAGTCATGCTCAAGTATTGGCGTGCTCATGTGCGACTCATTGGCAGAGAGGAGTTGACGATTAACCGTATCAATGATTTTGCAGACAAAGGCGCCATTGTAATTAGCCACAATCACATCTTGGTTTTTGACACTGACGTGCCTATCCACAATCAAGATATCTTCATCGAAAATGCCCACGCCTTGCATGGAGTCGCCACGGGCTTGCCCGATAAAGGTGGCGCTAGGATGTTCAATCAGCAATTCATCAAGACTTAGTGGAAGTTGCTTGTAGTCAGTCGCCGGAGATTCAAATCCGGTGATGCCTGCGCTAGCTGAAATGGGAATAACGTTCATAATTTACTGTGTGCTGTATGTATATACAGTATTTTAGCAATTATTCTGATTTTAGCAATCACCACGAAGCTAGGCCTTTCATTCAACACGCCCATGTTACTGACGAGCTTATTATTAAAGGCAATATTGCTCACCATTGAATGAGTCTAAGCAAGTCGCTCTTAATGCAAACCACCGATGAGAAGCATCTTTAAAGATGGCGAGTTAGAGGAAATGACAGCTCATAAGGATTGCTTAGCAATTCGTCAAGAAGGGCGCAGAAAGGTAAGACAGACCCTTAAACACTATCATTTGGACGCCTGTATATCCGTTGGCTAAGAGTGAAGTTGAAACGTGGTATGAAGCTCCAACCGTGGGCAACAAAACCATTAAGAGAACATTTAGTCCAAGGCTAAACAATCGACCATGCTTGTTTCGAGTCAAGCACTCAACTGGTTAGTGAGTTAACTCGTTTATGCCCCAAAGTTTGGTGGCCTTGGAATGAAGGTTCGGCATTTTTTGGATTAGCCTTCGTTGCGTTTGGCAGCATCTTATTTGTTAAGTGTGTTTTAAGGTCGAACCTTCACCATTTGAAATTGCCTGCCGCAGGCTTTATGTGCAAGCGCTCTTTTGGCACGGTGAGTGAAGCGCAGCTTCGAGCTCATGAACGAGAGGCATGGACGCCGAACTGGATTTTAGACATGGACGTTGTTCGAGCACTTCCATGTGGGCTATGCGAAATCATCTGACTTACATGGAAGTAGGGAATGGCGAAAAATGTCGGGAACATTTTTGGCCATGATTTCGAAGGCCAAAACCGCGCTTACACTGGGTTATTTTATCTCTTCGATTTTACTTCATCTGGTGTGAGTCGCTAGTTCAAAAGCTAACTCGCTTTTGCCCCATTACACGTCAGCGAGACAAGTTTATAGTTTTTATTCTGTCAGAGTTTTACGAGAAAAAACTAATGTGAATAGTTCAAACCTGAAAGCTTGCCAATTAGTTAATTTTCAAGCTTTTTTACTTTATTGAGTGAACTATCAAACTATTATGATCGGTTTCATATTATTCTCTAGTTCAATTGATGGCTACCAAGGCTAGATAAAAGGATGAAGATTAATTTTGTACAAATCCAAAACTTTCGAAAACTAAAGAACTGTAGGGTTAACCTGTCAGATAATGAAACTCTACTAGTCGGTGCAAACAATAGCGGCAAAACTTCAGCTACAGATGCTCTTATATGCTTTCTCGACAAGTCACGGAAGATTACAGTTACTGACTTTACCCTAAGTAACTGGTCGGCTTTAAATCAATACGCAGAATCTTGGCTTAGTACCGACCCAAAAGAGTTAAACGGGCAAGATATAAGCGATTGGATTCCGTATTGCCCTTCACTTGACGTTTGGCTTGATGCTGGTGTTGAAGATGTTCACAGAGTGGCACATTTAATTCCAACACTTAAATGGAAGGGCGAGCCTCTGGGTATCAGACTAACATATGAACCCAAAGATATTGAAAAGCTTAGAGAGAACTTTTTACAAGATTTCAGAGCTATAGATGAGTTGCGCACCGACGAGACAAAGCTATCTTTTTGGCCTCGGGACTTGAAAGATTATCTCAATAGAAAGTTGTCTGATTCCTTTGTTATCAGAGCTTACATCTTAGACCCTAAAAAAATCTCTACTACTCAAGATTTGCCAAAGCAAGCCACTCCACTAGAGAACGATCCTTTTAACGGTTTGTTTAAAGTTGACACTATAGAAGCACAACGCGGATTCACAGATCCTAATAGTGAGCAAGTGAATACAGGCATTACCCTGTCTAGCCAGTTGCAGGAATACTACATTCGCCATCTAAACCCTACTGATTTACCTGATGACGATGATCTTCCTGCACTGAAAGCAATTGAGGAAGCTCAGGAAGAGTTTGATAAGAAATTAGACAAGTCGTTTAAGGGAGCATTGGGCGAAATACAAGCTCTTGGTTACCCAGGATTCAATGACCCTGATGTTAAACTATCGAGTCGCGTTAATCCGATTAAAGGGTTGGAACATGATGCTGCCGTAATATTTGATATTCAAAAGCAAGGTTTTAATAATCACACGTTCTCCTTACCAGAGCAATATAACGGACTAGGATACAAAAACCTTATTCATATTGTGTTCAAGTTGATTACGTTCAGAGATCGGTGGCAACGAATTGGAAAAGCTCAAAAAAGAAGATCTGCAAATGATGTTGCAATAGAACCAATCCATTTGGTATTGGTTGAAGAACCTGAAGCTCACCTGCACGCTCAGGTTCAACAAGTATTTATACGCAAAGCCTATGAAGTTCTTAGGAAAGATATCGACGAACAATTTACTACGCAGATGGTTCTTAGCACCCATTCAAGCTACATAGCTCATGAAGCTGGATTCGAGAAACTACGCTACTTCAAACGCAAAGCCGCAGTTAGTATCGCTGATGTACCTGAGGCTGAGGTCGTCGATTTATCTTCAGTTTTTGGAAGTGGTAAGAAAAAGGCAACTGAAGACGAACAGATTCTTAACACTCAGAAGTTTGTTTCGCGTTACCTCAAGACAACCCACTGCGATCTTTTCTTTGCAAATGGCATCATTCTGGTTGAAGGTGCTGCAGAGCGAATGCTACTACCGCATTTCATTAATTATAATTATCCTGAGCTACGAAGTAGCTATTTATCAATACTAGAGGTTGGTGGTGCGCACGCTCAACGTTTGAAACCACTAATCGATACTCTAGCCTTACCTACTTTGGTGATTACCGATACAGATGCGAAGGGCGTGGATGGCAAGAAGGTTCAGCCTGCAAGAAATAATGATTATAAGTATGGCAGTGATACGCTTAGGGAGTGGTTTGAACTGAAAGACCTAAGTCTGGATGACGTACTGGATCTTTCAAATGATAAGAAAGTTAAAGGTAATGTCAGAGCTGCATATCAATATGGTTTCATGATCAAATATCATACAGATGGTAAAGAAGAGGAAGCGATTCCATACACATTTGAGGATGCAATAGCACTCAGTAACATTCAACTATTTCGAGACTTGACTAGCTCAACTGGGATGGTCAAAAAGATGCACGAAGCGACGATGAAGGTTTCTTTGGAAGAATGTGCGGCTACTCTATATAAAGCCTTAGATGGTGAAAAGGCGAAGATGGCATTGGATCTTTTGTATGATGTTGATCCTAAGAAGCTAAAAGTTCCAACCTATATTGATGAAGGGCTTCAGTGGTTGGAAAAGGAGTTGAGCAATACTGACCAAGAATTTGTCTTTGCAGAACCTGAAGAGGTTGAAGAACCCGAAGAGGTTGAAGAACCCGAAGCCTTGGAGGAGTTCTGATATGGCAGATACTCATAGTCTTCAAGAGGTTGATAAAGAGATTTATCAATATCTAAACCTTGACAGCCCTACTAGTTTTTTATTATTTGCTGGAGCTGGATCGGGTAAAACCAGAACTCTTGTAAATGTTCTTCAGGCAGTACGTGACAATGACCTTCATAGGTTTATAAAAGCAGGACAGCGCATTGCCGTTATCACCTACACAAATGCTGCTTGTGAAGAAATTAAGCATCGCCTTCAATACGATCCAATATTTGCTGTCTCTACCATACACAGCTTTGTTTGGGAGTTAATTCAGCCATTTACGAGCGATATGAAAATATGGTTGGAAGCCGACCTAAAAGCAAGTATTGATGATTTACAAGCAAAAATTTATAAAGCACAAGACAAATCTGGTAAGACGGCAGTAAAGAACGCTCGAAGTAGAGATTCAAAATTAAAACGGTTAGAAAAACTCGACATAGTACAGAATTTTACATACAGCCCAACTAGCACACGATTGACAACAGGGTCTTTGACACATGCAGAGGTAATCAAAATTGCCACTGAATTTTTAACTGAACAGCCACTGTTCCAAAAAGTGTTAGTTAACAAGTTCCCTATACTACTCATTGACGAGAGTCAGGATACAAATAAAGGTCTGATGGATGCATTTATACAGACCCAGAAAAATAATTCAGGCTGCTTTTCTTTAGGTCTTTTTGGTGACCTTATGCAGAGAATTTATAGCGGAGGTAAAGAAGACTTAGCGACAAGTCTACCTGAGAACTGGAAAACACCCGAAAAGAAAACCAACTTTCGGAGCCCCAAAAGGGTTATCAAGCTGATTAATAAAATTAGGCAAGAGGATGATGGTAAACAACAAACTGCAAAGCCAGATGCAGAAGAAGGTATTGTTCGCTTATTTATTGCCCAGACACCTAATGAAAATAAATCAGAAGTTGAGGCTCGTATAAGAGAGCAGATGAAAGCTATAACTGATGATGAGAATTGGAAAGATGTTAGTCAGGTAAAAACATTAACGCTTGAACATGCCATGGCAGCTCGTAGAGGAGAGTTTGACGAATTTTTCACTCCATTGTCAACGGAGGATAGCCTAAGAGATTCATTACTAAACGGAACGAGTTCAACATTTAAATTTTGTACTCATCAGGTTTTACCTTTGGCTAATGCGATTCGTAAAGAAAATGACTTTGAAGTTATGAGAATTATTAAGAAACATTCTCATTTGATAGGGGGAGAGAATAAAGACTTCCTTGCAGATCCGATAGCACTATTAGCTTCTGTGGAGGATGCAGTTAGTAAGGTTAGAGCTTTGCTGAAAAATGACATTAGCCTCAGAGAATTATTGTCATTAATAGAGAAGAATCAACTGTTAGAAATCCCCGATATTTTGAACGACCTTTTACTGGAAGGTATCGCAGATCTCGCAGAGGGCGTTGAGTCACCTTCCATCCAAAAAGCTTGGGATACAGCACTTGATGCAAGACTGAGTCACGTTGAAAACTATGCAAAATATGTGGCCGACGAGCTAGGTTTTACTACCCACCAGGGAGTTAAAGGGTTGGAATTTGATCGCATTTTGGCAGTAATAGATGACAAAGACTCAAAGGGCTTTCTTTTCAAGTATGAGAAGCTCTTTGGCGCTGAAAATCTGTCGGCTACAGATAAGAAAAATGAGGCGAATGGTATAGACTCCGTCTTATCCAGAACCAGACGGTTGTTCTATGTAATATGCAGTAGGGCGGAGAAGAGCCTTGCTGTTGTTGCTTACTCACAAGAGCCTTCAGCAGTCAAGAATCGTGCTATTGATGCTGAATGGTTTGATGAAGATGAAATAATACTGATTTAGTTAGAGGTCATTTTTCTAAGTCTAATAGGCTGAGCTAGAGTAAAGGTTCTAGCTCACTTCTGCCCATGGGCGTTACAGTTCGTTATGACTGACGGTTAGTACGACTGCAACACTGTGAGTTGATAAGCCAGACTCTATGTTGGCCAATAACAACCTGAGAGGAGGTCAACACGAGAAAGTTTTCTTCGGGAAAATGTAGCGGCATTCAAAGACCATCAAAGTATTTAATGTGGATTCCTAATGTTCGGCATTTTTGGTTTGCTTCAGCTTAAGTGTCTACGGCACATTGGTTTAGTTAGGTGGTAGGCGTTATTCCCCCTTAATGCGGTGTTAAGTTTATGGAGAAAGGTATTTGAAACAGGGTATTTTATATTCACAAGAGCAAATTCCAGCATTTGAATGTCCATCATGTAATCAGGGGGATATGAGTCCCGTTGGCGAACTAAAAATTCGTCAGATAGCAGATGCTCGAACTGGTGGGGATACAAGGACAATCTTAAGATCAGACTTACTGTGTCAAAATCAGGAATGTGCTGATGTGGGCATTCTTGTGATGTCAGGTGAGTTATACTTTGATGAGGGCTGTGGGTACGAAATGCTATTTACACCCACATACATAAATCCAGCTCCTGATTTTTTCCCTTTAGACCCCAAATATCCATACAAGATCAGAATGTTGTTGGAGTTAGTGTTTTCACTTTTCTGGGTTGAACAAGCATCGTGTGGCAACAAACTGAGAGTTGCTGTTGAAGAGCTATTGACTCAATTGGGTATTGAGCAGCATAGAACTAAAAGCGGTGTAGCCGTCCTTAGTAGTAAAGGGTATCCAAAACCAATTCCACTACAAGAACGTTTAGATAAATGTAAAAAATTGGGGAAAGTAGAGCGTAAATGTATTGGAGCACTTGAAGCAATTAAGTGGCTAGGTAATGAATCTAGCCATAGTGCAGATGGCGTGTTTCAGCATACGACTTATCAAGCAATTATGGTATTTGGTGCGGTACTACAACAAATTTATTTAGGTGCAGCTCTACCAGAAGACATGGATTTCTCCGTAAACAATATTAACTTTTTTTACAATCCAAACGAGCAAAAAGTAAGACCGAAAAAATGAACTTAATAAGTGTTTAAGATTTCAAGATACTTTTTCTAATCTGGCGTAAGTTGTTTAGAGTAATCCCACTAACCAATTTCTGTCCAGAAATGCTTTAGATTTTGATTGTCAAAGTGATACCAGTAAGGCGAAATCGAAGAGATGAAATAACCAAGTGTAGATGCGGATGAGGGTATCGAAATCATGGATGATTTCGTTAAGCGGTCAGGGATGACGCATAGCGTCCCGAAGCTGTATCTGCACACAAGCGAGCCGCAGGCTTTTAACTACAATGAAGATTCGACTTTAAACACAGATCCCAATTCCAACTAAGCCTAATAGAAAATGCCAACACCTTCATTCGAAGGTCAGCTTATTTTTGTCCAGAAATGTGCCAAGGGTCGTAAATCATTTATGCACCATTGCTTGTTGGCAGACAATTTCATCAACTCTGGGGTAATGGCCATTTTCCATATAAATACTAGTCAAGTTATGTGTCATTCCTATTTTTGAGCTTTGTTTGAAAATTACACAAAAGAGTAAGTACTTCTAAATTTTACTCTGACTCTATTTACTGAAGCTAAAAGCATCAAAAACAAGGCAGAATTCCCTTTCGGACAGGACTTACCTATGTGTCTAATTGAAACAAACAATACAGTCATAGGTACCAGTCGTGATCATTACAGCCATAACAGACTGTCACAGTGACGAGAGTGTAGGGTTTTGATATTAAAACCGTACTGGAATATAATACTAATGCAGACAATACGTTAGCTTATTCAATTCAAATTAGTTTCAGCGAAACGGAACATGATGGCCACAAACAAGAATAGGGACGACTTCACGTCTCTGACTAAGCGGAAAATCGAGAGACAGGCACTTAGCCGTTGCTCAAATCCCAGTTGTCGCCGCGTGACGCACGCCGCCTCGTCGGACCGTCAGGGTGAAATAAAAATTGGAATAGCCGCTCACATCTGCGCGGCCGCACCGGGCGGGCCTCGCTATGATTCTACAATGACTTCGGAAGAGCGAGCCTCTGCAAGTAACGGCATCTGGCTATGTGATGTTCATGCGCGCGCTATCGACGCAAAGGATTCAGAATTTTCTGTCGAATTGCTCCAAGAGTGGAAGCGGAGGACAGATGAAGCCTCGTGGAAAAGCGTCATAGAAGGTATTCCTTTCGGGGTGGAGGTACTGATACCCACTCTCGGTGAGTTGGGCAGTCTGCTGCATGTAGCAACGTCAGCTGACCTCGACATTTTTCGACGTACACCCAAATGGCCCGCGACCACAGTGATGCTCACGCTCAAGGTTGATCATGTAGATGAGACGCTAAGTACTCGTGCACTCGCCAAAGCAGTAATCAAACTGGACGATCTGATACTTGTTGCACCACCCGGTATGGGAAAAACTACCACGTTATTTCAGATCGCAGAGGGCATATTGGATTGTAACGGAGGCACCCCTATCATTGTTCCCCTAGGGGATTGGGCTACAGAGAACGAGACAATTCTGAATTCTATTTTGAAGCGTATTGCGTTTCGTGACATCTCAGAATCTGACCTTCGCAGCGTAGCTTCCAAGCCAGGTGTTGTTCTACTGCTAGATGGATGGAACGAATTGGACGTAGCAGCGCGGGCCCGTGCCCGCTCTCAAGTGGCTACGCTAAAAGCAGAATTACCTGAGCTAAGTTTCGTGATTTCGACTCGAAAACAGGCCACAGATGTTCCATTCACAGGAACTCGTGTGGATCTACTGCCGCTCAGCGAAGAGCAGCAAATAGAAATTGCCATAGCGATCCGTGGTAATGCTGGTAAAAAGCTTGTGGACCAAGCGTGGCGAACAGCGGGTGTCCGTGAGCTTGTAACCATCCCACTCTATTTGACGACGTTACTCGCCCTTCCCGAAAATACACCATTCCCAACGACCAAGGAGGAAGTGCTGCGGCACTTTGTGACTGCACACGAAAATAAAGCTAACCGCGCAGAAGAGTTTTTCGCTGTCACACAAGGATTTCAACAGGATTATCTCAATGAACTCGCGGTAGTTTCTACGTCTATAGTAAATACTGCCATCGTCGATAATAACGCGCGGAAATCAATTAGCCAAACGGCAACTCTGCTGGCCAACGACGGTCAGATCTCGACCAAACCGCAGCCCAACGCAGTGCTCGATGTGCTAGTTAGCAATCATCTGCTCATGCGATCGGGTGAGATGCTCGGCTATTCATTCCAGCATCAGCAGTTTCAGGAATGGTATGCCTCTCATTCAGTCGAACGGCGTATCATGACTGAGGTCGCAGATGTCAAAACACGCGAAGTGCTGAAGGCGGAAGTGCTAAATCTTCCCGTATGGGAAGAAGCTATCCTTTTTTCAGTCGAGCGTCTGGCTCGCGGCGATACGCACCAACGTGCAGAGTGCGGCAAGGCGATCCTTGCCGCGTTTGAAGTCGACCCCATCCTCGCAGCTGAGATGATCTTCCGCTCTACGGAAGATGTGTGGGCACATATCGCCGTGACCATTCAGGAACTGGTGGCACATTGGCACACGCCCGGAAAAGTGGATCGCGCTGTTCGATTCATGCTCACCTCAGGCCGCTCTGAATTCCTTGATGCTGTCTGGCCACTAATCACTGACGAAAACGAGCAGAACAGTCTCGAGGCGTTGCGCAATTGCAGGCGCTTTAGACCGTCAATTCTTGGGAAACAGGCCGAGAATAAAATCAAGGATCTGCCTAAGCACGCTAGAACGGTACTATTAAGCGAAATTGCCTCGCACAGTGACATGGATGGTCTCGACCTAGCAAGCACTATAGCGATGAACGATCCAGAACCAGAAGTTCAGGCGTCTGTTATTGAGGCGTTTATGTTCCGGCGCGCGGACTATCACGTGGCTAAAGTGCTGCAAAAGGCTGGCGACGAGACCTTCGACTTGATAGTCAGAAGGTGCCTTGTCGATGAAGTTGACGATGAGCGGGTCAAGAAGAGCGTCGAGGCAGCTCGAAAAAGACAGGCAGCAGAAGAAGAAACGTCTACATATGAACAGCTACGCATGATCGTGTATGCGAAAGAAGGCGAAAACTTCAGCTCCGAGATAGCTGAGATCATCAGCATGATTGAGATTGATCATCAAAGTGTTGTCAAGCCACTCATCGAGCAGGCGTATAACCTATATCCGGATGCCGTTGCGGACGGCCTGCTGGCACGTGTTAAGGCGGGCAGTACGCTGTTCTATGGCGCAGATGACATCTTGTACTCCGCCGGGTTAGTTTTAGAGGATGATGCGTTGCTTCAACTAGTACTAGCTGGTCCAGCGTCCCGCGATGACCTAGCTGAAGCCGCTGCATCGGTACTGGGACCGATGGCGGTTGGCAATGTAGTTGACGCATGCCTTAATGTGGAAACGTGCTTGCGACTAGCCGATGGAAAATACGATAGTGACACAAGTGATATTTATAGAGGGCTGAAACGCCGACTGGCACACGTACCAGGATCGAGCCTTGTTGCCTCCGTAGTTGCACGTTCGGCGTTAGCGGACAATGGGCAGATGGGGTCCTTGGCCGACCTTCTTTCGGATCATTCCAATGACGATAACTATTGTGGCAGGCCGTTTGATGCGGCTTCGCTTACGGTCATTCAGAACCTCGTAGAGGTCTGGGGCAACCGTATGCTAGCTTCGGGCAAAGCAACCCGCCGACAGCTAGCCAGCATTGCCAGGCTTGTGAGCCGCGTTCCGTCCGTGAGCCTGTTACCAATTTTAAAACGACTTTTGGATGAAGAACTACATCGCTACCGAGACTTTCATGAACAAGCAAGAACGGCAGGCTGGCGACCGAGCGATGCAGTGAACGAAGCTCGCAACCCCTTGACACATGTATATCAACAAGCGTTCCTTGCTATCAAAACGCCAGAAACCGCCGTCATGATAAAGGAATATCTGACGGATGAGTATTTCGGCGTACTCTCTGCACGGATACTCGCCGACCAATGGCAAACTGCAAACGAACCTCCACGGAACAAGTTCTCTTTAGGCAGAGTGGATTTCTCGGGGGTAAAAGAAAAGCATGCCGCCTGCACTGCCAACCCATATGCCACCTCAGTGGAGGCGGAAGCAATTTTCGAGGCTATCGAACTATTGATAGTCGATAGTGCGTCAAAAGAGCATAAATGGCTTGCCGTCGCACTTGCTATTTCAGCGTTGAGACTCCCTCACGGTGAGCGCGATTGTACAATCCAAAAGCTAATTAGCATCGCGCCGAGATCTGGTCACGATTGCTCTCGTTCCGAACTGCTCCTAAGCCTTGTGCTGTCAGGCAAGGAAATCGATATCGATCTCATCGGTGACGGGATTGCTGAGACCTTTGAAGCGGCAGAAACCAAGAGTTGGATTCTGATGCATAGCGAAGGTTACGAGTTGAAGATTTGGTTACGTCTTCTCCCGTTTGTAAATCGCCCCGTCGAGGCGTTGGCCATCGTGCGCGGTATGCCGCCTGAGCAACGTGAACCCCAATTTTTACAGGAAATGATAGACGGTATCGGTTATGCTCCGACAGTAGCAGCCGAGGAATTACTGTTTAAGCTAGCAGAAGAAGACACGCGCTTTTATCTCAATCACCGCTGGCGCGGGGTAGCTTTACGTTTAGGCACACTGTCTTCCGCACAACGAATCCTTAACTTAACCATTAATGGGGCTTTTGATGGTGAAGCTACGAATGATTGGCATTTTCTACGGGAACTCGGCGGGCTGATTAGTGCACACCCTGATTTGCGAGCTCATGTATACGGCAAGTTGAAAGAGGGGGGGCCTACTGCCACGCTCATATTGCTTGCTCGTGCGGTTGCCGAAAGCCCAGATGAAGACGGTATTCTACTACTAGTTAACCTCGAATTAAGCCTGAAGCACTCTTTTTTAAGCTATAGAGCCATCAAAGAGGTTATCACTAAACATATCCCTTCCGAAAGCTGGAAAGGTGCGTACAACATTGTACCAAACCCTGCCATCGAACTTCGCCGAAAGCTATTTGCAATGACCTCTGACGGCTGTGGGACAGATGCACCTGCGCGCTGGCTGAATATAATCGACGAGATCAGAGATGAATACGGCACGCCAGAAACCGAACCACGCCATCCCGATCTTACGTCCGGAAAGGCTTGGCCTATTTCAAACATCAATTCGTACATGTAATGGTTGAGTTTAATTGCCCACTATTTTGAAGTAGGTGAAGCTTTACGTAGCTTATTGATGTTAAGAAATGAGCAAGGGAAGCGGAAAACTTTTCTGACTCAAAGGCAAAGGAGGCGGGCGAATTATGGCCTTAAGATAAACCAAGATACTTTTTCTAATCAATGTTAGGTTGATTAAAATTATTGCTCTAACTTGGTTTTGTCCAGATATGCCTTAGAGTGGTTACCCTAAGACGTTATTGCCTCAAACTGTGTTACGTACTATTGCTCAAAACATAATTGTATCTAATAATAGATGTCGAGTTGTTGGTAAGCCCCTACAACTTCATATTATTAATGTCAAAATCAAGCCAGCAACGACTTGGGAAGAAACGCTGCGCTCATAAACAGGGAGGTTTATATGCTGAATAAAAGTGCAAAACTGCTGCGCCTTGCGGCAGCTATGTCATTTGTGGCGCTTATTCCATCAGCGATTGGTCATGGTGGCGCTAAAGATGACAACGGCGGTCATCTAGACCGCTCAACACGCATTTATCATTGTCACACCGACGATTGCCTCCTCCCTATAGATGCGGTTACATCAAAAGAATACCTCTCCATTGTTTCTTTCAATATTCAGTTCTTGGGTAACTTCAAAGACAGAGATGATGCTGCGCTGGCTAAGCTTGTAGCTGATAACGATATCGTTGTCATTCAAGAGTTAGTGGCACCGCCTTATGACGGGACTTTCCCGGATAACACATCGTACAAACCCGATGTCGAAGCACAGCGCTTCTTTGAAGCGATGGCCTCCCATGGTTTTGAGTATGTATTGTCTGAAGAAGACACCGGAACCAATGATAAAATTCACGTCAATAGTGCTGCAACTGAATGGTTTGTCACGTTTTTTAAACCTGAAACGGTGCAATATGCTCCAGAGTTACCTAAAGGATTCTTGGGTGAAGACCGCTCAAATCATGACAACTATGAACGAGTCCCTTATGCAACACCGTTTACGGTAACCGCTACGGGGGATGATTTTGTATTGGTGTCGGTGCACCTGCAACCGGGCACAAGTAAGAAGGAAAAAGCACGCCGAAAAGAAGAGCTTCATACTGTCGCGCAATGGATAGATAACAATGATGCGGTAGAGCACGATTTCTTCGTGCTTGGTGACATGAACTTTAAGAATTGTGCAGAAATCGCAGAGATTTTGCCTGTTTCACTGACAGCACTGAATCATGGCGAAAATTGCCTCATGACGAACACAAACGTGAATAGCCCTAGGCCATATGACAATGTCGTATATCCAGTGTCGAACGCTAGCAGCTTGTATTCCGGTGGCCAGTTTGAAGTGATTAATCTGATTGAAGAAATGGAAGATGACTGGGCGGAAGATTTTACAACACCATACCCAGGCAACGCCCCGTATAACCACAATGCATTTAGGGCAAGGTATTCAGACCATCATCCGGTACGCTTTAAGGTCGTTCTAGCTGGCGATGATGACTAAGTTAAATGATGAACACGAGACGTTTAACGGCAACGATGGCCAAAAGACAACCCGAATAATGGCAGATTTTTACACAGAACATGTGAAGCAACTCAGTACCCAATACAATGCGCAGCGCTTTGAGGATGTACACCAATCATGGCAGGCCTATTGGCCTAAAGCTGAACAGCGCGTGCTTGATGTAGGAGCGGGCACTGGTCGCGATGCGAAATGGTTTTGCAATCAAGGTTGCGATGTATATGCCATTGAGCCCAATGATGAAATGCGGGCAGCAGGGAGGCATTATACTCAATCACAAAACGTGACTTGGCTGAACGATACGTTGCCAGAGTTAAAGAATATTCTTTCATTGGGTATTCAGTTTGACGTTATTCTCGTCAGCGCTGTGTGGATGCACTTGGCGGAGTCACATCGACAGCGTGCATTTCGAAAGCTCAGCAATCTATTGGCGCCAAACGGCAAACTGGTGATAACGCTTCGTCACGGTGAGTTTAATGATGGCCGTGTTAGTTATCCCGTGAGCGTCACAGAGCAAGAAACACTTGCTAAAGCTCATGGGTTACAAGTGGTTCACGTCCAGAGTGCGCCTGACAACATGAAGCGCGATACCGTCAGGTGGGAAACGGTTGTACTCAATATGCCGGACGATGGCTCCGGTGCACTGCTTAAAATCCGCCATATTTTGGTTAACGACAGTAAAGTCGCTACCTACAAACTTGCATTACTGAGAGCATTGGTCCGAATTGCCAACGCACACCCTGGCAGCATCATCGATAAAACCGATGGCAAAGTTGCGCTCCCACTCGGCTTGGTTGCACTTTACTGGACTAAACAGTACCGCCGACTTCTATCTTATCCGGTGCATCAAGCGAGTCAATTTGACCACCATGAAAGTCATAGCGGAATACAGCAGAGCAGCAATACGACAAAAGGTCTCGGGTTCATCAAAGACAACTGGCGCTCGTTGCACACACTCGGTGCCAATGATTTATCAATCGGTGCGCTGTTTTTGGGTCAGGAGGCTAGAGCCGTAACCGGAACACTCTCTGATTGCGCAACAACAATACGTGATATGCCAGTTAAGCATTTGTGGCACAAAGATAAGACTAACCATCTATTTCAAGTAAATAAGCGAACTGTTAGGAAAAGTGATCGAGTAATCATTGATAAGCAATACCTAGATTCTTTCGGTGAATTCATTCTTGATGAGCAGTTTTGGCAGAGTTTAAAGGTATTTGGCAGTTGGATAGAGCCGCTCATTGTTAATCAGTGGATTGGGCTCATGCAAAGTTTCGAGTTGAACAAATCACGGTATGTTTCACTTGAGCAATACCACCAAGCACTGCAGTGGGAAGATGCTAAGCACGATACCCGTGCAGTAAGACAACGTGCAGAAGAGTTGATACGAGAAACCAATAGGCTGAAGTCGGTTTGGAGCGGGAAAGATATTCGTAAAAAGTACCACATCGACCATTGCATACCATTTGCTCACTGGCCAAATAATAACTTGTGGAATTTGCTGCCAACGTCTGACAACGAAAATCTAAATAAGAAGGATAGGGTGCCTAGTGCATCCAAGCTGCAACAATCTAGAACTAGAGTCTTGGACTGGTGGCGAGAGGCTTGGAAAAGTGAAGAAGCCAAGCAGACGTTCATGATTCAAAGCGTGATGGCATTGCCTGGGCTACCTAACGACACAGGTAGCTTCGATGATGTATTTGAAGCTATGAATGTCCAGGTTAAAGGCGTTAAAGGGAAACTCTTGCTAAGAGAATGGCATGATTAGAGGCTAAACAGTTTAGTGAGATAACTCGTTTATGCCCCAAAGCTATTTAGCTGGATTAATTTAGAATGTAACTTGTCCAACTTCGTGTCAGTCTTTCATCAGGCGCGGTTACCCCCAAAAGTGATAGAATGATAACGCGCTCCATTCACTTTTCCATACTCAAATAATGTAAAAGCAAAGTTCTGAGTTTTTTGATCGATGTAACTTACAAACACACTTCCTTTTATACAACAGATTGACTAACTAGTTTATATTGGTCTCAATACCATTCTGCTTGTAGGAAATATTGCAAATATGTCAGTTGAATTAGTTAAAGAACAAACTCGAAGGTTCCTTTCCACAGAGACCCCTGAAGTATTAGCTATCAAAGGTGATTGGGGGATAGGTAAAACTTACAGCTGGGAGCAGTACATCGAAGAATTCAAAGGTGAATGCGCTTTGAAATCATATTCTTATGTTTCATTATTCGGGATTAATTCAATTTCCGAGCTAAAGCAAACTACATTCCTAAACACGATTGATACCAAGAGAATAGGGCAAGCTCCTAACATCAAAGGCTATTCAAAAAAAGTAGCTGATCTGGTAAAGGATACAAAAATCCCCTATGTGAGTAGATATGTCGGGGGTATTGGTAGCCTTATTAATTCAGTTTCTCAACTAGCGATGAACAAAACAATAATCTGCTTTGATGACTTAGAGCGCCATAGCAACGGCATTAATATCAAAGATTTTATGGGACTAGTTTCTTTCTTCAAGGAGCAAAAAGGATGCAAGGTTGTCTTATTGCTTAATGAGCAAGCTGGTGACCAAACTTTCGAAGATTATAGGAAGTACAAAGAGAAAATCGTAGATAGACAACTCCACTTTGAGCCAACAGCTGAACAGTGTTTCGACACTATGTTTGTAGAAGATTTCGAATTTAAAGATTATGTTCGTGATTGCTGTGTGGGACTGGATATTAAAAATAAGCGAGTTATCAGAAAGATAGTTGAGCACACGAAAGAATTCTTAGAGTTGGTTGATGGTTTCGATGAAAGCATCAAGAGGCAAGTGATTCACTCTACTATAGTACTCAGTTGGTGTTACTACTGTCATGGTGCTGATGAAAAACACATTCCAGAGTTTGGGTTTGTAAAGCAGTCTGGGACTAGGAAGAAAAATGAACAGGCGGGATGGACGAAAGAAATAACCGTTAGATGGAATATGACATTAAGTCGATATGGTTATGGATATACTGATGAAATAGATTTGGCTGTTGCTCGTGGTATTGAGCAAGGGTTTCTTGATAAAGAAAAGTTAATTCCCCTTTGCATACATAAGCAGAAAGAGTTTGAAATTCAAAATGCTAGTGTGAAATGGGATGAAGCTTGGAGACTTTTCCATGGCTCATTTAATAACAATGAAAAAGATATTGCTTTAGCTTTTGAAGAGGGAATGCGAGATATAGCGTCTAGTACTTCTGCTTCTCAATACAGCTCTGGTTTGAAGGTGTTGCGTACGATTGAAAAAGATGACAAAGCAGATGAGTTGATTGAATTTTTCATTGACTCAAGGCGTGGAAGTCCCGAAGCTTTTGATGTAGATAGTGGTTTCTCATTTGAGGTTAAAGACGAGCGGTTTGTTGAAAGATTGCGTGAATCCTACTTAGAGCTAAAGCCAGAACCGACAGTGAAAGATATATTGGACTTGAGGCGTGGTTCAAACTCTTACAACTCGTCTGAAGCTGAAATATTAGCAAGACTCAAGACAGAAGACATTTATAGTTTGTTCATGAGCTTTGAAGGTGAAGAGCTAACGGATTACATTCGAGTCTTTATGCTACTTGCAGGGAGCAATCAAGATTTGGCCACTAAGGTTAATGACGCCCTCGATAAAATTGCTAGTATCAGTGAATTAAACAAATATAGAATGGGTAAATTTCGAAACTAATAGACTAGCAATGCTGGATACATGACTATGCGACTTTTCCATATCAAAGCTAATTCATGAGTTTCTAATTTAGCTAAGCCCGTAAAAAGGTTTTGTCCAGAAACGATTTAACTTTTGATTGCCAGATTGATACCCGAAAGGCTAAATCGGAGATATAAAATTACCCCGTGTAGGTGCGGCTGAGGGTATCGAAAACAGGGATGTTTTCGTTAAGCGGTCAAGGATGACGTATAGCGTCCCGAAGCAGTATCTACACATAAGCGAGCCGCAGGC
The DNA here is from genome assembly GCF_019457595.1 of Shewanella psychrotolerans. Taxonomy (NCBI): domain Bacteria; kingdom Pseudomonadati; phylum Pseudomonadota; class Gammaproteobacteria; order Alteromonadales; family Shewanellaceae; genus Shewanella; species Shewanella psychrotolerans. The sequence continues at coordinate 2,149,407 of NZ_CP080419.1, read as the reverse complement.
TTTTAACTACAATGAAGATTCGACTTTAAACACAAATCCCAATTCCAAAACAGCCAAATGTTAAACCACAAAAAATGCCAACACCTTCATTCGAAGGCCAACACATTTTTGTCCAAAAATAGGTTAGGGGACTTAACTCACTAATGCCAAAGCGTACTAGCGTCTATTCTTTGCGACAGGACTATAATTTCGTATAGATACCAACCTGAACCCATTGGACCAAAAGTTACGGCCAACTTTACTGTTCTAGAGGCTTTCCACACCTTTCATTCTGGAACAATCACATATTTATAGATAATCAGACCGCAGATATAGAAAACTAGTGCAGAAAAGTACATTCCCGCTGAATTTTCATCACTATCAACAATTCTATCCAAATTGAAATTTAAGCATTTTCCAAAGAGGCTGTCATAACGCTGCGCACATTCTACTGGGCAATCGTATGGTATCAATGATTTCATGCACGTAGCGACGCCTAATCTTTAATCAATTCAATTGCCTTTCATCATTTAAACAATCTGGACTAAGGCAGAGAGGCTAATGACTGTCATAGCTTGAATTGCTTCTTGATTCAGATTCTGAAATTAAGTGAAACTTTACACACTTACACATGTACGTAATATAAATCAAAGGGAATTTAACATAATATACAGAGTGTGTTTTAAAAAAATAGAAATTAAGATGCGAGGGCTTCATAAGCTGCTGATATTTCTTCATTTTCTATCTTTGCTGCCATTGTCGCAAAATGAGATTTTATTTTGTCTTCACCTGCTAATTCAGCAATTTTAAACAACACATCATCTGACGGAAACTTGCCAGTTTCACGCCATTTAACTAACTGTCCTAAGTAAGTATCCCTAATACCAATTTTAGCTGCTGCCTGTCTTATGCTGCCACGACATGACGCGCGTGCAATTGCACGAGATAAAAGCTCATCGTAATGCATTAATAAAAACCCATGTTTTGTAGTCACCTGCTTAGAATAGCACCAGTATCAAAATGAGACAAATGCGAACAAAAAACCATCACAGCGCGCACTAGGTTGTGTGTACTGTACACAAAATTGTGTGTATTGTTTGTTGCGCCGTTGTTTTGTAGTCACATGTAAAGCATCGGTGTTTTCAACTTCATGAAACAAAAAAGCTGTCTCGGTGTGAAGGGGGGGTGTGCATACCCCCCCCGAACATTTAGCCAAGCCAGCTTACAAACCGAGACTTGAACATGATTGCTATAAATACCATTTTAAAGATGAACAAAGGCTTAACGCCTAATAGTTCAACCCGTCATTTTATTGCGCTCCAAGTAGAGCGATACCAAGAGATCGCCCAATGGCACTTAGAACACGGCAAGCTTAACTCCGCTGTTGAAGCCTTTGGTGTTGTCTGCGCGTATCAGCGTCAAGCTGTTAAGCTTGGTGCGTGATCATGCGGTCATGGTCAGAATCCGAACTCTACGAACAAGCTAAGATCATGCTTAAGTTTGCCAGACAGGACAGGCTAGCAGCTTGCCCACGTTCGGCAACATTCTGTTTGATCTGCGCTGGTGAGTACCGTCAACGTTTAGCCGCAATGAGGTTAAACAAAGCATGAATCAAGCAGCACCAACCACTAAAACCAGATCTGATCGCCCGTTTGCGGCGCTCAATCGGGCGCGTTGGTCGCAATACCTAGAAACCCCTTCAGAGCAAGCAGCGCTGCTTAGTCAGTGTGGGCGAGCTACGCAAAAGCGTTTTCTTAAAGATATAGCCAAGTTAATGACCTGCTTAGTCGATAATATGGAGTTAAGAACGCGCAAAATAGGCATGACTACAAGTAATGGGTTCTTTCTCTATACGTGGGAAACTATCGCGAAAAAGTGCGATCTTCCGCTTTGGAGGGTCAAACAGTGCGCTGCGCGTGTTATCGAAAATGGCTGGATTGAGTCTACGCAGCCGCGAGGCATGAAGAACAGCCAAGGCGAATACGTATGCTTGGCATCGATAAAGCGCGTCACAGAGAAATACTTTGATGTGTTCGGGCTGTTAGCACCCTACGTAGAAGCAGCGAAAGCCACAACTAAAAAGCTCGTTCGTGAGTCTAAGCAGTGGGGCGTAGCAATCAAATACATACTAACCCCTATCACTCTATTAGATAAATTCAGACGCCGCAAACAAGCCCACAGCAATACCCCGCCACCAAACTAGCCAATATATTACCAAAATGCCGCTTAATTGCGGATTTTTGCGATCATCTATCGCAAAAATCGCCTATATATTAACCAATCTCATCGACTTAAATTAGATTGTACTTATGTTTGAACTGGAGCAATGCGACTTGAAGCGGTCAAAAATCGCGCTAGCTGTGTATAAGTATGTGTGTAAGCTGTGACTTGGGACTAAAACTACTCCGTGTAATATGTCCGAACATTTAAACGCCATAGTTACCTAAATGTTTTATCTAAAGATAAAAGGTAAGGGTTGATTAATGCTTTACCCCTCGCAAGCTTGGGGATAAAGCATTAATCGAAGAATGCCTGACCACTTCCTAGCTGCGCTAGGGGTCAGTCGCGAGCGCGGTACCTGATTTTGTCTACGACCGTCTAAGCGTGTTTGTAAGCATGGCTTGGTGTCCCTGCGGGGCTGTTGCTGCGCAACTGTCTAGCAGAACAGAAAGGCGAAATTGTATACCCAAGCAACATTTGTTAACCTGATAGTGAGACAGCCCTTTTTAATTTACTAAGGGTTAACACAGTGACCGATACAAGCCAAAAAATAGAGCAACAAACAAAACCCCTTTCCTTAACACAACAATTTGATGTGATCATGACGAAGCTCGCAGAGATGGATCAAGTGTCCTCTATGAGAGTAGATCTAAAAGCGAAGATGGGCCAACAACTTGTTGTTGATGCCGTCAAGCTATCAGGCACATTAACTCAATCAGTAGAACACCAACAAAATCAAATTAAAGCCCTCTACGCTAAGTTAATCTCACTTGAAAACCGAGTAATAGAATTAGAGGGTGCAGCCAATGAAAAAGCCTAACCCAACAGTTTTGGGAAAAATGCGCTGTCAATGTGGCGATGAAATGGAAGTTCGCCAACGCTCAAACGGGAAAAAGCTGTTATACACCTATTGCCCAACATGCAAGCAAGATATGCGCAGCGGTGAAGGTTTGCAGCTATTTTGGCGGGCTAATATGGTTCCGCTTGATGCCGATTTACCGACTATTTCCGAATCATTAGCCATTGATACAAAATTGCCGAACCAAGATACCCAAACAATCAAAACGCCTGTAAGCGATTCTAACGCAGAAATAACCGAATGGGAGCCAGAGCCTAACGAAATCGAAGATGATCACGATAGCGGCGATTCTGGCGGCTTTTTGGGGTGGGTTTTGGGTGGTTTAGTTACTGCTGGGTTAGTTGTTTTGGGCGTTAAAGTGGTGAGGGCGGTTTAATGACTGGCGAAAATTTAGAAATAAACACCGAAATTGAGACCGAAATACCCGTATTAGAAACCGTTATTGATAACGGAAATGATTGGAATAAATTCGCTTCCGATACCGTAATTGATACCGAAAATACGGAATTTGATGCATTTTTGTTTGAGAGTAGCGCGCCTGATTTTAACGAAGTCAAAGCCGCAGCAGATGAAAAGATAGAGAAGATAACCCAAACCGCCGCTAAATCGTTAGTTATTCAGGGTGCAAACGGTTTGATGATGTTTGCGTCAACAATTACGAAAACCGATCTTAAAATATCGCCCTTTGAGATTGAAAGCCTAGCCGATGATTTAGCGCCTTGTGTTGTAAAATATGGCAATGATATTGCCGATGCACCGCCATGGTTAAAGACGTTATTTAAATATAGAGTTGAGTTAATCGCCTTAAAAGGCATCGTTTTGTTTGCTGTCACCGTATATTTGAAATTTAAAGACCAAAAGCGCTTGCAACTAGAGGCCGAAACAGCAGCGAAAAAGGAAAGGCTAAAAGAGCGATCAGAATTAAGTGAGGCGGCATAATGGCAATTAACAAATCAAACCGCCACAAAGCGCTTCATGTGAGCTATACCGCTGGCACTGGCGGCGGTAAAGCTGTTGCTGTTCAATGGGCTGGCATGATGCCCAAAAGCCCTTGTTTATCGATATTCGATCCCTATGGTGATTACGTCTACAAAAAAGGCAGCATCGACAATACAGGCTTTGCTAACAAGCGGGTTTATCACTATTCGACCAAAGCTACATTTGCTAAAGCGTTTGCATCCGCATGGGCATCTAAAAAACCGTTTAGGATCGCGTATAAACCCGCAGAACCTAGCCGTGAAGAAATGCTTTGGTTTTGTAAGTTGATGTGGTTAGCATCTGACGGCCAACGGCGCTTAGATGTGATCATTGAAGAATTAGCGAAATGGTGTGACAGCACAGGCAAAGAACAAAGCGCATTTGGTGAATGCTTAACAGGTGGCAGAAAATTTGGTTTAGTTATGCATTGTATTTTTCAGCGTTCAACCGAAGTTCCAAAAACGATTTTAAGCATGACACCTTATAAAATAGTTGGGATTCAAGAAACTTTAGCCGATGCCGAACGCATGGCGAGAGAATGCGGAATACCTGTTAATGATATTTTGGCACTGGATCCGCTAACGTATATCAAGAAAAACCCCAAGATGGGGGATATTGAAAGGTTAGATTTGCGGCATATTTACCCCGATGCTTAAATTATAATCTGATAAAACCCGCAAAAGTGCGGGTTTTTTTATGGTCGGTCATCTAGTCATATTACCGAATTTGACCAAATCGAGAACCGAATACCATTTTTTTTGATTCTAAAACGCCAGTTAAAACAGTTGAGGCAATTTAACTATTTTTAACTACAAAGGTAATTCTATGAATCTGACAAAAAAGCAAAGCTGGTCACTAGTGGCAATGCTGGTTATTAGCGCGGTAGTTTCTGCCGCTATTGTTTACGCATCAAACAATATTGATGCAGTTGAAGACGCGATCGGATAAGGGGTTATATATGAATTCAGCATTATTATATGCTCAGTTGATGAACCGATACGCACCATTAAGCCGCGATACTTTATCGCCTGTTGGTATGGGTTGGGGTCAAAAAGGGCATTTGCAAATTCAAGCAGGAATGACAATCCAGTCAATCGAATTAATAACAGATATAACCGATGCTTCAAAAGTTAAGCGCGTTAGCCTTGAATTAAACGGTGAAGAAATTGTCGCGCTCACAGGCGCTGAAATTGTAATGATCCAAGCGTTTAAGAAAACATTTGCCGAAGCTGGGCGCTATATCATCGATTTTGCGGATAAAAAATACCGCACTAAAAACGGCATTCGTAGCGGTGAACTCGTCACGTTACCGACTGACGAAGTTAACTTATTTGTCGAATTGGTTGATGATGTAGATGGCCCATCGTTTTCAATTCGTGGGCGTACTTGGGTAACACCTGCACAGCCTCAACGCTATTTTGTCCCGCGAATTTATGGATCAACTTATGACGCCGCCATGAGTGGCGACAATGATCTAATTTGGAAAAACGGAAATATGAACCGTTTTATTCGTCGCGTTCACTTCAAAGCCGCTGATATTAACCGTGTTCAAATCTGGCGTGATGATACAAAGCGCCACGATTTACGCGCCGTAGATAATAACTATGATTTGAAAGCTAACGATCTTGCACCACAGGCGGGTTATTTTCACTTTGATCCAACACAATTGGGCCTAGGATTAGACGGTCTATTCCCAACTTTCGCAAATACTCAATTAAAGTTTGTGTTAACAAAGGCCGCTTCTGGTGCTGTGCCTATGCTTGTTGAAATGTTAGAGCAGGTTCGACCATTACCAGTGCGCCAAGCATAAGGGGGGCTTATGTCTTGGATTGATGATTTAGTTGGGCTAGGGGGTGAGGTTGTCGATATGGTCGGCGAAGTTGGTTCGCAATACGTTGATTCGTATGTGACCAGCCAGACGGCTAATAGACAAGAGATCAATTCTCAGCCCGAAACCGCACAGCAACGGGAACCAACAAAAGGCACTAATGCCGACGGTTCGCCTATTGTGCAAACTGGCGACTATCCAGCGCAACCCGCACAGCCGTCAATTATTGCAGGTGTAAGCAATCAAAATCTAATGCTAGGCGGTTTAGCCTTGTTATTGGTGTTTGTGCTTGCTCGTAAGGGGTAACAGATGTTTGGAGCCATGACAAGTTTAACGGGCGGCGGCGGTTTGTCGGCTTCTGGTGGTGATGCTACATCAGGAAACGGCGATCAAAACCTTGGTGGAAGTTCGTTCGGGGGCATTAATTTTGGTCAGCAGGGGCCAAACTGGGGAATGCTTGCGGCATTGGGAATTTTGGCTTTGCTGCTATGGAAGCGTTAATACCAGCAATCTGGAGTAAAGCAGCTCGTGAGCAATTAAAGCCAGCGGGGGCGATCAGTAATCTAGAACGTGAGGTTCTCAGGGGTCGAGCTCGTCTTTGGTCTGCTAACAATGGAGAGTTGTTAATAGTAACCCGCTTAGAAGTGGTCAACGGTCATAGAGAGTTTGTGATCGTTGCCGCAGCTGGGCGCGGTCTTAATCGCGCCTCCAGAGCTATATATAATTTAGCTCAAGCTGCTAATGCTTCAGTAATTCGATTCCACACGTTTAACCCCAAACCATTGGCTAACACTATGCAGTATTGGCCTATTTATCTAACAGAAATTAGGCGCGGACTTTTTCGCACTGAATATGTCTATAAATTGGAGGTCAAATAATGGGCGGTAAATCACGTTCAGATCAGACCACAAACACCGCCACACAAAACACCAATTTAGCCATTCAAGGCGACAATGAAGGTCAAGTGATTGGCGGCGATGGTAACAGCGTTACAAATACAACAACGTCTTTTGAAATTGGAGAAGAATTTACAGGCGGTAATCGCACCGAAATTGGCGATGAATTCACAGGCGGCAATCGCTTTGGTGACGATTTTACAGGCGGTAATCGCACCGAGATAGACGGTGATTTTACAGGCGGTAATCGCACTGAAACCGAGATAGACGGAAATTTTTATAATGGTAACTATACCGTTACTGACGGCGGAGCGTTTGCGTTAGCTGAAGAAGTTGTTAAACAAGGATTTAATTCAAACAATAAAGCCTTGGAAAACAGTTTTGATTTTGCGGGGGATACCGTTGATAAAAGCTTTGATTTTGCCACGGGTGCTAATAACAATTTAAAAGATGTTGCTAGTACAGCAATTGACAGCATGAAAGATGCTAATCGTGACGCGCTTAACTTTGGCAAAGGTGTAATAGGCGATTCATTTAAATTTGGCTCATCTGCGCTTAATGAAATGTCAAAAACCCAAGCTAATGCAATGGATAACGTGACCGATGGCATGAAACTCTTTGCTGAAGAATTGCAAGCTATCAGTGATAAGAGCGTAAGCGCTGTTAATTCATCAGCACAAGCGGCTATCAAAGAAAACAGCGAAACAACAACAAAAGGCCTAATGACAATTGAGCAACTAGCAGCAAAAACGGCGCTAGGCGGTCAAACCGTTGTCGCGGAACAAGCTGGTAAAATGGCTATGTATTTTATGGGCGGCGCTGCGCTTATCTTTTTAGGTTTGGTTGTATCGAGGGCGGGATAAATGATTATCACACTGCAAGCGGGTGAAACTCGCTTATTTCCTACCGCTGGACGCTATTTTAATGTGATAGCGGCTAGTGATACTTTTGAATTGAGCAACTCTGCGTTAGGGCTTGCTGCAAATCAAATCAAAGCTGGTTGGATTGTCGATTTAGAAAAATATCCAAGCGTGGATATTGAAAATAAACACAGTTACCCGATCACATTAGAGTTGCAATCGTCACAGCTTAAAATCAATGCAGCGGGTGGTGAATCGGTATCTATTAGCAATAAACCAATTATTCAACGAATAGAGGAATCTATCAGAGTTGACGCGCAAGCCACTGTAGAGAATGGAACTGTTCATGTAGTGCTAGGGGCAAGCGTTGCTGATGCTCAAGATATAACAATAACAGCAGGGCAAAAGGTGCAAGTATTAGCCGCTAATCCTGATCGCAAATCGGCACTAATACAGGTGTTAAGTGCAACACGTACCGATTTACGTATTGGAAGCAATGCAATACAAGCGGGTCGCGGTGTGTTTGTGTCAGGATCTAAATCTGCGCCCGCTGTTATGCCGATTGAGTCAACTGGGGCGCTTTATGCGTTTAATGAGTCGGGCGATATTGCAACCCTATCAGTTACGGAGATCATTAAATGATTAATGTAATTATGAGTGCTGAGCCTGTTGATTTAACGCCAAAATTTGACCAGTTAAAGGCCGATATTCTGGCCGATAATGCGGCCAAATTAACCGCAAACTTAACTGCAAGCGAGAATCAAAACGCGGTTATTGATAATAAGATAGATAATTTGACAACGGTTAATAGCGCCACGAATACAAAAATTGATGAAGTTAAATCAGATATAGCATCTAAGGTCGTGATTAAATCGATCCAGCGTGGGGAATCGTTAGTTAGTTATGAAAGTGTCATTAATATTGCAATTTCCGCCGTTGATCTAAATAAATCTATTTTAAATATTAATTGTGCTGATGGTGTCTCAAAAACAGCGTCTGGAACTACATCTGATTCAACAAGTTTTAGTGCAGGGGGCATTTTAACCAGTGCTACAAATTTAAAATTGGTAGGCGCTAAAAAACTTAATGCCTATATGAGTTATGCGTCAATTGTATTTTGGGAAGTGATCGAATATGAATAACCGTTATCTTTACGCGCAAATAGATAGTAACGGCTTAGTTATTAGTAAGTCAGATTTATCTAAAGAAGTAAGCAATCATCAGTTAATCCCTGTTCAATCATTTGATGGCTTTGATTTAGGAGATAGCTACATTGCAGGGGAATTTGTTCCAAAACAACTAGAGGAGGGCGCTTGATGCGTCCCTTTATCCCTTTTTTATTAGTAATAGGAATCTGGTTAATTATGACTAAAAGCACAGGGGATGCCACGGTTGCGCGTGGTATTCGTAACAACAATCCTTTAAATATTCGTGAAAATGAAAATGTAGATTATGAATGGATTGGTGAGCATGAACAGGATTTAGATCCACAATTTGAGGAATTTGAATCCCCCGAATATGGTATTAGAGCAGCTGCGCGGCTTCTTAATACATACCGAACAAAGCATGGTTTAAACACAATCAACGGTATCATAAGCCGTTGGGCGCCGCGCTCAGAAAATGAAACTGATAGTTATATTGCTTCAGTTGCGCAAAAGGTCGGGATCGATGCCAATGAGCCATTACCGCTAGATCAAATTCCCGCACTTATCAAAGCAATGATTTATCACGAAAACGGATCGCAACCTTACAGTGACGAAATCATTATTAAAGGGGTGGCAATGGCATGAAAATCAATTACAGCTTAGTTATATCTGGCATTGCAACAATTGTTATTGCTCAATTGATACTAAATTACATCGGGGTGAGTAATGAAAATAACAACTAGTGAAAAAATAGAATTACTCAAGATCACTGGGATCGGTATCGCTGTAATTATTGCGTGGAAATACATTAGAACTTGGTCTACACCGATCGGGCAATGGATTGATTCAGGTTCTGCAGCTGCTGGTGTGGCATTATCTGATATTACAGCCGCGCTAAATGGAAATCATCGGGTAGAATTTAGCGAGGCGCGTTTTTTTCTTGATGAACGATATATCGAAAATGATTTAACGGTAAACAGAACATGGATACAAACGCTAATTAAATCTAATGCAGAGATAGAGCCGCTATTTAATGAATTGCTCGATGTAAAAGGGCGCTTAAAACTGAAATATGAGCATTTAATAAATGGCGAAGTATCAGCCGAAACGCTGGCGAACGCCTCTGGCGTTACGATTGGTCTAGTTAATCAAAAGGTATAGGCGTTCTTATGGGATGGTTAACATTGTTAGTCGAACCAATAAAGCTTTGGTTTGAAACACGGAAACAAAAAGCGGCGGCTAAAGCGGCTCGTGATATAGCCGTTCTCAACAATCAGGCGCGGCTTGCGCAAGATGAACAGAGTCATAACCATGATTGGGAGATGGCCAATTTAGCCGATAAAGACAAGGGGCTAAGATATGTAAGCTATTCTATGTTTGCTTTGCCTATCTTGATCACTGTGATTTATCCGCAGCATGGACAAGAGATATTTACTAACTTAGATTTGGTTCCAGATTGGTGGGTTAAAACTTTTATTAGTATCAACGGCGGCGTGTGGGGAATCGTCGAGCTAAAACGTGTTGCACCTGCGCTAATCTCAGCGATAAAGGGGGCGGTAAAAGGTGGATGAAAAAATGATTTTGCTCATGTTTACGCAATTTTTATCAATGGCCGTGATCATAATTAGCAATAAAACAGATATAAAATGGCTTACTAATATCCAGCAAGATCACGCAACAAGAATAACCAAGCTAGAAGATAAATAGCCGTCCAGCAGGGCGGTTTTTTTTGATTGCAGATTTAAAGCCGGTGATTTGCTGCAGAAACTCACAATGCTATCAAATTGCGCCTCGATGCCAGGAACGAAAATCAAAAAATGCAATCATTTTGATTTACTCGAGAAAAAACCAGGTTTACTATCTGCAATCATTAAGAGGTAATTTATTCTGGCACCGGTTAAAGGATTGCAATCAATGGCGATAACAGTAAGAGCAAATGAATCACAGCTAGCTGATATAGAGAAACTAAAGAAATGCTTAGATGTTAATACATCTGCGGGGGCATTACTCAGAGCAGCAAAAGAACACCCAGCATTAGCAGAACGCTATCGTGAAAGCCTAGAAGCAAATAGAAAGCTACAACACGAACTCAATCAAATTAAACGGGCTGTAGGCAATTACAGGGATTATCAAGAAAGCCTATTTAAGCTAGTTGATTAAATAAACATGAAAGCCCCGTCTGGGGCTTTTAATTACTTGCTAGAATGAAACCGCTTCACAAAGTCGGGTTCTCTGTCTCTCCAAGGTTTAAAGTTTCGCGGCTTATTAATAAGCTTTTCTGCTGTTGGTACGCGCTCTAATGTTTCGCACATTATATCAAGTTCCCAAGAGTGGATCACAAAGCCGCTTGATGTCACCAGCGAACCATCAAAGATAAAAAAGCCGTTCCAATGGTTGTTGCATGGTAAAAAACCGCTAGCAGCTATATCTAGAAGCCTTAGCGCTGTTTTATTGGTCGGCTTTCCCTCGTTGATCCATCTATAAGCAGTCGCTTTAGTGACGCCAAAATAGTCACAAATTCGGCGAGGATCATCATTAAATAAGATCTTAAACTTAGCGCTATGAGGGTATGAGTACAGATAATTGTGAGCGTTCCTGAAATTAAACAGCATTATAATTTCACCTTCTTTATAATATTTTAAAATAACAAATGCAGATTTGCCACTTTGAGGTTATAACGGTTGTCATCAGAAAAACTTGATGTAATGGGGTTAATTTTGGTTAGGTGTGTTGAACATTGCAAAAGTGTGACTAATGATTTTAAATGCGCGTTGTGATTGGGGTTTTTGTTATGAATTCGTAAGTCACTGAAAGTCAAGGGTATAAAGATACACAATTTAACATAATATACATTGTGCGCGGTTATGTGTGTGAGGATATGGAGGTGCCGATAATGTCTGATCAACTGAATTCAGATTCAGGTTTCGAACTTTTTTCAGGCTGACTTGTTATTGAGATATTCTTCTGATACTTATCGAGTTTTCCTAAATTTTTAATGCTTAAATTCAATTGCTATATACAAATAAACGCATTTTTTGAAACTTGCGCATGCTGGTTTGAGAAGGATTTCAGAAACCGTGCGCTGTGTGAATGAAATGAAACTTTGCGGCCCCAACTACAGTTTTATTCACACAGCGTGATGTATCTGTATCAATCACACTTCATCTTCATTGCAAGTTTTCATCTTCAAATTTGATATTTTGCTGTATTGATGGCATCAGCCGTTCAATCTGTTCTGATGTGTCATCAATTTGCCAATTAAGTCGTTTGCCCTGGTTTACACGGTATTACTTACTCGCATCAACCCTCAAAGCAAAATGAAACGTCAGCTCAGCTGTAATTAGCACCATTTATTGCCAGTTAATGTAGTCCAAAAAGTTCATTTTAGTGTTAACAACTGTGCAAGCGTGTGACAGCGCAGCTTTAATGGCCTTTTCAAACCAAACTAGCGATATACTTAAGAGTCGCACAAATGAAATGATTTCTAGGTGTATCTACAGATAGTTCCTTCCGAAATGAGCAACGCAACTTCCCGTTATTCAACAAATGCAGTGAGTAGGTTTAAAGAAGGTTAATACGCCCCCTAACCTTTTTTAGCTCGCGTTGTTAAGTACTTATAGCCGTAGTTAAACTTCGTTTTAGTCAGGCTTAAACTTGAGTGCACAAGACTGTGCGATACCTTGTTTCGCCAAAACAATCCATCAAATAATGAAATTCAGACGTATACAGCATAAGGTGACTTTCACGCACCAGAGTGTGTTAAAGCTCAAACAAATGGATCTTTTTTAATATTTTTTTCGGCAATTTTTTGCGTTAATTATCAATATACTAACTCGAAAAATGTCAAAAAATGACTTTCATTTTTGACTTCTCATTGATTTCACTCTGCTTTTCATTTTTGCCATTTTTTACATACTATTTCGATATGTGTTTTACTGTCAAGTCATTGAATTTGTACAATATTGTACGATTTGCACTGCAAAAATAAGTCAGCTATTTTCAATTTTAAGTTTATTAACAGAGAAATTGATTTGAGCGAAATTAGACGAGTCGGAAGAGTCAAACATAAGCACAGTAGAAAGAAGTATACGAACTATTTTTACAGCTACAAATCAGCGCGACATCTCTGGTGCGAAGGTCGTTCCGAAATCGACACAGCACTAATATTAGAGTTTGACGATGCAATTCTGAGTTATTCAGATCAAAATTTAACTTTTGAACTCGAAGATCCAAATGGAAAGCTTTTTACTTACACACCGGATTTCGTGGCTTTTGACTTAACTGTTTTTGACTGGGTTGTTATTGAAGCCAAAACCCAGTTTTATCAAATGACTGAAGAAGATATTGCACTGCTACGATGGTGCTTTAAAACTCAACATGGAAAAACGTTCCGGCATATCGTGCCGGAAAACGAATGTACAGAGTTACGCTTAAAAAATTACCGTACCTTGTACAAATACTTGAAGCTCTGCCCTACGCAAGTACTGCCAATTGTCACTGCCAAAATTCTATGCGGTGATGCTCTTACTTTTGAAGACTTTCGACTCGCTTTATCACAAAGAAATATCGATGACGCTTTTGCTTTCTCATACCTAGCGCATCGCTTAGCAGTTTTTGATTTTGATTTGCCTCTTAATGATCTAACCATTGTGGAGTTTATATAATGACGTCTAAATTCGAATATCAGCTAGTACACTTGGACAGCATATACATAATTGGATACCCGGAAGGGGTGTATTTTCTGTTAAAGATTGACCGTTTCACCAGAAAAATTATTTCCATTCAGCAAATCAAGTGATTAGAGACCAGTTCAATGGCTGAATATCTTCCGTTCAACGTCGGAACTTCTATCTCGTACAAGAGCACGGTTGGTCAAATAAAATTCACAGATCATCGAAATAATATGGTCGGTGTGCACGAAATACACAATGATAAGCTGACCCAATATAAGCTCTCTGAATTACTTGAAGCATACAAGCTCAGAGCACTATCGATTGTCACTGACATTCCGCCGCAATCAAAGGGCGTGCAGCTGACGAGTGCAGAGTTAAAACGCATTAAAAAGATAGACGCATTTTGCCAACAGGCTAGATTGCACGAAACTCCACAAAGCATCCCCATGTTAGAAAAGATGATCCCAGTTGTCGCGGAGCATCATGGCTATGCCGGTAAAGATATACCGAAAGCGAAAACCATACAGGGGTGGTACAGAGATTGGGCATTACATAATTTTGATACAGTGCAATTAGTCATTTCAAAAAGAGCGGGAAAAAATAAACCTCGATTAGCTGATGATATTGAAGACATCATCAAAAATTGCATCGATAACATCTATTTAAAAGAAAAAAACTCTCAAAAAGCGACTATTAAATGCGTTCGAATAAAAATGCTAGATGTCGGATATACAGACAGCGATATCCCTGATGCAAATACTATCCGTGCACGCATAAAACAATTAGACCCCGCCAAGGTAAAGAGAATTCGTGAAGGTGAAATTGCGTACCAAGAGTTCATCCGAATAACCAAATCTCATCACCCTGATTACGCTTTATTAGAACGAGTCGAATGTGACGTCATGCACGTTAATATAGGGATTTTAGATAATGAGGGGTACTACATCGGTAGTCTTTCCATTGCATTTTGTCTCGATGTTGGCACTCGCGCAATCGTGGGTTATTCGTTGATGGTGTCGGATAAGAAAAAAGAAACGGCGTCTTTTGTTCTCGAAGCACTGCTTCACTCGGTGATTAAGAAAAACGATCCCGATTATCCATTCGGCGGCATTGCACATTTGTACGCACAAGATAACGGCCCAGGTTACAGGGATTCTGGTAACAAAAAGTTTATTGAGAAAGTTCTTAACGCGTTTATGCAGATGCTACCCAGTCGTAAAGGATGGGGTAAGCCGTTTGTTGAAGCCGCCGTAAAAAGTATACGACAACATGTCGGCGACGAAGTCCAAGCTGTCCTAGGCAAATACAAGCCTGGTACATTTTCTGAAGACACTTTAAGAAGTACGGCTAAGTACACCATCGAGCAGATTGAAGAAAAGATTTATGATGCTTTGTGTTACACGTACCACGACACCCCCATGGAAGCGCTGAAATATCAGACTCCACGCCAGGTATGGGCTGAACTAGCAGATAAAACGCCACCCATTTATCTAGAGCAATTACCCAATCCTCAAGAATTGCGGCCAGTGTTAATTGAAAATAAAGCGGCAAACTCGGTTAAAGGGGTTCAAGTTCTATATCAAACGTTTCAAAGCGACGATTTGCAAAAATTAGTATTCGAAATCAATGGTAATCGCTCTTTAAAGAGTATCAGGGTTTGCGTTGAAGTTAATTATTACGATGCACGTGCAATCAATGTTATTAACCCAAAAACGGGCGAAAGAATCGAAGTACCCAATACAGCACAACTATCAGAGCGCGTATCCTTCTATCAATTAAATGCGTTTCGTAACGGTATAAGGAAGCGTATTGAGAATCAAGCCACTATTGCATCTGAAAAACGCATTAAACAACGTGCTGCAAATGTACGTAGAGGGCCCAAGACAAACTTTGTACCCAAAGGGGCTCCGAAAGACATATGGGATGACTTATCAAAATCAGGGCTAAGCCCCCATGAATTTATGTCTGAGCACGACATTGAATCAGAGAAAGTAGCAAAGAAAATCGCTGATAGCAAACAGGAAAAGCCTGCTAGTATCGAGCTTAAAAAGGAAAATGCTTCACGATTTGAGTCAGATAATAAACAATCGAAGAAGTCGGGAGGATTTGATGCCATTTAAGCGGCCAAAATTATCGGAAAAAACGCAGAGATTTTCCAACCTGACTTTGAAATTACCCACTTTTTTGAGGGTTCAAAAAGCGCTTAGTCGGCTTCATAAATATGCAGGCGTTCAACCGCGTATTCTTCTTATCACATCCCCTTCGCATTGCGGCAAGACGACAGCACTCAAGCACTATATGAATACCGTTAATGAGTCGGCATCAGAAGAGAATAATCACGAATTTACTTATGCTCCGATTATTTACGTGCAAGCATTTGGTAAATCGGGATTAAACGGGCTCTTAGTGTCTATTCTCAAAGAGCTGGGCGTTCGTAATGCAAAAGAGACAAACAGAGCATCAGATTTATTGAGCTCTGTTGTCGAGAAACTCAAAGCATACAAAATCGACATTGTCATTATCGATGAAGTTCAACACATTGTGCCAGTGTCTGGCCAAACAAAAACGCAAGGTATTGCAGACGTTATCAAGACTATTACGAATGAAACAAACACTTGCGTTGCACTTAGTGGACTACCAGATGCCAAGAAAATATTGAGGCCTTCGGCAGAGGAGTATCGAAAGCAAAACAACTATCAGCACGTTGATGACTCTCAACAGATGCAGTTGACGAACAGAGCGCTAAAGTCTGTTCACTTAAAACCCTTTTTCTACGATATTGATCCGGATTCAGACTGGATGAATATCGTCATCGGTTATGAAAAGGTACTTCAATCTTTGGAAGTGCCGCTAATTGACTTTGAAAAGCAAGATTTGCCGCTGAGACTTTGGCTCGCCACCGGTGGGATCATCGGACGACTAAAATATCTTTTTCAAGAAGCTATCGAAGAGTTTGAATCTGGTGACCATAATCGCTCAAAACTAGATTTAAAGATTCTTGCAGAAGCTTATGAAATCACGGCTGAGTACACGGAAGTTGATGATACGCCGGATTTTAATCCATTCACCGCTACTGATAAGCAATTAGCCCTTCAGCTTTCAATTGCTCAATACGGAGAGTGAACATGACTAAAGCACTTCTTCGTACACACCCTACTCCCAAACCCGATGAAGACCTAAATGCTTACGCGCTTAGATTAGCAGTATTAAACTGTTGGCCGAGTGCTTCCGCGATGTTTAAAGAAATGGGCTATCATGAGTTAGTCAGGAAAAAATATCTAACGGACGAAAGTAAAAAGCCATTGTCTGCATTAAATGGTCATTCAATTGAATTACTTAATCGTTGGGAAAACACCAATAAATTTTCTGATGTGATTTATGACCAAAGCCGGGTATACCGAATCATCTATTCAACAACTCCTGTTATATGCCCAGATTGCGTTAGAAGTGATGGCTACATTAAAAGTGATTGGCAGGTTATTGGGTTAGGCTATTGTGAACAACACCTATGTGATTTGGTTAGCCATTGCCCGAATTGTAGCAAAGCACTTCGTTGGGCCGAACCAACGCTAAGTGGCATATGTTCACACTGCTCTAGTATATTGCGTAGGCCAAATAGCAATTTTGCGCTAACTGTTAACGAACAATTGGAAACACTAGAATTTGCTAACAAAACGAGTGCAATAAAGGATATGTTCTTAGCGTCTCAAAGAGTTATTCGCCCTTTTGATTCTTTCTTTGAACTGATGAAAACCCCTTATGAACTAGATAACTGGCCAGCTATTTTGCTAGATTCATTAAGGCTTCTAAATGATAGCGCATGTGCCTTGTCCTGGCACAAAAAGTTAATATTACAGCGTGCCTGCTTAAAACCGATTGGCGAACTTGCTGTTGGACTACCATATGTATCGCTATTATCAAAATTAGAAAACAATTGGCCAATAACGAACGTAGCATTTGAATCATGTACGCCGCATGCAGCCCATAAGATAACGGAATCCCCTGCTTTTACGTCAATTAAAAAGGCTAGACAACCATATTCAAACGAAGAGCTCAAGTATCACGCCGATACAGAGCAAATGTCTGAAGTACTTGGTTTAGAAGATCATGATGCTTTCTATAAGCTAGTGGATAAAAACTTAATACCGCCGCTTAAACAATTGAGGATTTTACGAGACTCAATATTTGATCTTAAGCAGATCACGAAAACGCTAGAAGCATTATCGAGTAACAATGGTGATTGGTTGGACTATGACCAATATTGGTATCTGCTTGAGCATTTTGGTGTTCGAACAACAGACTGGCTCCAGCTTTTAATGAATAACAAAGTTACTTTTAGACTATCTATTGAACAACATACGTTAATGGAATCTATTCAGGTAGATAGAACAAGTTTACAAGCAACGCTGGTTCGTTCACTCAAAATGATGAAACAAGCAAAATTATCATCTGTACGGACTAAGCATATCTTAGGTCTTAATCAAACATCACTTGCCTTCCTTGCTAAGAACAACAACCTCAAATTGTTTAGTTATAACAATCAAGCACACATTACCGGGCAGGACTTTATAAACCTTATTCGTAACTTTTTACCGGTATCGTGGTTGAGCAAGTTATTACAACTATCTCCTGAGCTGATTGTTTCTCAACTATTGGCTAACGATGCAGAACTGGTTTCAACGAATCGTTTTGTGCCGTTATCGACAAAAAGCTTAGATGCGTTGGTAGAGATTGTACCACAAGATAGCCTTATTAAATCCCGCCACAACCGTCTAATCTGGCTAAATACAAATATACAGTGAGACGTCAATGTTATTGATACTCTACTCCACCATAAACGTAGGTCAGTTCAATTCAGCTGAAACATAGGTTTATTTATGATTGTAAAGGTAGGTAAAAACGGAGCAATCGCTTCTTTACCTTTTTAATGTGTGTAAAAGCATTTTGTAGGTGATCGCGAAACCATCGGCGGCGCTCAACTTGACGAAACTCGTTCAAGACCAACCGATAGTCACACGAGCCAAGACGATCACCACAACCACATGGACAAGGTAATTTATTTGCCTCACGCTTTCAAAGCCCGTAGAACTGATGCTTTACCATTAACATTGAACAACTGAGAATAATCATCAATCAGGCCTTTCTCACCATGGTCCAGTTCGCCATAGGGGAAAGTTGTCAAATTCAACCCTATGGGACACCGAATAAAGAAACCTGACAACAATCTTTTCGAAAAAGGTTGTCAATGACGAGTCGGTTTTTAAAATTGACTTAATTTTCAGGTCTGAGCCAAGACAAAATGATCCATCAGAGTAAGTATGGAAGTCTTGATTATGAGGAAAGTAACCAGCTGTATCAGATACCACTGGTAAAGCCATCGGATAATCACTTGAACATACAATGCTTAGAAAAAATTTTCGTTCAATAAACTGTACTAGCTCATACCTGATCTGACAGTTACCCGGTTTTCTGGTGCCTTCGTCAGATTAGATTTGAGCTAAATTCTTTTCAGCCCAAATCCTTTTCCCATCAGTTAATGTTTCCATTGGCGTTCTGTCACAACTCATTACTCAGAAATCAGAGGATAATTTGCATCTCCCCATAGAGTTTCAGTGTTATCCATCATTACATTAATTATGATCGGAACAAGCTTACTTAAAAAAGCAACTCCGTCTCTTATCTGTTCCCGATTTGCCGTACTATTCCAAGCACCACCACCATGCACAATCTGATTTCTAAGTGTGTATAGCCTTTGCAATATTATGCAGATAACAACATCTGTTTTTTTGCTACTTAACGCATTGTTAGCAGCTAGCTTTGCCGAACTAAAGCGATTTTTCCAATCAGTTTCACTTATCTTGCCATTTTGATAATCCCAAAATGGTTGGTACACCAACTTATTATCTAGCAGTACTCTGATCGTAGATGAAAATTGAGACCAAATTAGCTCTGAAAAATCACTATTTTCATCCATCGCAACTAATTTAGAAACAAACTTTGAAAAAGCTTCTGACTCAGTATGTCTCAAAATCTCTGTATCTTGGGCATATGCAGCATTAAAAGCAATCCATAAGAAAATAAACTGGCTATCTTGTTCGTCACATTGCTCTGATTTATTTAACTAACTGAGAGCACGATGTACTCTTAAGGCTAGGTTTTGCGAGAAGCCATCTCTCACTTCTCTTTGTTTATTTTTTAATATTTGATATTGCATAAATTCCCTTATTAAGCTGTATTTAATTTTACCCTTAAGTTTCTAGATATTTTCTTTTTTCACTACGTGCTGGTATGTACTTTTCTTTCTTAGAGCGGTCTATAATTTCCTTGAATAAATTTACCTCTCCTGTTTTGGGCTTCCAGTTTTCTAGAGCTCTTATATTTCCAAAAAACACTAAATTCTCTTTGGCTCTTGAACAAGCAACATTAAGCCTCTTTTTATCAAGCAAAAACTGCATTGAACCATGTGTTCTTACAGTAGAATAACAAACAAGCTCAGCCTCACTTCCCTGAAAGCTATCAACAGTATCGATTTTTATGCTTAAACTCCCTAGCTTAACCTGTTGACTTCCCTTACTTGTTTTTAATAGTTTTCTAATCAAGCGCTTTTGTGCTCCATAAGGAGTAATAACGGCGACATCGATTTGACGAGAGAATGACTCTGATAACTCTTTTAAATAAGAGCAAATAGCCTCAGCTTCTAATTGGTTTTCAAGACTTGTTGAACCTTGTTGCTTTAGTTGTTTCCCCCAAACATCTACCCAAGTTAGACAGTCTCTAGATACAAATCCATGAGTATCTAATGGGGCTTTATTGCCATTAAATAACCTTCTCTCACCGTCTTTTGTATAGAAAAGCTCAGCAACCAGATCACCTATTGGCTTTGACATCCTAAATTGTTCAGTTAACGCCGCAGTACAATCTTCTGCTAACTGTTCGAATAAGCTTTCAAAAAAGCTAGTTTCTAAAAATGTTTCTTCTAGAAACTTCATTTCCTCTTTTGCGCTATCTTCTCGAAGGACAGGAGCAATACTGGGAGGAAGTTGGTGATGATCTCCGATTAATATTGCCTTACGTGCCCTTAACAATGGAATCAACAGTTCAGGTACTGTAGCTCTTCCAGCCTCATCAACAATAGCTACATCAAATGTAATGTGATCAATACCAGAATGTCTTGCAGCTAAACCGACACAAGTTGCACCTATTAAGTTTTTATTAGCGAGCATCGATGTAAAAAACTCATCTGATACTTTACTATCTGTCGCAGAGTCTTTCATTTGCATCAGTAACGCTCTCCACTCATGCATGGCATCTAGCTTAGCAGTATTATCTTCTTTAGCTTCAATAGCATTAAAAAGGGAAAATCTAGTAGTAGTATCTGACAAACATTTATCAATGAAATTTTTAAAAATTAAATCAAAATGATCTTTAGCCATTTCATCATCAATTTTGTCTGGATTTCCAACCCTGACTATATTTACACATGAGTTTACTAGCTCTGGGTAAACTTTTTTAAATTTAGTGATAGCATTATCTACAGCTGTATTTTGTTGTGATACTACTAAAATTTTTTGGTTAGGATTTTTTTGAAGTAGCTGAAATAACATTTCAACAATAGTCGTTGTTTTTCCTGTCCCTGGCGGCCCCTGAATCATGGCAATATGTTTAGCCGCCAATGCGACCTTAACAGCATGTTTTTGACTTTCAGTGAGTTTGCCACTCCAATGTATATCGCTTTCTAGCCAGTATTGTTGATGTTCTGCATTGTAAGAAGAGGGAGCTAAGAAAATATCTTTTAAATGAGGTTCTACGAGCCTATCCTCAAATAGTGCATCTAAAGCCATTTGTTGCCTATGAAGTGGTGCATTTGGCAACTGAACCATTAATTGAAATTTATGTAGTTCAGTAAAGTCTAACTTCTTAAAGTTGTTCAGAGGGGCTTCGATTTCAATATTACCGTTATCAAGCTGATATCTTATTCTGTGTGTTTGCTTGTGCTGGACGGCTGGTATGTATTTACCATTTTCTGCGTCCCAAATTAATAAACGGCAACTTCGATTAAATTGTAAAAAACCAGAGGTTTCTATTTCCCTCATGAATTGATATGCAGATTTCTCATTTATACGAGACTGTTTGATACATTCGTTACCAATGCTGAGTAAATAATATGAACCTTTGATTTGGACTGGAGATATCTCAAACTCGATGCATCGAATACTTTCTTGCTGCTTTTGGTATTCAACCACTTTTTCCCAGCGTCGAAAAAACTCTACTTGTTTAACTCTCTCTCTTGAAGTAGTCGAGTTAATAAAAGCTTGACTAGCAAATGATAGAAGTTCTTCTAGTCCATAAACCCAGCCAAAAAGCTCGCTTACCGAAAGGTCGGATGAAAGTACAATAAACTCGAAAGGTAAATCTATACCTACTTGCGGTAATTCATGAACTAAAATTTTTCTGATGACTAAACCATCATTATTTTCAGATAACTCGCACCGAGCTTCAACCTCACCTTTACCTAGAGTAATGAGGTTAGTATTTGCATCAAAATCTAATAGTGACCAATGAGTGGATTCACAATAAAAAGAACTATCTGAAGGAATTTTCCTCAATACATGTGCATCAGCTTCTATGAATAACTCAAATTCATCATATCCCATTGTAGATGGAGATTTCTCAGTAACAGAAGGTAATGGTTTCCTGCTTTTTGATTCAAAGCTTCTTAGAGGGTTTGAATCTAAAGTTGCAGAATAACTATCGAAATATACATCTATAGACTGCCCTGGAATACAACGTATTTCTGGCTGAAGGAGTGATTGCTGCGGGAGAGCAGCTCTAACTAAGCCATCATTGAAAGTACATATATAATCTTTAGAGCCACCGCGATAACGCTCTACAGTCATACTTAAAGGTTCTGATAGCCTAATATGATCATGAAAAACGATTCCACGAGCAACACACCCAAAAAATTGATTATGATGATTTTTGACTATGAGTATTGGAAATTCAGAGCCATAACTCAAAGCTAAAGCTTTCTGTTGTTCAGGCTGTTCACCAAACCCTAAAAACTTCAAAATATGACGGCTATTATCTAAGGGCTTGTCGATATCTTCTAACTCAACAACTAATAGTTTACCAGGGTATAGCCACTCCAAAGGTAGTAACGCATCAGCAATGGGTCTTTCTAGCAACCAATCATAGCTACCTTTATCCCATAGCTGATTAACTTTTGTTTTTTCAAACTCTAAATATTTTGCATATTCTGAAATTCGGATTTGAGCATCTTCGATTCGAGCAAACTCTTTTTGAAGGGCTGACTTCCTATAAGGGCTTGTAGTATCAGCCTTAATTTCTGTAACAATAGCGTTATATAACTCTTGGTAAGCTTGAGTTATAGGCAAAACTTTCTCAAAATGTTTGTCGATTTCTCTAAGTAATAATGTTTTGTATTCTCTAGCTTGAGCCTGCCTTTGCTCTCTATAATTTTCATCTTGAGCAGATCGCTTAGCGTTATAACGATTATAAATATTATCGCGGTCTCGATAGGCTCTGTTCTGTCGCTCTATTTCTTCGTTTGTTTTTTCATTATAATAATAAGCTACAGCACTTCCAGCAACAACTACACCAAGCCCTAAAGCAATTTGCCACATAAATTAAGAACCTGACTTAACAGCATAAATTAATTCTGAAAGTTGTTCTGAGGATATTTTCCCACTTTCAACTTGCTCTAATATTCTCATTATTTGTTCATGAGAGTTGGCTTCCTTACTCGTTTCAGAGTAATAATTTAATTCGTTATCCTTACCTCTCTGGTCTATTTCTTTCCTTTTAGTTTCCTCTTCTAAAGCAACTTTTTTAACCTCAGCTTCACTTTTCCTAATTTCAGCTTGAGCAGAAGCTATAACCTGCCCAGTTTTTAAGTATTCTTTAGCTAAATCTAAGCCATTATTAGCTAATTCAATTACACCATTTCCCAGTTGTGTAATTTGGTCGCCGTCTAGTTTGCCAAGCATTTCTCCAACGTCAATTTGTGGGGATTTACTTGCTGGCTTTTGTGGAGAGCTGGATTTTTTCCTTGGAATATACTGGCCTTTAACTGGTTGTGGCTTCCTCATAACTTATTTCCTTACTTATTCAACATTATTTGTAATAAACATTAGAGATGTTAGCAATAAGTGATCTAATGCTTGTTGAGCTTGCTGTAACTGCTTGAAGCTGACTCCTTCTTCTCGTTCTTCTTTGAGCTTTTTTTGTATAATCTTGATTATTTGAAGATGTTTTTTTACTTGAGTAAGTAAATTGGCTCTTTGATCATGACTCAATTGAATTCTTCTACTTAATTCATCTAAGCGAGCCTGACCTTCTTTTAAACTGGTTTCTTGTTTTATCTTTAGTATTTTTAATTGAGCATCTAACTGTGATTTTATTTTTCTATTTTCTGCGAGTATTTGCTTAGTTTTCTGGCATTCTTTTGCATATTTTAAATAGCTATTAACTGCCTCAAAAGCCGATAGTGCAGCATCAACATAAAGTGCTGCTGGATTAATTTTTTTAGCAGCACCTTTAACTCCGTGAGCTAGTACCATCATCCCATATTTACGTACTCTGCTATCATTAAATAAGTGCTCAACCAATGAAGGGTGCTTTTCAACTGCTCTCATCCTTCCACCCTTATAATTTCAGAATCTAAAATGTAACTAGTAACTTCGTCGTATGAAAATTCGTGGCGTTGCCATAACTTATCAAAAGAGTTTGAACGGGAATAAAGTTGGGCATTTTCATCAATATAAGAGATTGAGTGCTCCAATAAACATAAAGCACTTTTTTGTTCGTCAAAATCCCCGTCACTATACAGCCGTTTTTCTTCATCAGGTGAAGATTCAAAACTCATGGAGTTATAAATTTTTTGGTCATTATCAGAATAAATAAAACTCAACGGTTCTATGTTTTCAAGCTCGCCCCAATTAATACCTAAAGGTAATGAAAACTCAATATTCAACCTCAGGAGTTCGGTATATAGGCATAGTTTTTTGTCATTACTTTCAGCTTTGGTTTCATTGAATTCCTTTAACTCTAACTTAATTGGTACACCCATTCTTTTGTCACAAGTTTTAGTTCTAAAAATAACATCCCATTCTTCACCCCAAATACGATTACGATCCGACACGTCAATCACTCGACTAAATTCGGGTAATAGTTTTGGGAGTACTTCAGAGTAATTATTTTGAAACCTCTGGCTTTGTTTAAAGCAATCTTCAATTGGGTTAAAGCGAATATCTCTTGGTAAAGGCACTTCAAAACTGCTGCCTTTAACTTCTTCCAAAATAGAATTATCCTCAGGTACTATAAACCAGTCATGACTATACGAGGTGTAGTTTTGGTCAATATATACTGAAAGCTTATGGCCATGAATGTTCTTTAAAATATAAGCAAGCCTTTTACCTCTTTCTGATAACTCACTCTCATCATCAGTTAGAAAACCTAATGCTTTTAATCTATCTACTACAGGCCTTATTTGTATATCAGATAACCCTGTAACCTCTATAACATTTTCAATTGTTAAATTATGTCTATCCATAACACTTAAAATGAAATGAGATAATTCACCAAGCTCGTTAAGCACTCGATGATTTATCGATACTTCATAAAGCTTTAGTGGTAGCATTACAATCACAACATCTGCTCCATATGCATCATTGTCGAGTTTTATTGCTGGCTCCGATTGCTGTTCGACCTTGCTTTCCATTTCTTTTTCTCTTACTTCTCAATTAGAGTTTTTAAAGGCTTACATACCTACCATTCGTTGCATACTTTGCGTCCACGACGCTTTAAATGCTGAATCTCCTGCGAACAACTTGTAGAGCTCAAGTTCATCTTTACGGCGTTGCAGCATAATTTCCTTGAGCATTTTTTCGAAAGCCAAATCTCGATTATGAGGATCTGGGTTGTTTTTGTATTTAGATTCGAAATCTGGGTGATTGCGGATACTCTCAGCGATGTTCACAAACTTAACTTTTTGCTCTTCAGGTGTGGCACTCCAGCCCTGGAACCATCGCTCATTAAATGTGCGAATGATTTCATCCAGCGGGTCAGTTTCTTTTTCACCGCCATGCGCCCCACGTGGGTTCGGATTTTGAGGATCAAGCTCCGCTTCTTGGTCACTAAGTTTAATGCTGTGGTTAAGCTTCACACGTTGCAAACCGTATGAACTCAGATCGACAGAATCGAGAAGCTCATCAATAGCATCTGCATCAGGATCTTCCACTTTCAATTTCGGTATTAAAAACTTCAGGAACCAAAACAGTTTTTCCCAGCTGACCATTTCATAAGGCATGATAGAAGCCATCTGCCCATAGATTTTAACGAACTGTTTGGCTTTAATCTTAAAGTCCACTTTAGCTTCAGCTTCAAGCTCCAGCTCATGGTCGAACCGGGCTGCTGCAACATCAATGATTGGGCTGAGTGTTTGGGCGTCTTCATTCTTGAAATAACGCGTCACAAAGTCTTCAACCTCATACCACTCGTACACACCGACATCGTCCATTTCATCTTTCAACTCGTGCAGTACGTTTATATCTGTAGCTTGGGACAATGAAGTTGCTGTGTAGAAAGGATCGAATGCTGACTGAATATCTTCAACCGAGTTGAAAAAATCTAAAACAAACAAGTCTTCAGTTTTTTTACCCCATTTAGGCGCACTTCGATTGAGACGAGACAATGTCTGTACACACAAGACACTGGCGAGCTTCTTGTCCACATACATGGCGCAAAGCTTAGGCTGGTCAAAGCCTGTCAGATACTTGTTCGCAACCACTAAAAGTCGATACTCATCGGTATCAAACATATCTTTGGTATCTGACTCGGCAAAACCATTAATATCTGCTTCGGTATATTCAATACCGTCAACTTCTTTGGTTCCTGAGAAAGCAATGGCAACTTTAAACGGGTTTCCTTGCTCCTCAAGTATCCGCCTAATCGCTTTGTAGTATCGAATGGCCGTCTCAATATTTTGAGTGACCACCATTCCCTTACCTTTACCTTTGAGCTTTTTCGCATTCACGACATGTGGAACAAAATGCTCCAGCATAATCTCTGCCTTGGTATCAATCGTTTGCTGGCTTCGCTCTACATAAGCTCTGAGTTTTTTCTGCGCCTTTTTGGTATCAAACTCTGGGTTATCAGCGATTGATTTCTCAATCTCATAATAACTTTTGTACGTCGTATAATTTGCCAGCACATCCAAGATGAAGCCTTCTTCAATGGCTTGTTTCATCGAATACAAGTGAAACGGCTTGAAAGAGCCATCTTCTTGGCGTTGACCAAATTTCTCCAAAGTGCTGTTTTTTGGTGTTGCAGTAAATGCCAGGTACGATGCATTCCCACGCATCTTGCGCGATTTCATCGCCTGAAGGATTTTATCCTGGGCATCTTCGGCCTCTTCGATTTCAGATTTGCCCATCGCTCGGTTCATATTGTCATGCGCCGAACCAGACTGTGAGCTGTGTGCTTCATCAATAATCACCGCAAAGCGCTTGTCACTAAGATCGGCGATACCATCAATAATGAACGGGAATTTCTGAATCGTAGTTATAATGATCTTTTTGCCATTCTCCAGCGCCTGCTTAAGCTCAGAAGACTTGTTCGCCGGGGCAATAATGTTCTTTACTTCAGAAAACTCTTTAATGTTATCCCGCAGCTGCTTGTCCAATAGGCGTCTATCGGTGACCACAATCACAGAGTCAAACAACGGCTGCTCCAAGCTTTTACCACCTGCCACATCAGACGATGCAGGATAGGTTTCAATTAACTGATAAGCGGCCCAAGTAATTGAATTAGACTTACCTGAACCGGCTGAATGTTGAATTAAATAAGTCTGACCGACACCGTGCTGGGCAGCATGGTCTACTAATTTTCTCACCACATCCAATTGGTGGTATCGAGGAAAGAACAGGGTTCGCTTTGGTAATGGATCTTTGCTTGACCCATCCAGACGCACAAAATGCTGAATAATATTCGCCAAGCTTTCTTTGGTGAATACTTCATGCCATAGGTATGCCGTTTTATGGCCAGATGGATTCGGCGGATTGCCTTGTCCAAGATTGTGTCCTTTATTGAACGGCAAGAAGAATGTACTGCCACCTGATAACTTGGTGGTCATATACACTTCGTCGGTATCGACCGCCATATGCACTAGGCAGCGGCCAAAGGTCAGCAATGGCTGAGTTGCATCTCGATCATCTCGATACTGCTTTTGGCCGTGATAACGTGCAGTTTGCCCCGTCCATGCGTTCTTCAACTCTAGCGTTATCAATGGTATTCCGTTGATAAACAATACCATGTCTATTTCTTGTAAGGGATTTGCCATGGAATAGCGCACTTGGCGAGTACAACTAAAAAGGTTGTCCGCAAAGTTTTGCTTTACCTTCTCACTACTGCTTGCCAGGGGGGCTGGATAGAGCAAATTGAAATGAGCATCGTCTACGCTTAGCCCTTTCTTAAGTAAATGCAGAATGCCATGCTTCTTAATCAGTCGGTCAAATCGTTCGAGTAACTTACGCTGCCAATCTGAGGGGTTGTTCTTTTGCAGTTTGGCCAACTCTACTTCTTGTGTCTTTTGCAGAAATTGCCAGAAAAAACGTTCATCAATGGCATATTGCATGTTGAAATCAGATGGCAAGCCCGAAGAATAACCGCAATTTTGCACACCGTACGGTGCAACAAGATTTTCAGACATGCCTGCCTTTTGATCCTCAAGGCAATGACCAGTGAGAGCTCTTTCAATACTAGCCTCTAGTGCCTGCTCGTTAGTCTTACTGACCATTGATTGCTCCTTGTGTGTAATGCCTTTCCAACAATGCCAACATGTTGTTTTGATGCTTCTCTATTTCGGTAGAAGACCATCTGTTATCCGATTGGGTGTACGTCTCAAAAATATCTTTCAGCTTTAAGGCGTCATAACGCGGTTTAGAATCAAAATCTGCTTTTTTCTTTGCTACCGTTTGGTTGCTATATGATGAGTTTTCACCCGGACTTAAGAGCACTAAATTACCAAAAGCATTTAATGGGCTCTTTTCTAGCTCATGATGGTATTCCTCTGTTTGAGGATGAACATGCTCAACCGAATTCTTCGAAGTGATCCGATAACGTTTTAACTTATCATCATTGGCTTTATCACCGTTTTTCCAGAGCAAGTATTCCAGCTTCTGAAACCAATAGTGTTCGAATCGAGTTCCCAAAGAACTTTTAAGATAGGTAGCTTGTTCTTCCCAAGGAATCGTTTGTGGCGAAATATCTGATGCAAGTTTAAAGCTAGCTTCTTTTTGCGTTTCCCTAGTAAGCGACATTTTATTGTCGATGCTCTCCAATAGCGTAACCACGTCTTCATCTTTCGCTTTAGGTTCCGCAACCAATCGACTTAAAAACGCTGTTAGCCAATACTGGGCTGAGCGATCACCGGTAGAGTTTCGCACGGCTTGCAATTGTGCAAGTAATCCAAGCTCCTTTGCTTTACGGTTGATATAAGCTTTATTCTTACTAATCGAAGTTAAACGTAACCGCGCATCTTCCTCGTCATCATGCTCGACCCATTTCACAACCCAGGTATCGAACTGATAACGAACCTGCCATAACAATTCGATAAACGATTTAATGGTTCGTTCATCATGTTGTAGTAACCCTTCAAAACATGACATCAGATTGGTAGCACGGATACGAGGAGCAAGATCATTCCATGATTTCTGGGTGCAAAAAATTCTGAGTGTATGAATCAACAGCAACTCAAAACTGATAATTGAACGACAATAAACGGTCTCATCGTCAAAATCATCGCTTGGACTTTCAGATTGTTCAGGTTCGACATAAAAGTCCAATGATCCAGATGCTATCTCAGCAATTGACTTACCAACTCGTTGAACACTATTACTAGAGCTGACTAGAGGAAATAGCTCTGCCTGATAGTTGGCAAGATCGATATACTCCAGCGTTTGCCAGTCGGCATTTTTGAATATCTGTCTCAGATTACGCTCAAAATAGTTATCGGTATGTTCACACGCTTGCCAAATACTGCTGTAAACGGCTTTATCTGTTGTTATGTGTTTGAACAACTTTGCTTTCAATAAATCAACTGGTTCTAGCTGTATGCCACCTGTATTTAAACTCGAAAACAACCTATTCAGATCCATAGTTGCTGGAACAATATTATTTACCCACTGCACTTGGTTAAAAATGTAGTCAGCAAAACCATGGATATCGAAGTCTGATTGCTCAGCCAACCTATCGACTTGCTGCTTCAGAATAGTAAGGTTGGCTTCTAAATGTACTAGGTACTCATCTTTACGAATATCTTCTTCACCGGGTTTCGTAATTTTGTCCAGTCCCGCGTAGCTACCAAGCAAGTTCCGCACTGACTCTCTGATTTCGAACGTTAACCTTGGATTTTCACCTTTGATACTCACATGAGCCAGCTGAGTCTCAATCCCTACAGCCTTGAAGGCAAGTGATATCAGCATCAATGTTGTGGTTCTTTGCTGCCCATCGATCAGCTCATATTCGTTTTTACCACCATTTAACGCACTCAAGACACTGCCAATAAAGTAATGTGGCTCGTTAGCTAAATAAGCATCTCGAACGTCGTCAAATAACTTAATCACCTCTTCTTCACGCCAGACGTATGGACGCTGATAGCAAGGAATAACAAAGCCAAAATCTTTTGTCGCGATGGTTTGTAATGAAAGCAGCTCTGTTTGTACCTTTGAACTCATGCCGCCTCCGTCATTTTGGTGATATTACGGGTTAATAAGTTAGCAAATGAAGACGCGTACTGTTCTGGTGACAACCCCAGCTGGAAATGCTTAGTCACTTCTGCAATAAAGCGTTTCTTAACACTACTAGTATCTAATTCTAAATTGCTAGGATCGACGACTAAATCAAATGCATCAAAAAGGGCAAAGCACTGCTTTGGCGTATAGCTCAAAGCAATCCAGTCTAATACAGGATAGTCCCTCACAAAACTTGAAATTGAATTTTCTCTTACCGCTTTCTGATTACTTACTCTGCGGGAGTAAACGACTCTGAATAATTTTTTCGCGGCCAACTCTAACTGGTATTCTCCAAACTGGCTGATGTACATCATCAAGCACGCTTCATAGAGACCTTGTAAATAGCCACAGCCTTCTAACCCTCTAAGCCAGCAAATAAAACGGTTGTAACCTTCTTGATGGGGCAACGTCGGATTAACCCAGTATTGCTGATATAAGTTTTGAAAATACGCCAAGTAACGAATAGTGTTGATACCCGAATTAAGCGGCTGTCTGACTTCGTATCCCTGTTGTGCGGCTTGTTGGACAACTTCGCCACCAATCCCGGTTAACCGCAATACTTGACCATAAGCAATGTCATCACCTTCGGTAGTTTGTTCTCCAAGTTCAGCAACAATTTGATCCCTTACCACTTTGGTTTGTTGATGTGGTGCGAGTTCTCGCATATTCAGCTGTTGCCAATAACGTCCTTTTAAAAGAGATTTGACTGAGTTGTCTAATTTACCCAACCCTTCCCATTGCAGTGCAAATCTTGTTTGATGAACCTTAGGAACTGCTCTTAAATGATGTGCTTTAATAATATCTGGGCCACCCAGCCTCACACCGCCAGTGTTTTGCGTTTCAAAAAAGCGGTACGCATCATCTTCTGACTCAGTGACTACCAATGAAAACTGAATACGCTCAAAATTGATAAGTTTCGCCCACTTTGACTTTTGATTTTCAATCCAATCAAGATTTGCCTTAATTTGTTGTTGGCTAAGGGGAGATTCATAACGTAGATCAAGCTTTTGGTTCTGTTGTAAGAGGAAACCGAATAAAGCTAATGTTGTAATGCGCTGTTGACCATCGATGATTTTCAGCTGTTGTTCATCGCGGTGAAGAATAAGGCTACCCAAATAATACGATAGCTCATTATGCTTATCAAAATGCGCTTCTAAATCTTCTAGCAAGCTATCAATTTGCTGGCTTTGCCAACAATAAGGCCGCTGGTATTCAGGAATAACTAATGTTCCAGTAATTTGCTTACCATTACTCCCCTGTATTTTATGGCCTTCAAAAAGTTGTTGCACTGAGCAGGTTGCGACACTTACCGTCATTTCACATCCTTATGTTTTAATTTCTCTGAAGCTTGCAGCAGCGGTGCCTTAAGTACTTTTTCCAGTTTAACCATATGCTCAAGATGCCAGGTAATATGATCCAGCCAAGTGTCTTTATTGAACCCATCGGCTTTAGTGGAAAACTGAATACGCGATTGCTTTTTGTCATCGAGACGAAGCCATTCGAGCGGTTCGCCAAAGGCTGAATCTATCTGATCTTTTTGCTTAACCAGTTCGTCAAATAGCCATTTGTTTTCGTCACTGTTGGCACGGCTCAGCCATAACTCAACACGCAGCTCTTTTTGATTAAAAATTAGACTGAATGGACAGCCTGTTACGCCAGAGCCCGCGCATAACCAGTGATCTTTTGTGGTACTGATATTGTCATACAAGTCGCAGCTGCTTTTCTGAAATGCCTCTAAGGCACGCTCCCAGTACTCGCGACGCACGGTATGGCGGTTTTTTAGTACCACTTCGGTGGTTTTTTCTTCCGCTTCCTTGGCATTAATGCCGATCATCAACTCTTTCGCTTCTGGCGTTGGAATGATCTGGTCAATATTAATCAGTAGCTGTTCACCCAGTGAATAAGGCGTAATTTTGAAGCAGGCAATGCCAATTCCTTGACCCAATAACCACAGCGCGGTGCTGGTCACTTCTTTGCGAAAGTTTGCCGCAACTAGCATAATGCGCTGGCTGTTACCCAGGTTGAGCTTTAACTCATCGAGATCGGGCGCATCCAAAAACTCACATATTCTAGCTGAACCACTTGCAGGGGCATTTAACAGGTCATCCTCTGCTGTTACAGGCTCATAGCGGTCTAAGTACTGCTGGTAAATGTCAACTATTTGTGCTTTGGTTAAACTGGCACAGTAAGAGGCATATTTAAGGGCCTGCCACACCACATCTCGGCCACTGTCGTCCAGCTTGTTTTCAATAATGACCAAGTTGCCATCTTTATCCAGTGCCAGTAAATCTAAACGTTCACGAGTGTCATCAAAGCCATCGAACTCTTTTTGAATAATCAACAGCTCTTCACCGAGTGCGGAAGGCTCGTGTGCCAACCACTCCTGAAGATGCTTGCGCTCAGTAAAGCCCAGCTCACTGAATCTCTTCGTCTTAACAGGACTGATCCTGTTGGTTTGATGATTTACCGTGAACATATTCGCGTCCTATTGCTCAACCATTTCTGGGGTGATTTTTATTTTTCCTGTCACGGCGCTGTTGATCAGGGTGGTTTTGTATTCTTTAAGCTTTTCGATTTGTGCTAATAGCAACTCAATGCCTTCATCAGAAGACTTCATAAAAGCGCTGACGTAGTTAGCTATTTCTTTTTGCTCTTCAATGGGCGGAATAAACAAGTCAACCTTTGAAAAGTTGTCAAAGTTTAGGTCTTGACCATCTCTAATGAAACTTGCTGTCTGCTGCAAAGCTGCTATGTAAGAGGGTAGTTTTAATAAATACCCATAGAACGAAGGATCAATTTCTTCTAATGCTCTCAGGACTACATAGGAGGACCGGATACATCCTTGCGACCAGGCACGCTCTAAGCCGCCTTGGAAACTTCTCATACTGATTACAAAGTCGTCCTTTTCGACGTGCTTCCTTTTATCTAAATGAAGCTGAATTTTGACAACGCGTTTGCCTGTTAACTCCTCATACTGGTCTTGCGGAATAACACCATAAGCTTGAGTTGCAGAAAGCTGTACGTCATCTTTCCAAGCCCGCTCTTTTCTTTGAGTAAATACAAACTTGCTACGACGGACTTCCCAATGCGCTGGAATCTTGCCAATCCAATCCACACCGGAGTCTTTCATTGGCACATTGGGATCAAGCCCTTGGGTCACCGCCTGTTGGATGATGATCTGCTTACGCTCTTTGAGCAGGTTAATTTGCTGCTCTTTGATCGCAATCGCATCGTCGATTTGTGCGGTTTTCTTGTCTAGAAAGGCGGCTATTAGAGATTGTTCTTCTAGAGGTGGAAATACCAGCAAGCTATTCGCAATATGGTTAAAACTAATTGTTTGTCGTACCCCTGAACCCAATAGCTTCATATAAGCAACATCATATCTGTGCAAAAGATATTTGAAATACTGCTTTTGCAGTTCTTTCTTTTCTTTAACGACGATATATCCTGCACTAACAACCACATCAATTTCTGAAAGAGCAATTCTCAAACTGATCAAGTCGTAATTAAGATTTAACGGATTTATTAAAAACTCACCAGATAATACCTCCTGATAAGAGGCTTTAGTGCTCAGTAAAATCTTTTCATCATCTTTTGTAACCACTTTTCCAAAACTAATAGCACCGCAATTCAAGCTCATATTTGGCCGATGCTTCTTTTCATAAAAGAGATGCTTTAACTTTCTAATATCCCAGTGTTCCGGTACATCACCAATCCAGCCCTCGGTAGAGTCCTTGTAAGTTTGATATTTAAGCATTTCAGCAATATTTATCATAACTGCTTACCCCTGAACCTTTTCTACTGCGACGCCCAGAATCTGCGCAATAAGGCCTTCGGCTTTTTGTTCTAGGTTGATGATATCGGTTGCGACCTTTTCTAAACTACGCAGAGGTTTATGACGGTAGAAATACTTATTGAAGCTGATTTCATAGCCAATTTTTACTGTATCTAGGTTTATCCATGCTTCATCAACATGTGGCTTCACTTCGTCTAGGAAG
Organism: Shewanella psychrotolerans; assembly: GCF_019457595.1. Classification (NCBI taxonomy): domain Bacteria; kingdom Pseudomonadati; phylum Pseudomonadota; class Gammaproteobacteria; order Alteromonadales; family Shewanellaceae; genus Shewanella; species Shewanella psychrotolerans. The sequence goes on along the minus strand of NZ_CP080419.1, from coordinate 2,115,160 downwards.
TACTGGTAGATGCTTTGCTGCTCTCCGTCTTTACGTAGGGGAACAGATTCTGTGTCACGCAGGTCTGAATTGGTCTCGTAAGTGATGAACTCGCCCTTTTTACCGCCTTCAGTGGTAAGAACGGGGTAATAACCAAAATCGGGCAAATCAGCGACTTCACACTCATAGCGCTCCAGCAGGTCGTTTAATTTATCACCGCTTAACTTAACTACCTTTTTAACCACTTTCTTGGCGGTTTCGTCATACCAGCTCACCGCGTTCAGGATGGCATTTTTCTCAGGTGCTGAAAGCTTAATGGCGTGGGCTTTTAGTGATTTATCAACTTGAGTTTTAAAGCTATTGAAGTCATCAAATTCAATGCTACCGATATCAGCCATCAGCGTTTGTGCAGTTTCAAGCAATGCTTTTAGCGCTAGCCAGTGTTTCACATCAAGCAGTTTTGCCTTAGCCTTGGCATTGAGACTGATGTCGTTATCTTCACACCAAGAAAGAATGTCCTTCTCAGTGGATTTTAAGAAGCTCTTTTTCTTTTCAGTACCATAGCCAGTTTTTTCGTAAACACGTTCGCCGTGCTCTGCGTACACGTACTCCATCACTTCACTAAGCTGCTTATCAAAACGCAGTGGGGCTATTGCGTCTTGAGTGAACTTGGCTCTTCGGCGGTCTGGGCGCTCGATAGTGACTTTGTAGTAGCCAAAGTCGTCATTACTAAACACCTTGCTGGCGATGCCAACAGGATCGCCCATGCCTTTAGGAGCAGTTGCATCAAGCGCTCTTTCAACGTCCACACACGCGAGGTAAGTATCGGTAATTTCCGTGATGTGCTCAGGCGCAAATTCGCAGTTTTTGTTACCTAAGTTCTTGCGCAACTTACGGTATAGCAAGCTCGCATCAATCAGTTGCACCTTTCCTTTGCGTGCCTCGGGTTTATTGTTGTTCAACACCCAAATGTAAGTGGTAATGCCGGTGTTGTAGAACAGGTTATTAGGTAACTGAACGATGGCATCTAGCATGTCGTTTTCAATGATGAAGCGACGAATGTTACTTTCGCCACCGCCCGCATCACCGGTAAAGAGCGAGGAGCCGTTATGAACAGAAGCAATCCGGCTGCCTAATGGGCTTACGCTCGGATCTTTCATCTTGTTGACCATTTCCATTAAAAAGAGCAGCTGGCCATCACTTGAACGTGGCGTGGCATCCACCACTTCGAGATTTCCCCAATAGTCTTTCAGGCTAACCTTAAAACGTGGGTCAATCACATCACTGCCGTCTTTAATGTGCTTCTGTTCAGACACCCAACTCTTACCGTATGGCGGGTTAGACAACATAAAGTCAAAGCGAGAAGCCGAAAACTCGTCGGTAGACAAGGTTGAGCCTACCTTGATGTTCTCAGGGTTGTTACCTTTGATCATCATGTCCGATTTACAAATTGCGTAGGTCTCGTCGTTGATCTCTTTGCCGTAAAGGTAAACATCTCGGCTGTCGTTCGGGTATTTCTCTTCAATGAAGTTTTGAGATTCAGTGAGCATACCACCGCTACCACACGCAGGGTCATACACTGTCATGGTAAGCGGTAACTGGTCTTTGACTGGGTCGAACACCAGGTGCGTCATCAATTCAATCACTTCACGTGGTGTGAAGTGCTCGCCTGCTTCTTCGTTGTTTTCTTCGTTGAACTTGCGGATCAACTCTTCGAACACGTAACCCATACCCAGGTTAGTAAGGGATGGCATCTTGTTGCCATCTGGGTCTTCGACCGTTTCATGAGTTAGGTTGATGTAGGGGGAAACAAACTTTTCGACGACATCAAGAAGGACTTGCTTTGAGGCCATATGACGAATTTGCGATTTGAGGTTAAAGCATTCAATGATTTCTTTAACATTATCGCTAAAGCCAAGCAGATACTCTTCAAAGTTGGCGAGTAATATCTGTTGGTTATTCGTTGCGGTGTTGAACAGGGATTTCAGCGTCCATTTAGATGTATTGTAAAAGACATAACCACTGGCCGCCTTTAATGGTTCATCATCAAGCTCCGTGGCTTGCATCTCTTCTTTTTGGAACTTTACCTCTTCAAGCACGGCTTCTTTGGTAGGTTCTAGTAACGTATCTAAACGTCGTAATACCACCATAGGTAAAATCACATCGCGGTACTTACCGCGAACATACACATCCCGTAAACAGTCGTCGGCAATGTTCCAAATAAATGAGATGAGCTTGTTATGTACACTATGATCCATTTTATTTTCCTGTTCAGTGTTGGTTGCATCCCACTAAGTTGCTGCAACGGCTTCACTATAAATTTAAAATTCTGTTCTTTATGTAACGTATAAATGGCCGCTACATCTTTTGATTAACTGGTTCTTCCCGGCGCTAGATTTAAGTTTGTAACACCGTAAAGAGCCTGGCTGTTACGCAACCAAAGCTGATACTCAAAGCCCATTAATGAGTGTTCCGTGGAGCAATCCACATGCCATTGACGTAGCAAATACCCAGCGGTTGCAGCCCTAATCTCAACCTTTAGAACGCCATCCGTCATACCATAATCCAGTTCAATCGCTTCGCTGTGCTCAATACGTGGGTGAGGCACTAACTCTAGCTCGACAAAGCGATTCCATTGCCGATCTTGGGTTTCTAGTTCAGTCTCAGATAACGTAGAGTTTTCAAGCACAACCGCTTCTTTAATTCGGGTCAGTACAAAGTCTCTGAATTCACCATGATTGCGGTCAAAACCACGAACGTGCCAACGCAGGCCATTGTCTACCAGCGTATGCGGCACAATTTCTCGCGTGGTTTCACCACTCGATAACGACACATAGGTAATACTCAAAGCTTTGCCTTTATGTATGGCCTCGGTAACCTTTGCGACTATTGATAGACTCGGCTTGTTAAGGTGATAAGGTGCTTCACACGCAAGAGGTGGTTTTACCTTGCCAGTAAAGCCATCTCCGTACCCTTGGCTAATCGTCGCCAATGTTCGAACGACGTCATAATCGAACAAGGGTTCAAATGCTTCACCGCGCTTATGCAACTTGAGCTTTTGGTCATACTCAATATTGCTTGGTGCAAGCTCTCGGTATAGGGTGAAGTCTTTCGTTGCTTGTGTTGGCGCTATACTGAAACGCTCAACCAAATCCGCCCGTACCGCTTCCCCTTTAAACAACAAGGTAAAATCAATGTGGGCAATGCGATCCCTCGTTGCTTGTGGCAACTGCGCTATCTGCGAAAGCCTATCCGGCTTCGTCACTACCGTTTGTTTCAGACCGTTATTTGTCATGCGCCTTGTTCATCCAATTTGGATTAACACCTAATCAAATTTATTAGGTAGCATACTAGCATAAAAATATATTTATAAAACAGTTAGGGGAAATTTACTGGATGATAGAGGAAATGAATTGATGAATACTGTGGTAAATCATATGGTGGATAGCATGTTTTTTGATAAGGGTTAGTTATTTATTTCGCTCCTACTCAAAATTTTTCACAAAATTTTAGTGACACTTCCGAGATATTAGTGACACTTCCGAGTATTTCCCCGATGTTCGTGCTTTACTTAGATTTTGCCTGAAGGAGAGCCCGATGTCCGCAGCTCACGCCCTCGAAAACCGAATGACAAACCACTACCCTAATGTCGTGTTCTATGCGCCCTTAACCGTAGACTCGCCGTTTGTATTTATTCTGAATCGGTTGCTAAGTACGCTATCTACCATGGCAGAAGACGGTCTAGTGGAGGTGCTGCATATCGATGTTTGCTCCGCTACAGGCATCCCTACCGTACAATTGATGCTACCGACTTGGATTAGCAATGCTATGGTGGATCCCTTATTTGATGAAACTCAGATATTGCTGCACCGCGCTGCGGGATTGAACAGCATTCATACCTCCACGAAGGAGGTATGGCAATGAATATCTTGTTTCTGTGTACCTCTAACGTCAATCGCAGTAAGACCGCTGAAAAGCATTTTGCTACTAAAGAGCCGCATGTTCATTTTCGCTCAGCAGGTTTGAGCAAAAAAGAATGCCAGCGCAAAGGCACCACACTCTGTACCGAAGAAATGCTGATTTGGGCAGACATCATTTTTGTCATGGAGGCGGAGCACATTCGCCGGATTGAGGAGCACACAGGCATCCAGTACCTCGATAAAATCCTCAACCTTGACATTCCGGATATCTACAAATATTACGCTCAAGAATTGATTGAGCAATTGGAAGCCCGCCGCGAGGCATTGCATTTCGAAGAATTGTTTGCCCGTATCCAATCTCCGTCCTCTCGGGCATCGGCCTTACGTTTATTTGAGGTCAGTGAAGAGGAACTCGCCAGTACATTTCAACCTGACGGCAGATACAACAAGTACAATCCTACCGAAACCCTAAATCTAAATCCAAACCCGACCGCCGACAAACTGACTCAGGCGAAGCAGGATAAAGAAAGTCAGTGACATAGTGACCCATGCACTTTCGCGGAACAAAGCCTATTACTAACTGTATAAGTTGACGAACGGCACCAGTCTTTCATTGCAGCAGTTGGCTGACTACTTTCTTAATAGCAACACAGTTGCAAAATATTAGCAGGGGTTTATAATTTAAGTGTACGGCAAATTTCGCCGTATAACTTTGTTTTTCAAAGACAATTTGGTTGCAAAAACCTGAATTTGGACTGGTATTTCTATATGAAAAACCTGAGTTTTAATTCGTCTTTTAGACGTTCAGCCTGAACGTTTTTCACAAGTCCTTGATTTTTAAAGAACGGCCTGCCTGTATTTCTATTCAGTTGATCATGTCACTTATCGGCATTAGCCTATCATGGCTTAGGTTTCTATTGGATCGTCATCCGTGATGTCTCTGAGCTCTCCATGGCAATTTTGGCAAGCAATGAATACTGAGTTATCAAAATCATCTGCCCACCATACCTTAAAGCAGTGTTTGCACTGATATGTCGGTGCATCATCACGAGCAACCAATGTTACGCCTTTATATTGGATGACTTGCATGAGGCCTCCTTGATCTCAATTAGCGTGTCATCGAGTCGACCCAGTAACACGCAAGCATGAGCCGTTAATCGCTTTTGAACATCTTCAACAACGATGCCTTTGAGTAAAAACTCATTGATATGGCCAATATCTTTGGCTAGTTCGATAGCTTGGTTTAATTGTTCATCCATGATGATTTCTCCTTAATTAGCGACTTTTAACGTGTCGCTGCTTGTCTGCTTTGACAGTTTGCTGATGGTTAGTCCAAAGCGTTTAAGCTCAAGGCCGCCAAAGTTATTGACGATGAAGCTTGAGCTGTCGGTTTGGAATTGGTCTGCTAGATATGTTGTCCCGTTTTTAAACTTCAGTTGAACCTGAATTTTCGGGGAAAATCAGCTGATGCAGTTAGCCGTCAGTCATTACTTTAGAATTGGCATCCTTTGAACGATCAAAATCGAATCTGTCATCTATAGCGTTGGATGAACTATTATAGGAGGATTTTTAGTAATTAAAGGACCTTGTGCAAGTCCGCCACATTTTATACACAAATCACACACTGATACGTTTTAGACTATTTTTGATGACCGGGTAAATATTATTTAGATAGGAACTTAATAACACCGATTAAAACTGATTAAAAATTAGATGTTAATCATAATGTAACTGTTCAGACATTTAACTGAAAACTAAGACCATTATGGTAGCTAGGTCAACTTATTCTAGCCTTACTTAATATGTTGTGTGTCACAAGAGTGGCTTAATCCCGTACTTTCCCCAAAGGGTACGGGATTTTTTTTATGCTAATTATTTCTATCCTCTTAATATAACTATTCAATTCCCGCTAAAGAATCAATGGGTTTATTAACCGTACTCTGATGACGCTCTGTTTGCGTGGTATGTAAATATTGCGACGTGGTATCGATGCTCTCGTGGCCCGCATCAGCCTGTACATGCGACAATGGACGCCTGTAAATATTAATATCATGCGTGATCCCAGTGTGACGTATATTATGAGCCGTTAATTTTCTCATCGCCTTTGCGTCTTCAAACATGCCAGCATTTTCCGCGCAGTTAGCACCATGTTCAATGATTTTTTGAAGTTCTTCCCTCACCTGTCTTATACCAAGATTTGCGTTTATAAAGCCGACATCCCTTCCCCTGCCTGCAGCTTTATGCCTTATAAACAGTGGGGTTTGTTCGTCTGCTTTGGGTAACTCACTTAAACCAAGAAAGCGTCGATATTCAATGAGTGCATCGAGCAGTGCATTAGAGATAGGAATGTTGCGTGATTTTCCACCTTTACTTTTAGGGATATTAAACCGCCAAATCCCTGTTTGTTTATCTTGAACAAACTGACCCATTATCGGGCTATATCCGACTCGAGCACTCACATCTGAGACTCTTAAATAACAACTATAGATTAACTTGACCAAAAACAGACTACGTTGATGCAGTTCTGGCTGTGCCTTGGCTAATTCCTCGACCCCAGACATAAGATATGACCACTGTAACTCCGTAAATGCCAAGGTATTGAGATCGTCTTCATTCGCTTTGTACTTTCGCTTTTGTGCAAAACGCGAATGATTCATCCACGCTTGCGCGGGGTTACGCTCACAAAAGTCCTCTGCCATTAAAAAGCCATAAAATGATGATAATATAGCCATTTTGGTTTTTAACGCGTTATCGCTCAAGATATAATGTTGCACTTTACCGTCGATTTTTTTACCAACAAATGGTCGCCAATGAGGGTTAGGAATTCGTTGTTCGCTGGCTTTATCGAGTTGAAACTGAGCAACATTGAAATAACCGATCAGAGCTTTGGGTGGATTCTGGCAATAAGCGACAAACTTATCCATGTCTCGCCGACTGACTTCATCGGGAGACAACTGCACAACATCGAAACACCAATGTAAAAAACAACTTAATTCACTACGATAACTTTTATAACTGTTTTCATTATCTCGCTGAGAAAAGAGTAAATCACAAGCTAACTCATAAACAACACCCGCGTCTTTTACGGAATTAATACTAATCGCGGTGATGTGTTGGTTAATGATTGGGTTTCCCTGTTCAATAAACTCCTTAGATTCAAAAAGAGGTAAAACAGGGCATTCCAGTAAACTCGAGTTTATCTGTATGTTATTCATAGATAGTATTGATTAGCTAAAGCAAGATAGGCGTGAGTCTACCACATCTCATTTCGATATTTTGTTAGTTACTGATAAATAACAACTAAATAAAATGTGTTATTTGCCCCGCTGTTAACTAGGTTCCAATGCTGACCGTCACCTTATCTTAATGAAACAATGCGTTAAACATGATAAGTCGCGACTCGGCGCGAAGGCTTACAGCACCGTTAATTTTTTAAGCTTTCAGTAAGATCTCAGCCCTCTGTCTATGTAAAAAAATAGTCAATCTCTCCTAGTGGGTTAATCATCTACCATGCATAACGATTCGACTAAGTACCGATGTCTTGCAATCAGTCCTAACCCTCTTCTCTTACCAAGGTTAGTGCGCTTTATATTAGTTGTCATCAGTATCATGACCTCAACGAGCTACAAAAGTACTAGTTTGCATACATCGATTTAAAGGGGAAATGCACTAAAAAGCATTACACCCCATACTAAAATAATCTTTTATTTCATTGACAAACGGCTGCCAAAATCTGATGTTGTTCTACAATAACTGTTAGTACATTATTTTTTGACGTCGAGGATGTTGAATGCTGATCGATATGGCAAAAAAAAGCCCTCTGTTTGCGGGTAGAAAGAAAGCTCCCGAAGAATGCACAGGCCCAGCTTGGCGTATTTTGATAGTAGATGATGAGCGAGATGTTCATACAGTTACTAAGCTTGCTTTATCCAGATTTCGCCTCGATAACCGTCCAATAGAGTTTATAAATGCCTACAGTGGTGAAGAAGCTAAAAGCATACTAGCAAGTCATAACGATGTAGCGATGGCGTTTGTGGACGTTGTAATGGAAAGCGATCACGCTGGTTTAGAACTTGTGCGTTGGATCCGAGAAGAAAATAAAAATAAGTCCATTAGATTAATACTCAGAACAGGACAGCCAGGTCAAGCACCTGAAGAAGACGTCATAGTAAATTATGATATTAATGACTATAAAGCTAAAGCTGAGCTAGATTCAAGAAAGCTCATTACCAGCGTTTATTCAGCCCTTAGAAGTTATCGCGATATTATGGAAATAGAGCAAGCTAGATTAGCTCAATTACAGTATCGTGTAGGGTTGGAGCGTGTAGTTGAAGCCACATCAGGTTTATTCGAACTTCGTACTCTACATCATTTTGCCGATGGTCTTTTAACCCAAGTCGCTAATCTTCTCAATCTCAATAGCGAAACCATGCTAATTAGCTGTAACGGCATCGATGCGATGAGTGAGGTGCTCAATACCGACAAGTTACATATCCTCGCAGGCACAGGTCAATTTGCCAGTCACCAAGATAAAGCAATACCTGAGCCTATCGAACAATTATTAAAAAGAGCGCTCAAAGAAAGACAATGCTTATACGAAGATGATCTCTTTGTTGGTTATTTTCCCGCTAAAAGCGGTTGGATCAATCTGCTATATATGGACAACATCCATACCATTAGTGAACTTGATAAACGACTTATCGACATCTTTGCAGTTAACGTCGGTGTCGCGTTTGAGAATTTGCTACTCAACAAAGAGCTTGAAGATACCCAATCTGAACTCATTTTCCGTTTGGGAGATGTCGTTGAAAGCCGCTCTAAGGAAGCGGCAAACCATGTTAAAAGAATGGCGGAATATTGCTATAGACTCGCGTTGCTCGCAGGTCTTGACGAACAACAAGCTGTACTCATTAAACACGCCTCCCCTATGCATGATATAGGGAAAATCGCGACCCCTGATGCTATCTTATTGAAGCCAGGAAAGTTAACCGATGATGAGTGGGCAATCATGCGTCAACATCCTGCAGTCGGCCATCAAATTTTGGGTAATTCAGAGCGCCCAATATTGAACGCTGCAGCGATTATTGCGCTGCAACATCATGAAAAGTACGATGGTTCTGGTTATCCAAGTGGACTTAAAGGTAAAGATATTCATATCTTTGCTCGAATCGTTGCCATTGCAGACGTATTTGATGCGTTATCTCATGCACGTTGTTATAAACCCGCATGGCCTATTGAAGACGTTATCGATGAAATGAAACGGGAGGCTGGTCATCACTTTGATCCAGAACTGGCACAAGTTTTCATCGATAATATTGAGATATTTAATAAAGTTAGAATTGAACTCTCAGATGAAAATTAGCGTAGAGCAGAAGCAGCGTATACCAACTGGAGCATGATTTAATTAATCATCGCACCAGTCTTTATACTATCTAGTGGCCTCATCACTGTCAGCCAGAAAATCAAATAGCACAGTTTGTGACTTGCCATCGACATTGAAACTAACAAACATTCGCCAAACCATGTAGTTACTGCTGCATGAACCGTATATTAACTTACCCTGATATCGATTTTCAGCCGTTTGGGCTAATTTCATAGGAATAATCCCCATAAACATATCTCTTCCTTCAACTCTAGCACTGAGATTATCGACGGGTTTTGTGAAGTCTAAATATACATCTAAAGGCCTTTCGCTTGGGGTGTCTGGTGGCGAAATGGCCAAGGTAATCGTGATGCCTTTAACTGTTTTAGTACATGCTTTTAAACCGAACTCACATAAGGTTTTATCCACTGAAAATGGCGTTTCAGCACTTGATAATGCTGCTTCTGTTGCGGGCTCATTTACCTTGGAACACCCTAATAACGTAAAGCTAAACGCTATTGCTAAAGTCGCAGCAGCTTTGTAACCCATCATTCTCGTCAGCACAATTTTTAACCTTCTGAATCAAAGTGTTTACATTCTATATATGTAGTTTGATCTGGATCAATGTTCAGAACCGCATAATTCCTATCTTTTTTGATGTTGCTCAAGTATCATTGCATTACTCAGCATTAATTCGCGTTAATGTTGTGCAACACATTGACACATTCCAGTTTGTTTCGTAGGGAACAAACTTTTGAGGTCACTTTACCGGGTAAAGCATGACTTTACTCAAACAATAAGTATAAGTAATAAGCAGTGGAAGCAATATGATGAACCATTCCCAGCCTCAAGGCGCTGATTACAATTACACCGTTGTCCGCCAATTTGCATTAACCACAGTCATGTGGGGAATTATTGGTATGGCAGTGGGTGTATTGATCGCGGCACAGTTAATCTGGCCACAACTGAACTTCGATACTCCATGGTTAACGTATAGTCGTCTTAGACCTCTGCACACTAACGCCGTGATTTTCGCGTTCGGTACTTCAGCACTTTTCGCAACATCTTACTATATCGTCCAGCGTACCTGTCAAACCCGTCTATTTGCACCTAAGCTAGCTGCATTTACTTTCTGGGGATGGCAAGCAATCATTTTATCTGCAGTGATCACTTTGCCACTGGGTTTAACCAGTAGTAAAGAATATGCAGAGTTAGAATGGCCTATTGATATCGCCATTACTATCGTTTGGGTAGCTTATGCCGTGGTGTTCTTTGGCACCATAGTCAAAAGAACAACATCGCATATTTATGTTGCGAACTGGTTCTTTGGTGCCTTCATCATAACGGTAGCCGTGTTACACATTGTGAACTCTATGGCCGTGCCTGTTAGCCTATTTAAGTCTTACTCGTTGTACTCAGGCGCAGTAGATGCCATGGTTCAATGGTGGTATGGACACAACGCTGTTGGCTTCCTGCTAACTGCAGGTTTCTTAGGTATGATGTACTACTTTGTACCTAAACAAGCTGGTCGCCCTGTTTATTCTTACCGTTTATCTATCGTTCACTTCTGGGCATTGATCGCTTTATATATCTGGGCTGGTCCTCACCACCTGCATTATACAGCACTGCCTGACTGGACTCAGTCACTTGGTATGGTGATGTCTCTGATCCTATTTGCGCCATCTTGGGGCGGTATGATCAACGGTATCATGACCCTATCAGGTGCTTGGCATAAGTTAAGAACCGATCCGATTTTACGATTCCTTGTTGTGTCATTGTCATTCTACGGTATGTCTACCTTCGAAGGACCAATGATGGCAATCAAGACGGTTAACGCCCTTTCTCATTACACAGACTGGACTATTGGTCATGTTCACTCTGGTGCGTTAGGTTGGGTTGCTATGGTTTCAATTGGTTCGCTTTATCACCTCATCCCAGCGGTATATGGCCATGGCCGTATGTACAGTACTAAATTGATTAATGTACATTTCTGGTTGGCTACAATTGGTACCGTACTGTACATCGTTTCTATGTGGATTTCGGGTGTTATGCAAGGCTTAATGTGGCGCGCAGTTAACTCTGACGGTACCTTGACTTACAGCTTTGTAGAGAGTCTTGAAGCTTCTTACCCATTCTACTTTGTTCGTTTCTTAGGTGGTTGTTTCTTCGTGACGGGTATGCTGTTAATGGCATATAACGTAACTAAGACAGTTAGAGCACCAAAAGAATCTTTGCCAGCACTTGCTGAAGCATAAGGAGTAGATCTGATGAAATTTAATCATGAAATAGTGGAAAAGAACATCGGTCTACTGGGTATCTTCACCGTCATAGCAATTAGTTTTGGTGGTTTGGTACAGATAACTCCCCTTCTGTTCCAAAAAGATACGACAGAACCGGTAGACGGTCTGCGTCCCTATTCAGCTTTAGAACTTGAAGGTCGTGATATCTATATTCGCGAAGGTTGCGTTGGCTGCCACAGTCAAATGATCCGCCCATTAAGAGCTGAAACTGAACGCTATGGTCACTACTCAGTAGCAGGCGAATCAGTTTGGGATCACCCTTTCCTTTGGGGTTCTAAGCGTACAGGTCCTGACTTGGCCCGTGTTGGCGGTCGTTACAGTGACCGTTGGCATGAAGTGCATCTGATTGACCCTCGTGCAGTGGTTCCTCAATCTAATATGCCCGGTTTCCCATGGTTAGCAGAAAACGTCCTAGACGGTAAGTTGACTGCTAAGAAAATGGAAGTTTTCCGTGGTTTCGGTGTTCCTTATTCTCAAGAAGATGTCGATAACGCTCAAAAGGCAGTTGAAGGCAAAACTGAGATGCAGGCGTTAATCGCATACCTACAGTCGCTAGGTCACGCACTGAAATAAATTGGAGGCAATAATATGGATTACGGAACAGTACAAGGGATTATCACCATTGTCGTAATGTTGACGTTTGTCGGTATTTTTGCATGGGCTTATAGCGGTCGTCGCAAAAAACAGTTTGACGAAGCCGCTAACCTTGTTTTCTCAGATGAAGAGAAACTCAAGGACTCAGGAGAGCATAAGTGATGATGAGTAGCTTCTGGAGTATTTGGATTACCGTACTCACAATAGTGGTAATCGCGGGATGTTTCATCCTATTGAGACTCGTCTCTAAAAACACCACAGGTGTTGAAGAAGGCAAGTCAATGGGCCATGCCTTTGACGGTATTGAAGAGATCAATAACCCACTACCAAAATGGTGGAGTTATATGTTCTATTTGACTATCGTTTTTGGCGTTATCTATTTAGCGCTTTATCCCGGTTTAGGTAACTTTAAAGGTTTCCTCGGTTGGTCAAGCTCGAACCAAAGCATTGGTACTGAAAACGGTATTAAAGCCGACTCAGAGGCAGCAATTGAGCTCGCCGCTAAAGAAGGTCGTTGGGTTCAGTATGATAAAGAAGTTGAGAAAGCAAACGCCAAGTACAGTCCTATTTTTGAGGCATACTTAGCAACTCCTCTTGAAGAGCTAGTTAAGAATGAAGAAGCGCTTAAAGTAGGCGGCCGTTTGTTCCTGCAAAACTGCGCCCAGTGTCACGGAAGTGATGCGCGTGGTTCTAAAGGCTTCCCTAACCTAACTGACTCGGCTTGGCTATATGGTGGCGAACTTGCGACGATCAAGACGACAATTATGAACGGTCGTCATGGCATGATGCCTCCTAAAGGCGGATTACCGATTGAAGACTCTGAATTGAAAGGTCTAGCTGAATATGTCTTTAAGTTGTCAGGTCGTGAACACGATGCTGAACTTGCTGCTCAAGGCCAAGGGTCATTCATGAAAGGTTGTTTTGCTTGTCATGGTATGGACGGCACGGGTAACAAGTTTATGGGTGCACCTAACCTAACTGACAACGCATGGCTCTATGGTGGCAGCCGTGGCGTGATCATGGAAAGCATCAAAAACGGTCGTTCTGGTGTGATGCCAGCGTGGAAAGACGTTTTAGGTGAAGAGAAAGTTCACGTTATTACTGCATACGTATATAGCTTGTCAAACAAGTAGTTACATAAAAACAACATTAAGGCCTCGAGTAGTTCGAGGCCTTTTTTTTAGGTGCGATTCGCCGTAATTAACGGTAAAATGAGACCAACAAAAACGACAGGTAGTACCCATGAACAAACCGCAAGCTTGGTATAAACAGTTTTGGCCTTGGTTTCTGATCATTTTGCCTCTGTGCGCCGTCATCGCCAGTGTTAATCTGTTGATGGTCGCAATTAATAATAAAGACTCATTAGTGTCCGAGGATTACTATAAAGATGGTAAAGCTATCAACATGGATCTGCGTAAGTTAAAGCAGGCAAAGCAGCTCGGTATGCAGTTTGAATTAACGCTCGACGATAACGAAATTATGCTGACTCAGCATGGCGGCGAAGCTTATCAAGCAGCATTAAGTGTTGAGTTTTTCCACCCCACGTTACAAAAGCGCGACTTTGGCGAGATAGCGACAGCTGACGGCCAAGGTATCTATCGTATTAAATTAGATGCTCCTATCAGTGGTCTGTGGGAAGTTAGACTCGAAGGGTATGATAAATCTTGGCGCATTCAAAAACGTCTAGATCTTAAAGATGACGCTCAGTACTGGCTAAATTAATGAGTCCAGTAGCCTGTTTTCATTGTGGTGAGCCAGTGCAAACTGGCTCGCAGTTTACGACGCTGATTAATGATCAACTTCAGCCTATGTGTTGCCCAGGTTGTCAGGCGGTATCCGCTGCAATTATTGATGCTGGGCTGACAAATTATTACAAATACCGCACCGAACTAGGTAGTAAGCAAACCGCCTTGGTTCCCGATGAGTTAACGACCTACTCTGCTTTCGATCTAAAAGAAGTACAACAAGACTTTGTTCATACCAGTAACGAGACATGTGATGTATCGTTAACAATAGATGGCATAACTTGCGCCGCATGTGCTTGGCTTATCGAACATAAGCTAAAAACGGTAAAAGGCATTAATCGTATTGCTGTGAATACCACCACAGAAAGAGCGCTAGTTAACTGGGATCCGACAATAATAAAACTCAGTGAAATTTTAACACTTATTAGTCAAATAGGTTATCAAGCAGCCCCCTATCAAGTTGATGACGAAGAGATCCAAAGTAAGCGTAATAGTCGTAAATTTTTATTGAGACTTGGACTAGCAGGCTTTGCGACAATGCAAGTGATGATGTTCGCGCTAGCACTCTATTCTGATTACTTCACCGATCTCGATGTTGAATATCGTGATTATTTTCGCTGGGTTAGCATGATATTTGCTGCGCCAGTGGTATTTTATTCAGCTCAACCTTTCTATTTTAGTGCGTTAAGATCCATGTTATCAGGTCGACTGAATATGGATGTCTCTGTATCCATTGCAATATGCGGTGCCTACATCGCAAGTTGTATCGCAACGGTCAGCGGTCAAGGTGAAGTCTATTTTGAATCGGTGAGTATGTTTACCTTCTTTTTACTATTGGGCCGCTTCTTCGAACAAAATGCGCGCCAGAAGGCCTCGGTAAGCTCTAATAATCTCCATAAATTGATCCCGTTAACGGCCAACCTTATTGATGCACAAGGCCAGCATAGTGAAGTGCCTGCCAAGCGGCTTAAAATAGGCGACCTCATTTTAGTTAAACCTGGTGAGGTCATTGCTGCCGATGGTGAATTAATTAATGGGCGCAGCAGCGTTAATGAAGCAATGTTAACCGGTGAGCAGATGCCCGTAGCCAAAGTTGATGGTAGCCAAGTATTTGCTGGCACCATCAATGTTGACCATCCTATCGAAGTTAAAGTCACCGCCATAGGCCAAGATCAGCTCGTCGCGGAGATCATCCGCTTACAAGAAGCCGCCTCCAACAACAAACCCAAAGTCGCACTCTATGTTGACACGATTTCAAACTATTTTACTTGGACAATCCTTATCGTTGCAGCATTGACCTATATGATATGGAAAACCTACTGGCCAGAAGACGCCTTTTGGGTGACTTTATCTGTGCTGGTTGCTACCTGCCCTTGCGCCTTGGCGTTAGCGACGCCCACCGCAGTAACCTGCGCGACAGGTCTATTTACTCGTATCGGCGTCGTGGCCAAAAAACCTGGCGTCTTCGAAAAGCTACCCAAGATTGAACATGTAGTATTTGATAAAACAGGTACACTAACCTGTGGCAGCCTGACGATTGCCCATATCGAGCTCTACAGTGACCTCTCTGAAAAAAGAGTCTTATCGATAGCGGCGGCATTGGAGTCCAGTTCGCTCCACCCTATCGCTCGCGCATTCGAAAAATACCGGGATAATTCGATTTTAACTAGCCACAGCAGAAATCTTTCAGGTTTGGGGATCAAAGCCAATATTGATAATGAGACCTTCTGTATTGGCAGTGCTCAGTTTATTAACGCCGAACTTAATATCGCATTACCTATACTGGATCAACAGGCGGTATATTTAGCCGATAAATCCAAAATGCTGGCGCGATTTGATTTAGTCGATGAAATTAGACCTGATGCAGCAGCTACGGTGAGCCAACTAAAAGCGATGAACTGCGACGTAAGCATTGCCAGCGGAGATAGTTCATCACACGTTGACGAGGTCGCGAAATCAATCGGTATCAATAATGTACATAAGTCACTTAAGCCAAGTGATAAACTTACGCTGATTGAATCTATGCAAAAGAGGCAAGCTGTCGCTATGTTTGGTGATGGTATCAACGATGCTCCTGTGCTGGCTGGCGCCAATTTATCCATTGCGATGGGGAGTGGCGCCGCAGTAACCAAAAATAGCGCCGATGTGATTTTACTTGGCGATCAGCTGTCCCGTTTCGTCGATGCTGTAAAAATAGCTAAATTGACTAGTAAGGTCATCCGTCAAAACTTATTATGGGCGCTTGGCTACAACGTATTCATTATTCCACTAGCCGTAACAGGTCACGTTGTCCCCTACATCGCCGCAATTGGAATGTCTGCAAGCTCACTAATCGTGGTAGCAAACAGTCTTAGACTTCTAAAGGTTCGAATATGAGTATTATCTACGTTTTAATTCCTATCGCGATGTTGTTTGTGCTTATTGCCGTTGGAATTTTCTTTTGGGCGGTAAAATCTGAGCAGTTTGATGATCTAGACCGTCAGAGTGTTTCCATCTTATTTGACGATGACATTCAGAAAACTAAAGATGCCGCTAAAGATGAGTCGAAGCCACTTTGATTGATTTCACCGTTACAGGCGCATTTCTTGTTGGATTGATGGGCGCAGGGCATTGCATTGGCATGTGTGGTGGACTTGTTGGCGCCTTCTCACAGCAGTTACCCAAGCCACCCGGGCAAAATATGCTTGCCGCTCAGTTACAATTTATATTGAGTTACAATTTTGGACGCATCTTAAGTTATACCATCGCAGGTGCCCTTATCGGCGGATCCGCTAGCGTGCTCAGCACTCTTTTCAGTCTTGATCTATATTTGATCAGTATGCGAATTTTTGCTGGGATGATGATGATCGCAACGGGTTTGTATATTGCGCAAATTTGGTCCGGTGTCGTTCAAATTGAAAGGTTAGGTAAATTGGTATGGAAGGTCGTCGGACCTGTCGCTAATCGATTGCTACCGATAAAGAATCTGAAACAAGCATTCGTGGCTGGCTTTTTCTGGGGCTGGCTGCCCTGTGGTTTAGTCTATAGCACATTGACCTGGTCAGTTGCTGCAAATAGTGCTCAACAAGGCGCGTTGATTATGGCTGCATTTGGCCTAGGAACGCTTCCTGCGTTAGTCAGCGCAGGCGTTGCAGCGCAGTTTTTTGCACAACTGGTCATGAAACGTGCGGTACGTTTATTCAGTGGTTTGATACTGGTAAGCTTTGGTATACAGACTTTGTATATTGCATTTGCACAGCTTAGCTAGCTCAGTTAATTAAATTAGTTTAACATAAGGCTAATTGTGAAATTTGAGAGAGATTATGACAGATTATATTAAAAGTCGTCGTTCGGCCGTGCCCGGATGCGCCATTCATTGTCATGACTGCAGTATGGGAACCTTATGTATCCCTTTCACGTTAAATAACAATGAGCTTGATCAACTCGATGAGATCATTGAACGTAAAAAACCGATACAAAAAGGTGAACAAATCTTCAAATCTGGTGACTCTCTTAAGTCGCTCTACGCCATTCGCTCGGGCACTGTCAAAAGCTACACTATTACCGAACAAGGTGATGAGCAAATTACTGGCTTTCATTTAGCTGGCGATGTGATTGGTTTTGACGGCATTCACTCTCAAATTCATCAAAGCTTTGCTCAAGCGTTAGAGACATCTATGGTGTGTGAGATCCCGTACGAAACACTCGATGATCTATCGGGCACTATGCCTAAGTTACGTCAACAAATCATGCGATTAATGAGTAACGAAATTCAAAGTGATCAGGAGATGATCTTGCTCTTGAGTAAGAAGAATGCCGAAGAGCGCCTAGCAGCGTTCATCAGCAACCTCGCTAATCGATTTGGTAGCCGTGGGTTTTCACCTAAAGAATTTCGTTTAACCATGACTCGCGGTGATATTGGTAACTATCTAGGGTTGACTGTCGAAACCATTAGTCGACTTTTAGGACGATTTCAAAAGGCTGAATTGATAGAAGTTAAAGGAAAGTACATAACAATAATCAATTTTGAAGCTTTGAATAAACTAGCTGGAAACAATAAGATCGGTCGCTAAATATACGATATAACGGTCAAATTTGATCTAAAACAAGGCAATTTGCTCTATATCGCTCATTATTAAACTACCACATCAGATAAAGGAATCATCTATGAAGGACTATAATAAAATCCTTGTTGTAGTGGATCCAACTAACGACAAACAACCAGCCCTCGCAAGAGCCATTGAATTAGCTTCTAAGAATCAAGCCGCTATTTCTGTATTTTTGTCCATCTTCGATTTCTCCTATGAGATGACCTCGATACTTTCTGGTCAAGAACGCGAAGCCATGCGTCAAGGCGTTATTGCCCAACGTAAAGCATGGTTAGAAGATTTGCTAGTGGAATATGAAACGAGTGGCGTCGTGATAGAAAGTGAAGTGGTTTGGCATAATCGTCCGTTCGAAAGCATTATTTTACATGCGCTTGAAGGTGGTTTCGATCTTATCGTCAAAGGAACCCATCAACACGACAAGTTAAAATCAGTCATTTTTACACCAACAGATTGGCATTTGATGCGAAAAGCACCTGTACCAGTGCTGCTAGTGAAAGAGCATGATTGGCCTGTCGCCGGTAAAATTTTGTGTGCCATCAACGTAGCCTCTGAAGATGACGATCATCAAACCTTAAACGGTAAAATTATTGAGCACGCACTGGATCTTGCTAAAAAGTTTGATGCTCAAGTTCATTTAGTTAATGGGTATCCTGGTACGCCAGTAAATTTGGCGATTGAACTCCCTGATTTCGATGCGCATACCTATAGCGAAACCATCCGAATGCAGCACGAGCAACGTGTTTGCTATCTTGCAAATAACTACGGAATATCCAGCGACTTTTGTCATATAAAAGAAGGCTTACCTGAGGATGTCATTCCTGAACTAGCAGAGCAACTCGATGCTGAACTTGTGATCCTTGGAACTGTTGGGCGAACTGGCTTTTCCGCAGCCCTTATCGGAAATACCGCCGAGCACGTCATTGATAGCATTAATTGCGATTTACTGGCAATCAAACCCGATGGTTACAAGTCACCATTAGAAGATGATTAAGCTGACAAGCTTCACTTCTTAAGCCGAATTTTTTAAGCTATACTACGCGCCCAGAATTTGATGATACTAGGCGCGTTTTTTATTATGTCTGACGATACCCTCTCAAAAAAGCAGATCACGAGGTTAAATAAACTCCAGAAACGTCTTCGACGTGAAGTAGGCACCGCTATTGCCGACTACAACATGATTGAAGAGGGTGATACGGTAATGTGCTGTCTTTCTGGCGGAAAAGATAGCTACGCCATGTTAGATATCCTGATTAACTTACAGCAACGTGCGCCAGTATCATTTAACTTAGTCGCAGTTAACCTCGACCAGAAGCAACCAGGGTTCCCTGAAGATATTTTGCCAGCTTATTTAGATACCTTAAATGTGCCTTATCATATCTTAGAGAAAGATACCTACTCAATTGTTAAAGATAAAATACCTGAAGGCAAAACAACTTGTTCTCTTTGTAGCCGCTTGCGAAGAGGCACCCTCTATGGCTTCGCTCAAAAAATTGGCGCAACCAAAATTGCATTAGGCCATCATCGCGACGATATTATTGAGACCCTGTTTCTCAATATGTTTTATGCTGGTAAACAAAAAGCAATGCCGCCAAAGCTCCGTTCTGATGATGGTTCGAATGTAGTGATCCGTCCCCTCGCCTACAGCCGTGAAAAAGATATTGCTGAATACGCCGAGCTAAAACAGTTTCCGATAATTCCATGTAACCTGTGTGGCTCACAAGAAAACCTTAAACGTGCAGCAATCAAAGATATGTTAAATACTTGGGATAAACAGTTTCCTGGCCGCTTAGAAACCATCTTTACAGCGATGCAAAACACTAGCCCTTCACAAGGTGTTGATAGATCTCAATTCGATTTTGTGTCATTGAAGCAAGATCCGAACGCACCAATGAAAGGCGATGTAGCCGAGTCAGATCTTCCAGCATTCGACTTTCTTGATTTATCCAACAGTGGTCATATTGATTTAGATGAAGCCAAGCGTAACACTGACGCCTTAAAAATTAATGTGGTCAGCACTTATACGCCGTAATTGGCTGTCGTCGACGAAAAGTAAAACTGCAAATATAAAAGCCCCTAATGATATAGAGTAATATTGAGGGCTTTTATATTGCTATTGAGGCTAGTGATTTATCCACGGGCTAATGACATTAGGTTCACGACTAAAAGAGAGTTTTGTCATGGTATTAATATGTTGGCGAGACAATCTATATGTCCCTTCTATTAACTCCATCTTTCCATCAATTGTTACACTAGCTGGTTCAACGAATTCAAAACTGACGCCAGCAATATCGTCAGTAAAATAACGCATCGGAAAACCTTGCATACTGTGAAGCAGTTCATCCATTTGTGATTGAATGGCTAATAGATCAGCTTTGCCATAATCAATCATTGGTCGTTTGGCTCTTATTTGCATAGCGACGCCACAGAGGCTGGCATCATTTTCCATCTGTAAATTAATTAATGCCCGATCAGACTTCAGCCTTTCATCGAAAGGAATAAACACTCTTTGCTCTGCCGTGATGGTCAGTGGAAACCGCTCTTTTTCGGTGCTAATAAAACCGTCTTGAATGATACACCCATTATCTTTGGGCACCGAAAAAACGAGTTCGATGAGTGGGTAGTGTCCTTTATTTACCTGTTTCAACCTTTGATAAAACCCTTGATATTCAAGAGATATCGGTGATGATTGTGCTACAAAACTCACAGCAAATAGGCAACTAAACAGCAGGCCTTTGTTCATTATTTTCCACCAAATATTGATTGTTATGACGTAACATTTCAAGTAACTCATCAATGTAAGCTTCTTGACGTTCTGAATAATTCATTAAACCGTATACCAGTTTATCAGCGCTAACAGGCTGATCTTCCGCTCTAAGATCGGCCCTTATTGCTCTTAGCAGGGAGTATGCAGCATTTGAATTTAGATTGCGCATGTAGGAGCCAACAGATTCATCAACACTTTTAAAAACAGCAACTTCATGACTCATGCCTTTAGAACGCGATTGTGGTATAAGCCCGCAGCCCTTTTTAAAGCACCATTGTCCAAAAAAATTAAGGCCTTCTTTAGCAAATCGACTACTTCCCCATCCAGTTTCATTAGCAGCCTGAATAAGCACAAGGTTCTCAGGAATAATATCGACTCGAACGAGAAGATTATCTAATGTGTCTTGAGTAACGCTGCGCATGGCATATTGATACTTACTGGCTATTTTGAAAATTCGAAACTCCTCCGCCTCGGACAACATAAGATCCTCTGCCAGATGTTGCTGCGACTGAAGCAAAAATTTTCTCTCATCGAGGATAATCGCGTTATGGTGAGATATAGCTGGTCGCAAAAAATCAAAAAATGCTTGTTTCTTTTCGCCAACATCGACTATTGCGTCAAAATCTGGAATAGCACTGTACTTGAGTTTGTTTTTTAATAGTTTCCCATTCACTTCTTGACTCTGAATCGAATCCCGTTCGATCAATATCAGTTTAATTGCTAATAAAGCCAAAACCACGATGGCTAACGACAATATAAGTTTGTTGATTAGACCTGTTTTCAAATTAGCTCGCTCTTTTTAGACTATATCGCATCGATTATATGTCATCTGGCAATTTTAACAAAACCGCTATGCTAAGCGGTGATATTGGATATAATGGCCACCGTTCGATCAGGGGATTCAGGAAGGAAAGACCCGAATGCAAAACAATGCACTTAATCAATTTTCAAATGTAGTGGCAATTGGCGGAGGCCATGGACTTGGCAGAGTTCTCTCCTCATTATCATTTTTAGGCCCGCGTCTAACTGGAATTGTTGCAACTACCGATAATGGTGGTTCAACAGGCCGTTTAAGACAAGAACAAGATTGTATCGCTTGGGGCGATCTGCGGAACTGTTTATCCCAACTTGCCAGTCGTCCCTCAATCGGCTCGTTATTATTTGAATACCGTTTCGAAGGTAATAGCGAGTTAAACAATCACAATTTAGGCAATCTTATCCTTTTGGCGCTGGATCAGTTGTGTGTCAGACCACTCGATGCGGTTAATCTAATTCGAAGGCTACTAAACATTCAAACCAAAGTGATCCCAATGTCTGAGCAACCAACCCATTTAGTGGCTATTCAATCTTGTGGAAATCGTATATTCGGTGAAGTACAAGTTGATGAAATGAAGGAAGATCCTATTGCACTATCACTTGAGCCAATGGTCGAAGCCACACATGAGGCCTATTTGGCAATAAAAAATGCTGAGTTAATTATTTTAGGACCTGGCAGTTTTTTAACCAGTATTATGCCGCCACTGCTATTGCCCCTACTCAGCCAAGCATTAACTGAGTCTAGAGCAAAAATTATTTTAATAGAAAATCTCACGGAAGAACCATCAACAGCGGCAAACTTTAGTTTAGATAAGCGCTTGCATTGGTTCAAACAGGTTCTTGGAAACAAAGCGGTCGATCACGTTTTATGTAATGGTGAGTCTTATCTCACCGAGGGCAATATTACTTACTATCCGCTTCGTAGTAGACATCATGTCGCACTCCATGATCGCCAAGCATTGGTTGACGCTTTATCGTTAATCGTTGCGTCACCAGAACTTAACGTAAAGGGATAAAAATCCCATTACAGGCATGCAATGGGATTTTTAAATTGTAATTCAACACAAAATATTAGATTACTTGTGCTATCGCTTTGCAGATGGCGGGCATATTGTCACAAGTCATACCTGCCACACTGATGCGGCCAGAACCTACAATATAGATCCCAAACTCGTCCTTTAGGCGCCCGACTTGTGACTTGTTCAAGCCTGAAAAACTGAACATACCATTTTGAGTCGAAATAAAGCTAAAATCTTGAGTTACGCCTTCCGTTTTTAACGTATCGACAAAAAGCACCCGCATCTGAGCGATACGGTCTCTCATCTGTTGTAACTCTGACAACCACAGCGCTTTGAGTTCATCATCACCTAAAATGGTAGCAACGATCAGTGCGCCATGTGCTGGAGGATTAGAATAGTTACCGCGAATGGTACTTTTTACTTGGCTAAATGCAGTATCAGCGGTTTCTTTATCTTTAGCAACAATAGTCACTGCACCAATACGCTCATTATAGAGACCAAAGTTCTTTGAAAAAGAATTAGCAACGATCAATTCTGGGACCACGTTTGCTACGGCACGTAAACCTTGTGCATCTTCTTCTACGCCATCTCCGAATCCTTGATAGGCAAAGTCAAATAGTGGTACTAACTCTTTTTCCAAACATAACTGAGCTATCACTTCCCATTGAGTGATATTAAGATCGATACCCGTTGGGTTATGACAACAACCGTGTAAAAGTACCAGATCGCCAGTCTTGGCTTGCTCAAGATCGGCTAACATCGCATCGAAATCCATACTATGGGTTGATGCATCGTAGTAAGTGTATTGCTTAACGTCTAAACCAGCAGATAAGAAAATATTGTTGTGATTGGCCCAAGTTGGATTACTTACCCATATGGTTTTCGAGTCGGTATTACGAACCACAAATTCAGCCGCTACCCGTAACGAACCTGTGCCACCTGGCGCTTGCGCAGTTGCAGCGCGCTGCGCGTTAACGACACTGCTATCCGCACCAAACAAGAGAGTTTGTACTGCATGGTTGTACGCCTGAACGCCTTCAATGCCCAGATAACTTTTACTCGTTTCATTTCCTAACAATTTCTGCTCAGCCAATTTAACCGACTTCAGAATTGGAGTCTGACCAGACTCATCCTTATAAATACCAACACCTAAATTGACCTTCTCAGATCGAGGATCAGCTTTAAATGAATCGGTAAGACCTAGAATTGGATCTGCAGGAGCCAGTTCTACCTGGTTAAATATCATGACGGCATTCCTAAAATAAAGTGTTAATGTAGGGTTCGTCGCTAGTTATACCACTGTCATCTTGTGCTTCATAGAGGATTTTATTCAACGCAACAATTTTTCCACTTCAATGAGATTTACCGCAATATTTATGGGTTTCAATGCATAAAACTGAAGAATGTTTGATAAAGATAGCTATTATTTGAATGCTGTTCTTGGCGATGAAAAACAAAAAAGCCTCAACAACTATTGAGGCTTTTTTGTCATCTTAAGATGGTACCCGTGGCCAGACTTGAACTGGCACGCTTATTCAGCGAGGGATTTTAAATCCCTTGTGTCTACCGATTCCACCACACGGGCAATGTGTGTTTTACCGTTAACAACGTTAAAACTAAAAGTGGAGGCGCGACCCGGAGTCGAACCGAGATCGACGGATTTGCAATCCGCAGCATAGCCATTCTGCCATCGCGCCTTATATCGAAGGCGTTAACCCAATATGTAACTATTGGAGCGACATATCGGGTTCGAACCGATGACCTATACCTTGGCAAGGTATCGCTCTACCAACTGAGCTAATGTCGCATTATGTAATAACTTTCAATATCATCGAGGTTAACTTAAAAAGCTTTCCCTTGACTGCGGAAACGAATTCTACCGATTTAACAAAAAGAGTCAACGCTATTTTTAGTAATAATTGAGTTTAATTAACTGTTTGCTGCAATATTCACCTTTGTGGTTTTTTGTTAATCAGCAACATCATCTTATTGATAAAAAAATGCCCTAGTCTTTGCTAGGGCATTTAAATTATAACAGTAAGCTATAAACTGATCAGCTTTTAAGCAGCAGGTAGAGACTGATAATTAAGTCCTAACATTTTCTGCATCACACCAACCACCTGGCAGCTATAACCAAACTCGTTGTCATACCATACATAAAGAATCGTACGGTTGCCTTCAGCGATGGTCGCTTGCGAATCAACTACACCAGCATAACGAGAACCGACCAGATCTGAAGAGACGATCTCTGTTGACTCGGTATAGTCGACTTGATTTTGAAGCTCTGAACATAACGCAACATTACGTAGGTATTCGTTCATATCCTCTTTATTCGTTTCGCCATTTAGATTCAAGCTAATAATAGCCATCGACACATTTGGCGTTGGAACACGAATCGCATTACCTGTAAGTTTGCCAGCAAGTATTGGTAGCGCCTTAGCAACCGCTTTAGCCGCACCCGTTTCTGTGATAACCATATTTAATGGCGCACTACGACCACGACGATCTGCTTTGTGGTAATTATCAATTAAGTTCTGGTCATTGGTATAAGAGTGAATCGTCTCTACGTGACCATTAATAATGCCATATTTATCATTAACCGCTTTTAACACTGGCGTGATAGCGTTGGTAGTACAACTTGCGGCAGACACTATGGTATCTTCATCTAAAATGTCGCTTTCATTGACACCATAAACGATATTCTTAATTGCACCTTTTGCGGGCGCAGTTAACAGCACTTTTGATGTGCCTTTGGATTTAAGATGTAAACCGAGACCGTCTTCATCTTTCCAAATACCCGTATTATCAACAACCAGTGCGTCATTGATACCATACTGAGTATAGTCAATCTCATCTGGCGAGTTAGCATAGATGACTTGGATGTAAGTCCCGTTTGCGATGATCGCATTGTTCTCTTCATCGACTTCGACAGAGCCGTTGAATGGTCCATGGACTGAGTCGCGACGAAGTAAACTTGCACGTTTCTCTAGATCACCTTTGCGACCACCACGAAGAACAATTGCACGCAAACATAACTTATTGCTCACGCCCGTTCTTTCAATCAATAAGCGCGCTAATAGACGTCCAATACGACCAAAACCATATAAAACAACATCCCTCGCCTGCTGATTGTCTTCATGGTCGATTGCTGAAGCAAGTTCATGGGCCATATACGCTTCAACTTGGCTTGCATCAGTGTGCTCACGCCAATAGTTAACCGCCAATTTACCAATATCGACTTTGCATTGTTTTACTGCAAGTTTGCTAAGTGCTTCAACAAATGGGAAGCTTTCACGCAACCTTAGTTTGTCACCTACATGACGGCGCACTAAGCGGTGCGATTTAATGATTTCTATAGTGGAAGCATTAAGAAGGGGTTTACCATATAACACCACTTCTACACCTTGATTACGGTATAGCTTACCAAGTAAAGGCTGCATAGCCTCTGCCATTTCGAAACGTTCTTGCCAACTTTGTAGGTGTTTATCAGCGGTCATTGCAGGTCCTTTATCTCACTTTAACTACATTTATTTGTAGAAATATTTGAGTAACAAAAAGAAAAGACCAATACTCTATTATTATCGGAATGTGATTCCAGTTATTGGTCGGCGCTATTGTAATGAAAAGTCGGCTTTTGATCTAGTAAGATGTTTTCGCTAACTATGTAATAATATTAGATAAACTCACGAAAGGACGTTCATTTGAGAGCAAATTTTGTAATCATTACACCATTATTATCTCTTTTCGCTATTTTTGGGCTATTTGGATGTGATAATGCCGTCAATACCGACACTATATGTAAAAATAATCCTGAGCTGTGTGACGATTTACATCGCGACAGTTGGTGTCGTTATGAAAAATCAGACCTGATCCAAAAGCGCTACGCGTTAAAGAACAGCCCTTCCCCCTCTGGAAAACAGATTTATCAACATCTCATTAATCTCGAAAAATACAGTAAGTGCATTGAACTCGCAGCTGGAGTACAACATATACTTCATCCTGAACGGACAAATGATAGAGTGCGAGCATTTGGTATTAGTGCACAGAACTTGGCTGAACTTCGCGATTCAACTAAAAACAGTAAAGATCTTTATCTTTCGTTTTACCATTGGGTAAGGTTTGGCGATCAACAAGCTCAAGCCAGAGTGATAAAAATGGAGCGTGCTGGTGAAGTCAAAGATCCATTGATATTGGCTCATTTAGCGGCCTATTACCAAAAGTCTGATCTTAATAAAGCAAAAAGCTTGTATCTCACTCTGCTAGATATTGCATCTAGAGAAGAGTTTGACCCTAACTGGTTGCTTGGTCTGGCGAGTATTTATCATCAGGAAAATAATTTAGAGAAGACTTATCTTTTTTCCAAAGCCAATGTCTTAATGACTTCAAATACCGCCTCAGCTCAAAAAATGAGTGCTTTGGTCAAAGACGATCCTAAACTTGAAGCCTTTTTAACAGAACAAGCTGAAACTTTAGTAAACCATCTCAATGACGGTGACTACGCTTCTAGTGAAATTAGGCAACAGCTAAACGCCTCAAACTAGCCTGCCGACTTGCCCCATATAGCGCTCGGCAAAATGTTTGCCACTAGTATTTTTTTTACAGAAAAATAGCGACTTTTTGTAAAAAACCTGACCACTGTAAAGAAATCAGTAAATTTGTTAACCTAAATCACCGAATATTGGGGATATTACTTGACGGTCGCTGTCAATTTGGTAATTTTACTACCAGATTATTTTTATACATTTACCTGAGGGATATGAGATGACTATCCGCGTTGCAATTAACGGTTATGGCCGTATCGGTAGAAACGTACTTCGCGCGTTATATGAAAGCGAAAAGAACTATCCAATCAAAATCGTAGCAATTAACGATCTAGGCGATGCTTCAATCAATGCTCACCTAACCAAGTATGATTCTGTGCATGGTCGTTTCAACGCTAAAGTTGATCATGACGAAGAAGCTATCTACGTAAACGAAGATAAGATTGTTACCTTCTCTGAACGTGACCCAGGCAAATTGCCATGGGCTGAGCTAAACGTTGATGTCGTATTCGAATGTACTGGTATCTTCACTTCTAAAGAAGCCGTTCAACCCCACCTAACCGCTGGCGCTAAGAAAGTGATTATCTCTGCACCTGGTAAAAATGTTGATGCAACGGTTGTATATGGCGTAAACAACGACGTTATCACTGCTGATATGACAGTGATCTCTAATGCCTCTTGTACAACTAACTGTTTAGCGCCATTTGCTAAGCCGTTAAATGATGAGATTGGTATCGAATCAGGTCTAATGACAACGATTCACGCATACACTAACGATCAGCGTTTATCAGACGTATACCACACCGACCTACGTCGTGCTCGTGCTGCTGCTATGTCAATGATCCCGACTAAAACTGGTGCAGCTGCTGCTGTTGGTTTAGTTGTACCTGAATTGGCTGGCAAATTTGATGGTATGGCTGTTCGCGTACCGACAGTAAACGTTTCTTTGGTTGACTTATCATTTATCGCAGCTCGCGATACTACGGTTGAAGAAGTTAATGCGATTATTGAACGCGCGGCTAGCATGGCACCTATGAGTGAAGTGCTATCAGTTAACCACGAGCCATTGGTATCTATCGATTTCAATCATAATGCTTTCTCGTCAAATTTCGATGCAACTCAAACTCGTGTTAACGGTCGTTTGGTTAAAGTTATGTCTTGGTATGACAACGAGTGGGGCTTTAGTAATCGTATGCTAGATAACGCTGTTGCATTAATGACAGCTAAATAGCATCTGATCGCTAGATGAAAAAAGGAGCCTATTGGCTCCTTTTTTAGTTCTATCACTTTTAGCTTACTGAATGGCGGAAGGATATGACGACGATTCGCGCAATATCATTGATACAAACCACCAGTCATTCAAGACGCTATTTTTTAATCAGCAGCGCTTATAAACAATATTAAAAGCGTTTGATTCTAACGACTTTCATTATTTCAAAATCAAAGCCCGCTACCGTCTCGGTTTCTGGATAATAGGTCATGTTGACTTTTTGGCCTTGTAGACTGCGATACTTCTTGGTTCGTCGAAACTTAAAAGGTGCATCACACCCTTCAATCGTTACCGTATGCTGCACCCACTCATCAATCTGTCGCTGAGTATGCGAAACAATTTTAACGCCTTCCGAATGAACCAAATCTTTGTGAGTATCAAGCATTTTATCTACAACATGTTTCATAACGAAGCCTTAAAACGAGAGCGTTTGTCTACCTAAGTAAGAGTGGAAGTAAAAAATTATAGAACATAGAGAAAATTTTGCGCTAAGCTCCCATGATAACAAAATTACGCCCTAAAAGTATCGCTCCTTTAGCCATGCATATTGGTAATAGCCTCATTTGCCTAATCTTCTGAAACCAGCATAGAAAAATTTAAATCACTGAGTTTGATAGAGCAGGAATGACCACTGAACATAAGCTAACGAGTGCAGAAATCATCCCAGACAAGCAAGCGCCTTATCACTATCGGTTCGAGGCTAAAAAATGCATCCCCCGTCAGATATTCCTGAATAACAACCTCAAACGATTAACACTTTTTAATACCCATCCATCAGAATGATGAATGAAGTGATTAGGTTAATTATATTTCACGATTTACGGTGGCAATTACCTTTGCTTATTCACGCTATCGAAAGGATAAAAATTGATTGATCATTAACGCAAGTAGATCATGAAATTGCTCTTCAAATTGCGCCAAATCTTTATTAAATACCTTAAGGTAAGCAGTAGCTTGGGTACGAGATAACCCCTTGTTGCCTACCGAATATTCGATTTCAGGCAGCGATTTATCATACCTTGGCAGTGGCAACCATCTTATAAAATGGCTTTCCTCACGCTTTAATTCTTGATTAGCATACCGACAAAAGTCAGCAATATGATCAATACCATCGGGTCCTAAACAACCAGGTTCTATTCTGCATAAGATCACTAGCTTCTTATCGTCATCAAGCATTTGTAGCTCCAAAACGTCATCTTATCTTTGAGTATACCTGAGTAACTCAAAATTACATCGTAGATATTGCTCGTAACGATAGTGCCAGATCGCCAGCGCGTCGATTGGCTATAAATTCATTTCAAACTAGAAAATTTCGTTTTAATTACTGTGCGTTAAGTGACGAGTTACAGTACACAGACACGCCAAAATTATGGGTAAAAATGGCAAGCTAAACACGTTTTTATTTGACGACACACTTAATCTAACTAGTATAGAGGAAACACTAATCACTTAATCGAACTAGCAAAGTATCGTGTGATATTAACAGTTCAATATAAGGCGAATTTAATGGAATTTCCTGCTCATGGCTCAGTAGAGATAAGCTGCTCAAACCAAATTATAGTGGCCAATATTGGGGGACCGTGGAATCTAGAGCTTATCAAGATCTATCGAGAAAAAATGGTGACTTTGTTCAATCAACTCAAACCCAACGAGCCCTGGGGGCTTATTGTGTGCATACATAATTCAGCTACGTGCCCTCCTGATGCTATTGAATTAATAAAAAAAGGTGTCCAGTCAGATAGTATTAAAAACCATCGAATCTGTACCTCTTATGTGATCTCCAAAGAAACTGAGGGAAGAAGATTAATGGATCCTATATGGCGCAAAATTTATCTCAATGTTATGCCCTTTGAGATCTTCCCTACATTAGATGAGGCGATGAATTGGACAGAGATGCAAATCAGTAACAGCAACACCTAACCTTTCTATTTCCGATAAAATCGAACGTGGACTGGCCCCAGAACCCTAGACATTTTAAAGCCTCATTTTGAGACTGCTTCAAACGCTTCAGGACTCGCTCCACCGAGGTGCGTATGGCGTCGTTGGCGATAATAAAATATATCGCTACGCGCCAGTTCACGGGTCTTGTAGACCCGTTTTTTAATCCTTTCTTTTTTAAACTACGAAAAAACGATTCGGCTACCGCATTGTCCCAGCAATGACCGCGACTACTCATGCTTTGTTTAAGGTTATATAGGGGCTCGATAAAGGTACATTGTCTGAGCCAATCCTCTTGGAAAGCCTCTCTAACGCCAAAAACAAAAAAGCCGTTGATAATCAACGGCTTTTTTTGTTTTCAATATGGCGGAGAGATAGGGATTTGAACCCTAGACGGGCTATAAACCCGTGCCGGTTTTCAAGACCGGTGCATTCGACCACTCTGCCATCTCTCCGAACGCCGCGAATAATATAGCTGACTACCCCTGATGTAAAGAGAAAATTATCGCCAGCTACTTATTCGTTTAACTATCAATCAATCTTTATTCTCTTTATCACGATATAACGCAATATTAGCGGGATCTGGCGTCTGTAACTCATCGGTTAATATTTTCCAATTTGATAATTTTCTTATTCTATAACCAGCTAATACACCGACCGAACACACGACTATAGCTAGTGCAATAGTCACTTCGCCCTGTGAAGCCCAAATGGCGACCAGTGAGGATGCACCAAAGGCCATCCCTATCTGCAAGAAGTTCTGTAATCCTGCTGCTTTTGCAGAAGCGTGCTTGAAAACTTGTAGCGCGCTATTAACAACAATCGGATAACAAGCACCATTTGCAGCGGCAAGGATTGAGAAAATAGTTAACAATGGCCAGATAGTTTCGCTTCTTAAAACCAAGGTGCTGAACGCTATACCAGCAACGCAGAGACCAAATAATAACAGTAATAGCGTTAAGCTTTGCTCTACTCCAACCTTTCTGATTAACACCTTACTCATATAACCACCAACAATGAACATGATGGTCTGCGGAATGAAACTTAACCCGATCTCAGTAGCTCGATAACCATGCTGTTCCATTACAATCGGCCAAAGGGTCAAGTAAGAGAAAAACGCTGCTGAGCAAGCGCCAAAAATTATCACGTTACCTAGGTATTTAGGGCTGTTAAACATATCCAAATAGCTAACGGCGTGATTATCGTCTCCACCAAGCTTAACAGGCTCTTTTTTTACCCATAATACGGTGGCTAACATCAATAATACTGTTAGTGCAGTTAACATGATAAAGATGGTTCTCCACTCGCTATGTTCAAGAACATAGGCACCTAAGATAGGGGCTAATGCTGGAGAAAGTGCGACCAATGGCATAATATTACTAAATACCTTTTGTGCCTCTGTCGCGTCATATTTGTCAATCACGATGGCTTGCCAAATAACCGCAGCACTACAAGCGCCGAGTGCTTGGAAAAAGCGTCCAATATTAAACATTAGCATCGAATCACTTATCGCTATGGTATAACTGGCAACACCAAACAATGAC
This sequence comes from Shewanella psychrotolerans, assembly GCF_019457595.1. Classification (NCBI taxonomy): domain Bacteria; kingdom Pseudomonadati; phylum Pseudomonadota; class Gammaproteobacteria; order Alteromonadales; family Shewanellaceae; genus Shewanella; species Shewanella psychrotolerans. The sequence goes on along the minus strand of NZ_CP080419.1, from coordinate 2,083,280 downwards.
AAACCAATAAGTAAACTCACCCGCTTACCATAACGCTGCACCAATGGCCCATAAAGAAGCTGACCAATGGCTAAACCCGCTAAGAAAAAGGTCAGTGAACTCGCCACCTGCGCGGCACTAGTATCAAATGTCATTTCAATTGATTTGAATGCAGGTAAATACATATCGGTTGCAACAAAACCTAACATGCTGAGTAACGCTAAGTAACCAAGAAACAGCAAGCGTCCGCTTTTATTAATAAATTTCATACATACACACTATAGCTAACAAGAAGACGTGCAGTGTAGATACTTGCCAAATACTTGTGAAACGGTTATTTTTGCATGCAGCCTTCAAAATTAATCACAGCAGAGGTCCGCACAATGCTTTCAGAACAATCCATGCAACTTATCGACATGGTCGCTAGAGTTGGAAGTTTTACAGCGGCAGCTAACAAACTTCATAAAGTCCCTTCGGCCGTAAGTTACGCCGTCAAACAAGTAGAAGAAGAACTCGGTGTTATCTTATTCGAACGTCATCACCGAAGTGTTAGTTTAACCCCTGCAGGAATGCATTTTGTAAAACAAGCTAGACTGTTATTGACCAATCTCGAATCGCTAAAAGTCGATACCAAACAAGTGGCAAACGGCTGGCAACCCACCTTATCAATCGCACTAGATAATATCGTCAGAGCCGACAAAATCAGCGTACTCATCGCAGATTTCTATCGTCACTTTGACGACGTCGAGTTGATCATTCGTATTGAAGTATTTAATGGCGTTTGGGAAGCGATTGCGACTGGCCGTAGCGATATTGCGATTGGTGCAACCACCGCTATTCCGGTTGGTGGCGATTATCACTTTAAAGATATGGGAAATATTGAGTGGAGCTTTTTAGTCAGTAAAAATCATCCTCTGGCCTCAATTGACCGCCCTCTTCACGATGATGAACTCAGGATTTATCCTTCAATTTGTTTGGAAGATACATCAAGAGAGATACCTAAACGTATGACCTGGCTACTCGATAATCAACGCAGGCTTGTTGTTCCTGATTGGATCCGCGCCATAAACTGTTTTCGCGAAGGACTTGGTATTGGCTATATGCCAAAACATTTTGCCACCCCTTTTGTGGCTGCTGGCGCCTTGATTGAAAAGCAACTCGAACGACCCAAGGCTGCGAGTCCCTGTTGTTTGGCCTGGAATGACACAAATACATCACAAGCAATGGCATGGGTACTAGACTATTTAGGCGATAGCGAGAAACTACAAAAAGATTGGTTTAATTAAATTGATTTATATTTAGTTATTTAATCGCTTTAACCTAAGAGACTGCTCAGGTATGATTAATCTCATTTAGGGTTAAATGTTATTCATCTAATGGAACTGATAATCACATTTACACTCAAATAAAATATCACGTTATTTAAAGTCACTGGAGACTACAATGACACAAGAAACACTTTATGCAGGACATGCTTCGACCCAAGAAGTAAACAAACTACTCAAAAACACCTATATGTTATTGTCGATGACATTAGCATTCTCAGCATTGTGTGCAGGGCTTGCAATGGTCATGCAGATAGGACCTATGATGTCGCTAGGTCTTTCAATTGGTGGACTAGTTTTGCTTTTTGTTACATTACGTAAAGCGGAAAGTGCTGCTGGCTTGTTTTGGGTTTTTGCTTTTACTGGCATGGAAGGCGCATCATTAGGTTACATACTAAATCATTATGCTGGTATGGCAAACGGCCCTCAGCTAATTATGCAAGCTCTTGGTTTAACTGCTGTTGTATTTGTTACTCTGAGTGGTTATGCCCTAACGACTAAAAAAGATTTTTCCTTTATGAGGGGATTTTTAGTCGCAGGTCTTGTTATCGCTATTGTAGCGGGTATAGCTAACATCTTTATCGGCAGCGGAACCGTATTTATGGCGCTTAATGCGGGTATTGCACTGTTAATGACTGGCTTTATCTTATTTGATACCAGCCGTATCGTGAATGGCGGCGAAACCAATTATATTCGGGCAACGGTTTCTTTATACTTAGATTTCTTAAACCTATTTATCTCTATCTTGCACCTTATGGGTATTGGTGGCGACGATTAATCGTTTTTGATATCCAGCCTAAGGTTTGAGATATCAAGCTAAATTACGATAGAATAGCTCCCATAACAAGGAGCTATTTTTTTGCCCCAAGTGAGCAACAGTGGATCTGATGAGCAAGATATTAATACAAGTCAATCGCCCTGCCTATGGTTACGCTAACAGTTATCAGGCACTCGATTTTGCAAAAGCCGCCGTTGAGCAAGGTCATGAGATAATTAAAGTATTTTTTTATCAAGATGGCGTGCTATCAACAAGCTCATTAAATAGCCCTGCATCAGATGAGTTTCACCTTACCAAAGCATGGGCCGATTTTGGCATAGCTAATAACGTGCCGTTAGTAAACTGTGTATCTGCAGCGCTACGACGCGGGGTGCTATCTGAGATTGAAGCAAGAGAAAACCAACAGCAACATTGGAACCTAACAGCACCGTTTGTCATGGGCGGACTTGGCGAATTGGTCACCGGTATTGAACAAGCAGATCGCGTGATCAGTTTTTAAGGCAAATTTGTGAAAACAATTACCATAATATTTAGGCATTCGCCTCATGGCAAAGCCAATAGCAGAGAGGCTCTCGATTTCGCCCTGCTAAGCGCAAGTTTTGAGCAAATAGTGAGCGTCATTTTTGTCGATGATGGCGTGCTTAATCTACTGCCAAACCAAATGCCGAGCAAAATTGGTTGCCGAGATTTTATCTCCACATTCAAAGCTCTGTCACTGTATGACATTGAAGATGTATTTGTGTGCGAAACATCTTTAGTATCGATGGGGTTAACTACACAGGACTGTTTTATTGACGTTGAAGCGTTAAGCAACGAGCAAATAAAACAACGACTCAAAAAAGCAGATGAAGTATTAGTGTACTGATGATCTTACATACCATTCAAGACTCCCCAACCCAAGATGCTGCTCTATCCTGCTGCTTACGTTATAGCAGCTTAGATGATACCTTGCTGCTCATTGGTGATGGTGTTAACGCTCTGCTGCATCCCTATTGGAAGAAACAGCTAATCAATCGAAAGCTGTTGTTACTCGAAATGGACGTAAGCGCACGTGGATTAACTCAATTGCTTAATCAATATCAACAGATCTCGTCGGCGGAGTTTGTTAAACAAACAATGCTGCACTCAAAGGTAATAAGCTGGTGAGCTATATTCAATATCAAGCACAACAAATAGAGACCGATCCTCAAGGTTATTTAAAAAACGTGTCAGACTGGAACGAAGAACTGGCCGTGGTTATTGCTGAGGGCGAAAATATCGCTTTAACACCCGCACATTGGGAAGTGATCCATTTTGTGCGAAACTTTTATCTGGAGTTCAACACCAGCCCAGCTATTCGCGTGTTAGTCAAAGCGATCGGCCAAGCCTTAGGGCCCGATAAAGGTAACTCAAAATACCTATATACTCTTTTTCCTACTGGCCCAGCTAAGCAAGCGACAAAAATTGCGGGGCTACCTAAGCCAGCCAAGTGTATTTGACCGGCTGTGATACCAAGCCGAATAAAGAACCCACCTTATTAACAAGGTAATTTAGCGCTAAAAATACGAAAGCCTAGCAAATACTAGGCTTTCTTCTATTTGATTTTTAAGACCAATTATCTAAAACAAGTAATATGGCTTTACCAAATGTAGCTAACATTACCGCACCAAATATACAAATAATCACTACATAGCTCAGCCATTGAAAATAGCGTCCACCATTATCCATTTAGCATATTTTCTCTAGACGTTAGCCTATTTGAGTTAACCCGCCCATATAGGGACGTAACACTTCAGGGACCGTTATTGAACCATCAGCATTTTGATAGTTCTCAAGCACTGCAACTAATGTGCGTCCAACCGCCAAGCCAGAACCATTAAGCGTATGCAGTAATGCGGGCTTTTTGGCTGATTTCGCCTTATAACGAGCCTGCATACGACGAGCTTGGAAGTCTTGCATGTTACTGCAAGAAGATATTTCACGATAGGTATTTTGTGCAGGCAACCAAACTTCGATATCGAACGTCTTAGCCGCACCGAAACCCATGTCACCGGTACATAACACCACGGTACGGTATGGTAAACCTAACTTTTGCAATACCGTTTCTGCATGCAGAGTCAGGCTTTCTAATGCTGTCATTGAATCTTCTGGTTTAACCAACTGCACAAGCTCAACTTTGTCAAACTGATGTTGTCTGATAAGTCCACGAGTATCACGACCGTAAGAGCCGGCTTCACTTCTGAAACAAGCGGTATGTGCGGTTAGCTTAACAGGTAGTTCGTCTTCATCGATGATCGTATCACGAGCAAGGTTGGTTAGAGGTACTTCAGCTGTAGGAATGAGGCTCAGCCCCTGCCCCTCTTCAGTAGCCGGTTTAGTGTGGAACAGATCTTCACCAAACTTTGGCAACTGGCCTGTGCCGAGTAAGCTGTCTTCATTCACCAAAAGTGGCACATAAGCTTCTGTATAACCGTGCTCTGTCGTATGCAAATCAAGCATAAACTGCGCTAATGCTCTGTGCATACGCGCAATTTGACCTTTCATGACAATAAAACGAGAACCAGTGATCTTAACTGCATTCTTGAAATCTAAGCCGCTGTGAAGTTCACCAAGATCTACATGATCTTTGACTTCAAAATCAAACTGCTTTGGTTCGCCCCAACGACGGATCTCAACATTTTCATTTTCATCGGCACCAATGGGCGCTGACTCATCAGGAAGATTAGGCACACTCATGGCTATGCTATTAAGCTCTTCAAGTAGCACGGCCAGCTCAGCCTTTTTACTATCTAACTCGGCACCTAAATCCCCAACTTGCGCCATAATTGGTGCAACATCTTCGCCTTTTGCTTTAGCCTGTCCAATAGACTTAGAAATGGCATTTCGTGATGCTTGTAACTCTTCTGTAGCCACTTGTAATGACTTGCGTTTTTCCTCTAGTGAGCTTAAACGACCAACGTCCAAGATAAAACCACGAGTTGCTAAGCGTTCTGCTGTCGCTTCTAATTCCGTTCGTAAAAATTTGGGATCTAACATGTTTTTAGTTTCTTAATAGTTAAATACGAGAGAAAACCAACTGCTGCCCTAAGTAAACCATGAAAAGACATAGACAAAGGTTCAGAGCGATATTTATAAATGCTTTCAACCAATCACCTTGCTGAATAAGCAACAAGGTTTCATTAGAGAAAGTTGAAAACGTGGTAAGTGCCCCTAAGAGGCCAACACCTACTAAAGCTTTTAATTCGGGACTGACATCACTGACTTGACCAAAGGCATAAATCGTCCCCATCAAGAAAGAGCCTATAACATTGACGACCAGTGTACCAAAAGGAAATGCTGAGCCAAATAGCTGAATCATGAATATTGAGATCAGATACCGAAAAACAGCACCAATTGACCCGCCAAGTGCCACAAACAACAAATTACTCATAACGTTTGGTCTCACTTTGCTGGTCAAGTTGGGCTAACGACTCCAACTTGGTCTTGATCCGCTTTTCAAATCCATGCTCGGTAGGATAATAAAACCGACTGTGTGCAAGTTCTGGAGGAAAGTAACACTCACCACTGGCATACGAATGAGGTTCGTCGTGAGCATAACGATACCCCTCTCCTAAACCAATATCGGCCATTAATTTTGTGGGCGCATTACGTAGATGGTTTGGCACACTCGCCTGCCCAGTCTCTTTCGCTAACGTTCGCGCCGCTTTAAACGCGGTATAAACCGCATTACTCTTAGGCGCACTGGCAAGATAGACAATCGCTTGTGCAATGGCTCGCTCGCCCTCTGATGGGCCTACTCGATGAAAACACTCCCAAGCATTGAGCGCTACCGTCATCGCCACAGGATCGGCATTGCCGATATCTTCTGAGGCTATTGCAAGTAATCGCCTAGCAATATAAAGCGGATCGCATCCGCCCTCGAGCATTCGGCAAAACCAGTACAGCGCCGCATCTGGTGCAGAGCCTCGAATCGACTTATGCACTGCGGAGATCAGGTCGTAATACTGATCGCCATTTTTATCGAAACCCGCGAGTTGTTGACCTGCAACCTCGATAAGTAATTGCTCATTGAAGGTACCGGCATCGGGGAGCATATCACTCATTAACTCGATGAGATTTAGCGCTTTACGCGCATCACCCTCACAGATGTTAGCCAGTTTTAACGCTACATCTATTGGCATAACAAGTTGACGTTTGCCCAGACCTCGCTCTATATCAGCAATGGCCTGCTGGACAATATCGACGATTTCATCGTTTTCTAAGCGCTTTATCAGATAAACCCGAGCGCGCGATAGCAAAGCGTTATTGATCTCAAACGATGGGTTTTCCGTGGTGGCACCAATAAAAATAACGGTGCCATCTTCAATAAAAGGTAAAAAAGCGTCTTGCTGGCTCTTATTAAAGCGGTGTACTTCGTCAACAAACAGCAAGGTTCTTTGACCGCGGGATTGAGCAACACTTTTCGCCTGTTCAATTGCCGAACGAATCTCTTTGACACCCGATGTTACTGCGGAAATTCGTTCTACATGGGCATTAGCGTACCGAGCGATAAGCTCTGCAAGGGTCGTCTTTCCTGTCCCCGGCGGTCCCCACAGCATCATAGAGTGCGCGCGGCCGGCTTCAAGCGCCTTTCTCAGTGGTTTGCCTTCATCTAGCAAGTGGCCTTGACCAATATATTGCTCAATCGTTTCCGGGCGCATTCTTGCCGCCAGCGGCCTAAAATCAGGCGCAAAATCGAAGCTTAAACTCGACACGACAAAACCTTAGTTGATGGCTTTAAGGCGCTGATCATCAATATCAACACCTTCAGGAATTACAAATTTAAACAAAGCATCATCGCTTTCTGCAAGCTGATGCTGATCGGTCAACTGAAATTGACTTATATTACCTTGCTGATCTTCAAGCTTCATCGAAGTCAGGCTATCTGTTGAAAAACACACTTCAACCTTAGCTACGCCAGAATCGATATTTTTAGGTGAAATTTGATAGCAATTATCTGCAAGCTCAACCTTAAATTGCTGCCAAGTTGTTTCATCACGGTGAACGAGTAATGCTATTGGAGACGCATCAATCGCTTGGTTTAAATCGAGGACAGACACCTCTTCAGCAAAGGGGTTATAAATCCAAACATCGCTGCCATCTGCCACAATAAGCGATTCATCAGGAGCGGTTAAATGCCAGTAAAACTGATTTGGTACCGCGAGAGCAAATTGCCCAGAGCCCTGTTGTATAAGCTTACCGTTTATATCAACCACGGTTTGACTAAAATCGGCTTTCAAGCTGTCAAGCTCGACCAATTTTTGTTTTAAAGATGCTGAGTCATCAGCGCTAACGTTTGTTGTAAACAATGTCGCAAGACTCAATGTTAATAAAGAAATTGTTTTCAACATTTTGTTTCCTATCCGGTTGCTATATTGCAGCATCATCTGCTCTTAATAATTCTTAGGTGGTGGAGGCGCTAATACTTCACGGTTACCGTTGTGACCTTGTGAGCTGACAACACCTTGCGCTTCCATCTGTTCAATAATACGGGCGGCTCGGTTATAACCGATTTTAAACTTACGTTGCACACTCGAAATTGAGCCTCGGCGAGTTTCTGTCACAAATGCAACGGCCTCATCATAAAGCGCATCCGTATCTTCATCGCTTTCAGCCGCTTCGCCAGGCAATAACACTTGCTCACCTTCAGCGGAACCTTGCAAAATTTCATCGATATATTGAGGCTTACCGCGATTATGCCAATCGGCGACAACAGCATGCACTTCATGATCATCGATAAATGCCCCATGGACACGATTTGGGACACTGGTGCCGGGCGGCAAAAATAACATGTCGCCCATACCCAGCAATGCTTCAGCACCTTGTTGATCTAATATGGTGCGTGAATCGATTCGTGATGACACCTGAAACGCCATACGGGTTGGGATGTTTGCCTTGATAAGACCAGTGATAACATCTACCGAAGGTCGCTGCGTCGCTAAGATCAAATGGATCCCCGCAGCACGCGCTTTTTGAGCGATACGGGCAATGAGTTCCTCTACTTTTTTACCGACAATCATCATCATGTCAGCAAACTCGTCAACCACCACAACGATTGATGGCAGTTTATCGAGCTCTGGCGCTTCAGACTCCATACTGTCTTGAGAACGCCAAAGCGGATCGGTTATCACTTCTCCGCGCGCTTTCGCGTCTTTAATCTTAGCGTTATACCCTTTAAGATTTCGCACCCCTAATGCAGACATCAGTTTGTAGCGACGCTCCATCTCTCCTACACACCAACGTAGTGCATTAGCCGCTTCTTTCATGTCGGTGACCACTTCACACAGTAGATGCGGTATGCCCTCGTATACCGATAGCTCCAACATCTTAGGATCGATCATGATAAAGCGAACATCGTCTGGCCCAGACTTATACAGTAAGCTGGTGATCATCACATTCACACCAACCGACTTACCAGATCCCGTAGTACCGGCAACCAGTAGATGTGGCATTTTACCCAGATCGACAACGACAGGCTCTCCAGCAATGTCTTGTCCTAACACCATACTAAGATGTGACTGACTATTAGCAAAAGCTTCACTGTCTAATACGTCACGCATATAAACGGTTTCGCGGAACTTATTCGGTAATTCGAGCCCGACATAGGCTTTTCCAGGGATAACTTCGACTACCCGCACGCTTTCTGCGAGCAATGAACGAGCTAAATCTTTCGACAAATTAGTGATCTTTGATGCTTTGACACCTGGCGCAAGTTCTAATTCAAATCGGGTCACAACTGGGCCAGGAAAAACCCCAACAACATTAGCCACAATATTAAAATCAGCCAATTTAACTTCAACAAGTCTCGCGACTTGTTCGAGCTCTTCGGTGCTAATTGGGTTCGCTTTTCTATCAGGAACGTCGAGTAATGAAATATCCGGTAAAGGCGTTGTTGGCTTACTTGGTTGCACATCGTCGCCCCCAGGCAAAATAACGATGCCATCAACTATTTTCGCCTTGTCATCTTTACGTTTTGAATCAACCACTGCACCGACAGAGTGTTTAGTATCAAAATTGATAGATTCAATATGGCTCTGTTGTTCTAGCCCATGGTCAGATTCAAATGAAACAGGCTGTTCAGAAGGCGTTTCTACCCGCGTGGTTTTAGGTTGAACACGAATGTTAGGTAAGGAAAATGACGGCTCTGCATCCCGAGGTGATGGCACAGCGTCATCATCAATTTGGTCTTCGTCATCAGGTTGATCTCTTTGTTCGCGCTTTTCTTTAAATCGATCAAATACAGACATAAAACCTTTAGTATCATCAGTCTCTGGCGCACTTGAAAACTTCTCAGGGATGGTTTTAAGCTGCAGGAAACACCAAATCGTTGCAAATCCAACCACATCGATAATAGTTAACCAACTGATACCTGTTAGCAAAGTAAATCCTGCTCCAACGAAACAGAGTAACAACAAGGTGGTCCCAAGCTGATTAAAATAAGGCAACATAGCGCCAGCAATAACGTCGCCAGACACACCGCCAGCAGAGAACTCGTAAATATCATTAGCATTCATGCTTGCTAGTGCCGCTAAACTAAACATGATCAGCAGAAAACCAATGAGCCTTAAGCCCACAGAGAAGTAGTCAACTTCAAGTAACTTATGAATGCGTTTAAATAGCAACCATCCAGTTAACGCCACCATAACCGGAATGATATAGGCCGTGTATCCAAAGAAATAAAATAATACGTCAGCCAACCACGCACCCACAGCACCAGTAAGGTTGTTTATCTCGCCTTCAAAATTAGACTGACTCCACCCTGGATCAGAAGAATGAAAGCTGCTTAAGGCGAGTAAGATAAATGTCGCAGCCATGCAGCAGATGATCAGTCCTCCCTCAAGAAGACGCTGCACTCCATTGAGTGTCTTTACACTATTTCCTTTAGTCAAACGAAAACCCACGATGAAGAAAATGATATGTGGAGCTAAGATATCAAAATAATTTACTCGATGCAGCGTTTTCCCAGCCTATACAGCACAATAGCTTTAGATTGATGAGTTAATGGCGAAATTCTATGCGGGAATAAAAAAAAGGAGCTACGAAAGCTCCTTTTTATCGATAAAGATCGACTTATGACTCTAACGTTACATTAATTGCAACTCTATTGGTTTGCTTAACTTCTTCCATCACTACGTAGGTACGAGTATCAGAAACAGCAGGCAACTTTAGTAAAGTTTCACCTAACAAGCGGCGATATGCAGACATATCTGATACACGCGTTTTTAATAAATAATCAAAATCACCAGAAACTAGATGACATTCTTGAATATCATCTAACAACTGCACTGCCCGATTAAATTTATCAAATACTTCCGCGGTATCGCGATTTAACGTGATCTCAACAAACACTAATAATGAAGCCCCCAAATAATGAGGGTTAACTAGCGCAGTATATCCATTGATGTAACCTTGCTTTTCGAGTCTTTTAACTCTCTCTAAACAGGGGGTAGGACTCAGCCCAACACGCTTAGACAGTTCAACATTTGAAATGCGACCATCCATTTGCAACTCGTTAAGTATGTTACGATCGATGCGATCTAAGTCTTTTATAGGACTCTTTTTATTATTAACCATATTTTTAACCTTGCTTTATTACTAAAACAACATTTATTGCTACGTATGTCAAAACTTCAGCAGCATCAACTACTGAACTGATACTATACTAGATTTCCCTGAAACAATCACGTTCAGGACCTATAAAATAACAATTCAACCCATAATAAATGGGTTTTTATTCAATTTGAGGCTCGAAGATGATAATTGGTGTACCTAAAGAAATCAAAAACCACGAATATCGTGTTGGTATGGTTCCGTCAAGTGTCCGCGAATTGACCATTAAAGGTCATGAAGTTTATATAGAGACAAATGCGGGTGCAGGAATTGGGTTTAGCGACCAAGACTATATCGATGTCGGCGCTTCTATCTTAAACACTGCTGCTGAAGTTTTTGCGAAAGCAGAAATGATCGTTAAGGTAAAAGAACCTCAAGCCGTCGAGCGTGCCATGTTACGTGAAGATCAGTTACTGTTCACTTATCTTCATCTTGCTCCAGATTTGCCACAAACTGAAGATCTCATTAAAAGTGGTGCCGTGTGTATCGCTTATGAAACTGTTACCGATGCCCGTGGTGGTCTACCATTACTAGCCCCTATGTCTGAAGTTGCTGGCCGTATGTCTATTCAGGCGGGTGCCATGGCCTTAGAGAAATCTAAAGGCGGACTAGGTATGTTGCTTGGTGGTGTTCCGGGTGTTGAACCAGCTAAAGTTGTTATTATCGGTGGCGGCATGGTCGGTACCAATGCAGCACAAATGGCTGTCGGCCTCGGAGCTGACGTCGTTATCCTAGATCGTAGCATAGATGCTCTGCGTCGCCTGAACGCTCAGTTCGACAACCGAGTGAAGGCTATTTACTCTACCGCTGATGCGATTGAAAAGCATGTACTGGAAGCCGATTTAGTGATTGGTGGCGTACTGGTTCCTGGCGCTGCAGCGCCTAAACTAGTGACCAAAGATCATATCAAGCGTATGAAGCCAGGTAGCGCAATTGTTGACGTCGCAATTGACCAAGGTGGTTGTGTCGAAACCTCTCATGCAACGACTCACCAAGATCCAACCTATATTGTCGATGATGTTGTACATTACTGTGTAGCGAACATGCCTGGTGCAGTCGCACGCACCTCAACTTTCGCGCTCAACAACGCGACCTTGCCATATATCATTAAGTTAGCCGATCTTGGTTACCGTAAGGCACTACTTCAAGACCAACACCTGCTAAACGGCCTAAACGTTATGCATGGTAAGATCACTTGCAAAGAGGTTGCTGAGGCACTAAACCTTGAGTTTGTCGATCCAAGTGTTTTACTAAGCTAATCAATTTCAAATGTAAAACGAGGGAGCCACATGGCTCCCTTTTTCGATTAGAGCAATCTAAAAGATTGGCTTTACCCAAGGGTGTAAATTCCCTACAATCGCTGCAATTCGCTAAAGGCACGGAGAAAAAGATGAGCCAAGCTAGACACTGTAACTTACTAATTCTGGGTTCTGGCCCTGCTGGATACACAGCAGCAGTTTACGCTGCCAGAGCTAACCTAAAACCCGTGATGATCACAGGGATGCAGCAAGGTGGCCAACTTACCACCACGACAGAAGTTGAAAACTGGCCAGGTGACGCTGATGATCTTACAGGCCCAGCGTTAATGGAACGTATGCAAAAGCATGCAGAAAAATTTGATACCGAAATCATTTTCGATCATATCAATGAAGTTAATCTTAAAGTTCGTCCCTTCCAACTTAAAGGTGACAGCGGAGAATATACATGTGATGCATTGATCATCTCAACGGGTGCTTCAGCTATGTATCTTGGTTTAGAGTCTGAAGAGGCGTTCAAAGGTAAAGGTGTTTCAGCCTGTGCGACTTGTGATGGTTTTTTCTATCGCAACCAAAAAGTAGCAGTAATTGGTGGTGGTAACACGGCTGTTGAAGAAGCGCTTTACTTAAGTAACATTGCTTCAGAGGTCCACTTAATTCATCGTCGAGACAGTTTCCGCTCAGAAAAGATTCTAACAAAGCGTCTGATGGATAAAGTTGAAAACGGTAATATTATTTTGCACTTAGACAACACCTTAGACGAAGTTGTTGGTGACAAAATGGGGGTTACGGGGCTCAAGATGAAAAGCACCAAAGATGAGACAATCAAAGAGATTGATGTCATGGGTGTATTCGTTGCCATTGGTCATAAACCTAATACCCAAATGTTCGAAGGCCAATTAGCCATGAACAATGGTTACATCAAGGTACAGAGTGGCCTCGATGGAAACGCGACCCAAACCAATATTGAAGGTGTATTTGCCGCTGGTGATGTGATGGATCAACATTATCGTCAAGCGATCACCTCTGCGGGAACGGGTTGTATGGCAGCGCTCGATGCTGAAAGATACTTAGATGCATTGAAATAGCATTCATCATTATTAAAAAAGCAGACATAGTCTGCTTTTTTTGTCTCTCAAATTCCGAAGTAAATGCCGATGAGTATAAATCGAAGTAAAAATCCACCTTCTGAAGAAGGTGGCTTTGTATTAGCCCCCTCAAAGGGGGCCAAAAGCGTCTACTTATTTACCCAACCTATTTTTGGCTCTATTTAGCCTGCTTATAGCATTGGGAAAATAATTACACTGCCCCGTACGATGGGTCACTGCATCTATCCATCAATGCAAATTATACCAATTAGTAATGATTTATGATCTAATATGCGCACCAACCTTAACCCGTATTCCAAATTGAAAACTTATAGTGCCGAAGAGCTTTTAGCTTTATCTAGAGCAGAAAAAGAACCTCGTAAACGTATGCGATTACTTGCCGTCGCTCTCTTCCTCGAGGGAAATAATCGTACTGATGTCGCCTTGAGGCTCAAAGTTGCCCGCGCTAGCGTCAACGCTTGAGTAGCTAAGTATCTTGCCAACGGTATCAAAGGGTTGGATGCTAAGAAAAATAAGGGACGTGATAGCTACTTAACCTCAAGTCAAAAGCAGCAACTCAGTGCCTACATAGAGGAACAATGCTCGAGTGATTCAGGTGGAAGACTGACAGGTGATGCGATCCTAAAATATGTCAAATATCACTTTAATGTTGATTACCATCCAAACGCGATTTACAAATTACTGAAACAATTAGGTTTTAGTTGGATAACGAGTCGTTCAAAACATCCTAAGCAATCAATAGAAGTCCAAGAGGCTTTTAAAAAAGTTCCAACTGGAAACGATCCTTAACATCCCTGGTAGTGTGGCGCTTGAGCGAGTTGATATCTGGTTTCAAGATGAGGCCCGCTTCGGGCAGCAAAACACGACCACACGTTTATGGGCAAGAAAAGGCACTCGTCCTCGCGCTATACGCCAGCAACAGTTCGAATATGCGCATTTCTTTGGCGCTGTTTGTCCGCAAACAGGCGATACTGAAGCGATGATCGTTCCTTACCTAAGCAAAGACGTCATGCGTCAGCATCTATCACTGATAGCACAAAGGACAAAACCAGGTAGGCATGCCGTTGTTGTCATGGATGGTGCAGGTTGGCATACAGCAGATCTCGCAGATGAGTTTAACAACCTTAGCATCATCAAATTACCGCCATACTCCCCTGAACTAAATCCGATAGAGCAAGTATGGAGTTGGTTACGGCAGCATCATTTAGCTAATCGCAGCTTTCAAGGATACGATGATATCGTTGCAGCCTGCTCTGATGCTTGGAACAACTTCATTAGCGATACGAAAAGAGTGATGTCTTTATGTCGTAGAGAGTGGGCAATAATGACGAAGTATTAAGATGGAATGGTATTACAGGCTAAGCCTAAATGATGATAACCACCTACTGAAGTAGGTGGTTTAGGGCTGAAAATAAAAAAAGGGACCCTAAGGTCCCTTTTCAAGCAATACATACTAATTACTTAGCTAATGCTTCTTTTGCTTTTTCAACTAAAGTTGCAAATACAACTTTGTCGAATACAGCGATGTCAGCCAAAATCTTACGATCGATTTCGATAGACGCTTTCTTAAGACCGTTGATGAAACGGCTATAAGACAGACCATTTTGACGAGAAGCCGCATTGATACGTGCAATCCATAGTTGACGGAATTGACGTTTCTTCTGGCGACGGTCACGGTAAGCATATTGACCAGCTTTAGTTACTGCTTGCTTAGCAACACGGTAAGTACGTGAGCGAGCTCCGTAATAACCTTTAGCTAGTTTAAGTACTTTCTTGTGACGAGCACGAGCGGTTACACCACGCTTAACTCTAGGCATTGTTCTTTACTCCTCTAATTAAGCGTATGGTAGTTGACGTGCGATTGCTGGCACATCAGACTTTGCAACTAAACATTTTGCACGTAAGTGACGTTTACGCTTAGTGCTCTTCTTTGTCAAAATATGACGTAAATGGGCTTGCTTGCGCTTAAAACCGTTAGCGGTTTTCTTAAAACGCTTTTGTACACCCTTGTCTGTTTTCATTTTAGGCATTGCTAAAACTCCGCATTGGGACATTAATAAAACGCAAGGCGAGCAGAGCCCCTAACAGGTCCCTGCTACTTTTCTGGTTGCCTTACTATTTCTTTTTCGGCGCAAGAACCATTACAGCTTGACGACCTTCCATTTTTGGAAAAGCCTCCACAACTGCAATCTCTGCCAAATCATCTTTAATACGATTCAAAAGATTCATACCAAGACTTTGGTGAGCCATCTCGCGACCACGGAAACGCAGCGTTACTTTCGCTTTGTCGCCGTCATCAAGAAAACGCTTCAGGTTGCGTAGTTTTACCTGATAGTCGTTTTCATCAGTACCGGGACGGAATTTAATTTCCTTCACCTGTACGATTTTCTGCTTCTTCTTTTGTTCTTTTTGAGATTTTGCTTTATCAAAAAGAAACTTTCCGTAGTCCATGATGCGACATACAGGAGGCTCGGCATTTGGGCTGATCTCCACGAGATCAACACCAGCTTCATCAGCGAGTTCTTGCGCTTCGCTGAGGCTAACAATACCAATTACTTCACCATCTAACCCACTCAAACGTACTTCTGATACACCTACAATGAGTTCGTTAATTCTGTTTGCCGCTGCTTTGCGCGCATCTGTTTTTTTGATCTTTATGACCTATTCCTCCAACATATTTAGACTACGGAGCGAAATTTGTTCTTTAACTTTGGCCGCGAAATCTTCGATTCGCATTTTGCCAAGGTCAACACCATCTCTGGTTCGCACCGCTACTTCCCTATTTTCCATTTCTTGATCACCAACGACCAATAAATAGGGAACACGCCTTAGGGTGTGTTCGCGTATTTTAAAGCCTATCTTCTCATTCCTCAAGTCTTTAGAGGCACGAATTCCAAGATCTTTAAACAAATTGACCACTTCGTCAACATATTCTGACTGTTTATCGGTAATATTCATCACGACGGTCTGCACAGGTGCCAACCATGTCGGGAATTTACCAGCATACTCTTCAATCAAAATACCAAGGAATCGTTCAAGCGACCCTAAAATTGCACGGTGGATCATTACCGGTGTTTGACGACTATTATCTTCTGCAACATAAGTTGCACCAAGACGACCTGGTAATGCATAGTCCAATTGAACTGTTCCGCACTGCCATGCTCTGTCTAAACAATCATGAAGCGTAAATTCAATTTTAGGTCCATAAAAAGCGCCTTCGCCAGGTAAGATCTCATATTCGATCTCATTTGACTTTAATGCGTCCATCAACGCTTGTTCAGCACGATCCCACATCTCATCATCGCCGATACGTTTCTCTGGACGAGTGGACAGCTTAACCACGATGTCTTTGAAACCAAATGTTTCATAAGTATCGTAAACCATCTTAATACAGCCACTCACTTCCTGTTGAACTTGCTCTTCAGTACAGAACACATGAGCATCATCTTGGGTAAAGCCGCGAACGCGCATCAAACCATGCAGCGAACCTGACGGCTCATTACGATGACAGCAACCGAACTCTGCCATACGTAGTGGTAAGTCTCTGTAAGACTTAAGACCCTGATTAAAGATCTGTACATGACCTGGGCAGTTCATCGGCTTAACCGCATATTCACGGCTTTCCGAATGTGTAGTGAACATGGCTTCTGAATACTTATCCCAGTGACCACTACGCTCCCACAACACGCGATCCATCATTAACGGACCTTTTACCTCTTGGTAAGTGTATTGGCCAAGTTTTTGGCGAATAAACTTCTCAAGCTCTAAGAAAAGGCTCCAACCGTCATTATGCCAAAACACCATTCCTGGCGCTTCTTCTTGCATATGGTATAAGTCGAGTTGCTTACCGATCTTACGATGGTCACGTTTAGCAGCTTCTTCTAAACGTGTAAGATGGGTTTTTAATGCTTTTTTATCAGCCCAAGCCGTACCGTATACACGTTGCAGCATCTTATTGTCTGAATTACCGCGCCAATATGCACCAGCCACACTCATTAACTTAAAATGGTGACAAAACTTCATGTTAGGAACATGAGGTCCGCGGCACATATCGATATATTCTTCATGGTGATAAAGCGCTGGGGAATCATCTTTACTGATGTTTTCATCCAAAATCGCCATTTTGTAAACTTCGCCACGAGATTCGAATGTATCACGCGCTTCTTGCCAATTGACGACGCGCTTAACCACCTTATAGTCGGTTTTAGCTAATGCGAGCATACGCTTTTCAAGCTCAGCGATATCCTCTTCGGTCAATTTGTGGTCGAGGTCGATATCATAATAGAAACCATTATCGATCACTGGACCAATTGCCATTTTAGTTTCAGGCCACATCTGCTTGATTGCATGGCCTAATAAATGGGCACATGAGTGACGTAATATCTCAACGCCCTCTTCATCCTTGGCAGTGATAATTGAAAGCTCAGAATCGGTTTCAATAAGATCGCAAGCGTCTTTTAGCTCACCATTAACTCTACCCGCGATACAGGCTTTTGCCAGGCCAGGACCAATATCAGCAGCAACATCGAGAGTAGAAACAGATTCAGCAAATTCACGTTTGCTGCCATCAGGAAGTGTAATTACAGGCATGAAAATTCCTTACCCAGTGGTGACCCCCACGTAGGGCCACTTGGTTATTTAGTAAAAAGAAAATAAACATATGAAGAGCAAAACATTACTGAAGTTTTGGTATTCCCCAATGCTGGCTGTCATTCTAGGGGTCTAGACGGTAAATCGCAAGGAATAAGCACTCGACATCACGGATTATGGCAATTAATTAGAAACCCACTTTGTCATCGTTTATTAATTTGAGTGTCATAGACTAAGTGTCATAGATAAGTCATCGACTCACTTTAACCTAGCGACAACTTAATCGAAGCGCATAAAACATGTTAACCGCAGCCCTTTCGCTACCCAAGGCTGCCGACTAAATCATAAAATTATCACGGTTTCATTAACCAAAGCGCATTAATACCACAAACTTTTAATAAGCAAAATTTAGAAGCGGAACTTGATCATCAGTTCAGTAAAGAGTTACTGAAACTGCATAAGCACTCGGGTGATGAACTAAGTAACTATAAGTAACCTTGAGTAACTATAAGTAACGAGTTACTTATAGTTAGCAATACAGGGCTACTACCTGTCTAATACAACCTGCCTTATTAGGCTCCATCTAGATAAGCTATCACATGGGCATAGACTATACTCTGTATCAAGGGCAGCATTTAGCTAAGTTCAATAATCTGACCTCGATAATCACCTCAATGGACTTTTACAAAGCACTATGTTTTTGATCAGCGGAAGAAAAGTGATTTAACGTCAGCGACATGGAAGATGAGGAAACCTCCTCCAATGCCTTTTTAATTGATGCCTTTATCCTAAGAGTCAACACGATGTCTATTGACGAAAATTAGAAGCGCAATAACATATCAAGGAGCCGACAGATGAATATCATTAACAAAGTGATCCACTGCCCTCACTGTGGACATCACCAACACATCAATATCGATCTTTCTTGTGGCGACCAAGACTATTACGATGACTGCAGAATATGCTGCAATCCTATCCATATGCGGACCCATATCGATCCCCAGCATCAAAAAGTCGAACTCTATATTGATGCTGACGATGAACAGGTCTATTAAAAGCAGTTAAGCAAAGCGTTTTGCTAACACACGCTCTACTGTATCGACTATCGCTTGAGTTTGGCTATCAATCTCAATATTTAATCTATCGCCAACTTTACATTCGCTCAAGTTTGTCAACGACAAGGTTTCCGGGATCAGGTGCAGTTTAAAGCCGTTATCAGATACTTCGCCAACGGTTAAGCTACAGCCATTAACCCCAACAAACCCTTTGTATAAGATGTAATTCATCCACTTAGGTTCAACCTTTAAACTTAAGTCGTAATGGCTATCGGTATCACTTACCTCTATCACCGTGGCTTGAGCATGGATATGACCAGACAGAATATGTCCTCCAATCTCACTACCAAAAGTCAGTGACCGTTCAATATTAACTGACGAGCCAACCTTCAATTGACAAAGATTGGTCACGCTTAAGGTCTCTTCCATTACATCGAAAAACACCCTATCATCGACAATCTTAGTTACAGTTAGGCAGACCCCATTGTTCGCGACACTCGCTCCCGTAACTAATCCGTCTTTAAGATGGGGCGGTAACGCAATTTCAATCGTGTTAAGTCCATCATTTTTAGTTATTGCCACAACATTAGATGTAGCTTGAACAATACCTGTAAACATATATTACTCGCTTTATTAAGGCTTCTTTCATGAATCAATTCGGCTTTCAAGCCAAAAAGCTCGTCCAATTAGCGTTACCTGTACTCATTGCCCAAGTGACTCAAACCTTGATGGGCTTTATCGATACCGCAATGGCAGGCAGAGTGAGTGCTGTCGATATGGCAGCTGTCGCAATAGGTGGAAGCTTATGGCTCCCCGCATTACTGTTTGTGCAGGGACTATTAATGGCCTTCACACCGGTTTTCGCACATCATCATGGCGCAGATGATCAAAAAGCCATTCAGCCTATCGCATTTCAAGCCGCTTATATTGCCATAATTGGCAGTGTAATAGTGATCTCCTTTCTGCTTTTTGCGCCACAGATCTTTAAAATGATGGATCTTGAACCTCGCTTAGCGGCATTAAGTGTTGAGTACCTTTATGGTTTTGCATGGGGGGTTCCCGCTTTTGTGCTTTATCAGGTATTACGAGGATGTAGTGAAGGGATCTCTTACACGCTACCGACGATGGTCATCGGGTTTGTTGGACTTGCAGTCAATATTCCAGCCAACTATATCTTTATATATGGCCATTTCGGTGTTCCTGCAATGGGAGGGGCGGGATGTGGTATCGCAACCGCATTAGTTTTCTGGGCAATGCTCATTGCAATGACTATCTATATGCAACTGCATTCACGCTTTGAACAATTAGCTCCATTCAGTGCACTGCACCTACCCAATTGGTCCACCATCTGGACAATGACCAAACATGGTTTGCCTATCGCAATGGCGCTGTTCTTCGAGGTCAGCCTGTTCGCCATTATTGCATTACTGCTCGCGCCTTTGGGCGCAAATGTCGTTGCCGGTCATCAAATAGCCCTCAACTTCTCTTCGATTGTATTTATGTTGCCGCTGTCAATTGGCATCGCGGTATCGATACGAGTGGGGTACTACCTAGGACAAGAAAAGGAAATTGTCGCAAGACTCGTCACTAAGGTGGGATTAACGATAGCGTTTTCTTTAGCCTTAATGACCGCCATCATAACCGTAGCCTTTCGGACTCAGATCGCACTGCTTTATAACAATAATCCTGAAGTGGTCACCCTTGCGGGGAGTTTAATGTTTTTAGCTGCACTGTATCAGCTATCTGATTCAGTGCAAGTCGTCGCAGCAGGTGCGTTACGAGGCTATAAAGATACTCGTAGTGCATTTTATATTACCTTGGTCTCTTATTGGGCCATTGGCATGGTATTGGGATACATATTGGCGCAAACTAACCTTATTGTGCCAGCGATGGGCGCCCACGGTTTTTGGATAGGACTTATTGCTGGACTGACCTCGGCTGCAATGCTATTTGCATTGCGTCTTAAGTACATCCAAACCCATAGATCCGCCATTAGCCAGTTTGAGCATTAACTCAGGCAATGACAAGATGATGGTGATTAGGCCACCATCTTGGAGGATAAAACAACAAGTTGCACAGCAAATCACCGCTTAAATAAAAAGTTAACTTTTTTACTTGCAACAACAGTAAGATCCCCCTTAATATAGCGCTCGTTCGATGGCAACAGCCAAACAACAGTACAACCGTAGCTCAGTTGGTTAGAGCACTACCTTGACATGGTAGGGGTCGGTGGTTCGAATCCACTCGGTTGTACCAATTCTTAATAGCAGAATTAAAAAAGCTAAGTTCAAATACGGACGCGGGATGGAGCAGTATGGTAGCTCGTCGGGCTCATAACCCGAAGGTCGTCGGTTCAAATCCGGCTCCCGCAACCAATTTTGAATAACAAATTATACAACCGTAGCTCAGTTGGTTAGAGCACTACCTTGACATGGTAGGGGTCGGTGGTTCGAATCCACTCGGTTGTACCAACTTCTTTTATAGTCGAAGTAAAAAAGCTATAGCGACTTAAATACGGACGCGGGATGGAGCAGTATGGTAGCTCGTCGGGCTCATAACCCGAAGGTCGTCGGTTCAAATCCGGCTCCCGCAACCAATTTATATTTTTAAGTCATAAGCCAGCGAAAGCTGGTTTTTTTGTACCTCAAGTTCTTCTTACAGTCATTTAATTTGCTGACTTGAGTTCTTATATGTACAAAATTGGCCCTGCCACTACTCCCAACCTTCCCCCTAGCCTTTTACATCGACTTGTACATTCAGTTATTTGGATTAGTTAATGATGCTTAATACCAATTAGTATAACGATGTGATCGCTCATGGAGCATTGGCCATGCCGATGCAAGACCGCTAATGACTCCTCGGCTCAAGTCTCCTCGGTAACCGCTCCAACCTACCCTAACTCCTAACTCCCTATAGTCGTCCATAAAACTAGTCGTCCATAAAACGCATTCACAATGTTCGGCCTCCATAAACGAGGGAATGCCTTAAGTATCAAGGGACATGCAAGACCTTGTTGTTTGCAACGAGATTAAACACAGTCCCTCTATGTTAAAGCTCGTTAATACTGCACCGGATGCGCGAAATGTGTAAACATCACACCATTTGTAATACAATATGGCTTTTGATTATGAGGTGATATATAAATAAACATAATCTGGATTGAAAAAGGCGTTAATCCTGAGTGTAAGGTAAATCACAAATGCTTATTGGATCCTTTTGACAACCATAGGTTGCCCTATGCCCAAGGTCAGCATTTTTGAAAAATAGGATTTTAAATATGGTTATTAAATGGAGCTAAGATGAAAAAAAATTTCGTATTACTAATGTGCCTCATCCCTAGCCTTTGCTTTGCAAAAATTGAACGCGTCGAGACGATAGACAACGGTGGGACAGGCGACTACAAAGCAATAGCGGTAACAGAGTCGACATTAAAAGATTATGTTATCTATCGGCCAAAAAATATTGCTCTCGCTGCCGAGAAGGAAGGTCCACTTGCGGTGATGGTATTTGCAAATGGCGGATGTAATGACACTTCATTTCCCTTTAAACGTATGCTGTCAGAGATAGCTTCCAAGGGATATCTCGTCATAGCCTTAGGCTCAATGCAAAGCAGTTTAGATGACAGGCCGCTAAAAAAAGCCCCAAATGAGATGATGCCTAAAGCTGTAGATTGGCTTGCCAGTCAACAAATGAATGAAGACAGCGAATATTTTCAAACCGTTGATATTAATAAGATTGCCTTTGCAGGCCAATCCTGCGGCGGCGCCCAACTTCTTGCGGTCGCAGCGGATCCTAGGATCAAAACGTACATGATGTTCAACTCTGGTATGGGCGACATGTCAATGGCGGCAGCGAGTCGAAGTTCATTATCCTCGTTGCATGCACCGATCATTTATTTGGTTGGCGGTGAATCCGACATTGCAACGTCTAATGCCGAGCTCGATTACGACCGCATCAATCATGTGCCCATTGCTTTTGCGAACATGCTTGATGGTGGACATTCTGGTACATACGAATCTCCTTATGGCGGCTCATTTACCCGAATGGCCCTTAAGTGGCTTGATTGGCAACTCAAACAAAAAAACAAAAATAGTCAGGTGTTTTTAGAAAATAATTTAGAAGAATTTGACGGCTGGACCATGAAGGCTAAACATTTTATTGGAAGTTAGCACCAAGACAAGTGTTAGCGCTCCCGCTGTTAAATTACCTGCGCCAGTCATTACTGCGCAATATGCGGATCGTTAACCACCTGCTACGCTCCCAAACAACTCATACTTGCAAAAATATGGATATTTAGATGAATAAACTCACGACTATATTCACAGTTACCTTGATGTCACTATTGACGATTTATACTGGCGTCGTTAAGGCTAACACTATGGAGAAAATTACCGTCGAACAGGGCGTACTCCAAGGGAAAATCGAAAACAACCTCGCGATATTTAAAGGTGTCCCATTTGCTAAGCCGCCAGTGGGGGAGCTTCGTTGGAAGGCCCCGCAACCTGCGGAGCCATGGGATGGTATAAAACAAAGTTTCGACTATGCGCCCGCGCCAATACAAGCAGGAAATCCTCCTTCAGGTAAAAGCGAAGACTGCTTATACTTAAATATTTGGACTCCAGCACGCTCGGCTGATGAAAAGTTACCCGTATTAGTGTGGATTTATGGCGGTGGATTTAGTTTCGGCTCCTCTTCAGACCCCATTTTTGATGGACGTAACTTAGCGAATAAAGGCGTTATATTAGTGACGATTGCCTATCGAGTTGGGCAGTTAGGCTTTTTAGCGCATCCTGAATTATCTGCAGAAAGTCCTCACCATGTATCTGGCAATTATGGGTTGCTCGATCAAGTAGCAGCGCTTAAATGGCTACAGAAAAATATTTCAGCCTTTGGCGGTGATGCGCAAAACATCACTATTTCTGGCGAGTCTGCAGGAGCAATATCCGTAAGCATGTTGGCCGCCTCCCCTGTTGCTAAGGGACTATTTCAAAAGGCAATATCGCAAAGTGGAGGCTCATTTGGCCCCGCTAGAACGACTAACTATCCTGGCGAGAATATGTCACTGTTGAGCCAAGCAGAAGCCGAAGGCCAAGATTATGTAAAACATTTTGGCGCGAGCTCAATTGCAGAACTTCGAAAAATGCCTGCAGACAAATTTATTCCAGCAGGATGGTCGTTACCTGGAGGATGGCCAGTCATTGATGGACATGTCATACCTGATGATCAATATAAAATGTATCAACAAGGTAATTTCAACGATGTACCTGTACTCATAGGATATAATTCTGACGAAGGTGCAAGTTTCATGTGGAATAACGATGTTAATCAGTTTGTTCAGGGAATAGAAACGCGCTTTGGAAAGTTTGCACCGAGCCTATTAAAAGCCTACCCAGTGGATAAAGACAAGATCACCAGAAGTGGCAGGAACTTAATCCGCGATGTGGCTTTTGGCTGGCAGACTTGGAGTTGGGCGAGATTACAATCAGATAAAGGTCAGGCGCCAGTTTACCTTTACTACTTCGATCAGCATATTGATCATCCAATAGGTTCACCCAACTTTGATCACGGCTCACCTCATGGGCAAGAAATTGCTTATGTTTTCCAAAACTTTAATCGTGCAGACCCCTCGCTAACGAAAACCGATTTTAAGCTATCGGAGTCGATGGCCACTTATTGGACCAATTTTGCTAAAAATGGCAATCCAAATGGCTCAGATCTACCAAATTGGCCGGCCTTTAGCGATTCAAACCAAAAAGTGATGTATTTTCAGCAGCAACCTAAAGTGGGTCCCGTTCCCGATAAAAAATCACTCGAAGCACTTGATCAATACTTTGAGTGGCGCCGAACGCCAGAAGGTGAAAAGTGGGCCAATGAGTAACGCTCATTAAAGTTAACTATCGACCAACTCGCTGCGTAGATGTCGATGTTTAACGTTCACCAAATCCTCTTTAATAAGAAGGGACCGCAATATCGTCCCTTCTTATTAAGGAAGTATCATCAAAGGTTCAAACATATCAACATGAAAAAATTAACTAACTACATCGTCACATTGTGTTTTATTGCAACATCTATGGGTCAATGTATCGCTCAAGAGCAACCGCCGAAATCTTTAAATGCTGAACTTTGCTTTACCATTGAAGCCAATATTGGCGAAACGATTGTCATGGGGGACAGCGTCGACGGAAAACGCTTATCGATACCGATCACAGGAGGACGCTTTTATGGTGACAAATTAAAGGGAAAACTGCTTGCAGGCGGCGCAGATTATCAAGTTATTCGTAATGATGGCGTAACCTCTTTGCATGCTGTCTATATGATGCAAACCGATGACGGTATATTAATCAATGTCATAAATGATGGGTTGCTGGTACCTCAAGCGGAAGATCAGGCGTTTTATTTTCGCACATCCCCCCATTTTATCGCGCCAAAGGGTGACTATGACTGGTTAAACAAGGCCATTTTTGTGGCAGGCGTTCGAGGTGATGCTCACAAAAAAAATACGGTTTATATTGATGTCTATAAAGTGAATTAATGCACATCGGTTGTATGACAATCCACCTTACGACCGATGAAGATATCCACGACTTGCTCAAACATCGTGATAACAAAGAATTGAGCGAAACTTATAAACGTGATTTCGATAGGTAACGATTAGCCGCTAATCCATTAATGCCATGTAACTGATAAATAAATAGATCGCCAGCTTGAGGCTCAAGCGTTAACTGCTGATCTGACAATCCGTGCTTAGCACTGGTGATGATTAACCAATCGAGATTTTTACCGCCAAACGCGACACTGGTAGGGTTACTCACAGGAAGCGACAGGCTAATATCTATATCACCATCTGGCGTATAACGAACAATTTTGCCTCCGCCCCACTGTGCATTCCATAGATAACCGTCTGCATCGACCTCTGAACCATCGGGAAAAACATGACCCTCTGTCGTAGCAAAACAACAAGGGGTCTTCAATGCTACCGCTTCGCTATCAAAATCAAAACGAGTGATCTGCTGCTTGGTAGAATCAGCATGATACATATATTGACTATCCGGACTCCAACAAAGGCTGTTAGCAGTACCAATACCGGTTAACATCTTTTGGCAACGCGCATAATGATCAACACAGTATAGTGCACCTAACGTCGCTATCGAGGGTTCAGAATCAAAGGCGCTCATCACATGTCTGCTGTGTTCATCCACCATAGTACCTGCCCAAAATCGTCCTTGGCGATCGACTCGACCATCATTAAAACGATTACAAGGTAAATGTTCTTCTGGCTCGGCTAACCACTCAATCTCTGCACTGTTAAGATCATATAAAGCAATGCCTCTATCAAAAGCAACAATTAAACGTGGGTCATCTTTAATTAGCGCAAAACATCCCACTCTATAGGGCATTGAATACGCTTTTAACTGTTTAGTGTCGATCATATATTGGAAAATTGATGCGTCTTCGATATCGGTCCACCAAATAGATTGAGTTTGCTGATCCCAAAAAACACCTTCACCTAGCGTATTTCCGGCCTTAACCGTTGTGATCAAGCTGCCTATTGTTACAGAGGTCATCGTTAGCCTTTTTATCATGGTCATGAGCTAAATGCGCTGCCTAATATAACAAGTAGATCGATGAAACACGAGTGGCTATTTCGAGCTTTACACATTGTTTATTTGAGATTTTATGCCCTGCTTAATTAATCAATCGATCATATAGCTGCTCAAAAAGTAAAAAAGCCAGCGAAAAATCGCTGGCTTTTTGTGATGTAGACACCTCAAACAGCGTGACTACATAAATAACAATTTATTGAGCTTCATTAAATAATTCGACTACATATTCCGCTGTGATAGCTTCATCGTAGAATTTGAGTTCATCGATAGCACCAACAAACGGTGTATCCCAGAAGTTAACTCCGATAGCAAACTTGGTCGTAGGAACAGAGAAGACGTCTGGGAAACTCTCACCAGAGAACTTTTCTTCACCATTAATATATATTTTGATGTTACCGTCGTTGACGCTATAGGCTAAATGGGTCCATTCACCTGTTGGCATCACATAATCAGTTTTTCCATCAAACCAAGTTTCACCAGACCACACTACCATTTTCTCATAGTCATTTTGACCACCAGGTAACACACTCGTCCAGCTGGTATTACTCGCATAACCAAATAATGCAGTAACATACTTGTCTAGTTGAGTAGGATTCAACCACATCGACACAGCGTAGGTATTATCTTTGATCAGGTTATCCGGTAACTCAATGCCCGATGTACCATCGAGTACTACCGCTTTGCCCACGGCACCATCTTCGAAGGTAACACTACCACCTTCAACACCAATTTTATCACCTACGAGGTTGCCCGCACCAAAATTAGCGCTAACATCTTTAAGGTCATCTTCGAAGCTGAAGATTGCAACAGGTGTTGGCGGCGCTTTAGACTTAACGGTTGCGGTAAACACTTTCGTGCTCATCTCACCAGCCAATTTCAATGTCGCCGTTAACGTCACCTGTTTATCGGTTTCCTCACGTCCAGGCAGAGTTACCTTACCCGTTTCGCTAATAATGGTAGGCTCTGACGATGTCCATACGATGGAAGCGGCATATGGTCCCGTTATCGGCAGATCTAGATCTTCTTTTACCGCCGTTAAATCGCCAAGATCTAAAATTTCAGTCGCGGAAGCCAATAATTCGCTATCTGGTAACTTATCAATGTCAAGCGCTTTAACTTCATCGGCCGTTAAGCTAGCTTCATATACGTTAAACTCATCAATCAGACCATTGAAAGGTGTATTCCAGTAGTTAACACCGAGGGCAAATACGCCTTCATTCCCGGTAAAGAAATCCCTTAAATTACCACCACTGAATTTCTCGACACCATTGATATAAACTTTCACTAACCCTTTATCAAAGGAGAATGCCATATGGGACCAGCTATTCTCAGGAATTCGTTCTTCAGCAGAGCCATCAAACCAGACACCATCTCGGGTATTATTGCTCCACAGCATAGTATTATCATCCCATGACTGAGGTACAAAGCTTATCCAATTATCTGATGTCTTATCATCAGATTCGTCAACGTCATACTCATCGACCGCACCGAAAAATGCCGTTGTGTACTTGGTGTTCACTGTAGGGTTAGCCCAAAATGAAACGGTATATTCATTGCTAGAGATAAGTCCTGATGGCAATAACACACCGTGAGCACCATCAAGTGACAATGCTTGTCCGTCGAACCCTATAGCATATTCAATGTTATCTGCTGTTTTAAATAATCTATCCCCAGTAGGTTGACCATCGTCAAACAATCCGAGTGAATCTTCTAAGCTGTTATCAAAACGATAGTTAGCAATACGGTTATAAATCTGTCTTGCTAATACAGTCACCTGATAGGTTTTAACAACCTGTTCACCATTTACCATAATGGTAGCGGTAAGTGTCACCACTTGGTCGCCTTCACCCGCATTAGGACGAAGAACTTTACCGTCGGGCCTGATAACTGCATCATTACTTGATGACCAAGTAATGGTCGCCCCTCGAGTTGCCTCGGTTGGCAAAGAGATGATACCGCCTTTAATTTCACTAGGAATGGTGATGCTCGAACCAATATCTTCTAATACTTCAGATGTTGACTTATTCTCAAGCTGAGAACCCCAAACGGTAACACCATCATCTGATAACGCGCTAAATGTTGGTACCAGCTTTTGTAACTGCTCATCCCATTGCCAAGCGAGAACCCCCTCAAAAATACCCGTTTCACCAAGGTCGAGGGTAATGCGGTTCGGCTCATTCTCATACATGAGATAAGTCCCGCTCACGGCGCCTTTAACTAAACGATCTTCAGTCAAGCTAATATAAACGGACTGTTTAGCCGTTTTATTGGTATCTTTCCCTAAATTAATAAAGCGATAATCGCCAACTAAATCAACACCATCGACAATATTATCTCCATCAATCGGAGCATAGCGTTGAGGAGAAGCAATTAGCCAACCATCGGCGTTAACAAACATCTCGTGAACACGAATTGAATGTTGCTCATCACGATTAGGAAAACGAGTATGAGTGATCAGTAGATGCTTGCCAGTCTTCTCATCATAATATGCGGAGTTATGCCCAGGAGAAAGGTAACCATAAGAGTCTCCCACATCACCGGTTTTCGCTACAAACTCGAAACCACCCATCAGCTTGTTACCAAAACCTTCGGGTGAGTCATAAACGGTACTCATATCATTGCCTGCGGCATCAATATAAGGGCCATCGGGGTTTACAGAGCGAGATACACGAATATTGTAACCACCGTTAGCATCATAGCCGCCGATAGAAGTGAATAAGTAGTAGTAATCTGATTCAGGGCTATAGAGAACATATGAGCCTTCATTGGCATGGAAGTTACCGCCAGTCAGACGTTTACCATAGCCTTGCCCTGGTAATGGCATCGCAGTTTCTTCATCCATTTTAAGAATGAAAATACCACCAGAATATGAACCATAGCTCATCCATAGCTGACCATCTTTATCATAAAAAACATCAGGGTCGATAGCGTTAGGCATGGTAGCAGGATCGTAACTGGTCACACCTTCAGGGCCTTTACCATCGGCGATATCTTGATCAGTCATGCCTGAACGAAGAAATACGCCTTTATTGACATAAGGACCTTCAACATTATCAGCAACTGCGACACCGATAAATGAACGGTGATGACAAATTGCTTCATCTGCATTATCTGGGTTGTTACACCAGTTGTAGTAGAAATAGTACTTTTCATCTTTTAACTGAATGACATCTGCAGCCCAAGAACCTTTAAAGTAAGGCCCAGTCCATTCGAAGGCATCAGCCATCTCGGTAGACATGGTATCAAACAATGGGTTTTGATCAGTGGCATCGTTGGCAATACGCTCAACATCATTATCAGTACGAGTAATGTAGCTCCAATTCATCAAATCAATAGATTTAGCGGCTGCTAGGTGAGAGCCAAATACATAGTAGGTATCACCAGACTTGACCACTGATGGATCGTGAACCCCAAGGTCATTAAAAGTTAAAAGGTCTTTATTAATTGTAGGATCAGGAAATTGTGGAATTTCTGCAATAGGATTTGGCGGCACCCCCCCCGACTGCCCATCATCACTTCCACAACCAGCTAATGCTATGGCCCCAACCATAGCTAACATCAACTTATTCAATTTCATTTGCCTTTTTCCCCAAAGATAAATAGGCCATAGGCCTTTTTTGTTATGTATAAAAATGTCTATGGCGGGTCACTAAAGAACAGGAATTTGTATAAACCGAGGCCAAAAACAGCCCAAATCATCATACAATACTATTTAACAAATCAGTAAAGACTTTTAACAAATAAAGCAACAAAATAAAATGAAAATATGGACTGTTGTTCAAAAAAATGATCGACGCCACAATTAATGTCACACCAAAAACTATTTATTGACAGCCTATTAGTCATACAATAGCATTATTAATAACATAGCAACAAAATCTTTACTGAACCGTTATATCTATAATCAATGAAGTAATTGTACTTTGGGGGCTTTACACATGTTCAAACGCACATTAGTTAGTATGGCTGTAGCTTCATCGCTACTTATCACACAACAAGTCTACGCAGAAGAAGAGGTAAATACTGATGACATTGAAGTCATTCAAGTTACTGGTATCCGAGGAAGCTTAAATAAATCGATATCTTTGAAAAAAGAGAACGTGCAGGTTGTTGATGCAATCGTTGCAGAAGATATTGGTAAATTCCCAGACAACAACGTAGTAGAAGCACTACAACGTGTTACAGGGGTTCAAACGACTGACCGCAACGCTGGTGAAGTTAACACTGTTACCATTCGTGGTCTAACTGATGTAACCACAACCATTAACGGTCGCGAAATGTTTACCGCAGCCGGCCGAACCTTAGCAGTTGCAGATATTCCTGCGGCTCTACTTCAGAGCGTAGCAGTTTATAAAACCCGTTCAGCTAGCCAGCTTGAAAGTGGTATTGCGGGTCAATTAGATGTTCTTACTCAACGTCCGTTTTATTTTGACGGCGCAAAATTTATGATTAACGCCCGCGGCGTATATCAAGATCAAGCTGACAAAACCGATCCAATTGTTAGTGCATTATTGTCTAATCGTTGGGATACTGGACAAGGTGAGTTTGGCGCCTTACTAAACCTCTCTTATGCTCGCACAAACTACCGCGACCAAAGCGTAACAGCAGGTGCGGCAGTCCCATTTCGCGCTGATAACTTAGAACGAATGTTCCCTGATGGATATGGCTGGGAACCAGGTCTGGAAGGTGGTCTATCGACTACACCAGGTTCAACGATTACCGATTTAGCTACTGGTGAAGAAGTTGAATATTTACTCTCTCGTGATGCCATGTTCCAAAATGACTATACCGGTGAACGTGAACGTCCAGCAGTAAATTTATCGTTACAGTGGGCACCGAACAATACTTCTGAGTACGTATTTGAGGCTTTCTATAACGGTTATCGTAATGAAAGCCAAAATGACCTGCTGTTCTCGTTTGCTGACTGGTGGGGCAACCTTCCATCGACACCACCTGTAGTCTACGAAGGCACTAACATTATCAAGTCTCGTGGAATTGGATCGCCATATTCGTTCACTAGTGGTGATGTTACCAAGGAGACCACTGATAGCTACATGTTCGCCTTAGGCGGTAAGTGGGATGTTGGTGAAGACACTGTTATTAAGTCCGAAATCGTTTATCAAACCAGTGAGTTTGAAACTGAGTTCATGGCAATGCGTACTGATACTACGCTGCCTTATGTTGAATTTGATTTCAACGCTGACGATGGTGTACCTGCATGGGATGTTTTGGATCGAGAAGGTGGTCAATCAGTAGATCTAACAGACGTATCAATGTGGAATACTGCGCAAGTATATGATAATGGCGGGAAAAATGAAGGTGATGCGCTGACATATACTTTAGATGCTGATATTTACCTTGATAACGGCTTCTTCACTAGCGCAAAAGTGGGTATGCGTTATGACCTACGTACCGCCAAAGAGTATGCACGTGATGTAGAAGGTGAATATCGTTCTGCTCTAAGTTCACTTGATCCAAGTATGGTGAAGACCATTACTGACTTCTACGATGGTGGCGCCAGTGTGCCAACAAGTTGGGTTGGTATCAATGGTAAAGCACTGATGAAGAATCGTGACTTATATCGTGAACTGTCCGGCTTTAACGACCTAGTTCTAGAACAAACTTTTGACATTGAGCAAACCACTTGGTCACTCTATGCGCAAACTGACTTTGAAACAGAGCTAGGTGGAAATATTTTAGATGGTCAATTCGGTGTACGTTATGTTAACGCCGAAGCGGATATGACCTTCTTTAACATTGATGGCGGAGAAGGAGAAGAAGCATCCACCGATTCAACCAACAGTAGTAGCAAACTATTGCCAAGTTTGGTGCTGCGTTATTATATCACTGATGATTTAATCGCTCGCTTTGCTTACACAGAAACGTTGCGCCGTCCAGAATTCACCCAGTTAAATAGCTTTTTACGCCTTCGTGAAGACGTAACCAATAAAGGCTATGGTGATGGTTCTGGTGGTAACGCAAATCTTAAGCCTGTTGAATCTGTAAACTACGATTTATCACTTGAATATTACTTCGGTGAAGGTAGCTCTGTTTACGGTACCTATTTCTACCGTGATATTGAAGGTTTCGTATATGATTCACTTCGTCGTGTAACCGTTGATAATAAAGACTACATTGTGACCATGCCGGATAACTCATCAAACGGTGTGTTAAAAGGGTTTGAACTTGGTGGAGTATACTTCCTTGAGAATGTGCCAGAGTGGGCGGATGGTTTCGGCATCCAAGCCAGTGCAACTTTCCTAGATTCAAGCCAAGATCTTCCTGAGTATGCAGAAGATGGCTCTCTAATTGGTTACTCGACACGTGAAATGTTCGGTGTATCTGATACTTCATTTTCTGGTGTGTTAATTTATGAAAAAGAAGATTTCAGTGCCCGTCTGTCATATGTATGGCGTGATGCGTTCTTGGCTTACTATGAAGCACCTTCATTCGCGAACCCTCGTGGTGTATATCGTCGCCCAGAACAAAGCTTGGATTTCCAGTTTAGCTACGACATTACTGATGATCTAGTGATCAGCTTCGACGCGACTAACCTGACCAATGAAACGTTCCAGCAATACTATGAATATGAAGACCATTTCAACCTAAGTAACTCAATCTACAGCCGTACCTTCGGTTTAGGTCTACGTTATACCTTCTAATTAGTAAATTAGATACATAGTAAATTTAATAAAAGCTAATCATTTGATTAGCTTTTATTTTTTCTAGCTTCTGCAAACTATTTCCAGGCCACAAGGAGCCAGTATGAAGTCGATATTGCCAATGACATTGTCGTTACTTTGTTTAGCCGCCAACACCGCTTATGGCAACGATTATCAAGTTCACAGTCCAGATCAACAAATAGCCGTCACCATTAGCTTGAACGATAATCAACTCAGCTATCAAATTGATAAAAACAACGCCATTGTTTTAGCACCTTCGTCACTAGGGCTGAGCTTAGCTGATAGACATTTTTATCAAAACTTTACCCAGCTCACAGCCTCTGATATCAGCATAATCTCAGAAGATTATCAGCTGTTTACCGGCAAGCAATCACAAGTACACTATCAGGCTAATCAGCGCCAGTTTTATCTGCTCAATGATAAAGACCAAAAGTTAGCGATCACCTTCAGGGTCTCTGATGATGGCGTAGCCTTTCGCTATAGCGCGCTTGCAGATGAATCAGCAAGCGACAGCGACAGCGTCAAAACCATCACCAAAGAACATACCAGCTTCCAGCTTCCGAGCCATAGCAAAGCCTGGTTACAGCCTATCGCCGAAGCACAAACAGGATGGGCAAACACCAACCCTTCCTATGAAGAACACTACCTCATGGAGATAGATGTTGATCAACCTTCTCCCTCTCCTGCTGGTTGGGTATTCCCCGCCCTGTTTAATACTTCAAAAGCACAAATCGACGAAAAACAGCAAGTTTGGCTCGCCATTACCGAAGCAGGGGTTAAAAGTTATCACCACGCCTCTCGTCTTGAGGCACAATCGCCCAATGGCAATTATCACATCGGCCAACCTCAAGCGGCCGAAGTGTTCACCCATCAAGGATTGTTGACTACGGGAAAATTACCACTGGACACCCCTTGGCGGGTGCTAGCACTAGGTTCATTAGCACAAGTGGCCAATTCAACCCTAGGAACCGATCTGGCTGAGCCCGCTCAAACCTTTGCCACTAACTTCATCAAACCCGGTGTCGCGTCCTGGAGCTGGGGACTACTCAAAGATGATTCCATCACTTTCCCAGTGCAGAAACAATTTATCGATCATGCTGCCGACATGCACTGGCAATACGCCTTAGTGGATGTTAATTGGGATAAGAACATTGGCGATAAAAAGTTAGCTCAGCTGGTTGAATATGCAAACAGCAAACACGTGGGAGTATTTGTTTGGTATAACTCCTCGGGGGATTGGAACACCACGGAGTATAGTCCCAAGAGCCAATTATTGACGAAAACGACTCGTCAGAAGGCGTTTGCTAAGCTACAAGCTGTGGGCGTAAAAGGCGTTAAAATCGACTTTTTTTCCGGTGATGGTCAATCTATGATGCAGTATTATCACGATATTTTAGATGATGCAGCGAAATATCAACTGTTGGTCAATTTTCACGGCACCACTTTACCACGCGGTCTACAACGCACTTACCCTAACCTGCTCACGTCTGAAGCGGTAAGAGGCTTTGAGATGATCACCTTCTTCCAGAATGCCGCAGATAAACAAGCTAGCCACTGTGCGATGCTGCCTTTTGCCAGAAATTTGTTTGATCCCATGGACTTTACCCCAACAACATTTAATGAAATCCCTAGTATCAAACGTAAAACAACCAATGGGTTTGAACTAGCCTTACCCATTATTTTTATTAGTGGTATTCAACACATAGTCGAGACACCCGGTGGAATAAAAACGGTTCCCACCTATGTAAAACAGTTCTTGCGCCAATTACCAGTGCAATGGGATGAATCCCGCTATATTGCCGGTACGCCTGGTAAACTCGCGGTATTTGCCCGCCGCAGTGGCAACTTGTGGTATATCGCAGGTATTAATGGTGAAAACAGCGCTAAAACAGTTAACTTAGATCTCAGTTTTTTAGCGGGTAAAACTGCCTATGCCATCAAAAGTGATGGCGATCGAGGCTTTTCGGATCAAAACATCGTTATAACAACAACGACTAAAGTAACACTTGCTGGTAACGATGGATTTGTCATGCGTATAGAAAATTAATTAGTTTACCCAAACAAAACTCACCGAAGAAGCGATGTATATCATCGCTTTTTTATGTCTTATGCCCTCTGTAAACGCCTATATTAATCATTGCGATACCAATCAGTAAATATCAATCAGTATAAGAAAGTGATCTACTCAGCGTGTTTTTTGGCAACGAATTCAAGGCGAATGGATGAAGGAATGATTGAGGCCATTCAACGCAAAAGTAGCCAGCTAAAAACACACCTAACAGGCGAGTTTTAGCATTTTTGATGCAGTTAACGAGTTTGAGCCTAATTCAACGATGCTCTTCACTCGTTGCAAACAACAAGGTCTTGTATGTTCCCGATATACTTAAGACATTCCCTACATCTTTGGCGGTCAGATATTGTGAATGTCTTGAATGCATGACTGCATGGAGCCGTTAATGAGGAGCAATTAAAGATCTTGCCTCATCAGCGCTAAATTCTTGCTGAGCGATCACCTCTTTATGCAAATTGGTATAAGCCCCAAATTCAAGGCAAAAAAAAGCAGTAACCAATTCCCGGAGTTACTGCATAAAACGTCGAGCGATGGATGTAGCTCAACAAAATTGCCATAGAAGCGACCTATACTCTTATGGCAAAACACATGAACTGGGTTGAAGCAGTTATTTAATCCTTATTCACCTCTCTAAAGTAAAAACTTTGATAAATCGTATTCTTCCACACATCTTCAACGATGTTGTCGCCATTTGAATAGGATTCGCCCGACACTTTCATCGATGAACCACCTTTACGTGACACCACGCGTAAGGTGCCATTTGGCATATATTCACTGCGCCATTCCCCATCATCACTGGTACAGCTACCAAGGGTGAGGTTGCCTTTATCACTTACAAGACACTGACTGGCACTATTGAGCGACTGCAAGCGATAATAACCATCGGTTGTAGGCATCGCTTGCCATTGCTGACAGGCACTTCCCGTGTATTCATATTGCACAACATTGGCATTAGTGTTCTTATCACACTGCTCTGCAGTAACCACTCGACCACTGTGCGCATTAACAATAGCGAACTGTGATACCGGCTCTATGCGCCAATCGGTGCAACTACTGAGGCGATTATCACCCGCGGCGACATCGGCTCCCTTCTTACTGCTGCAGTTGTCAGCTTGAAGATTTTTTATCGATAGTTCATTAGCGAATCTAAACCAACCATCATGAGTTGCATCGACTGACCAGCGTTGGCAGCGAGAAGCTGTCCAAGGACCTGCATTTATGCCAGTTGCTTTTTCATCCTGACACTGCGGTTGAGTCAAAAATGTGCCATGTTCAGCGTTGGCTAAGCGATAAAGGCCTTCGTTGGTCGGATCTATCACCCAAGCGCTACCTTTATCGTCACAGTCACTGACAGTGACATTGCCCTTTTTATCCGTTACCACACATTGATTGATATCACGATTAACAATACGGTATTGAACCCCTTCCACTTTTGTTGTCAAAGGTCCCTTCTCACCGCTAGGTACAGGAATTTGCTGTTTATCGGCTTTGGGCTCACCAAAATTAGGCAGTCCATTTTCATCCCAAGTAAATGATTGTGCTCTCGCTGAACGAGTGCCGCTGCAACCATCGGTAGGCGATGAGTTACCGTGATAGATCAACCAATCTTCACTGCCGTCAGGAGAGGTGAAAAAGCCGTGATGTCCTGGTCCATATACGCCATTTCCTTTACTAAAAAATGGCTTGTCGTATTTAGTCCATGAAGCGGGATCGAGTGGATCTTCACCTGTTAATTCAACCACCGCGAGAGAATAATCCTCGGTGTTACAATAACTCGATGAATGAACCAAGAAGGTTCTGCCGTCACGTTTAATAATCTCAGGACCTTCATTAACATTAAGTCCTGATTTCTCCCATTCATAGATAGGCTTAGTGATCACCTTATGCTCACCAACAACCGTCCAAGGATTAGACATCTCGGCGATCAGGTTAACTTGATCGGCGCCATGCCATTCAGACCATAAAAAGTACAATTTACCCTGGTGTTCGAGGTAACTGCCGTCGATGTTCCAGTGATCTGGCATCGGCGTGCCTTTGAACTTGTAAGGACCCATAGGGTCACTACCTTCGCTTTCTAATATATGATTGCGTTGGCCATCAAAGTTTTCCTTCACGC
The DNA here is from genome assembly GCF_019457595.1 of Shewanella psychrotolerans. NCBI lineage: Bacteria > Pseudomonadati > Pseudomonadota > Gammaproteobacteria > Alteromonadales > Shewanellaceae > Shewanella > Shewanella psychrotolerans. The sequence continues at coordinate 2,046,086 of NZ_CP080419.1, read as the reverse complement.
CAGAGGTATAGATCACATACCAACGCAATCCCTTTTCTGTTTCCATAGGGTGAAACTCAAATGCCCAAAAATTGCAGCAACGAGATTTATCATCACCCGTCCAGATATTATGAGCTGGTGCATCAGCAAGGCCAGCAAGCGTTGGTGATTTACGCATCACTAACTCAGACGTCCACGTGGTCGTCGTTAAATAATAGTTACCATTAAAATAGTGCAACCAAGGATCGGCGCCATTTCTAAATAGTGGATTGGCAAATGTTGAGGCACTGATACTGGTTTCTTCTTGTATCTGCGGTGTAGCCGTTACAGCCGCACTAGACAAACAAGCTGCTATCGCAATTGCCGTCACCGATTTAGCGAGTATACGAGTCATTATTTATTACCTACTTGATTAATTAATACGCTCTGATATTCGTCCAGTGCTTTGGGATCAACGACTGGCCACCCTTTATCATCCCAACTTAGCTCTGCCATCTTTAATTTCTGCAATCCATTATCTGCAGACTCATAGGCATGAAACACTAGATAATCTTTCCCATCAAATTCATATACGCTGTTATGACCAAGTCCAGGCCAAGCTTTTGTGCCGTTAAGTAGTACACTTCCGCCGCCCTTAGCCATATCTTTGCCCTCTTTATCGAGGTAAGGACCAGACACCGATTTTGAACGACCAATGGCTAAACGATAAGTGCTATCATCTGCTCGGCAACATAAGCCGTAAGATACTATTAGGTAGTAATAGTCATCTTTTTTATAGATAAATGGCGCTTCGATCTGCGCAGGTCCTGCCGCAGCTTCATCTTCGAACGCTGGGCGGTCGAGCTTAGCTAAAGTATGCCACTCTTGCGGCTCGGCAATAGAGATCAAATCATCATTTAATTTGACCAACTTAAGTCCTGCCCAAAACGAGCCAAAGCTCATCCAAGGAGTACCTTGTTCATCGATAATGATATTAGGGTCAATAGCGTTCCATGCATCACGGTGCGGAATAGATTGCAATACAATGCCTTTGTCTTGCCAATTGTATTCTTTTGAAGTGGGATCTAATGTTTTATTAACCGCAACACCGATTGCAGAGGTATTTTTACCAAAAGCGGATACTGAGTAATAAAGATAAAACAACCCCTTATGCTCAAAAACATCGGGCGCCCATAAATGACCATTAAAGCCAGGGGCGATATCTCGTGCCCAGGTTGGTTCAGTATCGAAAACACGACCCGAACCTTTCCAATGGATTTTATCTGTAGATGAATAGATGGTGATACCTGGTCCTGTACTAAACAGATAATAGCTATCCCCCTCTTTTGCCATGACAGGATCGTGAATACTAACTTGAGTCGCACTCAAATTTGCGCTACAACCCACAAGCCCTACAAGCGTAAGACATTTTAAATGGCTAAGCGCTTTACTCGTGATATTTGACATAGATCGCATCGTTTCTCCCTAGTGCACATGCATCGATGATTTTGGCATTAATGCTATTGTATGATGATTGAGAATATCTTACTATCAATTTCACAATTAACAAACCCATCGCAGAAATTTAACAGTAAATTTGTGAGTAAGGTTATAGTTATCGGCGCACTACCCCATTGGTGTAACAGGTTGTATCTGACACTATTGGTGTAACAAGCTGTATCTAAATATAATTAAGGGAACCTGGATGAGTACCAATAAGCTTTCAGTACTTGAAAAAGTCGGCTATGGCTCTGGAGACATGGCGGTAAATGTAGTTATTTCATCGATGATGCTAATCATCACGTATTTCTATACCGATATTTTCGGTTTGAAACCAGCAGATATCGCAATTTTGTTTTTGGTTGTTAGGCTTATCGACGCGGTCACCGACCCGTTAATGGGGATTATCAACGATAAAGTCTCAACTCGCTGGGGCCGTTACCGTCCCTACTTCCTCTTTATGGCGGTCCCATTTGGTATATCGGTTTTTTTAACCTTTAGTACGCCAGACTGGGACTACAACAGTAAACTGATTTGGGCTTACTCTACCTATATATTAGTCACTGTTATCTTTACCGCGGTGACGATACCGTACATCTCAATTATTGGTGTGATGACCGATAATCCCAAAGAACGTTTATCCGCGGCAGGCTACCGATTATTTTTCGCTAAAGTAGCCGCATTTATGGTGACCATCATAGTCCCCATTCTTGCAGAGGCGTGGGGAGGCGACAATTTAGCGAAAGGTTATCAAAGTGCTATGGGACTAATGGGCGCAATGGCGACGCTACTATTCCTGTTTTGTTTCTTTACCACTCGTGAACGTGTGGCGTATCAGGTTGAAACTAAACCTATAATCACACAGTTTAAGCTATTAATTCGTAACGACCAATGGCAGATCCTCAGCACTATTTGTGTTATCGGTACCATTGGCTATGTGATCCGCGGGTCGGTAGCGGCCTACTACGCTACTTATTACTTAGGCGGTGACGCAAAACTGCTGTCAGCGTTTTTGTCTACGGGTGTGGTAGCGGCATTACTGTCTATGATCGCATCAACTTGGATCACCAAACGATTTTGTAAACTTAAGCTATTTAGATATAGCCAGATAGGCGTTGGCCTACTCAGTGTCATTATGTTCTTCACCGTACAGCCTGGTGATGTTGCATTGGCGTTTGTCCTCTATTTCCTTATCTCTTTCGTTGTTGACCTTCATGCGCCAATATTTTGGTCAATCATCTCGGAAGCGGTCGATTATGGTACGGTAAAAAATGGCCACCGAGTCTCTGGTTTAGCATTTGGCGGCATCTCTTTTGCCCAAAAAGCGGGCATGGGTATCGCAGGTTTCGTCGTGGGTATGCTACTGACCTACTTTGACTATGAGGCAGGCGCGGTACAAAGTGAATATACCCTTACAGGTATTGCATTGATGCTAACGGTTATCCCAGGCGCATTCCATACTCTAATGGGCTCACTGATGTTCAAGTACCATATAACCGATAGTAGCTATGAAAAAATCAAAGCGCAGCTTGACGATATCACCTATAACGAATCAATTGACCAACAGCAAACACAGTCTGGCATTAAGCCAACTGAAGCCACTGTTTAACAAAATTTGGAGCTAATTAGATGTTAAAGCTATCCCCCATTATCGAACAACGTGCCGATCCGTTCATTTATAAGCACACCGATGGGTACTACTATTTTACCGCATCGGTGCCTGAATACGATCGTATTGAGCTTCGCCGAGCTAAACGCATTGACGAACTAAACGAAGCTGAACCAGTTGATATTTGGCACAAACCAGATACAGGCCCTTACTCTGATTTGGTATGGGCCCCTGAAATTCATTTTAATCAGGGCGCTTGGTATGTTTATGTTGCCATCGCACCGAGCCGTGAGATTAAAGACAATCTGTTTCAGCATCGTATGTATGTTCTTAGATGCAAGGATGCTAATCCGTTAACAGGGACTTGGGAGTTTTTAGGTCAGCTCGATACGGGAATCGATACCTTCTGTCTCGATGCAACCACCTTTGAACATAAAGGTCAGCTCTATTATCTTTGGGCGCAAAAAGATAATGCTATTGAAGGGAATAGCAATCTTTACATCGCTAAGATGGATACCCCAGATAAGATAAGCTCAGCGCCTGTTATGTTGACAAAACCTGAGTTTGACTGGGAAATTAAAGGATTTTGGGTTAACGAAGGTCCTTCAGTTCTTAAGCGTAACGGTAAGATCTTTATCAGTTATTCAGCCAGTGCTACAGACGAAAACTACAGCATGGGTTTATTAACTATCGATGATGACTTAGATCTATTAGAGCCTGCAAATTGGCATAAGTCGAAAGAGCCAGTGATGACAAGTTGCTATGAACACGGTGTTTACGGCGCTGGACATAATAGCTTTACCGTTGCAGAAGACGATGACACAGTGATCTTGGTTTATCACGCTCGTACCTACACCGAAATCGAAGGTGACCCATTATGGGACCCTAATCGTCACACCTACGTCAAAGCCCTTCGCTGGGATGACAATGGCTTGCCGGTATTTGGAAAACCTTCATTGCAAGAATAAATCGATTCAACTCTAAAGCTCCTACTTTGTTAGGAGCTTTTTTATAGGTGTAAATCAATGAAAAAATTATTGCTCGCCGCTACGTTAATCCTCACCACAGGCACCGCATTTGCGATGCAACCAACCCCGATCCCCTTAAAGGATGTGCGCATTACATCGGGACCGTTTCTTCATGCTCAGCAAACTGATTTAGCCTATTTGATGTCGATGGATCCTGAACGTTTACTCGCCCCCTATCGCAAAGAAGCAGGTTTAAAGAGTGAAGCAGAAAACTATCCCAATTGGGAAAATACTGGGCTTGATGGTCATATCGGCGGCCACTACCTCAGCGCACTTGCATTGATGTACGCATCTACTGGCGATGAACAGGTACTCGAACGTCTTAATTATATGATTAATGAGCTTGATAAATGTCAGCAAGCTCACGCGAATGGCTATTTAGGTGGTGTCCCCAATGGCGCAAAGCTGTGGCAAGAGATCGCCCTTGGCGATATTCGCGCTGATCTATTCACCCTCAATGAAAGCTGGGTTCCTTGGTACAATGTCCATAAGGTGTTTGCAGGATTGCGAGATGCTTATCAATTTGCGGGGAATCAGCAAGCTAAAAAAATGATGATACTTTTTAGCGACTGGATGATAAAACTCAGTAAAAACCTCGGTGATGAACAGCTTCAAGTGATGCTGAGAACCGAATATGGCGGGCTCAATGAAACCTTAGCCGATGTCTATGCCATTACAGGCAATCAGCAATACCTAACCTTAGCAAAGCGCTATACCGACCAATCCTTATTGTCACCGCTACTGGCAAAAACAGATGCCCTTACTGGACTGCATGCCAATACCCAAATACCTAAAATCGTGGGCGTTGCGCGTATTGCACAACTCGAAAACAATAGCGCCTGGCATGATAGTGCCGATTTCTTTTGGCAAACCATAGTTAACCAGCGCACGGTATCAATCGGCGGCAACAGTGTTCGAGAGCATTTTCATCCCAGTGATGATTTCTCTAGCATGTTGCAATCGGTTGAAGGCCCTGAAACTTGTAACACGTACAACATGTTGAAACTGTCTAAGCTGCTGTATGAAGGCAATGGCGATCTAAACTATATCGAATATTACGAACGCGCCTTATACAACCACATTTTGTCGTCACAAAATCCACAAACCGGTGGATTGGTCTACTTTACGGCAATGCGCCCCAATCAATACCGTGTCTACTCAGATCCGCAAAAAAGCATGTGGTGCTGTGTTGGCTCGGGGATTGAGAATCACGCCAAATATGGTGAAATGATTTATGCCGAAGACCAAAATGACTTATTCGTTAACCTATTTATCGATTCGAGTATCCACTGGCAGAGCAAGCAGATTGATATCAAGCAAACAACGGACTTTCCCGATAGCAATAGCAGCAAAATATCGATATTAACGGCAGGGAAATTCAATCTTAATATTCGCTATCCCCACTGGGCCGAGAAAGGAAAAGTGAGCGTCAGCTTAAACGGTAAACCACAAGTCATCGACACCAATCCAGGCGACTACATTAAAATCTCACGTAACTGGGCTGCAGGCGATACGCTATCAATCACCTTACCAATGGCGATTAGCCTAGAGCAGATGCCTGATAAATCGTCGTACTACTCAGTGCTATACGGTCCAATTGTATTAGCAGCAAAGACCGACCCGTTCCCTGATGAGAAGTTGGACTTTATTGCCGACGACAGCCGCATGGGCCATATTGCTAAAGGGCAGATGTGCGAGCCTGAAAACGCCCCTATTTTCATTAGCAATGGAACACAATTTTTAAAAGAGATCAAAAAGGTGGCCAGTAGCCAACTCGCGTTTACAACAGGCAATGCCAAACTCAACCTAGGGCAACAGCTCGATTTAATCCCCTTCTACCGACTTCATGACAGCCGTTATACCCTTTATTTTGGTCAAAGTGATGCTGAGCATTGGCAAAGTCGTCAGGCTGAATTGGTACAGCAATCAAAACAAGATGCCCTACTCGCTGCAAACACCTTGGATTTGGTGCAACCAGGAGAGCAGCAACCTGAATCAGACCACTTTTTTCAGGGCGTTGGCAGCGAAGCTGGATTAAATGGCACTCGCCACTGGCGCCATGCAACCAACTGGTTCGGCTATCAGCTCAATGCGAAAGGCGAAGCCAACCCTATTATTAGGCTCACCTATTTCGGTTTAGACACTCATCGTCAATTTGATATTGTGATTAATGATAAAAAGTTGACGACGGTACGCTTATCGGGGACCAACGAGGCAAACTTTTATAGCGTCGACTACCCTATTCCAGCAGACTTTATTGCCGATCCTAACCAGCCATTCAGGGTAAAGTTTGTGGCAAAACCAGGGTCAATTGCTGGTGGATTATATGAAGTCAGACTAATGAAACCCGCGCTAAGTAACTAACAGCATGATGTAACCGACAATACCGTTACCTTTGATATCTGTTAAGCACTTCACTAAAGAGGCCTTACAACTTTATGTTGCAAGGCCTCTTTGATACCAATCAGTATAACGATGTGATCGCTCAGCGATGATTTAGCACTAGATATTTGCGCTTACTTTTAATTGCTCCTCGGTAACGACTCCATTAGTTACCCTAGCTTCTATATCCATTTACCTCCCAACTTCAGTTGATTGGCCTCACAAGCGAACGAGCATTCCATCACCCATTCGCCTTGAATGAGTTACCAAAAAACACGCTGTGTAGACCACTTTCTTATACTGATTGGCATTAGGTTTTTCCGAGTCACTATTACTATTGTTATAAGCAAAAAAATGGCGCTAATCCTAATGATTAGCGCCATTTTATTACCTTACCCGATAAGCTTACATTTTATTTAACGTCAAATGTTTGCCTATCTGAAAGCTCGTTATAAAACTCAGGAAAGCCATCTTCCGACCAACCTATCGCCCGATATCGAGTGTGACGATTACCATCTGTCAATGGGGTGCCCTGTAGCTCTAAATAGTCCCTTGCATGATAAAACATCAAATCGGTTTTACCATCCTCTGCAACCACAAAGCTATTGTGGCCTGGCCCAAAACGCTTGAGTTCGGCTTGTGTTGTAAAAACAGGCTTCTCTAGCTTATGCCAACTCTTAGCATCGAGTAAGTCAGCGGTTTCATCCGCCCAAATTAACCCCATGGCATATCTATCGTCTGTCGCACTGGCAGAGTAAGAAACAAATACCCTACCGTGTTTTTTGATCACCGCCGCCCCTTCGTTAACCTTAAAACCTAAGCGCTCCCAGTGTAATAACGGCTCGCTAATAATTGTTTCAGGTAACTCAGTGCTAATTGGTGACGTCATTTTGGCAATGACCAGCCCAGTGTTATAGGTCTTTGCCGTGTCTTGCTGAGCCCATATAGCGTAACGCTGATCACCCACAGTGAACGTGGTCGCATCGAGCGAAAATGCATCCCGGCCGGTTTTAAAGCGCCCAAGTTCTCGCCACTGCCCAGTCATTGGATCATCACCTTCAAGACCTAAAACGAACATGCGGTTATGGAAACGGGTATTCACATCACTAGCTGCGTAGTAGATATACCAGCCACCATTGATATAGTGCATTTCTGGTGCCCAAATATCGATACTCATTGGGCCTGTTTTATGCTTTTTCCAAATATTTCTAGGCTTAGCGCTGGCAAGTCCATCGATAGTTTTAGCATAGCGGATCTCGATAACGTCAAACTCAGGAACCGAGGCGGTATAATAATAACCACCATCAGCGGCTTTAATCACCCAAGGGTCTGCGCGACGTTCGATAAAATTACTATCTTTAACAGTCGTTTCAGCGACTTCACTATCTAGATTTAGCAGAGGTACGGCATAAACTGCGTTTAACGCACTGAGCCCAAACGCCATCATCAATCCAATCGTCACAATGCTATAAGTTGAGATGCGATTAGCCATGAGACGCCGTTCTCCCGTTAAGCACTTTTTGCAAAATGATGAAGAAGAACAATAGCAAACCGATAACAATCTTAGTCCACCAACTGCTTAAGGTGCCATCGAAAGTGATATAAGTCTGTATGACTCCCATCAAAAACACGCCAAGCACAGTGCCTAAAACATAACCACTGCCACCAGTCAATAATGTGCCGCCAATCACCACTGCAGCAATCGCATCAAGCTCTACACCTATCCCACCTAAAGCATAACCAGAGAACGTGTAGAAAGAGAATACGATACCCGCGATTGTTGCTAAGGCACTACTCATTGCATAAATGGCGATAGTAGAACGACCTACATTGATCCCCATTAATTTGGCCGATTGTGCGTTGCCGCCTAAGGCATAAACATTAGTGCCAAATCGGCTAAAGTGCATCATCACAGCGATTAAGATAAAAATGAAAATAAACAGCAAAGCGCTTGCGTCCAACCAACCATTATCTGGTAGCGCAATCCCAAAATCGGCCACTGCATCATAAAATGGATGATCAATAGCAATAGACTCTTCACTCAATGTCGTTGCTAGGCCTCGAGCGAGGAACATTCCCGCAAGTGTCACGATAAATGGCTGCAATTTATAGACGTGAATCATCACCCCCATCCCCGCACCAAACAAGGTGCCGAGTGGCACTAACAACGCGAATGCCGCGAGTGGATGCCAGCCATATTGTGTTATTAACAAACCAGCAATCACGCCACTTAAGGCGATCACAGAACCGACAGAAAGATCAATACCACCGGAAATGATCACCAGCGTCATCCCAAGCGCTGTAATAAGTAAAAATGCGTTGTCACGAAATAGATTAGTAACAACTCGAACACTGGCAAACCCTTCAAACTGTGTCGCACCGAAGGCGAACATCAGCACCAACAAAGATGCAGTGATCCACAGAGGTAGAAAACGACGAGAGATCATTTAGCACTCCCTTTCTCAGATGAACTAACATTTTTAAAAAAGCTAAACAGTGCTTTAAGTTGGTTTCTAAACAGCTCAGACTGAAGTAGCAGGACTAATAGAATCACTACAGCTTTAATAAGTAGATTAAATTTAGCGGGTAGACCGCTAACAATTATCGTAGTCGCTAGGGTTTGGATTATTAACGCCCCAACAATTGATAAGATCAACGAGAAACGACCACCCGTTAGCGCTGCACCACCAATGACCACCGCTAAAATAGCGTCAAGCTCAAGCCAAAGCCCTGCGTTATTGGCATCAGAACCTTGAATATCCGCTGCGCTGATCATCCCTGCAAGCGCTGCACATAACCCCGCCACAGCATAAACAAACAGCTTAATAGACTTATCGTTTATCCCCATGTAACGGCTTGCTTTAGCATTACAGCCCACCGCCTCAATAAATAAACCCAAAGCCGTTTTTCTGAGCAGTAATTGCGTCGCGATTAGCATCGCAATCACGATCCAAATCGGCATCGGCAAACCAAGCCATTGACCCGTCCCTATTGCTGCAAAACCCGGGCTTTGGAAAGTCACGATTTGTCCCTGGTTAATTAGCTGAGCAATGCCCCGTCCCGCGACCATTAGCAGCAAGGTGGCCACAATCGGCTGAATGCCTAAATAGGCGACTAAACCACCGTTAACGCACCCAGCCAAAATGCCCACCAACAGACCGATGATCACTACAGTAAACACGCTTAGATCCGGTACCAACAGCAAGTTTGCACACGCCGCGCCTGCAATCGCCATCACAGCACCAACTGACAGATCAATACCGCCAGTAGCAATCACCAAACTCATACCTATAGCTAGTAACGCCACTGGCGCGGCTCGATTTAAGATATCGATCAATGAGCCATAGAAGCGGTCATCTTGAAAAGTTAAATGGAAAAAGCTGCTGTCAATAAACAGGTTAACCACCAATAACAACACTAACGCTGCCACTGGCCATAAGTACCTAAGCCATGCTTTTTCCGATCCAGCTTGATATCGACTCGTTTTCTTATCAATCATTTCTTCAGTTTTTTCAGGCACCGCTACCGATGGCTGTTGTAATACTTCTGCTGACTTGCTCATGCGCCCTCCGCTATCGCTTGCATCACATGTTGCGACGTCAGTTCTTCACCGCTAAGCTCTTTGATGGCAAAACGATCTCGCATCACCACCACCTTGTTAGAAAACGCAACGAGTTCATCGAGTTCCGAAGAAGCGACCAGCAATGACATGCCGTCATCACATAAGCTTCTGATCAGCTTAATGATCTCTGCATGCGCACCAATATCGATACCTCGAGTCGGTTCATCTAAGATCAACAAGATAGGTTCAATCGCTAACCAACGAGCCAGAATCACTTTCTGTTGGTTACCGCCACTGAGCTGCTCTATCGGTTTATCAGCATCAGGAGTCGCTATCTGCAACTTATCGATAAAAAACTGCGCCATTTGATCTTGTTTCGCTCGCGACAAACAGCGCCACCATCCAAGTCGTGCTTGCAGCGCTAAAATAATATTTTCACGAATAGACAAAGGCCCAATAATACCATCGACCTTGCGATCTTCAGGGCATAACGCAATCCCTTCATGAATGGCGTCCGCAGGATTGGTAAGCTTTAATGGCTTACCCTTAAGTTGAATATTACCGCTGTTGAGCTGATCGAGGCCAAACACAGCGTTACAAACTTCACTGCGTCCAGAGCCCAAAAGCCCCGCGAGTCCCACGGCTTTGCCTTCTGACAAAGTTAGATTCAAAGATTGAATCGAGCCCTTAACCGATACCCCTTCTAAACTCAGCAGCACCGCCTGAGTGCTATCGGCTGCGTTAGTTGATTTAGGTGCGCTATCGAGTTGAAGATGATCTTCTAGTGCTCGACCCAGCATCGCCTCAACTAACTTAGATTGAGGTAACTCTTTGGTTAAATGCTCTGCAACAAACTCACCATTTCGCAGCACGGTAATACGGTCGCTAACAGCGTAAACCTGATCAAGGAAGTGAGTAATAAAAACAATCGATACTCCCTCTTTCTTGAGCTGATTTAGAATACCAAACAGTACTTTAACCTCATCAGCATCCAAGCTTGCAGTTGGCTCATCTAATATTAATACCTTTGCAGACATAGCTACGCCGCGGGCAATTGCCACCAATTGCTGAACTGCAACCGAATATTTAGATAACGGCTCACTGACATCAATATCTAACTTAAATTGCTTGAGCACCTGCTTAGCTTGTTTAATCATCTGCCGATGATTAATCAGGCCAAACTTTCTCGGCTCATGACCAAGAAACAGGTTTTGGGCAACGGTTAAATTAGGTAGTAAGTTAACCTCTTGATATACACTGACAATTCCGACACTTTGTGCCTCGATTGGCGATGTAAAATCATATGTTTTACCATCATAATCGATAGTGCCACTATTTTTTGTTTCTGCACCGGTCATGATTTTGACCAAGGTTGACTTACCTGCTCCGTTTTCACCGAGCAGCGCATGTACTTCACCAGGATACAGATTTAAGCTCACATCTTGCAGTGCTTTCACACCAGGGTATTGTTTACAAATACCCTTTAATGCTAATACAGCTTCCATTTAGCCTTCCCTCACATTAAATTAAGTCGCTTGTTACACGACCTTATCTATTTGCGCGTTTTTTATATTCTTCCGCAGCAGTTGCTTGGGTAAATACATCGCCGGTTGTGCTAATAAGCTTGGGAATATTTTTGTCTCCCGCTAAGTATTTTTCGATAACATCAAATGATGGCGCGCCTAAGTAAGGGCTAAGTTCAACGGTGGCATTAGTATCTCCTTCTGCCATTGCTTTGAAATAATCGGGGACACCATCAACCGCAACCACTAGAATATCAATTCCTGGTTTAAGTCCGGCTTCTTTAATAGCTTGTACGGCGCCCAATGCCATCTCATCATTGTGTGACCATACGGCACAAAAAGGTTCGTCAGCAGGCTGGGATTTGAGGAAACTTTCCATCACCTCTTTACCTTTTGCCCGGGTAAATTCACCCGTTTGGCTGCGCACTATAGTGGCGTTGGGATAGTTAGCAATAACATCGTTGAATCCTGCAGCGCGATCAATTGCAGCAGTAGCACCAACCGTGCCTTGTAGCTCAGCGATACGACAATTTCCTTGGGTGGTATCCATTAACCAATTGGCTATTTTTACACCCTCTTCCCTAAAATCAGACGCGATACGAGTGAGGTACAAGTTGTCATTAGACACTTTAATATTACGGTCGACGATGACTACAGGGATCCGCGCTCTTTTGGCCTCTTTTAACACTGGCGTCCAACCGGTTTCAACCACTGGCGCAACAATGATGGCATCAACACCTTGGGCAATAAAACTACGTACCGCCTTAATTTGATTTTCCTGTTTTTGCTGTGCATCAGAAAACTTAAGATCAATACCGCGTTCCTTAGCTTCGGCTTTTACCGCCTCACTAAAGCTGGTTCGCCAGCCACTTTCAGAACCAACTTGTGAAAAGCCAACCGTTGTTGCGTAGGCTGCACTGCTTCCTAACGCCCAAAACGCTAATACTGGAATAAACTGTTTAATCTTCATTTTAATATCCTTTACCTTTTTTAGGTACAGCATGGTCGCGGCCTTGATCTCAAAGCCTATTCTTAATTAATAATGACTCAGCTATAGATGTTTAAATCTATGCACCGTTGTTTGTGTATAAGGTGTATTTTTTTCAACTATTGTTGTTGGAAAATGTTCGATATTAACGGCATTAGGATAGCCATGAGTTTCTAAACATAAGCCTTGGTGCTTATTTATAAACTCGCCATTTTCCCGTCGATAAGATCCATCTAAAAAGTTGCCGCTATAAAACTGCACGCCAACTTCTGTGGACAGTATTTCCATTTCGCGCCCAGAGGCCTCATCAGTTAATTTAGCAACAAAATTTAATTGATCAGCTTTATGGTCATTAACAATATAATAATGATCGTAGCCATTACTCGGCTCACAAATATCAACACCAACTAACTTAGGTTGACGAAAATCAAAGCAAGTATTGCTGACAGACTGAATATCGCCATTAGGGATCTGTTGATCATCTAAAGCGAGGATATTATCTGCATTGATCTGCAAGTGGTGATAAAGAATACCGCTGAGCTCATCAGAGCTGAGATTCCAATAGGTATGATTGGTCAAGCAGATAGGCGTAGTTTTATCGCAAACCGCATGATAATTAATGATCAGTTCATTGTCATTGGTAAGGCGATATTCGACACTAGTATGTAGGGTTCCAGGAAAGCCTTGATCGCCATCAGCACTTTCTAAATGGAAAAAAGCACTCACTCCATCGTCATTCGTTTTAGTTTCGGTGCGCCAAATTCTATGGCTGAAACCACCTGGGCCGCCATGCAACTGATTAGGCCCTTCATTTTCAATCAGTTTAAATTGCTCCTCACCGATTGAAAAACGTGATTGACCAATTCGGTTGGCAACGCGTCCAACAGTAACCCCAAAATAGTATGGATTAGTTGCCCAATCTTCTATCTGTTGGTAACCGATCGTCAATGGCACTTTTACACCATCATCACCGATATGCTCGACTGACCATATGCTCGCACCATAACTCGATAAAGTGACAATTAACCCCTTATTGTTGGTTAAGACAACTAAATCAAATTCACTTGGAAACGCGGGGTGTTGCTTATTAAATGTTGAAATTGAAGCTTGCATCGTTTACTACGCACCTTTTGACAAATGTTCCGCTCAAGGAAGCTGACTATGGATTCGCACAGCCAAACTTACAACCCTAAACAATTGCTTGTTAAATGGTGCTGTAACGACTAAATCCAGCCACCATCAACTATAAAATTCTGTGCAGTACAGAGTTTACTATCATCGGATGCCAAAAATAACGCCATCGCGGCGATGTCTTCGGGCATCACATAATCTTTAATACACTGATTATCTTCAATATATTTAGCAGTGTTTCGATCAACCCAATGTGTTAACTGACGCTTCGTCATTACCCAGCCAGGCGTCAAGGTATTGATACGAATATGATCTTTACCAAGGTCGGCAACCAATCCACGGGTCAATCCCATCACTCCCGCTTTTGCCGCGGTATAGCCCGCCATTCCACCTTGGCAGTTATGCCAGCTCATTGAACCTAGGTTAATGATTGAACCACCGCCCAACTTACACATCTGAACTCTCACCGCCTGCGCAGCAAAAAAATAGTGCTTTAAATTGGTATTGATACAACGATCCCAATATTCAGGCGTTAGCTGTTCTATCTTATGACGTTCGTCACAAGCTGCGTTATTAATCAGCACACCGATTGGACCTAAATCGACTTCTACTTGTGCAATAACCGCTTGTAATGCAGGAATATCGACCAAATCACAATGATAAAACTTCAATTCAGGGTCGATATATTGCTTATTTATATAATCAACCAACTGATTTGATTCGTTATCTAAAATGTCCACAAACGCAACTTTGGCGCCCTGTTGTAAGAAGGCTTCGACTAAACAAGCTCCAATACCTGTGGCACCACCCGTAATAAACACTGTCTTACCAGACAATGTTGGATATTGATTGCTTAACTTCATAACGTAACCTTTATTATTGTTCTATTATCTGGTTGCATTATAAAAGAAAAAGTCATCAAGTTTAATGAGAATGTGCAGGAATGTCGGCACCACGACATCCCAAGAGAAAATCAAAATCACATCCTTCATCTGCTTGTAGAACATGCTGTTTAAATAAGGAAAGATACCCTGTCTCAATGCGTTGCTCTTTTATCAAGGATAATTTTTGCAATCTAGTTGCCATCTCTTGATCGCTTATCTCTAATGTCAATGTGCCGGCAAAGCTATCTAAAGCGATAAAATCACCATCTTGTACCGCTGCCAAAGGGCCTAATGCTTTCGCTTCTGGTGCGACATGTAACACCACAGTACCAAACGCTGTGCCACTCATTCGTGCATCAGAAATCCGCACCATATCCTTAATACCTTTTTTGAGCAGCTTTGGTGGCAGGCCCATATTGCCAACCTCAGCCATGCCAGGATATCCCTTTGGACCGCAGTTTTGCAGCACCATGACACATGACTCGTCAATATCTAACGCGTCATCATTAATTCTCGCCTTATAATCATCAAAACTTTTGAATACTACAGCTCGTCCACGATGACACATCAATTCGGCTGTTGCAGCAGAGGTTTTTATCACTGCGCCTCGAGGAGCGAGATTACCTCTTAAGATCCGAATTCCGCCCTGTTGAACCAAAGGTTCTGCAAAAGGTTTTATTACGTCATCATTGTAGCAAGGGGCGTCACTAACATTCTGCCAAATAGTTCGCCCATTAGCTGTAAGCGCCTCTTTATTAATGATATCTTCATCACCTAGACGTTTAAGCACTGCAGGTAAACCGCCTGCATAATAGAAGTCTTCCATCAGATACTTTCCCGATGGCGCCAAGTTGACCAAGGTCGGTACTTCATAGCCTTCAGACCAATCATCTAACTCGAGTTCGACACCAATACGCCCCGCAATGGCCTTTAAATGGATAACGGCATTAGTTGACCCGCCTATGGCGGCATTGGTCTTGATAGCATTAATAAATGCTGATTTAGTGAGAATTTTTGAAAGGACTAAGTCCTCTTTGACCATCTCGACAATCCGCATCCCCGACATATGCGCTAAAACGTTACGACGAGAGTCCACAGCGGGAATGGCCGCATTATGTGGCAGACTGGTACCTAATGCCTCAGCAAGGCAGGCCAATGTTGACGCTGTCCCCATGGTATTGCAGGTCCCTGTTGATCGCGACATATCGGCTTCGGCGTTCATAAACTGATGTAAACTGATCTCGCCCGCTTGATATTGCTCATGCATCTGCCAAACCAATGTTCCTGAGCCCACATCTTGACCTTTATGCTTGCCATTAAGCATCGGCCCGCCCGTGACCAGTATGGTCGGAATATCACAACTAGCGGCACCCATTAACAGCGCTGGCGTTGTTTTATCGCAACCCACCATAAGCACCACACCATCGATAGGATTACCGCGAATAGCTTCCTCAACGTCCATTGCCGCTAAATTTCGGGTTAACATCGCGCTAGGGCGTAAGTTTGATTCTCCGTTAGAAAAAACGGGAAACTCGACAGGGATACCACCGGCTTCGCGAATACCATTTTTTACTCGCTGTGCCAGTTCCCTAAAATGACCATTACAGGGCGTAAGTTCAGACCAGGTATTACAGATCCCAATCACTGGTTTACCTTGAAAATGATGATCAGGTATTCCCTGATTTTTCATCCAACTACGGTACATGAAACCATTCTTATCGTTGCTACCAAACCAACTTGCAGATCGTAGTGGTTTTTTTTTGTTATTGTTTTCCATCTATCCACCTACACCTTTGGTCTGCATTTTTGCAACCACGTAATTGGTATCTGCCCTCGTCAAACGACTCGTTACCCCAAATCCCCGTAACTTTAATTAATTGAGAGCAATGTTAAGTTTTGCAATAACTATCGTTGCGAACGAGTAAATCTATTGGTATTACTATAATACTAAATATCGGAAATACAATAGAGGATTTATGAAAAAATGCATTTTGGGACTTAGCCTTGCTTTTAGCACAAGTGTATTAGCAGCTAATCCAATCTTCACCGACGTGTTTACCGCTGATCCTGCTGCCATAGTGCATCAAGACACCGTTTACTTATATACTGGACATGATGAGGCTAAAGATAATCGAACTTTCTTTGCTATGAACGACTGGTTAGTATTTAGCTCTAAAGATATGGTCAATTGGCAGAGACACGGCGCTAAATTGTCGGTCAAAGATTTTGACTGGGCCAAAGGTGATGCCTGGGCCTCTCATGTGATCGAGAAAAATGGAAAGTTCTATTGGTATGTGACATTACGCCATGCAACGATTAATGGTTTCGCCATCGGAGTGGCGGTAGCAGACTCACCTGTTGGACCATTTAAAGATGCGCGAGGTAGCGCGATCATTACCAACGATATGACCACTGATACCGATATCGACTGGGATGATATCGATCCAGCCGTGTTCATCGATGATGATGGCCAAGCCTATCTTTTCTGGGGCAACACCAAGCCAAGGTATGTAAAATTAAAAGACAACATGATTGAAATGGATGGTCCTATCCACGCCATCGATATACCAGACTTTACTGAAGCCTTGTGGGTACATAAAAAAGACGATACCTATTATCTATCCTACGCCTCAGGATTCCCAGAAAAAATTGCCTATGCCACCAGTAAGAGCATTAAAGGCCCATGGCAATATCAAGGGATATTAAACGAGGTGGCAGGTAACTCTCCAACCAATCATCAAGCGATTATTGAGTTTAAAGGAAAGTCATACTTTATTTACCATACTGGCGCATCGCAAAATGGAGGGGGGGAATTTAGACGCTCTGTCGCTATCGATCCATTACACTACAACGAAGATGGCACCATTAAGCTTATCCATATGACGACCAAAGGGATCAGCAGCGCCCAATAGTCGTTTTCAATATAACAGTAACGAAAACTGTAATGGCCACTAACGAAAAATGTCTAACACTTAATGGTTAGACATTTTTTTACGACCTAGTTTATTTTAGCGACCTAGCGGAGCATTCGATCCAATAGCAGTTCAATTATCGATCGAAGTTTTTATTGACAGTTTCTTGTGATGTTGACAGCAATGAATGCATTGCCAATTTCGCTGCTTCGCTATCGCTAGCTTCTATCGCAGTATAAATCGCTTTGTGACCAGGCAAAGACGAAGTAAAGTCATCGGCAAAGTTACTACTAACACGGAAAATTTCTAACAGCGCAGATTGAATTGATTCCCCAAGAGAAACCATAAATTCATTATTCGTCCCATCAAGAATTGCCATATGGAAATCGATATCTGTGGTGTAGATCTCGTCGGTGCCTAGCTGCGCATTTTCCATGTTGTAATAACAACTAGCAATTTTTTCCAGTTGCTCTGGGCTACGCTTTTTTGCCGCAAGCTCAGCAGCAGCGGGCTCAAATACCGCTCGGATCTCATACAGTGAAGTGTAGAAATCTGGAGAAGGCTTAGACTGAGAAAACCATCCTAAAATGACAGGGTCAAACATATTCCAAAAACGACGTTCACGAATTCTAGTACCCAGTTTTGGACGAGATTCGATCAGCCCTTTTGCGGTTAACACTTTAAAAGCTTCACGCAACGATGTGCGTGATACTTCAAGCTCTTCGCATATCGTAATTTCATTGGGTATATATTCACCTGGAGCGTAATATCCGCTAACAATACGAGAGCCAAGTTCACCTGCCACCCAAGTGTGGATATTCTGTGGTCGAGTGCTTACCGGATTAGCCATTACGTCCTCTCATTTTCATTCTAATTACTCTAGAATGCTTTAATAAAACTGCGACTAACATGAGCGCAAGTTTTATATGTTTTCTAATATATACGATGCCCCCAAAAGCAAAATACGTTAGCGGACATTACGCTAATATTTTTTTTGCTAGATTCATCGGTTACTTAAGGTTTAATCTCTAATATTAATCGGAGCCCCCTTTAATTACAACGAATTAATAACAAAGTTTGCCCCTAATTATATTCATCTTGCTTGCCTATTTGATTTAGATCAAAGCATGGTCACAACAGTTAGGTTCGAAAGTAATCATTCTCTATACCTAATTCAACCAGCACATCGACCACTGCCATACCAGCAGCTTCAGCCGCTTGCATACCCGTTTTTGCATCTTCAAATACAACACACGATTCAGGACTCACTCCCATCAACTCGGCGCAGCGTAGAAACGTATCTGGCGCAGGCTTAGGCGCTCCAACTTGATCGGCACCGACAACATGGTCAACAAGATCGATAAGACCGCACAAGGTTAGTATCTCAACAGCCTCAGCTGTATAGGCGCCAGTACCTACCGCCATTGGCCTAATGCCATAATTTTTTTTGGCAAATTCGATAAGACTCGTCGGCTTAACGAAATCAGCCATTAACGCTTTGACTCTCGCCTCTTTATAATCATTGATCTGCTCATTACTGAGCACAGTTTCGACCTTAAAGTGTGACTTTAATATCGCTAATGTCTCAATGGTTGGCACACCCGCAAGCGACCGCATTAAAGGAGGCGCGATTGGAATTTGAAACTGAGTGAGGGTTTCACGCCACGCTATTTCATGGAGTTGTCCGCTATCAACTAAAGTACCATCCATATCAAATATAATTGCATCAAATTCTGTATACATACTACGTCGACTCTCCTATTTAATGCCTTACACCAATCAGTATAAAACTCGCTAAAAAAACGAGCTTTGTACTGATTACTTGGTATTACTCTAAAAAGTAAAAATCCACCTACTGAAGAAGGTAGCTTTGATATAACGCCTGCGAAAATCGCATTCCTATTCTGCTTTAACAAGATGCTATAAGTATCTCTATCGGCTCTGCTAAGTCCCCTGATTTAGCAGCTTGCAAAGCACTTCGAGTTAAAGCTCAACTGTCACGCTGAACCTAACGCGGATATGTTTAAATGAGCGTATAAACTGTGGTTTGCAGCCATGGTGCACATAAGCCATTAAACATTGCCTACACCATAACTTTCATTCGCGTTATTTCGGCCAAAGCCTAATTGATGATAACCGCCTATAGAAGCAGCTGCTTTAGGCGCTAAAAAAAATAGCCGCCTAGAAGGCGGCTATTTGTTTAGCATAAAGGTTTAAAGACCTCTAGCCAATCCATAATAAACAGAATTGTGTCTCAGTTCATTCTTGAGCTGTCGAATGTTGGTATTTTCATCAATGATAACCAACTCGGCGCCAGCGATCTCTGCAAAATCAACTATATTGTCGGTAGTCACAGCTTGGCTATATGCCGAATGATGCGCACCACCTGCATGGATCCACGCAGCAGCTGCTACAGATAAATTCGGCTTAGGCTCCCAAAGCGCTGAAGCCACAGGCAGATTCGGTAGATCTTGTGGTGGTGTAACCGTATCAAGTTCGTTAACGATAATACGGAAACGATTACCCATATCAATAGTTGAAACATTAATTGCTGGGCCAGCTTTACCAGTAAACAGCAATCTAGGTACATCACAACGAACACCAATGGTGTGCAGATGAACTTCTAGACGAGGCTTAGCCGCAGCAATAGATGGACAAACTTCTAGCATATGTGCGCCTAATACTTGGTCCGTTGCACCAAAGTTATAGGTATAATCTTCCATAAATGAAGTGCCTGCGTTGCGACCCTCTCCCATCACTTTCATGATGCGAACCATCGCAGCAGTTTTCCAATCACCTTCACCACCGTAACCAAAACCTTGTGCCATTAAGCGCTGAGTCGCTAACCCTGGAAGACCTGTCATTCCAGTAAGGTTTTCGAAGCAGTTGGTAAACGCTGCGTAGTCACCTGCAACTAAAAAGCGTTTTAAACCAGCTTCAATACGGGCTTCTTTGCGCAACATATCGAGTTGATGTTCATTGGTGAAAACATCATTACCGATAATATAATCTTGGTTATAGCAATCGATTAGCGCATCGACATCAGATTCACTGACCTCGGCAATAGCATCGTTTAATTCGCCTAAGCTATGGGCATTAACTTCATAACCAAATTGGATCTGTGCAGCAACCTTATCACCTTCCGTTACCGCCACTTGACGCATATTATCGCCAAAGCGGGCAACTTTAAGATTACGACTCTCATGCCAGCCCGATGCAGCGCGACACCAGTCATCGACTTCAGTCTGAACGGCTAATGTATCCCAATGGCCAACGACAACTTTACGTTCTTTACGCATACGCGTACCGATAAAACCAAATTCACGACAGCCATGAGCACTCTGATGAGTATTCATATAGTTCATGTTGATTTCAGACCAAGGCAGTTCTGCATTGAACTGAGTATGCAGGTGCATAAACGGCTTGCTCAACTCATTAAGTCCGGCAATCCACATTTTGGCTGGTGAAAAAGTGTGCATCCATAAGATCACACCCACACAATTAGCGTCGCTATTAGCCGCTTGGCAAACAGCGTAAATTTCACGAGGAGACTTAACCGTAGGCTGATATACAATTTCAGTTGAAATAGCTGCCGATTTATTGAAGCCCGCAACAATCTCTTGACTGTTTTTTGCGACTTGCTCCAATACTTTTGGTCCATACAGATCTTGTGACCCAGTAATAAACCACACTTGTTTCTTAGACATTGAATTCATGACTTTCTCTCTTTATTAACTGGTTAGCTTATTACTTAGATTGTCCGTAATAAGCATCCTTGCCGTGCTTACGTAAGTAGTGCTTATCTGTAAGCCCCTGCTTTAACGGTCCAACATTTGGCGCGAGCGTTTTGGTCAAGTAAGCCATCTTGGCCATCTCTTCAAGTAACACTGCATGATAAACTGATTTTGCAGCACTATCACCCCAGGTAAACGGCGCGTGTCCTGCAACGATGACCATTGGCGATTCTTTCGGATCGCGATCGGCAAAACACTCTAGAATTTGTACCCCGGTTTCTTCTTCATAATCGCGCGCAATTTGATCGTCACGCATTACAGCAGTACAAGGGATCTCACCATAAACATAGTCAGCATGGGTGGTGCCATAACATGGGATGGCCAACTGAGCTTGTGCCCACGCAGTAGCGTAAGTAGAGTGCGTATGAGTCACGCCACCAATGCTATCCCACTGTCTATATAAATAGGTATGAGTTTTGGTATCAGAAGACGGGTTTAATCGCCCCTCTACCACTTGATTGTTAAGATCAACAATCACAATATCTTCAACGGTCAGCTCTTCATATGGCACACCGCTTGGTTTAATAGCGATCACACCGTGTTGACGGTCAACTTGTGATACGTTACCAAAGGTATATGTTACCAATTTACGCTTTTCAAGCTCCATATTGGCTTCATAAACTTCACGCTTTAACTCACGGTAATACATTAGGCTTCTCCTGCATCGACAAACTGACCGAGCGCAATGTAGCGTCGATACAAGTCTTCATATTGCTTAGCATTAGTTGCAATAGGTTGATAAGTTTTAACCACTTTTGATGCCATCACTTCTTGGGCTGCGCTAACACTTGGGTAGACGCCTGCAGCGGTAGCCGCATAAATTGCCGCGCCAAGCGCACAACTTTGCTCGCTCTCAAGCACGTCGATAGGACAGTTCCATACGTCTGCGCAAGTTTGCATTACAAAGTCGGATTTCTTCGAAATCCCGCCGATAGTGACCACTTGATTGATAGCAACGCCCTCTTCAACGAAGCGATCAATAATCGCTTTGGCGCCAAATGCGGTAGCTTCTACCAAGGCTTTAAATATTTGTGGTGCATGACTACCCATATTAAGACCACTGATAGCCATAGCAACTGACTGATCAGCATCAGGTGTTCTGCGGCCATTCACCCAATCTAAGGCTACGATATCTGTAACATTAATAGGTAATTTGCTTGCAGCGATGCCCAGCTGAGCAAGAATTTGATCTTCTAGATGTTCAGTTAGCTTCTCTTTAGTATCGGCATCGATAACTGAGTCAGTGGCAATGTTATTAATTGGCCAACAAAGTACCTTTTTAAACCAAGCGTAAAGGTCACCAAACGCACTTTGGCCCGCTTCAAGTCCAATCATGCCTGGCATAACAGAACCATCAACTTGACCACAGATCCCTTTAATACAACGTTCGCCAATATCTTCATAAGACGCGACGGTAATATCACATGTGGATGTGCCCATCACTTTGGTCAGAACGCCAGGCTTCACATTGGCACCCACGGCACCAGCGTGACAATCGAATGCCCCAAATGATACGATCACATCACAGCTTAAACCAAGCTTTTCTGCCCACTCTGCGGTTAAGTTGCCGCATACGGTATCTGCCGTCTCAGTTTTGGCTGGTAAACGATCACGTAATCCATCGAGTAGCGGATCGATACCGACAAAGAAGTCATTTGGTGGATAGCCACCCCAGCTTTCGTGCCACATTACTTTATGACCAGCTGCACATCGACCTGCAATAAACTCACTCGGATGCGTAGTGCCAGTTAATAGCGCTGTCATCCAGTCGCAGTGTTCAACCCAAGCGTAAGCGGCGTTACGAACACTCGCATCTTGGCGAAGCACGTATAACGCTTTGGCCCAGAACCACTCAGATGAATAGATACCACCTTCATATTTAAGGTAGTTAACGGTATTTGCATTGGCCGCTGCGGTGATCTCTTGCGCTTCTTTAATTGCACAGTGATCTTTCCAAAGCACAAACATCGCATTGGGATTTTCAGCGAACTCAGGTTTCAACGCTAACGCGATGCCCTGCTGATCAACTGCTATGGGAGTTGAACCTGTGGTGTCAAAGCATAATCCACATACTTTGCTCGCAGCCCCAGCAGGTGCTTTGTCCCATAAGCCATTAATCACCTCAACCAGTGATTCAACATAATCGAGTGGATGTTGACGAAACTGACTCTTCGTTGGATCGCAATACAATCCCTCGGCCCAGCGAGGGTAATAAACGACATTCGTTGCTAGTTCTTCACCATTTTGTGTGTCAACGAGAAGTGCACGAACGGAATCTGAACCAAAATCTAACCCTAACGCGTAAGACATTTGCATCTCCGTAAAATTAACGCTGTTATCTTAATTAACTACTATTGTACTACAATACTACGATAAGGTATTTTGGTTCAAATAATATTTTTCACCAAACATCAGCAACTTTTTAACAGCGATTTCGATTAATCCATGGAAATTCAGATTAAACTCACATACCGCAAGACCTTAACATATTGTTTTAAGTGAATTAAAAAAAACCAATACATCTGCGGTGATCACATGAGATATCCATAAATTAGTCTGGTAACCCACCTGGACTTTTTGAGGGAAAAGTGATCTCGGTAGTGTTTAGGTCAACAATGGAGATGCGAGTCACCGGCACTAAACCTGCAGAATTCATGTTTAGCGCCAGTTGCTTAAAGGCTAATAGTTTTGAGACAGATATCTGAAAATTTATGTGTTGAGACTGCTATTTAGAGTCGCGTTTTAGCTTTAGGCAAATGGCCTCCACCGCTGCAGCGCCCATAACAGCTTTGCACCTTTGATAGTGTCAGTATTGCTGCTGTATCTTAAGCGATGGCATGACAGTTAAAACAGCGAGTCATTCCTGCCTTCCCCCAAAGCTCCCTCGAAACTGGCTTTAAGCAGCCACATAGATGACAGGCGAATACCTGAATACGCAGGATTGATATTATTATCGACAATGATTGCAGTGATACCTAGCTAGCCAAGGCGTTAACTTATCCTACTAAAATCCTAGAGAAAAATTTATAAACTGAGTTACACTGCAATCAGAGCAATCGCCTTCGGAGCTAAGCATGAGTCAACGAACGTTACACTCTTTATTTAAACCAAAATCGGTCGCTATCATTGGAGCGTCGAACGGTAAAAATCGCGCGGGTAATGTAGTGATGCGAAATCTGCTATCTGGCGGATTTTCTGGGCCAATCATGCCGGTAACGCCCAAATATGAAGCAGTACTCGGTGTATTAGCTTACCCCAATATCGAAGCGTTACCCTTAAAGCCCGATCTCGCGATCATCTGTACTGCCGCATCTCGTGTCCCTGCGATTGTCGAACGTTTGGCACAATTTGGCTGTAAAGTGGCGATCATCAATGCTTCAGGTATGGCGATGCAAACCGATGATGAAGGCAACAATCTGCTTGAACTCACTCGTCAATATGCCAAGCGGTACGGGATGCGGATTTTAGGCCCCAATAGTTTAGGAATGATGTTGCCCAACCTGGGCCTAAATGCCAGCCTCGCACACACGACTGCCCTACCAGGAAAAATAGCCTTTGTATCACAATCAGCCGCAATCTGTACCACAGTGCTCGATTGGGCAAATAACAAAGGTATTGGCTTCTCATCGTTTATCTCCCTAGGCGATGCAACCGATATTGACTTTGATGAACTACTCGATTTTTTAGGACGTGATTCACGAACCAATGCCATATTGCTTTACGTCGATTCGATTAATGAAAAGCGTCATTTCTTATCGGCGGCAAGAGCGGCTTCTCGCAATAAACCCATATTAGTGATTAAATCTGGTAGAAGTCTTGAAGGAAGCACCGCGGCCAAATTGCACACTGGCGGCATCGGTGGAAATGACGCGGTTTATGAAGCCGCATTTAGGCGTGCCGGTATGCTGAGAGTTAACGATCTTGTGGAGCTTTTTGCCGCCGTTGAAACCTTAGCCCACTCAACGCCACTGCTTGGAGAGCGCCTTGCTATTCTCACTAACGGTGGCGGACCCGCTGTATTAGCGCTGGATCAATTAATGTTACGCGGTGGTAAACCCGCAGCTCTTGATGAAGAAACCATACAAGCGCTAAATAAAATCTTACCTAATACTTGGTCTGGCCAAAATCCAGTAGATATTGGTGGTGATTCAGATGCACAACGTTATGAGCAATGCCTTGAGATTTTAATGAGTGCTGATGTTGCTGATGCGATTTTAGTGCTGCATTCGCCTTCGGCTCTCGGTGACAGTGTTGAAATAGCCAAACGAATTACTAGTGTTATCGAAAATAACCCTCGTCGAAATCGCGTCAACATCTTAACCAACTGGAGCGGTGAAGATTCCGCTTATCGGGCTCGCAAGCATTTTAACAAGGCTGGCGTGCCAACCTACCGAACCCCAGAAGGTGCAGTGGGTGCCTTTATGCATATGGTTGAATATCGACGAAATCAAAAGTTGTTGCAGGAAGTGCCGCAATCGATCCCCGATAACATTCCCACCGATGCACAACTTGCTAGACAACGACTATGTGAAGCATTAAGTAAGAATAGAAAAGTATTAGAAACCCATGAATCCAGTGCCATATTAGCAGCCTACGGGCTCAATACCATTGAAACTCATTTTGCAACAACGGCGCAGGAAGCGGCTGATATCGCAGAACATATCGGCTATCCCGTTGCATTAAAAGTGCAATCTCCCGATATTCATCATAAGTCTGATGTCCATGGTGTAATGCTAAACCTGACAACCCAAGCTGATGTACTACACGCCGCAGAAGCCATTGTTAGTCGTGTACATAGCTTAAATGAACATGCCACTATCGAAGGACTTATTGTTCAAAAAATGGCTCTGACGGCGGGAGCTCAAGAGATCCGCGTTGCCGTCATTAACGATCCCGTGTTTGGCCCCGCTATTTTGCTTGGAGAAGGCGGCTCTGAATGGCAACCCTCCACCGATGCATCTGTTGCGCTTCCTCCTTTGAACATGACGTTGGCGCGTTACATGGTAATTCAAGCACTCAAAACCCATAAGCTGAAAGATAGACATCTCCCACTAGGGCTCAACATGAATGCCCTTTGTGTCATGTTGACACAGATCTCTCACCTTATTATCGATTGCCCTGAAATTGCAGGGCTCGATCTTAACCCCGTACTTTGCGCGGGAGAACAAATCACTCTGTTAGATGTCAATATTCAACTGCAAGAATCAGCTGCCGACAATCCTAATCGATTAGCAATCTGCCCCTATCCTAAAGAACTCGAGGAATACGCTACCTTAAAAAATGGCTTACAAATCATGTTGCGGCCGATTTTGCCAGAAGATGAACCTAAGCATTTAGCGTTTGATAATTCTCTTTCAGATGAAGATCGATATAAGCGTTACTTTGGTGTTAGATCTAAAATGACTCACGAAGAGATGGCGGTGTTAACTCAAATTGATTACGCCAGAGAGATGGCGTTTATCGCAACAGCTAAAGGTGAGGATGGTGACGATATCACCCTTGGTGCGATTCGCGCATCTATCGATCCAGACAACACCGAAGCTGAATTTGCTATGGCAGTAAGAAGTGATCATCAAGGAATAGGCTTAGGCAAGTTACTACTTGAAAAACTGATAACCTACTACAAAGCCAATGATACAGAGGTATTAACCGGTTTTACCATGTTTGAAAACCGTAACATGGCAAGTCTCGCCAAGAGTCTAGGCTTTACGGTCACCTTCGATATGGAAGAACATCTTATCAAAATGGATATGCAGCTAAAGCCAACTCAAACATAACCTCTGATGATACTTAAGCTAACTTTAGCACTAGCTAAATTGTTAGCTTAACCTTTAACACAATTTCGACCAGCTGATTTGGCACGATAAAGCGCCTCATCGGCGCGAACAAAATAGCTTTCTTTATCATCATCATGGCGAAGGGTTGCAACGCCAACTGACACGGTTATCGCACCAAGAGAGAGCTTTTTATCTTTGCCTATGGTTAATTTTCGCTCGGCGATTCGGCTACGTAACTGCTCCGCAACGACAACTGCACCAGAGTGATCGGTATCTGGAAGTAACACCACAAACTCTTCACCACCATAACGGGCGACAAAATCCTCTCCTCTAACCCCCTGCTTCAAAGCGATAGCAATATAAGCAAGCACTTTATCGCCTACTAGGTGACCATGAATATCGTTAAACGCCTTAAAGTTATCGATATCAATCACTAACAAACTGCTGTTGGTATGCGTCTGTCTAAAACATTGAATATGATTGAGAATTTCTGCATCAAAAGCACGGCGATTATGCAAGGAAGTTAACTGGTCGGTCATGGCAACCATATTTAGATTTTCCATCTCCGACTTAAGCGCTGACACCTCTTGGCTCATAACTGAGAGGCTTTGCTCCATCTCTTTATTACTCTTAACAACATCGGTAACTTCTTCCGCTAAGGTATCGATCAAGCGATCTAGCGTTTGCCTATCTGGTGACTTTGACAGATCCTGATGGAACTCACTCAGACTGACACTAAACTTAGCCGTCCCCGTTGTCACTGAGGTTAATTTAGACATCAAACTATTGATCAGAATTTGAGTTTCAACCTGCACATTCTCAATGATCTCGGGTGACTTCTCTTGAATAAAGTTGCTGTGCAAACTCGCGTTAACCTCAGGCGTAAAACTAACCTTATTAGATAACAAACCGTCGATGGCGCGCTTTAAGTCAAGGTTAACACCTAGAAAATACTCATACCATACAGCGTAATTATCAGGAGTTACGGGGATATCAAGTTCAGACATGCGTGGGACTGCATGACGCAAAATTCTAGCAGAGAGTTCGGTTTCACTAAGATGTTGGGCTAAATTCATAGATAGTCGCCGTTGTTTTATCATGGATATTAATTAGCGCAAAAATATGCTGTTAACATCATTAGCTATATAATGCTAACGGCATAATCTACAATAAACAAAAATCCACCTTAATACAGCTTTTTTGTTACTTATTTGTTGATTGCATGCAAGTTTACCGAATTGGACAACTCGAAAATAGATCCATCTCAGGGAGATATATTTGGGCTTTAACCTTCATGAATCCCGAGAGTGTGGAGAACAAGTTGTCATGAGAGAACCCGCATTTATTGGCATAAGCCTTAAGACAATCTGTCTCTATCCTATTTTCCGAAACAAACTCAGGGGATAACCACGTCAGCATAGGACAAAAGTTTGCTCATCAGGCGCGACAACATAGGGGCATCATGCAAATACATACCGCTTTCGCCGACCTTCCCCCTGTTGCCATCAGCCTTTGTCATTTACTGGAATACGTGCTCTCGCGAAGCGAGTGACTACTGTTTTTACTTACAGAGAGCACACTATACGCCCAAACATCTATTTTAAGCTCCTTGCATGAATCACCATCGATGCAAACACCACTAAACCAACTGCCTCCAAACCCTATATTCAGCCCGTTAATAATTATAAAGCATGCTTTTAAGATGTTGTTATTTTGCTTTTTTCATTCAAATGTGAGGATGCTGTCGTAATTTTCAATGAATTGCTATCTGGTGTCAGAATATACGCTGCCAGTAGGATAGTTGACTCGTATTGGATACAAGTTTAGCGACGCTACCTGTTTGTTATCACTCGATCACAAGCCCGATTTTAAATTTAAGAAAAAAGTTTCGTAATCTAGATCACTTTTAAAATACTCATAAAGTACCTTATTCGAAATATCCTTAACATTGTCGGAAAATGCTGGACCACTGAACATTAGAAGAAAATAACTAGGTAAACTTTCAATTAAACACCTTGTAGGTATAACGCCCGCCTCTGGGATACGGGACACGTTGAGAGGGCTAGACTTGCGCGAAGCAAAAAGCACATGACCTTTCGATAACAGGCTTTTTTAATATGGCCGAGAGATAGCCGACGTTAAACAACTAAAACCCTAGGGTTTTAGTTGCTATCTTTAGCGAGTATGAATCACAAAAGTACACAATGATGATACTAAAAACAGCAAAAAGCACATGACCTTTCGATAACAGGCTTTTTTAATATGGCCGAGAGATAGCCGACGTTAAACAATAGGAACCCTAGGGTTCTAGTTGCTATCTTTAGCGAGTATGACTCACAAAAGTACACAATGATGATACTACAAACAGCAAAAAGCCCGTTACCTTTCGATGATGGTTTCTTTAATATCGCGGAGAGATAGCCGATGTTAAACAATAGGAACCCTAGGGTTCTAGTTGCTATCTTTAGCGAGTATGACTCACAAAAGTACACAATGATGATACTACAAACAGCAAAAAGCCCGTTACCTTTCGATGATGGTTTTTTTAATATCGCGGAGAGATAGCCGATGTTAAACAATAGGAACCCTAGGGTTCTAGTTGCTATCTTTAGCGAGTATGACTCACAAAAGTACACAATGATGATACTACAAACAGCAAAAAGCCCGTTACCTTTCGATAACGGGCTTTTTAATATGGCGGAGAGATAGGGATTTGAACCCTAGACGGGCTATAAACCCGTGCCGGTTTTCAAGACCGGTGCATTCGACCACTCTGCCATCTCTCCAGCGGCGGTGATATTATAAGTATCCTTATAGGATGTAAAGCCTAAATACCGCACGTTATAGGAAAATAAAACTGATCGGCCAAGAAATAGGCCACCTCAGTTAATTTTTAAGTCACAACCTCAAAAACAAGCTACATAAAGACCAAAATAGCGAAACTTAATAGGGGCGATACAAAATTGTGCTAACATCTGAACATGTTTAAATAAAGCTCTCCAATATGAACGCAAATCCAATTTCGACTGCTTCGCTATCACCTAGTTTTACTATCCCATCTGTTACCAGTATCGACAAACATATTCAGTCAAGATTACTTGGCCAAGAACGCACTCTCGATGCATTTAAGCTGTTGGCGAATACCCAAGGTCAACATATGTACCTTGCCGACCAGCGTGGTATCGATCGTCTTAAATTGATTGAGTCGCTCGTTAATAGCCAACAGGCTAAATCAGATCTGTATTTAAACCAGATTAACAACGGCAGCAATGATCAAAACCAGCAGTTAAAGTGGCAAGCGAGCATAGGCGAAGATAACGTCAGCCAAGCACGAGTGCAATATCGCTACCTTAGTGGCAACATCAAAAGGCGTGATCTGATAGGACACCTAAGTGCAGCGAAACCACAACAATATCATGCTGGTGCCTTAGCTGATTGCCACTATTTATTTATCTGCGCCGAATCCTTGTGGAAACGCGAGTCTATGTGGGAACTATTACTGCAGATCATCGACCAAGGTTATTATGCAGTGCATTCTGATTGGCCAAACGTACCATTGCAATGCAAAGTCATCTTAGTGGGCAGTAGCGCGTTATACAGTGTGTCTTATGTTGAAGAGCGTCTGTTCTCGAGTCATTTCCCGCTGCTTGGCGAATTAGTTACCGAGATAGCCATACCTCAATATAGCGAGCAAGCTTATCTAAGTTGGCTGCTGACACTTGCAGATGAGCACAATGTCACCCTAGAACAATCAGCCGTTACACCATTGTTCACTTATAGCTCAAGACTTGCCGATCATCAGCAGCATCTGACACTATTAACTGTCCCATTAGTGCAATTAATGGAACAAGCTTGTGCTTATAGTGATTCACGTACCCTTAATGACCAAGCAATAGAACATGCACTGCTGCAGCAAACAAGACGCCATGATGCATCTCAAGAACTGTCGGCGCAGAGTTTTGATGATAACTTTATCAACCTGCCGACAGATGGAACTATGGTGGGGCAGATCAACGGCCTAACGGTGCTCGATACCGCAGAATACTGTTACGGTGAGCCCGCTCGTATCACCGCATCAGTACACTATGGCGATGGAGAAGTGGCTGATATTGAGAGAAAGTCAGAACTTGGCGGTAATATTCATGCCAAGGGGTTGATGATCCTTTCATCTTGCCTATATCGAATCTTTGGCAAGGATGCACCACTGCACTTAAACGCCAACATCGTCTTTGAACAATCATATCAAGAGATAGACGGAGATAGCGCCTCATTAGCAGAATACTGCGCCTTGATGTCAGCCATTGCCGAGCAACCGATTGATCAAGGTATTGCAGCCACTGGCGCAATAGATCAGTTTGGCCAAGTACAGGCGATTGGCGGCGTTAACGAGAAAATTGAAGGCTTTTTCAGTCTTTGTAAACGACGTGGGTTAACGGGAACCCAAGGGGTTATTTTGCCCAAATCAAACGTCCAGCAGCTCAATCTTCACCAGGAAGTCATCCAAGCGATTTCAGAAAATAAGTTCCACTTGTATCAAGTCGAACATATTGATGAAGCTGTCACGATTTTAATGAAGAAGCCTGCCGGTGCCCGAGATGAGAATGGACAGTTCGAAGAGAATAGCTTATATGGATTAGTGCAAACTCGCCTTGAAGGATTAGCGGGTTATCCAGACGAGGAGCCCTCTTTTTTTGCTAAGCTGCTCGAAAAGTTGAAACTTTCTAGCTGATCGGAGTTGTTTAGCTTACACGTGTTCGCTAACCTTGCATCTCTTATTACGGAGTGAAGTTAATAATGAATAAAGCAAACAGTTTCAACAAAGAAGAATTAGTGGCTTGCGGCCTCGGAAACCTATTTGGCGCCAACTCTCCTCGCCTTCCTATCGACAACATGTTGATGATCGACCGAATCGTAAAAATTAACGACAATGGTGGCGAGTTTGGCAAAGGTGAAATTGTAGCCGAACTAGATATTGACCCTTCTCTTTGGTTTTTTGACTGTCATTTTCAAACCGACCCAGTCATGCCTGGTTGTCTTGGCTTAGATGCGATGTGGCAACTCGTTGGTTTCTTCCTTGGTTGGGAAGGTGCTGAGGGCAAAGGCCGAGCACTCGGTGTAGGTGAAGTCAAATTTACAGGGCAAGTATTACCTGATGCTAAAAAGGTCACTTACAAGCTAACCATTAAGCGTAAAGTGTATCGCAAGTTAGTCATGGGGATTGCCGATGCTGTCATGGAAGTTGATGGACGTGAGATCTATTCAGCTAAAGATTTAAAAGTAGGTATTTTCAGTGACACTTCGACTTTCTAGTCAAGCACCTACGACCTATTAATGATATAAAAATGCCCTCTTTTAGAGGGCAACTCTGCGTCACTTGTTAAATAACCCACTGAGGCGACCATCGACGCCTTCACGCCACCCCCCTAACCAATGCGACTTAGAGTCTAATGTTGAATAAGGACAATTCTCCTTGGAACGTCCACCGATTCCAGCCTGAAATCCTTTCGAAAAAGCTCTATCTAGACGATCTCTTTTTTGTCTTTTCATGCAAGCATCCTCTGTTCTAAAGTCCGAGAAGCCGAAGCCTCACTGATAGAAATAGAACTTTTTTCTACTGAGATCAATTAAAAATTTGTCTTTTTGCCTGCTTATTTTTTAAGCTCATGAGTTCTCTATTAAAAAAAAATCGAGGTATTATCCTCGATTTTTAGCTCAAATAGTTCTAACAGCAATTAGCCATGGCGACGACGTCTAAACCACACTAACGGCAGTGCGAAAAGCCAAGCAAAACTTGCTGCACCTTTACGTTTATAATCTCCATTGCCGCTGTTATCATTCTCTTTTTCAGTACAAGCAGTACCCGATGAAGTAGGCTTTAACACCACCATTCTAGGAATATAAGAGGTCACGGGTTGTCCGTCGGCATTTAATAAAAACAATGGCTTACCATTTTCACCAATAACAAGATCACCTTTGATATCAAATTGATAAGACGGCTTACGAATAAACGCCGTACCGACAATGGTGCCGTCATCATTAATACTATTAGCTTCTACGATACGGATCTCGCTCTCATAAGAGAGCTCTTCTCCGCTATCGTCGATCACGGTAACTCTATTGCGTTTCCAATTGCCTTCGGCGTTTTGCACGTACCCTTTAGACTCACAGACTAGCAGGTCATTAATATCGTTAAATTCATCGGCTGCTTTATCAAAAAGGAAACCCGCTTTTATACGTGGCTTCTCCTTTTCGCTACTGACTTCAACATAACCCACCACTTGATCTTTATTATTGATCCCCTTCGGACGCGAGCTGCGATCTGACATCCCATTATAGAAATCATTTGGTGTCACTAAGACCGGGTCGGCTTGATTCGTATCTAAATAAAAGAACTTATCACGCAAATAGCCTTCAATATATTGCTTGTAACTGCCGACCAAAATGCCGTTATCATTGATATCGTAAGCAATAGATGAAAGTTGATCATTGTTCATCTTGACCCAATTGTACTGATACTTGCCAGTATCATCTTTTACCCAATACGCAGCATCATAGGCAAATTTATCTTTATCACCGTTACGATTGATGTGAGAACGACCTACAACCGTGCCATCGGCATTAATACCTAACCCTTGGGCGGTATAGACGCGATCACCTGTGGTATCTAAGTTCTCAGGTAACGCTAACTCAGTCGCAACAACAGAATCATTACCATCAAACTGCCAAACAAATGCGCGAGTTTGATAAAGAATACGACGATAACCATTGCTATCTGGATACTGATCTCTCTGCACACAGACATCGATAGGGTAAGTTTCACCCGAGATACACTTATCAATACGATCAGCACTAGATTTAGCGATATCCGTCGCGGCATAACCTGCGATCAGGTTATTTTCGTTAATTGCAGCTGCCACCGACAAACCACCAACGGTGACGCTAGTATCGTCTTTTATATATACATTATATGGTGGAACTAATGGAACATCGTTACCTGCAGCGGATTTAACAAAGCCTCGGTCTTCGAACTCTCGGAAATACCAGAACTCTTGATCTTCATGAACACCTGTCTTGTCACCGGTATATTCCACTTTTTGTTCTGGTGCGCTATAAGCGCCAACTTTTACACCCGCATTGTTGACATCGTAATAGTAGGCATTAACCGAATTAATGGACTCAGGCACATTTTCATCGGTATCTTTTGGTGGTGTCGTTCCAAATACAGAATCGAACATTGGCAACCAACCATTACCTTCAGCAAGAAAGGTAAAGTTGTTAGCTAAAATGGGCTTATCGACTGAGTAAGTCACCAACTCTTCTGGCGGAATACCATCTTCAATATCAATGAGATCGCCATCTTCATCGTCAACTTCTAGTTTTTTCTTACCCTTAGATATACCAACCACCTGATCATTTTGATTAACAGATATTCCATATCCATTGATCGTTGACTCTAAAGTACCATGGAGATCAAAGTCTTCAATGTTTTGAATCTCATAAACCGGTGCCGCATAAGCAGTTTGCAGTGCACCAATAACTCCAACGGCAACTAACGATAAGGCCCTATCAAACTTCAACTTCATTAATTTTATTCCTATTTATTTGTCGTTTACTTAAGGGCTTCTAACTCTTCCCAACGTTCAAAACAAACTTCCAATTGCTGCTCTAGCTCAGCTAGTTCGCTTAAACGACGACTCACGACATCTTGTTCTTGAACGTAAAAATCTGGTTCACTAATCACCAGTTGTAATGCTTCAATGTCCGCCTCCAGCTGCTCCATCTTTGCAGGAAGTGACTCGAGTTCTCGTTGTAATTTATAAGATAACTTTTTTTCTTGCTTTGCGGCAGGTTTAGCTTGCTGCTTCACAGGCTCGACAACCTTGGGTTGGACAGCGGTGGCGGCAACTGGTTCCTCAGAATAAAATTTTGCTCCTTGAGACACAGCATCTTCATAGCCGCCAACATACTCACTCCAGCCCCCATTGCCGGTAAACCACCATGAACTGGTCACAGTATTATCAATGAAAGCACGGTCATGGCTTACCAACAACAATGTTCCTTGATAGTCAGTCAGCAGAGACTCTAACAACTCTAAGGTCTCAATATCAAGATCGTTTGTCGGTTCATCGAGAATAATTAGGTTTGCAGGACGTAATAACA
The DNA here is from genome assembly GCF_019457595.1 of Shewanella psychrotolerans. Taxonomy (NCBI): domain Bacteria; kingdom Pseudomonadati; phylum Pseudomonadota; class Gammaproteobacteria; order Alteromonadales; family Shewanellaceae; genus Shewanella; species Shewanella psychrotolerans. The sequence goes on along the minus strand of NZ_CP080419.1, from coordinate 2,010,878 downwards.
AACGCGCGAGCAATAAACGGTTTTTCTCGCCACCAGACAATGCTTTCACGGGTGTACGAGCTCGTAACGGCGAAAATAAAAAGTCTTGTAGGTAACTTAAAATATGGCGATCCTGCCCATTAATAGTGACCGTCTTCTTACCTTCGCCAACGTTATCTTCAACCGTCTTTTCTGGGTCGAGCGCTTCACGATATTGATCAAAGTAGGCTATCTCTAATTTTGTGCCGACTTTAACCTCACCCGATTGTGCCTCTAACTGACCAATAAGCAATTTAATCAGGGTCGATTTACCACAACCATTGGGGCCGATAAGCGCAATGCGATCGCCACGCATGACACTAGTGGTAAAGTTTTTGACTAGATTTTTATCGGGTAAATTGTAATTTAGGCTGTCAATATCGAAAACAAGCTTACCTGAGCGATCGGTATCGGCCACAGCCATCTTCGCACCGCCTTGGCGATTGATCCGCTCCATACGCTCCATTCGCAGGGCTTTTAGTGCTCTGACTCGACCTTCATTTCGAGTTCGACGCGCCTTAACGCCTTGGCGAATCCAAGTCTCTTCATCAGCAAGTTTCTTGTCAAACTGGGCATTCTTCTCCGCTTCTACCCTCAGCCATTCGGCCTTTCCATCGAGATAGGCTTGGTAATTACCTGGCCATGAAGTGACCACGCCGCGATCTAAATCGACGATACGGGTTGCCATACGTTGAATAAAACCACGGTCATGACTGATAAAGACGATAGCACCTCGATAACTTAACAGAAACTCCTCTAACCATTCGATAGTATCAATATCGAGATGGTTAGTCGGTTCATCGAGTAACAAGAGATCTGGCTCACTGACTAACGCCCTCGCTAACGCAACTTTACGCTGCCAACCACCAGACAGGCTTGTCAGACTCGCGTCCGCATCGAGTCCCAACAGTTCACAGGTTTGGTTTATACGCGAATCAAGCTGCCAACCATTAAGATGATCGATATCCTCTTGTAGACGCTCCATCTGCTTAAGCATTCTTTCCATCTGCTCAGGTGATGCACTGCCCACATCATGAGATAACTGATGATAACGCTCTAATTTTTCACCTACCTCTTGTAAGCCAGCAGAAATATACGCGTACACACTGCCTTGCTCAGCTTTAGGTGGGTCTTGCTGTAGACGACTCACTTTGATATCGGTAGCGATGTTAAACTCGCCCTCATCAAGTAACACTTCTCCGCACAGCACTTTCATTAAGCTCGACTTACCAGCGCCATTACGGCCAACAATACAAACCCGTTCTCCAGGTTCAATAGTAAAGTCAGCATGTTGAAGTAGCGGAGTGTAACCATAGGCTAATGAGCCATTGTTAATACGAACCAGACTCAATTTAAGCTCCTGTAAACTTTTGCAATTGTTGGATATCGAACGGCCAGTTTAATTCTGACTGATCAGCTTGACGTAACAATACCGGTATACGTGTTCCGTATCGCTCAGCTAATTCTTCGACATCACAAATATCTTGTTTAATATAATCGATACCCAATGTATCAATTAGCGCCTGCGCCTGTTCACACAGATGACAAACATCGGTGTGAAACAGTATATAAGAAGCGACACTAGGCATGGGTAATTAGCCAAGTGTTATGGATCTGAGGGTTACGCTTATAATCTAATGGTAATGTCTGATCATCAATATTGGTCACAGTAAAACCTAAACGAGCGATCGCATCACTATCCATCTTAAACTTACGCTTGTTATTAGAGAAAATAATTTCCCCATTAGCGTTAAGCAGTTTAACTAAACCACTCAATAGATTAACGTGATCACGTTGAACATCAAACGAATCTTCCATACGTTTTGAATTAGAAAATGTCGGTGGGTCGATAAAAATAAGATCATACTTTTCTTGGCAATCGGCTATCCATTGTAAACAGTCACCTTGAATAAACTGATACTGACGACCCGATAAACCGTTGAGCGCAAAATTATCCTGTGCCCAGTTAAGATACGTATTGGACATATCAACAGTTGTAACCGATTTAGCGCCACCTAAGGCAGCATGTACCGAGGCGGTACCTGTATATGCAAAAAGGTTAAGCACAGAGCGACCTTTCGATTTTTCGCCCACCAGTTTTCTTGTTAAACGGTGATCTAAGAACAGGCCCGTATCAAGATAGTCCTTAAGATTGAGCTTAAACTTAGCACCGTATTCGATGGTATTGAGTTCAAGCTTTTCAGCATCTAACTTTTGATATTGATTAGTGCCCTTTTGACGTTCACGGGTCTTTAGAATAATTTTGTCAGGTTCAACACCAATAGCGTTGGGCAACACCAACAAGATATCGGTTAAGCGGCGCTTAGTGACTGCCTCAGGGATATCCTTTGGCGCGGAGTACTCTTGGATCACCACGTAATCAAGATACTTATCGACAGCCACATTGTATTCAGGAATATCAGCATCATATAAACGATAACTGTCGATGCCTTCACGCTTAGCCCACTTACTCAGCTGCTTATAATTCTTTTTAATGCGATTGGCAAAAGGCGTGGCAACATCACTCACCTCTCCACCTTGCGCCAACACTTGGCTAGGATCGATGCGGCGAGTACTTTGTGCATGTAACGTGTACAGATTAAAAGCGCACTCTAACGCGCCATTAAACATCTTCATTTGTTTATCGGCTTTAAGCTTTAATGCCGAAAGTAACTCAATATCACTATTGAGTACGGCAATTTTCCAGCCGCCGAACTCACTCTTAAACTTGTCGCCTAATTGATAATAAAGCTGGAGCAATGAGGTTACCGTGCCAAGACGCTCACCATAGGGCGGATTGGTAATAAGAAAACCATGCTCTACTGGTGGTTTTACATTTAACGCATTTGAAACAGAAAACTCAATTAGCCCAGCGACGCCAGCATTTTCAGCATTGCGCTTTGCAAGGGCAACCAAGCGAGAATCAATATCAGAACCAAAAAACTTGACCTGACAACGGCTAATGCCTAACGACGCACGTGCTTTAGCTTCATCTATAAGGCCTTGCCAAATATGATCTTGATGGCGCAACCATTTTTGAAAACCAAACTTAGCACGGTACAGCGCAGGAGCAACGTCGCATGCCATCATTGCCGCTTCAATTAGAATGGTTCCGCTACCGCAAAACGGATCGAGTAGGTCTTGCGGTTGCTGCTTCCAACCACTTCTGACTAACATGTTGGCGGCTAAGTTTTCTTTTAGCGGCGCCTCACCCGTTGTTGCTCGGTAACCACGTTGATGAAGTGCTGGGCCAGAGAAGTTTACCCCGAGTGTAATTTGGCCGCGTCTGTAGTGCGCATCAATTTTAAAGTCTGCATCGACTCTTGCAACATTAGGACGCTCGCAGCCATCATCACGAAAACGGTCGACCACCGCATCTTTGACCTTTAACGCGCCAAATTGCGAGTTATTAATGAAGCCGCCAATACCATGGAAATCTATACTAAAAGTGCTTTTATTTGAGAAGTGAGTCTGCCAATCAACACAATAAGCTGCATTATAAAGTTGCTCTGGTGTTTCACAGGGACCTTTATAGATGACCAAAATGATCCGGCTAGCAAGACGAGACCATAATGTAATACGGTAAGCAAGCTCTAGCGATGCAGAGAAATAGACCCCTGCAACACTCTCTTTAATCTCACTAGCACCTAATTCGGCAAGCTCTAGTGATAACGCGTACTCATAGCCTCGAGGGGCCGCAGCAAAAAAATTTAACATGGATAAATAGACACACTTCAAAAATCAATGCGCTATTATACATTGTCCAACATCCAAAAGATAAAAAGTTCTGCTAATAGGTAAAGATAAATCTCCCTGCTCGCTTAATTAAACTGCAGTTTGCCGCTTTAATGAACGCTTAACAAATTAAAGCTGAATCTTACTTGCATTAGGCGAACCATATCGATATAGTTCGCCCCGCTTTGAAGGGCATTACGATAAACAGTCAATAAGCAACAGGCTGTTAGCTGTAGATTGACCTTATAAAGTTTCGGACGCGGGATGGAGCAGTATGGTAGCTCGTCGGGCTCATAACCCGAAGGTCGTTGGTTCAAATCCAGCTCCCGCAACCAATTCTTTTAGTAGATAGAATTAAAACAACTACAGCGTTCTTAGATTATAAATACGGACGCGGGATGGAGCAGTATGGTAGCTCGTCGGGCTCATAACCCGAAGGTCGTCGGTTCAAATCCGGCTCCCGCAACCAATTCTTTTAATAGATAGAATTAAAACAACTACAGATTTTCTTATTGCAGAAATACCGACACAAGATTGAGCAGTATACTAGCTAGTCGGGATCAGCGCTTTATAAAGCTAAGTAGAGCGTCGCCAAGCTTTTAAATAAGTAATATCACTCCCGCAACAAATTCTTTAATCTAAAGAGTTCAAACAACTCCATTTGCGAATAGTCATCCTAGAAAATTATCTATCTAGAAAAAATCTTCCCAAAAAATTTCCATAGAAAAAAGATTCGGGTAGAGATCTAATACCAGTTAGTATAAAAATGTGATCGCTCAGCGACCATTTAGCACTGAAGATTAGCACAAAAGGTTAGCGCTGATGAGGCAAGGTCATTAATTGCTCCTCGGCTTTAGCGTCCTCGGAACCGCTCCATGCGTTACCCTACCTTCTATATCCATATAGTCATGCATGAAAGACATTCACAACGTCTGACCTCGAAGGATGAAGGGAATGTCTTAAGTATGCCTGGAACATACAAGACCTCGTTGTTTGCAACAAGTTTGAACATAGTTGAACTAGGCTCAAACTCGTTAACACAGCATCAAAAGTACTAAAACTCGCCTATTAGGCGTGTTTTTACCTGCCTACTTCTGCGTTGAATGGCCTCACAAGGGGACGACGATTCCATCATCCATTCTCCTTGAATGAGTTGCCAAGAAACACATTGAGTCGATCACCACTTTCTTATAATGATTGGTATAAAAAACAAAAAAAGGGAGCTAATGCTCCCTTTCCTATTATTCATTTTTAACACTTAAATTCGTTTCATAATAAACCATACTACGCTGCAGCTGTTTGCCTTGTTATTTTTTTAGGATGAAGGCGATCATTCATCACCTTTATACATTCAAACTGCTTAAGCGATTTATTATCATTCAGCGCTAATTGTGAAGAAAGTAACATAACTAAAGAGGCCTGCAAATTACTTTCCACTACCATTACGTCAGCATCTACACCTTGGCATCTCAGCTGAAAGACTTTACCAAGTTCAGAATAAACACATATAGCCGAAGTATCGAAAAACCACGACTTTGGCATTTGTGGCTTCAGCATAAAATAAGCAGCCGTCGCATTTAACCCTAACTGAACTTTTATCGCGTCAGCAATATTAACTGACTTACCTAAACGCTCAACAAAGTCGATATAGAATCTTGCATGTTCAACACTAAATTCCGTTACAGATAGTGCATCTGGAATTAGCGCTTTAATTTTATAGGGAGTCAGAAATTCCATATCCGAACCTAACGAAACGCTTAATACTCCATACGCGTCGTTATATATCCATTGCCAATCCCTTTGTGGCATTAATAACATAACGTGTACCCATTGTTATAAATACAGCTCGATAATAGATGATATTTCAATCAATATCAAAAATTTTATTAAAAATATAACATGAATAACAATATCTTATACCGATCAAGCGCGATCAAAATTAGATCGCGCAATCGTCTAATAAGATCAAATACGATCCTATTATTTATCTGCTTCGATAAGCCTCAACAATCTCTTTAATTAATTCAGGTCCGCGATAAATAAATCCTGAATATATTTGTACCATAGTGGCACCAGCATCTAACTTATCCATTGCATCAGCAGCAGAGTTTATTCCGCCCACGCCCAGAATAGGAATTTGGCCATTAAGACTATCTGCAAGTTGCTTGATGATTTCTGTTGACAATGAATTCAATGGCTTACCACTCAACCCACCGACCTCATTTGAATTAACCAGTCCACTAACACCATCTCTAGATAACGTGGTATTGGTTGCGATAACGCCATCAAACTCATTTCGGATCAGTGATTCAGCTATTTTATCAATCTCTTCAGTTGATAGATCTGGCGCAATTTTAAGCGCTATCGGAACATATTTTCCATGCTTCTTAGCAAGATCTTTTTGCTTAGCTTTTAATGATCCTAATAGATCATCAAGCAGATCACCGTATTGCAGTGAGCGTAGATCTGGTGTATTTGGAGATGAAATATTTACCGCGATATAAGCCGCATATTGGTACACCTTTTCCATGCAGATGAGATAGTCATCCTTTCCCTGCTCTACTGGCGTGTCTTTATTTTTGCCAATATTGACACCGACCATCGCCCCTGATTTCGCCGCTTTAAGGTGAGCCACTAAACTATCGACCCCCTTGTTGTTAAAACCCATACGGTTGATAATTGCTTTAGCGGGTTTAAGTCTGAATAACCGAGGCTTGTCATTACCAGGCTGAGGTCTTGGTGTTACCGTTCCAACTTCGATATGTCCAAAACCCATTGCATGAAAAGCGTCAATGCACTCACCATCTTTGTCCATTCCTGCAGCTAAGCCAACAGGGTTTGGAAATGTGAGTCCCATAAACTCTACCGGTGCCGGATCAAACTTCTGTGCATAGAAGCAATCTAAAGGCGAATTGGATGTTGACTTCAGACTAGTAATGGCCAGATTGTGTGCCTTTTCTGGATCCATCTGAAACATCACTTTTTGCGCTATTTTGTAAAACATGCTTTCTCCTAGACCAAAAAAAGCCCCGGCTATGGCCAGGGCTTATTATTATTATTAAATTTTACTATTGACCTTCACAATGAAGTATCAATAGATTCAGCTCACGTAACGCGACCGAAAACTTCGCAAACTCATGAGTTTGCGAGGTTTTAAAGTCTGCAAGCATGTGGAACCATCTCTCCAATAAGCCCTGATTGGATTCGATCCACTGTGCAATGATAGTGTCTGCATCGCAACTTGGTGTACAGGTACGTAATACCACCGAACTAAGCGAACGCTGCTGCCAATCAAGCTCTTCTCTAAATGCCGCTCTTGCCAGTGCTTGCCAGTGGTTAGCGACTGGTTGTGCACTGATCTGTTCTAAGAACCAATGCAGGTCAATTCGAGCACCGAGTTTATAGTAAGTCTCGGCAACTAAGGCAACTGGCTTACTTTCAAGTTGAGCGATCTGCGAAATATCAAGCGCAGAGAATAGTGTACTCATATTAACCACATCGGTCGCCACTTTCTCTGGTACGCCCTCTTTTACAAGAGCGGAAATTTCGGAGCAGATGTCTTTAACTTCATCCTCAACCATATATTGATGAACATTCTGACGAAGTTCTTCAAACACAGGGCTATAGAAGGCTACTGTTTGCTCAATACCTTGGTTACGACTGCGGTGACGTAGGAACCAGCGACAAGCTCGGCGTAAGTTGCGTCTTAACTGATGTAACATTTCACCTTGTACGACGGCGGGTACAACACCGTTTAACGCGGTAATTGACTTAGTTAGTTCAGCTAAACCAAACACTTCTCGGGCCATAGTGTAACAAATTGCCGCTTCTGCAACTGAGGCACCAGTCTCATCTTGCATACGTTGTACAAAATTAAGTCCCATATCATTAACAAGTTCATTCGCTAATGAGGTTGCAATAATTTCAGCGCGAAGCGGATGATTTACCATGCGTTCGGTGTATTTCTCTTGTAATTGACGCGGGAAATACTCAATCAGCAGCTGACTTAAGAATGAATCATCTGTAATTTCTGGCGTAAGTAGCTGTTCTTTCAGCACCATTTTTGCATAAGCAACCAAAACAGATAGTTCAGGTCGAGTGAGTGCCTTACCATTAGCCAAACGTTCCGCAAGTTCATCATCGGTAGGTAAAAACTCCAATGCTCTATCCAATTTATCTTCTTTTTCGAGATAATGGATGAAACGGATCTGCTCTTTTAGTTGCTCGGCACCTCGTACTTGAGTAACAGAAATTGTTCGAGTTTGATCTTTACAGTCTTGCAGTACAATACGGCTTACTTCATCAGTCATATCGACTAATAGGCGGTTTCGCTGTTTAACCGTCATCTCGCCTTCTGCTACCATAGCATTAAGCAAAATCTTAATATTAACTTCGTTATCTGAGCAATCAACGCCACCCACATTATCAACGAAATCGGTGTTCATCCGTCCACCGTTAGCAGCATATTCAATACGGCCTAACTGAGTACAACCCAAGTTACCGCCTTCACCTATGATACGCGCTTGAACTTCATTACCATTAACACGAAGCGCATCGTTAGCACGATCACCCACTTCTACATGAGTCTCGCTGCTCGCCTTAACATAAGTACCGATACCGCCATTCCAGATCAAATCGACCTTCATCTTAAGTAACTCTTTGAGCAACTCATTAGGCGTCATAGATGCTTTCTTAGTATCAAGCATCTTTTTGATCTCAGGCGTTAAGGTGATTGACTTCGCCGAGCGTAGGAATATTCCACCACCTTTAGAAATCAACTCTTTATTGTAATCTTCCCAGCTTGAACGAGGTAGCTCGAACAAACGTGCACGCTCTTGATAGCTAGCTTGTGCATCTGGTGTGGGGTCAATGAAAATATGCATATGGTTAAATGCGGTAACTAAACGGGTATGTTCAGACAACAGCATGCCATTACCAAACACATCACCCGCCATGTCACCTATACCTAGACAAGTGAAGTCTGTGGTTTGGCAATCGATCCCAATCTCCCGGAAATGGCGTTTAACTGACTCCCAAGCACCGCGGGCAGTGATCCCCATCTTCTTATGGTCGTAACCGTTACTACCACCTGATGCAAATGCATCACCTAACCAGAAGTTGTACTCTTCAGAAATCGCGTTTGCAATATCAGAGAAGGTTGCTGTGCCTTTATCGGCAGCAACCACCAAATACGGATCATCTTCATCGTGACGAACCACATTCACCGGCGGTACGACTTCACCTTCAATAATATTGTCAGAGATATCGAGTAAGCCACGAATAAACAAGCGATAGCATTCTTGCCCTTCGGTAAAGACGGCATCGCGACCACCTTCGGTCGGCAACTGCTTACACACAAATCCACCTTTAGCACCAACAGGAACAATAACCGTATTTTTAACCTGTTGTGCTTTTACCAAGCCTAAGACTTCGGTACGGAAATCTTCACGTCGGTCAGACCAGCGCAAACCACCACGAGCCACTTTGCCACCACGAAGATGAACACCTTCGACTCTAGGCGAGTAAACAAAGATCTCAAATTTAGGCAATGGACGGGGCATCTCAGGGATATCTGCTGGAGAGAACTTAAATGAGACATACGGCTTGTTATTGCCGTCAGGTAACACTTGATAGAAGTTGGTACGCAAGGTAGCGTTAATTAAATCAAGATAACGACGGATAATACGGTCATCATCAAGACTTGATACATCATCAAGGCGTAAATTAATCTGTTCAACAAACTTTGCTAAAGTGCGAGTCTTAAGCTTCGGATTGAATTTACGAATAAACATCTTGACCAATAGTTCCGCTATTTGAGGGTAGCTACTAAAGGTTTCTTCGATATAAGCCTGACTAAAGGTCGCATCTATTTGGCGCATATATTTAGCATAAGCACGTAAAATAGACACTTCACGACCAGAAAGCCCAGTTGCTAATACTAGGCGGTTAAAACCATCGTCTTCTAATTGTTTATTCCACACTTGCGACAGCGCAGTTTGGAAACGATCTTGACTGTCTGCTAAGTTGTCAACCGCAGCGCCTTGCACTGTCATCAAGAAATCAAGGATCCAGAACGTCGCACCGTCGACTGTCTTAACTTCGTATGGACGCTCGTTAATCACCCGCAGACCGAAGTTTTCAAGCATGGGCAACACATCTGAGAGATGGATAGGCTCATCTTTATGGAACAACTTAAGCCGTACCTTGTTGTCTTTTAGTGCCGTTTCTTGTGGCTGATAGAACAACATCCCTAGCTTATGATCATCATCCAATGCTTCGAGATGTTCTACATCGACAACGGTAGAGCTTGGAAGTACATCTTCTTTGTAGCTACGAGGGAAAGCGTTAACGTAGCGCTTAACCAGATGATTACCCGATTCTTCGCCTTGCGCTGCAATTAATGCGCTGCTGAGTTTATCTTCCCATGAACGCGCGGCTTCAATAAGATTATTTTCGATAGCGACCACATCGACATCCGTATTATTATTATCAACTTTCACTATGTAATGAGTACGAGCCAGAGTCGACTCAGAAAAATACGTAGTAAACTCAACATCTTCTGTCGTATTAAAATGATTAGCCAAGATACGCTGAGTATCTTCACGTAACTTAGTGTTATATCGATCTTTAGACACATAGACCAAACAAGATAAGAAACGGCCAAAACCATCTTTGCGAACAAATAACTTCAACTTGTCGCGCTCTTGCATCTGAAGCACACCACGAGCCATGCTCGCTAGCTCAGATTCACGAGCTTGGATAATTTCATCTCGAGGTAAGGTCTCGAGGATGTGCATCAAGGCTTTATAATCGTGTGAGCGAGGAGTCAAGCCAGAATCATCTAATACACGCTGGATCTTTTCTGCTAGTAACGGGATCTCTCTTGGGCTGCGATTATAAAGATTAGAAGCATATAACCCTATAAACCGGTCTTCACCGATAACATTGCCTTTTTTATCGAATCGCTTAATACCAATATAATCGACATAAGCTGGACGATGAACTCGGCTCTTCTCACTACTTTTAGTCAAAATCAGTAAGCTGTTATCTAACGCTTCCTTCCGAGCGGTCTGCGATAATGTCGATAACATCAATCCCTTATCTGATTTAGGTTTACCCGGCACATTCATCAGACCTAGACTGGTATCATTATCGGGAACTAACTCTAAATCACCTTCAACCTTATTAAGGTTATAACGTCGATAACCTAACAAAGTGAAGTGATGATTATTGAGATAAGTTAAGAAGTTAATTGCTTCATCAAGCTCAGACTTCTCACCTGGGAATGGACGTTTAGCTAACTCTTTAATGGTGCTTGTTAGCTTATTAGACATCATTTGCCAATCGCTAACAGATGCTGAAACGTCACCAAGAACCGACGCAATCTCTTTCTCTAAACTCTTGATATCGGCTTCACTACTTAAACGGTCAATTTCGATCAGGAAAACAGCCACTGTCTCTGCATTATCCTGTTCATCACCATAGATAACATTGGCAATCTCGTCGCCGTCACGCTGCACTGTAAGCGGCGTGTGCAACATCATATGAGTGGTGATCCCCATACGGTTAAGAGCCATACCGACCGAATCAACAAGAAAAGGCATATCTGGATGGATCACTTCAATAATCGAATGTGAAGATTTCCAACCATGCTTAGATTGACTCGGATTGAATACGCGAATATGACTCTCGCCTACAGGCGTTTTATTAACGACATTCCAAAGGCTCAGCACCGCACCATAGAGATCGCTATCGTTACGGGCGTGCAGGTCGTCTTTTGACATGTGTGCATAGATACAAGTCGCGAACTGTTCGACTTGCTTGGCTTGTGCATTGGGAACTTTTGAATGAATTAGATTGACTACATTTTCGAGTAGTACTGAAGGCATTGCATCTTTCAAGGCCATGTTGCTGTTTCCTTTAGGGTCTATGGCAGCGCTTTTTGTAATTTTATGGATGCTTAATCACATGACCGGCCAATATTTGTGACCTAGGTCATGCGGGAAGTCTATTACTAAATGTGCCATATTTCGAGAAGTATTTTAGTGGTAGATCCTCCTGAACGTCAGTTCTGACGCGATTATTTGTTTCTCAATGAAAAAACAATCGCTCTGTTAGCGTTTTTATGCATAAAAAAGGAGAGCGCATGCTCTCCTATTTCATTGCTATCTAGGGTTTCGCCAAAAAACCGCGCCTATCGCAGGCAAAATAATTATTGCCCCCAACATATTTACCAAAAACATAAAGGTCAGCAATATCCCCATGTCCATTTGGAATTTCAGCGCAGAAAAGAACCACGTACTTACACCGATAGCGAGCGTTAACCCTGTAAAGATCACCGCACTACCACGTTCAACTAGGGCTTGATGATAAGCCTTTTGCACAGGCATACCATCTCGGAGCTTAACTGCCATTGTCGACAAGATGTAAATGCCATAGTCGACACCAATACCGACCCCGAGAGCAATCACGGGTAAGGTACTCACTGCGAGGCCGATATCGAGCTGAGTCATCAAAGCTTGCGCCAACGTCGATACCACGTAGAGCGGCAAGATCACCGCCACAGTAGCGCGCAATGAATGGAAACTGATCAAACACAGCACAAACACAGCGCCATAAACATAAAGCATCATGGGTAGCTGAGCCTCAGCAACGGCTTCGTTAGTCGCAGCCATCACTCCAACGGGTCCCGACGCTAGTTTAAAGCTCAACTTGTCATTATCCATTTTTGCCGCGAGCGCTTTGACCTTGTCGATGACCACTTCAATCGTTTCCGCTTTATGATCTTTCAAAAATAGATAAACGGGCATTACTGAGCAATCACCATTTAGCAAACCCGAGGTTGTTGGAATTCGACCCACCGCTTGCACTAAGCTTGCAGTCGTGCGAGGCAACACCTGCCATTTAGGGTTACCCTCGTTAAATCCCGCGTTAACGCGTTTTGCGATAGACGCCAGACTCGCCGTCGATTCAACTCCCGGCGTATTGGACACGAGCCACTCAAACTCATCGATTTGCATCAACGCATCATGATAAGTACAAGCCTCAGGGAAAGCCTCAACGATCACTGTCATCACATCGGTGGTGATAGAAAAATTATCTGTGATGTAAAAAGTATCTAGATTATAGCGACTATCAACATGTAATGCGGGGGCTCCGCCTTGAAGATCGCCTATTTTCATCTCATTAGCTTGCTGTAAACCTACGCCATAGAGCAATACAGTTAATACCAGTACAACGGCTGCATACTTAGGCGTCGCAAAATAAGATAATCGCAGCCACAACTTATCAATCTTGTTGTCGGCCTTTACTGTCAGCGGTTTAACTTCAATAAATGAGATAAGTAATGGCAATAAAATTAAATTCGTCAGAATAATGACCGCGACACCCAGCGATGCCGAAATAGCCAATTCACGAATGATACCGATATCGATGGCCAGTAACGTCATAAAGCCAACAGTATCTGATAGCAGTGCAATACCACCAGGGATCAGCAGGCTTCTAAAAGCCAGTGCCGCAGCCGCTTTAGTGATCTCTCCTTCACTCACTCGGCGACGCACAGCATTAATCATCTGCACGCTATGGCTCACACCAATGGCAAAGACTAAAAATGGGATCAGAATAGACATAGGATCTAATCCAAAACCAACCACAGTCAACAAGCCTAATTGCCAAACCACCGCCACTAAACTGCAAGCTAAGGGCAATAAGGTTAATTTAATCGACTTTGAAAAGAAGTACACCATTACCGCAGTCACAAGAATAGCGATAAGGAAAAACAGCACCACTCCTTTTGCACCTTCAGCGACATCACCGGCCATCTTAGCAAAACCTATGATATGAACTTTAATGTGCTCATTTTCATATTGTCCTCGCAATTCGTTTTCTAATTGCGCGGCAAAGGCCAACGTATCGAGGGGCTTACCCGTTTGCGGGTCAAAGTCCATAAGTTGAGCGGTAACCATGGCGGCAGAATAGTCTTCTGCGATCAGTCGTCCAACGATGCCTGCCTTCTCAATATTACTCCTGACGACGGCTAACCCCGCAGGGGTCGTGGAAAAGTTCGCGGGAATAACAGGTCCTCCCGCAAATCCATCTTCAACAACTTCGGTAAATCGTGTCGACGGTGAATAAAGTGATTTTACTTGCGCCCTATCGACACCGGGAATGAAAAAAAGTTGATCATGAACCTGCTTCAAGGTGTCGAAGAAATTAGCATTAAAAATATTACCGCTAGTATCTTCGACCGCAACCATGATGCTATTTGCGCCACCAAACTGTTTTTGATGCTTCAAATAGGTCTGCATGTAGCTGTGATTTAGGGGAATATTCTTAACAAATGCCGCGTCCATTTTCAGGTGACTGGCCTGAAATCCTAAAAACAGAGTAGCCAGCACAAACGCAAAAATCACATATCCACGTTGCCTAAACAGAAACGACTCTAATCCATTAACTAATTTATCTAACATGTCTGGGCCTTATTATTCTTGTTGTAATTCAACGAAACCTTTTGTACCCGCAACCCATTGTTTACCTTCAGTATCCATACCGATAGTTACTAAGTTTTCACCTTGACGCTGCTCTATCATTTTAACCGAATCATCACTGCCTACGTCGATAACAACTCCAGCATTACCCACCAATCTAACGATATGGTTATTCAGTACTAAACCACCATTTAATGTAGAATCAATTGGCAAAGCGATCTCTTGCCAAGATTCTATCCCCTCTTGACTCTTAAACAGGTGCCCCCTCAACCCCATTACATAGGTGCCCTGCTCAGCAATTAACACATTGAATAAAGAGCCTTCATAAGGAAAATCGATACGCTGCCACGTGACACCTAAATCATTGGACTTCGCGGCTAAACCTAACTCACCAACCATAAGTAGCCGCTGCTTATCGAGTTGAACCACTCGATTAAAATGCGGCAGCAAGGTACTACGCTCACTCAAGTAAAGCGCTTCGTCTTCGGCTTTTAATTCCTCAAGATAAGCATGATCTTCTTCAAATAGTAACTCGCTGTGGAACTCTTGTTGCCAGCTTTTTCCGCCATCAAAGGTGCGAAAGAACAACCCATATGCTCCAATCGCAATCCCCTGCTGCGCATCAAAAAATAAAATGTCCATCAAGGGTTTTTCAATTGCTGGCGAAGTCATCTGTACTTGCCATGTTTGCCCACCATCTTGAGTATGTAAAATGGTCGCATCATGACCCACGGCCCAACCTAGTTGATCGGTTAGCAATGTCACTTTAGTTAAAAGCGCAATTGTCGGTGAAGGACGTTGTTGCCAACCGTTATCGAATCTAAATAGGTGGCCGCGTTCACCAACCGCTATTGCAGTTTGTCCTTTAAGTGCCATATCTAAGACGATCGATTGAGTGGCCAGCGGCTGCAATGTACTTTCGTTTACGGCGGCGTTAACAGAGGTAACACTCGAAAAAATAAAAAGATAACACGAAATTAGTCGAAGCATGCTAAACGACATACAAACTTCCTTTTATAAGACGAGGGGCAGCACAGGCCGCCCCTATCCAAACAATGATTAACGAATACCTGCACGGCGCAACGCTGCTGGAGTGAAGTTAGCTTCACTCAAGCTTGCATCGAAATTGTACATTCTGCCTTCGTTATCAAGCCCCATGGCTAAATAACGACGTGACTGTAAATCATGAATTACCTCTAACGTCGTCCAATGTGTTGGAACTTCGTAGTAGTTAATGGCATGGGCTACCGCCACACGATATAGCTCATCTCGGTTATCATAAATATCGGTTAATGACACCTGCCACGAGTCTTCGTCGATATAGAAAACGCGAGTCTTATAGATATGACGCATGCCATCTTTTAGCTGTGCTTTAACAACCCATACACGATGTTTCTCCCAACGAACGTGCTCAGGATTAATATGACCAGGCGTTAAGATCTGATCGTATTTAAGCTTGTCAGAATGCAGCTTGTAATCGTTGTAAGGAATGTAGATCTCTTTCTTACCTAACAGCTCCCAGTTGTAGCGTACGGGCGATCCATTGAACATATCAAAGTCATCGGTAGTACGAAGACCATCTGATACTGTACCAGGCGTGTCGAACGCGACATTTGGTGCTTTACGTACGCGGCGCTGTCCTGTGTTGTAAGTCCAAGCTTGACGAGGCAAGGCTTCCTGATCCATGGTCTCTTTTACAAGTAAAGCGGTACCAGCCAAACGGGCTGGCTGAGTCACCACTTGTTTGAAGTAAAACAGCGTATTGCTTTCTTTAAGCTTATCTAAGGTCATCTCTGGGCGAGAGTATTCAAAACGAATCTCTTCTGCAGTTTCAACGAGCGTATAACCACCCGAAGCCGTAGGCGCAGCCTGACTACGCGAGGTTTCAACATCCACACCTCGGAAACGTAATATATGGTTCCAGATCGCCTCTAAACCATTTTGAGGTAGTGGGAATGGCACACCGATAGACGCACCTGAAATACCATTACCATCTGCTATTAGTTCAGCACGAATTGCATTAGCCTTAGTCGCATCATAAACAAATTGTGGCACAGCCGCTGTTCTGCGTGTCTGGTACACGTTCATTTCGAAAGTATCTGGATACAGTTCAAAAAGCTTACGTTGACCATCAGTCAGATTTTCTTTGTACTGATCTTTATTCGCATTTGAGATAGTAAATTCAATCTTGTCAGCAGCGAATGGATCTGGATGATGCATGCCCTTGGTATAACCTGCTGGTGCAGTAGTGATCCCACTATCCCAAGCAGGAATAGAACCGTCAGCGTTAGCAGCTTTCTCTGCACCCAATGGCGTTAATGTCGTTCCAAGCTTCGCGGCGTCGGCCTCTGAAACTTTAGCAAATGAAGATGTCGCAGTTAATGCAACGATCACAGCCGCCGACAATATCGTTAATCTTTTCATTATCATTGTCCTTGTGAATTAGATTGAATACTTGATGTTAAATGACACGTAATCGCGATCAGCCATCTGATTAGTCGTGCCTACACCACCAAAGAACGAGTTATAGGAAACATCAGCTCCCCAACGACTCTGATAATCGAAATTAACACCAATCGCTACAGACTTTTTCCCCTCAGTAAACAGGAACATAGGATCGGGGGTGATCCCCTCTACGTCATGGGAGAAAATAATGCGCGGAGACATGTTCACTCCGGCAAACAGGTTGTTATAGTCAGCCTTAGCCACTAAACGATAACCCCAAGCAAAATCCGTTGGGAATGGATTCGTTTCTGGGCCATTATGAACTGCCTCAATGATCCCTGGCATATCTGGGTTACCGCCAGAGCGCGCAGTGCCTGGACCATTTAACCTAAGTTCATCGAAGCCAGGCATATCATGGATCCACACACCACCAACTTCGGCAAGCATAATCAAGTTGCTCATGCCTAATGTGGGGCCAAATAGATGAGTAAAAGTCACCTGAGCCTGAGTCGTATCGAGTCGGATAAAGCCTTCTGCATATTCACCAGGCCCATAATTTGGCACCTGTGATATACCATCGAGATCACCTCTATAATGTGGAAGATTGGGGTCTATGTTTGCTAATTGCTGAGGCATAGCCGCAAACAACAATTCCACATCATCAATTTGTAATGGTTCATCAAGACGATGCGCTATTTCACCCGCTACAGAGGTATCACCGATCAAGGTATTGAAGCTGAAACCGTAAAGCTGAATATCTTCAGGATAAACGATCTGGGCTTTTGAGAAGGTCTCTAAGCCAAGTAGTGTATCGCGATCAACGGTAGCACCAGTAGCACCTATCATGCCTAGCTGAGCAAGGTCGCTCCCAATCGCTTCAGCGGTAAAGTTAGCGGTGGTACCGCTGATCAATGGACGGCGACTATGGTAATTCATGTAGTACAAACCAAACTCTGTTTCACCTAACTCCGGCGCATAATAACCGAGTTTAATACCGTATTGGCCTGAATTACTTGCACTTGCCTGATCTTGGATCAGCGTCGCTTTTGTAGGATATGCCAAGGCTAATTTGCCCAAGGTAGCCGCATCATATTGGCCAGAAGCCACCATAGCCGCCAAGTTTTGATATTCGGAAATAAGGAAATCTAAATTAATATCAGGGTTAGCATTAAAACCTAATTGTGCATTTTGACCATATCCGCCATAACCAGCAAAGTCATTAGAGGAGAAGTACGAACCGGGTGTGGGCACCCAAACTGGTTCCCAGTCATATTGATAGAAAGCTTCAACCGATAATCCGTCAGTCACGCCCAATGAAGCCCAAATCATTCCTTGTGGTCTAAACGCTTCTTTTAACTCAGCACCAGGTGCGTTAAGAATATTCAAGTCAACAGGGTTAATAACACCAATACCATGGGGGATCAGCGTGCTCTCCCCCCAAGAAACGACTTGGTTACCGACACGAACAGTGAGCGGGTTTGCACCATCGTTGAAATCGAAGTCACCATAAATAAAGGCATCGAGTAATCTGACATCTTTACATTGAACTTTTGACGCTTCTGAGTCGGTGCACGGATCATACTCTTTACCAGTAATAGGATCGCTATATCCATAGCTGCCGTTATTGGCTTTTTGATCATAAAAATACATTCCACGAGCAAATAAACCGTAATTCTTATATTTCAAGGACAATTCATGCAGTCCTTTAAATACCATAGAGGTGACATCACCTTGAGAATACAACATATTACTCAAGTCACCGTTGCTCGAATAAGAACCAGGCTGAGCCCAAATCTCAGCAGAGGTATATTTAGTATTGTTAAACGCAGAATAATTAGACCAGTCAAAACGAGGGTGATTAACTTTACCTATGTTGTCATCCCAGTTACGCTCCTCAACACGCCAACTTGCGCCAGCACTCCATGTCGAATCGAACGAACCTTGTACTTCTCCCCAATCAAACGACACAGCCGTAGCGGTAGTTGCCGTCCCAATACTCAACGCTGCGACGATCCCCAAAGCAAGCGTTGACTTATTAAAGCCTTTTTTTAGGTTTTTCATTTTAGCTCTTCTCCGTAACCTGCTGGATTCTTTGTTATAGGAATGATGGCCAACATCTTGTTAGCGTACAGGTAACACCATTGTTACAGCATTTACTGTAGATGAGCAAGATGAAAAAAGAGAAAATTACCTTGAGATTTGTACACTTAAGTCATACTAATACGTCATTTTCAAACGCGCGATTTAAACTATCTGTAACAAATGATTAACCAAGGGTGAAGTTTAAAAAAAAACCAATAATAAACAGGTGATTATATTTATGAAGACTGAAGAGCAGAACGAATAGGAATGCAACTAACCGTTTGGAGTATTGACTCTAATTATAATGTACGAGTAAGAGAATAAAAATTGCCATTACTGTCCAACTCCAATCTAAAATGACCAGATAGTCCAGATGGTGTTAAAAAAGGTCTAAAGTGGCGGGCATGGATCCAGAGAGTCTTGCCCCCAGTCTCTTTCACTTCGACTTTATCCACATACCCTTGGTAATAATTGAGAAAATCCCGATAATCGACAGAAATAGAAAAGAAATAAACCATAATATCATCAACATATTAGAATTAATGGCGAGGTAATCTTACCTCGCCATGTGGCATTTATGCTAAAGCCTTAGTGACTTTTTCATAAAGATCTTTCGATAAATCCGGTAAATTGAGAATAGACTCAAGGGAAGCCTTCATCAATTCTTGTCTCGATTTATCAAACTTTTTAAACAAAATTAATGGTGTAATGATCCGCGCAGCAACTTGAGGATTAAGAGTGTTAAGCTTAATAATTACATCGGTTAGCAACTTATACCCGGCGCCATCATTGCGATGAAAAACTTCAATATTTGCCGCTGAAAATGCGCCAAATAACGAACGAACACGATTAGGATTAGAGAAGCTAAATGCTGGATGATCGCATAACGCCATAATAGCGGCAATACGATCCTCTCCCGGGCATGTCGCTTGCAATGTTAGCCATTTGTCCATCACCAGAGGCGTATCCAGCCAGCGTTGTTGAAAATCGTCCAGCAAAGCTTGCCTTAACTCACCATCTTCACCATTAAGCGCGGACAAAGCACCCAAACTATCGGTCATATTGGTTGCACTATCATACTGAGCTTTAGCATAGCCTTGGTATTGGTCGGATAATGTTAACAACAGCTTCAGTGATACATTTTTCAGTGATCTAGCACCTGCATCATCTAATTGCGCCAGCTCTCTATAGCGCGCAACCAGCTCATCTTCACAGCCACTAGCGATCTCTTCAACCACAAAAGCCCTAGCAGTGATCAATGCATCTAGGTCGACGTCATTTTCTTGCTCAATCAAGGTTGCCACGTTCGGGAAATTAAGGATCTCCGCCAATAATGACCGATCGAGCGATTCGTCTAACAACAAACCTTTTATTGCGTCAGTTATACGACTATCTATATGCATAGCAGTATTAGTATGCAGATAACCAACGTTTTGCCACACTGCTTGACTGAACATGGTCACCGAGGCTTCCCATTTCGCAACTTCACTAGTCGCAAAACGAATAAGGTGAAGTAGCTGCTCAATCCTGTACTCGAAAATGAGTTTCACTGGCGCGGAGAAGTTTTGTAATAACGATGGTATCGGCTTGGCCTCAATACCATCAAAGACAAAGGTTTGCTTATCTTTAGTTACATCCAGTACGCGACTGAGTAAAGGTTGACCGTCAGCGCTGAGTAACTCAATATCAAATGGAATATGCAGCGGCAATTTTTCAGCCTGCTCAGCGGTTGGTGATGTATGCTGGGAAATGTGCAGACGATACTGATTAAGCGCGTGATTATAGTCTTCTTCAACCGTCACTTGCGGCGTACCAGACTGACTATACCAGCGCCTAAACAGTGTCAGGTCGACGCCACTGGCATCCTCCATCGCAGCCACAAAATCATCACAAGTGACCGCTTGGCCATCATGACGCTCAAAATAGCATTTCATACCAGCTTGGAAACCCGCCTCTCCCAATAAGGTATGCATCATGCGGATCACTTCAGCGCCTTTGTTATATACGGTGACAGTATAGAAATTATTCATTTCGATAACAGACTCAGGACGGATCGCATGAGCCATAGGGCCACTGTCTTCAGCAAACTGTTGGTTCTTAATTACTTTGATTGCATGAATGCGGTTTACGGCCCGCGACCCAACATCTGAACTGAACTCCTGATCGCGAAATACCGTTAAGCCCTCTTTCAAGCTCAATTGAAACCAATCACGGCAAGTAACACGATTACCCGTCCAGTTATGAAAATACTCGTGACCAACAACGGATTCAATACCATGATAATCATCGTCAGTTGCAGAGGCAGTATCAGCCAAAACGTATTTAGTATTAAAAACATTTAAGCCTTTATTTTCCATAGCGCCCATGTTGAAAAAATCAACTGCAACAATCATATAGATATCAAGATCGTATTCTAGGTTGAAACGCTGTTCATCCCAAAGCATCGACTTTTTCAGTGATGCCATGGCATGGCCTGCTTTATGTAAATTGCCTTTATCGACAAAAACTTGCAAAGCAACTTCTCGGCCACTTTTGGTGGTAAAGCTATCACTTAGTAAGTCAAAATCTCCCGCAACTAATGCAAACAAATACGCAGGCTTTGGAAATGGATCTTGCCAAGAGACAAAATGACGGCCACTTTCAAGCTCTCCTGCATCAATTTTGTTGCCATTACTGAGCAGATAAGGAAATGCCGCTTTATCAGCTTCAACACGCACATCATAAGTGGCAAGTACATCGGGCCTATCGAGGAAATAGGTAATGCGTCTAAACCCCTCTGCTTCGCATTGAGTACAATAGGCGCCATCCGACATATACAAACCTTCAAGCGCCTGATTAACTTCAGGGTCGAGCAAAGTAACAATACAAAGTTCAAACTCTTCACCAAGATCGTTAAGGATTAACTGCCCCGCTTTAATATCATATTGATAAGCCTCACCATCAACGGTGAGCGACTCGAGATTAAGATCGTCGCCATCTAACACTAAGGTTGATGCACTTTCATTAAGCCGACGAACTTTACTGGTTGCTGTCACTTTAGTGCCTGAACCCGCAAGGGAAAAATCAAGGGCAACATGAGTAATTGTGTAGTCAGGACTTCTGTAGTCCTTTAAGAATTTCGCTTGAACTTGTGTCATCACAGTTCCTCTTAATCGGTGTAAATTTGATAAAAAAAACGCGCCAATAGCGCGTTTTTTTGATGACTGATATCGGCTAATTAACCTGATTTTTTGCCATTTTGTCCATATCGACCATATCAAGGGTGATATAGACTGTTTCATCTAAGAATGCATCTGGCGCTTTAACGTCCACGTCTGCATCATCGAGCGTAGCCAATGGTGCTAAACCATCGACTGCGCGACGCTCATTTAGACGTGCTAACTGCTTATGGTCATTGCTCTCGCGTTCTTCAATACGCTCTTTCTCAACTAAAGAGACACTTTTTTCTTTATGGCTCTTCTTAAATTCAGCGATATCTTGGTAGATATAACCAAACTCAACGTCTTTTTTAATCCGCTGTTGATGGCGCTTATCCAAATTAGTAATTAAGTTTGGATTGATATCACCCAGAGTGCCATATTGTGCAACAGGTACTTTGTCCCACGGCAATGCGTTATCTTCTTCGGCTTCACCATATTCACCAGGTTCAAGCGCACTTGGGAATGGAATATCTGGGGTGACCCCTTTAAGCTGAGTGCTACCACCGTTAATACGGTAAAACTTTGCAATGGTATATTGCACATGTCCGATAGGCTTATCGTACATATCGTAGATTCGACCTAAACTCTTGTGCTGCTGAACTGTTCCTTTACCGAAAGTCGATTCACCGACGATAAGGGCACGATCATAATCCTGCAGGGCTGCAGCAAAGATCTCAGAAGCAGACGCACTATAACGGTCAACCATTACCGTTAATGGACCAGCATAAGATACTCGACCATCATTATCTCTGTTTTGAGAGACCTTTCCATTAGCATCACGAATTTGAACGACTGGGCCTTGTTCGATAAATAAGCCCGTAAGTAATGTTGCTTCAGTTAATGCACCACCGCCATTACCGCGAAGATCGATCACGACACCCTCAACTTTTGCTTCATTGAGTTTAGCTAACTCTTTTGAAACATCTTGAGAAAGGTTCATGTAAAAACCAGGCACTTTGATCACGCCGACTTTACGTCCAGCATAATCCCCAGTTTTAGGCTCAATCACTTCTGATGTGGCTGCACGGTCTTCAAGACGAATCTTATCGCGAACAATGGTCACATTAGTGGGTTTAGCTGCCGAACCGCCTTTCTTAGGTAGGATCTGCAATACAACCTTACTGCCTTTAGGTCCTTTGATTAACTCAACAACATCGTCAAGTCGCCAGCCAATCACATCGACGATCTCTTCGCCTTCTTGGCCAACACCAACAATACGATCTTCTGGTGCAAGCTTTTCACTACCCGCAGCGGGTCCACCGGCAACCAAACTCTTAATCACAGTATAGTCATCGTCCATCTGCAACACTGCACCAATACCTTCAAGACTCAGGTTCATTTCCATTTGGAAACGTTCAGCGTTGCGAGGAGATAGATAACTGGTATGGGGTTCGACGGTACGCGCAAAAGCATTCATCACACCTTGGAACACATCTTCGCTCTTAGTTTGGCTCAGACGTTTTATGGCGTTATTGTAGCGCTTTTCAAGCACCTCAACAATTTCGTCCCAATTTTTTCCCGTAAGCTTAAGATTCAGCGCATCATATTTAACCCGTTGACGCCAAAGTTCATTGAGTTCAGCTTCATCTTTTGGCCAAGCGGCATCATCACGATCATATTGATAACTATCGCCAGCAACAGTGAAATCAATTTCTTTATCAAGCAAAGATAGCGCGTAGGCAAAACGGTCATAACGGCGTTGTTGAACAAGCTCAAACATCTTATAAGCCGCAGTCAAATCGCCACTTTTAAGCATGTCATCAAATTGAGTTGAATAAACTTTAAAACCGTCGATATCGCGCTGGAGCATTACGTTACGACGGTAATCGAGTTGCTTTAAATATCGGTTAAACACCTGCTGGGAAAATGCATCATCAAGCTCAAAACGATGATAATGAGCGCGAGTGAACAAACCTGTCACTCGCTTGCTCGCCACTTTATGTTGTGGCTCTTGAGTTAGTGAGGGCAACTCGCTCGATGGAATTGTAGGCGTCAATGCCCAAGCCGAGAATCCTACAAAAATGCTGGCAATTGAAACAGCCAGAGTTAGTTTTCGCATCAACAAGTTACTCCTTTCACAATGAGACAGCTATAACAGGATGTGTTCAATCTTAACTTTAATGGTCAATCCTGAATCTAACTGTACTTGCACATCTTCTTTTTTGATGTCCAATACCACACCCGCAACGGGTGATTTACCTAGTTTGACATTGACGCGCTGATTTTGTTTCAGCTCCGTCAACACTGCGGGTACTAAATTTTCAACGACAGTCTCTGGCTTAGCGGTTTTTACCGCAGCAGACTTACGTTTCGGAGCAGGTTTCTTAAATGGTTTTTTCTCTGCCTTAGGCGCAGAGTTTTCACCTTTACTGGCCGCCGCTTTTGCAACACGTTTAGCCTTGGCCTTTTCTTGACTATCTTTTAGTGTAGCTTGTGCATGGTCGATATGCTCTTGCTCAAGTTCACCACACTCATTACCGTCAAGGTCTACACGCTGTGCGCCAGCTTTTACACCTTTAAGATAACGCCAGCTGCTCGTATAACGACGTAAGGCAATTCTCAATTGAGTTTTACTGACTTTAGAATCATCAGCTAACCTGTCAGCCAAGTCTTGAAACAATCCAATTTTAAGAGGTTTAGTTTCACCTTCAGCAATAAAGCACAAAGGAAATGTTTCATATAAATACGCAAGAATAGCGTTGGTGTCGGTCAACTTTTCTGTTGATTCCATCATTACTTCCACAGTTTAAAAGGGACTATCACCAAACCAAAACAGTGTTGGTAGGCGTGTCGTTCATATTTGTTAGACTTAAATTAAGAGGCTATTTCTTTATAGGATACTAACCATCTCTTCAGCACAATCCAACATACCTTATCAATTACATTTAACAAACGCCAAGCATTCATTTCAACTAATGAAATGTAACTGGGCATTTTTATGTTCGTCGAGCGGCCTATTATAAGCGTGCCTGAGACGATTGCGACCATCAATTGTGCAAAATTGGTTGTAGTTTAAGCAAATAAAGCATTTTCCAAGCTTTTAAGGACCAACTCTAGGCCAATTTGATCGGCTTCGTCGAATCTTGATAACGAAGGGCTATCAATATCCAATACAGCTATAACCTCTCCATTACATCGCATCGGGATGACAATTTCGGAGTTACTCGCCGAATCACAGGCGATATGCCCTTCAAATTGATGAACATCTGCTACTCGCTGTGTAGAATTAGTTTGCGCTGCAGTGCCACAAACCCCCTTTCCCATCGGAATTCGAGTACAGGCAACTTTCCCTTGAAAAGGACCTAGAATTAACTGTTCGCCTTCGACAAGATAAAAACCAACCCAATTGAGATCATCGAGATGATCATTAATCAAGGCAGAAAAGTTAGCCATGGCGGCAATAAGATTATCTTCTCCAGCAAATAGCGCTTCGGTTTGTCTCACTAAGGTGTCGTAACACACAGATGTCATAAAATTTTCCTAACTATTTTTACGTTTTAGATTCTGGCTTTTTAGCCGCTTTCTTGGTTGGTGCTGACTTTGGTGCTACCCCACCTTTTAGCAAGCCCATAAGTTGATCCTTATTTTCAGCCAAATAGAAACAAAGTTTCTCTGTCGCGCTGTCATCAAGCCCTAAAGCTGATTGCTCGATAAAAGGAAGAAGATTGTCCGCGATATCGAGCATCTTATCGTAGGCGTCAGCCTCCTTCTTAGATGTGAATGTCATCTTCTCAACCCCTTCTCTGACAACGACAAATTTAGTTATTACTGCCATGCCTACCCTCACACTGTTTTTATATACAGTTGTAGAATCTCACAATTATAAGTTCTTATGCAAGTGTTCAAATTTATCTGATAGAATCTTATGCTATATAAATAGTTAGACTCTGTATGCCCAAGGCGATAAAATTTATGTCCAACAGCATCATAGTAATACGTTAACATCAGCAGATTACTGGTCTATATCAATAAAGTGTCTTTCTCATAACGACCCTCAATGATAGGAATATATCAAAACGCATTATGGATAGAGACGTGTTAGATAAGAGTATCGTCCTTTGTCGTTCCTGCGATTTGGTCGTCAGAAAGCGCGCGCTCCCATCGGGAGTTCGTGCCTTATGTCCTCGTTGCAACAGCTACCTCTATGACACACCATATTGTTCAATTAACGGTATGCTTGCTTTATGCCTAGCGGCGCTAGCACTCTATTTTCCAGCAAATTTTTTCCCCGTGCTCGAACTTCACTTTCTTGGCAGTATCAGAACAACGACCATCTTTGGTGGGGCAATGTCTGTGGCAGATCAAGGATATTGGGTGGTGGCTATTGCAGTATTAACGGCAGCGGTAATAGCACCAGGTCTGCTGATCCTATCGGTATTGTTCCAAGTTCTTATTGTAAAATATCAGTTACATAATCCTTTTTTTCGTAAGATTTATAAGGGGTTTTTATGTCAACACAAGCTGATAAGTCAGCTGAGCATGTTAGAAATTTATATGATCAGTATCTTCGTTTCTGTATTTCAACTCTCTGATTATACGGATCTTTACTTCGGCATTGGTACCTTTTGCTTTACGATGTTATTTATCGTAGTCATTTTTTTGCAGAGAGAATATGACATAGAACATATGTGGAGCGTTCTTGATGAGTACCAGTAACACCTCAGTTCAAGGGCAGCGACTCGGGCTTACCTGCTGCCCGACTTGCACCAATTTATGTCAAACACAGCAAACGATCTGCTCTCGATGTGGACAAGCCGTCACCAGCCGAGATCACAGCAGCATACAAAAAAGTTGGGCACTACTGATCACAGCTGCAATCTTGTTGTTCCCCGCTAACCTCTATCCCATTACTGTTATGACTAGTCAAGGGCAGGTGAGAAAAGACACCATATTCAGTGGTATTAACCATCTAATTCAATTAGATCTTTTACCGATTGCTATTATCTTGTTTACTGCCAGTATATTAGTGCCAATGCTAAAAATAGTTGGCCTCGGCATCTATTTACTCGCGATTAGTTTTGAATTACCAATATCGAAAAGAAAACTAATGGCTGGTTTTCATATCATAGAATGGATTGGACGCTGGTCGATGTTAGACCTTTTTGTCATATCCATCACCGCTGCGCTCGTCAATATGGGACAGATATTCGACGCTAAGCCTGCGCCTGCAGCAACAGCGTTTGCATTAGTTATATTGCTGACTCAACTGGCGGCGAAAGTATTAGATACGCGTTTACTCTGGGACCGATTGGAATCGAACGATGACAGAAATTGAAGCACCTAAAGTGGTAAAGAAAAAGCTTTTCTCTCCTATATGGTTACTGCCTATAGTCGCACTCGTATTAGGCGCTTGGCTTGGTATTAAAAGTATTCGAGAATCGGGCGTTGAAGTTCGAATCCATTTCCCTAGTGCAACAGGCATTGACGTCGGCAAAACCTTAGTACGTTATCAAGGCTTAACCGTTGGTAAAGTTGTCGACATTAGTATTGATGATGCACTAAAAGGCGTTTACGTTGACCTTATTATGGATTATCGCTCAACGCCTTTCTTGCGTGATGAAACCAAATTCTGGTTAGTAATGCCTAAAGCTTCTATTACAGGTGTAGAGGGGCTAGATGCGCTGTTTTCTGGTAACTACATTGCAATCCAACCTGGGGATGGTGAATACCGAAGTGATTTTATTGCCGAAGATCAGGCTCCCCCGGTCGCACCAGGCAGCGATGGGCTGATGATTGAGCTTACCAGTGACAGCCTTGGCTCACTGGATGTCGGCTCACAAATTTTTTACCGACAAATTCCTGTTGGAAAAATCGTCAGCTACCGACTCGTTAATGATGACAGCATATTGTTTAATGCCTATATCCAGAAACAGTATGCTCACTTGGTTAAACAAAACTCTACCTTTTGGAATGTATCAGGGCTAACACTCGATGCTTCACTATCAGGCCTAAAAGTAAAAACAGAAAGTCTCGCAGCTATTCTAGCGGGAGGGGTTACCTTCTCTTCCGACCCCAATGCCCAAAAAGCCACAACTAATCATAAGTTCACTATTTATGAAGATGCCGATGCCGCACTCGGAGGTGCATCCTTTAGTTTGCTCGCTGACAATGCAGATGCAATACAGACTGGTGCGAGTATTGTCTTTAGAGGCATAGAGATAGGCCGAATTAACCAAACTCATCTGCTGGATAAAGGCGTTCGATTCGATGCCACAATCGATACAAAGTATGCCGATTTACTCAGTGGCACAGCTCAATTTTGGGCCGAAGGCGCAGACATATCACTCGCTGGAATAAAACATGCCTCACGCCTAGTCACTGGCAGCGTGATTAATTTTACTCCTGGCGTGGGTGAACCTAAATCGGAATATACACTACTTAATACAGCACCAGAGAACCGAGTCAAGCCGCTGCTGTTAACGCTGTCCACTGAGGATAACCCGGGCATAAAACCTGGCGCTGAGGTGCGATTCAAGCAGCTACCGATAGGCACAGTGACAGGCGTCAGATTCAAACCTGACTTTAGTGGTATCGAATATCAAATAGCGATTTGGTCCGAATACAGTCCGCTAATCACCAGTGGTAGCTATTTTATTCCTGAGTCTGCGCTCGCCATAGAAGCATCTCTCGATGGTGTATCTGTAAGCACTAGAGATTTAGACACTTTAACTAAAGGTGCAATTAGTTTAATAAAAAGCAAAAGCACCCAGCAGCTCCCAAGCGGCACATCACTGTCATTATTTGCCTCAATGCAACAAGCACAAGAAACTATTGAACAGCGTGAAATGTTAACGATCACGCTATCGAGTCCCGATGGAGCCAATTTGGCACCAAAATCGCCCATCTATTACAAAAAAATGCAAATAGGAAAAGTGCTTAGCCTTGATTGGAATGTCAGTAACGAAAATTTTGCTATCGTTTTAGGAATAGATAAAGCCTTTCGCAACTTAATCAAGGAAAACACGGTGTTTTGGCGAAATGATGCGATGACTATCGATGCGAGTTTAAGTGGCGTTAAAGTTGATGTTGCGCCCTTAGAAGGTGCACTAAAAGGCAGTGTCTCCCTAGGTTTGTTAAAAGAGGGAGAAACTGGCGATCAACAGCACCTTTACGGCTCACAATCATTGGCACTCGCTAGAGCTCAGCCCATTGAGTTAACTTTCCCAGCCAGTAGTAAAGTTGCCGCCCATGCCCCTATCCGATATATGGGTCACCAAATCGGTGAAGTAGAGCAAGTAAAACTCAATGCCGACCTAAGCGCTTTAAACATCGATGCCTATCTCTATGGGGAATATGCCAACGTTTTCACCCGCAAAGATTCGCAGTATTACCTTGTTGATGCGCAAATATCCCTTTCAGGGATCACTGCTGCAGAAACACTACTTACAGGGCCTTATGTTGCGGCGATCCCAGGGAGCAGTGCGCAAACTATCACTCAATTTGCTGGCACCATAGAGGCACCGATACACCTTGATGATGATGCGTTATCAATCACCTTAGTCGACTCAAATCTCGGCTCAATTAAAGTGGGGACGCCGATTATTTTCCGCGGCATTAAGATCGGTGACGTTAGAGATTATCGTCTTACAGGCGATGGTGTAGAGGTGCTGATAATGGCTCAAATTGATGCCAAATATAAACATCTCGTCAATCAAAGCAGTCAGTTCTGGGATCTTTCCGGGATTAAAGTCGATGTTGGCTTGTTTTCTGGCGCTCAAATTGAAGCAGGTTCTCTGGAAAATATTCTAGCGGGTGGAATAGGCGTTGTAACTGAACAGATTAGTTCAACTAACAATCAAATCAACGCAGATAAGCGCTTTATCTTACATCAGAAAATCGACCAGCAATGGTTAGAGTGGGCTCCTGCTCAACAAAGTAACAACTAATATGGAGAAGCCTATCTCCTCGCGCTATGCTTTGAAGTAACCTGTACACGATAACCTAGACGCCAATCACATTAAGTAAACACGCTTATTATTAATGTGATTGGTATAAAAATCTTTATGGTTGATACACTGGCCAAGATCAGCACTTGGTATACGATTTCAATTGATAGATGGCAAACCAAGTTCATCTAGGAAACAGCTAATTATGTCGAAAGAGTTAATGCGAACCGCGGCAACAAACCTAAAAAAAGCCGTACCTTTGATGTTGAAACATCAAATTCCAACAACGCCGACAAATTATGCTTTATGGTATGCCTATGTAGGTGAACAAGACCCTGCGCTCGTCGAAAAAATGGATACCATAGTTTCACAATACAATACCTGCCCCCCCATTAACGCTGAATTACTTTACCGCGAACATATCTCAGATCCCGTTGAGATTGATGTACTGGATATGCGCCAAAACCTCGAAGCGATGACGGTAGAGCTTGCACAATCTCTAAAAGATACTAACCATGATGCCACCCAATTCCAGCAACGGGTCGACAACAACTTTAATAAGCTTAATCAAATTGAAGAGGAAGGAGTAAGTTTAGAGAAGGTTCTCGGGCTTATCCGCAGCCTAGTAAAAGAGTCTGAAGAGATCCGTTCAAGCACCGAGTATTTTACTGGTCGATTAGAAAAAGCACAGAAAGAGATCGACGCGCTACGCGCCGAACTTAAGCGCTCAGAAAAAGATGTCTACTACGATGCATTAACAGGAGTGCTCAACCGCCGAGCATTTG
This sequence comes from Shewanella psychrotolerans, assembly GCF_019457595.1. Taxonomy (NCBI): domain Bacteria; kingdom Pseudomonadati; phylum Pseudomonadota; class Gammaproteobacteria; order Alteromonadales; family Shewanellaceae; genus Shewanella; species Shewanella psychrotolerans. The sequence continues at coordinate 1,980,240 of NZ_CP080419.1, read as the reverse complement.
ATCAAGAGCTTGATGGATTGTTAGCTCAAGCGCCAGAAGGTACCTGCCTTATCATGGCAGATATTGATTATTTCAAACAATTTAACGATAACTACGGACATCAACTCGGTGATAGTGTCTTAAAAGCTGTTGCGAAACGCCTTGGTGACTCATGCCGTGATGGTATTAAAATCTATCGTTATGGTGGTGAGGAATTTGCCATTATTGTACCCAATAGCCATCAGCGCAAAGCACGGCACCTTGCCGAAGCGATGCGCCGTTCACTCGAAAAGGTTAGCTTGAAAGACCGCCGAAAAGATCAGCTTATCGACAACATTAGCGCCTCTTTTGGCGTATGTGAATGGCAAAAAAATGAATCGGCTAGCCAATTGATTGAACGTACCGATAAATTTCTCTACGAGGCTAAACGCCTAGGGCGAAATCGCGTCATGCCTATCTAGCGAAGCATTGGCAGCGACATCCGCCAACGCCTCGGTTTTAATTGGCTTAGCCACCACAACAAAGCGCCAGCGGCTTTGGGCAGCTAAACTCTCAAACGGATAGCAAGTGACTAATGTCAGCTGCAATTCGTCATGTAAGCCCATCAGAGAGGTATCATCTTCAGCAAGGATCGCTATCGTATCGACTCGATATAGTCTCTCCCGAGACGAACTATCTTGAAGCGAGATCAACTGGCCAGGCTTTATCCCTTTTAGACGAGCAAAATGAGTATCACGATGGCCAGCTATCACAGTATTACCCCAGGCGTTCATCTGACTATTTGACATGATAGCTGCTGGACCAAATGCCAAATTTCGGCCTGATGCGCCTGCAAGAATATAAAGCGCATCGCCCATTACGCTATGTTGTGAGTTCATAAACTGCATCTTGGCGATAGGATAAGTATCAGCCCAGCTCCAGGGTTTATTTAAGCCGCCATGGCTTAAGGTGTCATTCCACGCCTGCTCAATTAGAAACTGAGCAAAATGAGCTTTTGCCTGCATATATCCTCCCTTAAACAATAATGCACAAGCGACAACGGTGATAACTAATACCATTCGTTGACCTGAAACCTTGCTTGTTAGCCCTTTCATGCCCGAGCACCCAAACGACGCCTAAACAACACACCAGAAAAACTCAATGAATATGCGCCAACTAAAAACAATAACATCCCTCCAATCGCCATATATAGTCGGCTTTCACTCGCTGTTTGTGGCCAAGTCCCAGGAACGGCTAATGGTAATATCGTACTGGAATATGCATCGACACTCGCCTCGCCATAGGGACGAGATGGCGTTTTATCGACCGCAACTAAACTGGTATACGGACTCACAAGATGATAATCCAAGGCCACCTGAGTCACTTGTCGCTTTATCCTGTCACTATTGCTGCCATTTTTACTGAGCAGCAACGCCGCGATCTGTTTGCGTGCCCAGAGCAGATCAAATCCTTTGCCCTTGGCATCGCGCTGCAGCGTTAGGCGTCTTTGCCAAAACTGTCCGCCCAAGGTACCTGAAACGATGAGCTCATCGTTATGGGATTGATGAAATGAAGATTTCAGCTTTACCGCGACCATCACAGGCTCTTGAGCATAGAGATCGCCAATATTCACAGGCCAATAATCGGGTATAGTCCCATCCCCTAGCCTCAACTCCACATTACTCACAATGGGATGCTCAATTTTATCCATTAACTCAGCTATCTTTTGATCAACTTCATTAAGCTTACCTATGTAGGTATAGGTTCCTCGCCCCGCCTGTGCTGCTCGCTCCATAAAGTAACCATTAGGCGCAGCACCGATACCAACGGTGAATAAACGACTGTCACCTAAATGATCCGCTATCAAACTAAAAAGTTGCTCCTCATTGCCGATCGCGCCGTCGGTAATAAACACCACTTGTTTTAACCGACTAACACTGTCTAATGATTTCGAGGACGGTGCGCTCAATGCTCGCATGAAAGCTGGTGCCATCTCGGTGCCACCGTCGGCAACGAGTTCTCTAACAAACAGATTGGCACGCTCTAGATTCGCAGCCGTTGCCATCAACGGCCTAGGCGACAAAGTCTTAATTTTCGACTCAAACGCTATAATGTTAAACGTGTCATCAGCGCCTAAGCCCGCAAGCGCATGCAATAGTGCCCTTTTTGCTTGTACGATTGAGTCACCACTCATAGAGCCTGACGTATCGATAACCAAAGTCAGTTCACGAGCCATACCATGGCGCGATTTGTCTTGCGGAGGCATCAGCATCACTAAGCCATAGTCTTGGTTAACACTAAAGTCTTGGTTAGCACTAAAGTCATTATTGATGTTGGAGAATGAATCATCACTCGGTTTTATGTTCACAGTTTTAGTGCCAAGACTTGCAGGCTGATGAGTCCTCCCCTGCTGAGTAAAGGCTACTGCGGTAGGAAGCTCAGATAATAGAGGTTGCCAGCGCAATACAAAGTCTCGCTCTGCCTTTATCACTTGGGTTAACTCAAGCTCAATCACATTGTCACCAGTCACAGTTTGCTGCATCAAATGATAAGGCGTTTTAATATGGCTAAGCTCCATCCCTCCATTTAATTCAATATGTAAACTGACGTTATTGGACTCACTAGCATTAGTTCCCTTTGCTGTTAACATTGGTTCAACAAAAGACGGGGCAACAAACTGCGCTTGCGGCTCAGTGGGTAACTGATTTTTGGGGGAGTAGCGAGGCGTAATCGCCATAGGGAATCGTAAACTAAACTCCCCTTGTTGATAGTTGACTAGCTGTTGATAGGCGATCTCGACCACAAGGGTCTTACCTGGTGCCAAATTAGCAACTTGAGTAGAGAACAGATTAGGCTTATGTTGCTCAACCAAACTGGCCTTTTGACCACTGGCTTTGGCCACCTCAAACCGTTTTTTAGCCTCTAGCTTAGTTTTTATCTCCCCTTCCAATATCCGCTCACCAACGCGTAATGTCATCGAATCAACAGCCGCATCATGGGGCAATGGAAACTGATACGTGCCATTTAGCCAATGTTCACTATTATTATGAAAATACTGCTTCACCGTTACTCGGTTAAGCCAACCCGAGACCTGCATCTCAACTTGGGTATTAACTGGTAATGCTGTAAAACGCGCCTGCGCCTCCCCTTCGCTATCTACATCGCTACCTGCATCGCTTTTTGCATAGGTATAAACTAACTGAGCGCTGCCCAGTGGAGTCTCATCTTCTGTCAACGCCAATACATTTAACGGTAATAACAGAGTCAATGCCACGAGCAGACTTTTAGTGACAGTCTGCCTAATTGGATTTAAGAGGGAGTGAAAAAATGCCCCCCTCGGGGGGCAAAGGTTGGTTAAACGACAAAACACGGTTTTCATGTGCAAACTCCTTACTGCAACAACGCCAAGATTAATTTCTATGTGAAACCTCTAGTTGGCGGCGATGGCGGTATCGGCTGGCAATAACTTAATGGTCACCCGGCGGTCAAAGAAGTCATTTTCAAAGCTCTGCTCATCTTTCACTGGCGCCGTCGCACCAAATGCTTTGGCATCTAAACGAGACTCATTGACGCCTTGCTTAACCAAATAACGTCTAACTTCGGCGACGCGTTGCTCCGACAAGGCTTGGTTATAACTAGACTCCCCGCGTCTATCGGCATAACCGGTTAAATCGAGCTTAAGCTCAGGTGACATCGCCATCACATCAGCCACCTCGTTAAGCTGCTCCTTAAAGTGTGACTCCACCTCAGAAGAGCCCGTTTTAAACTGCACATTAAGCCCAAGTGCGAGCTCTTCTAATCGTGCACCTTGACGCTGCTTAAGGCCTTCAAGTTCTCGTTGCGCACTCACATACTGCTCATTGAGACTTTCAAAATGTTGTTTTTCCTGATTCAGCATGGCGATTTCACTCTCTTGCTGCGCTAACTGCGCCTGCTGAAACTTTATCTCACTATCATCTGCAACCGATTGACCAATCATTCCACCAGTAAAGGCACCGATAATGGCGCCAACTGGGCCACCGACAACAGCGCCCAGAACAATACCGGAACCCACACCAATTAACGCCTCTTTATCCGAAGGCTCAGAGGCGACCTCTTGGCCTTGAACCGATGCTGCATAGCTCATAGAACTGGTCAGTAAGGTGGTAGAGATAAGTGCTGCTAGGATCTGCTTTTTCATAATGGTCTTCCTTAAAGTATCTGGTGTTAACGAACTGCTTGAGTAATTGAACCGCGAGGTGCGTTTCGATGAGTTCATTAAACCTCAGCTAAGTGGCACACACAGGGAGTAAAAATGGCATTGCAGCTACCAATTGTGGCAACAAAATGGCAATTGCCTAGAACCACTTTTTTCAATGAGAAATTGCTGTATAGTCACAAACAATTAGTCAGTTAAGACCCTATGAGTGGACAATGAAACGTATCGCTATCGTGGAAGATGAAGCGGCTATTCGCGAAAATTACAAAGAAGTGCTTCAGCAGCAGGGCTACAGTGTTCAGGCCTATGCTAACCGCCCAACCGCGTTGCAAGCTTTTACAACGCGCTTGCCTGATCTTGCGATTATTGACATTGGCTTAGAAAACGAGATAGATGGAGGCTTCGCCCTTTGTCAATCGCTTCGAGCGATGTCGAGCAGTCTGCCTATCATTTTTTTAACCGCTAGAGACAGCGACTTTGATACGGTGTGTGGCCTGCGCTTAGGCGCAGATGACTATTTAAGCAAAGATGTCAGCTTTCCTCACCTCATTGCTCGCTTAGCGGCACTGTTTAGACGTTCAGAACTCCAAAATAGTGCAAGCGCAATGGAAAACCTAATTGAACACGGTGACCTCACCATCGACGTCAATCGGATCCAAGTCTACTGGAAACAGCAACCCATTGAGCTAACCGTGACCGAATTTTGGATGGTTCATGCACTTGCCAAACATCCTGGCCATGTTCGTAGTCGTCAAGCCTTAATGCAAGATGCAAAAATTTATGTAGATGACAGTACCATTACTTCTCATGTAAAACGGATCCGTAAGAAATTTATTGCCCAAGACAATAGCTTTGGCTGCATCGATACCGTATACGGCATGGGTTATCGCTGGGATAATCAAGGTTAATCATGTTCCATCTTCCCATTGGCCTGCGCACAAAAGTAGCCATCTTATCGCTATTTTTGCTTTGTTTACCTTGGCTTAGTTATCAATATGTCTGGGAAATGGAAAAATACCTCAGACATGGTCAAGAAAAAACCCTTGAAGGCACCACCCAAGCATTGGCAACGGCGCTACATGAGCGGCCAAAACTATTCGATAAACAAGCCAGTTTTCTGTCGCAAGTTGAGCAGGGGCGCGACCTTTACGCATACCCATTAGCCGGACCTATCCAGCTTGATGGTAAACTTGGCGATTGGGCAAGCTATCGTCATCGCGCGCTCCACTATGGTGAGCATCACCAACTCTTTAGCGCTGATGAGACTAAGTCATTAACCGTTGGCTTTACGCACATGGTCGGCAAGTACGCTGGGTATCTTTATGGCTTTTTTGAGGTCACCGATCCCAATGTAGTTTATCGCGGCAGCAATAGCCTAAGTATCGACAATAACGATCATCTTGCTATCGCCACATTGGCACCAGATGGCAAGTTTCGCCGCTATATTGTCGCGACAATTAAAGATGGCTGGATCAGTGCATTTGAACTGCCAGAAGATCCCAAACTTAAAATACCGGTGACGCCCGAGATAAAAATTCAAGGTAAATGGTTAAAAACCGACAAAGGCTACAATATTGAACTTCGAATTCCACTGGAAATGGTCGGCAGTAAACTCGGTTTTGCTATCGTGGATGTCAACGATAGCAAGTCTCGTCAAATAGAAGCCGTTGTGGGCACCTCAAGTACCGATAATGTCGAAAACTTAGGCACAGTCTTGGTCCCATCTCCTGAAATTGAGAGTATTATCAAAGGAATGAGCCATAACAGCTCACGTATTTGGGTGGTTGATAAACATGGACGTGTACTGGCAAAATCTGGTGACATTCACAGTAGCACTAACGTCTGGGCACAAACGACGATAGAGCAGCAAGATGACAGTTATTGGGGACGCTTTAAACGAGACTATCTGCATCCTTTTTATTACCGAATTCTCACTACGCCGCCCAAGGATTTTGTCGATTCCTTAAAAGACTCTACGGTGCTCGAAGGTAGCCATATTCGCCGCGCGCTTTCCGGTCACCTCGGCTCCACTTGGCGGCTTACTCCTGACGGTAAAGCCGTAGTACTCGCCGCCGCAAGTCCTATCTGGATCGATGATACCGTAATGGGAGTCGTTGTCGCCGAAGAAACCACCCACGGGATCAGAACCTTGCGCAACAAAGCGCTAGAAAAACTATTTAACGTGATCCTCACGGTAATGAGCATGGGCACTCTGGCGTTATTTTTCTTTGCATCTAGCATCTCTAGCCGTATTCGAAAACTCAGAGATGAAGCAGAACAAGCGATTGATAGCCAAGGCCGCATTAAAAAAGCCATTGTCGGATCAAAAGTACGCGATGAAATTGGTGATCTCTCCCGCAGTTTTGCCAGCATTGTTAGTCGCCTCGGGCAATACACCCATTATCTGGAAAACATGTCATCGAGATTATCCCATGAGCTGCGCACTCCAGTTGCTGTCGTACGCTCCTCCCTTGAGCACTTAGCGCTCCAAGAGCTATTGCCTTCACACCAAAAGTATGTGGATCGCGCACAAGAAGGTGTCAGTCGGCTAAATATGATCCTGAACAACATGAGTGAAGCAACTCGTCTTGAAGAAGCGTTAACTCATGCTGAAGTTGATCAATTTCCACTGTCGAAAGTGGTTTCAGGTTGCATGCAAGGTTATCAGATGACCTACCCTAAGCAGGGTTTTGAGGTCGATATCAGCCAAGAGCCCTTATTCATGCAAGGTGTACCCGAATATATCGCTCAGCTAATGGATAAATTAATTGCCAACGCCATTGAATTTAGCCAAGCTGGTAGCGCAATCGAAGTTAGGCTGAGTGCCAAAGGCAAAACGGCGATCTTATCTATCTATAATCAAGGTCCTGCACTACCTGACAACATGAGCGAGCAGATCTTCGAGTCTATGGTGTCGGTTAGACATCAACAAACCCAAGATAAACCTCACCTTGGGCTGGGATTGTATATTGCAAGGCTGATCACAGAGTTCCATCACGGTAGCATCAATGCCAAAGATAGAATAGTCGATGGCAAACACCTCGGAGTAGAATTCACCATAAAACTCCCTATTAGCCCGACATAAAATATAGAGATAAGCATTAAATAACTCACTTTCATTTAGCCATTTAGATGTTAAGATGGCTAAAATGGCAATTTAGATGTGGAATGAGGCGATGAAAAAAGAGACTCAAATAGTCAGTGTTGGCAGAGATAAAAAATGGAGTAAAGGGGTTATTAATCCCCCAGTATTTAGAGCATCCACTGTGGTTTTTGACACTATGGAAGAGATGCGTTTTGCGACCAAAAATCGTGCTAACGGTGAGATGTTTTACGGTCGCCGTGGTACACCAACCCATTTTGCATTCCAAGCTGCCATAGCTGAACTCGAAGGTGGCGTAGGCACAGCTCTGTATCCTTCGGGATCTGCGGCGATTTCTGGCGCACTACTCTCTTTTCTAAACGCTGGCGATCACCTATTGATGGTCGATAGCGCCTACGAACCGACTCGCGATCTATGCGATAAAATGCTTAAAGGGTTTGGCATAGAAACCACTTACTATGACCCTATGATTGGCGATGGTATCGGGGCGCTTATTCGCCCTAATACAAAGGTGCTATTTCTTGAATCCCCGGGGTCTATCACCATGGAAGTGCAAGATGTTCCCACGCTCAGTCGCATCGCCCACCAACACAATATTGTGGTCATGTTAGATAACACTTGGGCATCACCGATCAACTCACGCCCGTTCGACATGGGTGTCGATATCTCAATACAGGCTGCAACCAAGTATATTGTTGGTCACTCCGATGTCATGATGGGCACCGCCACAGCCAATAGCCAGAATTGGGATCAACTTAGAGAAAACAGTTATTTAATGGGCCAGTGTACCTCTGCAGATGATGTCTACCTCGCCAGTCGAGGACTGCGTACCTTAGGCGTTCGCATGGCACAACATGAGCAAAATGCCTTAAAAGTCGCTAATTGGCTACTCACAAGACCTGAAGTCGATCATATCCGCCACCCCGCCTTTGAAACCTGTCCGGGACACGAATTTTTTAAACGGGATTTTAGTGCCTCCAATGGTTTATTCTCATTTGTATTAAAGCAAGGCAACCTCAAATCGGTCACCGCGTTTGTCGAGAATATGGACCACTTTAAGATGGGCTTTTCTTGGGGGGGCTATGAAAGCCTTATCCTAGGGGTATTTGGCATCGATAAACTGCGCACAGCAACCGATTGGGACAGTAGTAAGCCGTTAATTCGCTTACATGTCGGACTCGAAAACCCAGATGATTTGATTGCCGATTTAGCCCGCGGATTTGAACGTTTTAATCAAGTTCAGGGGTAGATCCCCCCAGTTATACCGATTAGACGCTTAGGCTTGGGGGCCCCCCAAGAGATAATCGCCCCCGAGCCTTAACAGCGTTATTAAAATGTCGAGCGAGAAGCTTACTCTTGGGAGTGACGTAAGCTATACAAGATCGAGAGTGATATGGAATAAGTAAGCCAGTAAGCCGCGCGATTTAACGCACAGGTTTATCAGCTGTGCTTGCGCCGTCCTGCCAAGCTTGTGTGCCGTATAAAGGCACGGTTGAAATAGCGTGTTTATGGCTACCATTGGTTTCTTTAGTTGAATAGGATAGGTAAATTAAGGTTTGATTTTCAGCATCATAGATACGGCGCACCTTAAGTACTTTAAACAAAATGCTCAGTGATGCCTTAAACACTACCTCGCCACTGTGACTTTTATCAATATGAGCAAGATCTGCTGCTGTTATTGGCCCAGTTTGACGACAGGCGATCCCCATATCAGAGGGATCGGCAAAATCAAGATTCGCTTCTATCCGGCTAATATGACAGGTCACGCCGGGCACTTTAGGGTCGCTACGCGCATCAATAATCACATCTTTGGTGGTAAACATCCCAAGGCTCACCTTACCAACATCATCACCGCAACCATTTATGCTAAACATTAAAGTCGTCAGCAGTATCGCTTTGCTGAGTTTGCCGTTACTTTTCATCTTTAATAATCCTATTTTAGATCCAATGTACCGGATAAATATGTATTGATAACGCCTAGCCAAATACTTTTTGTGACCAGCGAGTTAAGCCAGCAGTCACACTGCCGAAGTGATCGCCAACCACTATCTCGATATCGGGATAGCTCGCCGCAATACGACTGTAAATCGCTGGGCTCTTAGCCGTACCACCGGTAACATAGATAATATCAGGCTTAACTTGCGCAGCGCTTAACGCCTGCGCCATTAAACTCTGAATTTGACGAACAGGCTGACTTATCGCTTCAACAAGCATTAACTCATCAACATTAGCATCGAGCTTATCACTAATGTAATCTAACGAGATTTGGATTTGAGCACTATCTGATAAGGCTATTTTTGCACTTTCAGCACTTCTTACAATACGGTAACCAAGCTGATCTTGCTGCACTTTTAACAGGCGTTGTAATAGATCGGCTCGCTCAGCATCTTTAATCAAATCCTTAATCATATTGCGACTGCTAAGGGTGGCAAACTCTCGCTGGGCACTAATATCGTTAACCGCGACCGCGTTCCAAAATGGCTTGCTAGGAACAGGTAAACCATTGACCATTTTCGTCTCCAAGCCCATATAAGACATAAAGGCTTTCATGGCCAACGCGATATCAAGATCGTTACCACCAATACGCTGACCGCTGTGACCTAAGAAATCATCACTGCGATCGGCTTTATCTATATGGGATGGCCCCATTTTAACGACAGAACAATCAGTCGTACCACCACCGACGTCGACCACTAACACAGTGTGATCGGCGGTTAGGCTCGCCTCAAAGTCCATCCCAGCGGCTAATGGCTCAAATAGAAACGCGACATCTGCAAATCCCGCCCGTAACGCGGCCAAGGTTAAAATACGTTCCGCTTGCTGGTTGCTCTCTTCCCCGCCAATGCCTTGAAAGTTTACCGGACGACCAATGACGGCATGAGTGATACCATTTGAAGACGAGTTGACTAATGTATCTGCCACTTTTTTGATATGCAGCATCATCATGGTGACAATATCTTCGAACAAGGCAACTTGATCGGCGCGTAATCCTGTCGCACCTAAAAATGATTTAGGTGAGCGGACATAAAATCCCTCTTCAGGCATGTCGAGATAATGCTTAACAGCCGCTTCACCGACGAAAACGGCTTGCTCATCACTATCAAGATCTAATGCTTGTCGAGCATGTCGTGCACGGCTGAGTTGTGCAGCACGAAGTTTTGCATACTCGGCTTGCTGATCGCTGGGCAGAGCCTTAAGCACGGCTTCGCAGATTAAATCGCGATCAAGTGCATAAAGCGTTGAAACCAAGTAATTAGAATCAGTGGCTAACGGTAGTAACTTGACTTCACCTTGCTCCATCACTCCAATGGCGCAGTTGGCACTGCCGTAATCGAATCCAACGAACATACTAAGGGCTCCAACCAATAAAAAGCCGTGCAAAATAGCACACTCCCGTTAAAAGACAACCAATGTCCAAAAATAATCGCGGTGCCAGCAATCAAATAATCTTAATTAGGAATAAATCGGGGCGTAATCTCCCTAACAACAACCATCGTTACCCGAAGCTCTGATGGGTGGTAGCCCCGTTTTGTAAACATTGTTATTTGCTACAAAGATGGCACCTGCCCAATGAAACTTAATGAACTAAACTTAATAATGGCTCGACTTAGGACGCCGTTATGAGCACACAATTAAGATTAGCAAACAGGGAACGCAAGGATAACGATCTGCGCGACCGCAGGCCGAATAAATGGCAAAGGATTAACCGCCAACAACTCAACCTGATAATGAGCATTATCATAGGTATGGTTACGGTACTGCTCCTGAGTATGAGTGTCTCAAGCACCGCTATGACGCAAACGGAGACCAACACCAAGCAGTCTGAACAATCCCATCGACTATCTCAACAATCAAATGCTCAAAAGGTAATCAAACAGCATCTGTCCATGACGCAAAAAATTCCTTTGTTACGCTTTGAAGGGGCAATTGGTCCAGCGGTGAGCGAATACTTGGTCAGCGAAATCACTGAGGCTAATAAACTCCCTGTGTCACAGCGGCCACAACTGCTGATGATCACTATGGATACCCCTGGCGGCCTTGTCAGTAGTTTACACACCATCAACCAAGCGATATTGGCATCAAGAATTCCTATTGTATGCTTAGTATCGCCATCAGGTGCCAGAGCCATGAGCGCCGGAACCTATATCTTGTACGCTTGCCATGTCGCTGCGATGGCACCCGCCACCACCTTAGGCGCGGCAACACCAGTAAAGATAGGGGGGTCGATGTCGCGCCCCCAGAATACGCCCACTCCTAATGAATCCAATCCTACTGTTCAAGGTGATAAAAGGAGCAGTGATGAAAAGAACAAAGATAGCGTCCGCCCAGCAGATAATAGTTCGTCTATAGAACGCAAGACCCTAAATGATGCCGTTGCGAGTATTCGCGCCTTAGCTACACTGCGAAATCGTAACATCGACTTTGCCGAGCGCGCGGTGACCGAGGCTGCCACATTAACGGCAACTGAAGCCTTGGCAGACAATGTCATTAACTTTATCGCTAATGACGCGCCAGATCTGCTGGCGCAACTTGATGGTACCCAAATCGAGTTGGGTGATCAGCGGCTCACATTAATCTTAAGCAATGCTGAACTCATTGCGCATCAGCGCAGCTGGCGTAATCACTTTATTGCGACCATTACCGACCCAAATATCGCTTACATTTTAATGCTGATTGGTATTTACGGCTTACTACTCGAGTTTTATAGCCCAGGCGTGGGTGTTGCTGGGGTAACAGGTGCGATATCACTGCTTATCGCATTATATGCTTTTCAGCTGCTGCCAATTAACTATGTCGGTCTCGGCTTGATGGTATTAGGTATCACCTTGTTGATTGCCGAATCTATGATGCCAAGCGTGGGGATTTTCGGTTTAGGCGGCGCGGTGGCATTTGCCTTAGGCTCCATTTTCCTTATCGACACTGATGTAGAGCATTTTGCCATTTCGCTACCGCTCATTGGCGCTGTAACCCTTACAACCTTGTTGTTTTCGCTATGGGTATTAACCACCCTGTGGCGGCAGCGTCACCGACAAGTGGTTAGTGGCGATGAGGCAATTATCGGTGCAGAGGCCATTGTTATAGAGGGCTTTATTGAAAAAGGAGTTGTCAGCCTTGATGGTGAACATTGGGCCGCAATAAGCAATAAACCCACCTATACGGATCAGCGAGTTTTGGTGGTGGCTAGAGAGCACCTCACCTTAAAAGTGACCCCGGTTCCCACCCTTTCCTCTAAGGAGATAGTCAATGGACGCGATTAGTTACAACCCTTCGGTATTTTTTGTGGCGCTAGCATTTTTATTACTGGCATTACTTTTTAGTACCTTCAAAATCTTACGTGAATATGAACGCGGCGTGATCTTTATGCTGGGGCGCTTTTACCAAGTAAAAGGGCCGGGACTGATCATTGTCATCCCCTTTGTTCAACAAATGGTGCGAGTGGATCTGCGTACCGTAGTAATGGATGTGCCCACTCAAGATGTGATCAGCCGTGATAATGTGTCAGTTAAGGTTAATGCTGTACTCTACTTTCGGGTGATTGATGCGCAAAAGGCGATCATTAACGTGGAAGACTACTTACAAGCCACCTCCCAGCTAGCACAAACGACCCTGCGGTCGGTATTAGGCCAACATGAATTGGATGAAATGCTCGCCAATCGTGAGATGCTCAATACCGACATCCAATCGATATTAGATAGTCGTACCGATGGTTGGGGCATTAAAGTGTCGAATGTCGAGATTAAACATGTGGATCTGAATGAAACCATGGTACGCGCCATTGCAAGGCAAGCTGAAGCTGAACGTACTCGACGAGCCAAAGTGATCCACGCCTCAGGCGAAATGGAAGCCTCGGCTAAGCTAGTTACGGCGGCGCAAACTCTGGCCAAAGAGCCTAACGCAATCCTACTGCGCTACCTGCAAACGTTAACCGAGATTGCTGGTGAAAAAAATTCAACGATCTTATTTCCGCTGCCGATGAACCTACTTAACGGTGTAATGGATCAAACCCTATCTGACGAGGTATCAGCCGCAACAGGCAAAGCGGCGACAAGTCATCATAGTGGTACAAGTAGCGACCTAAATAATAAAGTAAGTAGCGATGCCAGTTATGATGCTGTCAACGAGAATCGAGATGACATCACGCCAAATGAGGATGATCTAGTTCGCTCCGGCCGAGCGGTTCAGAGCGTAGAGGAACAATCGAAACCAGACTAAAAGCTTGGCCTAATAAGTGATAGCAACGACTTAGGCCAACTCTATTTACATCAAAAATTAAAGCAGACTAATGGCCAAAGCGAGTCGCTTCAAAACGATTCAATATACTGTGCACAACATAGCAAACGATAAGCGTGGCAACGATTGCTATCAAAATGCTGCTCGTACGATAAAGCCCACTAAAAATTAGATCATTATTCGGGGTTAAATTCTGTCCGTATAGAATGCCTAAAGTTGTCATGCCCGCAAAACCAACACCTGAGCCTATCGCCTCGGTAATATGCGCCTGACTAAACAGTAAAGTAAATAGCCAAAACAGAGGTAACAACAACAATAATTCATGAGACCAGTTATACAGCAAGAGTTGAATCAATAAACCACAACTGACACCAATGATCGTCCCTAAAGCTCTGCGACGGGCATACCCTAACGCCCCATTCCAATGCATAGGAAAAAGTAAGATTAAAGTCGTTGCCTGAGCCGATAGCGAATCTCGTAGATCCAAGACCTGAAAAACACAAAAGGAAATCGTTGCAACTGTAGCCCCCAGTAATGCTTCATGGCGCATTCGATGAGGTGCTTTATTTCCCCCTGAAAGCGCAGTTCTTGGTGCCACATCTGGAAATATTGCCATCATCAAAAAAGCGATGCCTATCGAGCTAATATGGCCCCAAAAGTTACAAAATATGAGATCGTTTACATTAGTATCGGGATAACTAGCAAAGTGCAGCATGATACTTAGGCTGATCACACCGTTAGCACCGAATAGGAATAAACTCCCTTTTGACATACAAGCAAAACGATACAGAAACAGCACAAAGGCAATTGCGGTCATCATCATTGGCTGGCCGCCAAATAGACCCGCTAACACGCCAACTTCAACAATTGATAATACCGACGAAGCGATCACTTGCCTCGTTATTGCAGCAGAGATGATAGGGACAAGTCCAAGCAATAACATGGGAGTGACCGTAAAAAACACGGCGTAATTAAACCCCATCACTTTGCTGATCATAAAACCCAGAGTTCCCCCTGTCGCAATACGAAGACATTGCCTAAGATCATTGCGACTCATGGGGTGGTGACGTATCAACTGCATACCCACCTCAATAGATGAAATGCAGCAAGCTAATGAGCTTTATTTGCAGCGTGGCCAAGATGCTAAAAAAACGGTTACTCGGTTGTAACTGTACTGTCGCCTTTGCCCCTGCAGGTAAACTATTCATCAAAGGTTGGTCGAGCTCAAGATGCAACCTGAAACGCTGTGCATCACGTACCCATCGATTAGATTCGGTAGGCGTTGCCAAACGACCATCGGCCGCAAATTGTGCATTGCTCACACCCGCATCAACACTTGTCACACTGGCCTGATATAACTGTCCAGGTTGACCATCAAAGGCCACCATTGCCACAGTACCGGGTGAGACATGACGCAGGCTCTTCTCACGGAAATCGGCAATCACATCCACATCACCAAGCACCAAAGCCATCACCGCTGCGCCATTATTAACCATATTGCCCGTGGCCAATTGCAGGTTGGTTACCACACCATCTTGTTCGGCGCGAACCTTGGTATAACTAAGCGACAGTTTCGCCTTTTCGACATTGTTTTTTGCCTGACGTAATTTAAGGTTTCCCTCTCCCGCTTCACCACGAAGCGTCACGATCTTAGCCAGTTGGGCTTTAGCCGCCAGTAACTGCGACAGACTCGCTTTAACCTCGGTCTGAGCCTGATCGATCATCTGCTGCGAGATGCTGTTATTAGCGTAAAGTGACTGCAAACGTTTAGCTTCTCGTTGTTTAAGGGCATAATTAGTTTCACTAGCGTTCACATCAGCTTCTGCAGCCGCGATAGAGGCATCAAGTTCTGCGTTGTCTTGACGAGCCTGTTCTAATGAAAGTTCCGCTTGCTCTAGTGCAAGCTCGTAGGGCGTAGCATCGAGACTAAATAACAGATCACCTTGCTTCACTTGCTGATTGTTTTTGACTTCAACCTTAATCACTCTACCGCTGATCTGCGGAGCAACCTGAGTTATTGTTCGTGTCGCCATCGCTTGAGTTGTGAGCGGCATCTGTAAATCGGCCAACAAGAAGTAACTAAATAACAGCATGAAGCCAACAATGGCAAACTTAACTAATCGGGTAAATTGTTGATCTGGTGTCATACTTTCTCTTATTCCTCGCCTTTTAACATAGTAGGATTTAATTTCTTAATCGCGTTATCACTGATCTGATTAAGGGTCGACTCAAACATCGACAATGCCTCTTCAGAAATGCCGGCATACAGCTGTGCTCGTATCCCCATAATCCGAGCTTCCATAAACTCGATCACTTCAAAGCCAGTTTGAGTTAACGATATTCTCCTCGCTCGCTTGTCAACGGGACAACAATGTCTATCGATAAGCCCTTGCTGCTCTAAATGCCCTAATGTACGCATCAATGACGCCAATTCTATCTCTAGGGCGTCAGCCAGTTCTTTTTGACTAATATCCTGACCCATACGATACAGCTTCCACAGCGCACTCCAACGCGAGTAGGTTAAACCTAACGGTGCAAGCTCTACGTCGGCAACCATACGCCACAAACGAGCTAGTCTGCCTAAACGTTCAGCAATCGATGATTGTGCTAGTTGATTTATACGTTCCATAAGAGGTTACTCATTACTTAGCATGCTAAGTATTATATATATTTAGCATGCTAAGTAAATCTATCGGTAAGGATTTAGATGTAAAAGAGGATGAAAAAGCAGATACACTAGTGCTAATGAATTGATATGCAATGGTAAAATTTTTTATTCGTTTGTCGCGATGATTTAGGCCTCTGTCGGGACAGAACCTTGTACAAGATAGGTTAACGCACATTAACAAGAGAAATAAAAAAGCGAGCATTGCTTAATACAATACTCGCCTTTGTTTTTTACACTAAAAAGTTAATAGAAATTAAACCAAAAACCAACTATTTACCGCTCTATTAACCCTGTCTTAAAACCGATATGTCGCCCGATGCAACTTATCAATGACAGTAATTGGAGTATAGCCCGTTATCCAAAAACTGCCCAATATCTAGTGAAAAAATCGCTTACTTTCTACTGTCGTTTTGGCTTTGTTTCAACGCAAGTTTATCTTGACGACGTTTCTCTATCACCGAGTTTACATCGCTACCTATGTGCGACTCACCACGGGCATTCGCAAGCTGAACCTGGCGCTCACGTTCTGCGAAACGCTGACGCTGCTTCTCGGTCACCTTGTCGATACAATGAGGGCAACTCACCCCTTTAACATAGTGCTCACTGGCTTTATCGGCTTCGGTGATAGGTAATCGGCAGGCGTTGCACTGATCGTAATCTCCTTTCTCAAGGCTGTGATTAACCGAAACGCGATTATCAAACACAAAACATTCACCCTGCCACATACTCTCTTCAGGTTTTACCTCTTCAAGGTATTTAAGCACACCACCTTCAAGGTGATACACCTCATCAAAGCCTTGTTCTTTGAGATAAGCTGTTGATTTTTCGCAGCGGATCCCACCGGTACAGAACATAGCGACTTTCTTATGCTTGGCCGGATCGAGATTTTCTTTCACGTAGTCAGGAAACTCTCTAAACGTTTGCGTCTTAGGATCAACCGCATTTTTAAAGGTACCAATACTCACCTCGTAATCATTACGGGTATCGATCAGCAACACATCGGGATCAGAAATCAGCTGGTTCCAATCTTGTGGTTTAACATAAGTACCGACCACTTTACGGGGATCAATGCCCTCGACGCCCATGGTGACGATCTCTTTTTTTAGCTTAACCTTAGTGCGATAAAATGGCATTTCATCATCGAATGACAATTTATAAACTATGTTATCTAGCCCAGGCTGTTGGTTTAACCATTGTAGTAATCCATCTATGGCTGCTTGAGTCCCAGCCACAGTCCCGTTAATCCCCTCGGCGGCAAGCAACAAGGTTCCTTTGATATTCGTTTGTTCCATTTGAGCCAATAACGGCTGCTGAATATCGGTATAGTTAGGCAGTGAAACAAACTTATATAAAGCACAAACAACAACTTGAGACATACTTTCCTCTATCTGCTGGCTGAGGCTTAATCCCCAGTGCATGGTCATTCGCTAGAAAACGTGATTTCTCGCGCAAAATTGAGGCGGAATAATACCTAAGTCACGCTCAAATAAACAGGGACAAAAAGTAAGGGTATTGGGTTAGCAAAGGCGTGAAGGCAAAGATAACAACGGCGCCAACACTAGCGATTGACAATCGACAGCCAATAATATTTCTATTTCTGTTTGCGATCTTGTCCAAAGCAGTGAAAACTATCTCATTTGAATAGCGATCTCATTTAAACAGCGAGCGCTTTTTCAAAGCAATCGCTTCGATAAAAGATCGACTCGAAGATGGAGAGTTTATGCCCCACCCAATATTATATTCATTTCGTCGTTGCCCTTATGCGATGCGCGCGCGACTGGGTATTTTGCTAGCAACACAAACCGTTGAGCTAAGAGAGATCGTGCTCAAGCACAAACCTCAAGCGATGCTAAAAGCAAGCCCTAAGGGCACTGTACCTGTGTTAGTTCTCGATACTGGTAAGGTAATTGATGAAAGTTTAGATATTATGCGCTGGGCGCTTGAGCAAAATGATCCACTCGATCTACTGATGCAAAACTCAATTAACCATCAGACAACTGCCGCCAAATTGATAGCGCACAACGATACTGATTTTAAGCTCTGGCTTGATAGATACAAGTACGCCGACCGCTTTCCTGAATATGAAGAAAGTTATTATAGAAACAAAGCCGAAAGTTATATATCACAACTAGAAGCACAGCTATTAGATAGAGACAATCTTGTTAGACAACAAGTGTCTATCGCCGATATTGCCATTTTTCCTTTTATCCGCCAGTTTGCCCACGTTAATTTGACATGGTGGAATAATTCGCCCTATCCCCGAGTCAAATCCTGGCTCGATATGCATCTTCAAAGTGAGCCATTCTCATTGATAATGAGCAAATACCCGACTTGGCTAGAAAGCGGGAAATCTGTGTTATTTGGCGCACAATAAGCTATCGACAACCCTTATCGCCCCAGATAGTGGCCAATAGTGCCACTTAAACTGAGCTAGGGTTAAGATACAGAATAACGCAACTCATTTTGCGCCGAATTAGCCGCAATCATTCACCACTCCTGACCGATTTCAACTTGTTTACAGCCTAATCAAGAATATTACTTTGTAAGTCTTAGATATCAGGCTAAATTTGACTTTAAGCGTATTGTTTCAACTTTAACCCCAATCTGGATAAGAGAATTCATGTGCCGGTTTTTAACTTACAGTGGCCCTAAAGCCTTGATGTCGCCATTGATATTTCAAGCGACAAACTCACTGGTGATGCAAAGCAAATATGCGCAAAAGCGTAAAGTCCCTACTAACGCCGACGGCTTTGGTTTGGGTTGGTACCCGACTCAAGATGATCCCATCCCAGCTACATTTGTTAACGTCGATCCCGCATGGAGTAATCGCAACCTTAAAATGATCGCTGAAAAGGTAGAAACAAGACATTACTTTGCCCATGTACGTGACGCATCAAAAGGGATGCCAGTAAGTCAGGCAAACTGTCATCCATTTGGCTGCATGCATTATTTGTGGATGCACAATGGTCGCCTAGATCAGTTCGAAAAATTTCGCCGTCCTTTACTCAATATGCTGACAAATAGAGCGTTTGACTTAATCAAAGGCAACACTGACTCAGAATATGCCTTCGCGCTATTTATGGATAAGCTTGGCTTTATAGCAAATGCGAGTTTAAGTCAGCTCGAACAGGCAATGGAAGCCACCATAGAAACCATTATGTTACTAAGAAAAGAAGCTGGTGCCGATAGTAATGCATTTATCAATTTTGCCGTTACTGACGGTTACCATACCCTTGTGACTCGATTTGCGACGCTCAAGGAAGCTAAACCTGCGTCGCTGTTTTTTGGCCAAGGGATCATATCTAACAATAACGGCATGATAGATTTCACCCCTGATACGAGTAACAGCGCATGCATTATCATTTGTTCAGAGCCCCCAACCGAAAACAACGGTCGCTGGACTAAGGTTGAACGCAATCATATTGTTTGTGCCAGTGGCCATGAAAGTGTATATCAAAGACCGGTCAACTTACCGTTTCAGGCGGAGCTTGGATAACATCGGCTAACATCGGATATGAAAAGTTAATCGCATTGGTCATCGCCGAAATAGCTAACAACAAACACTGCCTTGTTGGGCGGTGTTTTTATATAATACGCAAAAGATTTTGTTACAAAACCTCCATTTTAGATGCGATTCTAACGCAATAAACCATTAGCTAAAATAACTCCAGATACCGTACAATTAGCATTCTCCTAGATAACACCCCACCCATTGTTATCACACCTAATTTTTAATCTTATCGCTCACGAGGTACTAGTGAACAAAGCGTCGATCTCGAAATCAAGCAATCGAGCTAAGGCAAACATGCCTAATTTAGCGCTATTGATCCCCATGCTATCAGCAATTGTGGCGATCACGCCGTTAGCAATCGACATGTATTTGCCGGCAATGGCAACGCTTGCCGCAAGTTTTAACTCAAGCATCACTACAGTACAGCAGTCACTAAGCCTCTATTTAGCGGGTTATGGCCTCGGTATGCTCACTTTTGGCCCAATTGCAGACCGAATTGGACGCCGCCCCTTGGTCATTATTGGCTTATCGGGATTTATGCTAGTCAGCCTATCACTCGCATTTGTGACCAATATTGAACTGTTTTTAGGATTACGCTTCTTACAAGCCTTTATCGGCGCCGCTGCGACCGTGGTCGTGCCAGGTTATATCAAAGAGGTTTACGGCAGTAACACCGCTAAAGGTATGTCTTATGTCAGCCTTATCATGATGTTAGCACCGCTCATCGCACCAACGATAGGAAGCTTTATTTTAGAGTTGGGCGACTGGCACCTGATCTTCTTTATTTTGGCTTTCTATGCCTTAGCTTTGCTGATACTGGTATCAACCAAGCTAAGAATGCCATCTGACACCCAAATAGAAAACCGCAGTCAAAAGTCGTTTTTTGGTGCCTATGCCGTGGTATTCACCAAACCGGGCGTTAAGCTGCATATTGCCAGCGGAGTGATGACCTCTTTTGCCTTTTTTTGCTATTTAACCGCATCGCCTTTCGTCTATATGGAAGTGTTTGGTCTAGACAAATCACTGTTTGCGATTCTATTTAGCACCAACGTCGGCGCGTTAATGTTAGCCAACGTGATTAATAGCCGCATCGTAGGTCGATTTGGCTCAAGGCGAATGTTAAAAGTCGCAACCTTTTTAGCAGCCATCGCAGGTAGTGCACTACTAACGGTTAATCTATTGGGATTAAGTTATCACTACACTGTGGCGATGCTGATCCCATTTATGGGCTTTCTAGGCATAATGTCGGTTAATGCTGATGCCATAGTATTAATGAAGTTTCAAAAAGAAACAGGCACAGCAACAGCCGTAATTGGCACCCTACGTTTTGGATGTGGCGCGCTAGCGGGACCACTTCTCGCACTCTTTTATACGGGTACTGCAGTCCCCTTTTCAGCCTTAATGCTAGGTGCCGTTTGTCTTGTAGGTCTGTTTCAGTTTATCACCCATCATTCCCCCCCTTTAGGTGACGCCGCCTAACGAGACAAGTGTGGTGCAGGCTAGTTTTGCGGCACCACACTTGTCACAAATCAGAAAAGATTTCGACTTAGCATTTGTTTCAGATTAAACACTTCAATATCACCACCCAATCGATTATTTATTTGCCACTCAATAGCGTCTTTTTATCGACTCATCGTTAGTTTTTTTTCATCTTGATAAAGTTTTTCAATAAAAGGTTTGAATTAACAAGATTATTTTATATGATGAAAATCTGTTCATTTTTAAACAGTCACCCAAGCTTAATAAGCTCGAAAACGATTTCAGGGTGGTAAACGAGTTTGAATTACCCTTCAAACTTAAATTTCTAGCGATTACCGTCGCTGTATCAAGATACTGCATACCGTAGCGGTAACTTAATGAGGGATCAAAAATGGAGAAGTTATCCGGCGCCAGCATGATCGTCCGATCACTAATCGACGAAGGCGTTAAACATATTTTCGGCTACCCCGGTGGCTCAGTGCTCGATATCTACGATGCACTTCATCAAAAATCTGGCATCGAACACATACTCGTTAGACATGAACAAGCCGCCGTTCACATGGCAGATGGCTATGCACGCGCTACGGGAAAAGTTGGTGTAGTCCTTGTTACCTCAGGACCTGGCGCAACCAATGCCATCACCGGCATAGCGACCGCTTACATGGACTCAATTCCACTAGTGGTATTATCTGGCCAAGTACCCAGCAATCTTATCGGCAACGATGCGTTCCAAGAATGCGACATGATTGGTATCTCTCGCCCTGTGGTTAAGCACAGCTTTCTTGTGACCGATGCTAAAGACATTCCCGATATCATTAAGAAAGCATTTTATATTGCGTCAACCGGACGCCCTGGCCCTGTGGTCGTCGATATTCCAAAAGACTGTTTAAATCCACAAATACTGCATGAATATCAATACCCTGATGAAATTAACATGCGCTCGTACAATCCAACAACCACAGGACATCGCGGTCAGATCCGCCGCGGTTTACAAGCCTTATTGGCAGCCAAAAAACCGGTACTCTATGTGGGTGGCGGCGCGGTGATCTCTGGCTGCGACAAACAGATTTTAGCGATATCTGAGAAACTAGGTATTCCAGTTGTGAGCACCCTTATGGGCCTTGGCGCGTTTCCGGGCACCCATGCGAACAGCTTAGGGATGCTTGGTATGCATGGTTGCTATGAAGCCAATATGGCCATGCATAATTCAGATCTTATCTTCGGTATAGGGGTTCGCTTCGACGACAGAACCACCAATAACGTCGAAAAATATTGCCCCAATGCGACTATTTTACATATTGATATCGACCCATCATCGATCTCTAAAACAGTTCATGTGGATATTCCCATCGTCGGCTCAGCAGATAATATTCTCGACAGCATGCTTGAGCTACTTGAGGAAGACAATGCTGGCAAAAACGATGAGGCCGCTATCGACTATTGGTGGAGTGAAATTAATCAATGGCGCTCACGAGATAGCTTAGCCTATGACAAAACCAGCGGTCGTATTAAGCCACAGCAGGTGATTGAAACCCTTCACAAGCTCACCAATGGTGATGCCTATGTTGCATCCGATGTCGGCCAACACCAGATGTTTGCCGCCCTCTATTACCCTTTTAATAAACCGCGCCGCTGGATCAATTCGGGTGGACTAGGCACCATGGGGTTTGGTTTACCCGCCGCCATGGGCGTTAAAATGGCAATGCCAGATGAAACGGTCATTTGTGTCACTGGTGATGGCTCGATTCAGATGAATATTCAAGAGCTGTCCACGGCACTTCAATATGATACGCCAGTTAAAATCATTAACTTGAACAACCGATTCCTCGGCATGGTGAAGCAGTGGCAGGATATGATCTACTCAGGACGTCACTCTCACTCTTATATGGATTCGGTACCCAATTTTGCCAAGATTGCAGAGGCCTATGGCCATGTAGGCATGACCATTAGCGATCCCGCGGAGCTAGAAGCGGGTCTTGCCAAAGCATTAGCAATGAAAGACAAACTTGTCTTCGTCGATATTAGTGTCGATGAAACCGAGCATGTCTATCCTATGCTTATTCGTGGCGGTGCAATGAATGAAATGTGGCTAAGCAAAACGGAGAAAAGCTAATGCGTCGTATTATTTCTGTATTACTTGAAAACCAGCCCGGTGCCCTGTCACGAGTGGTTGGCCTGTTCTCTCAGCGTGGCTATAACATCGAAAGTTTAACGGTTGCACCAACTGATGATATTACGCTTTCTCGGCTCAATATTACCGTGGTTGCCGATGAAGCGGTCTTAGAACAGATAGAAAAACAGCTGCATAAACTGATCGATATTCTAAAAGTGTCTAATATCACTGAAGCTAGCCATATCGAGCGCGAACTCGCACTGGTAAAGGTAAAAGCTAAAGGTGCAGGTCGTGAAGAAGTAAAGCGCACAGCCGATATCTTCCGTGGCCAAATTGTCGATGTTACTGCAGAGCTTTACACCATTCAGATGACTGGCACCTCTGATAAACTGGATGCCTTTATTACGGCAATTGGCGAAGTGACTAAGGTCATCGAAGTGTCACGCTCTGGCGTAGTGGGACTGTGTCGCGGCGAAAAATCGATGCGTGCATAAAGCGTAGCTGCAAAACACTGCACATAAAAAACGCCAGCATAATATTGCTGGCGTTTTTTACTTAATAGTTCAGATACTTGATTCTAGTCCCAAAATCTATTCGGCTAGCTTAACCACTTCACCTGTTAGTGCTACACCCGCAATCATAGCACCCGCACCACATTGGAATGTGTCTTCGCTTGATGTCAGATTGTTCTTATAGTTAGATTTAATATTGACGATCGCATTACCACCTTGCTTAACCGCACTCTTTTTCAGCGCGATCATTGCAGAAAGAAATACCCATTCGCAGGCTTCTTTGTCTGACTTATTAAAAGCGTTAGTTTTTTTGTTTGTTTTGAGATCACCCAATTTTTGCAGTGGCTCAGCATAAACTTGTTCGCCAAAGTAAAATTGTACCTCGTTGCCTAACTTAGCTTTTGCGGTTTCTGAGCTCAATGCCTCTGAAATTGAATACGCACCAATGTCATTTCTTGCATAGGCTATCGATGAGAACAGAGTGAGTAAAGATAGACCTAGAATAGTGATTTTTTTCATGCTAACAGTTTCCATTTTATGAGTTATGACCCTAACGAAGATCATAACAACAAGATCTAGCAAGGCTAGATCGTCCTTTTGATAAGGTAGCTAATTTACAGCCCTACCCTCGATTTTGTGTCTTAAGCAATACAGAAGTCCAAAACACAATGACAACTCACGGGCATAATACAGATCTCAAGCCTATTGGTAAATTCCATTTGTCCATCCATTTGGAGATCTATTGTCTAAGGTTAATCAAACAATTAACTTGTTATCGGGCCTATTGTATATATCGAAATTCACAATAAATCGATATTATCCTTAAGGTATTTACGCCATGCACGATTGGGAGCGGTTCATTGAAGCAATTTGATTTTAATTTACTTACTGTACTTGAGGTCCTACTCGAAGAGCAAAGTGTCACCTCTGCAGCAGAGCGCCTGCATTTGAGTCAATCGGCAGTAAGTAAACAGCTCAACAAGCTCAGGGAATCCTTCGATGACCAACTCTTTGAGCGCACCGCTCACGGTTTACGTCCCACACCGAAAGCAAAACAATTAGGGCCCGAAATAAGACAAATACTAAATCAAGTCGCTAAGCTAACCCGTCCTAGCGATTTCGATCCCTCAAAAAGCCGCAGATGTTTTCGCATCGAGTTGGTTGAAACAGCATACTCACTCACCTACCCACATTTTATGCCACAACTTCTCAAGCAAGCGCCTAACGTCACGATAGACAGCCATACTTGGCATAACGACAGCATGGAGCGGCTACTAAGATGCGATAATGATCTTGGTATTACCGTCCGAGAAAGGGATGACCGCTCACTACTGCACATTAAAAACCTACCAAAATCTTTAAACTATGCCGAACTCACTCGCGATCATTCGCTCTGCCTTGTCCGCGAGGGACACCCATTGCTCGATGAAGAGTGGAATTTGGACACCTTTTTAAAATATCGTCACCTGCAAGTGACATTTGGTGGGATCTCCCGTTGGCTACTCGATGATGTATTGCAGATAAAACATTTAAAACGTGACATCGCGGTCAATCTCACTGACTTTCGCTGTGCAATGCAGCTCTGTGAGCACAGTGACTTAATTCTGTGTTCGCCAGCTAAATATGCACAAGAGATGATACCGCACTTCAAGTTGGTCACGCTGCCCGTTCCTACCGAGCTAGTGCCAGGTTCCTATGTATTGTTGTGGCACAAGCATTTCGAATTTGATTCCAGCCACCGCTGGTTGAGAGAGATGATCATCAACTCGGTGAACTCTTGAAGTGAATCGATGACAAGGAGAATCGTACAAGTTGAAAATAAAAACGCCAGCGAGATGATTGCTGGCGTTTTGTTTAGTGGAGATAAAAATAAGGAGTTAGAAGCCTTCCACACCTTTCATATCAGGTAAGTGATGAGCAATACCTTTATGACAATCGATACAGGTCTTTTCACCACTGGCCAATGATGTGGAGTGCATATTAGCCGCACGTGTCGATTGACGAGTAAAATCCATGTAATCAAAATTATGACAGTTACGACATTCCAAAGAATCGTTGGCTTTTAACCGTGCCCACTCATGTTCTGCAAGCTCACGTCGTTTAGATTCAAACTTTTCTCGCGTATTGATAGTACCAAATATCTTACCCCAAACCTCTTTAGAGGCTTGCATCTTACGTGCGATCTTGTCGGTCCAATTATGAGGAACATGACAATCGGGACAAGTGGCACGCACACCGCTTCGGTTAGTGAAATGGATCGTGGTTTTTAACTCTGCATACACGTTATTTTCCATCTCGTGACAACCGATACAGAAAGCCTCTTGGTTTGTTGCTTCGAGGGCAGTGTTAAAGCCCCCCCAAAATATGACTCCAGCGACGAATCCACCTAAGGTTAAAAAGCCTAAGCTATAATGCACGCTTGGTTTTCTTAGCACCTGCCAGATTTTTTTTAACTTATCTAACATAGGTTAACTCCTAGTGCTTAGTAGCTTCAGCTTTAATGAGATGATCAATATCAATGAAGTCATTTTCAACTAACATCTTCGCGTCTAGCTGTGGCACATGGCACTGAGTACAGAAATAACGTCTTGGTGACAAGTTGGCTAAAAAGTTATTCTCTCTATCCATATAGTGAGTCACGCTTACCATAGGAGCTTGTGAGTCGCCAACACGCTTACGAGCATGACAAGACATACACTTATTCACTTTAAGATCAATTTGATACCCGTCAATCTTATGAGGAATAACCGGTGGCTGCATCGGATAATTACGCACCTCTTTTACATCGGTATTGCGCACTTTCTGCATCACAGGTGGCGTTGGGTTCGTCGCTATTGGTGCCTGTCTTAAGGTCGCGATTTTTTCATCAGGAACGCTCGCCGCATCGCCGTAAAATGCCGCACTGAGACTCGTACTCATGATTACCGCTAATGTTACAATTTTTATCAGTTTCATGGTGATGCTCCTTACGCCTTAACCACTTTAACCGCACATTTCTTAAAGTCTGTTTGCTTTGACAATGGGTCTGTCGCATCAAGAGTGACTTTATTAATAAGCTGGCTTGCATCAAACCAAGGCACAAATACCAGTCCGACAGGAGGCTTGTTTCGACCACGAGTTTCCACGCGAGTCTTAATCTCACCACGGCGTGAAATAACTTTCACTTCATCACCACGACGCAATCCGCGCTTTTTAGCATCATCAGGGTGCATAAAACAAACCGCATCAGGGAAAGCACGATAAAGCTCCGGAACGCGCTGTGTCATCGAGCCAGAGTGCCAATGCTCTAATACGCGGCCAGTCGACAACCAGATGTCATACTCTTCATCAGGCGATTCTGCTGCTGGTTCATAAGGCAAGGCGAAGATAACTGCTCTACCGTCAGGCTTACCATAAAATTCAAATCCAGTGCCAGGCTTAACATATGGATCGCTGCCTTCACGGAAACGCCATTTAGTCTCTTTGCCGTTAACCACAGGCCAACGCAAACCATGCACTTGATGGTAGGTATCAAAGTCCGCCAAGTCATGGCCATGACCACGACCGAAAGTGGCATACTCTTCAAACAAACCTTTTTGGACATAAAAACCAAAATGTTGAGCCTCATCATTCAAGAACTTAGGATCCGCTTGTTCTAATGGGAATTTATCAACATTGCCATTTTGATAAAGGACTTCAAACAGGGTTTTGCCTTTGTACTGAGGATTCGCCGCGAGCACCTCTTTTGGCCACACTTCATCGGTGGTAAAGCGCTTAGAAAACTCCATCAATTGCCATAAATCAGAACGTGACTCGCCAGGCGCTTTCACCATTTGGTGCCAGAACTGAGTACGACGCTCAGCATTACCATAAGCCCCCTCTTTCTCTACCCACATCGCCGTGGGTAAAATAAGATCGGCAGCCTGAGTTGTCACAGTAGGGTAAGCGTCTGATACTACGATGAAGTTCTCAGGATTACGGTAACCAGGTAAGCCCTCTTCGTTAATATTAGGCCCCGCCTGCATATTGTTGTTCACTTGGACCCAATAGGCATTGATGTCACCATCTTTAAGACGACGATTCTGCTCTACCGCGTGATAACCAGGCTTTGGCGGAATAATGCCGTCAGGGATCTTCCAGATGTTCTCCGCAATCTTTCTGTGCTCTGGATTATTAACGACTAAGTCTGCAGGTAAACGATGAGAGAAAGTCCCAACTTCACGTGCTGTACCACAGGCAGACGGTTGACCCGTTAACGAAAAAGGACTGTTACCAGGCGTAGAAATCTTACCCGTTAGCAGATGAATGTTGTAAATAAGATTATTACACCAAACACCACGAGTATGCTGGTTAAAGCCCATGGTCCAAAATGAGGTTACTTTGGTATTAGGATCGGCATAGAGCTTGGCCAGTTCGATCAGTTTATCTTCAGGAACGCCTGACAGTTTACTTACCGATGTGACATCATAATCGGCAACAAAGGCTTTGAAGGCCTCGAAATCAATTGGGGTCGAATTACCCGCAGTCTTTACATTCTTGGCTTTTTGTTGCAAAGGATGCGTTGGACGAAGTCCATAACCGATATCGGTTTCACCTTTACGGAAGGTGGTGTGTTTGTTAACAAAATCCCAGTTAACGGCATCATTTTGAATGATGTAATTGGCAATAAAATTAAGCATCGCCAAATCAGTTTGCGGTGTAAAGATGATTCCCAAATCCGCTAAATCAAATGAGCGATGAGTAAAGGTCGATAGCACAGACACTTTGACATGAGGCGCACTTAAACGGCGATCCGTTACTCGGCTCCATAGAATAGGATGCATCTCTGCCATGTTCGATCCCCAAAGCACAAAGGCATCGGCATGTTCCATATCATCATAACAACCCATTGGTTCATCGATACCAAAGGTGCGCATAAATCCACCCACGGCTGACGCCATGCAGTGACGCGCATTAGGGTCAATATTATTCGAACCAAAACCGGCTTTCATCAGTTTCGAAGCCGCATAACCTTCCCAAACCGTCCACTGACCCGAGCCAAACATGCCTACCGCAGTAGGACCTTTGGCCTTGATGGTCTGTTTCCACTTCTGCGCCATGGTATCGAATGCGGTATCCCAACTGATAGGCGTAAACTCACCATGCTTATCATATTTGCCATTGGTCATTCGAAGCATTGGCGTATTGAGTCTGTCTTTGCCGTACATGATTTTTGACAGGAAATAACCTTTAATGCAGTTTAAGCCGCGGTTAACTTCACTCTCAGCATCACCATGAGTGGCGACAACCTTGCCATCACGGGTAGCGACAATCACCGAACAGCCAGTGCCGCAGAAACGACAAGGAGCTTTGTTCCACTCAAGTTTAGTTTGCTCTGAACTGGTAATTAAGTTACTCGCACCAGCAGGTAGCGCTAGTCCAGCTGCAGCAGCTGCGGTCATTGCCGCATTGGCCTTCATAAATTCGCGTCTATTCATGTTCATTTTTCACCTTCTTCAAGCACTTCACTTTGGTGATAAACCATCGCGGCCGACAACACGCCCTCAATATGGTTTATGCTCTCGATATCGGACAATAATCCCTTTTGAGTTTCGCCTTCCAACACCACCACGAGTTTCACCTCATCGTTAACAGACAACTCAGCATTTTCCATCTTCATAATGGCTTGCCTAACATTAGACATGTGCTCAGGCTTTACCTGAACCACTAAGCTTGTTACGTGAAGTTCTTTGCTCATTGATAAAATCACTCTTTATTTGATAACTTTTTCTTACTTATGTGATGACTCTGGATTAGCCTGCACCTGGTGGTCCCATGATGATCTGGCTAAACCAGATGGCAAAACCCAGTCCAGAAACCAATAACACAGAAAGCAGTGGTGCAAGAAAAACGGTTAGAAACACAAATATTTTCAGCTCTAAACTTTTCTCTTCATTTGATGTGGAACTCATACATCCTCCAACAGATCATGTCGGTTTTACACCTAGTGCGCATAACAGTGACATGAGCTAAATTTTGTTAAGTAAGACAGCCTCTTGCAGCGCCAATCTCCTTATGCGTTATGTTATCAATAACGCGTTAACATTCTGTATACCTCTTAATCGGTAAAATGCATGCATGTTTGATCTGGATCATCCTTTTAATACAGATAAAACCTAGATCACTTGCTATAACTGCAATTTCCGATTGAGAAAACAACAAAATGAATGAATTAGCTATTCATAATCTACTGAAACATAGTTCTTATTCGAGTAATTTGTAAGCAATAAAGTGATTTAAAATGACAAAATATATCGATAGAGGTAGTTGTAAAAAAAAAAGCACCTGATAACAGGTGCTTTACATTAGGGGAAACGAATTAAGCTTCGTTAATTCGATTGATGATCCGCTTTTCTGAAATCGGATAAGCCGTACCCAATACTTGTGCAAAACAGGACACTCGATACTCTTCAATCATCCAACGCGCATCAAGCAGAGCTTCTGGTATCGGTGACGTTCTCGGGACCTTCGCCAACTGCTGATCCAGCAAATTTTGCACATTGGTAATGCTGTGCAGGTGTAATCTGTCTCTGTTGGGGTCTACAGGAAGTTTATCGAGTCGATTATCAATGGCTTTTAGATAACGCACTAAGTCAGCGAGTCTTTGCCAACCGCATTGCTCGACAAAGCCTTTAAAGACTAATTTATCGAGCTGGGTCTGTATGTCACTCATGGCAAACGCAATATCTAGGCTTATCTTACCCTTTAGACGCTTTTTAACCTTCTGATATAAAGTTAGAATTTCTTCAACCTGCAAGGCTATTTTAGCCGCTGTAGGATTAAGCTCTTGGCGTACCCACTCTTTTGCGGCATCGAACTGCTCTGCGCTCCGTACATCTAGACCTTTTTCGTCCAATAGCTGCTGCACTGCGGCCGAAAGAATATCGTCAATCAAGATCTGAACTTGGCCAAAGGGATTAAAGTACATTGCCAGCTTAGCTTTGTTTGGCAAGGTATTTTGCAAGTGCTTAACTGGCGACGGAATATTAATTAATAACAATCGCTGTAAGCCAGTACGATGGGCTCGCTTCGCCTCATTCTCATCATCAAACAGCGCAATGGAAACACTGGTTTTGTCATCCACTAATGCAGGAAAAGCCTTAACCTCAAAGTTGCCTTTACGCTTTTCATATTGCTTAGGTAAAGCGCCAAAACTCCACTGAGTTAGCTCTTTCTGCTCAATCCCCGTTTCGGCGACATTTCGAATTGCTTGTGTCACTTGGCCTTGAAGTTGCCCTTTTAGGGAGTCTAAATCACGGCTCTGAGCCACTAATCGCCCTTTATCATCTTCAACCTTAAAATTAATCAACAAGTGCGCGGTCAGCTGGGATGTATCGAAATCATCGGGGGAGATCCGCACGCCACTCATACGTAGTAACTGTTTGCACATCGCGTCGAGTAAACTCATATCGGTCGAATTCATCGCCTGTAAACACGCCCTAGCGTAATCGGGCGCTGGCACAAAGTTACGCCGTAAGGTCTTAGGTAGTGACTTGATTAATGCTATGCATTTCTCTTCTCTCAAGCCTGGCACCAACCAATCAAAACCGGCGTTGTCGATTTGATTGAGCAGCGCCACGGGAATATGAACCGATACACCATCATCAAGATCTGCGGGTTCAAAATGGTAACTCAAGCTCAGCTTTAGGTTACCTTGGTGCCAGTAATCGGGGAAATCCAGTGCTGACACATGCTCATCACCACGCTTCATCAACTGTTCGCGTTCAAAATCGAGTAGATCGGGATTGGTTTTCTTTTCCTTCTTCCACCAGCTCAGCAGTTTCGGCGCGTTATAGATCCCTTGCGGGATCCTATGCTCATAAAAATCGACGAGAGCCTGCTCATCAACCAAAATATCACGGCGACGAGATTTATGCTCTAAGGCTTCAATATCCTCGAGTAGCTTACGATTCTTCACGAAGAAGGCTTCGTTAGTACGTAGCTCACCATCAGCAAGGGCACTGCGAATAAAGATCTCTCGGGCTTCAACAGGGTTAATCGGGCCATACTGGGTACGGCGGCGATTCACTATGGTGAGGCCATATAGCTGCTGATTCTCAAGTGCAACTACACTGCCCTGTTTCGCTTCGAAATGGGGCTCAACATAGTTTTTCTTAATCAGGTGAGCAGCTAATGGTTCCACCCATTCTGGTTGAATTTTGGCGCAGCAACGCGCAAACAAGCGAGAGGTTTCCGTCATCTCTGCCGCCATGATCCATTTCGGCCCTTTCTTTGCCAGAGGTGAACCGGGGAATACAAAGAACTTACGGTTACGGGCACCTAAATACTCGTTATCTTTGTCTTTAAAGCCAATATGACTTAATAGGCCCGTTAACAGTGACTTATGCAGCAATTCGTGATCTGCTGGCTCGCTGTTGAGTTTCCATTTAAGATCATGCACAGCTTGACGCAGTTGGGTGTATAAATCTTGCCATTCGCGCACCCGCAAATAGGCTAAAAACTCCTGTTTACAGAGTTTTCTGAATTGGCTGGCCGATAGTGCTTTTTGCTCTGTCTTTATGTGCTCCCAAAGATTCACCCACGCCACAAAATCAGAATCTTTATCATTAAAACGGCGATGACATTCGTCGGCGGCCTGCTTTTTATCGATCGGCCGTTCACGAGGATCTTGTATCGACAAACCCGCGGTGATCACCAACACTTCATGCAAACAGCCATATTCGTTGGCCTGAATCACCATACGTGCAAGTCGAGGATCGACTGGAATAGACGCTAATTGACGACCAAGCGGCGTTAACTGTAGCTGTCCCTTGTATTTTTTAACCGATTGCAGCTCTTCAAGCAGTAAAAAACCGTCGCGAATGTAACGTGAATCGGGCGGCTGAATAAAGGGGAAGCCTTCGATATCACCAAGTCCGATAGCGAGCATCTGTAAAATAACCGACGCAAGGTTAGTTCGTAAGATCTCGGGATCGGTAAATTCAGGACGATTATTGAAATCTAGCTCATCATAGAGCCGAATACAGATCCCCGGTGCCACACGACCACAACGGCCCTGACGCTGGTTAGCACTGGCCTGAGAAATCGCTTCAATGGGAAGTCTCTGCACCTTTGTGCGATAGCTATATCGGCTAATACGAGCGGTACCAGGATCGATAACATACCGAATGCCCGGCACGGTAAGTGAGGTTTCGGCCACGTTAGTCGCCAGTACAATGCGCCGACCAATATGGCTCTTAAATACTTTAGACTGCTCACCATAGGAGAGACGCGCATACAGAGGTAGAATTTCGGTATTACGGTATTGTTGTCTATTAAGCTGATCGGCAACATCACGAATTTCGCGCTCACCGTTCATGAAAATCAAAATATCACCAGGGCCCTCTCGCATCAGTTCTTCAACCGCCGCAAAAATTCCCTCGGTTAAATCCAGATCTTCATCTTGCTCACGTACTAATGGACGATATCGAGTTTCTACCGGATAGGTACGGCCTGAAACTTCAATCACTGGCGCATTATTGAAATGTTTGGAGAAGCGCTCAACATCGATAGTTGCCGAGGTGATGATCACTTTAAGATCTGGACGCTTCTTAAGAACGCTCTTTAGGTACCCCAAGATGAAATCAATATTCAGACTACGCTCATGAGCTTCATCGATAATAATGGTGTCATATTGATCGAGAAACTTATCCGAGGTCAGTTCTGCCAATAAAATGCCATCGGTCATTAACTTAATATAAGAGCTTGGCTTAATTGCATCGGCGAAACGCACCTTAAAGCCCACCACTTCGCCTAACGGACTGTTTAACTCCTCGGCCACACGAGTTGCGACGCTACGAGCCGCTAAACGACGCGGCTGAGTATGACCAATGAGTCCGCGCGAGCCTAACCCAAGCTCTAAACAGATTTTAGGTAACTGAGTGGTCTTACCCGACCCCGTTTCACCTGCAACAATCACCACTTGATGACCCGCTATCGCGCGCGCAATTTCATCACGCTTTTGTGAAATAGGCAGCTCTTCAGGGTAACAGATCTTAGGTATGCCCTCTCGGCGCTGCTTAACCTTAGTGGCTGCGGCAATAGCAAGCTCTTCGAGTTTAGCTAATTCGTCACGCTTTTTATCGGAGTCGGCTTGCTTATTTAAGCGAAAAAGACGACGTCTTATTTTAGACACATCTGCTTGATAACACTGCTTTAAGAAACCATTAGATAGGGGGTGAAGTGGCGAATTCAAATGCAAAACCCATTAAAGAAAGACACAAAGAAATGATCCTACCAAGTAACAGACGCTTTGGGTATGGCAAATGGCGTATTTATCCCTTAATAACGTTCACCTTTTGTCAAACTATGCGTCTGTTCAAAAGGTGGACGTTTGTGTGCTATTTTTGCAGCGATCTTAAGCGGGCTTGAGATAGCACTCTTGCATCGAGATATTAATGGCTCGTAGAACCAGATTTCTATCGATGATCCCAACGACCCGACCTTGATCGATCACCGGATATATTTTCGGTTTAGCTTGCAACATCTGCTCAGCCAAAGAAATGATGGGGGTTTCTTTCGTTACGGTTAATACATCTGTACGCATACAGTCGCTAACATTCGCAGTTAAATCACAGTGATAAGTACTCTTTAACATCACGGCTAAACAATCTTGTTGCGATAAAAACCCCACTAAATTACCTTGTAAATCCACCACCGCTGCTCCGAGTTTTTTTTGTGTGAGCAGCTTTTCTACCGCCGCAGCCAGTGTCATATCGGGATGTAACAATACTGGTTGACGGTCCATATAATCAACGACTTTCATCGACTCCATAACTAGCTCCTAGTTAGACATTACTCCTTAAGTGTATATAAGGTTGGTCTAAAAAGCTGAAGTTTTAACCAATATTATTTATAAGCCATAAAAACAATCGATTAGCCTAATTTGAATAATATGACGCCCATCATATATCCGTATCCCGTTGCGACATTTTGTCCCACTGGAGCAATGAAACATGATCTGGCTCATATGAATTCATTGTAAAACTTCGACTTATTCATAAGCGGTCAAAAGGTTGATATACATCAATAATTCATCGCAAATTGAGGCCTACACTTTAAAACTGGAACGTGCCACTACAATTTCTCCCCAAAATGACAACAAAGGGTTAACCATGGACACACATGCCGCCTTATATGAACAGGGCCAAGCGCGTATAAAAATGCTACGCAGCTTAGCACCTCGACATGCTCAGTCTTTGCAAAATAAGATGGAAGAGCATGGTATCTCTAGACGAGACTTTATGAAATGGAGCGCGGCGGTCACCGCCATGTTAGCTCTGCCTCTCCCTTTTAGCACCTTAGTAGCCGAAGCCGCCGAACTTGCAGATCGAGTTCCGTTAATCTGGTTACACATGGCAGAATGCACAGGCTGCTCCGAATCCCTCGTTCGTGCCGACACACCCAACTTAGACTCACTCATCTTCGATCACGTTTCATTGGAATACCATGAAACCTTAATGGCTGCTGCGGGTTGGCAAGCGGAAGAAAACTTAGAGCACGCGTTAGAGGCCTACAAAGGTAACTATCTACTTGCTGTAGAAGGGGCTATTCCAACGGCAAACAATGGTGCTTTCCTCACAGTCGGCTGTAAAGGCCATACTGGATTAGAGATCATTAAACACGCAGCCGAAGGCGCTGCCGCCATTATATCGGTAGGCACCTGCGCTTCTTTCGGTGGCGTACAAGCGGCCGCTCCGAACCCAACGGGGGCTAAAGGCGTCGATCAAGTCATCAATAAAACCGTAGTAAACTTAGGTGGCTGTCCACCAAGTGAGAAAAATATCGTCGGTACACTGATGTACTTCATTATGTTCGGCAAGTTACCTGCCCTCGATATGTTTAACCGTCCCAAATGGGCTTATGGCGCACGCGTACATGACAACTGTGAACGTCGTGGTCGTTTCGATGCTGGCGAGTTTGTTGAAGAGTTTGGCGATCAAGGAGCGAAAGAAGGCTTCTGTTTATACAAGGTGGGTTGTAAAGGACCTTATACCTATAACAACTGCCCCACAGAGCGTTTTAATCACCATACCAGCTGGCCAGTGCTTGCGGGTCACGGTTGTATGGGCTGCTCTGAGCCTAATTTTTGGGATGATATGGCTGACTTTGAAAAACCTCTCGGCAGACAACTACTCCACGGGCTAGATGCAACCGCCGACACCGTAGGTGCGGTTATTTTGGGTGCCACCGCAGTAGGTATCGGCGCCCATGCTGTTGCCAGCGTATTTGCCAATTCGAAAGAGGACTAATTCAATGAGCAAACGTGTAGTTATCGACCCCATCACTCGCATCGAAGGCCATCTGCGCATCGAGGTTGAAGTTGATGAAAATAATGTTGTTCAGAAGGCTTGGTCCTCTTCGACACTCTGGCGCGGTATTGAGGTTATCCTCAAAGGCCGCACCCCAATGGATGTTGGACTCATTGTTCAACGTATCTGTGGTGTATGTACCTATTCTCACTATCGCTGCGGTACTGAAGCTGTAGAGAATGCATTAGGTGTGAAAATTCCACTTAACGCTAAGTACTTACGCTCACTGATGCAAACCTCTCTCTATATGCATGATCATATTGTGCATTTCTACCATCTTCATGGACTAGATTGGGTTGATGTTGTCTCGGCATTGAGTGCTGACCCAGCCGCTGCCGCGCAAGTCGCACTAAAATACACCGACAAACCGATTGCTGCTGGTGAAGGTGAACTTCGTGCAGTGCAAGAGCGGGTTAAAGGATTTGTTGAAACAGGTAAACTTGGGCCATTTGCTAACGCATATTGGGGGAACGGCACCTATAAGTTCACTCCAGAACAGAACCTCATTGCCCTATCACATTACTTGAAAGCACTTGAAGTTCAGCGCGTTGCCGCCGAGATGCTCGCCATTTTCGGTGGTAAGCAACCTCACCCACAATCACTTGTGGTTGGTGGTGTTACCTCGGTACGCGACATGCTTAGCCCAGCACGTCTTCAAGAGTGGAAGCAGAAACACGCAATAGTGACTGACTTTATTCATCGTGCCTATAAAGCCGATATCGTGATGGCCGCCGAAGCATTTGGCAGCGAGCCAAGCGTGCTGGGCGGCGTCAATGTGAAGAACTTCATGGCAACGAATGACTTTGTATTAGCCGATGGTCAGTATATGTTCGACCAAGGCGTGATCATGAATGGCGATCTCGCTGGGGTTAGCGATCTCAATCCTGATTTTATTAAAGAGGATGTTAGCCACGCTTGGTACGATGCCGACGGACCACAACACCCTTACGATGGTACAACCATCCCTAACTACACAGGATTTGTCGAGCGCGATACTGTATACGGTAAGTTACCGACACTGGATGGCGACGGTAAGTACAGCTGGGTGAAATCGCCGCGTTATCAAGGTGAGCCAGTCGAAGTGGGCCCATTAGCAAGCTTATTAGTCAGCTATGCACGCGGTAATAAGGTGGTTGTCGATGCGGTTAATGGCTTACTCGAAGTGACAGGTCTGCCGATAGCTGCACTCTTTACCACCTTAGGTCGCACCGCGGCACGTATGCTGCAAACCGTGATTGTTGCCGAAGAAGGCCTTAAAACGTTCGATGCACTCATTAGTAACATTCAAGTAGATGAAGCGACCTATGTTAAACCTGAAATCGATTCAAACAAGGAGTATGTGGGCCACGCCATGATTGAAGCGCCTCGCGGTATGCTCAGTCACTGGATCCGTATAAAAAATGGTTTAGTTGAAAACTATCAAGCCGTTGTGCCCACAACGTGGAACGCAGGCCCTGTCGACAACGAAGGTAAAGTCGGTCCCTATGAAGCCTCTTTACTAGGGCTAAAGCTTGAAGATCCAACTAAACCATTGGAAGTTATTCGTATCATCCACTCGTTTGACCCTTGCATGGCATGTTCGGTACATGTGATGGATTATAAGGGCCAAGAGTTAGGTGAATTTAGAATCGATCCAAACGGAAACGTTTAAGGAGCAACTCATGGATACACAAAATGTACCCTATGAGAGAGCCTTTATCTTTAGCGCCGCGATCAGAATATTTCACTGGTTGCGTGCGCTGTCCATATTGGTTCTAGTCATAACGGGCTTCTACATTGCTTGGCCATTTTTGGTTGCGCCCAGTAGCTCAGATGTATTGGTACAAGGCTGGGTGAGATTATCTCACCTGATCTTCGGCTTTATTTTATGTGCCATTACAATTGTTCGCGCTTACTTGTTCTTCTTTAGCAAAAGCGATATTGAGCGGCGCTCTTTTAAAGATGTAACCAGCGTAAACAGTTGGATAGTTCAACTTAAGTCATACCTATGGATGGGACATTTAGACAAAAAAGGCGTCTATGGTCCTCTACAATTTGTGACCTATTTGGCAGTTTCTGTTTTTGCAGTTCTTATCTGCATCACTGGCTTAGTCCTCTATGCTAATGTTTATCATCTAGGACTCGGTGGCATGCTAGGAGGCTTTGCGGCTTGGGTTACTGGTATCATGGGCGGGCTGGCACCAGTGCGCATTTGGCATCATTACTTTACTTGGGTGTTTATTATCTTTGTGGTGATCCACGTCTATATGGCGGTTTGGACAGGCATTCGATTTAAACACAATTCGGTAGACTCTATCGTATCTGGATACGACTACCATCCAAAGAAGCATTAGAAAGGACGCCATGAAAATACTGTTACTCGGTATTGGTAATGTGCTGTACGCCGATGAAGGGATCGGCGTACATTTCGTTAATTACCTGCAAGAAAACTATCAATTTTCCCATCCGCAGCATCAACTCGATGTGATGGATGGCGGTACCCTCGCCCAGGGTCTTATTCCCATTATTTGCAAATACGATTACCTCATCGTCGTCGATACGGTAAATGCCAATGGCGTTGGGCCGGGCGAAGTGTACTTTTTTGATTTTGATAAAGCACCAAGCGAAATTGATTGGCAAGGCAGCGCCCACGAAGTTGAAATGCTGCAAACTCTCACCATGATGGAAATGGTTGGCGATCGTCCTAAAACCTTTGTCTTAGGATGCACCCCTACCGTGCTGGAACCTATGGTATTAGGACTTACGCCAAGAGTCTCTGCGGCTGTCCCCTTGATGGAAAAAACCATTATTGATCATCTAAACTCACTCGATTTTACGGTCACTCGCGTCAACAACATTGCGATCGAAAACCTCATTCCAGACTCTTATAAGCGCGGTGTAACAACAAATGAAAACAATAAAATTTGAATTTACCTGCTCACGACAGGTGCCGCTCTATGCGTATTTATGCAATCAATACCTAAATTATAATTCACTAAATATCACTGTTAGCTATCAACAGGGTTGTTACACTATCGAAGCCGATGGAGAACAAGCCGATCTTGAATCCCTTGCAGACGCAATAGCTGATGATTTTTTGATATCGGTATGGCTAACGGATTCTCGTATTGCACTTGTTGATAAAACCATCGGCAGCAAAAAAGAACTACAAAATGCAGCTATTGAACAAGAGTTTTGCCAACGATGTGCGCCGTTATTTGGCGACAATCAATCTACTCAATTTGGTGATATCGCACTGGCTTGTGAGTGCTGCCACGGCGAGCTACGCATTAGCCCAGACTACCGCGGACTGACGGCTGCAGATATCCAAGCTCTCTGCAACAAATTAATGACCAATGGCGAGGTAACGCTTGCAGGTAACTTGCCCATAACACTTTATCTCAAAGAGCCAAGCCTTAACACTAACGATATTAATCATCGACCTAGATTACTCATATGCAACCCTAATACACTTAATGCCCAGTTTCACCTCTGCGATCGTCAAGTGTTAGCATTATCAAGTATTGAAAAACCCTTAATCACAGTCAGACCCATTAGCGATCATCCTAAACTCAATGCCCCTTTATACGACCTCTGCTTTGCCTACAACCGACTACTCATTGTGATTGCCGAACGCTTACGTCAACAAGGCATAGATTGGTTATTTATTGACGATAGCCAGAAGTCGACACCATTAGCCTTTATCGATGGCGCTTGGGCAGAAATTGACCACACAGGCCCATCAACCATTAGCCTTACGAGTAAGGTCAAGGCGCTACATGATGAAGCAATCGTCGAAAGTCACGGTAATCACTATTTAGCCAGCAATAAAAAAGCGCTGTTTACGGTTAAACAACTCACTGGGCAACATGATTTAAGTCAATCAACACCGCTCGAACTGACAAATACTGAATATGGTTTATGTGCCTTACACAGTATTTATCTGGAACACGGTATCAATAAACACTGCGCCATACTCTATTTCAGCCAGTATCACGGCGGACAAATACAATCCATAGATGGTAAAGGCGAATCAGAGCTGTTTTTTGCGCTTCCCGAGTTACCACAAAGCGGTTATGAAATTTATCATCAGTTAGAGCAAAGTCCACAAAAACAAGTATTAGATAAGTTTAAACAGCGCTACCCTGACGACTACCTAAGACTGTTGGATCTAAAGCTTGATGCACCGAGCGACAATCTCACTTCATTATGGGCAATAGCTGCTGTGGTCTTGGGCTTAGAGAGTCGTTCAATGCATGTTGCAGATCTTAGTGATGCGCTTATTGCTAGCGCAATGGCTCACCGCGGTGCCAATTCTCCTCGCATCGATTATCCCCTCACCC
The DNA here is from genome assembly GCF_019457595.1 of Shewanella psychrotolerans. Lineage (NCBI taxonomy): Bacteria > Pseudomonadati > Pseudomonadota > Gammaproteobacteria > Alteromonadales > Shewanellaceae > Shewanella > Shewanella psychrotolerans. The sequence goes on along the minus strand of NZ_CP080419.1, from coordinate 1,939,816 downwards.
GTGGCCATGCTTACCGTAGCTTAAACTGGTGCAAAACACTGGGTTCGCTAATGAGCTTCCGCCTCGCTGATGATAGAGACAACGCTAAACTGGCATTTGGGATGCATGACTCCTTTGCCGATTATTTGGCGAACTGGGTAGAGCATCTGGATCTTAACCTCAGCATTAAAGCCGTAGCCCTTGCGGGGAGCGAATGGCGTAATCCAGTGCTTAGTCAAAGAGTCGCATTGCGGGTAGGTAAAAACTTTGCCTTGAAATTTAACCAACAACTTGAAATCGATGGCAACAATTATGCTGTTGGTGCGTTGATGTTGAAAAAACGCAGAAGATAGTATGAGTATTTGCGGAAAAATTGATAGCGTAGATTCGCTTCCATCGAACAAAATCGAGCGGGTTAAATTAGCGGTATCGGGCATAGTTCAGGGCGTCGGTTTTCGCCCTTTTGTCTATCGCCTTGCCAAAGCGTTGCAACTTAACGGGTTTACTTTTAATCACAGCCAAGGAGTAACCATTGAACTGCAAGGTGCACGCTTAAACATAGATAAGTTCGTGTCGACACTCAAACAAAACCCACCCCCCTTGGCTCGTATCGATCGTTTTACCCAGCAAGCTATCGCCCCGAAGCACGAGTGCTACCAATTTGAAATCAAACAAAGCCAAGCTAGTGATGATGCCCAAGTGGCTGTGTCGGCAGATAAGAGTAGCTGCCAAGACTGCTTAGATGAGATAAACGATCCCGATAACCGCCACTATCACTATCCCTTTACGAATTGCACTAACTGTGGTCCACGCTACACCTTAATCAATACACTGCCCTATGATCGTAAAAACACCTCAATGGCCACTTTCGAGATGTGTGAACAATGCGCCAAGGCCTACAATGATCCACTTGATCGGCGTTATCATGCGCAGCCTGTGAGTTGCCCACGCTGCGGCCCATCACTCAGCTTAACCAGTGCAACAGGTGAGATCCTCGCGACAAAAGAGACTGCATTAGAGCAAACCGTTAGCTTGTTGAAGCAAGGCGATATTCTCGCGATTAAAGGACTCGGGGGCTTTCATCTCGTCTGTGATGCCACCAATGATGCAGCGGTCACTAAGCTACGATTGCGCAAACAACGTCCCGCCAAACCCTTTGCGGTGATGTGTAGCGATCTCGCCATGGCAAAAACCTTAGCCAAAGGATCGGATGCCGAGTGGCAGCTATTAAATAGCGCCGAGCGCCCTATCACTCTGTTAGAACGCAATAATGAGCAGCATATCTCCTTAAGCTCAAGTGTCGCACCAGACATCGACAGGTTAGGCTTGTTTCTGCCCTACACGCCTCTACATCATCTGTTACTTAGCGAGCTTAATCGCCCTCTTGTTGCCACCAGCGCTAATCGCAGCGGCGAGCCCATAATCACAGCCGCAAACGAGATATATGCTCATCTAGGCGAGGTAGTCGATGCCATATTGGATCACAACCGCCCTATACTCAACGGCTGCGATGACAGCGTTGTCCAGATGATTAATGGCCAGCTACAAGTTATTCGTTTAGCGAGAGGATACGCCCCCCTAACCTTGCATTGGCAACAACAAGTAAGTGCCCATACACTCGCTCTCGGCGCTCAACAAAAAAATAGCATCGCCTTTGGCTTTGGTCATAATCTGGTACTCAGTCCCCATATCGGCGATCTTTTTAGTGTCGAAGCTGAGCAGTATTTTATTGATACCTTAGCCACATTTAAGCGTTTATACCGCTTCACCCCACAATATTTGGTGAGCGATAAACATCCAGAGTATGCTTCCAACCGCTGGGCAAAACAGTATTGCCAAACTCACGACGATATCGAACGTTTTCAGGTACAACATCATTACGCCCATATTCTTAGCATAATGGCGGTGAATCAATACACAGATAAGGTGCTAGGATTTAGTTTCGACGGCACAGGACTTGGGGATAAACAGCAACTTTGGGGCGGTGAAGCCATGCTTGCCGACATCAATGGCTACCAACGGATTGCCCACCTTAAACCGTTTGCGTTAATCGGTAACGAACAAGCTATTAAAGATCCACGCCGTATTATGCTCGCACTATTGTTTGACCAATATACACCCGATGAACTCAGCGCACTTAATATCGCGGCAGTACAGTCGTTACCACCTTCCGTTATCAATAACCTATATCAACTGTGGCATAAAAAGGTCGCAAGCTATCAAACGAGCTCCATCGGCCGCCTATTCGATGCATTAGCCTGTGTATTAGGCCTAATGGAAAAAACGCTATTTGAAGGCCAAGCAGGAATGCTAATAGAGGCCTGTGCCAACCAAGTATCGGTCGATCAACTAGTCGCAGCTAATATTCATTTTGACCTGCCGTTAATCGATGGTGTTTGGCAAACCGATCTTCTTTGGCAGCAGATAGTCACGCTGTTATTAGCATCAGAGCCACTGGCTAACAAAAACGCATTAATCGCACGCGGATTCATGGATTGTTTGGCGAGGGCAACCGCAAACTTAGCAGCTCAATATCCATCGCTTCCAGTGGTGTTATCTGGCGGCGTATTTCAAAACCGCTATCTGCTCAGTCGCAGCCAAGATTTACTTAAACAGCACTCTTTGTTGCCGTCAAAACAAGTACCAGTAAACGATGGTGGCATCGCCCTAGGCCAGCTGTGGTATGGCATTCATCAACAGCATTAAATTTAAACAACAAATCATTCAAGAGTTTGCGTAAAAGTGACCAGTATCAATGAAGTTATCCTTTTCAAAGCGCAAACTGTCTGTATTAGCATTAGATTAAATGGAGTTTATTATGTGTAAAGATTGCGGCTGTTCCATTCCACGACATGATCATCATGCACACGATCATGACTATAGCCACTCCCATTCTCATGAGCATCATAGTCATTCCCATGATGAGCTTCATAGCAATCCTCAGCTCAATGATAAAAAAACCCTGTCGGTTATTCACAAGATCCTCGATAAAAACGATCATGAAGCGGCCCACAACCGAGCTCATTTTGAAGACCATCAGATCACCGCATTTAATCTAATGAGCAGCCCAGGTAGCGGCAAAACGACCTTACTTGAACATCTAAAAGAGTACACCGACCTTAATTATGCAGTGATAGAGGGTGACTTAGAAACCTCCCGCGACGCCGATCGTCTTATCGCTAAGGGGATTCCAGCCTATCAAATTCAAACCGGTTCAGCATGTCATCTCGATGCTTTTATGGTGCACAGCGCCCTGCATCATGTGGATCTTAAACCACTTGACATCTGTTTTGTTGAAAATGTAGGCAACTTAGTTTGCCCCGCGTCCTATGATGTGGGTACTCACATCAATGTGGTGTTGGTATCGATACCTGAAGGCGACGATAAAATTGAAAAGTATCCCGTCATGTTCCGAAAAGCCGACTTAGTGTTGATCACCAAAGCCGATCTTTTACCTCATTTCGATTTCGATATCGAAGAAGCCAAAGCTCAAGTCAAACGCCTTAACCCGCAAGCAGAAGTGTTAGTGACGTCGGTGAAAGACAGCGCCAGTATGTATGCCGTTGCCAACTGGCTAAATGAACACCGGAGAGCCTAACCATGTGCCTATCGATACCATCTAAGGTGGTCGCACTTCATCCCGATGAACAAGCGGTTACCGTGGAAACCATGGGAGTTAAGCGAAAAGTCAGTAGCCATCTACTCAGTGATCCGCTTGAACTCGATGACTATGTGTTGATCCATATCGGTTTCGTGATGAATAAAATCGATAAAGCCGATGCAGAGCAGAGCTTGGCGCTTTATCAAGAGATCGTCAAGAAAATGGACGAGCAGGAGTACTAGCCATGATTGAGCTCAAACAGCTTTACCAAGGTTTTAGAGATCCTGACACAATTAACAATCTGTCCAACGAGATCCATCGCTTAGCTAATGGCTATAGTGGCAAAATCAACATCATGGAAGTTTGCGGCGGTCATACCCATACCATCATGAAATATGGGCTTAATCAGCTGCTACCAGACAATATTGAGTTTGTGCATGGCCCCGGTTGCCCCGTATGCGTGATGCCCAAAGAGCGCATCGATCATGCGGCGATTTTAGCCTCTCAAAATAACGTCATTTTGGTCACACTTGGGGATATGATCAGAGTGCCAGGCTCAAAAGGCAGTCTCGCGCAGTTTAGGGCTAAAGGTTGTGATATCCGCCCAATTTATGACCCACTTGATACCCTGACTATCGCCAAAGATAATCCTGATAAAACCGTGATCTTCTTTGCCATAGGGTTCGAAACATCAACCCCTATGACTGCAGTGCTTATTGAACAAGCTGAAAACCAACATATCGACAACCTACTATTTCATATTAATCATGTACTGGTGCCACCCGCTATCGATGCGGTGATGGCCGACCCACAAGCCACAGTGAATGCATTTATCGGCCCGGCCCATGTCAGCGTAATTAGTGGTGCAAAGCTTTACCGTCCAACGGTTGAAAACTATGGCACTCCTGTGGTGGTTGCAGGCTTTGAACCTGTTGATGTGATGGAATCTATTCTACGTATTGTGAAGCAGAAAGTGGCTGATGTTGCAGAGCTAGATGTGCAATATAGCCGCGCTGTCAGCGAAGATGGCAATACGCATGCTCAGCAAAAAGTTAACAAGTACATGATGGTGAGACCACAATTTCGCTGGAGAGGGTTAGGTCCTTTAGCCGACTCGGCTTTGATGCTCAGAGCCGAATACGCTCACCGAGATGCAGAGCAGATCTATGCCGATAAGCTAGATGTAGCCGACATCGATGATCACAAGGCTTGCCAATGCGGTGACATATTGCGCGGTATTGCGAAACCTAAAGATTGCAAGGTGTTTGGTCGAGGTTGTACTCCAGAATCACCTCTGGGCAGCTGTATGGTGAGTTCTGAAGGTGCCTGCAACGCTTATTATCGTTATAACGGAGTATAACCATGTCTCAAACATTTGATAAGGCAACAGAGAAATCAGTTCAGCTCAGCCATGGTGGCGGCGGTAAAGAGATGAACCACCTTATAAAGTCCATCTTTTTTAAGGCATTTAATAATCCCATTCTTGCCAGTGAAGAAGATGCTGCGATCGTTAATATTGAAGGTCAAGCTGCATTTACCACCGACTCCTTCACCGTTGCACCACTATTTTTTGCCGGCGGTAATATCGGTAAATTGGCGGTTGCAGGTACGGTGAACGATCTGGCGATGATGGGGGCAGAACCTCAATATCTAAGCTGCAGCTTTATTATTGAAGAGGGCTTCCCTATTCCCCAGCTTAAAGAAATTGTCGACACCATGGCCGCAGAACTTCACAAAAGTTGCACCCGTGTCGTCTGCGGAGACACTAAAGTTGTTCCCAAAGGCTGCGCAGACGGACTGTTTATTAATACTTCTGGTGTTGGGCGCATTTTAAAACCCAATATATCGGTCAAAAACCTCCAAGTTGGTGATGCGATTATTGTCTCGGGTGATATTGGCCGTCACGGCGCGGCAATTTTAATGGCAAGAGAGGGACTAGCCCTTGAGTCAGAATTAACCAGCGATTGCGCAAATCTGTGGCCAATCGTCGAGCAACTGATAGCGGCCAATATCGATATTCACGCCATGAGAGACGCGACCCGTGGCGGCCTTGCCGCCGTGCTTAACGAATGGGCTGCGGCATCTAATGTGGGAATAAAAGTCGAAGAGTCGCTTATTCCTGTGAGTGATGAAGTCAAAGGACTCTGCGAACTCTACGGCTTTGAACCCCATGATCTTGCCAACGAAGGCACCTTTATCATGGCTGTGCCCAATGAGATCGCCGCAGGCGCATTAGAGATCATTCAACGTTATGGTCACTGTGAACAAGCGGCAATAATTGGTCGAGTTGATGCAGATAATCAGGGAAAAGTGGTATTAAAAACCCCGTGGGGAAGCAGTCGCTATCTCGACCTGCCCCACGGAGAGTTATTACCAAGGATCTGCTAATGCATGAATATTCGATTGTCAGTGCATTGCTAGAGCAGTGCGAACAACATGCCGATGAAAATCAGGCTACCCGAATAACAAAGGTCGTGATCAAGATAGGCATACTGAGTGGTGTTGAACCCTCTCTGTTAACGACCGCATTTGATATTTTCAAACTAGAAGGTCGTGCAAAAGAAGCACAGCTTGTGATTGAGATACAACCGATTGTTATAGCGTGCAACCAATGTCACACCACAAATGAAGTGACTGAGCGCAGCGTAATTTGTCCTAACTGCAATAGCTTCGACACCAAAATTACCGATGGTGAAGAGATGCTACTCATGCAGTTAGAGCTGGAAACCGATTAAAACCTACACAAACAAAATAATGGAGAACTCAAATGAACAGAGCCTTACTGCTATTAGCTAGTTTATTACCCGCCGCGGCTTGGGCACATCCCGGACACCATGGCATAGGTTTATTCCATCACCTTAATGATCTGTTACCTATTATCGCATTGGTGATCATAGTTGCTGGTATTATGGCGTGGAAAAAACGCCACTAAGAATACTGAGCAGCACATTGGTATAGTGGCAGTAATAAAAATTAATATATTAAATTGAAAAGCTTATTTCTTTTTAATAGCAGCACTATTGTGGGTTAAAATATCAATTTAACCCACAAGGTGAGTTATTGCCTCTTAAAAACTCGGCCTAAATTGACGATAACACCACCTGATATTAACCCTCTAATGGCTCGAATCAAGCACTTTGATCACTTGCTCTTCTTACTCATTTTCCTGACTCAGCGACAACTAACTCAACGTCAAAAATTTCGCTATTAGTTAAGAATCTGACACTGATTTTTTATTGGCGGAAACGCCTGCATCGATAAACTTTATTCTTTAAAATCAACAAGAAAAAAACATCATCTTAGTACGAGTTTGCGGCAAAACATTGACAGTTTCTTTATTGAAAATTAGCGAGTATAGTCCATGCTAAATTAGACTTTACTGGGTATACACTATGTTCCGTTTTACGATTTACTCCATCGTCGCCTACGCATTTTGGTTAACATTTATTGATGTCTCAAATTACTTTGAACAAAGCACTGGGAGCTCTTGGCTATCAGATCTTAAAAGTAGTTGGGTAGATGAAAATGATGACTCAGCGCCCAAGCAAGACTTCAGCCAGCTAAACGCCACCTTAACCACCGATAACTGTGAAATGAACCATAACTGCTACGCACAACAAGTACCAATGGGTGAATAGCCCATTGGCCACAAGTCCAAACTGCAGAGCTAAGCCTTAAGCTAAACCTCTAAACTAAACCTATGCGCTAAACGATAGAGCGAAGCATCAGCTGCGCCACAGAACTATCATTAGCGACATCGCCAAGCAGAGTCTCAAACCTGAACCAAGCCCGCGGATCAATCCCGTTGCAGTGCAACGATAGGATCTAAACGCGCCGCTTTCTGAGCAGGATAAAGCCCAAAACCAATCCCGATGGTCATACAAACCCCAAGCGCGAGCAATATTGCAAATGGCGACCAAGCCACAGGCCACCCGGCAGCAGTCGAGATCACCATCGCAAGCAATAACCCCACCACGATACCTATCAAGCCACCTGTAGCAGAAATAGCGATACTCTCAATTAAAAACTGTCGCGCAATATCTTTACGTCTCGCGCCTAGTGCCCGTAGCAAGCCGATTTCACCGGTGCGTTCCATTATGGTTGCTAGCATAATATTCATGATCCCAATGCCACCGACCAATAATGAAATGCCCGCTACACAGGCCATAACAATATTGAAGATCTGCTGGGTCTTCTGGTGCTGAGCTAATAAGTCAGCAGGAACCACTATCTCGTAATCTTTCTCTCCGCCGTGTCTGCGTGCAAACAGATGGCCTAAACTCTTTGCAGCCAAAGAGGGTTCAACCTCTGACGCAATAGCCAACTTTATCGAGTCAAGCTCATCTTCTAAACTTTTAAAGTTCATTTTCTTCAGCGCTGTCGCTAACGGAATAAAGACTTGATTGCGTTCACCGCCTAATTTCACTCCCTGAATTTTCGATTGCGCCTGCTCGCCTTCCGATAACACACCAACGACTTCAAACCATTGATGGTTAACTTTAACTAATCCTCCAACAGGCTGACCTTGGGGAAAAAGACTACGCGCAGCTTCTGGCCCCAATACTGCAACTTGACGGTAATGAGATTGATCGTCTGTGGAGAGTGCTCGCCCCTTAGCAAGATTAAACGCACTTAATGCAAAGTAGCTTGGGGTCACCCCCATCACCATCGCATCGCTGCGCCCTTCACGACTAAATAAGCTAAACGTTTTAACCTGTTTTTGGGCGCTCCAGTCGTCGACAAATGGCAAGGTTCCCGCGGCGCTCTGCACATCACGTAAACTCAAACCAACACTGTGCTCTCGAATCGATTTAAGGGCTTCGCCATCGCTGCTACGAGCGTTGACCACAATATTACGCACCCCCATAGACTCGATCATCTTCAACGCTTCGCGCTCTGCGCCCTCTCCAACACTGAGCATAGCGATAACCGCACCAACACCAAATATCATTCCGAGTAGGGTCAATGCTGTGCGTAATTTATGATGACGCATCTCATCAAAGGCCTGAACTATACCTTCAATATATCGCCCAATCACACCGTAGTCCTTCATATACGACTCCTTTTAGGTGGTGTCGTTAATGCGATAACGTCGCCTTTCGTTAAGCCATTTACAATTTCAGTGCTGTCGATACTGCGTTGACCCGGCGTCACGCTCTGCTTGATAAATCCTTCGCTGGTTTTCAAGTACACCCAATACAGCCCCTCTTTCTGAAAGAGTGCTTGATTGGGAATAGTCACCACATCGGTTAACGACAAGGCGTGTACTTGAGCACTGAGTTGACGGCCAGGCTGCATAATATCGACAAGGGTTTTATCTAAACTCACCGTAAATTGAAAATAGTTAACTGGGCTGTCTTTCTCTTTTGGCTTGGCTAGCGCATCGACCTGAGTAACCTTGCCGCGAAAAGGCATATCTGGATAAGCATCAAGATAGACCGTTGCAGACTTGCCAACCGACAACCCTGCGGCCTCAGACTCAAGCACAAACAGCTTTGCCTGCATGACAGAGGTATCTGGCAATGTCCCTATGGTAAAGCCCGACCACATCATGTCCCCCACAACGGGCATTGCACCATCCCAACCCGTTTGATAAACAAATAAGCCATCGTGGGGAGCTAAGATCTCCATCTGGCTTAGGTTATTCTTGTAACGATCGATTTTCGCTTGGTAACCGCCTTGCTTGAGTTTAATTAGCTGCTGCTCCGCTTGTGCTTGGGCATCATGCTGCGCGAGTCCCCAATCGAAATACTCCATTTTCGCCCCAAGATAATCCTGGTTTCGCATCTGCTCAATGATCTCTATTTTGGTATAAACCCGTTCATCTTCACTGAAAAATCGTTCAGCGAGATCTTTCTCTTTAGTGGTGATCTGTGTTCCTGCCTGCAACTCTTGGCTAATGGTCTTATCTTTTTGTTGCTGCATGTCACTATCGAGACTGAGTCGATTAAAATCAAACTTTTCAACTTCAAGCTTATAACGCTGCCGTGTCGGATCCATTTTTGCAACCACATCACCGCTTTTTACCGGAGTAAAATTATCAAGGATCCATGCGAGGGATTGCGGACCTCTCAGTCCATTGGGCACAGTAACGGCGGTGGATTGACTTGCCTCTAACTCGCCAGTTGCAGGGATTTCAACATTAAAATTGGCACGTGTCACCTCCATAGTCAGCACCCCATCGCCTTGCTGTTGACTGCAAGCCACCAGCATCAAGCTGCTAACGATTATCAGCAATTTACCGATTGAATGAACTCTAATCATGGCAGTAATACCTCATCACCCAAGGCTAATCCTTGGCGAACTGAAACTCGCTCAGTTCCCATATCGCCTAGTGTTATTGCTTGCTTTTGAGCGCCAAGCCAAGTGGGGCGCTCTACATAGGCCTGCCCTGCTTCAAATGAGACCGCTTCTGTAGCAACCAAGAGAGAAGGCGTATCTTTGGCAATGTCGATAGCAATTTTTGCTGTCATTCCCGGTCGCATTAATTCGCTGTCGGGGTCATCAATACTGGCAACAGCATCAAACACCACCAAAGGGACTTCTTGATTTTTGTTGCGAAACACTGCGCCTAATTCAACAATCTTTCCATGAAAGACTCGCTCTGGATTGGCATCGAGACGAATTTTTATCGCTTGTCCGAGCTTGACTCGTTGAGCTTCAACCTCTGGCACCGTCATGTTAACTTGCATATGTGACAGATCGGGTATCGATAGCACGGCATCACCTGCGAAGACTGATTGACCTTCCTTAATCTTATTACCTTGAGGATCGTTACCGTAAACCACCATTCCAGCTCTCGGTGCTTTAAGCGTCATAGAAGCTATCCCCGATTCTAGCGCTGCAACTTCTGAGGCAAACTTCTGTTCATCACCTGCCAGCATGGCTTGTCGCTGCTCAGCACCTTTTGACTCTAAAGCGATTTTATTGATAATTAATCCAACTCTATCTTTCGCGATTTCAGCATCACGTTGATATTTTTCTTTTTCAATCAATGCCACCGTTTCATCGGATAGTTTAAATTTGCGCTCCGCTTTTTCAGCATTCATCTTCGCCTCGGCTAAGTCTAACTTCAGCTGCTCCAACCGCTTTGCATTACGTAACTTAGAGGTTTCAATATCTTGTTTCGTCGCCGCTAACTGCGCAGCGCTAACAGATAGTCGCTGGGTCAGCTCTGACGTATCAAGCCTAGCAACCACATCACCTTTAGCCACCGCGCTGCCTTCTGGCGCTAATTGTTTAACTTGGTATTGCCACACTCGACTAATAGCTGGAGGCTTCATCGATACCGTATCTGCAGAAACCAGCTCACCAGTGACTTCTACCTGCTGTATTAATACACCTTCCTCTACTTGTGTCACCGCATGCTGGCCACAACCACCGAGCATCAACCCACAAAGCAGCCCGCACCAGTGCGCTGGCGATAGTCCTAAATGCCTACTCATCTGTTAATTCCTTGGTTGCGATCAACACACTCATCCCAGGCACTAGCTCGATCTGCGCCGTGTCCTTATCAAAATTAATCCCAACTTTAAACCATTTACTACGGCCCCATGCTGGCTGAGACATTGCTTGTTTACCCACTGACGCAACGCTGCCAAAGAAAGTCACGTCCGACTGAGCATCTAGACGCAAGCTGACCTTTTGTTGCAGATGTAAACGATCAACATCGACCTCATTGACCCAAGCAACAACCTCAAGTTTATCGAGGGCCGGAATGGTGGCCACTTGACGACCAATCTGAACCGTATCGCCTACGCCATATTTTTTATCTGACCAAGGATCGCGTTCATATAAAATAGGCCCCTCCAACTGAGCGGTTAACTCGAGCTGTTCAATCCCTTGAAGCGCTTGAGATAACTCCAACTTTGCTTTTTGTTTATCAATTGCTAATTGCTGCTGGCTGGCTTTTTGCTTATCGAGTGCTTCAGTTAATGCTTGTTTCGCTTTAGTCTGCTCAGTCTTCGCTTGCATCAGTTTGAACTGATTCTCAGCATATTCTTTAGCCGCAATATATTGCGCTGGTACTTCGGCGTCCAGCTGCGCTTTTTCAACCTCAAGCGTTCTTTGCTTGAGATCAAACTGCGCTTGCAGCACCGCCCCATTGAGCTCTAACGAGGTACTTTGCTCTTGTGCGGTGACTCTAAGTAAACTTGCTTCGAGTTGCTCTATCTGATTAGTCAACTGACTCTTATCAAAAATCACCACACTTTGACCTAGCTTGGCCAAGGTTCCTTCTGGTAGCATCCACTGTATTTGATATCGCCAAGCATCGCCGGCTTTTGGAACAGTAAAGGTTTGCGAATGCACCGAGCTAATTTTCCCAGTAAGCAACAATGGGATCGGCTCAGCTTGATCACTTGCCATCACAGGCGTGATAACAAGTGCCATCAACAAGCCAATGCTGCGGCGCCAAGAAAGGGGTTTACGCGGCATGTTCACCTCGCTCTTCAATCTCCACAATATCACCATCACGCATGCGAATAATCCGCTGTGCATAGGCCGCGACCTCCTCCTCATGGGTGACCAGAATAATGGTTTGACCCGCTTGATGAAGTTCGGTAAACAGATCCATGATCTCAACCGAGGTCTTACTGTCTAATGCTCCAGTGGGTTCATCGGCTAATAGTATGGTTGGGCGATTGACCAAAGCTCTAGCAATGGCAACCCGCTGACGTTGGCCACCAGATAGTTGATTGGGGCGATGATCTTGTCGCTCAGCTAAACCAACGCGTGCCAGTAAAGATTGTGCATACTCAAGGCTATTGGGATCATGTTCACCAAAGCGAAGCGGTAACAGTACATTTTGTAAAGCACTCATTCTTGGCAGTAAGTGAAAGCTTTGAAACACAAAGCCTATCTCCTTATTTCGTACCGCAGACAATGCATCGTCATCGAGCAAGCTAACCTCTTGCCCATTGAGACTATAGTTACCGCTACTAGGCTTATCTAAACAGCCTATAATATTCATTAAGGTCGATTTCCCCGAACCTGAGGGTCCCATAATGGCCACAAATTCATTTGCTTTAATTGAGAAATCGACACCACGCAGTGCAAGCACTGGCGAATCTCCCATCTGGTAAGATTTAACCAATCTTTTTACATTAATCATGAGATAGCTCTTTACTCAAACTCTGGGGCATCTGTCAGTCCATTGACAATAGGATTGTTGATCTTTCTCGACTGTTTTGCTGCCATTTATCCGCACTTTAGAACAGTGGTAACAATGATGTGCAATCATTATTTTCCATCACCATCAACAGGATAAAAGTGACAAAGATGAATTACTTTGCCCTATATGCTATTAGATATGCAATTGAATTTATATAACATTACATACCGTTTACAATTTGACATATTTGCGCGACGACGGATGAAAATAGCGTTATCAATATTTGCTAGCGAGAAAACGTCCCGAACAGAATAAATCCACTAATGAGTAGAAAAAAAAACCATTGGAACAATGAGCGAAAGGCCCCAGCGATATCTGAAAAATAACCGATATAGATCTGCCAAATGGCGAACAAAATAAAATTAAGCGCGATAAACAATACTAACGAATAACTTTGCATAGCGGGCACCAGCATTAAACCACAGGCAAATAGCACCATGGTTGCTAATACTAAAAACACAGAAACGTAGTGGAACACACAATGCATCGCTGCTTTTGCCGCGGGTTCAAATTGAGCCTGCTGCATCGGCTTTACAAACTGCTTATGCCCAAAAGTAAGATGAGCAATACAGGTGAACAAGGATATTATAGCGGCGATTAGAAAGTAGATATTCATCGTTTCTCCAGCAAAACCATCTTCCATATATCACCAGACCGTTTTAGGTGAGCTGAAGTTTCAAGCTATAAAAAATAAAAGAGCGCCCTAAGGCGCCCTTTATATATAGTATCAACTATATTGGCATCACATGGTTGCCATGATCCAATAGTCTAACCTTTGTTGGGGATTAGCCAATAAACGTTGACAAGCGTCCTTATAGCGGTTCATCAAGCCACCTAAGTTTTTATTACTCGGTAAACTCGCTTGCTGCTCAGCGATATTCTGTTCAAGTAACGCATCGACCTCCGCGTCTGTTTGATACTGTTTCGCTAACACTACCGCATCTTCACCTGACTTTTTTAAACGCTCACCGACCGCTTGCATCTGCGGGGCGTTCATATTACCAATCGCATCTGATGCAATATGATAATAAGCCGCGCATTGAAGCACCTCTTTGTTAAATGCGACTTCAGCATCTGATGCGGCCAATACGGCTTGAGATGCTGTGCCGCATAGCGCCAAGGTTAATACGGAAATTAGAGTGTTGAAACGCATGAACAGATTCCTTGACCATTAACAATATATAAATAATGAACTATTTCTACTTTAGATATCACTCAATATCAAGGTTATAACTCAAAAATTCTTTTTCTTGAACAAAACCTAATGACTCATACAAGGCTTGCGCTTGATGATTCTGCTGATGGGTTTCCAAAAAAATCGTCTTCACATGTTTAGCTTTAGCGTATTCAATAGCCGTATTCATTAAGCGTCGCCCTAAACCAACACAACGGGCGTGTTGAGTAACATAGAGGTCGCTGAGTATAAGCATAGACTGAGCCGAAATAGAGCTAAAGGAAGGGTATAACTGACAAAAACCGAGACCTGAACCTTGGTTGTCGAGTGCGACAAAAATGATTGAATCACGGTTAGCCAGCCTCGTTGAAATGAACTTAGTAGCTAACTGCACATTACTTTGCTGATGATAAAACTGACGATACTCGTCAAATAGTTGAGCCACAACATCAACGTCGTCCAACGTGACTCGTCTAATTTCACCCGACATCCGTTCTCCTTAATTAACGATATTGCACACTTATCGATTTAGCTCAAACTGTTTCATTCGATAAAGTAAATTTTGCTTCACCGACGGCCATTCCGACTCAATAATTGAATACACAACAGTATCGCGAACCGTACCATCTTTCAAAAGGCGATGATTACGTAAGACACCGTCTTGTTTGGCACCTAAACGCGATATTGCTTCGCGAGATCGTTGATTGTGCCAGTGAGTCCGAAACTCCACAGCCATAACATCAAGCACTTCAAAAGCATAGCTGAGCAACAAATATTTTGTCTCACTATTGATACCTGTTCGCTGAGCACGCTTTGCATACCAAGTATGTCCAATCTCCAAACGACGATTGGCCTGATCCCACGACATGATACGAGTCGTACCTACCACCAGCCCAGAAAACCTATCCCTAACGACAAAAGCTAATACTTCACCGCGCTTTTCGCCAGCAAGGGCTTCATCGACATAGTGTTTCATCTCATCAGGATGAGGGGCACTGGTATACCACAACTCCCATAAATTCCCATCACTAACCGCAATCGACAACGCAGGAATGTGCTCAGGTTGCATCGGCTCTAGAACAACTAATTTGCCCGTTAGATAACCTGATTGTGACTGACTATTCATTGTTTACTCCCGACAATCTGGTTATAGCAATACTCTATGAAAATTTCATGAAGCCATATTTGCGTAATCATTATCAATGATTACAGCGCTCTCGCGAATCAATTTCCTCGTTCAATTTTCGACGATGAAGCAATGGCCTAGCTTCACGCTATCAAAAAAGTCTATTTCACTTCAAGCTCTCGTTGACACATTAATACTTGTTTTTCATCGTGCCAGGCTAATAGCTGTTGAAAACAAAAAAACAATTTTTCCAATAAATTAATCGACCTTTATTGTCAGGATTAACGATAGTAAGTTCGGGATTGAGCATCGCGAGGTATCAATTCTCCCTGCGCTGCTTCAATTGCGCATCCTTGGTAATAAATAGTGCATCAACCAGCGTCATTGTTCGCAGTATTAAAGGCTCTCATTCCGCTATAACCACTTCATTCTCCTAAGATCCTTTCACAATAGTAGAACTCGACTATACTGTGAACGGTACTACATAGGAAGTGGTTCGAATGACACAAAAAGCCCCCCATATAAACCAATATCATGTTATCGCTGCAGTGGTCGCTGCAGAGTTAAATCACACCCTAAGTTACTGCAAACAAATTAATTTAACCGCAAGTAATGCCCAAGCGACCTCGGCTCGAATCGGTAATGCCGCATTAGGGTTTAAAGCACTTACAGGCTTTATCGACGATTTGGCTTGTTACACCATGAAAGCGGCAACCGACATCAATGCGCTTGCCCATCAAGCCAGTCTTTTAGCCACCAAAAAAACCAGAACAAGCGCAGCATTAAAACATTTTCAACTTGCACAGCAAAAAGCCAAGCACGCAAAGTATGCCACCACCATTAATGCCGCGGTGAAAACGGCTCAATTAAACCATATCGAACAAACACAGCGTTTTAGACATTTGATAACCAAAATGGAAACCCAACTTGTAGAGCTTAAACGCAATCTAAGAACCGCCAACATTCTTGCTTCGATTTGCCGAATAGAAGCTTGTCGAGTAGACGTGACTAATCAAACGATTTTTAACGATGTCGCAAACCGAGTCGATAACTTAGCAAGTTTAATAAGACAAAGAGTCGACTATGCCATCACGCTATTTAATGACTCTGACGATAGCGCCAATTAATTCAACCTCGTCGCATTACATCGATTTTTCAAAGGAAATTGTTAATGAAAAGCGAATTAATCATAGAAACACCAACCCATAAATGGCTCTATTTTGGGCGAGATCCAGACAAACCAGACAAAATCATCGATACCAATCAATATATGGTGGTCACCGCAAATCAAGCCCTACTCATGGATCCTGGCGGTATTGAACTATTTGCTGCGATGCTCGCGAATATTGTTAAACATATACCATTGGAACAACTCACCCACTTGTTCGCTTCCCATCAAGATCCCGACATCATCTCTTCCTTAGGGTTATGGGACCAAACATTACCGAAAGCCAAACTCTACTCACCATGGTTATGGGAGGGTTTTATCCGTCATTTTGGTATGAACAATATTGCCTATGAGGCCATAAAGGACGCAGGCGCTACTCTGAATCTGGAACAAACCGAACTGCAATTTATTCCAGCACACTACCTTCACGCTTCTGGCAACTTTCATGTATATGATCCCGAGGCTAAAGTGCTCATGAGTGGCGATGTTGGCGCAGCTTTAGAAGAGCACTGCTTAGATATTTATGTCGACGATTTTGATGAACACTGCAAAAATATGCGTTACTTTCATCAACGGTGGATGCCTTCAAATCGTGCAAAAAATGATTGGGTTAAACGAGTAAGAAAGTTAGATATAGAGTACTTATGCCCCCAGCATGGTCGTATTTTTAGGGGTGACCAAGTTAAACAATTTTTGGATTGGTTCGAATCATTAACTGTCGGTGTCGGAGTTTAATATCTGTAGTGTTACAAATTTGGGCGATAAACAGAGCGAATATCTGCCAAAATAGACAAAAAAATGCCCGCTCAAACGGCGGGCAACAATAAAATCACTTAGGATGAAAGCTATGCATGGATTAATGCAGGCTCATTGCTACTTTGACAGATTTATAAGAAGAGTAAACCCGACTAAAGTCTATGTGTAGTAGTTCACAAATAACGAACAAAGTTTTCTGCAGATTTTGTAGGCTTTATTGGCGCGGTAACCGCTGGAGTACCTAGATACATGAAACCGATGATCTGATCATTGGCTCCCAAGGCCAAATCTTGATGTAACTGAGCATTAAATGCCAAGCCACCGGTTCGCCAAATCCCGCCTAAACCTAACGCAAAAGCGGCTTGTTGCATCGCCATACATGCACACCCTACGGCAAGATGTTGTTCAATCTCAGGCACTTTGGGATGTTCGACGACTTTAGCGACAACGGTAATAACCATAGGAGCTCTTCGCGGCATATTGGCCACTTTCGCTAAGGTTGCCTCATCCCCACCATCGGCTGCAGCCGCCTTTACAAACAACTGAGATAATTTATCAAGGCCATCCCCACTCGATACAATAAATTCCCATGGATTAAGTCCCCCGTGATCTGGAACTCTAATGGCCGCATTTAAAATTGTGGTAAGTTGAGACTCATCAGGGGCAGGAGCGACCAACCTTGGTGAAGACTGACGAGTTAAAAGAAGTTCAATGGCGTCCACAAGTTAATCCAACAGAGAAATTATGTTCAGAGATTAACAAATTAGCGACTAAAATCCCACTGATTTGGTGGGACTTACAACCAGCGAATGGCTATAGCAATCGATTACGCTTTGCGATGTAATAATCGACACTGGTATAACGACCACCACCAATAATGACAAGCGCGAACAACATGAGTAAATAGGTTATCGCAAACTCAACACCATTATTGAGCACCACTAAATTACCTGAAGAAGTTAACCAGTCATAATTGCCATACTCTTGTAATAACGATTTTGCCGCTTGTAACTTATCAGCCGAAGCAATAACTTGCTCATTTGCCAACCAAGAACTGGGATCGGCAATTGCAAGCCAGCCATTATCCCAATGCACAGCGAACGCGGCGACCAACATAGTAAACATCAAAGGAATTGAAATTAACCGAGTTCCTAGCCCCAAAATAAGCAATATTCCACCGAAAAACTCCGAGCCTGCTGCTAGAACCACCATAAGCTCAGGCAGTGGTAGCCCCAGTCCCCACTCCGCATTACCAAACCATGCAGCCGTATCGCTAAAATGAGATAGTTTGTTGTAACCCGCTTGAATTAGTACTGGGGCTAAATATAGGCGTAAACCTAATGCAACCACACCATCTATGTGCTTAATCCCATTTAAAAACGATTTATAGAATTGAATTAGCTGCATGAAATTTCCCCAACGTCGTCATTGAGATAATAGACCATTTTGGAGCGTATTTTCTTTCACTCGCCTAGACACCGATAAACGAGCGGCTATTAATCCAATTTAATGACTAGGCTTCGGCAATAACGCTAAAAAATCATCAAAACAAGTAATATAGCTACCAAATGTATGGGAGTTATCCCCTCCAATGTCGGCACTAACGTCATTATTATCTGAAGCATGGTAATGACTAGCCATCAACAGTGCCCAGCAACAGCCAAAGTACCAATACAACTCAATAGCAGCAGGTACTGCGCTCAAGGCGTCAGGCGTTAAACGGGGATGATCATTCAGATAGTTTGAGATTAACCAGTGTCGCTGTATCGTTGATAAACGATGGGTGGCTAAAACACTGGCAAGATCCACTAAAGGATGCGACAAACATGCATATTCAAAATCGATACACCAAAGCTGATGATTTTTTAATAGTAGGTTGTGTGGATTAAGATCCCGATGACTAAACTGAGGCGATATCATGCACGCATCGAGTGTCGCCAGCACATTGGTGATCTGTTGCTTACGAGCTATCAATTGTTGATAGCGCACCCACCATTGTTTCAATCTTGGTGAGGTGAATTGATGAATACTCGAAAAGTGGCTAAGCGTATCAAAATATTCGGCCCACTGCTCAGTGACAGAAAGCACATTACTCGGTGGAGGTAAGGCACTCAACCCCTTCAATAGTCCCAAGAGTAACCTCTCCGATTGAGGCCAAGGTTCGAAACAATCAATCAAAGGATGAGCACAATTGGCAGTCATCAACTGACTCCAATCGCTATCAACTTGGATAAAATCACTTAGATAGTATTTGTAGTCAGACGATACATAATGTAGCCGCGGCGCTAGCTTTGCCTCTTGGGCTAAATGCCAGTTCGCAACCTCGCTTTGACGATGGCATATAGCACTGCTCGCACCGCTGTTAATCCGCAGCGCAAATTGTCCCTGAGCGGTTTTGATAAGATAGTTTTGATTACTCAAACCACGAGAAAGCACTGATAGTTCAGCATCATCAGATAGCGTACACCCGTAACGTTTTAACTCTGCAATAATATCTTCAGGAAGACATAACATCTTAGGAGTCAGCTTATCTTCAGTCATAGGTAACTGTTTTATTCATATGAATAATGGCCTGACTCTTGAGCACTCTGTGTCCGCATATTGGTCCGCCATAAAAAGTAACCACCAATCGCCATACCTACATACAAAATAAACAGCATCGACGTTAGCATCAAGCCCTTATTGAGATACAAGTATATCGAAACAAAGTCGATGACAATCCAATATAACCAATTCTCAAGCACCTTCTTCGCCACTAAATAGGTTGTCACCACGGCAAAACAGCTCGTCGCAGCATCAAGATACGGATAAGAAGCTGAGGTATAGGTTGCCATTAGGTGGCCGACGATAGCAGATATCGCTGCGGTGACACCGATCAGCATACAGTGTCGAGGTAGCGACCAGCTAATGACCTCAACGCCATTAGTATCGCCACCACGAGTCCACAGCCAGTAACCATAGACAGCCATCAGCATGTAATAAACATTCAATACTGACTCCATTAACAGGGCGACTTCCCAAAATAGCATGGTATAAATCGCCGTGCTAAACAGCGCTGCAGCCCAACACCAAACACTGCCGCGCATTGCTAACCAGAGATAAGCGATGGCTAAAACCACAGCCACAGCTTCCCAGGCTGTTAAGCCGTTCATCTCAACAAAAGCGCCAGACAACGCTGAATATAAAGCCGAGCCAAAGTCCGTCATACTTAATTACTACTCTATTTATAGATCGAAGTGAGATGTGAATTTACTGAGTATGTGAGAGGTCTAATTCCCCGCCAATAAACTTCACCACAAAAACAGCCTTGCCCCACTTTTGATGAGCGGCTTGCATCTCAACCGCCAGCATATTCATCACATCGCTGTAATTGCCACAGATCTGAGTGGCCATCGCATTGGTTTTACGCTCAATATTGCTATAACTGTCAACTCGGTCGATAAACCATTGAATAGGTTCAATGTAGTTTTCTTTAAATGGGTACATACTAATTTCGGCGGTTAACTTCATAGCGAATAATTCCTTTACTATTAATTTCAATAAATACTGATAAATTAGGTTTATTAGGGCGCGAAAATAGATTAAGCGTCCTAATAAAACAGAGCGTTAGATAATAACTACATAAATTTGACGTTAATCGTTAAGCCTAGCTGACGCGGATCGCCATAGCGAATGTATTGCTTGTCCGCCCAATCAATATCTGGCTCATTACCGAAATAGAAACCACGTACGCCATAGTTTTCATCAAATAGATTACGGCCCCACAGATAAGCAGACCATGTATCGGTCTCATACCCAATTCGGGCGTTAAAAATCGTATAAGGATCAGATTTAGACTCGTTGCTATCGGAGTAATAGAACTCGCTTTTGCCACTGGTGGTTAAGTTAGCAAACCAGCCATTATCACTGCGATAAGTCGCCCCAGCGCTATAGGTAAAATTAGGTGAATGGGCCAGCTCTCTGCCACTTAAATCCACTAATCCGCCATATTTGTCTTGATACTGATAATCACCATAGGCGGTCTCTAACCAACCGAATGTTGCATACAATTTCAAATTATCGGTGGCATACCAATTAGCATCGAGCTCTGCACCATAGTTATGAGAGCTGCCGGCATTTTCAATATAGAGAATAAATTTCTGGGGCTCTAACGGATTTTGCTGAGAAGCTGACACCTGTTGATCGCGTCTATCCATGTAGAACAGAGATAAGTTAGTCGTCACATCTCCCGCTAACCATGAAGACTTAAGACCGAGCTCATAGTTATAAAGGGTTTCGGTTTGAAACTCCTTTTTGTCACTCAATTCTGTCGGCAGTGACATGTTAAAGCCTCCTGCCTTATAACCTCTAGCGATACGGAAGTAACTCTCATGATCTTCATTAAGCGCTTTGCTTAACGCGATATGTCCACCCCACATGGTTTCTGAAGGCTTAAAGCTATCGCCTGCACTATCTTGATATTCGCTTTCTCTACGTTCAACACGTAAACCAAATGACAAGGCGTAATCATTGCCTAAATCACTGTCTAACTGGCCAAATATCGCCATATTCGTTGCACTGTAATCCGCAAGCAGTTCATCTATCCAACCGTTATAAAACTCTGAAGTATGGTTGTCTTCATCGAGCTGCATTCCATAAAGCCCCACTAACCAATCGGTACTATCGCTAAAAATGCGCCCAGCATCGGTAGAACTTAAACGAAACTCTTGTGATACCGTTTGCCTGTCACCGAGCTTGTCCCAAGTGTAATCATATTCACATGGTGCGCCTTCACAGCTTTTGGCTTGCCAATATTCAGGATTGGCCCAATCACCATCATAACCATGATGGGTATCCGTTTGTGCTATTGAGGTTAGTGACACTAGCTCAAACTGCTCTGCGCCAGAATAGGTAAATTTAAGTGAACTACCGGTGGTACGCTGCTTATCAACACCTGGAGCGTCGGTAAGGGTATTAAAGCCATTATTATCTAATGTCCACGCATCATAACCGTTATCGAAATTCGCATGCATTAAGTTGAAATCGATAGCGAGATCATCGGTTGCATACCAACGCAGCTTTACGCGACCAGTAAACTCATCGCGGCCGTTGGTATCATCACGTCCAAGATAAAGATTATCACGATAACCATTTTGCTCATGTTGTTGCAACGACACGCGATATAACAATTTGCCAGAATCAGTAATAGGTCCTGAACTAAAACCACTCAGGGTTCGCAGTTGGTCATCGCCTAACGATAGTTCTGCACCGTGTTCAAACACCGCTGTTGGATCGTTACTCTTTAGATAGATTAAACCAGCTAGTGCATTTGCACCGTATCGTGTTCCTTGCGGACCGCGTAGCACTTCAACCTGCTGAAGATCATACATACTCGATATCATGCCAATACCAGACATATCTATATCGTCGATGATATACCCAACAGAAGAGTTTGGTGCTCCTTGGTATTCCTCCTGTTCGCCCACGCCACGAATTTGAAAATACTTTGCCCTTGAACTTCCACCAGACCAGTTAAAATTAGCAATAGAATTAAGCACGTCTTCAAAATGTTGTGCCCCTTCATCTTCAATCTGTTGTTGATCAATGACGGTGATACTCGAAGGCATTTTTTCTAAGGCGGATTGACGAAAATCAGATGTCACCACAATGACTTCCATTTCATCAGTCGTGACGGGATTATCGTTAGCAAGTAAACTACAAGGATTTAAAACTGCACAGACGGCAATTGCGACTGGAGATATTGATTTTATTGTAAACATAGGACCCCAAATTAATTTTTGAGATCCGGCACTTAAAAAAGCGAGAAAGAAAGCACAATCAAATTGTAGTAATCAACTAATGTGGCCCATTCCTACGCCGGTATTAGCCGGATCAGGTTCTAAGGGTTTGTCTATAGACATCTCAGTCAGTCAGCAACTAAAAAATAAGTCACCCCTAACACCCCTTGGCAAGGCTGATTATACATAAGTACTACAAATTGTTGACACATTTAATCAAGAAAATGACGTATATCGCAAAAAAAATGCCAGCAGTGCTGGCATCTTAATCAAAAAATGAGCTAATTCGAGAAAGCCCTACGTACATAAAGCTCGCAACGCACCGCTGTCGTATTTGGCGCAACAGCACTAACTTGCATCTGTTGTTTACCATGCAGCTTTAAGGATTTCCAGCTAACGCCTTCATCTTCGATTGTTAAGCCATTAAGATCATACCAAGTAAACTTGTACTGCAAACGCAAATCTGTGGCGACTTGACTACTGATGGTTCCCGCCGCGGTTAATAGCTGACCATTTAGACGAGTCATAACTTGTTGAACAGACACTTCACGATTGAAAGCGCGATTATCAATTCGCTGCTCACCCGTCGAACTCGCCATAATACCAGCGGTATGGGGCGCACAACCCAGCATTGCAAACATGATCACTGCAAGTAAAAATATGTTCTTCATATTTATCCTATCTCCAATTTATGGCCATTGCAGCGCGGTATGCGGGCCGTTTCCTATGCATTAATTAATAGGCGAAAGAATCGACTAATCAATTAAGAAGTGCGCCCTAGCTGTTGCAATTAATGCCTTACGATTGGTTTGCCAACAATTGATATTCACATTGGCAACGCGTCGCCCCTGGCGGGTTATCTTACATTCAGCAAAACTGTCTCTATGGTACCCAGCTCTCAAATAATCGATAGAAAAGTCGACAATTTTAGGCACTTTAGTCGTTTGCATAAATACCATCAGCTGGACAATTGCAGACATCTCCATAAAACCGGCAATCACACCACCATGAATAGCTGGCAGAGTGGGATTGCCAATATTTTCATCTTTAGCTGGCAATTGAAATACAAGTTCATCACCAAAACGTGCCACCTCCATGCCAATAAACTTAGCATAGGGAACATGTTCAAGCAGATGACTAAAATCGTTAAGCTCTGTCGCTTTCTTAACGATCTCTTTTACATTCATTTCGCCTGTGTGTTGCATCTGGCTCATTCGCCCTCTCCCATTAGTGCACGTCTAAAAGGTTCTCCAACCATCTCAGGACTAATGCGCATAAATGAACCTACGGCATGAGCAATAGGATCATCAATCGATTCTTGATAAGCAATCGCACGGGTAAAAGCCACACTAGAAGACAACTTGTAGCATTCAGCAAATCCAAATACGCTTTTATGAGGCTCAGCAGGTTTCATGTAGTCAACCCGCAAATCTAACGTGGGCGACAACTCTAACGACTTATATTTGTCAAAAATGCTACAAACCACAGCGCTGCCACTGGCAGTATCCATTAACGTGGTGATCACGCCACCGTGTATGACCCCAGTATTTGGGTAGCCAATTAATTCAGTGCTATACGGCAACTCTATCAACACATGATGCTCACTCGCTTCGAGTACGCCGAGCTTTAAACGGCGGCATTGAGCCAACTGATCCACAAAGCGTCGCGCTAAATCCGTTAAGGGAAAAAATTCAGGATTGATTTTCATCTTCAACCATTATTTATTTACGAGGAGAAACGAGAGGGCCGATATACTGACCACCCAATAGATGCATATGAATATGGAAAACCTCTTGTCCACCGTGCTTATTGCAATTGATCACAAGACGATAGCCATCTTCTGCAATACCTGCTTCGTCAGCCAATTTGGCAGCGACGGTGATCATCCGTCCAAGGGCCTTCTCATCAGAGGATTTAACATCGTTAACGGTTGGGATCAAATGATTTGGAATAATCAACACATGGGTAGGAGCTTTAGGCTCGATGTCGCGAAACGCGGTGACTAACTCATCTTGATATAAAATATCGGCTGGAATTTCACGTCTGATGATCTTACTAAAAATTGTTTCTTCTGCCATCTTAGAATCCTCTCGGAATAACTTACGCTGCTCATGAAATATCTATTGCAGCTAGTATACTCACAAATTGATCATTTGTGATCAATCAACGGATTAAAGAGATAAGCGGTTGAATCTAAATGGGGTCACTGCTGCACCGCATGTAGGTGCGTTTGTGCCCATGCAATGGCTTGACCTCTACTCGATACGCCTATCTTTTTAAACACACGATATAAATGGGTTTTAATTGTACTTTCGCTAACAAATAACTGATTAGCGATATCAATATTGGTACATCCAGTAAGCAGAGCTTGTAGCACTTCTCGCTCTCGAATAGTTAAATTGTCTGTTCCATCTAATAACTCTTGATCTGTATTGCACAATAGGGCTTCAGGAACCACTGTTTGACCACGTAGGACACTAACGAGTGATTTTCCAATCTGTTCAAGCGTGGTATTGCGATAGAAAACTGCCGCAGTGATAGGAGAAATGAGGAACTTAGCATCAATTTTCTCAGGGTAATGTAAAAAGACGACTCGCGCCGAATATCGTTTTTCTATCAGTTTTTGTAACTGATAGGCACGCTGCACATCGACCGTTGAGAGGTCTATTACAACCAATGAATAGCTTCCCTCATTCATCGTTGTTTCAACATTTTCAGGAGCCACTTTGGCTAGTTTGACCAGAAACTCCTGAGGCCAACGGGTTTCCAACAGATCCGTTAATAACTGCGAACGAGAAACCACAACCCAATTTATAACTTTGAACATCCTGCTCACTCCATGTAGCTATCAATTAGCTTATATCCATCTAAATTGTGCTTATCATAACAACTATAGAAGCAAATAATAACTACCCAATAGCGCTAAAATGACCATTTTTAACCGTGTTATTTATTAGATTATGCTCTAAAAATTAGAAAAACATCTATAATTTACTGCGTTCGTCCACCTCCCTTAGCTTGCACAGACATTGTGATTATTAGCCAATAGCACATTATCATGCCATTAACCGGTTCATGTTTATACACAGCAGCCATCAAGGCCTATAGAATTGATTTACATAGAATTTAATTAGAGCATCTATCGAGTCAATACCCAAATCTACCCACAGTCATCTGGATAAATCATCGATTCACTTTACGACAAAGCATTTTAGGAGGTAGGAGGTAGGATAACGCATGGAGCAATTACCGAGGCGCAATTAAAGACCTTGCCTCAATAGAATATACAGCTAATATATCAATTGCTTACAATAAAAAACACCAGCATTTCGCTGGTGTTTTTTTCTTACTAGCCAATTAACTGATTAAGCAATACTGACTACTTCAGTGTTGACTCAGCAGTACGACCATCGTCATGGCAGCTATCACAAGTTGGTTTGTCACCAACATTTGAATCGTGAGGAGCATGACAATCTGCACACATTAAATTACCATCATGTGGCTTATGTACTGCGTCCATTTCAGCTAGTGTGCCGTGACAACTCTGGCACTGCTCAAACTCATGAGCACCATCAGCTGATGGTTCGCCGTCAGCATGACAAGCTTCACAACCTTCCATTTCTGCATGCATCTCAGCAAGCTCTTGTGGCTCAGCCATCGCAACTGGAGATAAAGCTAATACTGCTAGACCTGCACCAAATAACGCACTTATAATTTTCTTGCTCACAATGATATCCTCTTTATGTTTGGCACAGTGAAGGTTTATTTTTACCACTCATCTTGCCAGTGTCTAAATTGCACAACTAAGCTTAAAATAGCGAAGGAAATACAAATTAGCAACTTTTCTAATTCGCGAGATGCTAACATTTGATTTTCCATAAAAATGTGCACTTAATCAAATATCTAGTGTCCAACCACCCAAAAACATTACAAATGTAGACTTATGTCACGTTTGAGTGATACAAATTCACATTACGCTATCACTTGAAGCATCAACTCACGCTAATAACCAAAACTTAAGATAATAAAGCTATCTCAAACAACCCTTTAGCTATCTAGCAACCTAGTGCTCAATGCCAATACACTGGCCATTGACGCATAAATAGACCTTGGTTAATGCGTGGCGATTAAGATGCCATCACGTCCAAGCGGCTAATCCATCAAATTTTAGCCGAACACTTAATCCAAACTCAGATTAATTAGTATAGCGGCTGCATGATCATTTACTGAATAATGCCCACAAAAAAGGGAGCTAATGCTCCCTTTTGTTAATACGAGTAGTAAATTACTGTGCTTTTAACGCGGCGATGCGTTTTTCAAGTGGTGGATGGCTCATCATTAATTCGGCCATCGATTTCTTACCATTAATACCAAAGGCTGCCATCTGTGCAGGCATTGCCCCTGTTTCAGGCCCTTGACGGAGACGATCTAACGCGGCAATCATCTTATGCTTACCCGCAAGTTTAGCGCCACCTTCATCGGCCTTGAACTCCCTAACACGAGAGAAGTAAGCCACAATCATGGATGCCAAAATGCCGAACAACATATCGAGAACGAATACCACTGCCATATAGGCAAACATGCCTAAGCCTTCACCCTCTTCATCATTACTGGCAACAAAGTTATTAATAATGCCAGCAACCACTCGTGCGGCAAAGATAACAAAGGTGTTAACCACACCTTGGATCAAGGTCAGTGTGACCATGTCACCGTTAGCGACATGGCTAACTTCGTGAGCAAGTACACCTTCAATCTCATCTTGTGTCATGCCGTAAAGCAAGCCACTGCTCACTGCGACCAATGCATTATCTTTACTTGGCCCCGTGGCAAATGCATTTAACTCAGGAGATTGATAAATAGCAACCTCAGGCATTTTGATGCCCGCTTGCTGCGCTTGACGAGCAACAGTTTCAAGTAACCAACGTTCAGTGTTATCGCGAGGCGTGGTGATCACTTCACAGCCCATGGTTTTTTTCGCCATCCACTTTGAGATAGCCAAACTAATAAATGCACCGCCAAAACCAAAGATCGCCGCAAATACTAATAAGCCGCCCATGGTTGAGGTGTTTACACCTAGAATTGACATCACAATTGAAGCAACTAGCAAAATCGCCATGTTGGTCGCAATCAATAAAAATATACGCTTCATTTGAGCTCCTGTTAGACACCCTTTGTGCCATATTTACTTTCTTAATGACATAATATGTCCAAAAAGGTAGATATCAAGGGGGTAAACGTAAAAAAATGTATTTCTGATCCAATTCAGCTTTAAATACATCTGATTAATTATAGATACGCAGTCTAGGAACCAAGTATTAAGCCAATATTAATTTTCACTTAGCGTTAAACAGATAGTTGATGAATCTTAGTTAATAACGCTGAAATAGTATTAAAAGAGCAGCCTAAGCAGACTTAAACCAAGGCATT
This sequence comes from Shewanella psychrotolerans, assembly GCF_019457595.1. Lineage (NCBI taxonomy): Bacteria > Pseudomonadati > Pseudomonadota > Gammaproteobacteria > Alteromonadales > Shewanellaceae > Shewanella > Shewanella psychrotolerans. Next base: position 1,911,636 of record NZ_CP080419.1, on the reverse strand, counting down.
TAAGTTTAAATAAGTCGCTGCCTTAGCGATATCCATCGAAGGTAAATAAGGAACCACACCTAAACACGGACTCGCCATCATGGTGTTAAGACTGTTTAGGTTCTCTTGAGGACAACTCATATTGGGATCGACCATGTTTGCCACCCATCCGGCAATGTGTATACCATCGGCTAACATCGCTTCTTGGGTTAACAAGGCATGATTAAGACTGCCAAGCTTCACGCCAACAACTAAAATAACCGGAAACGATAACTGTTTGACCACATCAGAGAGGAACTTGCCCTCACCCAAGGGTAAACGCCAGCCGCCTGCCCCCTCAACTAGCGCAAAATCAACCTGATTAAACGGCAGTTGGTTTAGGTGATCGGCAATAGCGCTCGGTGTTAATGACAGCCCAAGCCGCTCAGCGGCAATGTGAGGCGCAATCGCAGGCTCAAAAGCAAATGGATTAACCTGACGATAAGCTAATTTGTGCGTTGACTGAGCAATTAAGCTCAACGCATCACTATTTCTCAGGCCTTGTTCTGTGACCTCACACCCCGATGCGATCGGTTTCACTCCGAGTGTGCTGCCGGTTTGCTTAGCGCTGTGCAGTAGCGCCGAGGCGATAAATGTCTTACCACAATCAGTATCGGTACCTGCGACAAAATACACCATATAATGCTCTACCCTTTTAATTTTGCGCGAATAAACAGGATCTCGTAGGTCAGCGGAAGACCCGCGGGCTCTCGCATAAACTCCGCTTTTTGCTGCATCGCTAACCAGTCTTGGCGACCACGAAGTTTTGCTGACCGGTGTTCGATACCACTATCATCACTATCGCTTAAGCTCTTAACCGACGCGCCCACACCTTTGATGGAATAAAGCAAGTCTTTCAACTGCTCAAAATGAACCGTCATCGATTGGAGCTGCTGACATTCGATCTGCCACGCCGCAGCAGAAAAATAACCCATGATCTCATCGGCTTGTTTAAACTCATTCACTCTAAAGCCTAAATGCTGTAATTGACTAAGGCTGCCGTCGGTGACAATGGCTAAATGACATTCGCCGTCAACACACAGCACACGCGCTATTTCGTCGATCACAGCCCCCAGATCGACGCACCACTGCAAGGCTAGATTGGAATAGACAGTATTAATACTGCCATCAACTAACGGCAGAGCGCTGGCATCGGCACATAAAGGGGTATAATCCGCAAATGTTTGCCCCATGCGCGTTAACATCCCCTGAGCAATATCAAGGGCGATAACGCTTTCAATATTGGCGCGATTAAAATCGGTTCCAGGGCCACAGCCAATATCTAATAATCGCCCCAATGGCGTCATCTCATCGAGCAACTTTTGCGCCGTTAAACGCTGCAACACATCGTGACATTGATACTTGTTAGCCGCTTGAGAAAACTGCTGCGCGATTTGCGCCGTATTGTGGCTGGCATAACTTTCATTGGGCATAGCAGCCACATGCGAAAGCGTTATGGCCCCATGTTCGGCATCAACTACTGGGTGTTTTGGATCATTTCTCACGAAGCAATATTTCCTGTTTACAGCAAAATTAGGCGCTAAAGACTTGGCTTAAGGTCGCAACTAAATGATCAATCTGTGACTGGCTGTGATTTATATTCAGCGTGATCCTCAGCCGTGCGCTGCCCTTAGGCACTGTCGGCGGCCGAATGGCTCCCACCCATAACCCCTGCGCTTTTAACTGAGATGCAATCAACTCCAGCTTATCAAGATCGCCGACGACAATAGGTTGAATCGGCGTAACCGATGGCGTTAATGGCACACCTGCTTGCTCACAAGCCTGCTTAAAATAGTTGATGACAGCCGATAAACTGCCTGACAGCTCAGCAGATCGCATCACCATCTGAGTCGCTTTATATGCCACATAAGCGCTGGCTGGCGACAGCGCGGTAGAATAGATGTAATCGCGCGCATTGGCGACCAGAAAATCAATACACGCACGGGAAGCTAACACCGCTGCACCTTGGCAACCTAACGCTTTACCAAACGTCACAATTTGGACATCACAATTACTGGCATCGGCGCGACACGCTTGCTGGTTAGGTAAAACACCAAATCCGTGGGCATCATCGACAATTAACCAAGCTTCAGATGCTTGACACTGCTTAAAAAGTGCGGCTAATGGCGCACAATCACCATCCATGCTAAATACACTTTCGGTGATGACAGCTTGTGGCTGGTACTGGGCAATCATTGCGGTGGCGGCATCAATATCGTTGTGAGTAAACCGTTTTAAACTGGCACCACTCTCACGCAAGCCATCGATAAGGGAGGCATGAACCAACTTATCGGCAACCACACGTTCATGCTTACCAAAAAGGGTTTTCATCAAGGCGCTGTTGGCACTAAAACCGGAACAAAACAGCAGCGCCGCTTCGTGTCCTGTCGCTTCACATAATGCTTGCTCTAACTGCCGATGGGCATCGCTATAGCCAGTCACTAATGGGGATGCGCCGCTGCCGACTCCAAAGCGTTTAGCCCCTTCAGCCATCGCCGCTATCAACTGACTCGACTGACTCAAGCCCAAATAATCATTGCTGCTGAAATTGATATAAGGCTTATCACCAAACCATATTTGATTAGGCTCAGTAACGTCGGTTGATGCTGAAATCATTCGGCGCTGACGCAAGAGACCCGCGTCAGCAGCCGATTGCATCGTCTGTTCAATCTTACGATTTAAGGCATTCACTCTATTTATGATCTAATCGCAATGGCGCTAAAGTGCAGCCGCATCATAAAAAGGCTGCGTCTGCTTATCTTTAATCGCTTCAGCCTTGGCAAATACCGCCTTATCCTCTTCAATGGTCGCCGCTTTACCCTGCTCTGGATGCAGCCCCAAGCGTTTAAAGAGTGCCATATCATCATTCTCTTCAGGATTACTGGTAGTCAGTAGCTTACAGCCATAGAAAATAGAGTTAGCGCCAGCAAAGAAACACATGGCTTGTAGCTCATCACTCATGCTCTCGCGTCCTGCAGACAAACGTACTCGCGATAACGGCATAATGATACGAGCGACGGCAATGGTGCGAACAAACTCAAGTGGGTCGAGATCATCAAGCTTTTCAAACGGTGTACCAGCCACCTTAACCAACATATTGATAGGTAAAGAATCAGGGTGCTTTTCCATATTAGCTAATTGCTGCAATAGGCCCGCGCGATCAGTCGCCTGTTCACCCATCCCCACAATCCCACCAGAGCAAACCTTCATGCCCGCCGCTCGCACATTCGACAAGGTATCTAATCTATCTTGGTAGGTTCGCGTGGTGATGATATCGCCGTAATATTCAGGTGAGGTATCTAAGTTGTGGTTGTAATAGTCAAGCCCTGCACTAGCGAGCTCTTCCGCTTGCGATGGTGACAGCATGCCTAAGGTCATACAGGTTTCCATCCCCATGGCTTTGACTTCTGCCACCATATCTTTCAGATATGGCATATCTCGTTCATGGGGATTACGCCACGCAGCGCCCATACAAAAACGTGATGCTCCAGCGGCTTTAGCGGCGCGAGCCTCGGTCAGTACCTTGTCAATTTCAATCAAACGCTCTTTTTCTAGGCCTGTGTCATAACGGGCACTTTGGGGACAATATTTGCAATCTTCAGGACAAGCACCCGTTTTAATCGACAACAAACGGCTGATCTGCACTTCGTTAGGATCATAAACTTGGCGATGGATCGAGTGGGCCTTAAACAACAAATCATTCATAGGTAATGCAAAAAGTGATTCGATTTCATCACGTTGCCAATCATGACGTAATGGTATTTGAGACATGGATAACGGCCCTTACAGTTAATATTATTACGATGAACTTATCTAAAACATCGACATTTATGTTGCTTAGCATACCTTTAGGTCTTAACCTGTCAACGCCAACCAGTTAGCCAAGTTGACTAATGGTTATAAATTGACCAAGGAGAAGCGATGACCGCGATCACCCCTATCGATTACGAATTTGACAGACAACACATCTGGCATCCATACACGTCCATGACACATGCGCTACCTGCATTTGGCGTGGTGAGCGCCGATGGTTGTGAACTCACTCTCGACAATGGCAAACGCCTTATTGATGGCACCAGCTCTTGGTGGGCCTGTGTCCACGGTTATAGTCATCCTTACATCGTTAATGCGATGCAATCGCAACTGCAAACCCTTAGCCATGTGATGTTTGGCGGTGTCACTCATCATCCAGCCATTGAGGTCAGCAAAAAATTACTGGCCATGACCAGCGCTAACTTGACCAAGGTATTCTTAGCCGACTCAGGCTCTATCGCAGTAGAAGTCGCCATGAAAATGGCGCTGCAATATTGGCAAGGCCGTCAGCAACCTAACAAGCAGCGCATATTAACGGTCAAACATGGTTATCATGGCGACACTTTTGCCGCCATGAGCGTTTGTGATCCTGAGGGCGGCATGCACACCATGTTTGGTGATGCGGTCACTAAACAACTTTTTGTCGATGCACCGCAAACGCCGTTCGGCGAGCCGTTGCAGCCAGATGATCTCAACGCGATGAGGCAGATGTTAACAAACCAGCATGAGTCCATTGCCGCCGTGATCATCGAACCTATTATGCAAGGTGCTGGGGGAATGCGCTTTTACAGCGCTGACTATCTCAAGGCACTGCGAGCACTATGTGATGAGTTCAATGTCCTGCTGATCTTAGATGAAATTGCCACAGGGTTTGGCCGCACAGGTAAACTGTTCGCCTATGAGCATGCCAGTATTGAAGCCGATATCCTGTGTGTGGGTAAAGCCCTCACCGGCGGTTATATCTCACTAGCGGCAACGCTTTGCAGCGACGAAGTGGCCCAAGGCATTAGCGATTCACCATCTGGTGTATTTATGCACGGCCCAACCTTTATGGGTAATCCGCTTGCGTGCGCCGCTGCTAGTGCCAGTTTAGATCTAATTGCCACGAATGATTGGCAAGCACAGGTTGCTCAAATCGAAGCGCAAATGACCACAGAGCTTAGCCCAGCAACAAGCTTAGTTGGAGTAAAATCCGTGCGTGTATTAGGCGCTGTGGGGGTGATAGAGATGCACCAGGCGGTGAATACCGCCCAGTTACAGCAAGCCTTTGTCGATCTTGGTGTGTGGGTGCGCCCTTTTGCTAATCTTATCTATATTATGCCGCCCTACAGCATTAGCGCCACGCAACTCAGTCAACTGACCAGTGCAATGTTATCGGTAGCAAGCACAATAACAGCGCCAACAAATACTGAAGCAAATAAGCAGTTTATCAGCCACGGTTAATGCGGATCAGTGTTAGCTGCTTTAACAGAGCAAAACGGCTCCGTTATCGACAACGTCTATGGTGACGGTTTCTAGCGTTTATCGAGCTGGCAATAGCACATTTTACCAAGCACATTAAACGCTAACATTGATTCTATTTCTACCATCAGACTTTGCGCGGTACAGCGCGGTATCTGCCGCGCAAAGCAGCGCTGTTGGCGTGCGATACTGACCTAATGTTTCTACGGCAATGCCTTGGCTAACACTAATTCTAACCGACGGATGCAAGCCTAAGTCGGTGAACGACAGTTGATTAATCGCCTTTTGAACCCGCTTAGCCGTCAACTCTGCCGCTGCAGAATCACAATTAGGTAAAATTAACGCAAACTCTTCCCCGCCATAACGTGAAGCTAGACACAGCCTCGATGGTAGGGCTTTATCAATCACATCAGCAATTTTTTGCAAACAAACATCACCATTTACATGGCCATATCTGTCGTTAAATAATTTAAAATAGTCTACATCTATAATGACTAAGCTGAGTGGCTGCTGAGCATTAATACAATCAATCCAACAACGCTGCATCTCTTCATCAAATGCATGACGATTAGCCAAACCTGTCAACCTATCGGTGCGCGCTTGACGTCTTAACGCTTGATATTCGGCTTTATGGTTGGTTAAGTTGTGCATCACCCCGATATACATTGGGCTGTGGCCTGTTTGCTCAACGGGTAAGTAAGATAACGATAGATCCACATCTAACATCAAGCTATCAGCACGGTGAACCACCACCTCTTTAGGCCCATGATTACCAATGTGATCTTGACGTTTTTTCCATTGCAGTAGTAAGGATAAATACTCATCTTTAGACTGATTACCGAGAAAATCACACCAATGCTGACCAACTAAGGTCTCTCTTGAAGCGCCAAATAACTTAATCGCCATTGGATTGAGCATCTCAAAAATGCCATCTTGATTGATGACAAAAATAGCCTCATTCACATGGTTAATCACATTGGCTAATGTATTTAAAAACTGATTATTTAGACCATCTGAATTCAACACTTCTTGAGCGTTATTTGAATGAGTAGCCTCACTGTTTTCAAGTGAAGCTCGACCACCAATACTGACACTCTCACCATCGCTGCAAGCACCGCCGTGAACCGCTAAAAATTGGCCAATGGTTTCAAGTGTCTCAATGCTATCGTCTCGGTATTTATCGACAATATTTTCAGGTCTATTTGCTAACATGCCTCGTCCCTCATCCATAATCGGTGTCACGGTGTTCACCTTATGGGATCTAGACTACAGCAGAAGACCAACTTTAACCTTCCGACAACCTTCTGCGATAAACCTATGTTATTAAATAACTTTATTATGCATAGAAGATTAACAGAAGAGTAAAAGCCACTTAACGAATAACTAATCGACTAATATTTGCACATTGATAGAGGCTATGATTGTGGTTAGCGTCGATGTGATTGTTTCTGAAGATGTAGATGTAAATGTAAATGTAAATGTAAATGTAGCGAGTATTCGACCAATGCAAAAAGCGCTGCAACTCAATGCAGCGCCTAACATTTACATTATTTTACATCTCGATTAATTACCTGTGGATCAGGGCTTAACACTAGCAAAGTATTGGCGGCATTGGATAACACAAACTGGAATTTGGTGGTGCCTGGGGTGTTATCTAGATCCACCATTTGAATTAAGGTGCCATCACTGCTAATCGTTACCGCATCGACAATACCGTCAAATGGCGTAATAAAGCCCACACCGGTGAATTTAAGGCCTTTGCCAGTATTATCATTAAGCTGATAAGTAATCGTACCCGCCTCGGTAATGGTAACATCGCCTTCACAAGGCTCGCCGTTAAAATGGCGATAACTGAATACAGGTTCACCGTTTTCTAAATCGACATTCACTTTCACATAATGGGCCTGACCGGGTGTTTTAGACATTTGATTTCCTTTTAAATTACGCCAGAAACTAGAAACTAGAAACTAGAAACTAGAAACTAGAAACTAAGCACTAGAACAAAATGATGATTGACATCACTACCTATAAATTAACTGTCTTTTGTTACAGCTTTTACTGGTACAGCCAATGTTTACAACTTGATTAACAATGTAAATCGCTTATGTGAGCAGTGCTATTAGCAAATAATGGTTGAACTAGAGGTTAACTACTGGCTGACGACAAAATAAATAAAGCCAAGCACTAAAACGTTATACCGCCAACGCCTGCGCTGCTGAGACGCTGCACTAGCTCGCTGCTGTTATCTAACTCGTCCAAGCAGTCGAGCGCTTTAGCCAGCGAGATCCCGTAACGGGGATCTTTATCCAGTAACACTATCGGGCTAAGCAGGCTGCGGGCCTTAGCGCACAATGCGGTGATCTCTGCGCTTTGCTGTGTTGGGTTATCTGGTGTTTTTTGTGATAACTTTTTTTGTAATAGCTGCGCCTGTAATAACTGGCTTTCTGCCAATCTCAGGATATAGCCAGAATTTTGGCTAAACTCTTTAGTTAACGCTTGATACGACGCAATAGCGGGCTCGATATAGCCCTGGCTTTGTTCATGCTTGCCAGCATTAAACAAGTGCCGCGCCGCCGCGTATTGAAACGCGGCCCACACTTCCCTATTTTTGGCTGAACTAGCCAGTTGTTCATCTGCTGTTAGCAAAGACGCTAATCTCTCAATATTGAAGGCATTGTCGCTGTCAAAATAGTGTTCGCTCAATTCCAACAGCTGAAACACCGAATAATAGCGAATAGTTTTCCATACTTGATTATCTGGATCTTGCACTAATGCCTTATCCATCGTATTCACGCCTTTTAATGTCTTCTTATAAGCGCTGAGTACATCACCTTGATAAAACAGTAATTTTGCTAGGATATGATAACTACTGGTTACTCTATCCAATAAATAAGGCACCTTTTGAAAATTGACATTTTCAAGCTCTTGCTGGATCTGCTGATGGATCTCGATCGCGCGGCTAATTTCACCCGCCGATACCATCGCGCTGGCGAGCCAAGAGCGCGTATCGGCAATATCGGCAATCATTTGGCTGCTATCTGGGTCTCTCGCAAGCGCTTGTAACTTCAGTTGCAGTGATTGCTCAAAGGCGGCGGTAGCGCGGCTAAAATTCTTTTGCTTCATATACACAGAGCCCAGCGAGTTATGAGCGTAGGAGAGCTCCATCATGGCGTCTACATTATCAGGCGCCACTCGATACATCCGCTGGCTATAATCAAGATACTGTTCAAACCAAGGCTGTGTGGCACGCCAATCGCTGTTATCGTAGTGCAGTTTCCCTAGCCAAAAGGCATTGGCACCCAAGGCTTTGAGTAAATCTAAGTTGTTAGATTGCAAGTTAAGCAGTGGTGCCATTTTGTTTTGAGCCGCTAACAGTGCACTGCGGGCTTCATCGACTTTATTACGTGAATAAGCCACCTCACCCATAGCCTCTAAGGTTTGACCATGCTGAAAACGGGCATCGAAACTGAGGTGTTTCTCATCATCATCCACCGAAAAGTCACTGAAATATTCCAGCGCTTTACTGCTTATCCCATCGAGCAAATCCATTCGGCCAATGCCGCGCAGCTTGTCAGCAAAATCCCCCACCATAAACCCGAGTAAGTTTTCTGCAGCCAAGCGCTTTTGCTGGGCTTGTTGCTCGGCATCGTGACTTTTAACACTCATTAAGATAGAGATAAACGAGAGCAGACATAAGAGTGCAACCGTCGCGCGCCCCGTCCAGCGCCTAACTTGGGCGCGACGCCGTGAGGCAGTTATAAACGCCAGCTCTGGTTTATCTAAGGTAAAAAACGGGTTATCACAAAGCTGCTCTGCCTCATTGAGCGGTTTACCTGCAGCAAGCAAATAAGCATTTTGTTTGTTTTCACTCAGCCAGCGCTGAGATAGGTGAAACAGACGGCTCTTTACACTCAAACTGTCGTGGTGAGCCTCTATCCATGCGGTGATCCTAGGCCATCGCCTGAGCAAGGCCTCGTGCGCAACACTAAAACAGGGCTCACCATGTTGCAGATGGGAGACAAACAAGCGGCTATCGACCATGGCTTGTACTAGCAGCTGTTCATCTTGACTGTTTAACTGCGACCAACGCGCGCTGCGGCTGGTAATACTGTTTTCATCTTCCTTTAAGGTCACTAACAGCGATAATACGCTAGGTAAACATGCTTGCTGCTGCGCAGTTAAACAGGTAATCGTCTCTTCGGCTTGTTTGCCTATAGCCCCTTCGATACCGCCAAGTTGACGATAGACACTGGCGCTTAATTGATTATCTTCGCTGCGTTGCAGATACAAGGCCTGCAACATAAATTGCAACATAGGCAGGGTATCGGGGTTGCCTGCCGCATCGGCACAAATGAGTTCATCCAGAGGCGTTGCACTTACTTCATCAAACTCCCAAGTTAAATTAGCCGCAATTGCTGGTAGGCGAATCATCTGTAATAACTCTTGGCGAGTCGGCGGTGCGAGGTCAAAATGGGCACCGCGAGATTTACCCGCCATTAAACTAGGATATTCAACCAACAAAGGGTAAAAATCATTACGACAGGCGCTGACGACTAATACACTACCTGAGCTAGCAAGTTGATCTATTAAATCAACAAATTGATGTCTCTCTGCATCACTAAACAATGGTGAAGAGAGCAGTACTTCTAAGCGGTCGATAAACAGTGCCAGTTGCGACAGATGATCGGCATGGGTTCGAAGCACATTATTGCAGTGCTCGATCACGGATTTTGGCTCGGTTTGCAATAAGTGAGCTAGCTGCTCTGCGCTTGAGCCATCAAATACTGGGACATCATTGATTTCCCAATCTAACATCACGCTGGCTAAGTCTATTAGTAAATGCTGACTCGACACGTCTGCAAGATCTAAGCTAGCAAAAGACTTAACGTTAAGGCCGTTATAGCCGTGTTCGCTCATTAGGTTAGGCATGACCCCTGCACTAACCAAAGATGACTTACCGCTGCCGCTTGGACCAAGGACTAAACAGAAACCTCGACCAAATTGAATTTGCTGACCGATACGTTCGAGTAAAGTGGCTATCTGCTGGCTACGGCCAAAAAATACCCCAGCGTGCTCGGGGCCGAATGCCTTAAGACCTGGATAGGGGGAATCACCTTGCCAACCTTGCTCTTTTGCCGCTTCCTCGCTGCCGACAGGAAAACTGACTTCGGCAAGGGTACGATAACCACGCTTACGTATTGTTTCGATATAAGTGGGTTGAGTCGCACTGTCGCCTAATGCTCGACGTAACTGATTGATTATTTTATGAAGGGGATTGTCACCGACTTCGGCAGTAGGCCAACACTGTGCGACAATGTCGTCACTGCTGAGCACTTCACCATGATGACGACAGAGCAGCTGCAATACATCCATCGCTTTGGGCTCAAGTTGTTTTACAACTGAGCCAGAACGTAGGGTATTAGCACTGGGAACGACTTGCCAATCACCAAAAAAATAGCGGTTTTCGTCCATGTAAGAAAGAAGCCCTAACTTTATTTACCCAAATATCATTTGTGATGCTATTCACTGGTTTGTTAGTTTTTATTTGAGTCGTTTTATTTTTGTTATCTATGTGTGGCAGACTCTATCGTCAGTGGTCGGTGAAGTCAATTAAATCAGGCCTTGCTTTACTTTACGGAAAGTCAAAAGATTTTTTCTACATTAAGGAGATACAGCCGAGTTTTAGCTTGGATCAGGCCGTATGCTCAAAGTGGTACCACCCACACTATTTCTTTTGTTGTAACCAAGATGACAGCCTTAGCATTCCTTCATCGATGGAGACTAAGGGCTGGTAACTAAGATCCCGTTTAGCCGCCGAGATATCAAAATAGTGACTGGTCGATAACTGCTTAGCGACAAATCGCGTCATAATGGGTTCTTGTTGCTTACCTAGCAGTCCGTAGACTGTCTCTAACAGTACGCCCACACCATAGGCCAGTCCAGCAGGGACGCGTTTCGTGACTGGCGGCAGTTGGGCACTCGCTAAGATTTTATTCAGCATTGCAGCCATGGTTATCGGCTCATCATTGCTCAAAAAATAGCACTTCCCTGCACAGCTTGGTTTATCGTCAAACAACGCAAGTGCCGCCAGTATGTGGGCATAGGCAGCGTTGTCGACATAAATCGTATCAACCAATTTATCCTCGCTACCGAGCAGTTTTAATCGTTTTGCTTTTGCTCGCTCAATCACCCTTGGTACTAAGTGAGGATCATTTGGCCCCCAGATCAGATGCGGCCGCAGTGACAAGGTTGATAAGTGGCCCATGCTTGCTAAGGCCTTACCATTAGCCGCCACCACTAATTGCTCAGCTTTCGCCTTAGACTCACCATAATAGTTTAGGTAGTTATCTGCATAAGGTTGTGATTCATCGATACCCGATTCATCGTTACCCGCAAAGGTCACACTCGGTGTGCTGGTATAAATTAACTTGGGCACATTATTGCTAATGCAGGCATTAATAACGTTACTGCAGCCATCGACGTTAGGACGATAATAACTTTGCTTATCGCCCCATACTCCGGCTTTTGACGCCACATGAAATACCGCATCACATCCTTTAACCGCGTTATTAACGGTTTGAGGATTACTTATATCACCAGCGATCATCTTGACCCCCATTTGGGTCAATGCGGGATACGCGCCGCGGGCAAGGCCAATCACCTCGATCCCAGCCGTAACAAGACGTTCACAAATCGCTTTACCTAAAAATCCACCCGCGCCAGTGACCAATACTCTTGAGCAATGCGCAGATAGTTGAGTCAATACTGCCTGCTCTTTAGGGTGCAACTGAGTTATCGTCATCGGAAGTTTACCTTATTCTTTGTATGTTGCTTGTGCCCAAACCGCTAATTTTTCTCTAAAAATCTTGGCATTATGGCGAATATCGACCGGAAAACTAGGATGAATAAGAAAGCGCCTGATCCCTTGGGTTTGCAGATGTTCTTCCCCGAGCAGGGTTAACTCGTGGTATAGCTGCGCCGCGTTAGTGCAGCTCACACCTAGCTTAAGTTCAAGGCAAACCAGTGGCATTAGCTTACCGTGAATCCTAATGCCGACCAATGCAGAGCGCTTGATACTCGGATGGGTGTTGTAGATGCGCTCACAGGGAATTGAAAAATAGCGGCGCATTTCGCTGGCAAGCTCGGCATCGACGCGATGAGCTTTTCGGCCACACATCCATAACTGCTGATGTTTATCAAGATACCCCAAATCACCCATACGATGATAAACTTCGCCATCGCGAGCGACAATTTTTGCCTCAGCCGTCGCCTTATCTCGTTGGTAGTAGCTATGACTGACCATCGCTCCCTTAACGACGATTTCACCAATCTCGCCAACAGGCAGGCACAAGTCATCATTCCACGTGGAAATGACATTATCGGTTATACCAATGATGGCGATATTGACCCCGTCAATGGCGCTACCGACACAAATGCCACCGCCGTTATCTGTGATATCCGTGGTAGCAAACAGTGCTCGACTGCCTATTTTACTGATAGGCAGTGATTCGGTCGCACCGTAGGAGTTAAGCACATCAACATCATCGTTAAGCATCTGGCTGAAACGCTTAATAGAGGCTATGGTTGCAGGCGCACCAGCAGAGATCACGCGTTTAAGACTGGGCAGCTTAATCTTATTACAACCCGCCTCCCCTAAACGCTCAATTAATGCCGGATTAACAAACATATTGGTACACCGATAGCGCTCCACCGCGGCAAAGATGTAATTTGGATTCGCAGTAATAGGTTTACTGGCATCCATCTCTGGCACAATGGATGCCATGCCCAGCGCCGGACCGAAGAGCGAAAACAGCGGAAACGTCGCTAAGTCGCGCTCACCATGAACGATTTGATAATCATGTTTAAGGGCATTGATTTGCGCCTCAAACATCTTATGAGAATAAACAACCCCTTTGGGGGTTCCCGTACTGCCGCTGGTAAATAAGATGGCGCACATGTCATCATTGTCTAGCAGCGCCATTGGATAAGGTTGGCCTGGTGCAACATCGGCTAAAAGCGTATCGAGCGAGCTGCCTCCCCAGAAACCTGAGCCAGCAACCGTGACTAATTTTTTAAGGCTTTTTTGTCCCCAACCAAACAGCCTCCTTGCCAGATGTGCCTTTGGAATCCCGATAAAAGCATCGGGCTCGGCCTCTTCGAAACACTGCTTAAGGTTTTTAACCCCCATACCGGGATCAACTAAAATAGGAACTATCCCCGCCTTGAAAAGCGCAAAAGTCAGTGCGAAAAAATCCAGACTAGGTGTGACCATCAATACAGCTTTCATACCACGGCTAATGCCATATTGATTGAGTGCAAATGCGAGGCGATCACTAAGCTCATCGAGCTGCTTAAAATCCAGCTCTTGGTAACTCAGTGTCTTATTGAAAAAGGGGAAACCTTTCGCTTGTTGCACCGCAACCGCTAACTCTTGTGGCGTTTGGCGGGCGGCTAATTGCAGATGGCGGCAGAGGTTGACGCCATCGGTTTGATTATCTAATCCCTTGATTGGACTATCAGACATGGGGCTTCAACCTCGGTAAAATTACTGTGCCATAAACTCACGGATATGCGCGACAACCTCGTCGCTCGCATCTTCTAAAATGTAGTGACCGCAATCGGCAAACTCATGGACGGCTGCATCAGGGAAACGACGCTTCCATTCATCTAAAAATGCCTTATCAAACACAAAATCTTGTAGACCCCAACAGATCATCATAGGCAGCGATTTAAACTGCTCAAGACTGGCTGCAATATCCGATACCAGCTGATAATTTCTATCACCCTCTTTTAGCGGAATATCTTGTACAAAACGCAGTGTCGAGATGCGGTTAGCCCATGAGTTAAACGGTGCCACATAGGCATTACGAATCGCTTTAGGCATGGCTTTACGTTTAACGCCAACATAAGAGGCAATCGATGAAAATGCATTAAAGCCACGAACCAATACGGTGCCTAGCAGGGTATTACGACAGATAGATAACGCCCAAGGAAAAGGTTTGCTCTCAGGCAGATGAAATGCACCAGTATTGAGAATGACTAACTTTTTAATCCGCTCAGGATGGCGGGCAGCAAACCCCATTCCGATCATTCCACCCCAATCATGCACAATAAGCGTGATGTTTTGCTTAACATCTAAGTGGTCGAGTAAGGCTTCTAAATCATCGATACGATTGTTTAACGTGTAATCATAACCAGCATCATCGGGCTTATCCGATAAGCCACAACCAATATGGTCGGGAACGATACATTGATGGTTGGCGCTCAGCGCTGAGATCACGTTACGGTAATAAAAAGACCAGCTAGGGTTACCATGAACCATAACAACGGGCTCGCCCTGACCTTCATTTACATAATGCAGTTTATTGCCGTTTCTATCGAGATAGTTGCGCTTAAAGGGAAATAGCGTATCGAGCATGAACTTTCCTATATCCAAGTTTTGTCCTCGATAAAGAGCGGCTGCCCTCATCGAGATCATCTGTTTTATTAAGACTAAACGAGATGGCGAATTACCATTTAAGTCCAAGCATCATGCAATTTAGACCACTGCCGATCCCAAGGAAACTCACTTGGTCGCCCTTACGTAGAAACCCTTGATCGTGTGCCATTGCCGCCGTGACAGGCAAGGATACTGTGCCCATATTGCCAAGCAATTTATAGGTCGGAAACTCTTTCTCTTGAGGAATATTAAGCGCACTTAACACCTGTTTGCGGTTTGATGCGCCCACTTGGTGACAAATCACCTTATCAACCTGCTCAACCACCCAATTACGCTGCTCTAGGAAATGGCTCCAAGTATGGCGAGCTAACTCCACCCCCTCTTTCAATAACGCAACGCCGTCGGTACGCATAAACTCACGATACAATTGAGTGCCCGCTTCTTGCAGACCCCATTGACACAAGTTGTGATGCTCAGGCGCTGACAGATGACTCGCCCCCAGTAGCTGATGCTGGCGCTCCCCCTTTAATGGCAAAGTGCCATCGGTGATAAGTACTGCCACCGCGCCCGAACCACCGGTTAAGGTTGCTAATGATTGAGCATAGTTTTGCATAGTCGGTTCGGCCAACATATTGTCGATGGTAATATCCACAATATGGCGCGCTGACTCACAGGAAACCACAAGGCCAGCTTTAATCTGGCCAAGCTCAATGCGATTAGCAATATCGAGAATACCTGACAAGACCCCGAGGCAGGCATTACTGATGTCATAAATGGCGGTATCTTTGGACACACCAAGCTCTGCAGCAATTCTACAAGCGGTAGCAGGTTCGTGCTGATCACGACAAACCCCAGTATATACGACAGCACCAAGATCACTGACACTGATCCCCGTTTCATCAATCGCCTTATTTGCTGCAGCCAATGCACCGTCAGACAAACGATGGCCTTTTGGCCACCAGCGACGTTCTTGAATACCCGTCAGTGCAGCAAGCTGCCCCATAGGGATCCTGAACTTTTGATACAAAGGGGCTAATCGAGACTCTAGTTCTGAGGTGGAGACAACTTCAGGTGCTAGCTCATAGGCCAGACTATTTATAAAAACGCGAGAATATTTCATGAAACCGTTTATTTCGCTCTGTATATAGGTACTTTACGCACCGATATTTATTATTATTCAGTAATAGCCCGACATTTGAGCAAGAAACCGCGCATGATTCAACAGAAAACCGTAATATGCGAGCATTTTTCGGTGCTACGTCTATAAATCCAACATTTCTATTGAGTGAATTTATCACAAATAAAAAACCTACCGATCAATTACTGCTTATTAAACAGTTTGTTAGCAAACAGATCCGCCATAAATGCCATTAATTTACCTTTTTGGCTAAAATTAACGCATTTCTGGGAGTGATTGTTGCCGCACAAAATTCGGTCAAACAGACCTGATAACCTGCCTCTTGCAGAAAACAGACCCTATCGAGCAATAACCATTTTTCCAATGACTCACGAAATAGATGAGCGACCAGATCGATGCGTCTTGTTAATCGTTGCCGCGCTAACCCTAAGGTTAAATAGTGCTCAGCCGACCAAACTGGTGGTAAAGCGACCGATTTCTGCGCCGCCGCCCAGAAACAAAAGCTTTCAAAATCGCCACTCAGCTGACTTTGTTTCACTGACGGAATAGGTAAATAGTGATTATTCCCCGTCACATCGCGTTGCAGGCAATCAAAACCTAATCGCCATGCCACCTCTTGTAAACGCAGCTTTTTAGCCTTGTCATTGGCTATCACACTTTGTTGCAGTGGCAGTTGCAAATCATGACGACTTAGGCGCAAACCGCTGCTTTTACCCACCTCTGACATCCCTTGATAACACTCAGTATTGATCAAATGGTAACAACAGGGTGATATGGCAATCGATGCTGTATTGGCCTTAGATGCATGGCGTAATAATGCCACATGCAGATCGCCACAAGCATGCAGTGCTATCGCCTGCTGCTCCGGCTTCAATAACGCCCCAGCTTGCTTACTAAAAGCATCTGAACAAATAAAGCGTTGCGGCAGTGCCCACTTGTCTGCAAAGGCTTGGCCGTTATCACACAAGGTTTGTTGCCACTCTAAACTGATGACATTTCGCTGCTGCACTTTAGCGATCAGGCGGCCTAAATGCCCCTTACCAGCGCACCACTCGAGTACTTCAGTTTGATCATCAGCAATCGCACTGGCAAATGCGGTGATCTGCTGCCATTTCCGTCCCTTTATATGGGCGCTAAAATGGCCGAGCAGTTGCTCTTCCAATCCGCAGAACGCCTTATTAGCATCGCTATCAGGTGAGACAATCGAACTCGATGAGCTAAGCAAGGACAACGAATCAGATAGTAACCACTTCTCTTTCTCTTCCTGCGAATGATGAGCAAGATCGCGCTGTAACGCTGGCAGTAATGTCTCGACTAATCGGGCGTTATCGAGATCGATGGCGTCTATATCATCATCGCTAATTTGCCATACTAGCTTAGCCAGAGTTGGAAATTCAGCCTCCCAGGGCAACGCCTCACAATCAAACGCTTTAACCTGCCACAACGAGCGGCTGGCAAACAAGAGTTGATCGAGATGGCGCATTAAATCGGGATAAGACATGATATTCCTTAGGCTATCAAATACTCTGTAAAAAGTTAAATAGTCATCAAGTGATTACAATTCTTGGGCTATTTAGACATATTGGCTTTTAAATTCATTCGTTTACCCAACCATACACCTAGCCCCAATGGCGCGAAGAAGATAACAAAAAGAAATAACACAAAGTAGAGAATCATGCTTTTTAAGGTTTTAGTGAGCTCTTGAAATACCACTTCAACCGTATGCTTGGAAATTTCATTAAGATCGGCCGCGGCCGCGACTCGCTCTCTGGCGATCATATCCTCTAACGCCATGCGCTCATTTTTAACCATCAACCCTATAGCTTGACGCTCTGCGGACAACTGCATCAGTTTAGCATCGGCAGACGTATTAAGCTGATCGATCAATGGACTCAATTCACGGCTAAGATCTTTCGCTAAGCTATGCATCATCTCAGGACTTTGCTCCATCAAGCGATGTAACTGTGAAGAGGTATCACTGATACTGGCCAGGGTAGCTTGGATATCGTCGACATTAATGTTCGAATGTAGTGCATAAAGCTCAGCTTTCCACCCTAAAATTTTTGGCGTTTGTTCCGCAATCATTGCCATACGATCAGAAATATCACTCATCACTTCAGGCACACTACCAAACGTAGTCACAGCTTCAAACTCATTAATTTTTCTGAAGCTTAACCAGTCATTAAAAGCCGATTTCCGCACAAAATTAATATCGTGCAATGGGTTGAGGACGACATATTCCATCACAAATGCTTGGTATTTTTCAAACTCATCTGCCGTTACAAAGCCTTTGATGGTACGTTCAAAGTTATCCAGCAGTTGCCTACTGGTATCGATAGCCAATGCTTGATGCTCACCAAATAACGTTTTACCCTGACCGCTTTCAAAAAAAGCACTCATTTGTGCAGTAAAGGTCCAGGTATCAACCATGGCGGCAACGGGTGACGCCTGAAATATCACTCTCTGTACCCCTTGTTCGCTACTAATTTTCCACATCAAGGTATTGGATTTTATCAGAATATTATTCTCATCATTCAACGCTATCTGATCGGCCGTTTGTTCGACACCACTGTAGAATGTATTGCTAAAATCTCGACTAAAAACTCGCATATTTAACTGAGACTGAGGTAACGGCTCTATACCGCTTTCGAGTTTTATCTCCAATAACGAGCAGCCACTTAACGCTAACAACGTCATTACGATAAAAACCGCCTTATTACTCAAACTCATAACTCCACCCCAAAAAAGTACACAATACATTGATATACATAGAAAAAATACGGATGGATTTTAGCAGCAGAGAGAATGCATGACTAACGATTATTTGTCGTTACCTTAAAGTACAGCGTTTTCAGTCGCCGAACTCACGACGTTTAAAACCAAATTAGACGACCAAGCTACCCGAAAAAAGCACACAAATGACGCAGTCCAACTTATTTGAATTGCCTATCTTATGCTTCTGGCGAACGATAAATTAGGTTAAAATTTGGCACTAGGAATCAACAAAGAGTATAACCTTATGCAATCACCTTGCGTTGCACGATGCGGACTAAATGATGATGAGATATGTACGGGCTGTTTTCGCCATATTGATGAAATCGTTGGCTGGGGTAGCGCTAGCGAGGGTAAACAGCAACAGATTTGGCAAAATCTTACACAGCGAAAAGCGCAATACGCTAGTGAGAAGCACAATCGCAGCGAAGAAAACAGTGTAGCTAAAGAAAACAGCCAAATAATCAGTCGAGAAAAATGGCTACAGGCAGAAAAGCGCCTTGCAGAACAAGACGCGTAAGGCTTTTATAAGCAAAGGTTATTTCTTGCTCATCATCCCTTTTAGGTCGGCAAATGGGTTGTACGTTGCCGCTTCGACTTTATTTTCAGTCGTCGAGCCATATTGGATTAGCTCTTCATATTTTGCATGTTCATTATCGTGACAATAGAGACAGAGTAACTCCCAGTTAGAGCCATCAGAGGGATTATTATCGTGATTATGATCTCTATGGTGCACCGTTAACTCACGCAGATTTGAATGAGTAAACTCGCGGGTACAACGCCCACAAACCCAAGGGTAGAGTTTTAACGCCTGCTCTCGATAGCCAGTCTCACGCTTGGCTTTATATTCACGCGCCTCTGCAAGTACGCGATCTAATTTACTTTGACCTTGATTGGTTGACATCAACAATTGCTCTTCTTTAAAAACTGCCTGCAAGAATAATCACTGCTATTAACAAGAGCAACAAAAAGCTGCATCTTTAAGTGCCGTATCACGGTTCGCACCACGGCTAATACCTACAACTATAAAAAGGCAACCAAGTGATGAGATTTCACCTAAGGTTGCCTTTCATAATGGCTAACTATTGAGAATAGCGTAGCTGGCGAGTTTAGATTTTTTTCATCTCTTCATAGGTAATATGACGAACATCTTTACCTTTGACATAGTAGATGATGTATTCACAGATATTTTGACATCTGTCGCCTACTCGCTCTACTGCACGGGCAGCCCAAAGTACATCTAATACTTCAGGAATAGAGCGTGGATCTTCCATCATATAGGTCATCAACTGACGAATAATGCCTTCATATTCACTGTCGAGTTTGGCATCTTCCTTATGCAGCTCCATCGCAACCTCGGCATCCATACGCGCAAGTGCATCAAGGGTTGAATGTAAAGTACGGGTCGCATGACGACCCATGTTCTCGATGCTAACCAATAACGGTTGTTGATTTTTCAAACGCTTATCTAAGGCCGCATTGGCAATTTTCACGCTTGCATCGCCAATACGCTCTAAATCCGCAATGGTTTTAGAAATGGCAATAATGAGGCGTAAATCACTGGCTGCAGGCTGACGTTTGGCGATAATGCGGGTGCACTCTTCATCAATAGACACTTCCATACCATTGACAGTATGATCGCCATCTATCACCTTTTGCGCTAGTTCGACATCTAGGTTGCCAAGCGCATCTAACGCTTGCTCTAACTGACGTTCAACTAAACCGCCCATCGCCAGTACGCGATTACGAATATCATCTAACTCAGCATTAAACTGACCAGAGATATGTTTATTTAAATTCATGTTTTCCATTGCAGTTCAACCTTTTCAATTCAATCTGTAGTGTGACGACATCAATCCTTAGGCGAATCTTAGCCGTAGCGCCCTGTAATATAATCCTCGGTCTTCTTTTTCTTCGGCGTAGTAAAAATGGTATTGGTATCAGCGTATTCAACCAACTCTCCCATGTACATGAATGCCGTTTGATCAGAGACGCGAGCCGCCTGTTGCATGTTGTGCGTCACAATAACAACGGTATATTTAGATTTTAGCTCGGTGATCAACTCTTCAATGGTTAACGTCGAAATAGGATCGAGTGCCGACGTTGGCTCATCGAGAAGCAAAACTTCGGGTTCAATGGCAATAGCGCGGGCGATCACCAAACGCTGCTGCTGACCACCCGATAAACCAAATGCGTTATCGTGAAGACGATCTTTGACTTCATCCCAAATTGCTGCGCCGCGAAGCGAACGCTCGGCGGCATCATCGAGTTGACGACGGTTATTAATCCCCTGCAAGCGTAATCCATAAACCACATTCTCATAGATTGATTTAGGGAATGGATTTGGACGCTGAAACACCATACCGACATTACGACGTAAGGAAGCAACGTCAACTTGTTTGTCATAGATATTTTGCCCATGAAGCAAGATCTCACCACCAATATGGCAGTTATCGACTAAGTCATTCATACGGTTAATACAGCGAAGCAAGGTCGACTTACCACAACCACTTGGACCGATAAATGCGGTAACTTTTTTCTTAGGTATCTTCATTGATACATCAAATAACGCCTGCTTATCGCCATATTTAAGATCTAAATTGCGGATCTCTAGTGCGGTCTGTTCACTGCTTAAGTTATTTAAGTCTAATGTTTCTGTTTTCATTACCGAACTATCTATCGAAATCATATCTGTTCCTAATCACTTCAGGATAAAGGTTTATTCACGCCCAAGCTCGGCTCGGGCGGGTATTAATTTAGCTTTGGTTAGTGCTCTAGTGAGCGATACTTCTCACGTAAATGGTTACGCACCGCAATCGCTGTTAAGTTCAGGCTCACAATCACAGTCACCAGTAAAAATGAGGTGGCATAAACCAAGGGACGCGCGGCCTCAACATTCGGGCTCTGGAATCCCACATCATAAATATGGAAACCTAAGTGCATAAACTTACGTTCCAAGTGCACAAAGGGGAAATTCATATCGATTGGCAAAGTAGGCGCAAGCTTCACAACACCTACCAACATCAATGGGGCAACTTCACCTGCGGCTCGGGCTACCGCCAAAATAAGGCCAGTCATAATCGCAGGGCTCGCCATCGGTAAGATGATACGCCACAAAGTTTCTGCCTTGGTTGCCCCTAACGCCAAGCTGCCTTGACGAACCGAACTTGGAATACGACTTAGCCCCTCTTCGGTGGACACAATAACCACAGGCAGTGTAAGAATTGCTAAGGTCAATGCCGACCAAATGACACCTGGAGATCCAAACGTCGGCGTTGGCAGTGCTTCAGGGTAAAACAGCTGATCGAGCGAGCCACCTAACATATAGACAAAGAATCCCAGACCAAACACACCATACACAATCGATGGGACGCCCGCTAAGTTAATCACCGCGATACGGATCATCTTAGTGATAGGGCCTTTCTTCGCGTATTCATGCAGGTAAACGGCTGCGATAACCCCAAAAGGAGTCACTATCACCGCCATCAGCATCACCATAAATACCGTACCGAAGATAGCTGGAAACACTCCGCCCTCGGTATTGGCTTCACGAGGATCATCGCTAACAAACTTACCGATCCCTTTGAACCAATGACCCACTTTACCGAGTAAGCTCAAGTGATTTGAATAAGTCACATCTAAGATACTATCAAGTGGTAGCGTGACTTCTTCACCACGCATATCGCGGATAATCACCGAATCACGAGCGGCCTCTTGACGAAGGGCAAAGAACGCCTTCTCCATCTCTTGGTAGTCGGCTTGAAGTTTTGCACGCTCCGCATCGAGTTGCTTTTTACGTGCATCAGTTAATGCATTATCCAGCTCAAAACCACGTTCTTTTAAACGTAAATGCTCAAGCTGGTAGTTGACTGAACCGATATCGCCCTTTTGCAACGAAACCGCTTTATCGCTTAGTGCAACTGCGCGTTCAATATGCTCTTCGAACGAGGCTTCAAGGTGGTCATTATCCAGCGTAAGACGCTTGCCATCTTCGATAATGGCTACTGGATAACCATAAAAATCACCGTTTTTAGCGCGCTCTAACTTAGCCAGCTCGATAGGTGTTGTGCGAGAGACGATATCGGTGGCTAATATCCAGCGAAAATCCAATCCAACAAATTCACGGTTACCCGTTTTGACAAGATATCGAGTCACCATCTCACCAGGATGTTGGTTAAATTTGTGTCCCGCCGAGATCAAGCGCTCTGTTGGCACTTCCTCTCGGTCATAAATCTCACCAATCAGCGTTGAACGAACACCTTGCTGGTCCACTAACTCCCACTGATAGATCTCAGCAGGCCAAAAATAACTCAGACCACGAGATGCGATTAACAGCAGCAAACCAATCACAGCAATCAAACTAATGCTGACCGCGCCACCTGTCATCCAGATCCAGGGCGAACCCGATTTAAACCACTTACCCATTACATAAGCCTCTTAAAGTCACAGGCGAAAATATCGAAATCAAAAACATATTGGCCTCCATTACAGTGAGCTATAGCGTTCACGAAGACGCTGTCTCACCACTTCAGCAATGGTGTTAAAGAAGAAGGTAAAGATAAACAGCACGAATGCAGCTAAGAACAGCACTCGGTAATGGGAACTACCGATGGCAGATTCTGGCATTTCAACCGCAATATTGGCCGCCAATGTACGCATCCCTTCAAATACACTCCATTCCATAATCGCTGTATTACCTGTTGCCATAAGTACAATCATGGTTTCACCGACAGCGCGACCGAGGCCCATCATTACCGCCGAGAAGATGCCGGGGCTCGCGGTCAATAACACAACCCGAGTCAAGGTTTGCCAGTTGGTTGCTCCCAACGCCAAGCTACCATTTGACAAGTGACGCGGTACTGAGAACACTGCATCTTCTGCAATCGAAAATATCGTTGGGATAACCGCAAAGCCCATGGCGATACCGACAACCAACGCGTTGCGCTGATCGAAGGTAATACCAAGTTCATTGGTGATAAATAGACGTGAATCACCACCAAAGAGGGCCACCTCAACAAAGGGACTGATATAGAAAGCGAACCAACCAACAAAGATAATCACCGGCAGTAGCATCAGCTCTTGGTAAACTTCAGGCAAACGCTGTTTCCAACGTGCAGGCAGTTGATGCCACGCAAATGCCGTCACCAAGATACTCACCGGTAACATCACCAGTAATATCAAGATCCCCGGCAAATTGTCTTCAATCAGTGGTGCTAACCAAAGGCCCGCTAAGAAACCGAGAATAACCGTAGGTAAGGCTTCCATAATTTCAATGGTAGGCTTAACGACTGCGCGCACTTTTGGCGACATAAAATATGCGGTGTAGATGGCGCCAGCAATTGCGAGTGGCGTTGCAAACAACATGGCATAAAGTGCAGCTTTCATGGTGCCGAAAGCCAGTGGCATTAAACTCAACTTAGCTTCAAAGTCATCTGAGCCCGAAGTCGACTGCCAAACATATTGTGGCTCAGGATACCCTTCATACCACACCTTGTCCCACATCGCGCTCCAAGACACCTCTGGGTGACTATTTTCAATCGCAAATAGATGCAGCTTTCCGCCAGCTTGAACCACTAACGCATTCGAACGAGGACTAAAGCCCATCACACCCGGTTGTTTTAAATCGAAGGTCTTTGAAAACAACTTGCGCTGACTCGTGGTGTAAAGCAGGTTAAGTTCACCTGAGTCGCTAATCGTTGCAAAACTTTTACGATAAAACTCACTGGCGATGCGTTTAACACCAGCCTTGTTACTAAATTCACGTATCTCTTGATATTGACGACCTTTGTCACCGTTAACCTGAAAATACTGCAAAATTAAACCATTATCATAGCTAACCAATACCGAGCTGGCGCCAGCCAACAGGGACACATCTGTCACTCTGGTTTTCGCTCGCTCAAGTTCAATCACTTGAATTAACGACACCTCTTCGGTATCACGAATATCATAAACAAATAAACGATTCGCCGAGCGCAGTAATAACTGACGTTGATCTGGGGTCATCAGCACTTGTTGCACTTGTAACGGTGCATCATCGATAATCGTTGATGTCGATGCCCACTCCACCTCTTCAGTCATCATGTTTTCCTCACCTTCTTGGCGAGTCAGATGCCAGCGGCCACTATCATCACGATAGGCAAAGCTCATTTTGTCAGATGAATAGGTAAAACTCAGTTGATTGAGTGGCAGCGCATTATCATCCACCTGTAAACGCTGTTTACCTAATGGATAACGTAAGCTTGGCGTGATCACCCTTTTATTATCTGGATAAGTCACTGAGAAATTAATGCCGGCTATCACCACTTGGCCGTTTGAGAGACCAAATGCGAAACGCTGTTCACTTGGCACGGCTGATGCGCTGCTAACAATAGACACGCCTTCAGGCAGTTCGATAGATTCCACATCGACAACCTGACCCGTTGCTGCACTGTAAAACGTAACTTTTCCGTTTACTCCAACGCGATAAAGGATCTCATTTTGTTCATCGCTGCCCACCATTAGGGTAGCAACATCGCCATCTTGGAGCTCGGCAGTCATCACTGGCGTCACACTGGCGCCGTCGAAAATTGGTTTAACCACGTAAAGTAGATAGAAAAAGATCAGCAATAACGCGACAAACACCATAGTGCCGCCGAGCGTTACCCCAAATTGGGTTAACTTATCTTTAAAAGCTCTTCTACTTGAGCCCTTCCCCATCAACAAATTTGTTGCTGTAGAACCAGGTTGAGTGACCTGAGTTTCCATTAAGAACCTCGTATATTTTTGTTCAGTAGAGTTTTTCTGGGATTGTCGTCTAGGCTATGTTAACTATAGTGAACCTAATACGACCCCATTTCTGACAGTCGGGATTATATGACGCAAAGATGACACTATTGTTACAGCGATAAAATGTCATCAATTACTTATGGAGCCTTCACCAAATGTTACGATATTTAGTTACACTGCAAGTTGCCGATAAAACAGGATTAGTCGAGCAAATCGCCCATATTGTCAGTCGCCACGGTGGTAACTGGCTGGACTCAGAACTTCGCCACCTCGACGGTATTTTTGCCGCCATACTGCTACTTGAAGTTCCTGCCGCTAATTGGGATACCTTGCTCGAAAATTTAGAATGTATAGAAGGCCTTACGCTTACCTACAGTAAAACAAGCCACACGGCACCAGTCGTACCAAGTAAACGCTATTCGTTAGTCGCCTACGATAGACCAGGGTTGGTTCATGACATATCAAATAAGATCAATGCGCTAGCAATAAACATCGAGCGTCTATCCACCCATTATGAAACCGCAAGTCACACAGGTGTTGAACTATTTAGAGCTGATTTCAGTCTCAATATTGCCGATGATGCAACCGAACAACAACTGACGAAAGCCTTGTACACCATAGGCGATGATGTTGTACTCGACATATTAGCTTGATCTATCTACCTCGATTATTAGCCCAGCCATAATAAGCTGGGCTAAAATCATAAACAGAACAACAAAGAAAACAATCGATAAAACCTATCAAAAATAAACTCATCAATCTGATATACTCACTCTATAAACCACATTCACCATGAAACTTGCTTAGGTTTTCACTCACTTAAGTTTCTAGTTAATACCGGATATCATGATGCCCAACGTTCCACTTATAGGAAACATCAGTAAGATGCGTTCCTCACTCGACAGCAACGGCCAAGTTAATTACCAACTGCCATTATCAGAGCACTTAGTCGAGATGAATCCGCTTATTGGTCACCAAGTAACATTGACCCATACAGGAAACATCTACTGCTGCAATTGCAACAAGAAAACCAAGAAGAGTTTTTCTCAAGGACACTGCTTTGTCTGCATGAAAAAATTGGCTAGCTGCGACATGTGCATCATGAAACCTGAAACCTGTCATTTTGCCGAGGGCACCTGCCGCGAGCCACAATGGGGAGAGGCTAACTGCTTTGTGCCTCATTATGTTTACCTGTCTAACACTTCAGGTCTAAAAGTGGGCATTACTCGCCATACTCAGCTGCCTACACGCTGGATAGATCAAGGCGCCACTCAAGGTTTACCTATTTTGAAAGTCTCTACACGACAACTATCAGGCCTTATCGAAGTTGAACTGGCTAAGATGATCAATGATAAAACCAATTGGCGCACCATGCTTAAAGGCAATGCTGCGCCGCTTGACTTAGTTGAACAAGCAAAAGAATTACTGCCGCACATTGAAAAACGCATCCATGAACTGTCGATGGAGCACGGTGAGTATGCCATCGAGAAGCTCGATGAGGCGATCCTTGCTATTGAGTATCCAGTAAGCGAATTCCCCACAAAAATCGCCTCACATAATTTCGATAAAAATCCAATAGTGACAGGAAAACTGATGGGCATTAAAGGCCAATATCTGATTTTCGATACAGGGGTCATTAACTTACGCAAGTTTACCGCTTATGAGATAAGCCTCAGCGCCGACTAAGTCATTCAAGGGCCTTGTAAGCTAACTTTTCAAGGCCCTTCCTCTCCCAATCATCCATCCTCACACTTTCATCTATGGCGAACATCAACACGATTTAGACTAACGCCACCCAAACAAAATAACAAAATTGCAACATATGTAAATTCGCTGCAACCATTAATGAGAATGTATATCATTCGCGTAAAATCATTACCTTTATAAAATTGGAATCTTTGATGTTGACTCAAATATCATTTAAAGAAATGCAGCTGGAAAAATTACCGTCGAAAAAAATACTATCGAAACAATCTAGAATCGCACTCTATACCAGCCTGTTTTGTTTCGGTTTGCTCCATAACTCAGCGGTCGCTGACGACACCGATATGGAACGTATCATAGTGACAGGCAGTCGCAGTGCAGAAAGTATCGAAGAAGTGCCCTCCTCCGTGACTCTGATCGACAACAAGACGCTCAGCCGAGACATGCAGATCAGTTCAGAGCTGCAAAACATGTTAGCTTTTCGCGTACCGGGAATGGCCCCCAGCACTGGCACCTCCAGCAACTCAGGCCAAACACTGCGTGGACGTAAAGCATTAGTGATGATCGATGGCGTGCCGCAATCGACCCCACTACGCAATGGTCAGCTTGGTATCCGCTCCATTGACCCAAGCGCAATCGAGCGTATCGAGGTGATTAAGGGAGCCACCTCAATTTATGGTAACGGCGCCTCTGGCGGCATCATTAACTATATCACCAAGCGAGCATCGAGCAGCGACAAGGCAAACATCGAACTGGCAGTATCGAGTAAGTTCAGCGCCGTTAAGTTTGAAGACAGCGCCGGCTACCGCTATAACGCCAGTATAGATGGCACATTAGACAAGGTTAGTTACGTGCTCAGTGGTTCGGTCGAGGAAACGGGGCTCGAATATGATGCCGAGGGCGATATCATTGGCCTCATCTATGGTCTATCGGAAACCAAGTCACAAAACCTGTTCACTAAACTGAGCTATGACTTCGACAGTGAGAAGCGACTGCAACTCACCTACAACTATTATGAAGCCCAGCAAAATGCCGATCTAGTGGATGTGACTGGTAGCGTCAATACAGGCGTTAAAACCTATGCGATAAAGAACCGTGGCGGCACCAAACCAGGCGTTCCACAGGGGCCTAGTGGTAACCATAACCTGATGCTGAAATACACTGACGAGGCACTATTTGACAATACTCAACTGACCTTAGACGGGTATTATCAAGAAATTGAAAATATGTTCTTCTACTCAGCGGCGCTAGCCAACCCAAGCGAGGGTTATGATGGTGGTCAGTCTTTAATTCGCTCTAAAAAACGCGGGCTTCGCATCAACTTCAACACTGTCATCGATTGGGATAATGTCTCGGCCACCTTTATCTACGGCATCGATGCCCTCAATGATATCAGTTCGCAGCCACTGCATGATGGTCGTATCTGGGTTCCCGAGATGGATATGAGCAATCTGGCAGGTTACCTGCAAACTAAATGGGTAATTGATGATGATTGGATTGTAAAGGCTGGCCTACGTCACGACAGAGTGGATATCAGTGTCGATGACTACACCACACTGAAGCTATGCAGCACGCCAGCAACCTGCTCCGTGCCTTTCGACGTCACTGGTGGCGAACTCAACTTTACCTCGACCACTTACAATCTAGGCTTACGCTACAGTGCATCGGAATATATCAGCCCATTTGTAAGCTTCTCTCAGGGAGCAGACATCTCTGACCTCGGTCAATTACTGCGCACTGCGACGGTTAATGATATCTCGCTGATCCAAACCCAAGCCTCAATAGTCGACAACTATGAGGTAGGATTCGCCGGACGCTACCAAGCGCTCGATTATCAATTTGCAGCCTATCGCAGCACATCAGAACTTGGTACTAGCAATAAATATGATGCCGAGACAGGTGTCTACATGCCAGTACGAGCACCGCAAAAGATCTGGGGATATGAAGCAGAGCTCAGCTATCAGATATTCGATAACCTCGGCGCCGACCTTAGCTATAGCTGGGTTGAGGGCAAAGATACCGAAAAAGACATCTATCTAGATGGTCAGGTTATCTCTGCCCCTAAATTTACCGCCTCGCTAAATTGGCAACCGATAGATGAGGCAAACATAGCGGTTAACTATCTTTACGTGGATGATCGCAAACGTTTTGAGCCACTCAATGGTAAATATGTTGGTGCTCAGGGACCTATTAGCGCCTACAACCTGGTGAATTTAAGCGGCAGTTATCAATGGCAACAATGGCAATTTAACCTTGGAATTGAAAATCTACTTAACCAAGATTACTACTCGGCACGCTCTCAGGCATACACCTATAAAGGCTATAATACCAAAGGCCTAGGTACTACGGTTAATGTTGGGGTCAAAGTTAACTTTTAACCCTTAGCTTACTTACTAACCATTGATCACAAAAGGCATCACCTCATTGGGTGATGCCTGATCATCGACTCACACCATGGCCAACTAAGGGCGTAAAGCACACTTCGAATTTAATTTTTCAGATCAATTGCTTGGTACAAAAATAGTTATCTTGAGCTAACGTTATGTCCCAATAATGTTATGTATGATTCAATATATGCTTGTAAATCTTCGACAGTCATTTCGCGCTACCCATTGACCATTCCAATGTTCAAATCGACCACTACTCCCCCTAATTTACAGTTAGTTACAAAAGCAATTACCTATATGAATATTTTTCTGGTCAGAAAGATAAATGTCAGCGATCATACTTTGCAAATATCACGTTAAAGAGATTGAACAATTAATGGAACTGGTTTTTGCCATTGCACTGTTTGCATTTTCATCTGGCATCACCCCTGGCCCAAATAACATTATGTTAATGAGCTCAGGAGTCAACTTTGGGGTGAAAGCAAGTTTGCCTCATCTAGCGGGGATCTGTATCGGATTTCCATGCATGGTGCTGGCAATAGGCATGGGCTTAAGCGCTCTCTTTCAAAGTTATCCAATACTGCATTTGGTCATTAAATATGTGGGGATCACCTATCTAATC
The DNA here is from genome assembly GCF_019457595.1 of Shewanella psychrotolerans. Lineage (NCBI taxonomy): Bacteria > Pseudomonadati > Pseudomonadota > Gammaproteobacteria > Alteromonadales > Shewanellaceae > Shewanella > Shewanella psychrotolerans. The sequence goes on along the minus strand of NZ_CP080419.1, from coordinate 1,881,517 downwards.
TATCTTGCTTGGCTCATTGCCAACAGCAGTAGCAAAATGGAAGGCAAACAAACCAGTAAACCTCTGAGTTTCATACAAGCAGCCGCTTTTCAATGGGTTAACCCAAAAGGTTGGATAATGGCTGTTGGCGCTGTCGCAACCTTCACCTCAATCGATCTGCCACTAACACCCCAGGTCATCACTATAGCTAGCGTATTTTTGAGCGTTGCGTTTCCCTGTGCCGTTGTCTGGTTAGGTTTTGGTGTTGCTTTAAAACGCTTACTAAAAAACCAACGTCAACAAAAATGGTTTAACATCACGATGGCGCTATTGCTTGTGCTGTCTATCATCCCTATGATCGTGCCTAATTAATTGTGATAATCGAGAGATGAAGTGACACTGCAACGACCAGCCCCCCATGAGTTTGCCCAAGCTATTGCAACCAAAATGGAAAACAGGGTCGAAGCAGTCATCATGAAATACAATCTCCTATTTTCGATACTGGGGTAATTAATTTAAGAAAGCTCACCTCGTATGAAATAAGCATCGAGATAGAATAACGGTTTATATATAAATAGGTGCGAACGCACCTATTTATAATATCGATTTAGGTCAAAAGATAACGCCAATTATTTATCCTTGGCTTTGCGGCCTAACACTTCGACTTTACCCTTAGCGGAAACGCCAACAAGTCCCAGTTTTTGGTTACCTACGCTGTCATAACTGAGTTCAATGCTATCGATTTCACTATCACCTTTAGGAACAGTAATAGCCCGACTCGATAAACCGCTTGTGAGCACCCCAAGATTATCAACGGTTTTTGATTCACCATCACTCATGTTAATCACGATCTTTCTTAGGTTAATCGTTCCTTGAGTACACTTTAACTTGATACTTTCGACTTTTTTTTCATTCTTATGAGGCTTAATCTTATCCACCTCAGCCTTATAATCGACCGTCTTTTCTGCAATGGTAATCCACTCCTGAGCAGACATGGCAGGAAAACAGATAAAGCTAAATATCAACGTAAGAAAAGCTATTTTTAATTTCATGGAAATTCCCTCTACCTATTAAAACTTATATAGTAACCATCAATGTTATTGAACCAACTTATTAATATCGAATTTAACCATATATCACGAATGAGCTTAATACACTAATTAAGCTAAATATTTCTCATCTACCATATCTTATGAAAACTATTGAGTGATCATTTTACAGCCACATCAAATTCAATATCACTATGTTTAACAATTAAATAGACGCGCTTTATCTATGATATTAACCTGATTCGCGAAACATTATAGTCTCAGTTTCTCCACTACAACCAATACGCTGAGATAGCACCAAGGATGACGGATCAGCAATCGTTAGTTTAATGCGATTTTTTGCTGACAAAAACAATAATACCGTGATGATGTGCCACTAATATACTTGGAGTTAACCAATGACTCACACCATGGAACTTACTTCGCCATTGTATGATTAGGTATTAGCATGCATTAAAGCGCCTACTAAAAAACCAAGATCAATAAAAATGGTTTAACATCGCCATGGCGCTATTGCTTGTAGTGTCTATCATCCCTATGATCGTGCCTATAATTGTGATAGTGGAGAGAGTAAAGTGACACTGCAACGACCAGCCACAGATGAGTTTGCTCAAGCCATTGCAACCGAAATGGAAAATTGGGTAGCGCGAGTCATCATAAAATACAATATTTGCCCGTTCGCGCGTCAGGAAGTCATGAATAACACGATTCGTTATCAAGTTATTGACGATAAAAAACTTGATCATGTATTAACAGCCCTTATCGATGAATGTCAGTTTCTCGATGATCACCCAGAATTAGAAACCACCCTGTTCATTCTGCCGCAAGGATTTGAAGGCTTTTATCTCTATCTAGATTTAGTAGATATCGCCAATGACCTGCTTATCGAACAAGGATATGAAGGTGTATATCAGCTGGCTAGCTTCCATCCGGACTATTGCTTCGACGGTGAACCTCAAGATAGCGCGGCCAATTACACCAATAGAGCCCCCTATCCGACGCTGCATATTATTCGCGAAGAAAGCATGGAAAAGGCCTTGGCACAATACAATGATCCAGAATCTATCCCTGAGCGTAATATTGCCTTCGCCGAGCGTAAAGGCAGTGAGTTCTTCGTCAAACTGTTACAAAACTGCAAGCAATAAAACCGATCAATAATTTAAGCTTGAATTGATTAAGCTGGGCTTATTTAAGCTAACTATTAGAAATAAATGGAACAAAGATGGCAACTAAATATTATGTCGTTTGGGCAGGACGAGAAACGGGTATTTTTACCAGTTGGCCACAAACGAAAGCGCTAGTCGATGGATTTGCTGGCGCCAGATACAAATCCTTTAAAACCGAAGCTGAAGCAAAAGCCGCCTTCGGCAAAGGCAGTTCAAGCTCACGCCAAACTAAATCGCCAACTAAAACCGCCACAAAAACGGTTAGCACGACTAACCATGTTGCTAACAGCGACGTAGATATCTACACCGATGGTGGTTGTGAGCCAAATCCTGGTAAAGCAGGCTCGGGACTCGCGCTCTATCGCCATGGCAAACTCACTGAACTTTGGTATGGTTTATATAATCCTAATGGCACCAATAATACGGCAGAATTAAATGCGCTATACCAAGCATTGTTAATTGCAAAAACTGAGCTTGATCAAGGACACAGCGTACATATTCATAGTGATTCGCAGTATTCCATAAATTGTATTACCAACTGGGCATATGGCTGGAAGGCCAAAGGCTGGAAGCGAAAAGTCGCTGGCGATATCGCCAACTTAGCGATCATCCAAAGCGCCCATGAACTCTATGACACCCTAAAAGAAAAGCTCATCATTTCCCATGTGGCCGCTCATGTGGGTATTGAAGGAAATGAACTCGCCGATCGCATGTCCATCTATGCGGTAGATCAGCAAAGTTATGATTTTGTTCGCTATCCGGAGCCTTTTGACCTCGTAGATATTCTGGCCTTACGGGCGGGATAATGACCTGCTCTCCAGACAGGAAAAGATAATGATTAACATGGATTTTAATGAAAGATTAGTGATCGACACTGGGCAACAAGCGTGGCAACCGAGTCCTGCTAAGGGTGTATGGCGCAAACCCCTTGAGCGTGAAGCCAAAGAGTCGGGACACACGACCAGCATAGTGAAATATGAACCGGGATCGGCCTTTGCAACCCATCATCATCCTTTAGGCGAGGAGATATTGGTCCTTGATGGCGTGTTCTCTGATGAGCATGGCGATTATCCTCAAGGGAGTTATATCCGCAATCCTCCTGATAGTCATCATGCACCCTTTAGCCAACAAGGCTGCACCCTGTTGGTCAAGCTCAATCAGTTTGATCCTAGAGATACAACGACTGTTAGGCTTGATACCCACAATACTCCTTGGCAAGCGGGCATTGGCGGGCTTGAAGTGATGGGATTACATCAGTTTGAACATGAGCATGTCGCCTTAGTGAAGTGGCCAAAGGGCGAGCGATTCCAGCCTCATTGCCATTTTGGTGGTGAAGAGATCTTGGTTATCACAGGCACATTTTGTGATGAATATGGCACCTACCCAAAAGGCACTTGGCTCCGTAGCCCCCATATGAGCCAACATTTCCCCTTTGTGGAACAAGATACCATCATCTGGGTTAAAACGGGTCATTTACCCTTACTATAACTTTGCCGCTAACTGATAGGTCAGCTTGGTTGCACAAATAGACTGACAAGCATCGGGATTTTGACCGCTCCACAGTGGTGAAAAATCATCTTTACCCATGCGTTCAGCGTACTGACGTAAAATCGCCATATCCTTGCCACCGTAAGGGAATGGCGGAACTAACGGATTAAGTGGCCCCAGCTCATGCATCACCCGATTAACGATCCCTCTTGCAGGCTTACCAGAAAACAGTGTCGTTAACGCTGTGTGGTATCGTCTCTCACTTTGCAAGGCATCACGATGAAGCTGACTAATTTTACTTTGATGGCACAATAGATAAGCCGTTCCTACCTGAACCGCACTGGCACCAAGCAATGTGGCCGCTTGTACACTCTCACTATCACCAATACCACCAGCAGCAATAATAGGAACCTCAATTTGATTTCTAAGTTGACCTAGTAGGCTAAGCAACCCGACTTGTGTGCTCAAATCTTCATTTAAAAACATCCCCCTGTGGCCGCCAGCCTCGACACCTTGAGCGATGATCGCATCTGCGCCGTTTATCTGAAGCCACTTGGCCTCAGCTAAGGTGGTCGCCGTTGAAATGACTTTTGTCCCCCAGCCTTTAATGCGATTCATCAATGCTTTGTCGGGTAAACCAAAATGAAAACTAATGATGGGCGGAGAAAAAGGTTCAAGCACATCGGCAACCGTATGACTAAATGGCATCCTTGTTGCGGCAGTACTTTTATAATCATCGGGTACGGCTAATTCATTGAAATAGTCTTGCAACTTTGCGCGCCACTTATCTTGAATCGCAGGACTATCCTCAGGCATCGGATGACAAAAAAAGTTGAGATTAAACGGCCCATCGATCACAGTCTTTAACTGGCCAATTTGTTGTTGCAGTTGCTCAGCATTTAGCATGGCACAAGGTAAGGAACCTAACGCTCCCGCTTGGCAAACTGCTATCGCCAGCTCACTATCTTGAGCCCCTGCCATCGGCGCTTGAATAATTGGCAGTTTAATCCCCAAGAGCGCTTCTATTCCATGAGCCATAATCCTTTTCCTTTTAATATCTCGACATCACAAGCCAGTTTAAGCTCATCAATTCTAATGGGGATACAGTGAAGATTCTACGCTCTTATTGCCATTGAGTCAGTTGCCGCTTTGTGTCTAGTTGTTCTTGCAAATCCATTTGTAGAAATCAATGAAGTTAAGCAAGAGGCTTGAATGAGGATATTTAGTCTGTTGAACAAAAATCGGATGAGAATTTATTGTAGGCAATGGAAAAATTAAAAATCATAGCCTTAGGCTTACTAAAACAACCTGTGGACCGCCCTCTAATGAGTCTTAGAGATGAAACTCACCAGCTCGTTCAGGTTGATATTCGACCACAACCACTTTAACAGTTAACTGCCCCACCAGGTTTAGGCCATTCAATCTCATCACCTTCAGTTAACCCTAGCAGCGCACTGCCGACCGGAGCCAATACCGAAATTTGTCCCACCTCGCCATTATGGTTTTACGGATAGACCAAAGTTAATGAAAACTCTTTGTTTGAAGACGTAACTCTAAAGCGCACAGTCGAGTTCATAGTAACGATATTATCTGGCATATCTTCAGCCGCCACGACCTCTGCGCGATCAAGCTCAGCTACCAAGTCATCTAATTCTGCACCATGTTTTTCATCTAACATTTCAATCATTTTTTTTAATCGTCCTGAGTCGATATAAGATACTGTTATATCTGGATTTTATACATAATCAATATACCTAACATTGACCAATTTATTATCCCTAAGCATTCCATTACACAAAGGGATGCCATAGTTACGCTTAACCTTGTCATCAAGTAATGCCCTTGGGTCAACCACCTGACCTTTATAGTTGCAAATAAGTAAGATTATTATCTTTGATATAAGCGACTAACAATTCTCCCCCATGACGAACATAAACTCCTTATCCATAAAACAGGGCTTATTTAACGCTCGAAACTGACCCGCTTCTATCATGGCACAAAGCAAGAAATAGGCAACAAGCAAAAGAATTACACCTAAAGCAACAAAACTGCACAACTAAAAATAAAAAACCTTTTTTTTCATAATGATAAACCATTCCAAAATACATAATAAATAAACAAAATTTTATTTAGAATAACATCAACATCCAGTACAATACAAAAATCTAAGCTTTCAACTGGAAGCAACAAAACCACAGTTATGATAATAAAAAATATTTATTCATAGTGAGATACAGGCACTATTAAGCAAATATGACTCCAGCTAAAATATGCTTTTAGTGGCTGTTATAGACAGATTTACTTCAAGGGCTAAACATCATAATTAATAGCTTTGACAATGTTGATTTGATCACGTTGAGCCCCAAAACTGGGCATTGTCTCTGTATGCATAGACTCAGGTCATTAATTTTAGCTAGAAGTCCTCGTTCTAAGATAGTTTCGTTCTAGACTTATTAGTATTTCTATTAACGAGAATAGACTAGAAAAGGCAAAGAAAATGGCACAGATAAATAGTCAAATTTTTTATTTTTAAACTTAATCATCAACATTTTTATGCCGCAATTAAATGCGACAAATAACAACACTAAAGAGGAAAGATCAGTGTTTAGAAATCTCGCTATTGGAACTCGTCTTGCTGGCGGCTTTAGTGGTCTAGTCGCTTTAGCGGTGACAGTTATGGCTATTTTTTATCTCGTTAATTCAAATAAATTGATCGCCGAAGCAGAAAAGCGAGAAATGGAAAGCTTATATGGCGCAGTCCGCTCACAGGTTAATACTGAGGCTCTTTTTGCTGAGGCCATGAGCGCAATTGTCGCCAACCAACCATCGATAAAAAAAGCATTTGCCGAGCGAGACCGTAACCAGCTCGCCTCAGAGTTCAAGCCTGTTTTTGATGTGTTAAAACAAAAATATGGCGTTGCCCAATTTCAATTTCATACCGCTCCCGCCACCTCCTTTTTACGCTTACATAAGCTTGAAAAGTTTGGCGATGACCTCTCCAACCTGCGTGAAACAATTATTCAAGTTAATCAATCTCGCCAACCCGTAAGAGGTATGGATGGTGGTGTGGCAGGTGTTGGTATCCGCGGATTAGTCCCTATGGAATATAATGGGCAACACACTGGCTCCTTGGAGTTTGGACTGAACCTGTCCCAAGACTTTGCCGATCACTTTAGTCAAGAGTTTGGTAAAAATATTGATATTGATATTGCTATCCATACGGTCAAAAACAATAGCAGCAAATTATTAGCATCGACGATTAGTGGACAGTCTTTAGTTAGCCAGGAGGACATTTTAGCGGCATGGAACGGGCAAACAATTATAGGGCAAAATAACACCCAGACTCGCCCATGGGCGACCCTAGTAAAAAATATTAATGACTTTTCAGGTAAACCTATCGCTGTGATTGAAATAGCTATGGACCGAAGTTTCTATGCCGACTCTGTCAACAATACACGAAACTTCGTTATCATCATGGCAATCGTCGCAATTATATTCGCCATCTTCATCGCTTATGGCTTATCGCAAACCATTGTGAAACCGCTAAGAACAACAGTAATGACACTGCAGGATATTGCTGAAGGTGAAGGCGATTTGACTCGCAGACTCGATGAGAACGGTCAAGATGAAATAAGTGATTTAGCGAAAGGCTATAACCTATTTATCTCAAAAATTCAAGAACTTGTGCGTCTCGTGGCTGACTCAACCAATCAAATGGCAGCCGCTACTGAGGAGTTATCTGTAGTAGCAAGCGAAACCCGTCAAGGCGTAGTAACCCAACGAGACCAAACCTCTCAGGTTGCCACCGCAATGACTGAAATGGCCGCCTCGATACAGGAAATAGCAGGTAATACCCATAACGCAGCAACCAATGCTCAAGCGACAACCGAAATCGCCTTAGAGGGAAACTGCACCGTAAGTCGCAGTGTCGATGCCATAAACCTACTTGCATCTGAAGTAGAGCAAGCCTCTGAAACCATACGCGACCTGAGAGCACAAAGCAGTAGTATCGAACAAGTACTCGAAGTGATTCGAAATATTGCTGAGCAAACAAATTTACTCGCGCTGAACGCAGCCATCGAAGCCGCTCGAGCAGGTGAAGCAGGAAGAGGGTTCGCCGTTGTGGCCGATGAAGTCCGTAACTTAGCACAACGAACCCAACAATCGACGGGTGAAATTGAGAAGATGGTTGCAGGGATTCAAAATGGCACTCAAGAAGCAGTAACTGTCATGGAGCGTAGCAGTCAAAAATCCAATGACGCTGTCGCTGAGATCACGGGCACACAGACATCGCTAAGCGAAATAAATCGCTCCGTAGAAACCATTTACGACATGAATATCCATGTGTCGGCAGCTGTTGAACAACAGTCATTAGTTGCTGAGGAGGTAAATCGCAGCATTACGACCATAAGTGATATTGCAGAGCAAAGTGGTCAATCTGTTGAGCAAACAGCTCAAGCTTGTGATGATCTTGCTCGCCTGGCTGCTGGACTACAGGTACTAGTGGCACGTTTTCGAGTATAACGGCATGGTAATATAAAGTAATCAACCGCTAATTGAACTAACAGATAGGCTAATTCCTGATGAATTAGCCTATCTACTTTAATCTCCAACCTTGCATCATTTTTTTACTACAAAAACCTATTTACAGCTTGATAATGAGTTAATTTCAAGCGAGTCATCCCCTCAAAAAAACCTTGCTACATCACATATAAAGATATGTCTTAACGCCGGCTTATGAGACAATCTCGCCATGAAAATTTACCATAAAATACACAAAGCGCCTTTTAGAGTGATACGTATTAGCCGTCGCCGTTTTGGGCTACGTTTAAAGCGTGACATGTTAGTGCTTAAAGATGCTTTAGCGCAGGAAAAACAGGAAACCAAAGATATGTTGGTTACCTACAAGCGCTATAGTCGCAAACAAGCCACTAAAGAGGAGTTAAAACTAGCGAATATGCAGCTTGCGGACCTTGTTAAAGGTTTGGGCCTCGGTGTGTTTGCAGTATTGCCATTGGCCCCTATCACCATACCTGTTGTCGTCAAATTAGGGAAATGGGTTGGCGTCGAAGTGCTTCCCAGTTCTTTCAATAACTTATCTGAGCGCAAAGCCCACCTTGGACGCATGGCTCAACAACATAAACGCACTGTCGAAAAAGTCAGCAGTAAATAAGTCATCGCTTTCACCCCACTCCACCAGCGTGCTAATCTTAGGTAATTTTTGACCTCATACAAACTGACATAAGATGGTACCCAATGACCCAACTACTTCTATCTGGTACTGAAGGGATCCCCCTTTCGATAATAACCACCGATGATTACCCTACTTGGCTGACCAAACAGCCGGCCCCGCAACAGAACTGGCTAAATAACACTAAGTTTAGCGGCAAAGGACTGAGCATTATTCCAAGCGCAGACGGCGCAATTACGCAGGTTATTTATGTTGCCAGCGATACTAACTCTTATTGGATCTTCGGCGATATCGTCAATGAATTGCCCGAGAACCATTACTATCTTGATGCCAGTGACGAGCAACTAAAAACCGCTGCTTTTAGTTGGGCACTAGGCGCCTATAAATTCGATCGTTATAAGAAAAATGATAAGCAATATCCAACGCTTGTCATTAATAGCGCCACCATAGTAGAGCAAACATTACAACTCACTCGTTCTGTTGCCATAGTACGAGATTTGGTAAACACCCCTGCCGCCGACATGATGCCGCAGCATCTCGCACAAACCATGGAGTCCTTAGCCGATGAATTTGGGGCTAGCGTCACTCAAATCGTAGGCGATGAGCTTATCGAGCAAAATTACCCAACGATTCATATGGTGGGACGTGCCAGTGAAAATCTTCCACGCCTTATCGATTTAACTTGGGGTGATGAAGATGCCCCAAAAGTGACTCTCGTAGGTAAAGGGGTGTGTTTCGACTCTGGCGGTTTGGATCTCAAACCCGGCGCAGGCATGCGCTTGATGAAAAAAGATATGGGCGGAGCAGCACACGTGATTGGCTTAGCCCATCAAATTATGGCCAGTAATCTGCCTGTTCGTCTGCGTGTATTAGTCCCTGCGGTTGAAAATGCTGTGTCTGCAAATGCGTTCCGTCCAGGGGATGTGATCACCACTCGCAAAGGCTTAACCGTTGAAATTGATAATACAGACGCAGAAGGCCGCTTAGTCTTGTGTGATGCGCTTGCAGAAGCCAACAATGACAAACCTGAGCTACTCATCGACTTTGCCACCTTAACCGGTGCGATGCGTATCGCATTAGGCACAGAGCTCCCCGGCTTTTTTAGCAATGATGATGAAGTCGCCGCGGGTATAACCGCAGCAGGCCTTGATGTTGAAGATCCCGTCTGGCGCATGCCGTTACACAAGCCTTATTTTGATCAAACTGGTAGTGACATTGCCGATTTAGCCAACTGCGGTAAGACGCCGTTTGGCGGCGCTATCACGGCTGCACTCTACCTTGAGGCGTTTGTCGATGAAGATATTAGTTGGAGTCATTTTGACGTGATGGCATGGAACAATCGCAAATTGCCAGGTCGCCCTATCGGCGGTGAAGCATTTGGTATTCGCGCGGTATTTGAGTATCTCTGCCAACGCTTCGCTAAATAACCATTTAGCGACAAATACAAAAAGCCCAAGGCAGTTTAACTGGCTTGGGCTTTTTATTAGCGATAGTTATCGTCTCGCTGATAGTTATCGTCTCACTATCAGCAATTAAGCATCTACGCCTTTGCTACGTAGGAACTCATCATAAGTGCCTCTGAAATCATTTACGCCATCGGCGGTGATCTCAATAATACGAGTCGCCAGTGATGATACAAATGCACGGTCATGGCTGACAAACAAGAGTGTGCCTTCATACATCTCTAACGCATTGTTAAGTGACTCAATCGATTCCATATCCAAGTGGTTGGTTGGCTCATCCATTACCAGAATGTTAGGCTTTTGCATGATCAGCTTACCAAACAACATGCGACCCTTCTCACCACCAGATAGCACTTTAACAGACTTCTTGATGTCGTCAGAACCAAATAGCATGCGGCCTAAATAACCACGAACGCTCTGATCATCATCTTCTGGTTTACGCCACTGACTCATCCAGTCGAACAAGGTCATGTCGTTTTCAAAATCAGACTCATGATCCTGGGCATAATAACCGATAGTTGAGTTTTCAGACCATTGGATAGTACCACTATCTTGCGGAATATCATGAATAAGGGTACGTAACATGGTGGTCTTACCCACACCGTTTTCACCCAATACAGCAATGCGCTCACCCACTTCGGCAATCAGGTTGAAGTCTTTGAACAAGGGACCTTGATCGAACCCTTTACTCAGCTCTTCAACGACTAATGCATTACGGAACAGTTTCTTTTCCTGTTCGAAACGAATAAATGGATTCACACGGCTAGAAGCTTTAACTTCTTCAAGTTTAATCTTATCGATCTGCTTAGCACGTGAAGTCGCTTGCTTAGCTTTTGAAGCATTCGCAGAGAAACGTGCAACGAAGCCTTGAAGCTCAGAGATTTGCGCCTTCTTTTTAGCGTTATCCGATAGTAGACGTTCACGGGCTTGGTTTGCCGCCATCATGTACTCATCGTAATTACCTGGATAAACACGCAGTTCACCGTAATCCAAGTCAGCCATGTGAGTACACACTGAGTTTAAGAAATATCTATCATGGGAGATGATGATCATGGTGCTATTACGCTGATTAAGCATCTCTTGCAACCAACGAATCGTATCGATATCCAAGTTGTTGGTAGGCTCATCGAGCAGCAATACATCAGGATCGCTAAATAGCGCCTGAGCAAGCAATACACGCAGCTTAAAACCAGGAGCGATTTCGCTCATTAAGCCAAAGTGCTGCTCTAGCGGAATACCCACACCTAACAGCAATTCACCGGCACGAGACTCTGCGGTATAACCGTCCATCTCGGCAAATTCCATTTCGAGTTCAGATACCTTAATGCCATCTTCTTCGCTCATTTCTGGTAAAGAGTAGATGCGGTCACGCTCTTGCTTTACTTTCCACAGTTCAGCATGCCCCATGATCACAGTATCAACCACATTGAACTCTTCATAACCAAACTGGTTCTGGCTCAATTTACCTAGACGCTCATTGACATCGAGTGACACGTTGCCTGACGTTGGCTCAAGCTCTCCGCCTAAGATCTTCATAAAGGTTGACTTACCACAACCATTAGCACCGATAAGACCGTAACGATTGCCGCCGCCAAATTTAACTGAGATGTTTTCAAACAGCGGCTTTGAGCCAAACTGCATGGTGATATTAGCTGTAGTGATCAATGTGAAATTCCGAAATTTAGTTAAGCGAAGCGCTGCTAGCTACTCAAAATCTAACCTAGCAAACGATAGTATAAACCCTATCGATCACCGCCTGATTAAAAAGCGCGCTAAAAAAGGACAAATTAAAGCGCGCTACTATAGCGATTTAGGCTAAATTTAGCAACTTTAACTCGCCCTAAAACGATAACCACTAATGACAACAGCGCGAGTTATTTAATCAAAGTAGCTCGAGAGTCACTGAGCGCGACACCTCTCAGCCGATTAGCGTTAGTAACGACGGTTAGCGATGAAAGCGCCATGGCTGCACCAGCCACCACAGGACTCAACAACCATCCAGTGATCGGAAACAGTACACCTGCGGCAACTGGGATCCCTAAGGTGTTATAGATAAAGGCGCCGAAGAGATTCTGTTTAATGTTGACCATGGCAGCCTTGGCCAACGTGAAAGTATCGGCTAACACCATCACGCGCTCAGAGAGTAAAGTGATATCAGCACTTTCTATCGCAATCTCTGTACCGCTTCCCATCGCAATACCGACATTCGCCTCTGCAAGCGCTGGCGCATCGTTAATGCCGTCACCAACCATAGCCACCACCTCACCGGCTTGCTTACGCTCAAGCACTAGCTGCTGTTTTTGCTCGGGACTGACCTCTGCAACGACATCGTTAATCCCCACCTGACTCGCCACCGCTTTGGCGGTATGTTGGTTATCACCGCTGAGCAACACGACTTTCAATCCTTGAGTCAACATGGCGGAAATTGCGGCCTTAGCATCTGATTTTATCGGATCAGCCACCGCCACTATCGCAGCCAACTGTCCATCAACGGCTAAATAGATTGGCGTTTTCCCTTTCGCCGCTAACTCACTGACCTGAGAGGCGACTCGATCTAAACCGTCAATACCTTTTTCGGTCATCAACTTCTGATTTCCCGCCACAATGGCATGACCCTCAATATCAGCGCTAATACCTTGGCCCTTGATATTGGTAAAGTGTTCAGGTTCGTACAGGCTCAATTCCTTCTCGCTCGCATAGGCGAGTATTGCACTGGCTAAAGGATGTTCGGAGCGCTGCTGAGCGCTGGCAAACAGCGTAATAAGCTGATTGTCATCAATTTGCTTTCCAAGGGCATCAACAGAGAGATTAACCACATCGGTTACGGCAGGTTTTCCCTCTGTGATGGTGCCCGTTTTATCTAATATTACGGTAGTGATTTTACTCGCTGTTTGCAGCGCCTCGCCATTTTTAAGCAATACCCCGATCTGCGCTGCTCGGCCAACTGCAACCATGATAGACATAGGAGTAGCCAAACCTAATGCGCAGGGACAGGCGATGATCAGCACTGATGTCAACACCACCAAAGCGTGACTTAACTGCGGCGCAGGGCCGATGAAAAACCAAGTTGCAGAGGCAAGAATGGCAATAATCACGACCACTGGTACAAAATACGCTGATATCTGATCGGTAAGGCGGCCTATCGGCAGTTTAGAAGTTTGCGCCTGCTGCACTAAGGCAATAATTTTAGCCAATTTGGTCTCTTGATGACTGGCGGTTACTCGATAAACTAAGCTACCATTTTCACTTACCGTCCCAGCACTTAAGCTATCACCTGGATTTTTATTTACAGGCACAGGTTCTCCGGTAAGCATCGCCTCATTAATCAAAGCATCGCCAGCAATCACTGTGCCATCGAGCGCCACTCTATCCCCAGGCTTTAAACGCAATTTATCGCCAATACTAATCTGTTTGATATCGACCGTTTCGTCGCCCTTTTCGGTAACCCGAACCGCACTTGTTGGTTGCAAACCTATGAGTTTACTTACCGCCTCGCTGGTTTTACCGCGCGCACGCAGCTCCATGGCGTGACCTAAGTTAATTAAACCTAAGATCATCACGCTCGCTTCGAAATAAACATGACGGGTCTCTTGTGGAAACCACTGAGGTATAACGACCACCATCATGGAGTAGATCCAAGCAGCACTGGTACCCAAAACGATAAGGGTATCCATATTGGCACTTTTTGCCTTAAGCGCACTGTACATACCTTGGTAAAAATGCCCACCAGTAAACACCATCAATAACAATGTAATAAACCCAACAGCTCCCCAAGCCATCTGCTGGGCAGAAGTATTGACCATCATCTCATTACCCAATAACCCCCATAACATCATAGGGATACCAACACCGAGTGCGGCTACCGATTGCAGCAACCTTTTCCGGTACTCTTTGTGCTCATTCTGTTGGCGCTCAGTTATCGCCAGCTGCTGATCGATGACCTGCTTGCCTGGGTATCCAGCACTATTTAACACTTTAGCGATCACTTCAGCATCATCAATTCCGGTCACAATCACTTGTTTATCTGCAAGATTTACCGAGGTTTCGATGCTTTGATCACCCTGGGATTTAATCGTGTCCATCGCCTTGGTGATTTTTGCCACACAGCTAGCGCAGTTCATCGTTGGAACGTAAAAAATAAGCTTATCCATAGACATCTTCCTCGTTGACCAATGCTTTCTATATTGAGATATTGTTAAGCCTAATCCCTCCCCCAACGGGAGAGTCAACAGGTCAGCAATATAAATATGATTAAAATCGGCGAAGTGGCGAAACAAACAGGCTTATCGGTAAAAAGTATTCGTTATTACCACGATATTGGTTTAGTCTGCGCAGAGCGAGATGCCAATGGCTATCGTAGCTACAGCGATGCCCAGATAGACGAATTACATTTTTTGCACCATTGCCGAGAACTGGGGTTTACGCTGGAAAATTGTCGCACCCTGCTCAGTCTTAAAAGCGATAAATCCCGCAGTGCTGAAGATGTAAAACAGATAGCCAATATTCACTTGCAAGAAGTGAATCGTTGCATAGCAAAACTGAATAGCCTAAAACTGCAACTCAGCGAGTTAATCCATGCCTGCACAGGCGGAGAACAACCTGAATGCGCAATATTGAAAGGACTAAGCACTAACTCCGATAGCCAATCTTAAGCAGTAGTTAAAGTTTAGCTCAATGCCTACTGCTAGTGTTTAGTGTTTAGTGTTTAGTCATCGAAGGTAAAGATTCGCTATTTTCGAGCATCAGTTTGGGAATATTTCCACTAGGAACAAACCCAAACACTTGGCCATAAAAAGAGAGCTCAGCCTCTAGAGCAGCGATTTGATTGCGCGGCTTTTGCAATCCATGTCCTTCATCCTCAAAACGAAGCAAGGCTGTGGGCACGCCTCTTTGTTTCACGGCATTAAAAATAGCCAAAGATTGCATCGGTGGCACTAATAGATCTTGCATCCCATGAATAAGCAGCAGAGGTTCTTTAAGGTCGTCTAAATGATAAAGCGGTGAACGCTCACGATAAAGCGCAGAGCCCGGCTTTAAATCGCCAACCAGCTGATCTAAATACCCTAGCTCAAACTTATGGGTATTCTTATCAAGGGAGTCTAAGTCACTAATTCCTGAATAAACCACGCCAGCTTTGAACGTATCATAAAACGCAAGCGCCGACAGTACCGTAAAGCCGCCAGCACTGGTACCGCGAATGGCAAGCTTATCGCCATCGACCCATCCTCGTTCCACCAGATAATTGGCAGCCTGTACCGCGTCTTCAACATCGGCTTGCCCCCATAAGCCATAAAGACTTTGGCGATATTCACGACCAAAACCGGAACTGCCCCGATAATTAAGATCGAGCACGGCAAAACCACGACTGGTCCAGAATTGAATATCTCGGCGAAAGCTCAAACTTGCGCTGGCTGTTGGCCCACCATGGAGCATAATAATAAGCGGCGGGCGCTGATCATTTGGCGAAATAAAATGGGGGTTCATGGGGCCATAAAAATAGCCATACACCGTTTGCTTAGATTGATCTAATGGGCAGCTAATGGTCTCAGATCTGGAGATGAAATCAGGTTTCATCACAGGGATTTTGGGCTCATATACCCACTCGACACCTCGGCCAACAACACGATAGATGCCCTTCTCCGGTGTCACTTTGTTACCAATAAAATAGATGCCATCAGCGGCTTTAATGACTTGCTTTACTTGCGCAAATTCCGCAGCTATCGACTCAAATGTTCCGGTGTCGATATCGATACGGATCAAGGAGGTTATACCTTTACTCATATAACCGGCAACGATTTTACTGTCTGACTCAAATGCATAATTATGATTACCGAGATACCAATCTGGGACAGCAAACTCGGCCCCCATATCCAGCAGTTTCTCTGGCGAACCATCGGGCTTTACTCGATATAGATTCCACCAGTTATCAAAATCGGCAATAAAAAAGAGTTCGCCAGATGGACTAAAAAGCGGTTGTGTGATCGCGCCTTGATACCCCTTAAGCAACTGACGCTCATTCGTTAAAACACCCTCAGCGTCAATATCTGCCATCCACAGTTCTGTATTATCCCAAGGCATATTGGGCTGCTGCCAGCTTATCCAAGCGATCTGTTTATTGTCAGGTGAGATCCGAGGTGCCGCATAAAAATCCTTGCCTGATACTAAGGTCTGTCCTTCATTGACGAAGTTGAGATTTAAGGCAACGATACTCGCTTTCGGTAAGGTTTGATGGCGATGATCTTCTCGTACACAGATAACACGAGAACCTTTAGGAAAAGAGACACAATCAGCATGTCTTGTGTCTTCAGGTGTGATAGCGACTGGTTGCTGATTGGGTGCGATACGGTATACACGTTGATCGACATAGTTAACCGCAAATACACTTTGACCAATGCCCAAAAATGGCGCACCGCCATATTCATGAACTCGGCTTCTAACGTCAAACGACGCATCGATAACTTGGACAACATTATCACCATTTTTCATGCGATAAAGCGCGACTTGCCCCTCTTGCTCCGCATCCGATTGGGTAAAATAGATAGCATCGTTGACGCTTTGCAACGCAGTGATGTTATCGGACGGACCATACACATCATTGGCAGTGACCACGGATCGCCAACTGCCATAGTCAGCAACAATACGGCCGCTTCTGGCATCTATCTCTTGCTTATTTGATGGAGGTTGACACGACACTAACACCATCGCTGTGATCAATATGACTCCAGCACGAAATAATTGCGTTGTCCTAGTAAAGGCCATCAGCGTTTAAACATCAGTTTTTGCATAAGCCAGTCGATACTCTTACGCTGCTTATCAACACTCAAACCAAAGTAGATACATAACCAAGGTGACAGCAATATATACCAAGGTAATGTACCAGACGCTTGTGGCTTAAACAGCAGGTAAAAAAATCCAAAGTAAATTACCAATACGCCAACAATGCCCACAAACAGCATCAGACGCTTGGTCATTCTCTCTATCCACATGGCAAATCCATCCGTCACTTGTTCACCCAAATCTATTGATTCATATCCTAGAGTATCACTTATTTAACGGCCTATTGAAACCACAAGTAAAGAATCCACCTTCTGAGGGAGCTGGCTTTGGTATCACCCCCTCTAGCAGGGAGCTCTCCTAGCCTGCTTTAGCGAGCCATCATGAACCCAATACTTTCAAAACAAGTTGGCGTGCTTATTAAGTCGACTGAAGTAGCTAGTTTAGAGCTGAAAGTAAAAAACGGGCTAAAGCGCCCGTTTTAAACCAAGAATCGCGCATTGGTTAGATACGAATACCACCATCAATTTCAAACACACGACCATTAACATAATCATTTTCAATGATAAATTTCACTGTCGATGCTATCTCATTCGCTTGACCAAGGCGACCAACTGGCACCATCTTCTCTAAGCGCTCTAACGCCTCGGGCTTCATAGCTGCTGTCATTTCGGTTTCAATCACGCCAGGGGCAACAGCCGCACTACGGATATTGTAGCGCGCTAACTCTTTAGCCCAGCCTACAGACATGGCTGCCACACCAGCTTTAGAAGCAGCATAATTGGTTTGACCAATATTTCCGGCCTTAGCAAGACTCGAAATATTGATAATCACGCCCTGCTGCTTAGATTCAATCATGGCCGCTGCCGCTTCACGGCCGCACAGGAATGAACCTGTCAGGTTAACATTAATCACCGCTTGAAATTGCGCAAATGACATCCGATCGGTCACCTTGCCATCTTTGGCTTTAACTAACATTCCATCGAACAAAATACCGGCATTATTAATTAATACATTCACTTGACCGAAATCTTCTAAGATGTAACCAAAACCTGCGACGACATCTTCCTCATCGGTAATATCGAAAGCGTAACCTTGAACTTCGGTCGCTGCACCGATATCGGCACAGGCGCGTTCGAGTTTTTCTTGATCGACATCGATAAGTGCCAATTTCGCACCTGCAGCGGCCAACTCTTGGGCCATCGCAAAACCGAGTCCGCCTGCGCCACCAGTGATGACAACTACCTTATCTTTTAAATCCATCAACTTACCCTTTCTTATTAAACTGCTCAAAAATACTGGAAAAATCGCGCTTACCGTTACCTTGGCGAGCATGATTGACATATAAACTGCGTGCTAGCGCTCCCATTGGCGTACTTGAGTTTGACAATAATGCCGCTTCTTGGGACAGACCAAGGTCTTTCACCATCAAATCGACCATAAATCCACCTTGATAACCGTTCGATGAGGGCACACTTGGCATCACATCTGGGCAAGGATTATATTTATCTAGCGTCCAATTACCACCACTACTAACTTTCATTATCTCAGAAAGCACTTTAGGGTCGAGGCCATGATCAATGCCCATCTGTAACGACTCGCTTGTGGCGACCATCAATACCGACAACAACATGTTATTACAGATTTTGGCAACTTGACCCGCACCTGCGGCTCCAGCATGGAATATATTCGCGCCCATGGCATTTAATACCCCTTGGGCTTGCTCAAACGCACTATTACTGCCACCACAGATAAACGTGAGTGTACCTGCTGCAGCGCCCGCTGTGCCGCCAGATACTGGCGCATCGATAAATTCAAGCCCTTTACCCTTAGCCTGCTCGGCAACAAAACGGGCGCTCTGGGCATCTATTGTTGAGCAATCGATTAATAGCGTGCCCGCAGCAACAACATCGATAATTCCTTTGTTATTGTCATCACCTAAATATAAGCCGCGAACATGCTTGCCTGCAGGTAACATAGTGATAACGATATCTGCCGCTGCTGCAGCGGCGCAGGCGCTCGGTGCAGGAATAGCGCCTTGCTCACTCACATGGTGTAGCGCATCTTTAGACAGATCGAACGCTTTAACTGTAAAACCCGCTTTCACTAGGTTAACCGCCATGGGGCCACCCATGTTACCTAAACCGATAAATGCAACTGTACTCATCTCTTGCTCCTTTTCCCAAGGGCTATACCCTGTCGAAAACCTGTTACTTACTCACTCTGTCATCCAAGCTTGGCGAGCGGATGTAACTCCTCTGGCCATGGTGAAGCCAATAACTGTGTAACCATTTGTGCATCCACTGTATCGACACTGGCATATTTCCACTTTGGCTGACGATCTTTATCAATTAATAGTGCTCGAACACCTTCAACAAAGTCGCCAATAGCGCAGCAATTACAGCTCATCCCCAACTCGCGCTGAAATACCTGTTCGAGTGATAATTCGGTGCCTAAACGTGATTGTTCATAAACCAGATGCAGGCTCAATGGGCTTCCGGCTAACATGGTATTGAATGCACGTTCGAGCCATGGTTGATCTGTATTATAAGCGCTGACTTTTGCCATGATCTGACTTAAGTCTCCGGTCATCAACTCATTAATGAGAGTTTGATGCTGTGCCAAGACACTCTCACCCATTTTAATCGCGCAACGACTCGTCATCGCTTCTAATAACGCATTGAGCTTAGAGTGATTATTTCCTACATCACTTTCCCAATCGACACTGGCTAAGGCGTCAAATAGCGGCTGTTTATCATCGCTATTAAGATAATGATTGCCTAGGCCAACGAAATAGGCGTCGGCGCCATTCATATTGTAAGCCGTCATACCAAGAAAACGGCCAATATGCCCAGGCATACGATTAAGGAAATAGCTCCCTCCTACATCAGGATAAAGCCCAATGGTCACCTCTGGCATCGCAATACGTGAACGTTCGGTCACGACCCTGTGACTGGCACCCGCCATAAGTCCAAGTCCGCCACCCATCACAATGCCATCGCCCCACACCAACACGGGTTTGTCGAAAACGTGCAACAGATGATCTAAATAGTACTCGTCGGTAAAAAACTCACTTGCCATGGTGGTCACTTCACCCTGCATCTCTTTAGAGGCGTGATAAAGTGCGCGCACATCACCACCAGCACAAAATGCTTTTTCACCAGCCCCCTCTAGCACCACCATCGCGATGCTATCATCTTGCGCCCAAACAGTGAGTTGATGGGTAAGCGCTTGGATCATCTCTAAATTAAGCGCATTAAGCGCCTTTTCCACGTTAAGCGTTGCAACTCCAACCAATTTACCAGACAAGGTGCCTAGGGTTTGAAATACCACGCTATTACTCTGCTGAATACTCATTAGCTGTTGGTCCATTTTGCTTGGCGCTTTTCTAAAAACGCGTTAACCCCTTCGGCTTGATCTTTGGTATCAAACAAACCGACAAATAACTCTCGCTCAACTGGCAGCGCTTGCGTACGTGGCATCACTCGACCGGCTTGGATAAGCTGCTTACATACCGCTACGCTACTTGGACTTTGATTTGCCACCTTCTCTGCTAAAGTTAGTGCAGTGTCTAGGGCCAAGCCCTTAGCCACTACCTCTTCGACTAACCTCAGTTGCAGTGCGGTATCGGCATCGACACGTTCACCACATAAAATCATCCGCTTCGCCCAACCTTCACCGACTAATGCGGTAAGATTTTGCGTCCCTCCCGCGCAAGGCAGTAAGCCAACGGTCGCCTCAGGCAATGCCATCACAGAGTGTGCTTCAGCGATACGGATATCACAGGCAAGCGCCACTTCGAGACCACCGCCCATGGCATAACCGTTGATCGCGGCAATCGATACACCGCGAAAAGCGCTAAGGGCTTCGAACGCTTCACCAAAATGTTTAGCCATCGTGGCCGCGTTGCCTTTATCGCCATCGGCAAACAGTTTGAGATCGGCACCTGCACTAAAAAACTTTTCACCTTCACCCGTTAACACTAACGCGTAAATCTCTTTGTTAGCATTAAGCTCACTCACTTTTTGCTTAAGTAACTGTAAACTGTGAGCCGTCCACGTGTTCGCGGGTGGGTTGCTCATGGTGAGCACCGCGGTATGGCCAATCACTTTTTCAATAATAGCTGTCATCTTTATTCTCCTTAACAAGGACTACAAAATCGAATTAGCGTTATCGTCGAGTAAACGACGCGCAATAATCAAACGCATGATCTCGTTTGTGCCTTCTAGTATTTGGTGCACACGCACATCGCGGAAATGGCGTTCTAATGGGTATTCACGGATATAGCCGTAACCGCCGTGAAGCTGCAATGCACTATCACATACGCTAAAGCCAATATCGGTTGCAAAACGTTTTGCCATAGCGCAATAAGCGGTTGCTTCTGGATCGCCACTGTCGAGTTTAAAGGCAGCTAAACGCACCATTTGCCTTGCTGCAACTAGCTCTGTCGCCATATCAGCTAATTTAAACTGCAGCGCTTGAAACGCCGCAATTGGCTTACCAAACTGTTTACGTTCGTTCATATATTGAGTTGCACGATCGAGCGCTGCTTGCGCCGTACCCACAGAGCAGGTGGCGATATTGATACGGCCACTATCTAAGCCCTTCATGGCAAACGTAAAACCTTGGCCTTCTTCACCTAATAAGTTGCTCACAGGCACACGAACATTATCGAAGGTGATTTCACGGGTAGGCTGGGCGTTCCAGCCCATCTTATCTTCCGCTTTGCCATAGCTGATGCCATCGATGTCTGCAGGTACCGCAATGGCCGAAATTCCCTTAGGCCCAGCTTCACCAGTGCGGCACATAACAACCAGCATTTCGGTCGCTCCCGCGCCAGAGATAAACATCTTAGCACCAGAGATCACGTATTCATCGCCTTCACGAACCGCTTTAGTTTTGAGTGACGCAGCATCACTGCCTGCGCCCGCTTCGGTTAAGCAATAAGAGGCAAGTTTTTCACCTGTGGTTAATGGAGCTGACCACTCATCTCGCAGGGTTTGTGAGCCAAAACTCGTGATCATCCAGGTGGCCATATTATGAATGGTCAACATAGCTGTAGTGGCGGTGCAGCCCATAGCAAGCTGCTCAAAGATAATCGATGAATCGAGGCGAGATAGGCCCATGCCACCTTCAGATTCAGGAGAGTACAAAGAGCAAAAACCCAGCTCACCGGCTTTTTGAATCACCTCTTTAGGAAAATAATGTTCTTCATCCCACTTGGCTGCAAAGGGGGCTAACTCTTCATTGGAAAATTGAGTTGCCAGTTCGGCAAACTGACGTTGGTCTTCATTCAGATTAAAATCCATCTGATTAACTCCTCGTGCACCTTAGTTATTCGCCGCTAATGATGATGCGGCATTTTTTAATATCGGTACGTTATTTGTTGATTGTTAATTGTTAATTGTTGATTGTTGATTGTTGATTGTTCGGTATTGCGCGTTGTTCATTAGCTATACACACATGATGAAAAGCCTTGGACTCATTAGTCCAAGGCTTTCACGTTATTTCAGGGCAATAGTCATATTCGGCGCATGATGCTCAGCATCTGAGATATCAGACTCAAACCAGCGCGCAGTAATCGTCTTAGTCTCAGTGTAGAAACGCACCGCCTGCTTGCCATAGGCGTGCTGATCGCCATAGAAACTGCCCTTCCAACCTGTGAATGAGAAAAAAGGTAGCGGCACTGGAATTGGCACGTTAATCCCTACCTGGCCCACTTCGATATTATGCTGATACTTACGCGCTGCCGCGCCGCTAGCAGTAAAGATTGAAGTACCGTTACCATATGGGCTGGCGTTGACTATTTCGATAGCGTCCTCAAGCGAATCACTTTCCATGCAACACAACACAGGACCGAAGATCTCCTCTTGGTAGATGCTCATCTCTGTGGTCACATTAGTGAACATAGTCGGTCCGACCCAGTTACCGCTTTCATAGCCTTCGACAGTGAAATCACTACCGTCGAGCAAGCATTCGGCGCCCTCTTCTTTGCCTTGAGCAATCAGCTTAAGCACGCGTGCTTTCGCTGCAGGGCTAATCACTGGACCATAAGCTGCATCTTTGTCATCCCATAAGCCCGGTCTAACTTTGGCAATGGCATCACGCAGCTCGGGGATCCAGTTTTTCGCTTCACCGACGAATACCGCTACCGACAACGCCATACAACGCTGACCCGCAGCACCGACAGATGCCCCGACCAAGTTATTGATCACTTGCTGTTTATTAGCATCGGGCATGATGACGCAGTGATTTTTAGCACCAGCAAAGGCTTGTACACGCTTAAGATTGTCGGTACCCGTCTTGTAGATATATTGACCGACGCCGACTGAGCCAACAAACGAAATAGCCTTAATATCTTGGTGGGTGAGCAGCACATCGACCGCCGTCTTGTCGCCATGAATTAACTGCAGAACACCTTTGGGCGCGCCCGCCTCTTCAAATAGTTCGACCAAACGCTGGGGCGTCATAGGATCTTGTTCTGACGGCTTAAGTACAAAGGTGTTACCGCAGGCAATCGCCAATGGGAACATCCATAACGGGATCATCGCGGGAAAGTTAAATGGCGTAATACCAGCGCAGACCCCTAAAGGCTGGGTATAACTATAGGTATCGATACTGCGAGCAACGTTTTCAACCGTTTCGCCCATAATAAGACTCGCAATGTTACAAGCGTGCTCAGCCACTTCGATACCACGCCACACATCACCTTTGGCATCTTCAAACGTTTTACCTGTCTCTTGAGCCAGAATCGTTGCAATTTCATCATGATGAGCCTTCAGCAGATGCTGATAGCGAAACATCACCCTAGCACGCTCTGATACCGGGACCTCTTTCCATGTCATAAAGGCTTTTTTGGCGCTGGCAATAGCCGTTTCGACTTCTGAAACGGTCGCCGCATTTATCATCGCTATCACTTCATTATTGGCAGGATTAGTTACCGAGATCTGCTGCGAGCCTTGGCCTAAGGTAAATACACCATCGATGTAATGTTTAACTTGAATCGTCATATTGCTTTCCTAAGATCTTTTTTACTAAAACAAAAATGTAAGTGACAGCTAAAAACTCACATCGTTAATAGAGACGATGCAACTGGACTAACGCACTAGCATTAGTCCTTGCAAATGGTTTAAATTTCGATCGCCATAGCGGTTGCTTCACCGCCACCGATACATAAAGACGCCACACCACGCTTAAGCCCTTTAGCTTTTAATGCATGAATTAGCGTGACCAATAGCCGAGCGCCAGAGCACCCGATTGGATGACCTAAAGCACAAGCTCCGCCGTTAACGTTAACCTTTGTTTCATCCAACCCCATTTCTGAAATCGCGAGCATGGTGACCATGGCAAAGGCTTCGTTGATCTCAAATAGATCAACATCGGCTTTAGTCCAGTTAACCTTGTCGAGCAGCTTAGTCATTGCGCCAACAGGGGCAGTGGTAAACATCGAAGGCTCTTGCGCATGAGTCGTGTGGCCTTTAATCGTCGCCAGCACCTCAAGGCCTTTCGCATCTGCCTGCTCACGGCTCATGAGCAGGAGTGCGGCAGCACCGTCAGAAATTGAACTTGAATTAGCCGCAGTAATTGTGCCGTCTTTGGCAAATGCAGGGCGCAATGAAGGGATCTTTTCTGGGCGAGCATTAGCGGGTTGCTCGTCGGTATCGACAATCACATCACCACGTCGGCTCGATATTGTTACAGGGATGATTTCATCTTTAAACGCACCGGTTTCTATCGCGGCATTGGCTTTTTGCAGTGATCTAAGGGCAAAGTTATCCATCGCTTCACGGGTAATGGAAAAATCATCAGCGGTCTTTTGGGCAAACGTCCCCATAGCACCACCAGTATAGGCATCTTCGAGGCCGTCGAGGAACATGTGATCCATCACCTTGCCATGCCCCATACGCATGCCGCCTCGGGCCTTGTCGAGTAGATAAGGGGCTTGACTCATGCTTTCCATACCACCAGCGATAACAGTATTGGCACTACCCGCTTTAATAAGATCATGGGCTAGCATTACCGTCTTCATACCTGAGCCACAGACTTTGTTAACTGTTGTCGCACCAACCGATAATGGCAGTCCAGCCCCTAAAGTCGCTTGACGCGCTGGTGCTTGACCAAGACCCGCAGGTAATACACACCCCATGAGGACTTCATCAACATCAGCGCCTGCAATTGAAGAGAATTCGATCAAGCCTTTAATTGCGGTGGCCGCCAATGTAGGCGATGTCACGCTTGATAATGCGCCTTGAAAGCCCCCCATCGGGGTACGCTTCGCCGCGACAATCACGATATCTTGGTTTGTTTGCTCTGTTGTCATCTTCCGCTCCAATTAAGGTACTTATGCGATCGGGTCACATTCTATAAGTGACAAACTGTGATCACGCTCAAATAACATCACTCTGACGTTTACGCGAACGTAAAGCAAGTATTAACTGGTCGAATTTGATTAACTTTAGTCTAAGGTATTGTCAGCTTGAATTTACAGCGAACCGAATTCAGGTTAGTTAATTCAAAGCTCACTTATTGGCTGTTTATATAACAGCGTGATCTTCAAATAATATTTTCGGGTAAATAGCGCCAACCAATATGGCTAGAACAGAGATGTTTGCAGATAATGCAGCCAATACTTAAATTGGCAGCATTATTGAAAAAGGCTAGACAAGCGATAGCACCGAAATACCATCGAATAACAATGGCGCACCAAAGCCAATAACATGGTTATTTTGATAAACAACGGCATCGCCGTCTGAGCAAAAAATAAGTGGATAACGGACTAAATCATCATGGTTAAACAAACGCGATGCGGCAACACTGAGGTCGACGCCATTTTGGCTAAAATCAGCGTGGGGAACGAACTGATAAGGGAGCAATGCTAAAGCAGAAAAGTCATCAAGCATCGCACTGTTTTCGTCTCCGCAAAGGAATGCTGACATAATGTTGGGGGTTAACAACATCGCCCCAGCACTAACACCCACAATGATACCTCCCTTACGCGCAAATGCGCGCAATTGATTCAATTTATCGCGGCGCTGTAAATCCGCCAGAAAACCAAAGGTATCGCCACCGGCAAGGTGAATAACGTCCGCTTGGCACAGCGTATTAAACTTTTCATCGCTATAGCCTTGTTGCAGATCGACATAGCAACTCATTTGGCCATTAAACTGAGTATAAAAGCCTTGGGTTTGCTGGAAATAGTGCTTATTTGGTTCATGTTCAGAGGCGAGGTAGCCGATGCTAACGTGGGTATTAAAAACACTAAACAGATAAGAAACGGCCTGAGATGCCGTATTACTTTGTAGGTCACTCAATAGGGCAAGTTTCAAATTTAACACTCCGTTGTCAATTCTTTAGATAACGACTTTTCAGCGAGGTCACATCAACTTGATCACTCCAGTACCATTCCCTTGCACCTAGCAACTGGCCATTTGATGATCGCTACCTTTTCTCCATGCTAATATGTCTGCTTCATCATGCCAATAGGAAATGGCGATCTCTTGCTCCTCTTGAGGAGTACCAATCAGTATAAGAAAGCGATCTACTCAGCGTGTTTTTTGGGAACGCATTCAAGGCTATGGATGATGGAATAGTCGTTCTCTTGTGAGGCCATTCAACACAAAAGTAAGCAGTTAAAAAACACGCCTAACTGACGCAACTTCGACGCTAAACGTGAATATTCATCGGTCTGTTTGACTATTTTGCGTCTAAAAATGACCGCATACATTTATGCTCCTCGCTAGAATGGTTCAAACTTAGTCGCCATCGATTGAATATGATGTAACGAGACCCCATGTTGATTTCGCTGGGCACAGAGTTGTTGATGTGCGTCATCAAGCGGGTCACCGATTAACACTTCACGTACTTGGTAACCTAAGGCTTTTGCTGCCGCGTCGTAGGTCATAAACTCCCACCGAGCCATATTGGTATTGTCGCAAATAACAATTGGCTCACCTCTGCTCAGCGCATGAATAAATGCGGTCAAATTACGTTGATGGTATTCACTCAACCGATTCACATTAAATCGATATTTACCATCAATATAAAACAATTTATCCGTGGAAAAATAACCACGTTGCCTAATACCATTAGCAATATCGATCGGCTGCGCGTTAATAAACTGCTCTACCCAGTAACTCTTACCGCTTCCGGGTAAGCCACGCATAATAATGGCCAGTTTAGTTTGACAAGATGACCAACCGCTCGATGTTAATGGATCTGTATTTAGTTCCATTTACTTTGCCGCTGTAGCGCTATCAGCAGTATCACCTACCACCTGACCACGTAAAATATCATCAACTAGGTTAGGTAAAATCTCACTTGCCTTACCTTGAAGGTGATATTGAAATTGACTGTGCCTATCGGCTGGCATCAAATTAACCTCAACGGTTTGCGCGCCATGATGATTAGCGGTATCAACAAAACCTGCTGCAGGATAAACCGAGCCCGATGTGCCGATAGCGATAAATAGATCGCAGGTATCTAACGCATGTTGAATACGATCTAACCCTATTGGCATCTCTCCAAACCAAACCACATGGGGTCGTAAACGCTGAGCGGGAATACAACAAGTACAGGTATGATTGACACCAAAATGATCGGTCAATAGGAAGGTTTGCTGCGATCGTGGACAGCGGCCTTTGGTCAATTCGCCGTGCATATGTAACAAGCGACGTGAACCCGCTCTTTCATGGAGGTCATCAATATTTTGTGTTACAACCAGCAGCTGCCCATCAAACTCATGTTCGAGCCTAGCCAGTGCAATATGGGCGGCATTAGGCTCAACATGCCCATCATGTAATTGCTGCCATCTTTCGTTATAGAAACGTTCAACCATTTCAGGATCACGTTGATAGCCTTCGGGCGTCGCCACATCTTCTATTTTATGCTCTTCCCAAAGTCCATCCTGATCCCTAAAGGTTCTCAATCCTGATTCGGCAGAGATCCCGGCTCCAGTTAACACCACAATCTGTTGATACATCGACATTCCCTTCTTATTGTTCTATTGGCTTAGGTTAATGATGACCTTAAACAAAGCTGGTTCAAGTTTAGCCTGCCAGATTTTAGCGCCCTAGAATATTGGGCGTTAGTATAAATAACACTACAAAAAGTATGTGAAAAATGCAGTATTTATCGCACAGATAGCGATAATTTCAGCCAAATTATTACTTGAAGGAACAATATACAAGATCAAAGGTTTAAGTTTTTAAATTCAGCCCCTATAATGGTTCCCAATATCAACAACTGAACCTCTATTGGCTTTGCTAATGGTTCTGCAATCAAGAGATTAATAATGACAGATGGAAATCAAGCGCTAAAGAAAGCGGGATTAAAGGTCACTTTACCACGAGTCAAGATCCTCGAGCTGATGCAGGGACCCGAAAACCAACATATCAGTGCAGAAGACCTATACAAGAAGCTGCTCGATATTGGTGAAGAGATTGGGTTAGCAACCGTTTACCGCGTATTGAACCAATTTGATGACGCAGGCATTGTTAGCCGCCATCACTTTGAAAGTGGCAAAGCTGTTTTCGAACTTTCATCACAGCATCATCACGATCATTTGGTATGCCTATCTTGCGGTAAAGTCATTGAGTTCTCAGATGATGTTATCGAACGCCGTCAAGATGAAATTGCGATGAAGTACAATATCAAACTCACAAATCACAGTTTGTACCTTTATGGTGTTTGCACTAATGACGAGTGCGATCACGGTGATGAGTAAGGTTAGTAAACCAATGAAAACCAGCTTTTAAGCTGGTTTTTTTATGTTACAAACATTTATGGAACACATTAACTTTGTGCCCCATAAACTTATCTCGACTACGCAGCTTCATTCCAACCTTACGCGCTACACCTTCTGAGCCTTTATTACCCAGTAAAATCAATGCGATTGCCTGCTGAATATCATAATCTTTAAAATGCGCTAAGGCGGCAAGTCCCGCTTCACTCCCGATGCCCTTTCCCCAATACTCAGGAAGGTAGCGATAACCTAGCTCAACCTCATTAAACTCTTTTATAAATGTGGGCCCACAAAAGCCGATCACTTTACCATCAGATTTGTGTTCTACTGCCCAGCGACCGTATCCACGCTCTTGATAACTTTTTAACACAACATTTTCAAATATCTGCTGCGCCTGAGATAGACAGGTCATTGGCTCGCCTGGAATATAGGTAAGGACTTCAGGAATACTGTTTAATAGAAAGATGACCTCTATATCTTTAGCCTCGAAATGGCGCAGTATAAGTCTGTCTGTTTGTGCAATGATCACAACGAACTCCTTTTTGTCCTTACTGTATTGAACTATCTAATATACCGACAATTTGGTTAATTAAGAAAGTATTAAACCTGATTGCTAAAATACTGACTATGTCGTTCAATAAGGAAACTTGTGGATAATGTAAGCAAAAGGAATGCTTTATATGACTATCATGCAAAAGGTTTTTTGGCTTGTCGCCACCTTAGGCAACCTAGCAGCGCTCTATCTCTTTACTCAAATCGGAGGCTGGACCAGTACACTGCTATTAAGCACTACACTGCTTTACACTATTGTCGGTAGCTACGATATCTATTTTAGCCCTCATACGTTGAACCGACTTTATCCCGTTGTTGCTTATCTAAGGTATTTTCTTGAGTCGTACCGAATAGAGATCCAACAGTATTTCATCGCCAGCGATACCGAAGAAGCGCCCTTTAACCGCGAGCAACGCTCCTTGGTCTACCAACGCGCTAAAAATGTTCGCGATACCATTGCATTTGGTACTCAACATGATCTACTTGAAGAAAACTACCAAAGCCTTTGGCACTCATTATCACCCAAGCATATAGAAGATCAGGCTAAACGCGTACGCATTGGCGGCCCAGATTGCAGTCAACCCTATGATGCATCCTATTTTAATATCTCAGCCATGAGTTTTGGGTCGTTAAGTGCCAACGCTATCGAGGCCCTCAATCTCGGCGCAAAAAAAGCAGCTTGTTACCATAACACTGGCGAAGGTGGTGCTAGCCCTTATCACCTAAAACATGGAGGTGATCTTGTTTGGCAAATCGGCTCAGGCCTATTTGGTTGCCGAGATGATGACGGTAACTTCAATCCAAACAGTTTTGAAAAAATGGCGAAACGGCCACAAATAAAGATGATCGAGATAAAGCTAAGCCAAGGGGCTAAACCAGGTCATGGCGGTGTACTACCCAAGGCAAAAATCACTCCCGAAATCGCGATGATCCGTCATATTTCAATGGAGAAAGATTGCGTTTCACCAGCAGTAAACCCTGAATGTACCACCCCTATAGCACTACTAAACTTTGTCAAAACACTACGCGAATTAAGTGGTGGTAAACCTGTTGGCTTCAAGTTATGTATTGGGAATCCCGCTGAATTTTTAGCGATATGTAAAGCCATGTTAAAAACCGGAATAACCCCTGACTTTATCACCATAGATGGCGCCGAAGGTGGCACTGGTGCAGCCCCCGTTGAGTTCACAAATCGCTTAGGCATGATGTGCCTCGAAGGCGTATATTTCGTCAACAATGCCTTAATTGGTGTTGGGCTAAGGCATAAAATCACGCTTATCTCCTCGGGTAAAACCGCGTCGAGCTTTGATCTACTGACAAAGATCGCCATGGGAGCCGATATCGTTAATGCTGCGCGTACTATGATGCTGGCACTGGGTTGTATTCAGTCACGAAACTGCAATACCAACATGTGCCCCACCGGCATTGCCACCCAAGATCCTGCTCGTTCTAAGGCATTAGAAGTTGAACTCAAAAGTGAGCGAGTCAAAAACTTCCATCATCATACCCTAAGAATGTTTTATGAATTGGTCGGCAGTATGGGATTGGACAATCCAAACAAACTCAAGCCAGGGATGATAAAGAGACGCTCCCCTTACGGACTACTGATCTCCACAGGAAGCTTAGTCGCACCGCTAGAACCCAATGCCATAATAGAGGAAAAGGTAAATGATACAGCATGGTCATCTTGGTGGCAGCAGTGTAAGGCCGAAGAGTTCTATTGCGAAGATACCTATATTTTGACGCCCGCCGAATTCGGGCTTAACAGAAAACCGTAACAATTTATCGTTACAGCTGCAAAAGAGAAGGCTTCCTCTGAAGGCCTTCTCTTTTTTTCGGCAGGTATTTTAAAGCACATTAAAACACAGATGTTCGTACTCTTATTGTCAAAGCACTAACACCTCTCAAGATACTCACATTGGCAACGTATTAACGTTCCCAATACGCTTCTTCTAAACTATCTTCACGCTCAGGTAATCCGCGCGATAGTCTAGGGCTATGCTGCGCCAACACTTCATAAGCGACTCGGTTAGCATATTTACAAATTTGAGAGAATGATGAATAACACAAACCATCGCGTTTGTGTTTACTCGACCCAGGTACATTTGCTTTGTGATACGTATTCGAGGCTAAATCATGCAGCAAGGCCGCCAATGCGCCATCTCCAGCGCCATTAGTATTGCGAATGATCTCTGGGCCGCCCATATAGGGCGAGATATGCGCCATGACTTTAATCGGTGTTTCGCAATCGCTCTTTAATTTCGGTCTTGAAAACTCATAACGATTAAACTCAGGAATGGCACCAGGTAAAAGCGTATGCGTGGTTTCACGCTTCTCTGAATCCTCGGTATAACCCGCCATATAAAGGCCTAATGGCCCTGCAGTAGTGAGCACTAAATCACACCAATCTAACGCCGCATCACTGGCACTTAAAGGATCACGAAAACCCGTTAATGCCTCGCCTTCATCCTCGTTCATAGCCAAAATGGTTACGTTATTTCTAATGAAATTAATCCACCATTGTGGATCTTCCTCAATAAGGAAACGGGTACCTAGGGTCAGCACGACCGGAACGTCAGCCTCTTTGGCATACTCAATCGCTTTTAAGGCAGCATCGGTAATTTGATCACCACCGCTAGCACGCATTAAATAAGCGGTTAACACTAATGCAGATGAGTCTTGTACAATCTTTTTATCAATAAATTCAGGTGTCAATTTATCCATCGACCCTTTACTGATCGCAAACGTACGCTCACCACATTCTGAAATTAATGTAAAACAACGACCAATTGGACCATCAACAGGTTGCAAGTAATTCAAATCGACTTTTGATGATGTATTACAGAGATAACGATATGCATAGCTACCGACTTCAATATTCTTGCTCATCACGCCAAATAAGACCGAGCGATCATCAGCCAATACTGAGTAATTGTGAACCGTGTTACCTATAGTGCCGCCAGCAAACTCATCGCTAATCATATTTGATTGCTTAAGCTCGTTATACAATTGATGCGCTTTAACATCATCAATTAATGTCGAATTTCCCTTAGGTAACTCATAACGGCTAAGTAGCTCGTCTTCGACTTTAGCTTCGATGTCGACCAATGTTTGATCTATGCCACTCACATGGGTAGATATATGTTGTGGCTGCAGGGTTAGCTGTGCCAATAATGGATCACGATTTTTAACTGGAAAGTAATGCTTTGATTTACGTTGACCAGGAAACTTCATACCGAACTCACTCTTATCGCATCCATGCAAAAATCAAATTGAAATAAACAGTGAACTAGACCCCCTTAGCCCACTATCTACCGAGCTGCGTCGATAAAAACTGACGTCAGCACCCAAACCTTACTAAAATGGCGGCAGATCCTACCACATAAAATAGCACTAGGCAGTGATTAATGCGTTAGCGATAGCAATGAATGACTAAGAATTCAACCAATGGCCAGCTTGTTCTGAAACCAATTGCGACAACAGCAGAATTTGAGTCTCATCATCATTTAAACAAGGAACAAAACGATAATCTTCTCCACCAGCCTCAATAAAGCTCTCTTTGCCGCCAATCGCGATCTCTTCTAGAGTTTCTAAACAGTCCACCGCAAAAGCGGGGCACATGATATCGACAGAACGAACGCCTTGGCCAGGAAGTGATTCTAGTAGTGCGTCAGTAGCCGGCGTCAACCACTCCTCTTTACCAAATTTTGATTGAAAACACAGCCGCCATTGGCAGTCATCTAAACCCAACTCTGTGGCCAGTAACTTGGCAGTTGTTTCACATTGTTGCTGATAAGGGTCGCCTTCGGTGACATATCGCAATGGCACACCATGAAATGACATCAATAAACACTGGCTACGGCCATGGGCTTGCCAGTGACGGCGAACAGAGTTCGCTAACGCCAAAATATAGCTCGGATGCTGGTAATACTCTTTGCTGAAGCGAGTTTCAGGATAATCACGGCGACCTGAATATACCTTGGCAATGGCATCAAATACTGGTGCTACCGTTGAACAAGAATATTGAGGATATAAGGGCAACACCACAACCCGCTCGACACCTTGTGCTAACAGTTTATCGATTCCAGTTTCTAGTGAAGGATTGCCATAACTCATTCCTAACTCAACAGGAATGCTTTTGCCATGCTGCTCTAACAACAATGCTGCTAACGCATTTCGCTGCCGTTCACTGATCACCATCAGTGGTGATCCTTGCTCCCACCAAATGGATTGATATAACTTAGCAACGGCTTTAGGGCGAGTGTTAAGAATGATACCGTTTAGGATAGGCTTCCAAATCAAAGGATTAAGATCGACAACCCGAGGGTCGCTTAGAAACTGTTTTAGAAACTGTTTAACATCTTTAGGCGTTGGTGTATCTGGGGTACCCAGGTTAACTAACAATACGCCTATTTTGGCTGAAACGCTTGGTGAGATTGAGCTCAAGTGATTTTCTACCCATAAAGCTAACACGATGATTGCCGTAGGCTAGCACCACATTTGGCATAAAAAAAGCCCACCTAAGTGGGCTTTTTTAAATATGAGAAGCAGCTCATATGATTAGTAGCTCATATACCGATTACTATTAATTACTATTAACTAATAGCAGTTAACCGATAGCTTTTACAATCGCTTCGCTAACTGCAGCAACACTTTGAGTGCCATCAAACTTATTGTAAGTCATGTCACCTTTGGCTGCTGCGTTACCATAGTACTCAACTAGTGGCTTAGTTTGCTCATGATAAATACCTAAGCGCTTACGGACAGTGCTCTCTTCGTCATCAGGACGGATCGCTAAGTCTTCACCTGTGACGTCATCTTTGCCTTCCACTTTAGGTGGATTAAACACAACATGATAAACACGACCAGAACCAGGATGAACACGACGACCGCTCATACGCTTAACGATCTCTTCATCTGGCACATCAATTTCAATCACGTGATCAATTTCAATACCGCTAGACGCCATTGCATCAGCCTGAGGAATGGTACGTGGGAAACCATCAAGCAAGAAACCTTTTGCACAGTCATCTTGAGCAACACGCTCTTTAACTAAGCCAATAATCAGCTCATCAGAAACCAACTGTCCCGCATCCATCACTTTCTTTGCTTCTAGGCCAAGAGGCGTTCCAGCTTTAACGGCAGCACGAAGCATGTCGCCAGTAGAGATTTGTGGCACACCATATTTTTCCATGATGAATTGGGCCTGAGTACCTTTACCGGCACCTGGGGCACCTAATAGCATAATGCGCATCTGAGAGTCCTCTTATTTCGCATAATTTAGATTATTATTTTTTATCATTGGGCGGCGATCTTCGCACAAATGGCCGCCCTTTTGAAGTGTAGATAACGCAGTTTTCGTTCGACTTTAGGCTTATGCAGTTTAATAAACCAAAGAATAACCCTAAAGGTAGAGAAATAAACTCAAGTCGAGCGTAAATATAGATATTATCAGTACAGCAAGCTATATAACTTACGGCGGTATTGATTGGCAACAGGATTACCTTGGCCCATTGCAGTCAATATTTCCATAAAGAGCAGCTTTACTTCACCGTTATGGGCGGCAATATCGGAATGTAGAACCCCATAGAGCTTTTCCAGCGCTTCTTCATCTCGCTTAGCCGCATTAAGGGCTTTGGCCAACGAAAGAAGCAGAGTTAAATCTTGAGGATTGGCTTCAACAGACTCCAGCAAGCTTCTTATTTCTGGCGTATCTGCTGCGTCAAGCGCAAGGGATAATTTCGCCTTCAGACTCTGGTAGTAGCTATCCTGATCGGCAAGGCCGATTCCATCTAATAGCACTTTGGCTTGATTCACATTACCTAATAGTAACAGCGCATCGGCATAAACGAGCGCGACTTCCGCATGCTGAGCAGCTTGATATGCTTCAACCAGTATAGGTAACGCTTGCTCAGCGTTATTCTCAGCCAGCAAAGCCTTAGCACTGTCTAATTGCATTCGCCAAACTTTAGGTAAGTGCTTATCAAACAGGGCTTCTATTTGTGCTTGTTCTTGCACACCAGCAAATCCATCTATCGGTTTACCTTCACTGAGCACTAATGTCGTTGGTAAGCTCTGGATCTGAAAATAGTTCGCAATCTCCATTTCAGCATCGCAGTTAACCTTAGCAAGAACAAATCGCCCTGCATTCATCGCAGCCATCTGCTCTAGCGTCTGCACTAATGCCATACTTTCAGGGCTTTGTTGGCTCCAAAACGTCAACACAACCACTTGTTGCATCGAGGCATCAACAACTTGCTGTATGTTCTCTTTGGTTAAATCCAGTACAGTTTCCATAGTGTCCCTTAGGATAAATAGCATAAGAGGCAGTTAAACTGCCTCTTAATTTATCGAATGATTACTTTATACCTGCAAGTAACATCTTATTCATCAACTTAATGAACGCTGATGGATCGGCCAAGCTACCTTTTTCAGACAGTTGAGCCTGTTGCAACAGTAGCTCTGCCCATTGACCAAACAACTCCTCGTCTTGCTCAGCATCTAAGCGTGACACCAAAGGATGCTCGGGGTTTAGCTCAAACACAGGTTTACTTTCTGGTACCGACTGCCCAGCAGCTTGCATCAGTTTAATCATCTGAGATGACATTTCACCTTCACCCGCTACAACACAGGCCGGCGTATCGGTTAAACGCGTGGTGACTTTAACTGCAGAAACCTTGTCGCCAAGCACATCTTTAACACGCTTCACTAATCCTTCAGATTCGGTTTCTAGCTTCTCTTGCGCTTCTTTTTCACCAGCGTCTTCAAGTTCACCTAGCTCTAGATCGCCACGCGTCACTGAATGCAGCTGTTTACCGTCAAACTCAGTTAAGTGACTGATCAACCACTCATCGATTCGCTCAGACATCAGTAAGACTTCAATCTCTTTCTTACGAAGTAGTTCAAGGTGGGGGCTGTTTGCAGCCGCTTCATGGCTATCGGCAACAATGTAGTAAATCTTGTTTTGCCCCTCTTTCATACGCGAAACGTAATCGCTCAAAGAAACGCTATGCGCCGCTTCGTTGGTGTGGGTAGAGGCAAAGCGTAATAGACCAGCAATTTTCTCTTTGTTAGCAAAATCTTCTGCTGGACCTTCTTTTAGTACTTGGCCAAATTCAGCCCAGAAGCTTTGATACTTTTCAGGATCGTTCTTAGCAAGCTTCTCTAACATACCTAACACGCGCTTAGTCACCGCGGTACGAAGTGCTGTGGTGATCTTGTTATCTTGTAATATCTCGCGTGACACGTTGAGCGGTAGATCGTTTGAATCAATCAAGCCTTGGACGAAACGCAGATAACTTGGCATAAACTGCTCGGCATCATCCATAACGAATACGCGTTGTACAAATAGCTTTAAGCCATGCTTACGATCACGGTTCCACATATCCCATGGTGCCTTCGCTGGGATATAAAGCAAGCTCGTATACTCTTGCTTACCCTCTACGCGGTTATGGCTCCATAACAGTGGATCACTAAAATCATGAGAAATATGCTTATAGAACTCCTGGTATTCCTCATCGGTGACATCGCTCTTGTTACGGGTCCAAAGTGCGGTCGCCTTGTTCATCGCTTTCCAATAACCTTCGGTTGCAGGAATCGCTTCACCACCCTCTTCGCTCGCTTCTTGAGCTGGAGTACCTTCCTGCCACATCTCCACTGGAACTGAAATATGATCAGAGTATTTAGTAATGATAGAACGTAAACGGTAATCGTCGGCAAACTCTTTTTCATCATCACGAAGATGCAAAATAATTTCCGTACCGCGAGTCTCTTTTACAATGTTCTCAACGGTAAAATCACCTTCACCGGCTGATTCCCATTGCACCCCTTCATCAGCAGCATGACCTGCCGCACGAGTACGAACAGTCACTTTATCAGCAACAATAAATGAAGAGTAGAAACCAACACCAAATTGACCAATCAGCTGAGAATCTTTTGACTCATCACCCGATAAGTTTTTAAAGAACTCAGCGGTACCCGATTTAGCAATGGTACCTAAATGTTCGATGACACCGTCACGGGTCATACCAATACCATTATCTTCGATGGTAACAGTGCCTTTTTCTTTATCGGCACTGACGCGAACGCGCAGCTCACCGTCACCTTCATAAAGCTCATCTTTGGTCAATGCTTGATACCTAAGCTTATCAGCAGCATCGGCAGCGTTGGAGACCAATTCACGCAAGAAAATCTCTTTGTTTGAATACAAAGAGTGGATCATCAAATTTAGTAGTTGTTTGACTTCAGTTTGAAAGCCATGGGTTTCTTGTTGTGACATCGATTGTACCTTCCTATTTCACAAATAACGCTCTATGGTTTAAGAGATGGGGTTGGAATTTTACTTTTCAAGCGATAATTTCATTCTCTGTTTTATTTGCTCAAAAAAAATCCAGCGTACAAGACACTGGATTTTTAAATATAGAAAATCAAAATCTTAGACGAACGAGTCGCTACAAAGGCAAACGACCATTGAAAGATAAGGCTAATGTGGTGCTATCGACATACTCTAATTCACCACCGACAGGCACACCGTGAGCAATTCGGCTTACTTTTATCTCGCGTTGCTTTGCCAAATCAGCAATAAAATGAGCTGTAGCATCCCCCTCAACGGTCGGGTTAGTTGCCAAGATCAACTCACTTATTTCACCACTAGCAAGATGTTGCTCAAGCAAACTCAAGCCTAACTCCTCGGGCCCGACACCATCGAGCGGCGATAGGTGACCAAGCAGTACAAAATAACGCCCCGAAAAATGACCACCTGCTTCGATTGCTAAGACATCTGCCGGTGTTTCCACCACGCAGATGATCTCGGATTGACCACGGCGACTGCTGGCACAGATTGGACATAAAGTCTCTTCTGTAAACGTGCGGCACGCGCTGCAATGACCAACATCACTCATCGCACTCGCTAGAGATTGCGCCAATTTTTGACCCGCTTTACGATCACGCTCCAATAATTGAAACGCCATACGTTGCGCAGACTTAGGCCCAACGCCCGGCAAACAGCGCAAAGACTGGATCAACTCATCGACCAAGGGACTGAATTTCATATTTAGAATGGCATCTTCATTCCTGGAGGTAATTGCATACCACCAGTGACTTCAGCCATTTTCTCTTTTTGATTCTCTTCAACACGGCGCGCTGCATCATTGCAAGCTGCTGCGATAAGATCTTCAAGCATCTCTTTATCATCTTCCAGCAGGCTAGGATCGATATCAACCTTACGAACACTGTGAGAGCCTGTCATAGTCACTTTTACAAGGCCTGCGCCAGCTTCGCCAGTCACTTCCATACGTGCAATCTCTTCTTGCACTTTAGCCATCTTGTCTTGCATCATTTGGGCCTGTTTCATCAGGTTGCCCATACCGCCTTTTCCAAACATATCGAGCTCTCTTCAATATTAAAAACCGGCTAATCTTACTCAATTAGCGCCAATAAGCAATCAATGCTGATCACCATTCTAAAAACTTATGAACTAAATGCTTTATGCAGACAGTTTATGACTCGACTTGCTCAATAAAGTTCGACTTATCGATAAGTTCAATCACATGGCCGCGTTTACCGAGTAATTCAGGGGAATAACTTAAACTATCGGGATCCATCTCGACATTCATGGTTTGAGTTAACCAACGAATATTATCATCATTGATAAGGCCTTGATGGGCCTGCACTAATAACTCTTTGTGAAACCGTTGACGAACTTCTAATGGCGTCTCACGCCCTTGCTCAACGCCAACCGAAAATACGACCTGACATGGTGCTCCCAGCGCTTTGCCCAATGCTTCTTCAAGTTGCGCTACAGGCCCTGGAGACTCTAAATGCTTTTGATTGGGTTTTAACACCAAAGGCAAAGGATCGACAAACTGTCGACATACCGAATTAACCGCAAGCTGGCGTACACGTCCACCAATATCGAGGGCTGACATCAGTCGGTACCATTTTAAATCGGTACTATCCCCGGTCACTTCATGACTTATCACCTCAGAGTGCCACGATTCATCTCGCGCCGCAGATACTGACGTATCAACTGCTACGACATCGGTTGATGATGTCAGCTGCTGATATTCAATAGGCTCAGGCTCAGGCTCAGACTCAGTTTCATCAGCTTCAGTGACAGAGTCATTTCCGGCTTGAGGCGATACATTTTGCGGCAATTGGCCTTCATCAACATACTGTTCAGCCACTGGGGCTGTTTCTGCTGGTGCTTCCCAAGGCGGCCTATCATCAAGTGACTCAGCAGTTAGCGAGGTAACAGGATGGGATCCATCGCTATCATCTGCCGCTTCGCCACCTTGTGGTATTTGCTCTTGCGCTTGCGCGCTTTCGTTGTGCTTATTGTTTACATCAGTACTGCGCTTAGGCGGCACATAGGCCTGTCGTCCAACCTCAGGCTTTTTTGTGTCACTCTCCTTAGATGATGTTTCATCTAAGTCGGTTAACAAAAACTGACGAGCGGCGAGAACGGCATCGAGTAAGTCATCTTCAACTGGCACTGCTTCATCGGTAGCCACCTCAGTAGCACTATCAACTGTTGAAGATCCCGCTAACGCTTTAGCAGGTGAAACCGTTAAAGTCGTATTGGTATCTTCAGCCTGACTCGCAAGATAAGCCTCATAATCGCTGGGATCTTGTTCGTCAAGCTCTCCATCATAGATATAAACATCATCGGTCATGCTCTGTTCGAACATCCCCTGCTGAAAAAGATCGGCTTCCGCGGCATCTGATTGTGACACTTCAGGCTTGGATGAGGTTTTATTTTGTGTAGCGTCAATGCCAGTAGAATTTGAGTCTGCGGCAACGCTCGCATCACTGTCACTGTCACTGTCACTGTCAGCAACTTGATTCATGCCTTGGCTAGCCGCTTGACTTAAAATCAGTGCTTGCTCGGCAATGAGCGCATCGGTATCTGTGCTCTCTTCACTTTCTCCAACCTCATCAAGCTTGGTTGAATGTGGCACTGAAGCCTCAGCTTTTAGCTCAACCTCTGATGGCTGAGCAATCACAGCCGTCTTATTGTTTAACCCAGTATCATTGTCACTGACTGATTTACCTACACCGGCGTTAATTTCGGGTAAGGTAACGCCGCTACTAGGCTCACCTTGCCACTGCTTAATAGGCGCTTCGGGGACAAAAGCAACGGCTCGCAGCAGCGCCATCTCTAAACCCGATTTAGGATCTGGAGCATGTGGGAGATCTTTGCGCCCAGTTAATAACAGCTGATAATAAAGCTGTACTTGCTCTGGTCTAAGCTGAGACGCAAACGCTTTTATTTGCTCGGTATATTTAGACAACTGCGCCGCAGCTGGTGCAAATTGCGTGAGGGTTATTTGGTGTAACAGCTCCAATAAACTGCGCAGCACTTCAAATGGATCGGCGCCAAAAGAGAGCACTTCATCTGTAACTTGCATTAAATTGGCAACGTCACCGTCACACAAGGCGTTAAGCAGCACGATAACGTAATGCTCATCTATGGTACCGAGCATGGTTTGCACTTGAGATAAAGTCACTTGCCCCGCACCAAAGGCAATTGCTTGATCGGCAAGGCTCAGGGCATCACGCATACTGCCATTGGCAGCCTTAGCTAACAGTTTTATCGCGCCATCATCAAAAGAGATCGCCTCATGCCCCAGAATATTCGCTAACTGAAGACAAATCTCATCGAGGGTGAGACTTTTTAAGTTAAATTGCAAACAGCGAGATAATACCGTGACGGGCAATCGTTGCGGATCTGTCGTGGCCAAGAGAAATTTAACATGTTCAGGAGGCTCTTCTAACGTCTTGAGCAGCGCATTAAAACTGCTTCTTGAGAGCATATGCACTTCATCAATTAAGTAGACTTTAAAACGACCACGGGATGGACGATATTGCACATTATCGAGTAGTTCGCGGGTGTCGTCGACCTTAGTACGTGAAGCGGCATCCACCTCAATCAGATCAACAAACCGCCCCTGAGCAATCTCAACACAACTTGCACATTCACCGCAGGGAGAAGCGGTGATCCCTTGTTCACAATTAAGTCCTTTAGCAAATAAACGCGCAAGACTCGTCTTACCCACGCCTCGGGTGCCTGAAAACAGATAAGCATGATGTAAACGGTTTTGCATTAATGCATTCGTCAAAGCATGTAAAACATGAGACTGGCCTACAACTTGCTCAAACGTGGCAGGGCGCCATTTTCTGGCTAACACCTGGTATGACATGGAACTCCCCATCAGTGTCATCAATCAACAACGGAAATCGCATCCGACAATCAGCAAACAATAACATGCAAATGCATATCTCGCTAGCAAGGAGCCACCGAACAAAAGCTTATTTCTATCTATTGTCTTAATCTAGAGGTTTGTTTAATCAATATGGTAAAAAAGAAATAAAAATGATTAAAAATCAGACAGATAAAAACAAGAATGCTACGAACACCTAAGTGCAACGTAGCATTCTTAAAACAGGATAAAGGCTGGATTTACTCGCCTTCAAACTCACATAGGGTCACTAAGCTAAGCCCTAAATCAGTAAGACGTTTTTCACCACCTAACTCAGGCAGAGAGATCACAAATGCAGCGTGACTAACCTCGCCACCTAGCTTACGAATGAGTTTGACTGTGGCTTCAATCGTGCCGCCTGTCGCTAACAGATCATCGACGACAAGCACCTTATCATTTTCGTTAATGGCATCGGTATGGATCTCAAGCATGTCATGACCATACTCAAGCTCATAGCTCTCTGAAATCGTCTCACGTGGTAACTTACCAGGCTTACGAACAGGGACAAAGCCTAAACCAAGCTCTAATGCCAAAGGCGCACCAAAAAGGAAACCTCGCGCTTCAGTACCAACCACTTTAGTAAATCCAAGGTCTTTGTACTGCTCAACGAACATCTCTATTGTTGCTTGATAGGCATTGTGATCTTCCATCAGACTGGTAACGTCACGAAACATAATCCCTGGTTTTGGGTAATCAGGGATTGTTTTGATGCTCTCTTTGATCAAGGCTAACTTGTCTATATTCATTACTACCATCTTTTTCAATTAAGCCCACTTAAGGGATAAACTAACCTTTGGCCAGTTTTGACTAGAATTTTCGGCTAAAGCTTAAGGGTCTTTGCTAAGGGTTGCAACACCAAGTGTCATAAAGCATAAAGCCCTGTCACATTACGCAGCAATAACGCTTGCTGGCACCTGTGTTGCTAAATGTTGAGTGTTAATCAATCGTCAATCTCAGGTATTTGCCGTAGATAAAGTAATAACCCTGTCAGCATACAGACCAACATCACCTTCACCCACAGCAGTGGCACTATCATAATGCTGATAACAAAACTCAGCGTTGTTGCAATATAGGCCTTTTTTTTCAATCCTTTACGGATAGACCGTTTGCGTTCCCAATCTTGCAGCGCATCGGCAAACCAAGGGTGAGTCATCAACCAGTGATGTAGGCGATCGCTTGAACGTGCAAAACAAAAAGCCGCTAATAAAATAAAAGGCACGGTTGGCAATAGCGGTACAATTATCCCGATGAGGCCAAGACAAAGACTACATAGCCCTATCATCAGCAATATGCCGCGTTTTATCGCCATGAATTCCTCTCATAAAAAAACCACCCAAAAATGAGTGGTTAGTATACCTGAGTTAAAACTTGAGACTACAGCAGTTGCAGATGCTTTAACCAAGATAACGTTGCGGGTAACGTCGGTAGCATCATAACGAGCAAAAATCCAACAAAATAGACGATATTAAACGGGTCTTTAAACGGCTGACTCATGACTTCCTCACTCAGATTAGATTACTTTATTGATCTAGATCAATTTTTACGGCCATTATAGTGAGGTGTGTCTATGATAGAAAGCCCTATTTGCCAAAGAATTTACCAACGAAATGGTCAACGGTAGCCTTTTACTATTCCTTTACCGATCATCTCTACCAATAACTGACGAGCCCCGCTGATTAACACATGAGACTCAATTTGGGTAAATGTAGTGATAAGCCATTGAGATAGTTGTTCAAATTTTACCATTCTATTTTGTTCGATATACGCTAACACTTGCGCTGTTAACGGATTTAACTGTAAGAAACAAACTTCGTCTTGTTTATCACGGTAGATACAGAAAAAATTAGGTTGCTCACTCGCGGAACAGGGGCGATAGTCTGGGCTAATACGCTGTACATCAAAACAATATTGCGCCACCTTGGCACTCGCGCTAACACACAGCTTTGCTGTGTCTAAGTCACTTTCATCAATTTGATAATGCAACGGATTATCTCGCTCGGTCGCCACAAGCAGTTCTAACCATTCATAGTGTGCTAACTCCAACATAAAGGCATCATCAACTTCTGTCGGTTGATATTCATGTTGCAAAAAAACCAAAAACTCTCCGGCTATCTCAATAAAAATGGGGGTTTTACAATCATGATTGGCAAAAAACTGCTGTACTAGCGCTTCCCATTGTTGCTCTTCATATAAAGAACACAGCACTGGAAATGCATTAGACACGAACCCTTTGATATTATTAAAAAACAGCTCGCGATAGATTTTCATTCTGCGGGTATCTGTGCCAAGGGGAATTGGCATTGATGGATCGCGAATGTGATCGATAAATGATTGTTGCACCGCAGTAAAACTCATCTAAGCACTCCTATGAATAGGTGACAACGCTTGCGCCTGATAGTCATGGATCTGATTA
The DNA here is from genome assembly GCF_019457595.1 of Shewanella psychrotolerans. Taxonomy (NCBI): domain Bacteria; kingdom Pseudomonadati; phylum Pseudomonadota; class Gammaproteobacteria; order Alteromonadales; family Shewanellaceae; genus Shewanella; species Shewanella psychrotolerans. The sequence goes on along the minus strand of NZ_CP080419.1, from coordinate 1,837,442 downwards.
ATTTCTTGTAGCAGTAACTGAGTTTCGGGAATATTAAAATCACGTTCCAGTAGCGTTGGGAACACCCCATGGTGTGCATAGCAGTGTTCGAGCAATTGCCACACTGGATCGATAATATCACTACCATGGGTATCGACCATCAAATCGGCAGCCTCTTCATAATGTCCAGCAATATGCAGATAAGCGATTCGCTCTGTCGGCATAGCCTTTAAAAACTCAAGCGCATCATATTGATGATTAATCGAATTGACATAAATATTATTCACATCGAGCAACAGCTTACAATTAGCTTCATTGAGGACTGCTTGGACAAATTCACACTCAGTCATCTCGCTACCCGGCGCGGTATAAAAAGAGACATTTTCTAAAATAAACGGACGCTCCAATATCTCCTCAACCCGCTTAATCCGTTTAGCCACATGCATAACTGCATCGTCAGTAAAGGGGATTGGCATTAAGTCATAAAGATGCCCGCCAGCGGAGCAATAGCTCAAATGTTCTGAATAAATATCAATACTGTGAAGATCAAGAAAATGTTTAATCTGCTTAACAAAACCAATGTCGAGTTCACTAGGACTACCAATCGACAAAGAAAGACCATGACAAAAGAAACGGTGATTTTCGGTTAATTGCCTAAATTGACGCCCGAACTTACCGCCAAGTGTCATCCAGTTTTCAGGAGCGACCTCAAAAAAGTCGATGGCATTAGGCACCGAGTGACAAAACTCATCCAACATCTCTCGCCTGAGCCCTAAACCGACCTTTGCATCTCTAACCATAAAAACCTCTACCACTTAAACAGATTAGGCCAGTAGTTTACTGGCCTAAAAGATTAACGCTCATGATTAACCAATGGATCTATTATTTATTGCCGCCACACTTACCTTCTTTGCCTTTTTTCATGTTTTCTTCACTTTTCCCCTTTTGTTCCCTCATCATCTTCTCACCGCATTTGCCTTCACCACACTTTCCCTCTTTCATGGCTTTCTTTTCTGCGCCGCATTTGCCTTCACCGCACTTACCTTCTTTCATGGCTTTCTTTGCTGCACCGCATTTGCCTTCACCGCACTTACCTTCTTTCATGGCTTTCTTTTCTGCGCCGCATTTAGCTTCTTTGGCGGCTTTTTTCATATTCTCGCCACATTTACCTTCACCACACTTACCTTCACCATCAACAATTTGGTAACCGGCTTGCATTTCACTATAACCAAATGGATTTGCTTGTGCTTCTACCGCGAAGGCGCTTCCAACACAAACGGTACCTAACGCAACAGCCACTGCAGTATTTTTTACTAATTTCATAATAGCTTCCTTTAATGATCAATTTGTATGCAACTGGTTGCCAACATTGCATAGTTTGCTGGCTCGGTTAATATGACCCGATAGCGATCTATTTTATTTCAAAAAACTTATCATACATCACATTTATGATACATATTTCATGATAGAGCAACATGATTCATCGAAATCAACGCTCAGTGATTAATTTTTGCCAGCAGATGTTCGCTTTAATTTTGTATCTATAAATGCCATGTCGTAGAATTAGCGCCCTTTTAGCCTAATCTCAGTAATTGCTGAAAACTTGGGTTAATCGATAGAAGGGATAATTAATCATCCCCAGATAATTACGAATACAGCGAAGAGAGAATTGATTAGATGCGCGTAGTTTTAGCCCCGATGGAAGGTGTTGCAGACGCCCCAATGCGAGCGTTATTGACCAGTGTTGGTGGTTATGACCTAGTGGTAAGTGAATTTATACGCGTCGTCGATCAACTATTACCCGAGAAGGTATTCTTTCGTCTTTGTGCAGAATTGAAATACCAATGTAATACCGCTTCAGGCACCCCCGTTCGGCTGCAGCTATTGGGACAAGATCCTAACTGGATGGCTGAAAATGCGGTTAGGGCTATTGAGCTTGGCTCTCGCGGCGTAGACTTAAACTATGGTTGCCCCGCCCCAATGGTCAATCGCAGTAACGGTGGGGCTGCACTATTAAAAGAGCCAGAAACCATCTACCGTGTGACCAAAGCCGTAAGAGAAGCGGTTCCAGCAGATAAACCCGTATCGGCTAAAATCCGTTTAGGGTGGGATGATAAAAGTCGCTGTATTGAAATCGCTCAGGCAATTGAAGCTGCCGGTGCCAGCGAATTAACCGTACATGCTCGCACCAAGGAAGAAGCCTATCGTCCACCCGCGCATTGGGAATATATTGCCAAAATCAAACAGGCAACCCAACTTCCTATTATTGCCAATGGCGAAATATGGAGTCGAGAAGACTACTTAAAATGTCAGCAAGCAAGCGGCTGTGATGATGTCATGTTGGGTCGAGGCGCACTTACCGTTCCCAATCTTGCTCATGTAGTGAAAGGGCTGCAAGCCCCAATGGCCTGGGCTGAAGTAAAAACCCTGCTGATCCAATATTCAGACTTTGAAATTGTCAGTGAAAAAGAGAAGTACTATCCAGCAAGAATTAAACAATGGTTAAGATTTATTGCCCGTCACTACAGTGAAGGCGAGCAGCTGTTTTTACAGGTCCGAGTCTTGAAAAACACCAAGCAGATCCTCTCTTTGCTGAAAGATAGCTGAGTTCCTCTATAAAAAGGGAGGAACTTGCAGCTAACTCATTAGCGCTAGATTCTCACTGAGCGATCACCTCTTTATGCTCATTGGTATTACTCTTTATTAAATAAGCTTGGCTTAAATTGCTAGGCAGTAATCCATTCGCCTAGATTAAAACGCTTTTATCGTGAACAAAATTTAACTAGGCAAGTTCACTCCCTCTCAGGTAAAAATCATCAAATTTTTAAAAATGTCACTCAGTTTTTGATCTTCGTCATAGCCGAGTTAACAAAGCGGTTTAGACTGAATATCCAATAAAGTTAACTAGGCGATGATTTGTGAGCAGAACCCACATCAGACATGAACTGTCAGAGCTTGAAGCTAATCTCAGGAAAGAGTTAGGTAACCTGCTAGCGCTACATCAACTATCGATTGATCACACAATGCTTTCGCTATCGACGTTGATAGATGAAATGACCGCTGCTAAGCTCTGCGACGAACCACTATTTATGCGATTAACCCAACTCGATGCTGCTATTTGCCAACTCGATATCGGCCTTTATGGTTTATGCGCCGATTGCGAGGCGGAAATTGAATCTCAAAGGTTAAATGATGATCCCTTAGAGCAAAGGTGCACACAATGTGCAGCTGACTATGTTCACGAACATAGACATGAGTTACGCTTAAGCCATTAACGTCAACGCCTAATTATACTTAGCTGTATAAAAAGTGAGTCACTAAAAGCGTTGATTTAGATGTAAAAATCCACCTTCTGAAGAAGGTGGCTTTGTATTAGCCCCCTCAAAGGGGCCAAAAGCGTCTACTTATTTACCCAACCTATTTTTGGCTCTATTTAGCCTGCTTATAGCATTGGGAAAGTAGTTACACTGCCCCGTACGATGGGTAACTGAATCTATCCATCAATGCAAATTACAGGCTAAGCCTAAATGATGATAACCACCTACTGAAGTAGGTGGTTTAGGGCTGAAAATTAAAAAAGGTCGCAATTGCGACCTTTTTTATGAGGTAAAATAACACTAAGTGCGTTGACGAGGTGTCTTACCTGATGTGGTTTTATGCTTACGAACAGCGCGACGAATCTTGGCGCTCTTGACCTTTGAACGGGCAACACTGTGTTTGTCTAATCCCATTAAGGTACGATTCTCATCTTCGAGGCCTGCCATCTTTCTAAGGTAGTTTACTTCCTCAATAGGTAACTCAACCCAACCGCCACGAGGAAGTGACTTAGGCAGCTCAATCATGCCGTAACGGATACGGATCAAGCGGCTAACTTGCACCTCTTGAGATTCCCATAAACGACGAACTTCACGATTACGGCCCTCTGCAAGCGATACATGCCACCACTTATTCATGCCTTCACCACCCGCAGGTTTGACCTTGTCAAAATGCGCTGGACCATCTTCTAACGTCACACCGTTACGAAGACGTTGAATACAAGCATCAGTCACTTCACCAAAAGTACGTACCGCATATTCGCGCTCTACTTCATGAGAAGGGTGCATTAGACGATTAGCCAGTTCACCGTCAGAGGTAAACAGCAATAGCCCAGAGGTATTGATATCTAGTCTTCCCACAGCGACCCAGCGAGAATCGCGGGTACGAGGTAACCGATCAAATACTGTTGGACGCCCTTCTGGATCTTTACGACTGCAAATCTCACCTTCAGGTTTATGATAAGCAATCACTCGACACACTAAATCTTCTTCAGACTTAACCGATACTGCTCTGCCATCGATACGAATTTTTGCATCGGCTTCAATTCTATCACCAAGCTTAGCAATTTCTCCGTCAATACTAACTCGGCCTGCAGCAATCCATGCCTCCATCTCACGACGGGAGCCATGGCCTGCACGGGCCAAGACTTTCTGCAATTTTTCACTCATTAGTTGACTCTTCTGTAGTTTCGGGCACATCTTCTGCATCGTCAGAGTTCACATCTGAACCCTTTACGCCAGAAAATAGTGCCGCTAATGACTCAGCATCGGATAAAGCAGGAAGATCCGCTATCGTATCTAAGCCAAAATAGGCTAAAAATTCATTTGTAGTCGCATACAGAGCGGGCCGTCCCGGCACCTCTTTATGGCCTACGATTTTAATCCAATGTCTATCGGATAAACTCTTTATGATGTGACTACCAACCGCCACACCACGGACAAACTCGATATCACCCCGAGTCACGGGTTGACGATAGGCTATAACTGCCAATGTCTCCAATGTCGCTCTGGAATATCTTGGCGCCTTTTCTTGCCACAGGCTTTGTAAATAAGGACTTAAAGTTTCAATAGACTGAAAGCGATAACCACCAGCCACCTTAACTAACTCGACCCCTCTGCCTTGATAATCTTGCTGCAACTCTTCTAATGCCGTCTTAATCCTGCTGCGTGAAACGTTAAATTCAACTAAAACGCTTTCACTCAACTGCTTTATTGAGACCGTTTTCGCCATCACAAATAAGCTGGCTTCAATGAGCTGCTTAAGTTGTTCAGGATTGATTTGCAGTTTGTTATTCGACAATCAATAAGCCCTTACATGAATGGTCGACAGAGGCTCAGCCTGGATCAGATCCACCAGTAATTCTTTGACCAATTCCATTAATGCCAAAAAGCTGACCACGACACCCGCTCTTCCTTCGCTCACATCGAAAAGCTGTTCAAAAGGCACGTAAGACTTACCTTCTAGCATAGCCAAAATTTGTATCATTCGTTCGCGTGTCGATAGCGTTTCACGTCTCACATGATGATGTTCAGTCGCTTCGACTCGCTTTAATACCGCAGCAAATGCACCCGCTAACTCAAACAAAGAAACACTGGGAGGTACAATAATTGGCTTAATATCAGAAGCAGGCATCGCTTTTGCTTGAAAAATATCTCGCTCTAAACGAGGCAATTCATCAAGACGTTGCTGCGCCTCTTTAATTACTTCATAGGCTTTTAGCTGCCTAATTAGCTGGGCACGAGGATCATCTTCCTCATCTTCTTCAGCTTCAGGCTTAGGTAACAACAGCCTTGACTTAATCTCAGCTAATGTCGCCGCCATGACCAAATAATCAGCCGCTAGCTCAACGCGCGCGCCCTGTAATAGCTCAATATACACAAGATACTGATCCGTTACCGGAGAGATGGCGAGCTCGACGACATCAAGTTTTTGCTTACGAATAAGATAAAGCAGCAGATCGAGCGGGCCTTCAAAAGATTCAAGAAATACTTCAAGCGCTTCAGGAGGAATGAAAAGATCAGCGGGTAACTGCTTTACCACTTCACCTCGTATTACGGCTAAAGGTAAACTTTTCTGTGTACCCTGCATCCGCTCTCCCAATACCCCTTATTTTTCAAAGGGAACCCGCTAAAACAGACCTAAAATCACTAGGCTACTTTACGCCAAACGCGCGATTATACCTACAAAACTTGCCAATAGACAGAGGTTTAAACAAACTGACTCACGTCCCCTGCACCTTCGCGTAAAATATCGATGTCACCTTCAGACAGATCGATAACCGTCGTCGGTTTTTGGCCTAAGTACCCACCATGAATAATCACATCCACTTGGTGTTCTAATATGTCACGAATATGCTCTGGATCTGACTCGGTAAACTCTTCACCGGGCAAGATCAAACTGGTTGACATCAAGGGGGCATCGAGAGCCTCGAGTAATGCCAAGGCTATAATGTTATCGGGAACTCGAATACCAATGGTTTTCTTCTTAGGGTTTTGCAGGCGCTTCGGCACCTCTTTACTCGCCTTAAAGATGAAGGTAAATGGTCCTGGGGTATTATTCTTAAGCACACGGTATGCTTGGTTATCAACCCTAGCATAGGTAGCTAACTCAGACTGATCGCGAACCATCAAGGAGAAATTATGATCATTATCTATCTGGCGAATTCGAGCGATACGTGTCATCGCATCTTTTTCGCCAAGCAAACAACCTAGTGCATAGCCAGAATCTGTGGGATAAACCACAACGCCGCCCTGCTTGATCACATTGACCGCTTGATTAATCAAACGGGTTTGAGGATTTTCCTCATGTACATAAAAAAACTGACTCATGGTGTTTCCGTCCACTTTTCCATTTGCCAAACCCAATCAACACCTTGGGGTTGGAACATATTTTTACCTAATTCTATCCAGCCACTCGGGAAGTGAAAATCACTCCCAAGAGATGCAAACAACTGATTGAGCTTACTCAGCGCAATTAAATTATTACGGTCATCGACAGTTTGCTGCCCGAGTACCACTTCGATGGCATCACCACCCGCCTCTTTAAACTCTCGCACTAGGCGCTTCAACCACTTAGCCGACAACTTGTAACCACTAGGATGGGCTAATACGGCAATCCCGTTCGCTTGATGAATGATCTCGATTGCACTCGCCATATCGGACCAATTGTTGGGTACATAACCTGTTTTTCCGCGTGCGAGATATTTCTTAAACACCGCAGCGGCGTTTACTGCATAACCATTATCGGCTAACCAGCGAGCATAATGCCCGCGACTGAGCGCCGCACCATCGGCTAACGCCTTAGCCCCCTCATACGCACCAGCAATACCCGCCTTCTCTAAGCGAAGTCCTATCTCCATAGCCCTTGCTTCTCGCAGCCTTCGCTGCTGACAAAGAAACTCATTAAGAACAATATTTGAGCGTTCAATATTTAATGCAACGATATGAATATCAAAGTTATTCCAACGAGTTGATATTTCAGTACCGTTAATTAAACGCAGAGGTTGAGGCTGAGCATTATTAAATTGGTGCGCCTCATCTAATCCTGCGAGCGTATCGTGATCGGTAATAGCCAACATCTGTACACCCTTTTCGAGTGCTCGGGCAACTAACTCCGAAGGCGTTAACTGGCCATCGGATGCCGTTGTGTGGCTGTGAAGATCGATTAAAAGCGTTTCATCTGTCATCTGGTTATTCTACTAGAGTTTGTTATTAGAAACATCTAATTGGGTTAAATAGTGCTATAAACTCGTTATAAGCAAGTCGGTTAGACAAAATAAATCTGAAATAGAAAAATATTCAATTGACATAGAGCCCAATCGAATGCTTTTATAGAGCCACTAACAAATTTCAACTTTTACATGACAAATAGAGAAACGATTCAATGACACAGCAGTTCAACAACATCAATTGGTGGTGGCACTTCCCAAATTAGCGGGTGGTGTGAAACTCTGTGCTCATGTAAAAGAGACAAGATTTGACAAAAAGCCCGCATCCAATGCGGGCTTTTTGCATTTAATAATTTAATTTCATTGAAATAATTGGGTTCTTGAATCGTTAGCTAAATAATCTCTAATGATAGAAACGGTCCCAGAGATAACTCGGAGTAATGAATATGGCGTATGACACTCTGGCAAGAGTCAGCACAGTGAAGGAGCGGATCACCTACCATGATGATCCCCTTAATTTGTATCAACACCTGACTCAAAATGCGCCGCACACTATGCTGTTAGAATCGGCAGAGATAGACAGCAAAGATCACCTAAAAAGCATAGTCATGACCCACGCAGCAATGATGATCCGCTGCGAAGGATACAGCCTGACGTTTACCGCATTAAATGCCAATGGTCAGTCACTGCTATTACCTATCAAGGCCCATTTTAAGCTTGATAATGCCATCTTATCTAACGATACACTGACATTACGCCTAACCAAGAATCCTGAGTTACTCGATGAAGATGCAAGACTAAAATCGACATCACCACTAGATGGCCTTAGAGCCTTAATTCAGCATATCGATACCGGTAACAACAGCGCATTTGAATCACTGTTTTTAGGTGGCGTACTAGCCTACGACCTAATTGACACCGTAGAGCCATTACCCCAAGTGCCAGATAGTGATAATAGCTGCCCAGATTATCTGTTCTATCTAGCCGAAACCCTGATTTTGGTCGACCATCAACAGCAACAAGCCGATATCATCACTCACAATTTTTGCGACCAATTAGCGGTATCAGAGACGCTGGCGACGCGGATGAGTAAACTGAAACAAGCCTGCCAACAGTTACACCCGATTGAAGCATTAACGCCTATCGATGCACAGACCCAAGTCAATATCAGTGACGATGCATTTAAATCGATTGTAAATGATCTCAAGCGCCATATCGTTGCTGGTGATATTTTTCAGGTGGTGCCTTCTCGCAGCTTTAGCTTGCCCTGCCCCAACACGTTAGGCGCCTATCGCGCCCTGCGTTTGACTAATCCTAGCCCCTATATGTTCTATTTTAGAGGTGATGACTTTACCCTATTTGGCGCATCGCCAGAGAGCGCGCTTAAATATGAGGCCTCAACCAATCAAGTGGAGATCTATCCCATTGCGGGTACCCGCAAACGCGGCAAAACCAATGATGGTCAGATAGATTTCGATCTCGACAGCCGCATTGAGCTAGAGCTTAGGCTAGATAAGAAAGAGCTTTCGGAGCACCTAATGCTCGTCGATCTCGCTCGTAACGATGTCGCCCGCATAAGCCAAAGTGGTAGCCGCAAAGTACCAGAGTTACTCAAAGTCGATCGCTACTCCCATGTGATGCATTTAGTCAGCCGAGTGACGGGGCAATTACGTGAAGATTTAGATGCACTTCACGCTTATCAGGCTTGCATGAATATGGGCACCTTAACCGGCGCACCTAAAGTAAGTGCGGCACAACTTATCCGCGGCGCAGAGAAAGCCAGGCGCGGCAGCTACGGCGGCGCAGTGGGTTATGTTAATGGCCTAGGCGATATGGATACCTGTATTGTGATCCGCTCTGCATTTGTCAAAAATGGGGTTGCCCATATTCAAGCGGGCGCGGGAGTGGTATATGACTCAGATCCTCAAGCCGAAGCCGATGAAACCCGTCAAAAAGCCCAAGCCGTTATTTCAGCCATTAAGATGGGAGGTGGGCTATGAAACTCTACCTATTAGATAACTTTGATTCTTTTACCTACAATCTCGTCGATCAGTTTAGAAGCCTTGGCTATGAAGTAGTGATCTACCGTAACGACTTAAGCGCCAATTTTATTGCCGACAAATTACTTAGCGAAACGGAAAAATCGGCCTTAGTGCTGTCGCCCGGCCCAGGCGCTCCCCATGAAGCAGGCTGTTTAATGGCGCTTATCGCACTCGTTGCTGGCAAAGTTCCCATGCTGGGGATCTGCTTAGGTCATCAGGCCATGGTCGAACATTTTGGTGGCAAGGTTGAGCGCGCTAATCAAGTAGTACACGGTAAAGCCAGCCCAACGGTACATAATGGCCAAGGTATTTTTACTGATCTACCGTCCCCCTTACCCGTCGCCCGTTACCACAGCTTAGTCGCGACTCAAGTACCTGAGTGCTTAGCAGTGATAGCGACAACCGATGAGATGCCGATGGCGATTTCCCATAAAAGTTATAAAGCCATAGGTTTTCAGTTTCATCCTGAATCAATTTTAACCACATTAGGTAGTCAGCTATTAACCCAAACGCTGACCTATTTAACCAGCGAAGAACCACTCTTGACCACCAACGAAGGAGCACTGTAAATGAGCGACCTACAAGCTATTATCGATAAGTTATACTCAGGTCAGAGTGTGAGCCGTGATGAAGCTGAGCAACTTTTTAGTACCATTATTCAAGGTGAAATGAACGAAGCGACGATGGCTGGAATGTTAGTCGCCATGAAAATGCGTGGTGAAACCATTGATGAGATATCGGGCGCAGCCGATGCCCTTCGTGCCGCCGCGAAAGTATTCCCCATTCCCAGTGAAGCGACCCGTCGCCAAGGCATTGTCGACATTGTCGGCACGGGCGGAGATGGCCATAACACCATCAATATCTCAACCACTGCGGCTTTTGTTGCCGCAGCGGCAGGGGCAAAAGTGGCTAAGCATGGCAATCGAAGTGTATCGAGTAAATCTGGCTCTTCAGATCTGTTATCTCAATTTGGCATCGACCTAACTATGGATCCCGAAGCCGCTCGGGATTGTCTAGATGAACTGGGATTATGTTTTCTATTCGCGCCCCATTACCATGGCGGAGTACGTCATGCTGTTCCTGTTCGCCAAGCGTTAAAAACTCGCACCTTGTTTAATCTATTAGGGCCATTAATCAACCCCGCGCGGCCCGACTATATTCTACTTGGGGTCTACAGCAGTGAGTTGGTCGAACCTATCGCGAATGTGCTCAAAACACTCGGCTTAAAACGCGCGATGGTAGTCCACGGCAGTGGCTTAGATGAAGTTGCCGTTCATGGTGATACCTTAGTGTGTGAACTCAAAGATAATGAGATAATCCAATATACGCTCACACCAGTAGCACTAGGAGTTGCTCAAGCTTCATTGGCCGAGCTTGAAGGTGGCACTCCAGCTGAAAATGCGGATATCACTCGCGCCATTTTACAAGGCCAAGGCAATCGGGCACATCGAGATGCGGTAGCCGTTAATGCTGGCTGTGCGCTGTATATTTCAGGCAATTGCGATAGCCCATTAGCGGGTGTAAAACTGGCGTTAACCACCCTCGACAGTGGCAAGGCGTTTACGCTACTTGAGCAGTTAGCCGATGCTAGCAGCCACCAAATTGGATAATTAGGAGTCATTGTGAGTAGTCAAGCAGCGCCAACTCAAAGTAACGAGCTAACAAAAAGTAACGTGCTAACAAAAATCGTCGCAACCAAAGCAGCCCATATCGCGGCGCTAAAAGATCGATTTCCAGAAGCCTCTTTGCAGCCAAAACAATCTGATCGCAGCCTTTTTGCCGCCTTAAAGGCACCGAGTGCTGGTTTTATCTTCGAATGTAAAAAGGCGAGCCCATCGAAAGGGCTGATACGAAAAGATTTTAATGTTGAAGCCATTGCTGACGTCTACCAACATTATGCAGCGGGGATCTCTGTGCTTACCGATGAGCAGTTTTTCCAGGGCGATATGGACTATATCCCCAAGGTGCGGGCTCGAGTAACCCAGCCTATTCTGTGTAAAGACTTTTTTGTCGACACCTATCAAGTGAAACTCGCTGCGCATCAAGGCGCCGATGCCATTTTACTCATGCTGTCGGTTCTCGATGATGAACAGTACCTTACCCTTGCCGCAGAGGCGAATAAGTATCAGCTCGACATGCTCACCGAAGTCAGCAACGAAGAGGAACTGACACGCGCTATCGCCTTAAATGCAAAGATTATCGGCATCAACAACCGAAACCTGCGCGATCTGTCCACCGATTTAGCCACCACAGAAGCGCTTGCGCCCCATATCCCAGCCGATCGGGTTGTGATAAGCGAATCAGGGATCTATAACCAAGCCCAGGTACGTCGCTTGAGCCCGTTAGTCGATGGCTTCTTAGTGGGCAGCTCGTTAATGGCTGAAGACGACTTAGATTTGGCTTGTCGCACCTTAATTTTTGGCCACAACAAGGTGTGTGGTATGACACGCAGCGCCGATCTGCAAGCGATTGCCGACGCAGGTGCGATCTACGCAGGGCTTATTTTTGCGCAGAAGTCGCCGCGTTATATCACGCCTAAGCAGGCTTTAGCATTGACAAGCGCCCAGCGCGCCAACGGTAAATCCCTTAACTTTGTTGGGGTGTTTGTCAATGAAGCGCCGCAGGAGATCAGCGATATCGCAAAATTACTCGACTTATATGCAGTGCAGCTGCATGGCAACGAATCAGAATATGAGATAGACCAAGTGCGACAAGCTCTCAATGCTGCCGGGGCTCGAGCACAGATTTGGAAAGCCGTTGCCGTCGACATCGATACAGAATCACCCGACTCTAGTGTCGCGGTTCCAGTAAATGTGGATCGCATCCTATTTGACAGCAGAACAGCTCAAGCAAGTGCAAGCCAATTTGGAGGCACAGGGCAAACATTTAACTGGCAATTGTCATTGCCAAACAAGACACAAGCCATGTTGGCTGGCGGCCTAACCGCTGACAATGCCTTTGATGCCAGTAGACAAGGATTCTACGGCCTGGACTTTAACTCTGGACTAGAGAGTAAGCCGGGTATCAAAGCCGCAGACAAAATAGCCGCCGCATTTAGCGCTCTTAGAGCCTATTGATCGTCGATAACACCGAATTGAATATGAATTTAAGGAAACACACATGACTAAGCTCGATCCCTATTTCGGCGAATACGGTGGTATGTATGTACCGCAAATATTGATGCCTGCGCTAAAGCAATTAGAATCTGCATTTATCGATGCGCAGCAAGATGACGCCTTTCAAACCGAATTTAACGACCTACTCAAAAACTATGCGGGTCGTCCAACGGCATTAACCTTGACTCGTAACTTAAGCCCTAACCCGCTGGTAAAAATCTACCTGAAACGAGAAGACTTACTCCACGGCGGCGCCCATAAAACGAACCAAGTGTTAGGCCAAGCCTTACTCGCTAAACGTATGGGTAAGAAAGAGATCATCGCCGAAACCGGTGCAGGTCAACATGGGGTCGCTACGGCACTAGCCTGCGCCTTATTGGGACTAAAATGTAAAGTCTACATGGGCGCGAAAGATGTCGAACGCCAATCGCCTAACGTATTTAGAATGAAGTTAATGGGCGCCGAAGTTATCCCGGTAACATCGGGTTCCTCTACCCTAAAAGATGCATGCAACGAAGCGATGCGCGACTGGTCTGCTAGTTACGATAAGGCCCATTATCTGCTGGGCACAGCAGCGGGACCCCATCCCTTCCCGACCATAGTACGTGAATTCCAGCGCATGATAGGTGAGGAAACCAAGCGGCAGATAATAGAACGTGAAGGGCGTCTTCCCGATGCGGTGATCGCCTGTGTCGGTGGCGGCTCCAACGCCATCGGTATGTTTGCCGATTTTATCGATGAACCCTCTGTACAGCTCATTGGCGTAGAACCCGCAGGCCTTGGTATCGACACGCCTATGCATGGCGCGCCGTTAAAGCATGGTAAAACAGGGATTTTCTTTGGCATGAAAGCACCTTTAATGCAGGATAAAGAGGGACAGATTGAAGAATCTTACTCAATCTCTGCTGGACTCGATTTCCCTTCAGTTGGACCACAACACGCCCACCTTGCAGCCACAGGGCGTGCGACCTATGAATCAGCTACCGATGATGAAGCATTAGACGCATTTCAGCTACTGGCCCGATGCGAAGGGATCATTCCAGCACTTGAGTCAGCCCATGCTCTAGCTTATGCCGTTAAACTCGCAAAGCAAGCGACCGAGGAAACCATCTTAGTCGTCAATCTTTCTGGCCGAGGTGACAAAGATATCTTTACCGTCGCAGATATACTCGAACAAAAAACATCAGCAGCAACACAGGAGAGCGGCAATGAGTAACCGTTATCAAGCACTATTCGCCGCACTAGCAGCTAAACAGCAAGGCGCATTTGTCCCTTTCGTGACATTGGGCGACCCTAGCCCCGAGCTGTCACTTAAAATAGTTGATACCTTAGTGGAAAATGGCGCCGATGCATTAGAGCTTGGATTCCCCTTCTCCGATCCACTGGCCGATGGGCCAGTGATCCAAGGCGCTAACCTACGCTCACTGGCAGCGGGTACCACTCCGACATTATGCTTCGAAATGTTGACAGCGATCCGTGCCAAGTATCCGGATCTGCCAATTGGCTTATTACTGTACGCCAACTTGGTCTATGCCAATGGCATCGATAATTTTTATGCTAAGGCACAAGCGGCTGGCGTAGACTCAGTGTTGATCGCCGATGTTCCCGTTGAAGAGGCAGAGCCATTTATTATTGCTGCTAAATCCCATGGTATCGCGCCTATCTTTATCGCACCGCCAAATGCCGATAGCGATACGCTTAAACTGGTATCAGAAAAAGGTGAAGGTTATACCTATTTACTTTCACGTGCAGGGGTAACAGGAACCGAATCTAAAGCTGGTATGCCGATTAGTGATATTTTAACGCACTTGAAGCAGTTTAATGGTGCGCCCCCACTGCTCGGATTTGGCATTGCAGAGCCTGAGCAAGTGAAAGCGGCTATCGATGCCGGTGCAGCAGGAGCCATTTCAGGTTCAGCTGTGGTCAAGATAATTGCAGCCAATAAAGATAATGAAACTGAGTTATTGTCCTCCCTAGGTGAGTTCACTCGAAACATGAAAGCGGCCACCTAACACGATTATGGTGAACTGACTTCAAAATCCCCGCATTGCGGGGATTTTTGTTACTAGACCATGCCCTTACCCACTAAATTATCAACGACAGGCATTATGCCGTTGGCATTAAACGCCTAGGATTAAACGTCTGGGCACCAAGCTATTTCCGCCTTCAGTAACACGTGCAATAAACAACCTAAACTCAGGTTAAATACCACTGTCTGCCAAAGATTATCGACAATAGTGATCTTAATCTCTAATCATACCGTACTAATACCGATGCAAAACTGATCCCCCTCAGCGCTGCTTTAACCTCACTCTGTCGAGGTCAAAACAGGCAAACCAGCAGGACAGGAGAATATCGATGACACACGATCAACTAAAACAAAAGTTTATGCTTAAGCAGATCGCTCCCACTATCATCAATACAGCCGACTCAACCCATTACCTGCTAGGGGGGGGAAGATAAACATGGCAACTTCTACCAATTAACCGATAAGCAAAATTGCCCGATAGTGTATCCCTCACTCGAGCAAGCAAAAGCGAAAATGAAGTTAATGGGAGTAAGACAAGCCGCTTTTGAGCTAAATACGGCCTATGACGAGATGATAGGGATCGAGACAAATCAAAACAGTAAATCCTCTATTGAACTGCAATTTTAAAGCAGCCTAACGGGTAAAAAGTGATGAACATCGAGATAAACCTAACACGAGCACTTCACGCCTATGGTGCAATCACATCAAAAGGCACAAAGGGAAACAACGCCTATGTTTATCAAGGAGTGACCGCATGGAGCGATTTTGATGGTTATACTTGCTATATCCAATTCAATAAAGTGACGCTGACCTTGTTGTTCCATGGCAAGTATCTACTCGACTATCCTAACCAAACAGAGCTGTCACTGTTTTTAAAAAAGCTAAACAAACTTGCAAGTTAACGCTCAAGTTAACCCAGGAGAGATGATGCAACTGTTTAATAACACATTTAAAGGCGTCATATTTGACCTCGATGGCACCTTAGTAAGCTCAAGCTTAGACTTCACGGCGCTAAAACTGGCGATCGCTTGCCCACTAGATCGCGATATTTTAACCTTTATCGACTCTCTGCCAATCGCTCAGGCCAAGTCTGCAATGGATATTATAGAGCAAGCTGAACTCACCGATGCAAACAATGCAACTCGTTTAAACGGAGCATTAGCCCTACTTGATTTTCTGTTATTGCAGCAGATCCCGATGGCCATAGTGACCCGTAACAGTCGCTTGGCTGCTAGCATTAAAATTGACCGTAATGAGTTGCCAATTGAATTAGTCTACACCCGCGATGATGGTCCAGCGAAACCCGATCCCACGAGCCTTAATCGAATTGCTAATTTGTGGCAAATTGAACCCGAAAAAATTGCCTATGTTGGCGACCATCTCTATGACGTAGAGGCAGCCAATCGAGCGGGAATGCAATCTGTACTACTTAACTTCGACAAACCAAAGCGTTATCAATATCAAGCGAACTTCGTGTTTCGCGATTTACAGCAGTTGCTTCAAGCCATCCCCTCAATTTCATTGTGTGCCTAATGAATAAAATCAGCAGGATTTATTCTCTTTTATGAGCATTACCCTTTTTCTGCGTTGGAGCTGAGATGGAAGCAATCGATCTACTTAAGCAAGAGCATTTTAGTCGTTGGAACATTATCAACGATGGCGTGATGGGAGGACGTTCATCGAGCCATCTCTCTGAACACATCAGCGAAACCCAAAGCTACAGCTTACAATTTATCGGCAATGTTTCATTGGAAAACAACGGTGGATTCGCCTCGACCACATGCGCGATCACCGATGACGCTCGACAAACTTTAGTGGAACATGAAGCGACGAAAATAGTGATAAGCACTCTGGGGGATGGTAAAAAGTATCAACTACGTCTTAAAACAAATAATGGCGCAATCACTTATAAAACATTATTTGATACAGAAAAAGGTGAAGTTCAACACTGGTCATTTACTCCTCAGCAATTTATCGAAACCTTTAGGGGACAAGATTTCCCAAATCGTGATAAACCCGAGTTTGCCAACTTAAGTGATATTGGTTTTTTAATTAGTAATAAACAGTCTGGACAATTCAAATTGCAGATCTTGTCGTTATCGATTCAATAATCGCTTATAGCGTGATAAATGCTCAATGTAACAATCAACCTTCGTGAGATAAAAACGTCATAATCTCATCCATATTAAGGTCAAAGTCATCGGGTCTAACGCATTTTACAATCAAGTCTTCTGGTATGGCCGCTAAGTCAATATGTTCGCAACTTTCAAAATGATTGGGGTTAAGATGATAAAATGGTTTTACCATAGGGCGTATGGGATCGCTCAAGTTATGACTCTCAACGATAGCTAATCGATTAGACTCTAGTTGTACCAAAGCGCCGACCGGATAAACCCCCATGCACTTAATAAAATGATCGACAAGATCAACATCAAGCTCATTATTCTGCCCTAGCATTCTTAAAATACTAAACGCCTTAACTTGTGGATAGCCATCTTTGTAACAGCGATTAGCGGTAAGTGCATCGTAAATGTCGCAAATTGAGATCATCCTGCCATAGAGGGATATTTCGCTGGCCTCTACGCCATAGGGATAGCCCTTACCGTTAAGCTTTTCATGATGCAACTTAGCCACTTCAAGACTCAGTAGACTAATATTAGGCGTCTCTTTGATGATTCGAATAGAGTGATTGGCGTGGGTTTTCATTACCTCAAACTCTTCATCGGTTAAACGACCTGGCTTATCTAATATTTTGGGTGAGATCATAATCTTACCAACATCATGCAAAAATGCGCCAATGGCTAATTCACTGACCACCTCTTTATCCATCTTCAAATAAAACGCAAAGATGGTCATTAGCACGGAAACCGATACTGAGTGCTCTAAAAGATATTGATCTTTATGTCGAATATTGATCACACAGGCTAGTGCATCAGGGTTATCAAAAATCATTTCCATGGAACGGTTAGTAACCTCCTGCACAGGCTCGAGTGATAAGGGCACACCGTTTCTAGCATCCAAAAACAATCGTTGTTGAATGGCTTTCGATTCATCAAACAGCAACTTAGCTTGTTTAACTTCCTCTTTAAACAAAGAACGCTTTATGGGTTTACTGGGTTTATTTAAGTTGGTGGGCTTCTTTCTCTTCAGCGAGTGTGGCTTTCGCACGACAGACTTAAATGCGTGGGGCTTTGATAAGGCAGGCTTTGACGATACCGGTATTTTAGCCTTGGTCGGATCGACTAATAGTTTTTCAACGCCTTTTCGTTTCAAGGCATCAATCACTCTCTGCTCGGAAATCCAAGTCTCGCGAGCCAGCGTAAACTTGTCTTTAGGAACAGTAATATCGACAACATACATACCGACGGTCAGATCTGAAATACTCAGTTCCACGATCATAGCTTATACCTTGTTCTCAATAAAATACTCTGTATATCAATCAAGAGTCTATTACCCAAAGCCTTATCGACTAAAAAGAGGTAACGGCTCAGTTTGATCACACAATCGATCACAACACCGATGTATCAATGTAAACCAATTCGTTATCCATCGAATAATCAACATGTCTCCATGGAGTTGCATCGATATTGATTGGCCGTTAAAAGTTGATCATTCAGAATGTTAATGATTGTAGCTTATCATTACTTAACTAGAACACACATATCACATCGATAGACTTTCATCACCAAATAACTATCCCACGTCGCTGGAGCACTTTTGTGGCCATAGTAGGCATGCTACACTCGACGCACTTTACCTATATATGTATATGACAAGACCCTATGAAACAACTGCTCGACTTTCTGCCGTTAGTGATCTTCTTCGCTGTATATAAATTTTTCGATATCTATATAGCTAGTGGTGCGCTTATCGCCGCAACGGCATTGCAACTTATTGTGACTTATATTTTGTATAAAAAAATCGAAAAAATGCATTTGATCACCTTTGCTATGGTGAGCTTTTTCGGCACGCTAACACTCGTGTTTCACGATGATGCCTTTATAAAATGGAAGGTCACTGTTGTCTATGCGCTGTTTGCTATCGCGTTAGCTGTAAGTCAATTTATTAATAAACCCATACTTAAAGGAATGCTAGGTAAAGAGCTAATAGTGGAAGACAACATATGGGCTAGAATCACTTGGTATTGGGTATTCTTTTTTGTTGCTTGTGGGCTAGTAAACATCTATGTTGCTTTTAGCCTGTCTCAAGAAACTTGGGTTAATTTTAAGGTATTCGGCCTTACCGCTTTAACGTTAATCAACACCGTTATCACTGTGGTGTATCTTTATAAACATATGCCCGATGAACATAAAAAGGAACTCAAATAATGTGGTACATGATCTCATCTCAAGATATTGAAAATAGTTTAGAAAAGCGTCTAGCTGCCCGCCCAGAGCATCTTGCAAGATTGCAGGCGTTATCAGATGAAGGACGTTTGTTAATTGCAGGTCCTCATCCAGCTATCGATGATGAAAATCCAGGTGAAGCTGGGTTTACTGGTTCTCTCGTTGTGGCTGATTTCGATTCTCTGGAAGCGGCAAAAGCATGGGCCGATAACGACCCTTATATTGTGGCCGGTGTTTACGAAAAAGTGATCGTAAAACCATTTAAGCATGTACTGCCATAACGCGGTATTTTAGTCGTCATTATTATCATAGTAGTAAGGGAACAACACTTTGAAAATCGTTTCATTCAACATTAACGGTCTAAGAGCTAGGCTACATCAATTACAGGCACTGATAGACAGCCATAGCCCTGATATCATTGGGCTTCAAGAAACCAAGGTGCATGATGAAGCATTTCCCTTAGCGGATGTTGAAGCCATGGGTTACAAGGTGCATTATCATGGCGGAAAAGCCCATTACGGGGTAGCCATGCTATCTAAGCTTGAACCAGTCAATGTACAAAAGGGGTTTCCTACCGACGCTGAAGATGCTCAGCGCCGCATAATCATTGGCACCTTTACCCAAGAAAATGGAAGGCCACTTACGGTTATCAATGGGTATTTCCCTCAAGGGGAAAACATCAACCACGAAACTAAGTACCCTGCTAAACGTAAGTTTTATCAAGACTTAATGCACTATCTTAATGACCATCAGCAAGCAGACCAAGATATAGCAATTATAGGCGATATCAATATTTCGCCTGTAGACCTAGATATTGGTATCGGTGAAGTCAACGCCAAGCGTTGGCTTAAAACAGGTAAATGCAGCTTTCAACCAGAAGAGAGAGAATGGCTTAATACGCTGTTAAATTGGGGGTTCGTTGATACTTTCCGTAAGCTTCATCCTGAGCGCACCCAGCGTTACTCATGGTTTGACTATCGCAGTAAAGGTTTTGATGACAATCGTGGCCTACGCATCGATGTGGTACTCGCCACACCCTCATTAGCCGAACGTTTAATCGAGTCTGATGTTGACTATGAGCTGCGAGGTATTGATAAGCCCTCCGATCATGCACCGATCTGGAGTACGTTTAAGTAACGCTATTTTCATCACCATTAAAAAAGGTTCAATATCTGATATTGAACCTTTTTTTATTACCAATCATTCGCTATCGATTAACTCAAACTGTATTGTCCTAAGATGCCCTCAAGCGCTTGCGAAGATTGCTTAAGTTCTGCAGCCAGCACTACTGAATGTTCCGCCGTCTGTTTAATCGTCTGCGACTGATCTCGGATATCATTTAACTGCATCGCGATGTCTCTTGCCGATACACTCTGCTCTTCAGCTGACGCTGCGATCTGTGAGCTCATATCAAACACATGATTGATTGAATCTGCCATCTGGTCGATATCACTACCGACAGTCTCAATCGCACTTCTCCCTAACTCCGCTTGTTTAACAATTTCATGGGTGATAGTCGATAATTCACCTGAACCGGTTTGCAACCCTTCGATCATCGATTGGATCTCTACTGTTGCTTGTTGGGTACGTCCCGCTAAGGTTCGGACCTCATCAGCAACAACAGCAAAACCACGCCCTTGTTCACCCGCACGAGCCGCTTCAATCGCGGCATTTAATGCCAGTAGATTTGTCTGTTCTGAAATACCATTAATCGTTGTTACAACGGCTCCAATCTCGGTAGCATTACCTGATAGTGTGTGAACCGCGCTCGATGCGGCATCGATCTGTCCAGTAAGTTGACCAATTCGACTCACTGCATCTGAGATTCGTAGCTTACTGTCAGCGGCTGCGGCTGAATTTTGTTTTGTGTGATCAGACGTATTCGCCGCATTATGAGAGACTTCTTCTATCGCTGCGGTCATCTGATCCATCGCAACGGCAACCGTATCAAGAAATTGATGTTGGAATTGCGCCAACTCATCACTTTGCTGGGCTTGTTGATTAAACTCGTCAGAAGCCTTAGCTAGCGTCGCCGCATTATGACCAATCGCGGTGACCATTTCACTCATATTGTCGGCACTACGATCAATCTCTC
Source organism: Shewanella psychrotolerans (assembly GCF_019457595.1). Lineage (NCBI taxonomy): Bacteria > Pseudomonadati > Pseudomonadota > Gammaproteobacteria > Alteromonadales > Shewanellaceae > Shewanella > Shewanella psychrotolerans. Next base: position 1,816,352 of record NZ_CP080419.1, on the reverse strand, counting down.
TGGCGATTAAACTAAAATCATCTGTACCGAAAAAATTCAATCTAAATGAAAGATCGCCATCAGCTAAACGCTTAATTGCAATATACATATCCCACAACCCACCACCAAGAGACGTGGAGATCCAATAGCTGAGTTGATACAGCGGATATAAAGCGGATAACGCTATCCAAAACATCCACCAGCCGTCACTTTTAACGTCTGTTTCCCAAGGCGTTACATCAACGCGGTATTGCAGATATTGTCCGGCAATAGGCGCGCTAACGGTGACATAATCCCCTTTACGCCCCACTTCGGCTCGAGTCGCAATTTGAAGTCCATATTGCATAGCAAATTGACTCAGCGCTTGCCCTTCAAGTTTTTGCTGCTGAGCCACACGAGCATAAGCGTCAACACTGGCCTGAGCTCGAGCGAGTGAGCCTGCATTTGTATACTCAGTTAACTGATTGAGGTTCATCAATGCGACAAGTAAGGTGATCACACTAACCATAGTGCAGATAACCCAGAACTTACCATTAAGGCTCAGCTTTATCATCAGTGCATCTATCTTTCTAAATTCGATAGCTTTCATGAAAACTCACTTATTCTCAGACTAAATTAGCGAAGACCAGTAAAGTACCTTAGGCCCAAATAATACAAACAGCACTATTGCTGTCTGACTAAACGCAACTTAATAGCGGGTAAGGTTTTAAGGGTAAATGATACCAACTGCTCAGTCAGTAGTGTCATGCTATAACCCAACAAGGCACCTAAAATCAGCGGCGGCAAGATATTAGCGATATCACCACCCATAGCAAAAGTGATACAACAACCAATAAAAGCTCCTGGAATAAAGGATAGTTTGTGATAGCTAGCTTGCAAACACATTAAGCTAGTAACAATTCCCGTCAGAAGATAACCAACGATTGGCGTTTCGAAAAAACTGCTACCAGAAATAACCACCCAAGCCCAAAACACACCCGATAAATTGGTAAACCAACTCATCATCACACCTTGAAAGCCGACTTTAGGTTGTGCGAAATAGGTACTGCAGGCGAGAAAGCCTATCCAAGTGACTAAATGAAATGTATCGGCAACTCCCGCCCAAAAAGCAGCAAGTAAGCCGGCCGCAATAGCGACTTGCCAACGATTTTCCATGTATGACCCCTCATGACATTGGAATATTATTTTTGGTTAAATTACTTCAAAACGATAAACAAAAATAGGACCTAGCCCAAATAATCCAGATTAAATGTTATTAGAGTAACCAAAATGGGAGATTTGTAGTAAAGATACGCAAAAGTGATGATAAAACCAGCAAGAGAGAGGCTTTCTTACTGGCTTAATCTGCAATGAAATGGATAGCGGGTCTTAAACCGACAGTAATTTATTGATCGGTAGATCTCTTATTCGCTGCCCTGTGGCCGCAAAAATGGCATTGACTACACTGGGCGCAATAGGCGGAACGCCTGGTTCACCCACACCAGCAGGCACGGCATCTGAAGTTACAATCAAGGTTTCAATGTCGGGACATTGTGACATACGCAGTAACGGATAATCGTGGAAGTTTGATTGCTCAACGCGTCCATCCTTAAAACTGATCTCACCCATTAATGCAATGCTTAAGCCGAACATCACCCCACCTTCTAGCTGCGATCTGACCCGATCAGGGTTAACCAAGGTGCCTGCATCAATTGCAATTATCGACTTAAGCACTTTCAGCTGTTTATCTTTGACTTCGACCAAGGTAGCGGTTGCCACAAATGCAGTAAAACTACGATGAACGGCAAAGCCCCAGCCCTGCCCTTTTTTCGGCTTAGGTTGTTTTAACATCGCCTCCTCTATCGCTGCGATCACACCTTTAAAGCGAGCGACATCGACAGGATGACGAGTCAAATCTTCGCCATAATTGCCATATTTAAAGCCTTGATCCGCAAATGTCTCTTGTCTATCTTCGCCTAATAACTCTCGCCACATCTGCAGCGTAGGCAGCTGACGCTTTTGAGCTAGTTCATCAACAAAACAGCCAATCCCGAAACCATGTTGAATATTACACACGGATCGCATCCAGCCAATTCGTGTATGTGCGCTTGCCTTAACCGATTCACAACGCAAACTTTTAACTGCTAAAGGCACATCGACAAACCCTAAATCGAGCTCCGAAGCACTCGGTTCATCAGCGGCAGTGTTAAAGGTTGAGCTAATACTGGGAAAGCCAGTACGCTGCAATATCGCCTCAACCGCTGACGCACTCACTTTGGCTTTAAAATACTGGGCACTAATCGCATGTAGGTAACCATTTTGCAGCTCATCTTCTCGGCTCCAACTCACCTTAACCGGTTTACCTGTGTGTTTAGCCAGTAACGCCGCCTCAACGCAAAAATCAGGTTTTGATTTACGTCCAAATCCGCCGCCAAGCAACGTGACATGAACGATCACTTGCTCCTCTTTTAACCCAAGCGCTGCAGCCACTGTTTGCTGAGCACTTTGAGGCGTTTGAGTCGAGGCCCAAATTTCAACGCCATCTTGAGTCATTCGTGCAGTCGCCGTAGGAGGCTCCATCATTGCATGCGCAAGATAAGGTACGGTATAGACAGCGCTAATAGTATCGCTTTCTGGCCAGTCTTGCTTTTCCTCGCCTTGCTGACGTACTAGCTTGCCGGGCTGTTGAACCCGAGAAGTTAACGCCTGTAGATACGCTCGAGAATCATGAGTGTCATTACCTGAAGTGCTCCACTGTGTAATTAACTTGTTTCGCCCCTCGATCGCACTCCAACTATTATTGGCCACCACGGCAACGCCACCTAAGGGTTGAAAACTTGGCGCGCCTTTAGGCACTGGTAATTTAATAACATCAACCACGCCAGCAACTTTTCGCGCGTCAGCATCATCAAGCGATGTCAATTGGCTACCCAATACCGCAGGGCGTGAAATACTGGCATATAACATCCCATCTAAGCGCACATCATAACCATACAGCGCTTTTCCGGTTAAGATATCGTCCATATCAACAATCTTGTGAGACTTGCCAATGTGAGTAAATGCTTGCGGTGATTTGAGTTTAAGTGTCGCGGCATCTGGCAGTGGCAATTTAGATGCTGCCATCGCCAGTTCTCCAAAGGTTAAACTGCGTCCCGATGATGAATGACTCACCTTGTTATCTTCGGTTTTTAACTCGTTCAATGGCACATTTAGCCGCTTGCTTGCCGCTTGTTCTAACATGGTGCGAGCCATTGCGCCCATCTCTCGCATCTTGTCGAATCCACGACGAATACTGCGAGAGCCATCGGTATTTTGACTACCGTAACGCTTATCAGCTAACCCCTGAATAACAACAACATTATCCCAACTCGCCCCAAGCTCATCGGCGAGCACCTGAGGGATCCCAGTTCTGATCCCCTGCCCCATCTCTGAGCGATGGCAGGTTAAATACACCTTATTATCTTCACCAATAGCCACAAACAGATTTAGACGCGATTCCTTATCTTGCGCTATCGCCATTGGGCTCCAGCTCAGTCCACTCGCACCTAGCGCTAACCCGCCGCCAGCAGCACCAAAAAGCTTTAATACATCTCGGCGGCTAAAATTTTGAACAGCAGTAAATGAACTCATGCTTCAACCTCCTGCTCAATAAGCGTGTTAGTAATAGTGCTAGCCGTTTGACCCGAGACGCTCTGGATCGCCGATTTTATGCGAGTATAAGTGCCGCAACGACAGATATTACCCACCATGGCATCATCTATCTGCGCCTCAGTAGGCTGAGGGTATTTGGTTAACAAGGCCGCAGCTGACATTAATTGGCCAGCCTGACAATAACCACATTGCGGCACGTTATGTTGTTGCCATGCCTGCTTTAGATCATCTTGTACTAACCCTTCAATGGTGGTGACCTGTTTACCCTGAACCTGCTTCAAGCTGGTTAAGCACGCCCTTGCTGGCTCGCCATCAATGTGGATGGTACAAGCGCCGCATAAGCCAGCGCCACAACCAAACTTGGTTCCCGTTAATCCAACAATATCTCGTATCGCCCAGAGTACGGGCATATTGGGATCGGCATCCAAACTGTAATCTTTGCCGTTAATCTTCAGTCCTAGTTTGTTGTCGGACATCTTGTTCTCCTTGATAACCCTTACAACGACAGGGATAGTAAATAGATTAATGAGTGCTGCACTCAGTTTTAAATCTCGTCACCGTCTAAAAAATGCTTAAGCTCTTCAGGGGTATCAATATCGACCGCACCTCGAGGCATAAACGCTGCGATAAGTTTGCCTTCTTGATAACGTTGCTTGAGTAAAGGCTTGGCGCCCCTATCCCCCGATAAACTTAATAAGTGATCAAAATCGTCTCGATGGAATATAGCAGGCACAGCTAAAGTGTGCCCATAATAAGCACAGACCCGTGTATCGATCTGCTTTCTCGCTAAATATAGGTTGAGATAATCATCCACTGTTAACGCCAACTGATCCCCTAGCGCGATCATTAACGATGATGCCTGCTCGGTCTGAGCAAACTTGGCCGCAGCGCCGATGGAACTGCTTATCCCTTGTTGCCAATCGGGATTAATAATAAATTCTGCGTTAGCAGGCAAACATGAAGAGACCTTTTCTAGATGACCACCAACGACGACAACTAAATGCGCACCGACTCGCTCCGCAACAACGCGTAAGCGAGCGTAAACCGCGCCGATTAAGGTCGGTTCATTGCAAGAATCAAACTGTAGTGCAGCATCAAATTTGTCCCCAGCATAAAAGCTTGCTCCATCGAGCCGCTGAGCCAACTTTGCATCACCAAAACGTCGGCTCTCACCAGCAGCCAATAACGCTATGATGTTAACCTTAGGCTTATTCACTTCATTACCTCTTTGAGTGCGCCCAGCTTAGCCCCATGAAGTACGCCGTGGCACTCAGACAAAATACTTAACGCAACAGACTGTGGCAGTTCACCGCCCAAAGCAAGCCCTGCTGGAGCCGAAAAAAATAACTTTATATCGGAGAGCTGTACCTGAGCCAACCCCAACACTTTGTCACGTCGATGACCAGGGCCCAATAACGCTAAATAGGCAATATCGCAGCCATTTTTTTGTATCAAAGAGAGTGCTTTGGCATCCAGTTTAAGGTTGTGCTGCATAATAATAGCCGCATCCACCCCCTGCCAGAAATCATCATCTAGACTCTCTAAAGGCTGTTTAAACACCTTTGCGCCAACAAAATCATGGGCGCGGGCATAACTCGTGCGTTCATCCACGACATTCACTTGCCAACCGAGTTCTAGAGCTATTCGGCTTACGGGCTGCGCATCCAATCCGCCACCAAATATGGCAATACGATATCGACTTCTAAGGGGAATAACTAAAGACGGGCAATCAGTTTGATGAATTCCTGCAGTGGTAAAGTCACTCAAACGCAGGTTACTTAACGTTTTATCAACGTCGAACTGATCACGAAATACGGCACTTTGAATGGCTTGTTGAGGCGCGCTTTGCGTGCAAAGACTCAGCTGATAAAAACAGTGAGTTGATTGCACTAATGCTTCACTTAGTTCAGCAAAATGCAGATAATGATTTTCTTTGCATAGTGGAACCAACATAAGCTGCACAATACCACCACAACCAAGTTGATAACTGGCATCAGATTCGTCGCTAGCATCATAACATAGCGCTATCGCCTTCCCTGTCTGTAATGCCTTTTGTCCATGTCGCCTTAAATCGGCCTCTAAGCAACCACCGCTCACTAAGCCAATACTCTTGCCCATCGAATTAATCAGCATCATGGCGCCCACTTTACGATAGGCAGAGCCTTTTACATCGGTGATCACCGCTAGAACCCATTCATCATCGGGTGCCGCCAACCAACCAGAGAGGAGATCTTCTATGTGATGAGACATATCCGTGTGTCTTATATTTAACTGATGTTAGATACCTAACGTAGCAAAATTTTGCTAAGGAAAACAACATTAATACGTTGCAAAAGATGTCAAATTAACAGGAAAAAATGAATTAGGGCAGATAGCGCGTCCAACTCGACGCGCTAAATTTGTGGTAATTTAGCCGTTAAAACTAACTAAATAATTGATCGGCGACAAACGGATTCTGCTCACGCTCAATACCAAAACTCGAAATGGGTCCATGTCCAGGAATAAAACTGACGTCACGACCAAGCGGCCAAAGGACCTGAGTGATAGAAGCAATTAAATCTTTATGGCTAGACTGAGGAAAGTCAGTTCGCCCAATCGATCCCTTAAATATCACATCACCCACCCACGCCAATTTCTCATTTTCACTGTAGAAAACGATATGGCCAGGTGTATGACCCGGACAATGCAATACTTGAAGACTCTGCTCTCCCACTGTGACAATGTCACCGGCTTGCAAATACTGATCTGGTGTAAAGGGCTCGACAGGTAAAAAACCAAAATGTTTACTCTGTTCAGCCAAAGAGCTCAACCAAAACTCATCGTCTTTATGAGGCCCAACAATAGGAACATTAGCGGCGTCACTCAGTAATTTCGCCCCACCCACATGATCGATATGGCCGTGAGTTAACAGAATTTTCTCAATCGTTAATCCTTGATTCTCAAGCTGCTGTTGGATACGTTGGATATCGCCTCCAGGATCAACAACGGCCGCAAGCTTAGTCTTCTCACACCAAATAATACTGCAGTTTTGCTGAAAAGGCGTGACAGGCACAATTTGATATTTCATCTTCTACTTCCAGTTTTTACAGGCTGCCCATAGGTTACGATAAGCGGAGTCATTTCACTAACAACTCTTACAAAAAGATTGATCTAGGATAACCTATCTTGACCAATACTTTTTGTATACAATCAGGCAAAAGCAAGCCACCCAAAGAATAAAAACCAACTCAAAAAGGTTTAAAATGACCAACACCCTGACCCTCTCTGGCATTCACGCCATTAAACACCACTTTGTGCTGCCTTTAGACCACTCACTTCCCGAAGGAAAAAAAATAACCGTCTTTGTTCGTGAGTTGGTGTCACCAGAACATGTCAATAGCACTCTCCCCTATTTAGTCTTCTTCCAAGGGGGACCGGGGTTTGGCGCAGTTAGACCCGCAGCAAATAGTGGCTGGATAAAGCGCGCCTTACAAGAGTTTCGCGTTCTACTTCTCGATCAGCGTGGCACGGGACTTTCTTCACCGATTAACTTTCTATCACTCAATCATTTGGCCCCTTCAGAACAGGCTGAATATTTAAGTCATTTTCGAGCCGATAACATTATTAAAGACGCTGAAGTGATTCGTCAGCAATTCACCGGCGGTAGTAAGTGGAGCATTCTAGGACAAAGCTTTGGTGGTTTTTGCGTACTAAAATATCTGAACGATGCACCTCAAGGCGTAGAAGAAGCCTATATCACTGGTGGTATTCCATCACTCACTCGCCCAGCAGATGAAGTGTACCAAGCCACCTATAAACGGGTATTGGCTAAGAACCAAGATTTCTTTAGCCGTTTCCCCGATGCGCAGCAACTGGTTAAACAACTTGCACGCTATATTACTGACAACGAAGTGCGGATCGCCACTGGTGAGCGGCTGACCGTCGAAATGCTGCAACTGCTTGGCATCAATATCGGAATGGAACAGGGACCTGAATCGGTTTACTATCTGCTTGAACAAGCCTTAATTGATACCGAACAAGGCATGCAGGTCAATCCCTTGTTCTTAGCCCACTTCTGCCAACTGTTGGACTTTAATACCAATCCTATTTTTGCCCTGCTGCACGAAAGTATCTATTGCCAACAAAATGCTTCTCAATGGGCAGCGCAAAGAGTACGTCACCAATACGATGAGTTTAATTATGACCAACATAAGCCCTTCTTGTTTACAGGCGAAATGGTCTACCCCTGGTTTTTTGAGCAATTTACCAACTTAAAACCACTAAAACATGCCGCTCATCTTATCGCAGAAAAAGCTGACTGGCCTATGCTATACGACATAGATAAATTAATTAAAAATCAAGTGCCTGTCGCTGCCGCAATTTACAGTGAAGATATGTTTGTCGAGATGAGTTATAGCCTAGAAACCGCAGCGCAGATAAACAATCTCAAATACTGGCTCACCTCAGAATATGAGCACAACGGTATTCGTATGGATGGTGAACATATTTTAGATAAACTGATCGCACTCAATCGCAGTAAGATACTTAGATAAGCTTGCTCACCTAATTGACAGGAACAGAGTTCAGCATCCCATCAATAATAGCAATGAGTAAAAGCATCGAGTACGCGAGTATACTTGCGACCTCGATGCAATCTTAATAATCAAATATTGGAAACACTCACCGATCTGCGCTAAACCTAAATAAAATAGCGATTACCTAGGGCAACGTTAATGGACTACCAATTGACTCAATTAAGTGGTGATATCCTTGTGGGTATAGTTAATGAACAGCTTAGGCTGAACTGCCAGAATAAGCAGGCACTATTTTACCAACTTGATATTCCAAGTGAACTGTTAGAACAAAAACTCAGTGCAGCCGGATTTCAATATGATCCGTTAAGTAATCAATATCGAGACATAGAATAACCTAGCTATCGATTAAAATCCCCCCACACGCTTTGACGCTGCATCTCATATAGCAGTCAAAAATGTGGTTAACGGATCACACTGACGATTAACTTTAATCGTTTAGCTATTTTTTGCCGATTTAGTCACCTTCTTCTTTTGCGAATAGCGACGCTTCTTAAATTGCCCTTGTGGCGCCTTGACCCCCTGTAATGATGTTGGCAACTGGGATCCTGCTTGGGTGACGAGCTCTGTTAATGATTCGATTAATGGCTGCATAAAACTCTGATATTTCGCTTCCTTACGGCAAATGGCATCTAAGTGACTTTCCCATAACGCTGTCATATCGGGCGTAGTCGTAGATTCAGGCAAGCTATTAATCAGCCCCTTGCCCACCTCTGTCGACACGATAGCTTTACCTTGGCGCACCAAAAAACCTCGTTTGAATAACAGCTCAATGATGCCAGCTCGCGTTGCTTCGGTACCTAAGCCGTCGGTGTCTTTAAGGATCTTACGGATCTCAGGATTAGTCACATAACGGCTAATGCCCGTCATCGCAGCGAGTAAGGTCGCATCAGTAAACGCTTTCGGCGGCTGAGTATGCTTCTCGACCAACTCGCCTTGACCCGAATGTAACATTTGTCCCTCAATCAGTGATGGAAGCGATTGTAAATCATCCCCGTCATTATCTTGTTGTGAAGCGCTATTATTTGCCTTTGGAAACAGCTGTTTCCAGCCTAGAGACTTCTCTTGCTTCGCTTTAGTCTTAAACCGCCCCTTCTCTATTTCAACTTCAACTTCGGTTTCATGGTACTGATATACTGGATAAAACTGCGCGAGGTATTGTCTAGCGACATGAAGATAAATCTGTTTCTCTGCCTGATTTAAACCCGATAAATTCGCCACCTTTTCGGTAGGCACTATCGCATGGTGTGCATCCACTTTTTTGTCATTCCATGCCTTAGATTTAATTTTTGGATCGGGCCTATCAATACCTTCGACTAATTCACTTGCCCCTTTTAACACGGCATTAATCACGTTAGGCGCGAGTACAAACTGCTCCTTAGGAAGGTATCGGCTATCGGATCGAGGATACGTTAATAATTTATGTTTTTCATAAAGCGACTGACACGTATCGAGTACCGCTTTCGCGCTCATACTAAAACGCTTAGCAGCATCAATTTGCAGGGCTGAAAGACTATAGGGTAAAGGTGGGCTTTGCTGTTTATCGCGACTCTGAAGCGATGTCACCTGAGCGCTTTTATCTGTTATGCGTCCAACCACATTCTGGGCTAAGCCGTTAGACAATACTCGCCCATCTTCGTCCATGTAGGGACGACATGCTTCGCTGGGCTGCCATTTGGCTTTGAATGTTTCTTGCTTTTCTGTCGCGAGATTGGCAAGCACTTCATAGAAGGGTTTGCTTACAAAACCCGCAATCGCTTCATCACGACGAACTACAAGCCCCAGCAACGGTGTTTGTACTCGCCCTACAGATAACACACCTTGATAACCCACCTTACGACCTTGTAGCGTATAAGCACGAGTCATATTCATGCCGTAAAGCCAATCGGCACGAGAACGCGCTAATGCAGAAGTTGATAAGGGGATAAATTCACGGTTTGATCTGAGTTGTCCCAAGGCTCTTCTCACCGCCTCTGGGTTTAAGTCGCTCACTAACAAGCGTTGAGTTTGATTAAGCTTGTTACCTTTAACGCCAAGATGAGCGATGACTTCATCGACAAGCAGCTGCCCCTCACGATCGGGATCGCCGGCGTTAACCAATTGAGTCGCTTGCTTCACTAAACCTCGCAACACCGTAAGCTGGCTGCGAGTTTTAGATTTTGGTTTCATCTTCCACTGCTGTGGCACAATCGGCAGATGTTCAAACTTCCATGATTTATAAGCAGCATCATAGCTGTCAGGCTCAGCTTGCTCTAACAAGTGCCCGATACACCAAGAAACACAGTCGCCATTGGCGGCGGTAATAAACCCATCCCCCTTTTTTAATGGTTTGGGTAATACATCGGCAATCGCCCTTCCTAGACTCGGTTTCTCTGCGATATATAAAATCATAACTCAATAAACACTGTATAAATTACCAGCAACTTTAACTCAGCAAAGGTTATGGCGCAAACTCAAAATACATTTTGTTACTTACAACAAAAGCTTTGCATATACAGTTGAGAATAGCTCTCATCATATCAATCAACATAAGAAAGTGATCAACTCAGCGTGTTTTTTGGCAACTCATTCAAGGCAAATGGATGATGAGTCGCCAAACGCTTTGATTTACCAATGATAAATTGACTCGATGATATAAAAAGCAAATAAATAATGAATAGCCTAGATGTCGTGATCACATCTTGGCCATTCTATCGACGAGGCTTAGGTTTTCAACTTACCAAGCTGCTGATGTTGCTGCGCAACTAAATTAGCTAGGCTAACACTGCTTTGCTGTGCTTCATCGGCAAGACGCGCTAACTCAGAAGCCGAATCGGAGATCCCGGTAATATTACGGTTAACCTCTTCGGTGACTGCGCTTTGCTCCTCGGCCGCAGTCGCGATGTGGGTAACTTGACTAGACACCTCTTCAATTTGGCTCACTATAGTATTAAGTGAAGTTAACGCCGATTCAGTCTGTTCAACCGCGCGCTGAGCGCCATTTACGCCTTGGTCAATAATGTTCGATGCACTCTTAACCTCTTTCTGTAACGATTCAATTAGCTTGCTAATCTCATCAGTCGAGCTTTGAGTTTTCGATGCTAATGCCCTAACCTCATCAGCCACCACCGCAAAACCTCGTCCTTGCTCTCCTGCACGAGCCGCTTCGATTGCTGCATTTAAGGCCAACAAGTTAGTCTGCTCTGCAATGGCACTGATCACTTCTAAAATTTTACTGATGTTAGTACTACTGTCTGCGACCTTACTAACCGCCTCTTTAGCCAATAATGATTCCTGAGACATATTCGTCACAAAGCCCATCGCCTTGCTTAAGCTATCCTCGCCCGCTTTAACATTCGCCGTCATCGCTTCGGTTTCGGCCGCGGTTTGCTCAGATGCTTTCGCAACCTCAAGTGCTGTAGCACTCATCTCATTAACAGCTGTGACCACACTTTCAATCTCACTGTATTGACGATTAACGCTGTCTCGCGTTTGCTGAGCAATACCCGCTGCTGTTTGGCTTTCATCTTGGGAACGAGAGGCTAACTCTTTCAGCTCTGTGATTAACAGTCTTAACTTAGTAATAAAACCGTTGATACCGCCACCAAGGGCAATAAGTTCAGCGTGAGATTCTACCGTTATAGATTGAGTCAGATCACCCTCAGCACTTGCAAGGTTCTCCACTCGGCTTTGAATCACTTTCAATGGTGCAATAATTGATCGGATCACTAGACTAATCGTTACCACCGCAATAACAGATACAATACTGCCGACAATCAACAACAGACTGCCAAGAGAACTGGCCATTGCAGACATCGCATTGTCCATCTCCAACGCGGCCTCATAAGCATCGATTTTATTGACTTCTATCACCAACGACCACTGAGCACCCGCAACGGTAATATCGATAGGATAAGCCACGACAATATTATCCCCTTGTTCTAAATATCCACCGTTACTATTCAGCTTTTGATATTGAGATGCGAGGTTAGGATCAATTGATTCAGATAATGGCCGAGCTTTCTTATCATAATGACTCGCTGCTACAACCAAGCCTTTTTGGCTCAGCAAAGTCACTTTGGCTTTACCTTGATAGAGACTGTTTGACAGCTCATCGATCAATTTTTGAAATATCGGTAAATTAAGATCGACGCCAATAACGCCTTTAAACTGGTTACTCACGACCACAGGAACGGTTAACGATGTCATTAACTCGTTGTTACCAGGAGTAATTTCGTATAAGTAGGGTTCCATTAAACAGGGTTTCTTAGTGTCTTTAGCACACAGATACCACTCAGCTTCTCGAATACCAAACTCATTTAATGTGGCAACATACTTCTCTGCGGCATCATCTACTTGTTGATGCTCTACACTGCCATCGTTATTACGAGTGTAATAGATCTCTAATGTTCCAGCACCGGCAACACTATGTGGAGAATCAATGGTAAATTCACTGTCGCGACCATCGTAACCATTAGCCTCGAACTGTGCGTACATTGATGATATTTGACTGTTTTTTTGCAATACACCCGCAACAGCTATCTGAATGCTTTCTCTAGGGAGTTGCGCATCTTTTGAAGTCGTCTCAAGCATACCAGCAAAAGAATAAGGGATTCGATAGGCTTCATTAATAAACCCTGCGACCTGCTCACCATACTCCCCAGCCCTTGCACTTAAGCGTTGTTGAATTTCTTGCTGCAGTGTCTGTTGAACTTGATCCGCGAGTAGCTCATTTTTATCACTTAATGACCACCATAAACTGAATGACAAAATAGCAACAATAATCAAAAACAGCGCAGAAGTGATCCACAGTAATTTGGTACTAATGGACAGTTGCTTCATTGAGTTCTCCTAGATAATTCGATAATGTTAACTCGACGTTAAATAACTACAGTATAAAAGTAGCATTAACTGTTCGAAATCACCAAAAGGATCAATTATTTATATTTAAAGGTTTTCGACATAAAAAAACCGACTTACTCAAAGTCGGTTTTGATATTCGCAATCTTGACACCCATTATAATTGACGTCACATTAGAATATGGAAAGGCTACGGATGGCAGACGTTATGCATCTCTAAGTTCATACCAATATCTTTGATGCGATTAGCCTTAGCATCATCGTTACGCAACTGTGTCAAATGGTCTAAATAAGCCTGATCAACATCATTGGTAATGTACTTCCCGTCAAAAACAGATGTTTCAAAACACTTAATCTCAGGGTTTTGTTGACGTACTGCTTCAATAAGATCACTAAGATCTTGGAAAATAATACCATCGGCACCAATCAGTTTACAGATCTCTTCCGCATCACGACCGTGAGCAATCAGCTCACTGGTGGTAGGCATATCGATACCATAGACATTAGGGAAGCGAATTTCAGGTGCTGCAGATGCAAAATAAACTTTCTTAGCGCCAGCCTCACGTGCCATCTCGATGATCTGCTCTGATGTCGTTCCACGAACGATAGAATCATCGACTAGAAGTACATTTTTGCCTTTAAACTCAGCATCAATAGCATTAAGTTTACGACGCACCGACTTCTTACGCTCCTGTTGACCAGGCATAATGAAAGTACGGCCAATATAACGATTTTTCACAAAACCTTGGCGATATGGCAAATCCATATTGCGGGCGATTTCAAGTGCGATGTCACATGAAGTTTCGGGAATAGGAATAACCACATCAATATCATGATCCTCCCATTCTTTCTTGATTTTCTCACCCAGCATCACCCCCATGTTCACTCGACTGCCATAGACTGACACTTTATCGATAGTTGAATCAGGACGCGCAAAATAGACGTATTCAAAAATACAAGGAGAATAGCTAGGTGACGCCGCACATTGACGAGTATATAACTGACCGTCGAGAGAGATATAAATAGCCTCACCTGGCGCAACATCACGAACCGTCTCAAAACCAACGGCGTCGAGTGCGACACTTTCAGAGGCAACCATGTATTCGGTGCCCTGCTCAGTCTCATTCTTACCGAGCACTAATGGGCGAATCCCAAACGGGTCTCTAAAAGCCACCAAACCTTGGCCAATGATCATCGCTGCCACTGCGTATGCACCACGAGTCAGCTTATGTACATTAGTGATCGCCTCAAACACCTCGTCGGCAGTAAGAAACTGGCTTTCGGTATGTTGTAACTCATCCGCTAACAAATTAAGTAACACTTCAGAATCAGAGGTGGTGTTAACATGTCGACGCTGCTTAACTAAGCGCTCATGCAATTCAACCGTATTCGTTAAATTACCGTTGTGCGCGAGTGAGATACCAAATGGGGAATTTACGTAAAAAGGTTGTGCTTCTGATGCGCTAGAGCTACCGGCAGTTGGATAACGCACATGCCCAATCCCCGCATTACCTTGCAAACGTTGCATATGTTTAGGCTCGAATACGTCTTTTACCAGACCATTGGCCTTACGCAATCTAAATGCATTTCCATCAACAGTTACAATACCCGCAGCGTCTTGACCACGATGTTGTAATACAGTTAGTGCATCATAGATTGTCTGATTAACTGAAGTCCGGCCAACTATTCCGACGATACCACACATGGGTAGGTTTCCTCATTTTAAGATGTTCTGATAGTTATTATTGTTGATACAACACTTGGAAATAACCGTAATGTTGATCAATCATGCTCTAGGCATTGTTATATTTTAGGTACAAAGCTTGAGGTGTTTTCCACGTAGTCAAAAAACCACTGGATAACCACTCCAAATTCAGGGACAAGTTGCGAACTATGCCACCAATCAGTCTTGGGTGCTCCGGTAAAAGCATCCAAAAAAAACAGTATCGCGCTGACAATTAGGGCACCTCTTAAGGCACCAAAACAGAGACCTAACACTCGGTCGGTGCCAGATAAGCCTGTTTTAGCCACTAACTGGCCGATGAGATAATTGATTAGCGCACCAAGAATCAAGGTCGAAATAAACAGAATTGCAATAGCAACACCATTACGAACGAATTCATCTTGCATCTGGGTGAGATAAACGGCGAGATCTTCATAAAACTGACTCGCGACGAAAAAAGCTGCAAACCATACCACGAGTGACATAGCTTCTTTAACAAAACCACGGAGCAAACTAATTAAAGTTGATATTCCGATAACAGCAATAATGGCGTAATCGATCCAAACCATTGAATAAGGTGATCCAGCATTGGTATTAAGACGGCGCGATCTTACCAGAGACTGAAGACATTCTCACCCCCTAGCCCCATTTAAAATCAATTAAGTTTATTCTGAATAATGGACACTGAATTTGCTTATTGGATAAAATCAATTTCAGCAGAAAAAACACCAACAATCACTAACAAAAAGGCCTGAAACATACCGCTTCAGGCCTTGGTGTTAACGCCTTATTAATCTACTCGACTGGATTGAAGCTCACCACGGCAGATTTTAAACCAGTTAATTTATCGATCTCTTTTTGCAGCTTCTGTAATTTAGACATCGAGACATCAGGGCCAACAAACACCTTAGTCAACTCCCCGTCTTTGGGGGTCTTAGGCACAGTGTAGGCTCTAAAACCTTTACTTCTTAGACGTTTTACTAACGCATTTACATTTGCCGCATTTTTAAAGCTACCTAACTGTAACGTATAGGCAGAACTCGGCACGACCTTTTCAGCTGCCGCTTTAGTCGCTTTATTAGCAGACTCTGATAATTGTTCTTGTTTTACGCCTTCTTCCGTCGCTAAGACTGTATCTTTATCACTTACCGTCTCATCATCTGCAATAAATTGAGATTCTGCATTTGAGAGATCAATGGCTTCGAATTCAGCGCTCGCATCAAACGATTCTTCAATGCTAGGTCGCAATGGAATCTCCGCAAATTGCTCCTCTTGATGCTGCTTTTTACCATCAAGAATATCGGGAAGAAAAATAACCCCTAACGCCACTAACACAATGACCCCAACGAGACGATTTTGAAACTGACTAGATAACTTTGTTTGTTTGACTTCTACTTCGTCCACGTTGATTCACCCAAGGTTTAGATTTTTAAACTCTGCCACAGTGTAAAAGGAGCCAAACACAATTACCACATCATCATCGCAGATATTATTTGTTAACGCTTGATACGCTTGCACTATCGATTCAAATGGATAGCCAATGCTACCTTGTGGTAAGCATGAGACTAACAAGTCAGCGCTAGCGCTACGCTCACAGTTTAGGCCAGTAAAATACCATGTATCAACCACGTCATCTAACGTCGATATTACCGCCTGACAATCTTTATCTTTTAACATGCCGCAAAGCGCCACAACTCGGTGGCCAGAGTATGCAGCTAACCGCTGTTTTAGGTAACGAGCGGCATGAGGATTATGGGCCACATCAAGCAGCACTACTGGCGCCTTTGAAAATAACTCTAATCGACCCGTCAATTTAGCGTTTAATAATCCTTGATAAATAACATCTTCAGATATAGATGGTATCAACTGCTCAATAACAGCCAGTGCCGTTGCAGCATTGGGTAGCGGTAACTGAGGAATGGGTATACCCGATAGCGATAGCGACATACCGTTAAAATCCCAGCTATCATCATGCTGTATATAATCAAAAGCATCACCAACCGCCAACAATTGTGCGCCAATCTCATGCGCGGCTTCGGCAACTGACACCGGAAGATCTCGCTCTCCAACAATAGCAGGACAGCCTGCTCTAAAAATGCCCGCCTTTTCTCTGCCAACTAGCTCGCGTGTATCGCCTAAATACTCTTGATGATCGATATCAACAGACGTCACGACACTGATATCGGCATCAATAATATTGGTTGCATCTAAACGACCACCAAGCCCCACTTCCAGGAGCACTAAGTCGAGCGCTGCTTGCTTAAAAATCACCAAACCCGCTAATGTCGCGTACTCGAAAAAGGTGAGAGAAATCTCGCCTCGTGCTTTGTCTATTGCACAAAACGCTTCAATTAATTCTTGATCGCTGGCATCAATACCAGCAACTCGCACTCGCTCATTATATTTAAGCATGTGAGGAGAGCTATATACACCCACCTTATAGCCTGCCTGTGTCATGATCTGCTCTATCATTGCACAGGTTGTGCCCTTACCATTTGTCCCACCTACAGTAATAACTTTGGTTTGACCAAGGTCAGTCAACCCCATCGTTTTCGCTACTGACGATACCCGACTTAATCCCATATCAATTTCTGTCGGGTGAATAGACATCAAATGGTCAAGCCAAGTTGTTAAACTCGAATGATGATTAGGTACAGTTTGCATAAGACACTCTTACTGGTAGTAAAAAGCAATATCACGATAAATAAAGACAATAAAATCAGACAATATCAGCCGTTAATCCAACATAAATAGTGGACCGAGGGCTAATTTAGGTAACTGATAAGATTCAGGATAAGTCACATCGACCAAATACAAACCGTTTGGTTTAGCGGTTGCAGCGGCTTGGGTTCTATCTTTAAGCGCCAACAAATCTTTTATCCAGATCATATCTTGGCGACCGTAACCCACCTCTAACAGTGAACCAACAATATTACGTACCATATGGTGCAAAAAAGCATTGGCTTTGATATCCACACAGATATACATCCCCTGGCGGGTAACATTGACTTCATGAACGCAACGAAAAGGGGTATTCGACTGGCATTGAATCGCTCTAAAGCTGGTAAAGTCTTGTTCACCAAGTAGATATTGCGCTGCTTGATGCATCTTATCTTGATCGATCTCACCTGGATAATGGCTCACTCCAGAACGCAAAATACCAGGTCGAAGCTGGTGATTATAAATCATATAACGATAACGGCGTGCTGTGGCACTAAAGCGTGCATGAAATTCGTCATCAACCTCTTTCGACCAACGAACAGCAATATCATCAGGCAAATTAACATTCACGCCTAAGGTCCAAGCACTCTCTTTTCGTATCGCATTAGTTTCAAAGTGGACCACTTGACCAGTAGCATGCACTCCCGCATCGGTTCTACCGGCACATTGAATAGCGATAGGCTCATTGGCAACTTTAGAAAGCGCCTTTTCTAGTTGGGCTTGAACTGAGTCAACTTCGGCTTGACGTTGCCACCCAAAATAACGACTACCATCATATTCAATACCTAATGCGACGCGCATGTAATACAAACCCTTATTGTAAAAAATTCATTTTGAGCGCGCGATTTTAGCATATCGTTGCCATAATCATGACAACTAAGTCAGCAAAAAGACGACCCAATTGAGCTATTTTAATAAAAAAAACGGCGCCGAAGCGCCGTATCTATCGCGACAAAGGTTATAACTCTTTTAACAACCCTAGTGCTTCCTCTTGCTGACGTTCGTTACCGTCTAACTCAACCTCTTTAAGCAATGCCTTGGCGCTATCAATATCATCGATTTCAATATAGGCACGGGCTAGATCCAACTTTGCATTAACGGCATTTTCTTCGTCATCTACATCGACCATAGATGCGTTACTCATTAGATCATCCAATTCGCCCATATCGACATCGAGTTCTTTATACTGATCGACATCAGCATCATCTTCATCGGCTTCATTTAAAAGACGATCGATATCAATAAAACCATTATCCTGTTGAAATGCGCTAAGATCATGTTCATCGACGGCTTTGGCAGGCTTTTTCTTCGACTCAGCAGCATCTAATGCCGCTAGTGCTTGATCAACCGTTAAACTATCATCATCTTGAATATCTATTGAGAATTCATCATCTGAGTCATCAGCTTCAATGGATTCATCCACATCATCACTGGCAAAACTGCTATCCCAATCGAGCGTATTAGCGTCACTACGCTTGTTGCCTTTTAAATCATTGAAAAAGCCAGACTCTTCTTTATCTTCTTTTTTATCAACCGCTTCAAGATCTGCTAACAATGCATCGAGTGCAACATCATCAGCAGAACCGTCAAGACTAATTTCCGCAGCAACCTCTTCAGGCTCCGAATTTGCTGCATCCTCTATCGCAAAAGATTCAAATTCAAGCGCAGACTTATCATCAACCTTTGGATCTGGTTCTGCTTCTAGTTCTGATTCTGACGATGCCAAAACACTGCTATCACTTTCGTTGCTATCGATAGGTTCGTCATTAGCACCAATTTCAGCGCTGTCGTCAGACGCCACATCACCTTCAACCGGCGATTCAATGTCAACAGCTGGCTGCTCTTCGATATCTTCTGCCGGTTCTGTTTCAAATCCAGCAAGTAAGGCATCAACATCCTCGATAACTGGCGTTTCGTCTTCTTCAGACGCCAGTTCAGCGGCAATTTGGGCAGCAACATCGTCGCTGTCGTCATCAGTCGGCGCCGTAACCTCTTCTATCAATGCATCTTCAGATTTTGGCGCTTGAGACGACGTATCAAATTCTGCAAGTAAGCTATCTAAATCTGCCTCATCAACATCTGACTCTACAGAATCTAACTCTGCAGCAATCTCATCAGTTAAATCCACTTTGTCATCAACGGTCTGATCATCTGTCCCCATTTGAGGTAGATCAAACTCTGCTAAAAGCGCATCCAAATCTTCCTCTTCTGGTGCAGATTCTTTTTCCTCTGTATCTGCAGGCAAATCGAATTCGGACATCATGTCATCAAGATCTGTTTCTTCAACGTCTTTAGGTGACTCATCGTCTAAAGACGCCATTAAATCATCTAAATCATCATTGCCATCACTAGACGATTTGGGTGTGTCTAAATCAGCAAGCAGGGAATCAAGATCATCTTCCTGTGGACTATCACCGGCATTAAGCTCATCTTCTTGCTCACCCATGGCCTCCGCCCATAGATCATCTAAAGACTGTCCCTCTTCCTCTTCAAATGAATCTTTTTGTTGGCTGTCACCAGAATCAACAACCATATCTTCAGCCATATCCAACTTATTTGAATCGTCCGATAAATCGGCTTCAGGTTTTAACTCACTGGCATCCACACTCATTAAAGAATCGAGTGAATCAGCTTCATCAGTATCAAGATAAACAGCAATCATCTCCTCTTCAGTAGGTGCACTAGCACCAAGATCAGGACTCGGCTCAGGCTCTAATACCTTATTATCTTCAACGACTTCTTTATCTTCAGCAGCATTACTGCGGCGTTTTAACGCTAACCAAACAATAACCAGGAGTAAAATAGCGGGTATGACTACGGCCAACGCTAGATATAATGGGCTACTCATAAGCGTACGCCAGTGATCAGTTGGCACCTCTTCGACCACGGGTTGAGTCGGAGCCGTTAGCTGCTCTCGTAACATTTTGGCTTCGTTAGAAAGCTCAGCATTTTGTTCCTTTTGTACTAATAACGCTTCTTCAAGTTCTGCGTTACGGGTATTTAGCTCGTCAATTTTACCTTGTAACATTTCAGAGTCATTTACCCCCAAATTAAGCTTATCTTGTGCTCTGGCTAATTCATCGGTTAAGGACAAGTTACGTGCTTGCAGCGCTTCCAACTTGGCGGTGAGTTCTTCTATCTGTTTTTTTGTTTCAACGCTGACTAATACCGGGACGCTATCTACCGGTGTTACCGTTTTTTGCTCGGCTTTCGTGGGAGTCACTTTCTCTACAGGGGCGGCATTCTTGGCTTGTTGCCAACCTTTATCGTTACGCTGAGCTTGCTGCTTAGCAAGACTATTGGGAATCGCTGCCATGACCTCTTTCGAGGGAATAAGCAATATCATGCCCTTCTCAAGACTATTGTAATTATCACTGCTAAACGCATGGGGATTTGCATCATAAATAGCTGCCATCACCTGATAAATAGTCACACTGGAGTCGGGTCTCATTTTCTGAGCGATACTCCAGAAGGTGTCGACTGAAGTCGTTGGCCCATACTGTCGCAACGTTTGACGACTCTCGCCATCTGGCCCTGTAATTTTTAACGGCTCCGCCGCTGATAACATTCCCGATGTTGATGTTAGGATCACGAGTGCGCTGGCTAGAAGACCAACAAGATGCGATGTGCGAAAGTTCATCAATTCTTCCCTTTCAAGCGGTGTTATGCCGTCATTTAACAGCATGCTTTAGGCAATTGTATTTATTGAGATTACTATAAACTAGAATTTACTGCCCTGCTACTATTCACAATTCAAAAACAAGTGATAACACAAAAAAAGCCTGCAAAATGCAGGCTTTTTCAACTAAGGCTTTAATATCGCCCCAATATCAATAGTAGTCTCGAATCAATACTTCAGCGATTTGCACACTATTAAGCGCTGCACCTTTTCTAATATTATCAGATACTACCCATAGATTAATGCCATTTGGATGGGAGATATCTTTACGTACTCGACCGACATATACCGGATCTGTACCCGCCGAATCTGTTACCGCGGTAGGATACTCATCATCAGACTCAAACAACTCAACACCTTGGGCTCCACGCAACACTGATTTAACATCGTCGGCATCGACGGCTTGTACCGTTTCAATATGCACAGCCTCTGAGTGGCCATAGAAAACAGGAACGCGAACCGCCGTTGGGTTAACCACGATTTGATCGTCACCAAAAATCTTCTGCGTTTCCCACACCATCTTCATCTCTTCTTTGGTGTAGCCATTATCCATAAACACATCAATTTGTGGCAATACGTTAAACGCGATTTGCTTAGGATAAACCTGAGGTTCAACGGGTAAGCCTTGTAATAACTTAGCGCATTGGCTTGCCAGCTCTTCAATCGCTTCTTTACCTGAACCAGATACCGATTGGTAAGTTGCGACGTTAATACGCGAAATACCAAACGCATCATAAATCGGTTTTAGTGCAACTAACATTTGAATCGTTGAACAGTTAGGGTTAGCAATAATATTACGATTACGGAAATCGGCAATCGCCTGAGGGTTCACTTCTGGCACGACAAGCGGTACATCGATGTCATATCTAAAGTGAGAGGTGTTATCAATCACGACACAACCATGCTCTGCAGCGATCGGCGCCCACTTAGCCGATACATCTCCACCAGCAGAGAAGAAACCAATTTGGGCTTGAGACCAATCAAAGGTATCAACGTCCAAAATTTCGACCTGTTTACCGTGGAATGTGACTGTATCGCCTGCGCTGCGGCTGCTGGCCAGTGGGTACAAATTCGCGACGGGAAAATTGCGCTCTTCGAGGATCTCAATCATTGTTTGACCCACGGCTCCCGATGCACCTAATACGACTACGTTATATTCCTGCGACATAATTACAGACCGACTCCTGAAAAACCTAATTTGAACAACCAATCTACATCAGAACCAGCGTTATTGGCTAGCCTTAACGCACTAAATTCACGTCTGTGCTGATGATTTTTTCTCATAAGGTCAAACCCATTGTTATTTTGGAACCGTTTACGGAAAATCTCATCGTCATCGCGAAGGTCATACACCAGCCTCACTAGACTTAATAACGCCTTTTCATCGGGAACATCAATAGGCGAAAGCTGATGACTCCATAACGCTGGTAACAAGCTATCCATCGACTTATCGGGGGTCTTACCTAACTTATGCATCAAAGATTGATAAAGCATAAATGTACCGCGAGCCTTCCCTTCTAGACTATATCCAGCGATATGCGGCGTTGCGATTTCAACATAGGGCACTAACTCAGCTATGGGGTTGGGTTCCCCCTCCCATACATCAAGCACCACTTTGATATCTTCACGATATTGCTTAACCGCGATCAATGCGCGATTATCTATTACCTCTCCGCGGCAGCAATTAAGCAGCCAACACCCAGGCATCAGACTGGCCAATCGCTGTTCGTCAAATAGATACCACGTTGGATAATCACCAGTTTTTGTCAGCGGTACATGTAATGAAATCACGTCACAGCGAGCAATGAGCTCATCCAAATCAACAAAATCGCGCTTATCATTACTCAGTGCTAAAAAGGGATCATGTAGCAATACCTTAACACCATAGGCCTCAAGGCATTTTTCCAGCGCTGAACCCGTATTTCCCGCACCAATAATACCGACCGTTTTATCAATTAAGCCTTGTTCAAATCGACGCGCCAACTCCAACATTGCAATGAAGGCATATTCCCCCACAGCCGTAGCATTGCAACCTGGAGCATTGGTATAGGTAATATTGCGCTGAGTTAAATAATCCTGATCTAGATGATCTAAACCGATTGTGGCACTACCAACAAAAAGCAGTTTATTGTTTAGACCTAAAAGTTGCTGATTAACCTTAGTAACAGAACGCACCAGTAACACGTCAGCATCGCTGACTTGCTCCGCAGATAAGCTACGACCATCGATTAGCTCAACCTCCCCCACATCAGCAAAAAGGGCTTTAACATAAGGCATGTTCTCATCGGCTAGAATTTTCATCAACATCTCAAATATATAGAAAAGGCTAGCGCTATTTTGCCTGAAAACCCAGATACAAAAAAGGAGCCTTGAAGGCTCCTTTTGGTATTAACTATAACGCGCTCAAATTAACGAGTACGTGGGCAAAGCTCTTCAGTGCTGAAGAAGTACGCGATTTCACGCTCAGCAGACGCTACAGAGTCTGAACCGTGAGCAGCGTTTTCATCGATGCTTTGCGCGAAATCTGCACGGATAGTACCAGGAGCCGCTTCAGCTGGATTAGTAGCACCTAGGATATCACGGTGAGCAAGAACTGCGTTTTCGCCTTCTAACACTTGAACCACGATAGGACCTGAAGTCATGAACTCAACAAGTGCACCAAAGAAAGGACGCTCGCTGTGCTCAGCGTAAAAACCTTCAGCTTGCTCTTGACTTAGGTGAACCATTTTAGAAGCGATGATTTTAAGGCCAGCTGTTTCAAAACGGTTATAGATAGCACCAATGTGGTTTTTAGCAACTGCATCAGGCTTGATGATAGAAAAAGTACGTTCGATAGCCATGTTCTAGCTTCCTTTAATAAACAGGTTTTTAAAAATTCGCGCGGATTATACGAAATAAAATGGTAAAAACCTACCTTTAAAGCATGACTAACGAGAGATTAGTCTCATTGAGACCATTCCCTATGGCGAACCAACTCATACTTTTAGAGTAAAAACGTGTATTGAAGTACTTGCTAATCGTACTCGTTGATCCAACAGAGCTGAATTGCCTCCAAAATTCGCTCATTGCAATGGTCAAGATCGTCATCAAATTCCTCAAGTGCGACAATCCAATCATACAAATCGGTAAATCTAACCTGACTTGGATCGACATCAGGATGCGCTTCTAATAGCGATAACGCAATATCGAGAGAATCTATCCACTTCATCATCTACTCCATGAAAATAACGACTTCATAGCCTTCAGCATAGTCTCTGCGCTATTTTTTACCCGTAAATTCGCGTATAAAAATTTCCCATACAAAAAAGCCAGTCGTTAGACTGGCTGTTACTTCACGTTTAGGGTCGCTCTTACCCTTCGCTAACCATATTGATGGTGTATTTAGGAATATCTACAACCAAATCACAATCTGGCACACGAGACTGACATGATAATCGACTCTCAGGCTCTAAACCCCAAGCCTTATCAAGCATATCATCTTCGAGCTCGTCACTCTCTTCTAACGCGTCGAACCCTTCACGGATAATCACATGACATGTCGTACAAGCACATGACTTTTCACACGCATGCTCAATATGAATACCGTTGCGCAGCGCGACATCTAAAACGGTCTCGCCTTGCTGTGCTTCTACTACCGCCCCATCAGGACATAACTCTTCATGGGGTAAAAAAACTATTTGCGGCATATCGTTACCTATATATTGTCAACCGACTGACCTTTAAGTGCCAATCGAATAGAATTATCCATACGTTTTGCTGCGAAAGTTTGACTCGCGTCATCGAGTGCTTCAATCGCTTTTTCAATCGCATCAACATCACCCTCCGCTGCTGTTTGCGCAAGATGTGCCATACCTTTTTCAATCTCTAGCGCTTCATCGGCGGTTAACAGTTCACTGTCTTTAGTTAATGCAGCCGATAATGACTCTAAAACACGGGCGGCTTCTACTTGCTGTTCGGCCAGCATACGGCGCTCAATATCATCTTTAGCATTAGCCATAGAATCTTTTAGCATAGTACCAATCTCTTCATCGGTAAGACCAAAGGACGGCTTCACTTGAATAGTCGATTGAACACCTGAAGATTTTTCCATTGCGGTAACACTAAGCAAACCATCTGCATCCACCTGAAAAGTCACCCGGATATGGGCAGCACCAGCCGCCATTGGAGGGATACCTTTTAAGGTAAAGCGGGCAAGCGAGCGACAATCAGCCACTAACTCTCGTTCACCTTGGACAACATGAAATGCCATCGCAGTCTGGCCATCTTTGAAGGTAGTAAACTCTTGTGCTCTAGCAACTGGAATAGTGGTGTTACGCGATACGACTTTTTCAACTAAGCCCCCCATGGTTTCGATACCCAAAGAGAGTGGAATAACATCAAGCAGTAACAGATCAGATTCAGGCTTATTACCCACTAAAATATCTGCTTGAATCGCCGCGCCAATCGCCACTACGCGATCAGGGTCGATAGAGGTTAGTGGTGTTTTACCGAAAAATGCTTCTACTTTTTCACGCACCAAAGGTACACGAGTAGAACCACCCACCATCACGGTTTCTAGCACTTCGTCAGGCTTAATTCCTGCATCACGCAGCGCACGTCGGCAACTTGCAATGGTCTTTTTAACCAGTGATGCGATAATCTCATCGAACTGCGCCTTAGTCACCTCCAACTCAAACGACTTTCCGTCTGCAAGCACAAGTTTCGCAACCACACTATCATCTGATGTTAGTTGTTCTTTAACGCGGCGACTTTCAATTAACAAGGCGCGCCGCTCTTGAGACGTTAAACTGTCTAAGTTCCAGCTCTGTTGTAGATGCTTTGCTAACTCATAATCAAAATCATCGCCACCTAGAGCAGAATCTCCACCCGTTGCCATGACTTCAAATACACCTTTGTTCAGACGCAAGATGGAGATATCGAAGGTACCACCACCTAGATCATAGATAGCAATAATCCCTTCTTGACCTGAATCGAGTCCATAGGCAATCGCAGCAGCGGTAGGCTCATTAAGCAAACGCAACACCTTGATACCTAATAGACCCGCGGCATCCTTTGTTCCTTGGCGCTGAGCATCATCGAAATAGGCTGGTACAGTGATCACTACGCCTTCAAGTGAACCGCCTAAGGTTTTTTCTGCTCGCTCTACCAAAGGCTTTAAAATTTCGGCTGAAATTTGAATCGGATTAAACTGACCGCCAGCGGTGTTAAAAAGTGGTAATCCATTTTCGCTTGCAGAAAACTCATAAGGCAAAGAGGTTTCTTGAGCTTGAATATCACTTAAACTGCGGCCCATGAACCGTTTGACCGACACGACAGTATTTAACGGATCTTGAGCCGAATAACGCTCTGCCTCGACACCGACTTGTACGCCTGTTTCAGTAAAGCGCACAACCGATGCTAATGCATGTTTGTGTGCTTCATCAGGTAAGGTATCGGCCACACCGCTGCGCACTGCGGCCACTAAAGAGTTGGTTGTACCTAAATCGATACCTACAGCTAACCTGTGTTGATGGGGCGCTGCGCTTTGTCCGGGTTCAGCAATCTGCAAAAGTGCCATATCTATCCAACTTAAAAAAATAAAGGCTCAATAAATATTGAGCCAATCAACAATTAATCGCACCTAAAAAAGGGCATCTTCGGCTCTGGCGAGTTCATCTTGTAATTTTGCCATAAACTTCATCTTACGTATAAGATCTGCTGCGTCTTGCAACGCATTAGGCTGGTCACTACTGATCAGTTGACTCATTTGTGACGTTATCTGAGCTTGATAGTCAGAAAAAGAGTGGTGTAATTGATCGATTAATTCGTCAGGATCATCTGAGTGTTTAATATCTTCAAGAGCCTCACGCCATTCCATCTGCTGCATTAAAAACTGGGTGTCTTTAACCGTTGTGGATTCGTGTCTCAGATCAATGCCTTTCAGGCTGAGCATATGTTCAGCACGTAAAATGGGATGTTTTAGCGTGTTGTATCCATCATTTACCTGCGCCGTTCGCTGAACAGCAATGCGCTTATCCTGCTCACTGGCGTTGGCAAATTTATCTGGATGAACAGTCCTTTGCAGATCGCGATAGCGGTCTGACAACTGGACAGTATCGATATCATATACTGGCGCTAAACTAAACAACTCAAAGTAGTTCATGTATTTAGATTCGGTAGTTAGACTGTAAAGCTTTCGCCGCAGCCACACTCCCCTTTTGCGTTAGGATTATTGAACTGAAAACCTTCGTTAAGACCTTCTTTGATGAAGTCCAACTCAATGCCTTGTAGGTAAATAAAGCTTTTCGCATCAATAATGATTTTAACATCATCAATATCAAACACTTCATCATCGGCATTCAGATCATCTACAAACTCAAGTACGTAAGCCATACCTGAACATCCAGAGGTTTTTAACCCCAAACGTAATCCAATACCTTTTCCACGGCTAGCTAAAAAGCTTTTTACCCTTTCAGCCGCCGCAGGAGTCATCGTTATTGCCATTTTAACTCCGAATATTACTGCTCGTGCTTAGACTTATAGTCTTCTAACGCTGCTTTAATCGCATCTTCTGCCAAAATAGAGCAGTGGATCTTAACAGGCGGTAATGCAAGCTCTTCAGCAATATCCGTATTTTTAATCGCTCGCGCTTGATCGACTGTTTTGCCTTTAACCCATTCAGTTACCAGCGAGCTTGACGCTATCGCGCTACCACAACCATAAGTCTTAAACTTAGCATCTTCGATAATACCGTTTTCGTCGATTTTAAGCTGTAACTTCATCACATCGCCACATGCTGGTGCACCAACCATGCCAGTTACTACTGATGGGTCGTTTTTATCAAATGAACCTACGTTACGTGGGTTCTCATAATGATCTATTACTTTTTCACTGTAAGCCATGATTCTGCTCCATTCGCTCTATTCGTTTATTAGTCGGATTAATGATGTGCCCATTGAACTTTAGATAAGTCGACACCATCTTTGAACATCTCCCAAAGTGGAGACATCTCCCTTAAGTGACCAATAGACTTCGTAATGGTCTCTATCGCATGGTCAATCTCTTCTTCAGTCGTAAAACGACCGATAGAGAAACGGATTGAACTGTGCGCCATTTCGTCATTCAATCCTAAAGCTCGAAGCACGTAGCTTGGCTCCAAACTCGCTGATGTACAGGCTGAACCTGAGGAAACTGCAAGATCTTTTAGCGCCATCATTAATGATTCGCCTTCAACAAAATTGAAGCTAACATTAAGGCTGCCACAATATCTTTGCTCTACATCACCGTTAATATACGTTTCTTCGATATGCTTGATACCGTCCCACAATCTGTCACGTAAGCGACGAATGCGCGCGTTATCACTTTCCATATCCGTTTTGGCAATCGCTGCAGCTTCACCCAACCCAACAATTTGATGGGTCGCTAACGTTCCACTTCGCATACCACGTTCATGTCCACCACCATGCATGGCAGCTTCTAAGCGGATACGTGGCTTACGGCTAACATAAAGTGCGCCAATCCCTTTAGGTCCATACATTTTATGGGCTGAGATTGATAACAAATCGACTTTAGTCTTTTGCAAATCGATAGGTAATTTACCCACACTTTGTGCGCCATCGACATGGAAAATGACTTTCTTCGCGCGGCATAATTCGCCGATTGCGTCGATGTCATGGATCACACCGATTTCATTATTCACATGCATAAGACTCAATAGGATAGTGTCTTCACGCATTGCCGCTTCAATTTTCTCCAGCGGGATAATACCGTTAGCTGCGGGCTCGAGGTAAGTGACTTCATAACCTTCACGCTCTAGCTGGCGACAGGTATCAAGCACGGCTTTATGCTCGGTTTTGCTGGTGATGATGTGCTTGCCCTTTTTATGATAAAAATGAGCAACGCCTTTAATCGCTAAGTTATCAGACTCAGTTGCGCCTGATGTAAAGACAATCTCTCTTGGGTCAGCGTTAATGAGTTCAGCAATTTGGTTACGAGCAATATCCACCGCCTCTTCAGCCTGCCATCCGTAACGGTGCGAACGCGATGCGGGGTTACCAAAAATGCCATCCATTGTTAAACATTGCATCATTTTCTCTGCAACACGAGGGTCAACTGGCGTTGTTGCAGCATAATCTAAATAAATAGGAAGCTTCATCTCACACTCCGTACTTTGGGTCACATAGCAACCACTTACCACGTACAAATAAAAAATATAAATAACAAAGTTAACTTATGCCGTTACTCTTTGTTCCTGTTGTATCTGATCTTGTTTGATAGAGATAAACTGAACGTCTCTTTTGTTCATCAATCCAGCTAAGCTGATCCCATTCAAAAAATCTGAAATCTGTTTGCTTAAATCGCCCCAAAGTGAGTGCGTAAGACAACGCGTACCACTTTGACAATTACCTAAACCTTGACAGCGGGTCGCATCAACTGATTCATCGACTGCGCGAACCACCATACCAACAGAGATATCACAAGCGTCAAAACCTAGGCGATATCCACCACCTGGGCCTCTTACGCTTGACACTAATCCATGTTTTCTTAATTTAGCAAAGAGTTGCTCAAGATAGGACAGAGATATCCCCTGACGTTCGGAGATGTCAGCTAATGGCACTGGGCCCGATGTAGAATGCATTGCAACGTCTAACATTGCCGTTACCGCATACCGACCTTTTGAAGTTAGTTTCATAGCTACCACTGCTCTCTAAAATGCTTAGGTCAATTCAACCATACCCGAGTATTTTAGTCAAGTATTAACCCAAGTAAATTAGTCAAGTATTTGAGCCGATAACGAAAGAACAAATACCCAGCTTCTTTGGTGGGGTATTTAACCCGTTTCATTACCAAGATTCAACGCTGAAATGCAATTAATCTCACTAATTGGCTAAATAATGGGATCGAACTCATCAATTGCACTTTGGCGCTTTTCAGCAGCGGCTTGTTCTACATCGCTAAAATCACCAACTTCAAGTTCAGGCAAGCGCTCAGTACAAACACTTCCGCCCATGCCTCTTACCGCCTGACATACCTCTTGAACTTTAGAGTCCATCAAATGCATATGATCGAGCATCTGACCTATTGCATTAGCAACAGGATCTGGATTATCGGGCGATACAGCGTAAGCATCAAAGCCATACTTCTTAGCCATTTCAGTTCGCCGTTGAGCATGTTCTTTTGACTTTTCTGTCGGTTTAGCGACCACTCTTGCAGGAATACCGACTACTGTGGTGTCTTTGGGAACTTCTTTAACCACTACTGAATTTGAGCCAACACGTGCACCATCGTGCATGGTGATCGGTCCCAATATTTGCGCGCCAGCGCCAATAACAACGTTATTCCCAAGCGTTGGATGACGTTTGCCCGCTTGCCAAGTCGTTCCTCCAAGCGTCACGCCATGGTACAAGGTACAATCGTTACCAATTTCAGCGGTTTCACCGATAACGACTCCCATTCCATGATCGATAAAAAATCGATCACCAATAGTGGCACCCGGATGAATTTCCACTCCAGTTAACCAACGGGCAAAAGTTGAAATACATCTTGCCGTTAAACACCATTTACGTATCCATAATTTATGACTTACCCGATGGATCCAAATGGCTTGCATCCCTGGATAATTAAGTAAAATCTCCAGCGTACCATTTGCCGCTGGATCTCTATGGTAAATCGATTCAATGTCATCTTTAATTCTGGATATCACGCCCATGGAGTTAATCTTCCTTCTTTAGCGCATCAGTGTTTGCATCTTGAGCCGATTTGTCTGCTAACGCCACTTTCTTGTCAACTGAAGTCAAAATACCGCGTAAAATATTCATCTCTTGGCTTTCTATCCTGGCACGGCTGAACAAACGACGCAGCTTAGTCATCACCTGTCCGGGATGCTGTTTAACGATAAAACTTGTCGATAGCAAAGTTTGCTCTAGGTGAACAAAAAAGTTTTCTTGCTCTTTTGCCAGCGGATATTCAACCTCTTCTACCATCTCGGGTGTCTGATTTAAAAAAGCAACGCGGGCTTCATAACAGATAATTTGTACCGCTTGAGCCAAATTAAGCGAGGTATACTCTGGGTTAGCAGGTATCGCTACATGATAATTACACTTTTGCAGTTCTTCATTAGATAGGCCATTGTTTTCCCGACCAAACACGATGGCGACAGGACCATTGACTGCTGAGCCAACCAATTTTTCGCCCGCCTGACGAGGGTCTAGCATTGGCCAATCAAGAGTACGACTGCGAGCACTAGTGGCGATCACTAAACTACAATCGGCAATCGCATCGGCTAATGAGTCAACCGTTACGGCATGTTTTAATATGTCTGATGCACCCGCTGCTAATGCAACGGAATGACCATCGGGTGCCACTTTAGGTTCTGCCAAATATAATGTTGATAATCCCATTGTTTTCATAGCTCGAGCGGTTGAGCCTATGTTGCCAGGATGGGAGGTTCCTACAAGAACTACACGAATATTGCTAAGCATGAAAAGACTTTAATTTATTTCTATAGAACAGTGGCATTGATGGTATCACAGGGGACTGAGATTCTTTATATAAAAATCTCTATTTGATATAACCAGAAAATTTCGTATAATACGCGCCGATTATTTATATCTGTTCTTTAACATCCAGGGGATTGTAATGCATCCGATGCAGACTATTGCTGTGCGCGCCGCTCGCGCTGCCGGCCAAACGATTATGCGCGCCTACACAGAGCTTGACCGTGTAGAAGTTACCGCTAAAGGTATCAATGACTACGTAACCAACGTAGACAAAGAAGCTGAAGCTGCCATTACATATCAAATTCGTAAGTCTTACCCAGATCATACTATCGTTGCCGAAGAAGGTGGCGAAAATAAGGGTGAAAATAAAGACTATATGTGGATTGTAGATCCCTTGGATGGCACTAACAACTTTGTTAGAGGCATCCCACATTTTGCGGTTTCAATCGCAGTTCAATATAAAGGCAAAACTGAAGTCGCAGTCGTTTACGATCCTGTTCGTGACGAGCTATTTACTGCTGTACGCGGTAAAGGTGCTAAATTAAATGATTTCCGTGTCCGCGTGACTAAAGCAAATGATTTAAACGAAGCGATCGTCGGCACAGGTTTCCCTTTCAAAGCAAAACAGCACACTGAAACTTACATGAAGCTATTTGCTTCAACCTTCAGCAATTGTGCCGATGTACGTCGTGCAGGTTCTGCAGCACTCGACTTAGCTTACGTCGCAGCCGGCCGCATGGATGCCTTCTTTGAAATTGGTCTAAAACCATGGGATATCGCAGCAGGCGATCTTATTGTTCGTGAAGCTGGCGGTACGGTAACTGATTTTACCGGTAATCATGGCTACATGAATTCTGGCAATATCATCGCTGGCACGCCAAAAGCAACCGTATCATTAGTGAAAAATTTCCGTCCATTATTAAGTGAAGCGTTAAAGCGTTAAGCTAAATCAGCGACGATTGAAAACCGCCTACCGTTCAACGTGGCGGTTTTTTTATGTCTAAAATGCACTAAAGAGCAAGCAGTATAAGAAAGTGATCCATTCAGCGTGTTTTTGGCAACTCAATTCAAGGCAAATGGATGATGGAATGGTAATTCCACCTCAAAACCGCCAGATTTAATGAACTTTATAGTAAACATCTCACTCATTAAGTCATTATGTGAATGAAATCACAAACATCGGCTAGCGTGCCGCCCAATTGTTGTTACCATCTATAAAAACACTAACGAGACCGATCATGGGAAAGCTTTATATTCAATATGGATCCAAAAGCCTAAAAGCTGTTGAACATTTTGTATTAATCATTATTGCTATTGCAACGATCATCGCCATTGGCCAAGAAGTTGTCCACATTATCAAAGTACGCGAAGTGGCACTTGCCGATCTACTGCTATTATTTATCTACCTTGAAGTACTTGCCATGGTGGCTAACTATGCAGAGTCGGGAAAGTTGCCAGTTCGAATGCCGCTTTATATTGCTATTGTAGCTTTAGCGCGATATTTAATTCTCGACATGAAAGGCATGGATGATTGGCGAATCTTTGCTATTTCTGTATCGACATTGATATTGGCGGGCACCGTCATTGTCATTCGCTGGGGGCAGTTAAAACTCCCCTACCCTAGAAAAGAGGATGATTATTGATTCTCTAAATACGGCGCTGATACAGCGCCGTATTACTATATAGAAGTTACTGATTGAAGATCGTTAAGTGTGCTCTCTAATCATTTTAGCTACTCTCTCCTTAAAGTTAAGTTAAGTTAAACTACGAACAACCCTTTGTGATAGCACTAAGCCAAATTCAGCTGGATTAACCTTAATTCCAGTAAGAATTAAGCTCAAATATTTATTAGTTCCATGTATATCAAAGGACATTGTTTCAACGTAAAACTGTGCTAAGTTTAAAAGGTTACGTGTATCTAAATTTATACGAAGGAATAATCTGATGGACCAACACCAAGAAGAAGTTGATGAACGCCGTAAGTCACTGCGAGTAGATATGGAAGCCGAAAGAATCCTGGTTTCTTGGATCGACGCCAACGGCAAAAATCAAACAGATGAGGGAATTTGTATCGATTTAGCTCGTCGCGGGGTACTCATCGAATACAAAAATCCGTTTGCGATAGGTGAACTGCTTGAAATCACCTTTAATCCCGATACAGATAAACAAAATAGCATTAAAGCCCAAGTATGTCGCTGCAACGAATGTAAGCAGCAAAGCTTTCATATAGCAGCACAAATTATTTAATCATTTCAGGTAACTAAATTATACGAGTTTAAGCAATATCTGTAACTCTGATCTATACTAATTAGCACTTAATCTGGCTCAGCGTAGTGCATATATTCGAGGGAGACAACGGTATGATTCTGCTTGTAGGCGGTGAAAAAGGAGGTGCAGGTAAAAGTTGTATGGCGCAAAATATTGCCGTTCATATAACCCAAAAACATAACGCCAATGTGTTAATGGTCGACTGTGATCCGCAACGCACCACATCAGACTGGATACAAGCACGTAATGAAGACCCGAGCCTCCCAGCGATTAACTGTATTCAACTGTACGGTAAGATACGCAATGACTTATTGGGACTAGACGAACGCTTTGATTACGTTATTGTTGATTGTGGGGGTCAAGATAACTTAGCTATGCGTGCGGCCATGTCTGTAGCGACCTACGTTGTATTACCGCTTCGACCAAAAAGACGTGATTTGAAAACCCTTCCCCACATGGAAGATATGCTTAGTACATGTAAGATGGTTAACCCTAAAATGGTCGCTACCGTGGTAATGACCCAATGTCCGTCACTCCCGAGTCAATATAAGCGAATTCTAGAAGCAAAAGAAGTTGTAGAGTCTTTTGGGCTACGAGTTTTAGATCATGTCACCTTTAGCCGCAATATCTATGATGACAGTGAAGAACAGGGGTCATCGGTACTGGAAATAGAGCCAAACGGTAAAGCCGCTAACGAAATACGCGCTATTGCAGACGAACTCTTTGCTATACCACCAGAAAATTCTTATGAGCTTAACTGATCTTAAACGCCGCAAACCTAAACCTCGAAAAAAACTCACCATCGAGGAATTTATCGAAGATGCCAATAACTATGCATTTGGCCAACCAGGCTTTGCTGGACGAACTAAGAAAAAACACAAAGCTAACGAAATCTTAGGCTTGAAAAAGCAATCGACCAAAATTTTTAAACATGCCACATTTACGTTAACTGAAAGCAGCATCACTCAGCTCAATCAATTATCCAAGAGCAATAAAGCGGCTAAATCTCGCCTTATCCGCATCATGATCACTGAATTTGCAAAAATGTCTAAAGATGAGCTGCAACAGCTCATCGAAAACAGTCATGACTAAACTAGCTAATGGTTACAGATCTTGTCTGCGGCCGTTGCTATTCCATCTGATGATTCAATAAATTTCCCTCTTGCTTCTAAAAAACCAATAAGCTCTTGTGCATCCATCTCACTTGCAGAACACGTATGGTAGCGTGCTTGCTCCCCAAAGTGACTCGCCATAAGCTGTTCTAACTCTTGCTTGGATATTGCCCGACCAAGAGAGAGCATTAACTCCATCACTTGATGACCGTGAATTGAATCTGACATATCGCCTCTTAAAGATATAATTTATTTGAATCTTTATATCGTAAAATTGGCACTGAAACTTTGATCTAATTCCCATTGCAAACAGTTGTTCTCGATTCTTTGCCAGTGCTATGCTCAAACCATTACGCATTACGGTTTTAGGAAGCTCGCTCACAATGCAGCTCATATTATTGCTTACTCAACAGATGTGTTTATATCTGGTTATTGTCTATCTGCTGAGTAAAACCCCACTGTTCAAACTGTTTGCCGAGACAGCCACTCGTCTGCCACATAAAATCTATATCTATCTGATCTTCTCTGGCTTTTGCATTATGGCAACCTATTTTGGCGAGCAAACCAATGATGCAATTGCCAATACCCGAGCCATGGGCGCTGTTTTAGGCGGACTGCTTGGCGGGCCTGTTACAGGTTTCTTAGTCGGTCTCACTGGAGGCTTACATCGATACAGTATGGGCGGTTTTACCGATTTGGCCTGTGCGATTTCAACGACTCTAGAAGGCCTGTCAGTCGGAATTGTGGGCTTATATCTGAGGAAAATAAACAAGAGTGAGCTTGTCTATACCCCACTACTCGTCTGTCTTGTGACCTTTTCAGCGGAAATGCTGCAAATGGGCGTCATTCTCGCGGTCGCAAAACCTTATGCTGATGCGGTAGAACTAGTAAAACAAATTGCTTTGCCAATGTTACTCGTAAACTCTATTGGAGCTGCGCTCTTTATGAGCATGGTTAGAGATCAAAAAACCATGTTCGATAAGCTTTCGTCAGCGTTTTCGACTAAAGCACTCAAAATCGCAGAACGCAGTGTTGGAGTGTTATCAAAAGGCTTCGATCAAGAAAGCAGTACCAAGGTTGCACAAATTATTATTGAAGAAACCAATGTTGGCGCTGTTGCGATCACCGATAAAGAGAAACTACTCGCCTTTATTGGCATAGGCGACGATCATCATATTCCAGGTACACCAATCTCATCACAGATCACTCAAGATGCCATTGAGCAAAATTGTGTGATGTTTGCCGATGGTGTTGAAACCAGTTATGCCTGCTCAATTTCAGCTCAATGCCGTTTAGGATCAAGTTTGGTCATTCCTCTTAGGTGTGAATCAGAAGTCATTGGCACCATTAAACTTTATGAGCCTAAAAATAAGCTTTTTTTAAATATAAACAAAACATTAGGAGAAGGTATTGCCCGGTTAATGTCAAACCAAATTCTTTACGGTCGATATGAGCAACAACAGAGTCTATTGACCCAATCTGAACTCAAATTATTGCAAGCTCAAGTTAACCCACACTTTCTGTTTAATGCACTGAACACCATTGCCGCCATCATCGGCCGTGATCCATTGATGGCTCGTAAGCTTATTCAACATTTAGCGCAATTTTTACGAATTAACTTAAAACGTACAACCGGACTTGTCACTTTGGCCGATGAACTAGAACATATTGATGCGTATCTGACCATTGAAAAAGCGCGGTTCATTGATAGGCTCAGCGTCACAATTAGTATTCCTGAGTCATTACATCACTATAAATTACCAGCATTTACGCTGCAGCCTATCATCGAAAATGCGGTTAAACATGGCACTTCCCATCTATTAGATCCCGGGGAAATCGAGGTCACAGGTCGGGTACAACAAGAGTCATTAGTATTAGCGGTGACAGATAACGCCGGACTTTATCAAACATCGACTGATAAAGATCAGTCGGGCTTGGGAATGTCTATCGTCGATAAAAGAATAAAAAACCTTTTCGGCAATGGATATGGTGTTGCGGTATTATGTGAACAAGACAGCTATACTCGTATAACCATAACATTACCCTTATCAACAACTGCCCACTCGGAAGATTAGCGTGATCACTTGCTTAATTATTGATGATGAATTGTTTGCTAGAGAATCATTAAATGACCTATTGTCAGTTCATCAAGATATCAATGTTATTGGCCAATGCAGCAACGCCATCGAAGCGATGCAATCTATTGCAAAGTATAAACCCAATTTGATTTTTGTTGATATTCAAATGCCCAAAATTAGCGGGCTAGAGATGGTCGCGATGCTCGACCCTGACAGTATGCCTAAAGTCGTGTTTGTGACGGCTTATGACGAGTATGCGATTAAGGCATTTGATAATCATGCCTTTGACTATCTGTTAAAACCAATCGATGAAGCGAGGCTGCAAACGACAATAGAGCGCATCCGCAAAGAGCAAGAACAACGCTCCCTTACTGCCGTATTACCCACACAATTAGAGCATGTTCCCTGCTATTGCGGTAACCGCCTTAAAGTGATCAACGTCGATAATGTGGAATTTGCCTTTAGCGATCTGACCGGTATTCATGTTGCGACTAGCCAAGAGCATGTTCATACCCATTTAACCTTAAAAGTGTTAGAGGAAAAAACCGAACTCGTGCGTTGCCATAAACAATATCTCGTCGCCCCCCATGCCATTAGCGAGATCATAATGCAAGAAAATGGCGCGGAAGTACTCACTCATTCTGGTAAAAAAGTCCCTGTATCACGCCGTTTCCTTAAACCGCTTAAACAGATTTTCGGATTCAGCTAAAACCGTTAACCGCCTCAAATAACCGCTTAATCAACTTATATGACCACTCACTATAATGGCAGTTTTCTTCTGCTATCGTAGCGTTACACTCTTGTTAACTTTAACTGGGGGAAATAATTATGATGTGGTTTCTACTTTGTGTAGGCCTATTACTCGGCGGATATTTTATCTACGGTAAATTTGTTGAAAAAGTGTTTGGCATAAATGAAGCTCGCCAAACACCCGCCTTTACAAAAACCGATGGCGTTGACTTTGTGCCAATGTCAAAAGGTAAAGTATACTTAATCCAATTACTCAACATCGCTGGTGTTGGCCCGATCTTTGGTCCTATCTTAGGGGCGCTTTATGGACCAGCAGCAATGCTGTGGATCGTACTAGGGTGTATCTTTGCTGGTGCAGTACATGATTACTTCTCAGGTATGCTCTCTGTTCGTAATAACGGTCAATCTGTGCCAAATCTTGCAGGTAAATACCTAGGCAAGAGTGCTAAACACTTTATGAACGTCTTCGCCATCATCCTATTGTTGTTGGTTGGTGTGGTATTTATTTCTGCTCCTGCTGGTCTACTCGGTAAATTAACAGGCTGGGATGTCAGTATTTTCCTTGGCGTGATCTTCACTTATTACCTTATTGCGACCATAGTACCTGTCGACAAAATTATCGGCCGGCTATATCCCTTCTTTGGTGCATTATTGCTGTTTATGTCTGTTGGTTTGACTATCGCACTTGCCGTATCTAGCGAACACACATTGATGCCTGGTTTTGAAATCGGTGATTTCTTCAGTAACTTAAACCCAAATGATATGCCATTATGGCCAGCACTATTTATCACCATTGCTTGTGGTGCAGTATCAGGTTTCCATGCAACCCAATCACCACTGATGGCTCGTTGTGTTGAAAATGAATCAAATGGTCGTTTCGTATTCTATGGCGCTATGATAGGTGAAGGTGTTATTGCGCTTATTTGGTGTGCAATTGCGTTATCATTCTTTGGTGGCGTTGAAGGACTAAACGCGGGCATGGCTGGCAACCCTGCAAACGTAGTCTATGAAGCGTCAACGGGCTTACTTGGTGCAGTCGGTGGCTTTATGGCTATCTTAGGCGTGATCATTTTACCTATTACCTCTGGTGATACTGCCTTTCGCTCTGCACGTTTGATCTTGGCTGAATTCTTCAAAATGCCACAAACCGCGCTACCAAAGCGTCTATTGCTCGCAATCCCATTATTTATCATGGGCGCGATTCTGACTCAGGTTGATTTTGGTGTAATTTGGCGCTACTTCGGTGTCGCAAACCAAACGACCGCAGTCATGATGTTATGGACAGCTTCAGCCTATTTGTTACGTCATAACAAGTTTCATTGGATATGTACTGTTCCAGCGATGTTTATGACAACGGTAGTAATAAGCTTCCTGCTAAACTCAGCCACCTTAGGTGCAGGTCTACCTATGACCTTATCGACTATTGCTGGTGTGATTTCAACACTGGTTATTACTGGTCTCATCATAGTCAAAACCAAAGGTAAAGGCGAAGATGAAGATGCATTACTTGAGCAAGCGTAATACAACTAAATAGTGATTAATTATAGAAAAATAGAGAAGCCTGTCATTAGACAGGTTTCTCTTTTCGAAGGGTTATTCTTTTAATACTTCAGGGATG
Organism: Shewanella psychrotolerans; assembly: GCF_019457595.1. Lineage (NCBI taxonomy): Bacteria > Pseudomonadati > Pseudomonadota > Gammaproteobacteria > Alteromonadales > Shewanellaceae > Shewanella > Shewanella psychrotolerans. Next base: position 1,776,906 of record NZ_CP080419.1, on the reverse strand, counting down.
ATCTGCACGCTACCTTGGTCATTCGACATCCAGATCTCTCCTTCACTAATATTAAACTGCACTATCATACTGCGGCTAACCAACTCCCCCATTGCCTTAACGGCCTCTTCAGGAATATTCCAGACCTTTAAATTGGCGTAGCGACTAAAGGCTTGCTGATTCTGTTGCCACCAGATAGGTACACTTCTACCACCGTAGGCAAAAAGTTGAACTTGTTTAGAGCGGCCACATGCTTTTCTCACCCACTTTTCATCACTTTGGCCAAATTCGACCCAGAGTTCGATCTCATCGCTTAACGACTTTTGCCAAAGCTCAGGCTCATCATCCACGCATAACCCTTTACTGAACTGTAAGCTATCGCTAGCGTTTAATGCGAATGCAAGTAAACGCAGCATCATACGGGCATCGGTTTCAGATGGATGTTGAGCAAGGGTGAGGTTATGATCGTGGTAGTAGCCACGATCCATATCGGCTATTTGTAATTGTGCTTTATAAACAGTTGCTTTAGGTGCCATATCAATCAAGATTACGAAAATTTGGCTTAGTCTACCTCAATTCCTAGCAAGAAAGCACAACAACGCTGATGATTAAATCGATACCTTACAAGGAGCCCGCTTGCAAACGCTTAGCCATAGGGAAATGAGCCGCTAATTTGCTGATCACACCTACATCAGCGTAAATCAGTAAACGCTCCCCTTTTTCAAAGCGCTGGGTTAGTTCACTTAGCGGAATAAGCGTGCCTCTTGAAGCATCTCGACGACAAAGCTCAAGTAGCTCACTCGGTAGGCTTAAATCACTGCAGATAAGATCTAACCGCTGCATCAACGGCATTGCAGCAATGGGAAGCAATGACAACGGTGTTTCATCATCAATCAGCAATATTTCTCCCTCACTGACAAGGTGATTAAACGCATTGTCATAATGCGTAGTTGTATGACGATCAAAACGGTCACCATTAGCCTTAAAAAACTGTTCCCAAAACAGTTTACGTTGACTAAAAATGGGGAGTCGCTGCTGCACTTCCACTCGACGCTGAGCAATAAAATCAAACAGGGGCTCAAGAGTGTTTGGCAATAACGTCTCTATTCGGGAACGTAATTCCCTAGCAAATACGGGCGCAGCGCCTGCAGTACTGATCGCCACCTGCAGCCTGCCTCTATCAACAATCGAAGGAGTAATAAACTGACACAATGAGGGGGAATCGACCACGTTTACCCATATGCCTTGCGCTTTGGCATACATCGCCATTTCATAATTAAGCGCATCATCCGCTGTGGCGAGATACAAGAGATCAATATCTGCAATATCATCAATACTCGCTTCACGTTGTAATAGTGTGATCCTTCCGCTTTGGGCATAAACTAAAACTTCATCACAAACGGCTGGAGCGATAACCGACAACAGAGCTTCTGTGCGACTAAGGAGATCTAATTTACGGCTGGCAACTTCACCGGCACCAACGATCAACACGCGCAGTGATTGAGTATTAACAAACAGGGGAAAATATTGCATAGCAGGTTTTTTCTCTTAACAGGCGTTAAATTATCTAGAACCTTTGGCACTCATGTCTTTTTACAGATTAATGCTGTCTGAACATGCCCAAGACTCTATTAGCAGCCTAAATCAAATAATTATTAAAATAGTAGGTGCTGGCTAACTTAATAGTTCACTTCTTTCTGCGCCACATTGCCAACAGAGTTCAAAGTTGCCCTCATTAGTTTCATGACACTTAACACATTGCCACTTAGGGCTTTCACTATTAAGCGTATCTAGTTGAGCTCTAGCCTGCTCATACTGAGACTCGGCAACCCAAAGCTCAACATCTAACAGATCGGCAGGTAACTCACCAATACCGCCTAATAATGCTTCGCCACGCAGTTCGACAGCGATACCACACGCTTCTAACATTCCCTTCCAACTATGGGCTTGTAATAGGTTGCCACCAGCAACTAATCGACTTCTCTCTTCCATGTTAATATCCCCGACTGCTATTGCTCTTCTGGCAAATTATTAAGGTAATGCCAGCAAATTAATACTGAGATCCGTTTATTGCTCCTACTAAGGAGTTTATACCCATCATAAACCTTAAAAGTCGTAATTCGATCTTTAAAAATTATAGACCTTAACGACAACATTAAACGGTATAGAAAGCGTACTTAAATAATGCGATTGATATATCGACAAAACATCCTATCTTCAAAGCAACCTGGATGTCGAGTAAGAATATGGCCAATTTTGTCTATTTGAACAATAAAAAAAGCCACATAAAGTGGCTTTTTATCATATTGCAGTGCAAATAAAATTAAGGCATCAAGGCGTCTTGATCAGCACCTTCTTTTTCAATCTCAACAGGCATCATATGCTCGCGATTAATACCAAGCTTAATCGCTAAGAAACTTGCCACATAGATCGAGGAGAACGTACCCACAAAAATCCCCATGAGTAGCGCCGTGGCGAACCCATGGATCATGGTGCCGCCTTTAAGGAACAAGGCCACCACCACAACTAATGTTGTACCAGTAGTAATAATGGTACGGCTCATGGTCTGTGTGATCGACGTATTTACGACGTCTTCGGGTGTCCCTTTACGCATCTTAAGGAAATTTTCACGTATACGGTCAAACACCACAATCGTATCGTTAAGTGAGTAACCTACAACCGTTAATACGCCTGCAAGTACAGTCAAATCGAATTCCAGTTGGAATACCGAGAACACACCTAAGGTCACAATCACATCGTGCGCCAATGCCGCAACCGAGCCCATCGCTAAACGCCACTCAAAGCGGAAAGAGACATAGATAAGAATACAGATAAGCGCAACAAGTACCGCTAAACCGCCCTGCTCTGCAAGTTCTTTACCGACCTGTGGTCCAACGAACTCAACGCGCTTTTGTATCACACTAGGATCAACCGCTGATGCAGCTTCCATTACATGTTCAACTTGAATATCGCTTTTAACCCCTTCTTTGACGGGTAAACGAATCAGCACGTCGCGACTAGAACCAAAATTCTGTACCAAGGCACCATCGGTTTCGTCAGAGGTTAACACGCTGCGCAGCTTATTAAGGTCAACCGCCTGGGTAAACTCCATTTCAACGACAGTACCGCCGGTGAAATCGAGCCCCCAGTTAATGCCCTTAACCGCTAACGAACCTAAGGAACCAATCACTAAAATAAGCGATAAGATACTAATCGGCACAGCGTGGCGTAAGAAGTTGATCGTGCCTTTAATTGATAAAATCTGGAACATGGTCAACTTCCCCTTAAATAGACAGTTTCTTCACGCGCTTACCACCCCAAATCGCATTCACGATTGAACGGGTACCCACGATGGCAGTAAACATAGACGTTGCAATACCTATCATCAGAGTGACCGCGAAGCCTTTAACAGCACCGGTACCCACTGCAAATAGAATTAACGCTGTCATAAAGGTGGTAATGTTAGCATCGGCAATGGTTGAAAATGCATTGCCATAACCTTCGTGTATTGCTTGCTGAACGCTTCTACCAGCGCGTAACTCTTCACGAATACGTTCGTAAATAAGTACGTTACCATCAACAGCCATACCCACAGTCAATACCATACCGGCAATACCTGGCAAGGTTAAAACCGCACCTGGAATCATGGACATTACACCAACAACCATCACTAAGTTAGCGGTTAATGCGAGGTTTGCTATTAAGCCAAAGCCACGGTAGTAGACCAACATAAAGACAAGTACGACAGCCATGCCCCAAATCATCGCCTGAACACCGTTTTCGATGTTTTCAGCACCTAGGCTTGGACCAATAGTACGTTCTTCAACGATAGATACAGGAGCAATCAAGGCACCAGCACGCAGTAACAAGGCTAAGTTTTGCGCTTCAGAGTGATCAAGACCTGTAATAACGAAGTTACGTCCTAGACGTGCTTGAATGGTCGCCACTGAGATAACTTCCTCAATTTTGTCCATCTTAACGCTGCCATCAGGGTTTTTCGCGCCGTTATCTTTATACTCAATGAACAAAGTCGCCATCGGCTTACCGATATTGTCTTTGGTCACGTTTGAGAAGATAGAGCCACCTTTTGCATCTAAGTTAATTGATACTTGTGGACGGCTATATTCATCAAAACTGGGTTGTGCCCCCTGAATATGATCACCCGTCAGCATCACAGCTTTTTGCAGAGCGACCTGACCGCCTTGACGACGCTCATAGATCTGCGAGCTGGCAGCGATGCGACCACTTGCGATAGCAGCTGCATCAGCTTTTTCGTCAACCATATGGAATTCAATCGATGCTGTCGCGCCTAAGATATCTTTAGCACGTGCGGTATCTTGAACACCGGGTAACTCAACGATGATACGCTCTGCACCTTGGCGTTGTACCACAGGCTCAGCAACACCCAATTCGTTTACACGATTACGCAACGTTGTGATGTTTTGCTGCAGCGCCTCTTCCTTAATCTGTTTAAGGTAGACTTCGCTCATGTTGGCAAGCAACTGATAATCGTCACCCGACGTCGTATCGGTAAAGACCATATCGTTGCTGCGCGTTTTGAGGAACTGCTCAGCTTTAGCTAGGTTGTCTGCATCACGAAACTTAATCTCAATCCCTTTTGGGGTATTACGAATACCCGCATAACGGATTTTTTCGCTACGAAGATCGCTTCTAAAATCGGAGATTTTAGCTTCGGTCATCTTACGTATCGCTTCGCTCATGTCCACTTCCATTAAGAAGTGAACACCACCACGCAAGTCGAGACCCAGTTTCATAGGGCTACCGCCCATCGACTCTAGCCACAGCGGCGTAGCTGGCGCTAAGTTCAACGCCACGATGTACTTATCACCGAGTGAATCTGCAATTGCTTCTTTAGCAAGCAACTGCTGTTCTGCATTTGCTACACGCACTAACAACTGACCATTTTCAAGCTCAGAACGCTTAACAGCAATGCCTGTAGCCGACAGTACCTCATTGACCTGAGTCTGAGTTGATACGTTGACTTCAGCACCGCGCGTTGCAACGATCTGCACTGCATGGTCTTCACCAAATAGATTTGGTATTGCGTAGAAAGCACCTACGGCGATAATAATCATCACCATTAGGTTTTTCCACATTGGGTATTTATTTAACACACCATCGCCCTCTTGGCTTAAAGTGACTTAGTTAAAACTTAAAGTGACTTAATAGACCCTTTAGGCAACACAGCCGCAATGTAATCCTTTTTAATTGTGATCTCGCTCGTCTCGTTGATAGTCAACAATACGTAATCATTCTCATCGCTGATCTTAGCTATTTTGCCTAAAATCCCGCCGCTAGTTAACACTTCATCACCCTTGCTCAACGAGCTCATTAGGTTCTTGTGCTCTTTAACACGCTTTGATTGAGGACGGAAAATCATGAAGTAAAAGATCAGGCCAAAGATGACCAGCATGAAAACTAATTCCATAGTACCACCAGCACCACTTACAGGAGCGTCGGCTGCGAATGCATTTGAAATGAACATATTTCTCTCTTCTTATTAGCAGTAAAATTAATCGGATAACTTAGGGACTTCACGACCTTGACTGGTGTAGAACTCCTCAACAAAGGCGTCTAATGTACCTGTCTCAATTGCGCCGCGCAAACCTTCCATCAACATTTGGTAATAACGTAGATTGTGAATGGTGTTTAAACGCGCTCCCAAAATTTCATTACAACGATCTAAATGGTAAAGATATGCCCGCGAGTAGTTCTTACAGGTATAACAATCACACTTAGCATCGAGTGGTGAAGTATCATCGCGATGGCGCGCATTGCGGATCTTGATAACACCTTCACTGGTAAATAGATGACCGTTACGAGCATTACGTGTTGGCATAACACAATCAAACATGTCGACACCACGACGCACGCCCTCAACCAAATCTTCTGGTTTACCGACCCCCATCAAGTAACGTGGTTTTTCAGTTGGGATTTTAGGACAAACATGCTCCAAAATGCGGTGCATATCTTCTTTAGGCTCGCCCACGGCTAAACCACCGATGGCATAACCATCAAAACCAATATTAACCAGACCTTCTAGACTTTCATCACGCAAGTCTTCATATACGCCGCCTTGGATAATACCAAATAGCGAATTAGGATTTTCGAGCCTATCGAACTCATCACGAGAGCGCTTAGCCCATCGCAGAGACATCTGCATCGATTTACGCGCTTCATCTTCTGTGGCTGGATACGGTGTACATTCATCAAAAATCATCACCACGTCAGAACCCAAAGAGTCTTGGATCTGCATCGACTTCTCAGGGTCTAAGAAGATCTTCTCACCATTGATTGGTGAGCGGAAATGCACCCCCTCTTCGGTGATCTTACGAATATCACCCAGACTGAATACTTGGAATCCACCGGAATCAGTCAAAATTGGACGTTGCCAATTCATGAAATCGTGTAAATCGCCATGCTTACGCATGATCTCTTCGCCAGGACGAAGCCACAAATGAAAAGTGTTACCAAGAAGAATATCTGCACCCGTAGCGCGGACCTCTTCAGGCGTCATTCCTTTTACCGTACCGTAGGTTCCTACCGGCATAAATGCTGGGGTTTCTACAGTGCCTCGTTCAAAAACCAAGCGACCGCGACGAGCACGACCATCTGTTGTATCTAATTCAAATTTCATAATTTACCTCGCCAGAGAAACAGTCTGACTCTATTCACGCTAAAATGTTTTAGCACTGATGATCAATAGAGATAAGGGCAAACAATTGAGTATCAACCCTGAATCTTAAAAAACTGCAAAAAAATACCCACCGCAATTGTGGGGTGGGTATTTTAAAACAAAATCACTTCTTAGTTCGCTTTTTTAGTCACAAACATGGCATCACCATAGCTAAAAAAGCGGTATTTTTGAGCAATCGCGTGCTGATAGGCGTTTTTTACCTCATCAAAACCGGCAAATGCACTAATGAGCATGATGAGTGTCGATTCTGGCAAATGAAAATTGGTCACCAGCGCATCAACCACTTTGAACTCATAACCGGGATAGATAAAGATATCGGTATCACTGCTAAATGGCTTTAATTCACCATCACTAGCCTTAGCCGCGCTTTCTAAAGAGCGAACCGATGTGGTGCCAACGGCAATCACACGATTACCCGCATCTTTTGTCGCTTTAATCTGATCGACAACCTCTTGAGGCACTTCTGCCCACTCAGAATGCATCTTATGCTCAAGGATATTATCGACACGTACGGGTTGGAAGGTGCCAGCGCCCACATGCAAAGTAACAAAAGCGGTGTTAACGCCTTTCTGTTTTAATGCGGCAAGCAAGGTGTCATCAAAATGAAGGCCAGCTGTTGGCGCAGCAACCGCACCAGGGTTCTGATTATAAACGGTTTGATAACGCTCTTTATCCGCATCCTCATCTGGGCGATCGATATAAGGAGGAAGTGGCATATGCCCCACCTCTTCGAGCACTTCTAGAATCGTTTTATCGCTATTGAGCCCAAGTTCAAATAGGGTGTCATGACGCTCAAGCATGGTCATCTCATAGCCACCGTCTAAGCAAACTATACTACCAGGCTTAGGCGATTTAGAACTTCTCACGTGGGCAAGGATACGCTTGTCATCGAGCATACGCTCAACCAATATTTCAAGCTTACCGCCAGTTTGTTTTTGCCCAAACAGCCGAGCAGGGATAACCCGAGTATTATTAAACACCATCAGATCACCAGGATTAACTAGTGCGAGTATGTCGGTAAACTGCTTATCAGCCAAAGCACCTGTTACACCGTCAAGGGTCAACAATCTAGAAGCTGTTCTCTCAGGCATAGGATATCTGGCGATCAGTTCATCAGGGAGATCGAAAGAAAAATCGGCAACACGCATAATGGGTCTCTGCTCAGCATAAATCGGCCGCTAGTCTATTTGCAGAAACCGAGAAGATCAACCCGAATTAAGCTTAGCGGCGGCTTTTATCCTCATCATTAGATGAGTTTCTGTGTAAACCGAACTGAGCCTTACGGTAGGTGTGCTGTTCTATAGGGATATCAACCTGTACGCGTCGACGTTTAGGTTGTACTTTTTTATTAAGCAATTTGGAGAACCAGTTCCACATCATCCTTGATCCTTAAAAACCGATAGGTTAATGAATAATCACTATGTGCACTCCGTAAAGTCACCAACTTAATATCATCAACGCGATAATCAAAATAAAGGTTCCTTAGCACAGAGGAGCATGATAACGTGAAAACAATGCTTTGATAAAGAAAAATAAACGCTATCTAATGAACTTTCTAGCACACCTTCACCTCGCAGATAATAGTAAAACCAACCTGGCAGCAAATTTAGCTGGCGACTTCGCTAAGGGCAACATATCTGACCACCCTAAAGCGCTACAACAAGGCATTTGGCTACACAGACAAATAGATTCGTTAACCGACAGCCATGAACTTACTAAAGAGTTACGTGCGGCGTTCCCCTCCAATTTACAACGTGCAGCCCCCATACTCATCGATTTGGCATTCGACCATATGTTGGCGAAATATTGGGATGAATATCACAATCAGTCATTGGCTGAATTTGCCCAAGGGGCTTATTTTGCCATAGAAAATACCCAACAGCTGCCAGCTAAACTTATCGATATTGTGCCTAAAATGAAGCAAGAGAACTGGCTTTTGGCCTACGAGACCCCGAGTGGTTTACATAAAGCTATCGAATCTGTCGCTCAGCGTGTATCAAAACCTGAGATTTTTAATGGCGCCGTAAAAACCGTTAAAAAAATGGATATTGAAATTGAGATAGCCTTTCGCACTTTCTACCCACAATTAATGGCCTATAGCCGAATTTGGACAAGGCAAACTCCAAGCCAATACCTATAGGCTTACGCAAGAATGTCTGCCAGTAACAAATTAAATCGAAGCAAAACACAAACTGGTTTGAAAAAGAAATTGTTTCCCCAAAAGAGACGACATCGCTGGCTTAGAGATCTACTGTTGTTTGGCATCATCGCTTTTTTAGCGCTTTCATACCAACAGCGTCACATGATTAATGGTCACGCACCAGCACTCTCAAGCTTAACAATTGAGGGGGCCCCAATTTCGCTATCAACAACAGAGCCAACACTAATCTACTTTTGGGGGACCTGGTGCCCAGTGTGCCGTGTCACCTCCCCAATGGTGAACACGCTTGTCAATGATCATCATGTGATCACAATTGCGGTTGGATCTGGTAGTGATGAAGAGATCGCACAGTTTATGCGTGAGCATGACTATCAATTTAAGGTCATTAATGACACCTCAAACATACATCAACAATGGGGAGCACTGGCTTTTCCGGCGATCTATATTATCGATCCCCAAGGTGATATACGCTTTGTTACCTCAGGTATTACGAGTAACATTGGTCTAAAGCTGCGGTTGCTTATCGCGAGCATCTACACTAACTGATACTTTTCCAAACGATATACGAATGCCTTCATAACTGAGGCCTAAAAACTGTAAAGCCTTAGTGCGATTGCCATCATGTCTCGACATCGTCTAACAGCACATATCGCTTACTATGCAGCTGTAAAAAATGCTCTACCAAACGCCCAATACTTCACGGCGCCCTCTCAATGCTGGCATATGTATGGGCAGCACATTTAGACGATAATAGAAATCTTCACCAAACTGCCCTTCTGCGACTTCAACCTGTAAGTCTCTGTGAGTAGCGGTGATCACTAACATCCAGCTTTCACTCACCGTTTTTTCCAAGTCTAGAGATAACCCCTGTTGCAAAAAACGCAGTAAAATTGTTTGCTGCAATAGGGAGAAATCAACTATCTCATCGAGAAAAACGGCGCCGCTATAGTGCCAGAATATTCCAAATTGACTAAATTTTATGTGCCGTTGGCGATTATGGGGGCGGTAGTGGCTATGATGCGATGTAGATAAGGATTATGCCTTAATTATGTCTGCAGTCACCTTATTTACCTTAGTCGCAGCATTTTGCTGCAAAGGTATTATCAAACGCCGAACGAAAGCCCAACACGAATAAGAATAAAGGCTAAGCTACGCAGGAAGCTTGCCCAAGTACCACACCTTGCGGTAATCGTTTGGCCACTAATCGACGAGCGATAATATCGACAACCACATTTAATAGTGCTGTCGTTAGCAATAAATATAATGCGTTACTATAGCGAATTTCGGCGAAAGCACTGTCAATATAAAATCCTAAGGTCGCTATTCCCAACACGCCAAAAATAGCGGTTTCACGCAAAATAATCTCAAAACGGTAAAACAACAGCGAGATTAAATTGGGATAGATCCGTGGCAAAACCTCATAAGAAAAATGGTCAAGCCGCGGATAATACAATGCGCTAGTTTTAATCGCACCATCCTGCCTCGAGACCAAATACGCGATCAATGCGCCATTATGAAGTGATAATGCCGCAATTGCGGGTAACATAGATGGCCCTAGCAACATCATAAAGATGAAGGCCAGCAGGTATTCAGGTATCGATCTTAATAGCAGCAGCAAAAGCTGACTAGCTCCTGCGGCAAATCGACCTCGCAAATGTCGACTGGCAGCGAGGTATCCCCACAATGCCAGTAGATGTGTCGCACCTAATGCGCATAGCGCCAAAATCAATGTCGCCAGCATCCCAGGTAAAGCCTGCTCATAGGTCAAACGCTGCCACCAAACAATAAACAGCTCCATTCCCTGAGTCAGCCCAATCTGGCCATAAACAATGCTATTGATCCCGGGGGGTAACAGATCATGGCTAATGAATTGCCACACTAATAAACCGTCAACCGCACCGATAGGAGGTAAAGTCACAATCGCGAACAACAGGTAAACCAGAAGCAACTTTGCCCTCGCCCACCAAGAGATGGTCCCGATAAGCAGCACTAATAACATCAGTAATGCCGCCCCTTCATGATAGTTCCCTTGACGAAACGCTGTCTCAAGGTAGAAACCTATCGTAGGCATACCAATAAAGCCAAGGACAGCACTGCTGCGAAGAGCACACTCAAATCGATAGCGTATATAAGCCAACATCAAGGGGTAAACATGCCCTAACTTGCCATAGGTATAACGACTAACCCTATCAACAGCGCTTGGCATCGTTTGAGTTGTGGTGTTGGGAGACTGCTGCAAAATATCATGGAAAACACGGGCGAATGTTGCACCGTAAGGTAATGCAATCGCTAAAATCCCCGTAATAGGTGATAAACCAAATAGTTGTAAAAATAACAGCGCCCAAAATATCTCGTGAATGCCACGCACCATGGCGCAAATCCCGGCAACAAATCTTGATTGATAAATTAACGACAGTGGCGCGCCCAAAAGCAGACCTAAGGCGACGCCTAACAACGCGAAACTGACGGTTAACCATAACGCACGACCCATAGATTCCGTGGCAAAAAAGTCTGGCGTAATGAAGCCTAATGCCATGCGAGTGAGTTCACTCCATGGCTCTAACGAAATCACAGAAATGTCAGCGAAATAAGCCGAAATAATGGCAATAAACCAAATGCATAGTGTTAATCGCTGCCAAGCACCAAAGAAAGGAAATCTGATCACGCTTGTTGTACTGCGCTCTGAGCCACGCCATCGAAGAAGTCACTAAGTTGCTGTGGACTCAATTGACTAGCGGGTTTATCAATCGCAATCTGACCTTGTTGTAATCCAATAATTCTATCAAAATTTTTCAACGCCAAAGCACAATCATGCAATACCATAATCACAGTGTCATGCTTAGCTAATACCAACTCAACTAAACGTTCGGCCATAATAGGGTCAAGCGCCGAAAATGCTTCATCCCCAATAAACACAGGCTGGTTTTGATAAATGGCTCTAGCAATAGCAACTCGTTGACGCTGTCCTCCCGATAAGGAGGAGACCTTAGTATCAAGTGAGACATCTAAGAAAAGTGAATCACAAAGCAATTTTATATCGCTAAGATGGCGCTTAAACGGCCACGCAAGATTAGCCAAATTATAGAGCCAATAGTGACGGCTCAAGGCTCCCATAAATACATTGTGATAAACACTAAGTGCATCTACCAGTCCTTGAGATTGAGAACATAGTGCGGCGTCGCGCTGAAGTTGCTGATATATATGGGTAAGCAAGGTCGATTTACCCGCGCCAGAAGCCCCGACTATAGCCAGCTTTTCACCTTGGGTGATAGATAAGGATAACTTATCTATCACCTGCTTATCTTGATAATGTAATGATATCGATTCTAACGCTAACACTTGATTAATCTAACAACCCAATCGTTTGCGCTACTGACTCAATCGGCTCATAAGCTTGATTAGTGGCTTCAACAAAAGATTGTCGAGGAAAGCTGGCTAATAGATCTGGATCTTTCATGTTAAGTAACGCTGCCTTTAATTTGTCACTGAAACCCTCACCATACTGCTGATCGACACCCGCTCTTACTGTCCACTGATAGTCTGGATAAGCCGGGCTTTCCCAAATCACTTTGACTTTATTGGTATCGACTTCGCCTTTCTCAACCATAGTGTCCCATACTTTATAGTTGACGGCGCCAACCTGATAAGCCCCAGCTTCAACCTGAGCAATAGTACGGTTATGGTCGCCAGAAAATCCGGTACGGGTAAAAATGTCTTCGATCTTTTTACCCATGTTGCGTTCGATAAAAAACTGCGGCATTAAACGACCCGAGGTTGAACCTTTAGAGCCAAAGGTGAAGGTAAATCCGTTAAGATTAGGGAAGTTAGTAGACTTAACTAATGCAGTGGAGTGATGAGCGATAAAATAACTTTTAAAATATTGGTCTTCATATCCTTGTGCAATCGCATTCGATCCTGGAACCAACCGTCTCGCCTGAACACCAGAAAGACCACCAAACCACGCCAATTGCACTTGATTATTACGAAAGGCCGTAACTGCTGCAGCGTAAGATTTTACAGGAACATAAGCAACTTCCACCCCAAGTTCTGCTTCTAAATAGCGAGCCACCTTGTCAAAACGGGTTTTTAGCTGACTCTCATTCTCGTCTGGAATAGCGGTAAATGTAAAAGTCTGAGCCAAAGCAGCAGGCATAACTAAACATGCAAGTAATAGAGAAACCGTTTTAACTAACGACATTAGATATTTCCATAGATAACAAAGAGAATCGATTTTAACCATTAGTTGACCAGATTCCTAGCTGACACAGCTTGTTTATTCTTACCATCAAAAATTAAATAGTAAATCAGTGGTATGTCAGCGCCTGTTAAGCTACACAGTGATAAACTCAACCCATTCAAATTTTAGACTCAGTTGGCATCATAAATATAAATCGTTAAACTGAACTAAATAACTAAATAGGCAAAACAAATGAGAATATTGGTTGTTGAAGACGATCCTATTTTGTCCCATCACCTAAAGGTTCAACTGAGCGAGCTAGGCAACCAAGTTCAGGTCGCACTGACAGCCAAAGAGGGCTTCTATCAAGCAACCAATTATCCTATCGATGTAGCGATTGTCGATTTAGGCCTACCCGATCAAGATGGAATAAGCCTCATCCAAAGTTTGAGAAATGCAGAACTAAAAGCCCCAATTTTGATCCTTACTGCCCGCGTTAATTGGCAAGATAAAGTTGAAGGCTTAAATGCTGGTGCCGATGACTACCTAGTTAAACCTTTTCAAAAAGAAGAGCTTGTAGCTAGGCTTGATGCACTGGTCCGTCGCAGCGCTGGCTTTGTAAAACCAATTATTACCAGTGGTCCTTTAGCATTGGATCTGGCGGCGAAACAGGTTTCACTAAATGCAGAGCCAATGGAAGTCACCGCATTTGAATACCAGATCTTGGAATATTTAATGCGTCATTGTCATGAGGTTGTGGCCAAGCAGCGGCTACTCGATGTGATTTATGGGGATAAAGAGGGTGACCCAAATACCATTGAGGTCATGGTAAGCCGATTACGTAAAAAGCTTTCAAGCGGCGGTTTAGAAAACCCTATCGTCACAATTCGCGGTCAAGGTTATAAGTTTAATCTTCTATGCAGTTAAAACTTACGTTTAAACGCCGACTGCTGACACGGCTGTTTGTCACCTCTCTGTCAATCATAGCCTTAGTAGGGTTTGGGTTAGCCTGGCTAGTCAATGTGCTTTATGCTCAGAATAATTACAATGAAGAAACCGCTAAACTGATCGCTGAGATCCCAAAAGTGGCTGCTGAGCTAAAAGAGCATAATCTCATTCCAGAAAATACTAACTGGTTAGAAGAAAATAACACCCCTAAAAAATATATTCTTGCGAGCTGCGATCAGAACTACAAGCAAGTATGGACTTCGTCACTTGCGGTAGAGCGCGGTTTATTTGATGCCTGCGAGCGATTTAACGATATTCGCTTAGATGCCCCGCCTTATTATCTGAATCTGTCTGACAACAAAAATTATTTTGTCTACCTACTCTCAGTTGAGTTAGCTAACAAGCAATACAATCTATTGGTAATGAAAGATGCGCACAACTTAGAACTGGAGTTAAACAAATTCAGTCGCCGAACCTATTGGCGCTTAGGAATGGTACTTGCACTTGCACTATTCCTACTCATAAGTGCTGGATATTGGGGTATGCGCCCCTTGGTACAAATGCGCAACGAGTTACAGCAAGTCAGCAATGGCAAAGCCAAAACCCTTTCTCAAGACTACCCAGTTGAGTTAGAAGGGGTTACTCAAGCGCTTAATCAGCTATTAGTTCAATCTAGTGCGCAGCAAGAACGATACCAAAACGCCATGAATGACTTGGCTCATAGCCTTAAAACGCGCTTAGCAGCAGTACATGCCATTACCGATGATGATAGCCTAGATAAAGATGCTGTTAGTGAAAAAGTAATGGAACAGGTCAGTCAGATGGATCAATTGGTCAAGTACCAATTGAAACGAGCGATGCTAGGTCGAAAAGGACTTAAGCGAGAACAAACACTGGTCTATCCATTAGTTGAGCAGCTTTCACAGATGCTATTTAAGGTTTACCGAGACAAGCAAGTGAGTTTCACTGCGGATATTGCTAAAGAACAGGTTTTTCCTGGTGATAAAGGCGATTTAATGGAGCTTTGTGGCAACCTCATGGAGAATGCATTTAAAATGTGCATTAGCCAAGTTATCGTCAGCTCATATTACAATGATCACAGTGAGTTTGTGCTAATCATTGAGGATGATGGTCCTGGCATACCAGAAAAAATCAGACAAGATATCATTGAGCGCGGCGTTAGAGCCGATACCCAAAAAGCAGGTCAGGGAATAGGTTTAGCCGTCTGTAACGAGATTGTCACCAGCTACAATGGTCAACTCGCAATAGAAACATCCCGTCTTGAAGGCGCGAAGTTTACTATTACTATTCCAATCTAGTGCTGCTCAGTATCACTATCGGTATAAATTAACCCGCTGGAGTGTATAGCTTTTCAGCTCGATTGAACATGATCCATGAGGTGGCAATATACTTGTCACCACTAAGGGGCATGTTTCCTCTATGACTATGCGTGAAGCCAGCAGGGGCAATCACCATAGTGCCCTTTTTAGGCTTAACTTTGCGCTGCTGATAATAAAATTCAGTTTCTCCGCCCTCTTCTACATCGTTAAGGTAGTACATATACAATACGACTCGATGCAAGGCTTCATTATGGCCCATTTGCGGAAACTGCTCAGAATGCCAGTGAGGATAGCCGCCCTTACCTTGAATGTACTTCTGAATATTAATCGCCCCGCTACGATAAAGATATTGCACCAAAGGCTGCACGCGATGACGACCCAACTGATCAAAGTTATCTGGAGTGAGCGTTTTCGGCTTACCTTGTTCATCGGAAACAGTAACGGCAACCGCTCCCATTAGCGCTAAAGCATACTTATCAAAATAATGTGCAGCATTTTTTAGCGTATAATTAAGTAATTCGTTTTTAAGCGGTGTGAGCTCTTGAAAATTATCCATAGTAATATCTCGGCTAACTTTCTTATCAAGATCAACACCATGCCCCGTTTGTCCGTCGATAACGCCAGGGTGAGAATCAAACGCCGCGATTAGGCGATCACACAAACCTTCAGGTATCGCATCGGGATAAATTTCAATAAAATCCATTACTCAATCTCTAACTTGCGCTATTTTTATTGTATCTATGCTGACACAGAGCTTAAGTAATTGTAAAGCTGGCAAGTTGAGATAGAATAACATCCACATAAAGGCAAACTAAAAATCACATGAGCAAAAGCTGTAAGGTAAAAGCGAGTCAACTTCAAGTCGGCAATTTTGTAAGATTACCTGTCTCATGGAAAGAGCATCCGTTCCTATTTAATTCATTCCGCCTTAAAGAAGAGGCTCAGATTGAGTTAATAAAAAAACTCGGAATTGAATATGTATTTGTAGATCTGAACAAAAGTACAGCCCCTCCTTTAACCAAAGAGGTCACTAACGACAAGACCATAAAGCAGACGAACGAAGAGATCGATGCATTACAAGCGGAAATGGACAAGAACAAGCTTACCAGAATTGAAAACCTTCAGAAGATGAGACGAGATTTACAGAAGACAGAGCAACAGTTCGGTCGGTCTGTAGCTATGATGCGTAACCTCATTACTAAACTACGTAATCGTCCATTGAATGCGATTAGTGATGCAAAAGAACTAATATCGAACATTACTGAGCAACTCATCAATTCTGAAAATCTGGTATTGCACTTAATGAGCGATGCTAAAGATAGTGAAGGGATCTACTATCACTCACTCAATGTTGCCGTGTTATCTATGATGGTTGCAAAAGAGCTGGAATGGTCACGCGAAGAAATTGAAGCTGTTGGTATAGGGGCACTATTTCACGACACGGGTAAATTAAAAATTCCGTCTCAATTGATGCGCAAAAAGACACCTCTCACTACACCAGAGATTAACTTCATCAAACAGCACCCAGCAATGGGAGTTGAATTATTGAAACTGGCTGATAACTTTCCGGAAGATGCGCTACCGATTGTCAGAGATCACCATGAATACCTTGATGGAACAGGTTATCCCAACGGACTAAAAGGTGATCAAATAACGCTACCAACGCAACTTGTTGCCGCTGTAAATTTATATGATCAACTGTGCCATCCTGAAGGTCAGCAAAAAGCCAGAACGCCCTATGCAGCATTGGGTTTTCTTTATAAGAACTACAAAGAAAAACTGAACCATGCCACGATTGGTAAATTAATCAAACTACTCGGAGTCTATCCGCCAGGCAGTGTCGTAGAGCTATCCAGTGGACAATTTGCAATGGTTATGGCTGTCAATTTAGAAAAAATATTGTTTCCGAGAATCCTAGTTTATGACCCATTAGTGCCAAAAGATCAGGCGCCTATCGTTGATTTAGAGATCGAAGGATTAACTATCGTAAAATGCATAGCGCCCTCAGCATTACCTGAAAAGATCCATAAGTATCTAAGCCCAAGAGAGCGTGTTAGTTACTATTTTGGCGATAACAACAAATAGTAACCTCATAAATATCAAACCGTGATCAACTGGCCTGAACGTAGGTTATAGATGAGCCCTCATCTATAACTTACTGTTTTTTAAGCGAAATCACAATCAGACTTCAGTCTATAGCGTGAACAAACATAGCGCCAGATATTGTCCCAAATTCAAGTAATCTACCCTTATCGTTAATCAGTAACTAACATTGTAGAAGGGATACTTGAGCTTTTGGCTCAACCAGCATCGGGAGTAATATGGTTGAATTACCAGACTTCGATAGTTTGCAGTGGTTAGCGCAACATGCGCCACAGCAGTTAGCTGCCTTGCAAAATAATCTGAATCAAGACGTGATCAATGAAGCCGCTGAACGAAATCGTCCTCAACTAGAGTCTATTTATCATCACCTAAAACTGCAAATGTCTCGTTGTAGCAATCCCTATGCAAGATGCTACTTGTCTTTAAAGCTAATGAACGATAAATTTTTATCACTTAACGAGGTGATAAATAACCCCAAAAGCTATAAAGAAAATAAGGCTGTGATATTGTCTTACCCAAGTAAAAAAGCGCTATAGCCATCCCTTACGTTTGAAAAAAAAGTAAGTTGATGCTGCGCTACCAAACATCATTAAAATGGCCATAGGATAACCCCATTGCCATTCAAGTTCGGGCATATTAGCAAAGTTCATGCCGTAAGCACTTGCTATCACTGTAGGCGGTAAGAAAATAACCGCAGCAACCGAAAATATTTTAATAATTTTATTCTGCTGTAGCCCGCTAAAACCCATTGCCGCATCAAGTAGAAAATTTAACTTATCAAAAATAAACTGGCTATGTGGCATCAAAGATTCAATATCTGACAACATCTCACGTAGATCTTTTAAATCCTCATCACTCAATTGACCACGGTAATAACGCTGCATATAACGCAATGATCTTTGAGTATCGAGCAAACTCAAACGGATCTTTCCGTTAGAATCCTCCTGCAAAGTGATCAGTTTAAATACATCATCAAGCTCATCACTTTCAAAAACTTGCTCACCAACATTCTCAAGAACAGAGTAAACGTCTTCAATCAGATCCGATAGGTAATCGACCTTAAGGTTAAATAACTCAAGGAAAAGTGCTTGCGGCGTTTTGACCTCTAAACGGCCCAAACGCAAATAGTTTCTAAGTAAACGGATTAGACCCACATCATCTTCACGCAATGTCACGAGGAATTGAGAACGTAAGTTAAATGAGATGTTGACGCCTTTTACGTCTTGACCTACACGTTGGGGGAAAAGCGAGTTAATGTGTAAACCATCTTTATTTTGGTAAAAACGTGCAGAAGCTTCAATCTCATTGATATCTTCCTCTTCAGGTAGCTCCTCGACAGAATAACCTCTTAGCCACTCACGCTCTTCCTCTTCAGGTTTAAACAGATCTAACCATAATGTACCCGATGGAACGCTATCTTGAACGTTCAATTCGACGATAGATAACTTACTATCGTCATAGACATAAGCTGTGATCATAGGGCCTCCTGAAAAAACACTAAGAGGAAAACTAAACCCATCTCAGCGCAGGGAAAAATATCGCTTTATTCTACCGAATAACGCGCCATTGACCAGCTTTTACGATCATACTGAGTGGAATATAAACAATGGACAACAAAATATTCCAGGCTGTGCGTTATAGAGCCCAAAAGCGTTAAAAGTTAACCATATTGACTACTGCATCGCTAACGGTGCGATAATAATACGCTCTTGATTAGATAAACGTACTTTAACCCCTTCTATAGTCGTAAGTTCATTAACACCTATGTCGCGCTTGTGTACCTGATAAATAGTCGTCTTCTCTTGTGCAGGGGAGACTATAGTGACACTAACAACCTCATTACCCTCTTGCCATGACCAGTACCAATAAGCGCCACTACCGACAACGGCCAAAACCACAACAGCTAAGGCAATATAACGAAATAATATACGTTGCCCTAATTGGCTTGCGCTTTCCATCTGAGTTACTGATGCAGGCTTACGGATATAAAACAATGCACCGGCAATAACCAACAACGTTACTAATATTTTGGTTAACACACGACTCTCCGTCTATAAAACTACAAACAGTATAACTCTGATAAAAATCAATTACTGTTATTCTACCCCCATCCAACGGATAAACATCAGGATTTTATCTCGTCAGCGTTTGCAAACACATCAACGAATGCTATAAACCTAATACAAATCTATTAACCGATCGTGTTATGAAAAAATCACTATCTATGTTGTTCGTAAGCACATTGATGCTATCGTCGGCCGCACAAGCCACAATCACAATTAATTTGCCCAGTAATACTGAACCGCTCCTACTTAATGCTGTAGAGATAAAGGACTTGTCGTTAAATGCCGATAATGGTGTTCAGCAAATTGTATTCAAATATCTAGGAAACTACAGACAACAAGGCCAAACACAACGTTTCACATCTGACCCCGTCATCGTGACGTTTAACGGCCAAAATAATGACTACACAATAAAATTACCTCCAATTAATTCATCAAAAGATGCCACTAAATTTAATCAAGCTCCCAATATAATGATTACAGATAACGATGGTAAATCTATAGAGTACCGCGTCGACACTCTAACTAAAGACGGGCTCCAATTCGGTAGAAACTATCAGCAAGAACTAGAAGACTACAATCTGACCGCGCGACCAGCCGTAGTAACCTTAGCAATATCCCCCAAACCATCATCAGTAAAAACAGAAAAAATAGTCACTTCCGACAAAACAGATAACATCGAGCAAATCGATATTGGAAAAATGTTAGATTTTTGGTACCAACAAGCAGACCAAGAGACTAGGAAAGCATTCAAGAAACGCATCAATGCGCAAAAGTAATAAAACTTATACTAATTAGTATCAATATTGAGATGGAATGATATCACCGCTGTTTTCAAGGATACGAGGATATCGTTGCAGTCTGCTCTGATGTTTGGAACAACTGCATCAGTGATACGAAAAGAGTGATGTCTTTATGTCGTAGAGAGTGGGCAGTAATGACTAAGTATTAAGATGGAATGGTATAATACCAATTAGTAATGATGTGTGATCTAATATGCGCACCAACCTTAACCCGTATTCCAAATTGAAAACTTATAGTGCCGAAGAGCTTTTAGCTTTATCTAGAGCAGAAAAAGAACCTCGTAAACGTATGCGATTACTTGCCGTCGCTCTCTTCCTCGAGGGAAATAATCGTACTGATGTCGCCTTGAGGCTCAAAGTTGCCCGCGCTAGCGTCAACGCTTGGGTAGCTAAGTATCTTGCCAACGGTATCAAAGGGTTGGATGCTAAGAAAAATAAGGGACGTGATAGCTACTTAACCTCAAGTCAAAAGCAGCAACTCAGTGCCTACATAGAGGAACAATGCTCGAGTGATTCAGGTGGAAGACTGACAGGTGATGCGATCCTAAAATATGTCAAATATCACTTTAATGTTGATTACCATCCAAACGCGATTTACAAATTACTGGAACAATTAGGTTTTAGTTGGATAACGAGTCGTTCAAAACATCCTAAGCAATCAATAGAAGTCCAAGAGGCTTTTAAAAAAGTTCCAACTGGAAACGATCCTTAACATCCCTGGTAGTGTGGCGCTTGAGCGAGTTGATATCTGGTTTCAAGATGAGGCCCGCTTCGGGCAGCAAAACACGACCACACGTTTATGGGCAAGAAAAGGCACTCGTCCTCGCGCTATACGCCAGCAACAGTTCGAATATGCGCATTTCTTTGGCGCTGTTTGTCCGCAAACAGGCGATACTGAAGCGATGATCGTTCCTTACCTAAGCAAAGACGTCATGCGTCAGCATCTATCACTGATAGCACAAAGGACAAAACCAGGTAGGCATGCCGTTGTTGTCATGGATGGTGCAGGTTGGCATACAGCAGATCTCGCAGATGAGTTTAACAACCTTAGCATCATCAAATTACCGCCATACTCCCCTGAACTAAATCCGATAGAGCAAGTATGGAGTTGGTTACGGCAGCATCATTTAGCTAATCGCAGCTTTCAAGGATACGATGATATCGTTGCAGCCTGCTCTGATGCTTGGAACAACTTCATTAGCGATACGAAAAGAGTGATGTCTTTATGTCGTAGAGAGTGGGCAATAATGACTAAGTATTAAGATGGAATGGTATCATTTGTTCAACAGGGTTTGATAATCAAAAAACCTAAATGCAAAAAAGCCCGCTACATCGTAGCGGGCTTTCTCGTATTAGGCGCCTGGAAATGACCTACTCTCACATGGGGAGACCCCACACTACCATCGGCGCGATTGCGTTTCACTTCTGAGTTCGGGATGGGATCAGGTGGTGCCACAATGCTATGGTTTCCAGACAAAATTGGAAATTTGAAAAGCTATTTAAAATTGAGTCACACTAAATCAAGTGCGGTATTCTTTCGCTAAGTATTCACTTAGTTAGAAACTCTTTTGGGTTGTATGGTTAAGCCTCACGGGTCATTAGTACAAGTTAGCTCAACGCCTCACAACGCTTACACACCTTGCCTATCAACGTAGTAGTCTCCTACGGCCCTTTAGAGAGCTTAAAGCTCTAGGGATGACTCATCTTAGGGCTCGCTTCCCGCTTAGATGCTTTCAGCGGTTATCGATTCCGAACGTAGCTACCGGGCAATGCCATTGGCATGACAACCCGAACACCAGCGGTTCGTCCACTCCGGTCCTCTCGTACTAGGAGCAGCTCCCTTCAATCATCCAACGCCCACGGCAGATAGGGACCGAACTGTCTCACGACGTTCTGAACCCAGCTCGCGTACCACTTTAAATGGCGAACAGCCATACCCTTGGGACCGACTTCAGCCCCAGGATGTGATGAGCCGACATCGAGGTGCCAAACACCGCCGTCGATATGAACTCTTGGGCGGTATCAGCCTGTTATCCCCGGAGTACCTTTTATCCGTTGAGCGATGGCCCTTCCATTCAGAACCACCGGATCACTATGACCTACTTTCGTACCTGCTCGACGTGTATGTCTCGCAGTTAAGCTGGCTTATGCCATTGCACTAACCGTACGATGTCCGACCGTACTTAGCCAACCTTCGTGCTCCTCCGTTACTCTTTGGGAGGAGACCGCCCCAGTCAAACTACCCACCAGGCACTGTCCTCAACCCCGATTCAGGGGCCAGAGTTAGAACATCAACACTACAAGGGTGGTATTTCAAGGTTGACTCCACAAGAACTGGCGTTCCTGCTTCTAAGTCTCCCACCTATCCTACACATGTAGGGTCAATGTTCAGTGCCAAGCTATAGTAAAGGTTCACGGGGTCTTTCCGTCTAGCCGCGGGTATACGGCATCTTCACCGCAATTTCAACTTCACTGAGTCTCGGCTGGAGACAGCGTGGCCATCATTACGCCATTCGTGCAGGTCGGAACTTACCCGACAAGGAATTTCGCTACCTTAGGACCGTTATAGTTACGGCCGCCGTTTACCGGGGCTTCGATCATGAGCTTCTCCGAAGATAACCCAATCAATTAACCTTCCGGCACCGGGCAGGCGTCACACCGTATACTTCCTCTTGCGAGTTTGCACAGTGCTGTGTTTTTGATAAACAGTTGCAGCCACCTGGTATCTGCGACTCCCGTCAGCTTAGAGAGCAAGTCTCATCACCAACAGGAGCGTACCTTCTCCCGAAGTTACGGTACCATTTTGCCTAGTTCCTTCAGCCGAGTTCTCTCAAGCGCCTTGGTATTCTCTACCCAACCACCTGTGTCGGTTTGGGGTACGATTCCTGCTAACCTGAAGCTTAGAAGATTTTCCTGGAAGCATGGCATCAACTACTTCAGTTCCGTAGAACCTCGTCATCAACTCTCAGTGTATGTGCACCCGGATTTGCCTAAGTGCACCACCTACTGCCTTAAACGCGGACAACCAACGCCGCGCTAGCCTAGCCTTCTCCGTCTCTCCATCGCAGTTAGCAGAAGTACAGGAATATTAACCTGTTTCCCATCGACTACGCCTTTCGGCCTCGCCTTAGGGGTCGACTCACCCTGCCCTGATTAACATTGGACAGGAACCCTTGGTCTTTCGGCGTGGGGGTTTTTCACCCCCATTATCGTTACTCATGTCAGCATTCGCACTTCTGATACCTCCAGCGTGGGTTACCCCTTCACCTTCAACGGCTTACAGAACGCTCCTCTACCGCACTAGCGCAAGCGCTAGTACCCATAGCTTCGGTGTATTGCTTAGCCCCGTTAAATCTTCCGCGCAGGCCGACTCGACTAGTGAGCTATTACGCTTTCTTTAAATGATGGCTGCTTCTAAGCCAACATCCTAGCTGTCTAAGCCTTCCCACATCGTTTCCCACTTAGCAATAACTTTGGGACCTTAGCTGATGGTCTGGGTTGTTTCCCTTTTCACGACGGACGTTAGCACCCGCCGTGTGTCTCCCGAGTAGTACTCATTGGTATTCGGAGTTTGCAAAGGGTTGGTAAGTCGGGATGACCCCCTAGCCTTAACAGTGCTCTACCCCCAATGGTATTCGCTCGAGGCGCTACCTAAATAGCTTTCGAGGAGAACCAGATATCTCCCGGTTTGATTGGCCTTTCACCCCCAGCCACAAGTCATCACCGCATTTTTCAACATACGTGTGTTCGGTCCTCCAGTTGATGTTACTCAACCTTCAACCTGCCCATGGCTAGATCACCGGGTTTCGGGTCTACACCTTGCAACTAAACGCGCAGTTAACACTCGGTTTCCCTACGGCTCCGCTATTCGCTTAACCTCGCTACAAAATGTAAGTCGCTGACCCATTATACAAAAGGTACGCAGTCACGGTCTCAAGAACCGCTCCCACTGCTTGTACGTATACGGTTTCAGGTTCTATTTCACTCCCCTCACAGGGGTTCTTTTCGCCTTTCCCTCACGGTACTGGTTCACTATCGGTCAGTCAGGAGTATTTAGCCTTGGAGGATGGTCCCCCCATGTTCAGACAAGATGTCACGTGTCCCGTCCTACTCGTTTTCACGTAAAGTTAGTTTTCATGTACGGGGCTATCACCCTGTGCCGCTGTGCTTTCCAACACATTCCACTAACACCCTCTACGCTTAAGGGCTAATCCCCGTTCGCTCGCCGCTACTAGGGGAATCTCGGTTGATTTCTTTTCCTGAGGGTACTTAGATGTTTCAGTTCCCCTCGTTCGCCTCATTAAGCTATGTATTCACTTAATGATGACAGCTTATGCTGCCGGGTTTCCCCATTCGGACATCGTTAGCTCAAATGCTTGTTACTAGCTCGCCAACGCTTTTCGCAAGTTACTACGTCCTTCATCGCCTCTGACTGCCAAGGCATCCACCGTATACGCTTAGTCACTTAACCATACAACCCAAATGAGTTTCATAAACTAATGTCTACAAATCACATCCTATCCAAGCGGGTAAGCTCGGACGTTGTATCGTAACTAATGGTGTTTACTTTCGCCAAAAGAATACTCATGAATCATCATCCTAATTAAAGGTAATGATTCGGCACTTGATTTAAGTGTTTGAGAACTCAATTTTAATTTTCGCGTCAATGCTACAAACCATAACCACCTACAATGTAAGTAATTACAGTCCCTTTCACATCAACACTATCAGCTTTCCAAATTTTTAAAGAGCGGGCTTAAAAAAGCCAAAGATAAATTTTTCATTTATCTTTGGCATCTCTATCCATGTGCAAGTAAATGGTGGAGCTATGCGGGATCGAACCGCAGACCTCCTGCGTGCAAGGCAGGCGCTCTCCCAGCTGAGCTATAGCCCCATTTACATGCAGTCAAACAAAAACATACGTTACTTATTGCTAAGTTATTACCAAATCAAGTGAGACAAGGCTTGTAGAGAGGACGTTTAGCCTGCTAAACGACGAACTACATAACGCAGTAACACGAAGATTTTGGTGGGTCAGAGTGGACTTGAACCACCGACCTCACCCTTATCAGGGGTGCGCTCTAACCAGCTGAGCTACAGACCCATTTATACTTGCATCTTATCCATTGCTTATCGCTCTGAACAAGTTACGTCGTCTAAATAGACACGTATATTTTTGCTCTTTCTTTCTATCAAGTAATCTGTGTGAACACTCAACAAACATTAAGTTAGTCGTATAGGTAAGGAGGTGATCCAGCCCCAGGTTCCCCTAGGGCTACCTTGTTACGACTTCACCCCAGTCATGAACCACACCGTGGTAAACGCCCTCCCGAAGGTTAAGCTATCTACTTCTGGTGCAGCCCACTCCCATGGTGTGACGGGCGGTGTGTACAAGGCCCGGGAACGTATTCACCGTGGCATTCTGATCCACGATTACTAGCGATTCCGACTTCATGGAGTCGAGTTGCAGACTCCAATCCGGACTACGACAAGCTTTGTGAGATTAGCTCCACCTCGCGGCTTTGCAACCCTCTGTACTTGCCATTGTAGCACGTGTGTAGCCCTACTCGTAAGGGCCATGATGACTTGACGTCGTCCCCACCTTCCTCCGGTTTATCACCGGCAGTCTCCCTAAAGTTCCCACCATTACGTGCTGGCAAATAAGGATAAGGGTTGCGCTCGTTGCGGGACTTAACCCAACATTTCACAACACGAGCTGACGACAGCCATGCAGCACCTGTCTCACAGTTCCCGAAGGCACTAAGGTATCTCTACCAAATTCTGTGGATGTCAAGAGTAGGTAAGGTTCTTCGCGTTGCATCGAATTAAACCACATGCTCCACCGCTTGTGCGGGCCCCCGTCAATTCATTTGAGTTTTAACCTTGCGGCCGTACTCCCCAGGCGGTCTACTTAATGCGTTAGCTTGAGAACCCAGTGTTCAAGACACCAAATTCCGAGTAGACATCGTTTACGGCGTGGACTACCAGGGTATCTAATCCTGTTTGCTCCCCACGCTTTCGTACATGAGCGTCAGTCTTTGTCCAGGGGGCCGCCTTCGCCACCGGTATTCCTTCAGATCTCTACGCATTTCACCGCTACACCTGAAATTCTACCCCCCTCTACAAGACTCTAGTCTGCCAGTTCGAAATGCAGTTCCCAGGTTGAGCCCGGGGCTTTCACATCTCGCTTAACAAACCGCCTGCGTACGCTTTACGCCCAGTAATTCCGATTAACGCTTGGACCCCTCGTATTACCGCGGCTGCTGGCACGAAGTTAGCCGGTCCTTCTTCTGCGAGTAACGTCACACCTAAACGCTATTAACGCTTAAGCTTTCCTCCTCGCTGAAAGTGCTTTACAACCCGAAGGCCTTCTTCACACACGCGGCATGGCTGCATCAGGCTTGCGCCCATTGTGCAATATTCCCCACTGCTGCCTCCCGTAGGAGTCTGGGCCGTGTCTCAGTCCCAGTGTGGCTGATCATCCTCTCAGAACAGCTAGGGATCGTCGCCTTGGTGAGCCATTACCTCACCAACTAGCTAATCCCACCTAGGTACATCCAATCGCAGAAGGCCCGAAGGTCCCCTCTTTTCCCCCGTAGGGCGTATGCGGTATTAGCAGTCGTTTCCAACTGTTATCCCCCTCGACTGGGCAGTTCCCTAGGCATTACTCACCCGTCCGCCGCTCGTCAGCAAATTAGCAAGCTAATTCCTGTTACCGCTCGACTTGCATGTGTTAGGCCTGCCGCCAGCGTTCAATCTGAGCCATGATCAAACTCTTCAATTAAAGTTTTGTTGAAGCATAAGCTTCGGCTCAATGAATTCTGATTCCATATTAAAGACTCGGAAGAATCTCTAACATGTTGTACATATTGCTATGAACACTCATCTTACATTGAGTAAAATTTTTGATTGCTTTACATCCGAAGACAGAAAAGCAATTTCGAATAACTCAACACCTGTGAGTGTCCACACAGATTACTTGATAAATTGTTAAAGAGCGTTAGCACATCTCGGTAGTTCCAAGTGGCTAGGGCTGCGTATTCTACGGATTACGCTCCTTGCGTCAACCCCTTTTATTCGATTGTTTAGTAAAAAGCTCTCAAGCGATTAAATATCAAACAAACAGCTTATTCGGCGAGCATTTTAGCGGCTATTTACCTAATGTCACACCATTCAAAGTGACTTTAGGTAAGCAGGAACATCCGCAATTGAGTCTAAAACAACGGTAGCAGCCTCGATCGCCTCATCAGTCAGCTCTTTACCTGTGCGCACTAATATGCGAGTTGGCACACCAGCGGCCTGAGCAGCTAACATATCGTCTCGCTTATCACCCACCATCACCGATTGAGCAAGATCGATCTTTAAAAACTGTGCAGCACTCTTCAGCATACCTGGCTTTGGTTTACGGCAATCACAATCTTGCTTATATTCACCAATGCCTTTCTCACTGTGGTGTGGGCAATAATAGATCCCATCGAGATCAACACCTTTGTCGGCAAAGTTCCAATCCATCCACTCAGTTAAGGAGTGAAATTGATCTTCACTATAAAGCCCTCTCGCTATTCCAGACTGGTTCGTCACAACGACAAGCTTATATCCCATCTGTTTTAACGCGCTACAGGCTTCAAATACACCTTCCACATATTCAAAGTCATCAACTTGATGGACATAGCCATGGTCAATATTGATAACACCATCTCTATCTAGGAATACAGCAAGATTCACAGGAAATACCCCAAATTAGGCCAACGTAAAAAATCTTGCGTTATTATCACACCAGAATCAGTAAATTGCACCGCAGAATCACCAATTATGTCAAACTTTGCTATTGGCAAATAAAACATAGAAATATAGCAAGCGCTAGTGTGTTAGAAATAATAGCTTGAGCCACACGGTGAGTAGCATTGCGGTGCTATGCGATAAAACGCATTATCACTAACGGGATGCCAATATCCTAGCAATTCTGCTTTTCACTTCAGGCAACAGCTTTAGTTCAAACCAGGGATGACGCTTTAACCAGATATTATTTCTTGGGCTGGGGTGTGGCAATGCAAGTAAGGTGTCGTTTGTATTATGCCAGTTGCCTACTCGCTCGGTCACCGTTTGCTTATCATCAAAATAATAATGTTGTGCGTATTGCCCAATAACCAGCGTCAGCTCCACGTGAGTGAGCTGTTCAAGTAATCTTGTACGCCATTTATCAGCGCAAGCTTTTATAGGAGGTAGATCGCCGCTTTTACCTTTACCTGGATAACAAAAAGCCATCGGCAATATCGCAAACAGAGTTTCATCATAAAATTGTGATTTAGTAACGCCTAACCACTGACGTAATCGGTCACCACTAGCATCATCAAACGCAATGCCACTCTTATTGGCGGCGGCACCTGGTGCTTGCCCAGCAATTACAATTTTTGCAGTGGGTGAAATTTGTATTATCGGCCTCGCCTCTTTAGGCAAAATTGCTGCACATTCTTGGCAAGCTTTTAGCTCGCTCACTAATTGACTCAAATGTTCCATAACCTTAACCAACCACAACATCTCTATATAGCATAGCCTGAAGGCGCCCGTATCTATAGTGCTGAACGCTTCCCTTATTTATACGACCGACTAACGAGTAACAAAATGTACTCACATGTTATTACCGCAAAAGTTATCAGATGGCGCTTCAAACCTAAAACACTTCTAAAACACGGATTATATATAAGGTAAACCATAGTTTTCCTTTATTTGTAGTGTTATAAGCGGTAACCTTATGCGGATCGCATACAATCACGAAAGACATATACGGGAACTATGAGCCGAACAGCACCTATCGTTCATAAAACACGCACCCAGGTTGTAGTAGAAGTCCTCAGAGAGAAAATTCTTTCCGGTGAAATTGCTGCGGGAGAGCCTCTGCGTCAGAGCGCATTGGCCGAAGCGCTGAATGTCAGTCGAATTCCAGTTAGAGAAGCCTTACTCCAACTAGAAGCCGAAGGTCTTGTTAAGTTTGAAGCCCACAAGGGCGCAACCGCGAGTGAATTGTCTGTTGATCAAGTAACCGAACTCTTTGAGTTACGCGCTCTCATAGAAACGGATTTGCTTGAAAAAGCCATCCCAAATCTTAACGAAGCGATATTAAGTCAAGCAGAGGGTTATCTTGACGAGTTAGAAGAAGCGTTCAAAAAAGAAGATGCGGTGAGCAGTTGGAGTGAACTTAATACTCAATTCCATACTTGTCTTTACCAAGCCGCGAATCGTCCACACACCCTGGACGTAGTACATGGCCTAAACACCAATTGCGATCGTTATATTCGTCTGCAGCTACTGCTTGCCGGCGGTATACCAAGAGCGGCACAAGATCATCGAGAAATTCTCGCATTTTGTCGCAGTAAAGAAACGGTTAAAGCCGTGGCCATCCTTAAGGCACACATATTACATGCAGCAGAGGCAATACGCACTCTGGTTGCACAACAAGTGGACTAGATCACAGTTGATCTGTTGACTTCTTGCTAGGCTTATTAGATTAGTTCGATAAGGCAGAGCGTTCGCTTCTGCCTTTATTATTTTTGAGAGAATATAAGATGCAGTACGCTACCATAACAGGTTGGGGAAAATGTGTTCCCCCCGCAACGCTTACAAATCATGACCTTGCGACATTTATCGACACATCTGACGAATGGATTAAACCGCGTACAGGGATCAGTCAACGCCACATTAGTCATGTGAATACCTCTGAGCTTGCATCCGTTGCCGCTAAACGCGCGCTTGCCGCAGCGGGACTTAAAGGCAGCGATATTGATCTTATTATTTTAGCGACTGCTACCCCAGATACCTTAATTCCTAATATCGCCTCTACCGTGCAGGCCGATATCGGCGCAAACTGTGGTGCATTTGACGTCAATGCGGCCTGTAGTGGTTTCCTGTATGGCCTTGGTCTAGCAAGTTCACAGATTAAAAGCGGTCAATCTAAACGCGTACTTGTCATTGGTGCTGAGCGCCTGTCATTCTATCTCGACTGGTCTCGCCGTGAAACGGCCGTACTTTTCGGTGATGGTGCGGGAGCTGTTGTGGTGGAAGCGACTGACCAACCTGGCGGCATTCTAGGCTATGAGCTTAACAATGATCCAGCTGGCCGTGACATTCTGAAGGCTAATTTTGGCACCGCGATGGATAGATTCAATGCAGCATCACTTGATTTCTTTATCGAATTCAATGGTCAAGAGATCTTCAAGCGTGCAATCTCAGGCATGGGCAAACTGAGCAAAACAGTACTTGAGAAATGTGGTGTCGACAAAGACGAAGTCGACTGGGTGATTCCACATCAAGCCAATGAGCGTATCATCGATACCCTGATTAGCCGCATGAAAATTCCAAAAGAGAAAGCTGTGGTTAACATTGCTAACTACGGTAATACCTCTGCGGCCACTATCCCAATTGCGATTTGCGATGCGTTAGAAAAAGGAATGATTAAACCGAATCAAACTATCTTATCTTGTGCATTTGGTGCAGGGTTAACCTCTGCTGCAGTCTTGTTCAAATGGGGCGATCGCGTTACACCAATTAATGAATCTGATGCTGAGCTGCCGCCTTGTGAGCAGACTGGAATTGAGCTAGTTGCTGGAGCCGTTAAACATTTCTGTGGTTAAAGTGCAGCAATAATTCAGCCCAAAACGCCAGCAGTTGCTGGCGTTTTTTATATCAATCTGAATCAATAATCGATCACCTTTTTATCTCATCCCAATAGATAGCTTGCTGAAAATACTTTCCTAAGATTTTGTTAAATCTTTCAAAACTTTCAATGGCGAGCTCTTCCCCCGTCATACATGACCACACAAATCGATGACAATTATTGTCAAACAGATCGTAATCTCGGTATTGATAGATAGCCTGCTCTGCGCGCGAAAGAACTTTAGGCGCAATAAGTGCTCGATGCTGATGATCACATGCCTGAAAAATTCGGCTTCCCGTTCGCCCAGCTAAAAAACGTGTAGAAGAGATAGGCCTAACTAAGCCGCTACCATGAAGTTCAACTAAGGTATCTTCCCCGAGCCAAATGCCAGTATGCTCAATCACACCAAATACAAAGCAGCAGACAATAGCACCAGGCTCAGGCTCTACTTTTACCTCACCTAAATGAAATACACTAGGACGTAGCGGTGATACCCGCTTATCATTATGCGCCCTCGGAGCCTTGCCAAGCCGCCTATCTAAGGTTAATTTTTTCTGATTATGGCGCTCATCAGCAACCAATAACGCGCCCAACGCTGCACCACCCAGCAAGATCAACGGTAATGCCATATGCCACTCCATCTATCAGCCTGATCACTACCGCTAATAATGGCAGTTTGAAATAAAACATAAACGAATAAAATGTAACCAACGCTATCGGTTAGATTATTGCGTTAACATACTCAGCAAAACAACTCACTCACCTTAAGCTGTTTTGCATCCCCCATGGCCGCTATCTGCGCAAGGAGTAGTTCACCACAGGCAAGCGCATCGATGAGTGCATTATGGGCGGCGTAGACAGGTAATCCGTAACGCGCTCGACTGGCGCCAAGTCGCAAGCTTCCCTCTTTGAGCACTTCGTGTTGACGCAGTAAGCGTTTTTTCTCTAACGCTAAGGTATCAACCGCCATGAGTTTTACCTTCTCATGACACATTGGCACCAATGCCGCCTGCAAAAAGGCTAAATCTAACGGTGCATGATGGGCCACCAGCACCTTGCCCATAGTCACTTCCAAGAACCACTGCGTCATCTCTTCTACCACAATAGCTCGCTCTAAATGTACATCCAATATGCCATGAATCGTCGCACTCTGCCCGACACTGCCATCGATTTGCACCAACTTATGCTCAGCCTCGCTTAGGATAAGCTGGTTATATCGAATAGGGACTATGCCAATGCTCAATATTTGATCAAACGCTGGGTTAAGCCCAGTCATTTCAAGATCGACCGCCGCAAAAGATGCATCATTAACGGGTTGACTAAGGGTTTCAAGCAAAGCCTGATGATACTGCTTAATAGTCGAATTTTGCGCTTTAAAGGCACGCCAACATAAACGGCTCTTGAGAACTTGATGATTAAGCAAGTTAGAAACTCCGGGTAAACTTAAGTTTTATCCCAGCCTGAGCATCGTGTACCACTTTAAATGCATCCCTCAGTTGATGCCTGACTAACGAAGACAGGTGTTGCGGCATCAAATAATTACTAAGAGGCTGATTGTGGGTAAATTGATACCCTTGATTCGACAAGCGCATATGGGCAATAAACTCATGGGCATCAGCAAGATTAAGGGCATCCTTCCGATTAATAATATTTTGCTCCATCAATATTCGAATCCGTTTTGCGGTATTGACCTCTTTGATTCCAGCCGATAACGCATAGACCCGAGCAATATCATTGATCAGCGCATTACCTTTATGCTTAAGATCGATCCCCTTTACCTCCTGACCATCACGCTCAAGAACAAACTTTTTGAAGAACCCCAGCGGTGGGGATACTTGCAGCGAATTACCCGCCATGCCCGCTAAAAAGATATCGTTGTCTTTAGTGGACTCAAGCACACTCGATTGTAAACTATCAAACAGACTCGACGGCCCGAACACATTGCGCATATCAAAAAAGATACTGGCATGCATTAATGCCTTTGGCTCGGGGCGGACAACCCAGTTATCAAACTTGGCTCGCCACTGTTTTAATGTCATACGCCACTTAGGGTTTTGCGCCATAATGTCACCGGGGCAATAAACGTAGCCACACTTATCAAGACCTGCACACACAGCCTTAGTTAGCGCCTCAAAATAGCCTTGAGCATATTCATCCATTTCATGGGCAAGCAATAGGCCATTATCTTGGTCTGAGCAAGCTGCCTGATCTTGTCGCCCCTGAGAGCCAAACGCCAACCAGCAAAATGGCATCGGTGCCTCACCGAGAATTTGCTGGTTAAGCACGATTAGCCGCCGCGTTAACGCATCGGTCACCGAGGTTAACACCCGGCCTATCTCTTCGGCTCTAGCATCAGCACTGATCAAGTTTTGCAGCAACAGTGGAATTTGTTTACTCACGCCAATAAGACTATCGAGATTATTTTGACGTTCTATTTCACCAATCAGCAAAAGTGGCTGTGAACTTTGACCACGCAAAATATCGGTGCTGGTGATCACCCCAACGGCTTGGTCATTATCGATAATGGGCAGATGATGAATATTATGCTGACTCATCAACAACATTGCTTCAAATACCAAAGCGCTAGAGGCTAAGGTGGTTGGTGAGCAGGTCATGGCTTGATGCACAGGTAACTGACCGTCAAGTCCTTCTGCAAGCACCCGATTGCGCAGATCTCTATCGGTTAAAATACCGGCTAACTTATGATTATCGATGATAAGTACAGAAGAGACCCTTGCATCACGCATCATTCTCGACGCATCGGTCACCGTAGCATTAATATCTAAGGTCAATGGTTGTTTAGACATGAGGCTGCTAACACGGTTTGTCGAGCCTAATTCTTTTGCTTTAAAGCGGCTTTGATGTCTTAGTCTTTTTGCAAAAGCGCGATTAAAGAAGCGGTCAAACTCACGACTTTCACTACGAAGTTGATTGAAGGTATCGGGATCGAGATGATAAACCAATCCATCTTCTAAAATTTGCACCCGGTTACTAACTTTATCACCAGAGAGTAGCGACGGAAAGCCAAAAAAATCGCCGTCACCGAGTCTATCAATCAGATCGCCATCTTCACTACGCACCTCAAAAGCACCGCTGCGAACAATGTATAGTTGCGGGTGCGCTTCATCTAACGGCACATACATCGACGATTTACTGTAATAGCCAATGGTCAATGCACGGCAACACTGCTCAAGCGTAGCCACCGGTAAGCTATCAAACGGTGTTAACTGACTTAAAAACTGTGTGATCGGTTGTAACTCGCTAGCGTCCATAATCAGTCTCATGATTTAGCGATGATGTTACCACTATAGCCTTAGCAAGCAGTCACTTGCTATTCGACTAAAGGCCAGATGGCGCTAGCTTAAATCCCCTTTTTTGCGATTAAAAACAGGTCGACATCACCACGCTCTGGATAATCTTGACGATACGACCACACAAGCGTTAAACCATTGTCATCCAGTTGCCGAGTCAGTTCGTCGCCATCATGATAATAGATAAATACGTTATCACCACTGCTAGAGGTTTGCATACAAGAAGCTAAGTAATCTCCCTCCATGGTACTGAGATACAAGATGCCAGTATCGGTTAAGCAAGCTGACATGGCACTTATCAGCGAGTTAGCTTGCTCCTTGTTTAAATAGGGCAAACAGAAACCGCACACGATCACATCAAACTGTCGGTCCAAGTCAGCAACCGCCCTGCAATCCATCACCTCAAAATGAGCTTCGGGATTATTAAGACGCGCTAGCTCAACCATATTAGGCGCTAAATCAGTACCCAATAACTTAATACTAGGTACATGGTCTAATAGATAGCGGCTGATATTTCCAGGGCCGCAACCAATATCGAGCACATTATCATAAGGATTTATTCGCGCGCACAACACATCATAAGTGCGATGATACAGGGGCAAGTCCATATACTTATCTTGGTAAACCTGCGCCAGTTTATTAAAAGTGCTAACGCTAATTTGATTGTTATCCAATAACTTAGCCTCAAAATAATGTTATCTTACTCTAATATAGAAATAGGGTGAATATCAATCATGCGAGTACCCATTTACACCGCTAAATTGTAAATAGTAAAAAAGCCACCTGCTATGGCAAACGCCGTAAATATCCCTATAGGCTTCTGTCTCGATAACTTTCATTCGCTTTATTTCAGGCAAAGCTCAAATTGATGATAACCACCTACTGAAGTAGCTAATTTAGGGCTGAAAACAAAAAGGAGCGCAAGCGCTCCTTTTTCACTGAACATAGAGATAGTGCCTAGTGATCGTGAGCTTCACCCGATCCCTTAGGGAAACGGATAGACTCAACCATATCAACCACATTTTGTGGTACTGCTGTTGTCACTTTGCTCACAGCAAATGCCACCCCAAAGTTAATGAACATTCCCAGCATACCAATCCCTTCTGGTGAAATACCAAGGAACCAATTAGCAGGATTGTTATCCGCTGGATTAACAAACTTGAAGTAAATAATATAGGCCGCAGTAAAGGCTAGACCGGTTACCATACCCGCAATCGCGCCCTCTTTATTCATGGTTCTTGAGAAGATCCCCATGATAATCGCAGGGAACAGTGAACACGCCGCTAAACCAAAAGCAATCGCGACCACCGCTGCCACAAACCCTGGAGGGTGAATACCAAAGTAACCAGCCATCACAATACCTAATGCCGCTGCGATACGGGCATACATCAGCTCCTTCTTGTCAGAGATATCCGGCATAAAGTTTTTCTTCAGTAGATCGTGTGATACCGACGTCGAGATCACCAACAGCAGACCTGCCGAGGTTGACAGCGCCGCCGCTAAACCACCTGCTGCAACTAATGCAATAACCCAAGCTGGAAGATTAGCAATTTCAGGAGTCGCAAGTACCATGATATCGCGGTCAATCTTCATCTCATTGGTATCGCCTTTAGCATAGTAAATCTTGCCATCGGCGTTCTTATCATCCCACTTAATTAGCCCCGTCTTTTCCCAGTTTTTAATCCAATCAGGCGCCGTTTCATAAGCAACACCAGTAGAATCTGGACCATTAATGGTTTCAATCATGTTTACACGAGAGAACGCCGCCAATGCAGGAACAGTGGTATACATGATAGCGATAAATACTAATGCCCAGCCTGCAGAGATACGTGCATCTTTCACCTTAGGCACAGTGAAGAAACGTACGATAACGTGTGGAAGACCAGCGGTACCAAACATCAATGCGCCAGTAATAAAGAACACATCAATCATGCTCTTAGAGCCTTCGGTATACTGGGAAAAGCCAAGCTCAGCCGAAAGTCCGTCGAGTTTATCCAATAGATAGACTCCTGTACCATTACCTGCTGCATCGACCAATTCAGCACCAAAGCCAAGCTGAGGTAAAATATGACCCGTCATCATCACAGAGATAAAGATAGCTGGCACCATGAAAGCGAAAATCAATACGCAGTATTGCGCCACCTGAGTGTAAGTGATCCCTTTCATGCCACCGAGAACGGCATAGAAGAACACCACCGCCATACCGATATACACACCAGTTTCGACATCCACCTCTAAGAAACGCGAGAACACCACGCCCACACCACGCATCTGACCTGCAATATAGGTAAAGCAGATAAAGATGGCGCAGATAACCGCAACGGTTCGCGCCGCTTGTGAGTAGTAACGGTCGCCGATAAAGTCAGGCACAGTAAATTTACCAAACTTACGTAAGTAAGGCGCCATACATAGGGCTAACAACACGTAACCACCGGTCCAACCCATAAGATAAACCGAACCATCGTATCCCACGAACGAGACAATACCCGCCAATGAGATAAATGATGCCGCAGACATCCAGTCAGCTGCAGTGGCCATACCGTTCATAACAGGGTGTACACCACCGCCCGCAACATAAAACTCTTTTGTTGAACCAGCACGAGACCAAATGGCGATACCGATATACAACGCAAAGGTAAAGCCAACAATAAGATAGGTTAAAGTTTGCACATCCATACTCGTTACTCCTTAATCTTCTTGAACGTTATATTTTTTATCTAACGCATTAGCTTTCGCCACGTAGACAAATATAAGTGCAACGAATACGTACATTGCCCCTTGTTGAGCAAACCAGAAGCCCAACTTGAAGCCCATAAAATGGATTTCATTGAGTACATCAACCAGTAAAATGCCACAGCCAAATGATACTGAGGCCCAAATTGCTAGCAGTCCAAGTACTAAACGTAAATTCTCACGCCAGTAACCCTCTGCCTTTTCGTTATTTTCAAAAGCCATTGCGACTCCCCTGTGCTGATTATTATTAAGTCACCGATTAATCTAGCAAGCAGGGGCATAACAACAATCACGACCTTAGTCTAACGCCAACGTAAACTATTCACACGCATCAGAATTAACAATTTAAAAACAAGTAGATACAGATTTACGCTCGCGTAAACCACTAGAGATATCAGGCGCTTAGATTAGACTAAGGTCGAGGTGGAATGCGAACGAAATGTACGTAAAACTGTAGCGCGCCGCATAATTTGGCAAACGGGTTCGCTTGGTTTGGCAATTGATGAGTTAGTGGAATAGTCGGTTGGTTTGGCAAAAGTCGGTTCGATTACTTTGGCAAATAGAACTATAAGCAACCTCCGTAAACTACTTTTAAACTTTATAGCAGCCCCAAATGAGAAAGGATGAAGGCCCTCAATGGGCCTTCTCTATAGCTACCAATTGCAAATTAAAAGCTCTTTCCGATCCCTCCCCTTGTGATTACCTCCAACCGTGTAATTGTAGCGCGTCGCTTAGTTTGGGAGAAAAACTCTTTCTAAGTGTTTTTAAGTAGAGTTTTAATTGGCTTTAAATATCTATTTCACTAAATGGTAGGTCTGCTGCTTGATCTTGTAGTTGCCCATTGATGAGGTAGATCTTACTGCTTGCGACTAAATCACCTAATACTGCAGCGCTCTCTCTAGAGCGCTGTGCATGTTTTCTTATTGGGCCGTCGCCACGGCTAATAATTTACTCTATATAAGAAACTGCTATGTTGGAAATGTATACCTTATGAGAGTCTTCAAATACTCGAAAGTTTTTTACATTATCCATAATAGATGAAGCTGCCTCTTTAGCACTAGGATTTCTCATTTCAATATTGTTGGGATTAAGAAAGGATTTGATATACCTGTCAGTATAACAACCTGACTCTTCTCCAAAAGGAGGGACTACTACATCAAAAACACTAAACCCATTATCAGTATCAACCAAAAGATTTTGAGAACGATTTCCCTTAAATAATTCAAGGTTAAACGTGATGTCACGTATAGTAGAGAAAGTATTGTTTTTTACTTTAACAAAAATAGGTGATGAAATTGAGCACCTGTTTTTGTTATCACCTCTTTCTATCGTGGCAGTGACTTCAACGCCGTAAAAACATAAATAGCTAATAGCTATAGCTGAAATTACCGCGATCAAAGTTAGAACTATCTTCATGCTGCCCTCCTAATCTCAGAAAGTTGTCGCAATTCATTATGGGAAGTTTACTACTAGATACGAATCAAATGCCAAAATATTTGTATAGTCTGTTCGTACATTTAACAAACTTACTACTTAAGAATTATTAAAGTAAAGCCATTGATTTATAAGCACTATACCAGAGTAAAACAGAATAAACGAGTACGGAAATTATAAGGTTAGGATGTAACTTTGCTGCATAATCTAAAGTGGTCAGCAACAGGCATTATCGGTAAGGCAAATTCGCGCAACTTAAGCAATGTAACGCCCCGTTCTATGTTGTTGAGAATTTTTAAATCTCAATCTCTGAAAACGGCAAATCTGCGGCTTGGCCTTGTACTTGGCCATCGATGATGTAGACCTTTCCGCTTGCGACGGTATCACCCAACACCATCTGATAGCTGCCATCGGCATGCTGTACTGTTGTGGTGCCATTGGTTACTGAAATGACGGTAGCCACCGCGCGTTGCTGCTTAGGGTTCAAGTTGCCTAAGCGTTGATAGATGTTGCTCATGCCGCCACCTCATTACGCAATAGCGTCACGGTTTGGTTAACTGTCACCACACCAGTTGACTCACTGACACTGGCATTAATCGTAAAGCCGTCACATACTGACTTAAACACCTCTGTGCCCTTACGTACGCCCACTAACATACCAGGTCGCATCGGTGGCAAATCCGCCATTACTTTAGTTCTAATGCTGCTGTGAACCTTGTTACCTGCATTAGCCAATTCAACAGTGCCACGCATTCTTGCTGCTTGATTATCCGTGATCAGCTTGTCGACGATATCCGCTGCGAAGTTGTCACCAGCAGTGCCTGTGCGCTTAACTTTTACCGCTACACCTTGTTGCTCACCACGCACAAACACGGCGTTGGCATCAGGTCTAATTTCTCGTTTCTCGCTAAAATCTAAGATCACCGCATCATGTAAGATCACATCTGGTACCGCATTATCGACATCCCACGGCACGGTTGGCCACTGAGGGATCACAGTGATAGTTTTAGTTTCATTATCAATATCCAGCATGGCACCAATGGCACTAGCCATCATATTCAGCACCTCTGCAGGTGTTTTGGCAGCATAGCTAAAGGCATTGGCAGGCACATTGTAATCGGTTATCTCACTGACTAATGTCCAGCCCATATTTTCGATAATGTCACCCATCAACCCCATGAAGCTGCGGGCTTGGGTATTGACGTAATTAATCGCTTTAACATACGGCGCAGACAGCTCAGCAAATCGACCTCGACCAGATGCGCTGTAACTCAACTTCCCAAAGGCTTTGCTCTCACTTGGCACTTCACACAATAGATAAAAATCGTAACCATTGATGGTAATTTTAAGCAGCTCATTGGCTGCACGTTCTGCGTCGATACGCGATGAAAATGTCACATTGCCACTGCTGGTCCACTGTGAACGCGACTGAGAAATCGATACTGACTTGAGCACCACAGCCAAGCTATCGCTTACTCGAATACAACTGATTTGGGGCTGCATGAGATAACTCCTTCTTACCTGCGGCTCAAGGGGAATTTTAAAATCAAGGTTAGGTAATGTTGGGTTGGCATCAAATAAACCACCGCCATTGTCCCAATAACAATACTCTGGCGAGGCTTCAAAGCGCAGCGCTAACGGGCTGGGTGAGTTGGCCCACGGCTCGCTAAAGCGCATTTTAATGAGTCCAGGTTCGGGTGGGCGATAATTGGTTGAGCAAATCCAACGGGCTTGATGCGGCCCCCACGACACTAATAGTTGTGAGTCGCACACTTGACCTCGATAACTGATCGCAAACTCAATTTGATGCTCAGCACCATCGCGCCACACAATGTCAACCGATTGAGTATGAGCGGCAATATCAAGCCAGTGCAGCGCATTATCGACTCGATGACTTAGTGACGTTAGCCATTCAATATTAAGCAGCGCTTGGTGACTAAGCGGCATCGCCCAGCGTAATGAAAAATCACTCCGCACATCAGGATTAAGCGACCAAGGCGCATCATACGCCACCCCAATAGATTGCTTTGAATCCCAGCGGGAAGCTATCTCAATCGTAGGGTTAGCCGTTACCTGGTAAGTGCTATCAACCTCAACACCCAGCTTATTCGCGGCCTCAGCAAGAATGACTTGCTGCTCAATTTGCAATGGGTTAACCCATGTAATGCCACACTCGATGCCAATTGTAGTATCAACGGGTAGTGGTGGCTCAACATCACCATTGAATCGCAAGTATAGTGGTGATGTGTAATTACCCCACGGCTTATCAAACCTAATTGTTACACCTGCAAACGGCTCATTACCCGCAAAATATAGAGATAAAGGTTGGGTGTTATTACTTATTTGGTGAGTAAACCTAATGGCTATCATGTTTTAATATCTATAGCCGATCCGTCTATAATCTGTGGTTCAACACCATCCGCAAACGCAGCGTTAAACACACCATCATCATCTAATATACCCACCAACAAAGTGTTGTTGAATGTGTGGGTAAATGGAACAATCGCTTTGAATGGGTTAGCTGTAACTTTAGTATTGTAATAACACACCATTGTTTCACGATTAAGTATAACCACCCTCTCAGTGTTGGTGTCAAAATCAACCTCAATAAGAGCTTGATTCACTACAGCAGATGACACCACAGGTTCCAATATATAATTAGACATACCATTCACCGCTGCATTTTATCCACAAAAACGGGGTATAATTTCCGCGAATTACGTAATAATCATCACCGTTTATAGTCTTAATTAAAGGAAAGCTAGCGGTTCGATATCCCACAAAACCACATAAATAAAGACCAGGTGGAGAACACCTGACAAATGGTAGCGACACGGAACCACTAGTCGTCTCACCATTAGTGTTAATCAGCATGGTCTTGTTAAGAATTATAGGTAAACCAAGAACTTCCGCATCACCGCCATCATAAGTTGTTGACGTCCAATACTGTAGACCGGGAATTTCATACTGAGCCTTACCAGTACCACCATCTGTATCATAAAGTGTGCAAAGTACATAAGTGGTTGATCCGATAAATTGTGAATAACCTACACCACCATTATCGTCGAATCCACTAATTGCGCTTATTAGCGTAAACACACCTGCATCATTCGGTATATATGATTCAACGTCGCCAATAAAGAATGCATTTTGATATGTAGCATAGGTTGAATTTAGACTACCAGTTGGTTGTGATGACTCATGGATTATCCAAAAACCTATGCTAGTACCGATCACAGTCCAGCCACCAGTGTAAGTTGAGGAACTGCCCACATTAAGTCGCCTAGCACCGCCAGCTTTAATGAAGGTATTAATATCTGACATTTCAGATGCGCATTTTAAATCAATATCACCACCAAGGTTATTATTACCGTCATACGAACTAACTCTGAAATAACCACCGGAACCGTCAACAAGTGAACTCCTAAAAGCCGCCTTATAAGCCCCAACATCTTCAAACTCTAACGTCCATCCAAGTGGAAGTT
This sequence comes from Shewanella psychrotolerans, assembly GCF_019457595.1. Lineage (NCBI taxonomy): Bacteria > Pseudomonadati > Pseudomonadota > Gammaproteobacteria > Alteromonadales > Shewanellaceae > Shewanella > Shewanella psychrotolerans. The sequence continues at coordinate 1,735,000 of NZ_CP080419.1, read as the reverse complement.
TTGTACCATAACCATCGACTAAACAGGCTTTTAAAATTTCTATCCAATCTGACGGATACATCGGTAAACCTACGGGGGCGCCAACATCGGTGCTGCGATAAATTGTTACTGGTAATGGCATTGTATTTACTCCTAAGATTCGTTACCACGGAACGCGAGTGTTGCACGATCCGTTGTGATTTGACTGTGGCCGCTCTGTACTGTGCGCAGCAGCATCGCAGGTTTTGAACTTGCGTAAGTCGCAAAGCGCACCGCTTCGCCTGTGTTCCAGCCGCCACCGAATGCGCCCTGGCGAATAACAAAATATGGCGCGAGTGTCAGTGGATTGATGGGTGTGAAATCGTTTAACGTGTCGCCTGTTTCGATTTGGCCGAGGCGTTTACCCACGCAGCGGAATGCCGTTGGGCTAGTGAAAATTAATACCCAATCTTCGTTAATCGCGGTGTTGTTAATGACCTCAATCGGGAAATCGACCACGTTAAGTGAGGCTGTCGCTGGGGTACCGTCTAAATCCCAATTATCGCTCCACGAACTCATATCGCGCACGCTACCTACCCGTGCTTGTAAGTCACCTAAGTCTTGTACGCTCGATACGTTTGACCCCGCTGGATAGCTCTGGCTGAGTGGTGACGCTAAGACTAATTTGTCTTGCTGCACATCGACCACCAAGCCAAGCTCACCGATTGAATCCGTTAATAGATACGGGGCGGTAAAACCGCTGAAATCACTATTGATGGTGACAACACCTGCGGCTTTATCAACGCTGTAATTATCATCTGTTAAGGTCCATAAGCTTGCGCCTGTCGCATCGGTAATATCAACAAAACGGGCATTAGCTCTAACGTTATAGGTTTGCGCGGCTGCAGGGTTATTAACTAGCTGTGTTTGGGTATGCTGCACACTAACGTTTGTCCATGCGCTAAAGGCATTGACCACGCCACTGTTTTTAATCCGCAATGGATTGAGGCCGTAAAGCTCTGGTGGGGGGGATAATGTGACGGTTTCGGTTAAATCATACGTTAATGTCGATAACCACACTGGTGATGAAAACGACAACGATACGATATTTCCATCTACGCTGCCGGTGATCCCATTGCCCGTTATCACCCCATTGGCATCAGAGCTAGCACTGAGTAGCACATCATTGGTGGTAGCGACCTGTATATACAGTGTATCGAGTATGGGTGAGTCTGAATCTAACGGGAATACAACGCTGGTATCACCAGGAGTAACTACCTCGCCAGGCTCTGTTTTTTGCAGTAGTGAGCCAAGCACAATGCTAAAGTCACCACGAAAATCAGGCTCTTTAGTCACCACGCCCGTTACGGCATTTATGGTGCCCACACGATTGTTATTTGTCTCTAAGATTGGGATGGCCGTAACATCGGTCGGACGTGGGTAATCTTGGGTTCGAATCTCGCTGGTACCGTAACTCCCATCTGCAAATGTAATGGCACCAAATGCCTTGCCTAATACTAAGATGTGATCCGCTGGGAACGCCGCTGGGGTTTCCCATACGCCCCACTTTTGCACACTTAAATAACTGAGGCCAACGCTTTGATTACCGCTCGGTGCAGTGCCGCTAAAGGTAACGGTGACTGTGGTTCCAACAATATTAACACTCGCGTTTTGAGCATACCCGCCGTTGTATTTTACACTTTGAATACCGTTATCATCTAACCAAGTGTCTTTTAATAAATCAGGTACCTCAAAAATATACGTTGTTTGACCAGCCACCGAGGGGACATATATATTTTTATAAACCATACTGGGTAGCACCTCAGTGCTACTGCTTGCCGTATTATCATTATCTTCAACACCAGGTAAGGTATTGCCGCCACTCACCGCCGTTGTTCGCACTTTGGGCAGTAATTCAACCACTGTGTTTTCAACGCTTAATTCATTTGAATCTGAGGGGGCGGTTAACGCACTGACACCATGAAACTTAATACCATCATTCTCACTGGTATAACGCAGCTTAGTGCATCCACTTTCACCATTAATCACTACATCATAATTTGGCGTGTCATAAGGGATCTCAGGTTTAAACCGCACCGCGCCCCCTTTGCCACCAGACACGGTTTCTTGTACCTCGCAGAAATGTTCAAACCGAGGCCAATTCGCATCTTCATTGCCCTCATACTCAACTGAGATAACAATAGTTTGCCCTTGCTGCAGGGTTAAAGTCTCATAATATTCTTTGCCGTTGAATTGATAGATAGTCTGCAGATATGAACGAGGAAAGCTGTCTTGCCCTGCGAGCAAACCGATCAAGCGATTGCGAATAAGCTGCCCTGCTCGTACTGAGGATTCAAGGATCTCGACCATATCTGTCATGCGGTCGGCATCATCTAAATCACTTGACTCTGCTATTAACATACTAACCAACTCATCGGTTGGCTTTTGGCTGATAAAAATATGCCCGTTTAATAAAACCGAGGTATCAGCGGTATCGAGTGCCGGATAGCACTTAACGATATCAACAGATGATTGCGAGTGGTCGATATCAGAAATAGCGCGAAACAATTCATTAAGCTGCCCGGATTCAACAGCGTTCTTAGTGCGCTGACCGCCTGCATCAGGGCTGTCACCGAGCAGTTCGGGTTTAAAAATGGCTAAATTGTTGCGGGTAATTGTCATTTTATTCTCACTAATTAAATCAGTATTAAACGGTGATTAATTTCAAGGTGATGGTATCGATTTGCTCAGGATCACCATCGCTGTAATTGATTGCGGGCACGCCGCTAATCGGCTGGTCGCCGTAGTCCCACATCACGCTTAATACAGTGCCATTAATATCAAGGCTAAAAGCGGTTGCACCTGCTGCATTGGCGTGAGTCTCAAGGGTGTCAAATAGGCTTAAGGCTTCACCGTCGCTGTACAACACTACGCTGCGCCCCGCTTGCTTACTTGCCACTTCAACATGCTGCGAGCCATCGAGCGCAAATTCGGCATTGCTGACAAAAGCCGAATAGCCAAAGCGGTTAAGCCAAATAAATTGCGGTAGCTGTATGGTGTCTAAGGTGATCATGAGGTGGCCTTAATCTGTTCTAACTCGCTAAAGAGCAACTGCTTAAACTCGTCAAGCAAGTCGGCTTTTACCACTTGGCCAGATGGCATCACCAACTCAAGGCGCACAGTATCGATTCGGCCAGTGCTAACAGTGGTGATGGTGTTGCGCGTGCTAACCGTCTGCGTTGGTGAGCGACTCGTGCTGGTATCACGACTTGACTGAGATGGCTGGGCTTGCTCTCGCTGGCGACGCTCGGATGCCTCAGCATCAATCTGTTTTAGCTTGGTTTGATAGATCTCTTTACTCAGGCGCAGCGCTTCTTGGGCACTGCTGATCGCCGCTTTGTCCTGGGCAGTCTTGGCCGCGTCAAGCTGGGATTGCAGCTCGGCTTGTTGCTGCTCATAGCGGCGTTTCTCAATCGCAGTTTGGTTGTTGTTGAGCTGGTCTAGCTCATCTTTGAGGCTATTAACTGTGCCATTAATGTCATCACGCAGATCTAAGATACGGTTGCGTGTGGCATCGATAGCCGCTTGTAGTGGCTTAAGCTCTTCATCACCTAGTTCACGGATTTGCCGAGTGGCATAACGGCTGATTTCATTGACCCGCTCTAGGGTAATGCTTGAGCTTTCAAGTTCGCTTGTCCAATTTCGTATCGCTAAGGTTTCGCTGATAATGCGATTTTCACGAATAAACGCTTGGTTACTGGTCTCGGCAAGCAGCTGCCAAAAACCACTAAACACACTCATGTTTTGCATGATCATGGTGCGGAGTTCGTCTTGTCTTGCTTTTAGCTTCTCAGTTGAATCTGCAGAAAAGTCGAACTGTTTATTGAGGTGTTGAAAAGCCCCTGCATACAAGTTCACATATTCAGTCGCACGGCCTGTGGCTTTCTCTAGCGCTTCAAGTTCTTCTTTTTGCTCAGCGAGGGTTTTGGTGGTCTTGCCTGCTTGCTCATCTAAATCTTGCTCACCATCTTCAAGCCCACCCATAAGCCGTTGCAAGATACGCAGTACTTCGATGATACGCTCTTTCTGCTTCAGGTATTCCTCAGCGGTAAGTGCGCCATTTTTATAGGCATCATCCAAACGTAACAGCTCTTTTGATACTGCTTCATATTTGGCTTTTAATTGAATGTAGTTAGCTGACTCTAACGCTTGCACTTCAGTGAGCTGCTTAGTCTGCTCACTCAGTTGGCCTTGCAGCTGCGCCAATTCTTTTTGGGCTTTAGCCTTATCTTTACTCGATGCCGTCGAGCTATTCATCACATCACGACATTGTTTAAGCCTATTTTCTGTTTGCTGCAGTTCCTTTGACAACTTGGCTTGCTCTGGTGACAAGCTTTTAACGCTATCGCGGTAGCCATATTGCTTGGCCACCAAATTATCTAACGTCTGCGATAACCCCAAGGTTGCCGCTTCGGATTTTAGGGTTTCTGGTACGGTTTGGCCTGTTGCCTCGGCGGCTTCAAGTGCTGCCTTAGCCCAAGCATTAAAGGCATCCTTTTGTTGCTCAATAGGTTCGCGGCTGTTTTTGATTAGATTAAAAGCCGCCTCAGCTTTATCGCTGGTTTGTTGCAACGCCTCACTACTGGTGAGGCCAAGCTCTTTATAGGCTTGCTGCAGCGCACCTGCGCCTTGTGCCGTGGCATCTAAATAGACTTGTTGCTGTTCAAACTTACCACGCAGCTCTGTTAGCAACTTCACATGGGCCGCATACTCACTACCCGCGGCCTGCAATGGTGCGATGGCCGCATCGATTTGGCGGATAAAGCCCCCCATGCCGCCTTTGATACCATCAAGGGTTTTGGTCTGTTCGCTTAAGGTGAGTGTGAGTTTAAGAGCCTCATCGACCGTTAATTTAATCGGTTCAACCACCTCAATCGCAGCTTGTTTAACCTGCTCCATAGCCTTTGCGGCATTAATCCACTTACCTGCAGCATCGTCATAGATCAACTTGCCATCATCGACGGCCTGATTGAACTCGGCCATGTTGCTAAAGGCCACGCCAGTTTGCTCGCTTAAGTCTCTAAGTGAGTACTCTAACTGTTTAGCACTGCTCGCAGCTTCACGCTGTGAACGTGCTAAGGCTTCCTCGGCAATCAACAGATCTCGATAAACGCGGGCTAGCTCGACTAATTCGCTAATTAATGCCAGGTATAGTCCTGCGCGCGCAGCAGCGGCCAAAGCTGCTTTTAGTTTTCCTGCCGCTAATGTTGCAGATTCAGATGCAGCAGCGGTTCCCGTGATTGCGCCAGTATAAAGACGCATCGCGCCAATAGCGGCATTGGCTCCGGTGACCACATCACTAAAATAACTGCCGACTTTCAGCGCAAGCCAAGCCTTAGCGACAAAACCAATCTCATCTCTAAAGTGATACAACAAAGCAGCGCCATCTTGCACCGCCGAGCCAATAGTCACTATAGTGTCGCTAACTTGCTGTGCCCATTGCTTTAAACGGCCATCGGCGGCCATGGCGGCAAACTCAGCATTTAGATCGCTAATCTGCCCCTTGAGCCAATCCAGCGCACCTGACTGTGCGATATCGTTATAAAATGAGGTGAGATTATCTTTTAGGTTAGACACTTGGCCACTGAGCAAAGCCATCTGCGCAGCGGCGCTGCCTTCACTGGCGCGGCCCATCTCATCAATCAGCGCCTTCATCACATCGCGACCAAGCTTGCCTTGCTCACTGAGTTTTTGTAGCTCTTGGCTGTTCTTACCTGTGACTTTTGCCAGCATGTCCCACACGGGCACGCCGCGCTCAATGAGCTGCAAAATCTCTTCGCCTTGTAACTTCTGTTTAGCCCAGGCTTGTCCAAGGGCTAAGGTGATGCCCTCTACCTCTTGAAAACCGCCGCCCAATTTAAATGCCTGGTCGACAATGGCCTTCATGGTGCCGTTCATAGGGTCTAGGCCAAATGCCTTGGCCTTAACGAACGCTTGGTTAACTTCATTGAGCTGCAGCGGCACATCGCGAGCAAAGGTTTTTACCCAGTCGGTTGCCTGTTTACCCGACTCAAAACTACCCATCACGGCATTCATCTGCACGCCTAGACGCTCGAACTGATCGCCTGTGGCAAACACATCTTTAATCGCCTGAGCGACGCGATCAAGTCCCACATACGCCCCAGCCAGCGCGGTAACTTGGCCAACCACACCGCGCAGCGATGCCGCATTATCTCGGGCTTTGGTGTCACCGCGCTCTAGCTGCCCGGCAAACTTATCGACTTTACGGCCAGCGCCATCCAGCTCGGCCCCTAATTTACGTTGGGCGGTAGTGAGGTTGTTGTAATCAATGCCCGATTTTGACAGCGCATTTTGCAGCTTAGTATGGCTAGCCGATTGCTTGGCTAGCTCAGCCTGCATCTGCTCAAGCTCTTTTTCGGCAGTGTCAATCGAGCGTGCAAGCTGCACGAAAGGTTGGTCGGTCTCACTGGCGCGTTGCTTAAGATCTTGTAGGCCAAGCGCTGCAGCAGTGAGCGCCAGCTCTTGCTGTTCCAGCTCGTTGCGCGATTGCTTAAAGCTGTTAATCAACTCTTGCTGATTGGCAAGGCCATCGAGTTCAGTGGCCAATGCCGCCGCTTTAGGGTTAGCCACATCCGACTCTTGACCGATGCGCTTTAGCTCATCAACCAAGGCTTCAATGTGTTGCTTACCTGTGGCTTCTGCCACGATACGCAGGGCTAACTCTAAGGTTTTATCGGCCATTGCTGTTCTCGTTTATTTCTCTGGTTTAACGCTGATTTAAAGAGGGGTTAATGCGGCGCTAAAGGGCAAGATATTAATCACTGCTCTTTAGCCACATCCGCTGCTTAACTAGGCCGCAGGGGCGTCTAGCTCGGCATATTCAAACGGATGATCTTTACCTGCGACTAATTGGGCCTTACCCGCAAGCGTGGCACTCACAAACTCACTGGCAGCAAAATCAAGCGCCGCAGTGGGTGATAAGCTGGCATCGAAGATATCGAGCTTAATCGGCTTACCTGTCTCTAAGTTGGTGCCTTCACCAAAGATGCGCGCACGCACCTGGGCGTTAATCCCACCTTTGACTAAGGTGCCGCTAATGGCATTGTGCTGGCCTGTCACCAACACCTCACCACCCGCTTCGACCGCGCCACCTTTGACCGCACGCACTAAACCAAGGGCATAGTTCACTTCATAGTCGGTGCCGAGCACTAATGTGGCGGCATCTTTTTTCACATCAAAACCCACTGCCGCAAAGTTGGACTGTGGCAGCTGTGCCCAGCGCAGCCCCGTAGGCAGGGTTAAGGCTTCATCGGTTAGGGTGCCGCTGCCTGAGTTAATCACTTGGGTGTCGCCCAGCAGCGCCATCGCGATAAGCTCAGCGGGTTGGTCATCGAACATCCATTCCACTTCAACAGGCTTAGCGATTTTTACCACGCTTAATGCCTGGCCATAGTTGGCTTTCTTTTTACTGCCACGCACTTTTTCATCGGCGTCGGTTTTCACCGCCAACTTAGTGGTGTTAATGGGACCGATGATCCCAGTCGATTGCCCTAGGGCATTTAAGCGGTCAACAAAGAAGTTGCCTGCAACGAGTAATCCACTCATAGATAGTTCCTCAATAAGCTTTTAGGTTGGGGTTAAAACGACACTGCACAGTAAAGGCCAACGGGTAATAACCATGGCTCTTACTGAAACGAGGTTTAATTGGGCTGTTAGTACGCAAGAACGGGCCAAGTTTCTGGCCATCCATCACTACGGTTTTGCCCGCGATGGCACTTAATGTGCGAGTGAGTAACTCACCCGCACTGCGCTCATGTATCGATAAGCGGCAAGCCAGCACGACTAGCCAGGTCTGCTTTATCTGAGTTGTCGCGCCGCCTTGGGCGGTATCGGGTAATACATCCCCCATATAAAGCAGGTGGGCGGCAGGTGTGACCTGGCTGCGCTCATCCACTTCGCTTAGCTCGTTTGCCTGGTAGACCTTTTTTAAGGTCTTATTGGCTAACAATGGGGCCAGTAATTCGGTCAACGCATCGCCCGCCACTAAGTAGTCATCTTTAATGTCAAACATCAGATAAACCCCTTAGATGATTGGCGGCTAAACACACTGCCAGCGCTTTCAACCACGACAGTTAGCTCGCTTTGGTCTGCGCTTTCGCCCGTATCAGCCAGCCCCAAACTAATGTCGCCTTTACTGACCGAGGTTAAATACTTCACCACGGCTTGGTAGCGCTTCTCTACTTGTTCGGGCGCACGATCACCGTACAAAAAGTAACGGGCGATATCACAGCAGTTACGCTCAAGCACCGTTGGTACTGTTACCAAAGGCAAGGTGTAGCGGCCCACAATGTAGCCATCAATCTCGGCGCTGGCATCGATAAGCGCTTGGGTTAACACCTCAAGATTAATTTCACCTGGCGTGCTGTCCTCGCGTTCGGTCAGCAAGATAAGATCTTGCTCGCCAAAGCGGCTGAGCATGTTAGCTGTGGTGGCGTACATCACTTGGGCCATGGTTATTCACCACTCTCATTTGAGGGCACGATTGCTTCATTAGGGACAGTAACTTGAACCGCTGAAATTGCCGCCACAAGTTCGGCTTTCTTCATCGGTTTAAAATCGGCAATCTCCATCTGCTCGGCCATCTCTTTGAGTTCCTTTACAGTTAACTCATCAAGGGCTTTGGGCGTGCCGTCAAGCTCCTTCACGCCAGCAATGTGACCCGTAAGATCTATGCCTAATGTCTTATCACCGTCTGAAAGCTCCACACTCCCCTGCGCTGGTGCCACATCAACCACCGATACCCGCAAACGTTTGTCAGCCTTAAACGCAGCAATTTGTTGATCCGACAAATCGGCCAGCGGTAGGTGGTTGTCGCCTTTAGTAAGCGCCACGCCCGCACGGCGGTAGCCAGTTTGCGCCATACAGACCACAAGAAGGACTTGAATTGTTGATACAGTTTTAGCCATTTCATTGTTACTCCTAGTTCAGTTAGAGGTTGGGGGCGTCCTTGCTCCCAGTGCCGTTTAACCAGTGCTTACAGCTGAGGGACAACCAACAGCTCGACTTTGCCTTTCAGCTCGTTCTCGACGGTGGTGCCGTCTTCGTTAACGAGTTCACGCGTCAGCAACTTAGTCGCGGTTTTCTCTAGGCTTGCTGGAACAACTAGCAGGCTTGGACGTATCTTGAGTTTCTTGCCGCCATCACGGGTGAAGGCTTTCATCTTCTCGATGGCATCCCACAGGTTGTCGGCATTTAAGTCGCGCTTGTTGGCAAACGCCATCTGCCAAAAACCAAAGCCCGCTTCACAGCGCATATCAGCACCAAACTGAAACTCGTTTGCCGTCCACACCGCTGGATCGGTTGGGTTAAACAAGGTGTTTAAATCCAACTTACGGCGCTCCTGGAAGATAAGCGGCTTCAATGGGCGCGTGGTATCGAGCAGGAACCACGGCTCACCTGTGTACCCCGTGCCCGTTTCATCGACCATGTTGGCCACAGAAACATCAACACCTGTGCCGTCATGCTTAGGGTTAACAGGGTGGTCGGTATCAAAGAAGTTTTGGCCGTCATAGCAAGCAGTGGTAAAGCCTGCTGCGAGCATTTCAAACACCAAGTCGTCGGGGAACTCTTGCCCCTCTTGCGCCAACATCTGCACCATAGGCTTGTAGGTACCCACGGTGTCATCTTCAACATCATCACGGCTAATACCGATGGTGTTTTCGAAGGTGCGGTTAGTGATTGAGTAACCATGCTCTTTAATCGAGTTGATAACGCGATCACCAATCCACTCACGAAACGACGGCATAGAACCCAGCCAGCCATAGGTGTTGCTCTTGGTGTTACTGGGCACCACGCTGGCGACCTTTAGATACAAGGGGTCAACATTCGCGAGTGCATTTTGAAACTCGCTGCGCACCATAGTGCGTAGCCCTTGCAGCACGGCGGAATTAATTGCAGCCATTAGCTTTGCTCCTTATCTGCGGCCTTTGCTTTGGCATAGTCGTCATGTGACATACCCCAGGCATCGGCAAGTTGCTTTTCATCTGCCGACAAGGCGGCAAGGTTGTCTTTCTTTTCAGGCTTAGCCACCGTGGTGGTTTGGGTGGTGGTCAGCGCATTAATCGGCTTACGCCCATCAAGATGCGCGGTTAACGCTGCCATGCCTTGCTGCTTACCCAGTGCCAGCAAATAGTCTTGCTCGCAGGCCAATACTCGGCCCTCATCGACAGCATCTTTCACCGCTTGGTCGATGGTGAGCAGACCGTTTTGGGCACTGAGCTGCGCCAGCTGGTCGCGCAATGCGTTCACCGTGGCAACAGGTACGTACTCGCTAAGGTTTACTTCATCATTTGCGTTAGTCGACAACGCAACAATGCGCTGATTTAAAACATCAACGCTGGCCGCTGCAGTGCTGAGTTCATCAAGTGCACTTAAGGCGGCAGTTTCTTGCTCAGCGGTTAATGCTTCTGCATCAGATGCCAGCTCGATACCTAGCCCTTCCAATAACTTTTTTAATAGTGGGTTCACATTGCGTTCCTCCGGTTGATTTTTGCTTTGATTAGCATGAGTGCTGTTAGGTTGGGGCCAATTGGCGCTCAGCTGTGCTAACGGCAACATGCCGTCTACGCCAGGACGATTCGTTAGCGCGGCTGAGTGGATATATTGAGGGCGACCTGTAATGGTGTCGTAGCCAAACACCAAGCTGAAATACTTGTATTCTTTGGCATTAAGGTAGGCGATGGCGTTATCGGTAAAGCGCGGCTTTATGAATAAACCTTCGCCCTGTCGATATTGCACATCATCGATACCGAACCAACCTGCAGCGGGGGCGGGTTGGCCGTTTTTTTCTTTGTTGAGGGTTTGGTGTTCGTAGTCGATAACCAGATCACCGGATTTATGCGGGGTATTTGCCTGCAGCGCAGCAAAGGCGGTGGCATCCATTAGCCACTTGCCACTTTTTACATCGGCTGGTCGACCATCTACCGACGCAAACAGGCCATCAGGCAGCGCCTGAATATAACCATCTTCGGCCACCACAAAGGCAGTTTCAGTGTTAGCGTTTAGCTGGCTGCTTAGGGCGGCGAAACCAAAAGCGGTCGATGTTGCTGGCATAAAAAAGGCACTCTCAATAACATTGGAGTGCCCATTTTTGCTTAGGTGGCTTACCTAGCGGATTGGAAAGGTTTCGGGATTAGTTAAATTCTTAATCACCTTCATTACAAAAAAGAGCTGAAATCCTTTTAATAATCATCATGAAGTTCAATATTAAGTTAAATCCAAAAAATATAATCAATGGATCAATAACATTACCATTAAGGTAAACTCCTTTAATGCTAATTCCGTCAGCAAAGTTATGTAACACCGTCAGAATTAACATAATAAACCCAGTCAAAGTTGAAAAGGCTACATTGAAAAACACCTCATTAACTACCTGATGCTTGAGTTGAAGCTCTTTCCATCCTTCTACCTCTACATTAACTTTAGGTGTACGTTCTTTCAATGAGTAGACCAATACTAATAAATTAAGCAGCAAGCCAGACAACAAAGCTTCAATATTAATTAGATTGCTAATAACAGCTTGCGTAAACTCGTAACTATAAAAACAAGCAGTTAACGATAGTATTCCTGGGATACCAAAGAACAAAAATAAATCTACAGGCTTGTAATGCATCTCCTTATCTTTAAAGGTATCGAAATGCCTACGGATAACTTGATTTATATTGACTTTACTTGTCATCACGCCTCCCTAACCTTATTAAAATGAGCTTGATAAGTCTTTCGCAAGAGATTTTGCAAACGTATCAATCGATGAAAAACGAGGAAAATTATCTGTCATCTTTACATCAGCACTTGTGATATCAATTTTAGACTCTGTACCTTGGTTGGAAAGTGTAGTCATCCTTCTTTTCCCTGATACATCAATCTCTGTTTTCACTTCAGCACACATATCTTCAAGCAACTCAACGGTTTCTGAATAATCGGCACTGTTCCAATCGAAAAGTGAGCCAAGAAAATCACCTCTTGGGGCAGTTATAGTCATACTCATGTGAGCATCCTTTGATAACTTATTGGCTACATCAGAAAATTGATCTTTATCCTTGAACTTTTCAAGAACAATTTTTTTAACTTGTGCTTTCCTCATCCAATTTCTTACATCAGTTTCACGTGTTAAGGGCTTAATCCTAAGTTTTAGCCCTTTAGACCAATTTGGAAACTCATTATCTTCATTAAACAAGTCCTCAATAACGCTTTTGGCCCCAACAGTACCTATCTTGTGAAACAAGGCAACACCATAATGGCTGCCTTTCGGTATATAGAAGCAGTAATATAAGTGACTTATATCACTATCACTCTTCGATTTTTTAAAAACATTATTTGAATTATCTACGTTGATGAGCTTACCCGGAACACCATAATGCCCATACTCAACCCACCCCGAAATAAATCTATCATCAACAGTTGTTTGGGTGGTTTTGAATACAGAGTTAATCTCATTGCCAGCAGAGTCCACTAGTTTGAAGTAATCTTTCTCTCTATCTTTCAGAAAGGTCTTTAAATAGACTAATAAGTCTTTTCCTCTTAAGTTACTTAACTCTAAATTACCATTTTTGTTATCTGCGTTTCTTACTGCTCGATCCCTGACAGAAACTGAATACATGCTGATTGAATGCATAACTATCCTTAATTTTGCTCTACGTCGCTTTATTATTAGTGGTTTATGGCGTACCCGCATTTTACCAGTAACCAATCAAAAGTAACACTAAAAGCATTAGCAAGCATTCAATAACCTACTTTAAAACCCGTTTAAATCTCCCTTAAATCGGTTAATCCCTCTCACTGTGAGCCATGATAGTCAGTAGTACAAAGCAAGGCTTAAATCGCTGCTGAGACGTTTTAGGTTTTGATATGCTATGACTGACGACGTAGAATCATGGACATCTATTTTGTCCCCCCAAGGAAGGCACATGACAACCAATCACTCAAAGCAAGAGCAAGACGCTATCCAACAGCAAATCAGACCCGATGTGAACAACGACTTCTCATTTAAGTGGTTAATCATTCTGCTTGCCCTACTAGGTGCATGTATTCTTGCGCTCTATTTTATGAACTTCAGCGGTAGCTGGGGTAATCAAGCTGACTTTGGCGCTTTCGGTGACTATGTTGGGGGAGTGCTTAATCCAGTTCTAGGATTTGCTACCGTCGGCCTACTTGTTTGGTCCCTCAAAATGCAACGAGATGAGCTATCCCTGTCACGACAAGAGCTAGCTCTAACACGTCAAGAACTGGCTGAGACTAAAGAGGAAACATCACTAAGTAGACTAGCAATGGAAGCTCAAGTGGCCCATTTAAAGCAAGAAGCAAAATTGAATGAATTACGGGGAGTATTAAGCGTACAGCTTGGTATCATCAATGACCATCTTGCTGCTCCCGTTTTTAGCAGAGGTGAGAAGGTTATTACCTATAGAGCTATATTAAACAATGAGGATTACGCTAAAAGCCATTTAACTCAACTAGGTACTCTTTTTCATCGTCAGGCCTCTAATCCAGTTCAGAACGTAGGCAGGGCATTGGAAATTCAACTTATCCAGCTTGCCTACTTATGTCTTGAATACTCAAAAGAATCCAACTCACAGCTTTATGCATTACCCTATTTAGTGAATGCGGTATCACTGCTTGGCAGATACCATCATTTTCAACCAAATGAAAATATCAAAGGCCTATTAGAGAGCCTCCACGCCAGAATAGCTGAAGGGAAAACAGCACTCTAAACCTTACTCCAAAAGTCGGTCATGATAACCAATATGCTCTGCTGCTCCTCTGCAGATAACCCCATGTATGGGCGAGCAGGCACAGCGGCTGGCGCGGCGGGCATATCGTCGGTACCACCAAAATGATGGATGGCGGCATAGATCTTGTTGCTGCCAATCGACGCCCAAAAGTCACCACTGTCGGCGCTAATACTGGCAGCTAATCCACCCGCACTGGCTTGCAGCATCTTGCCGCCAATGCGTTTGGGATTGGCTTTAAGGTAGTTATCACTCAATGATGGCCAAGGCGCGCCGCTTACGGGATCGGCCTCAGCCTCAAATGCGCCTTCGGTGGCTGACTCAAGTATTGCTGCGATATCATTCATCGGCTCACTTAAGTCGTCAAACTTATCCAGCAGATCGCCAAGTACCTGAGTCATTAAGCTTGATTCAAAAGCGATATCTATCTTAGTCATGAGTTGTTACTCGCAGCTAGGCTACCCTCAAGCAGCTCGTAGTCACCACTTTGTAACTGGCTTAATGGCAGTTTAAACGCATCAACCTGATGCTCCACCGATGGAGATGCATTGCTATCCCACCCCGTATTGATCACCACCTTAAACTGATCACTGCTATCTGGGTACACATACAGTACAGCGCGGTGTTTGCTGTCCCACAGCACCGCCTCGGGCTTAGCCAGCATCACGGGCAACATACGATACTGCGCCTGCGTTAAGGTGCGCTTAGCTTGGCTAACAAGTGACTTTTCAGTGATAGCCAGCAATGCAGCAGGCTCTTTGCCTAATCGGCTAGTGACCGCCGCTTGTATCGAGGGGGTCATAAACCCCAGCGCTTGTACGTTGAGTCCTGGGCGCTTTAGCTCTTTGTTTACGGCTAGCACTTCATCAGCCCATTGGGCAAACTGTGCCTGACGTAAAGGGCTGTTATTGAGGCTTTGAATAAACTGCGCGCGGGTATCGAGGGATTGAATAGTGCCAAGCTTTTTAGCAACCGCCACATCGGTACCAAACGCGGCCTCCCCTGGACTATAGGCCCAGCCGATATCTGGACTCATGCTACTGCCATCGGGCAGGTCGATACGCGCGTGAGCCACACTGATTAATTCGCCCGTACTGGCTGCCATTGTCTCGGTATCAAAGCGGTTGATGTAGCCCTCGCCATTTTCGACAGTTAGCCCCATGGCCTTAACCTGTGCCTCAGTTAATGCCCGAACGCGGCAACGACAGCCCCAGCCGTTAGGGGGATAGATGATGTCCCATATAGGATCGTCAAAACGAAATACCTTACCATGAAGCCGTGCATGGGCTGGCCGTGTTTGGCCGTCATCAATAGCGACATACTGCCAATAAGGGTGGATCTTAGTGCGTGACAGCATGCGCCGATAGCGCCCAGCCATATAAGCGGTTTGCAGGTTTTGACGATAGATGGTGTTTAGTCGGTACGGGCTACCCAGTTGCACCTCACGGCCATTAACCTCTTGTTTGCCCCACCAGCCCAGTTTTTCAAGCTGGGGTTTAAGGTTTGTCTGAAACTGCTTAGCAGTTAAGCCCTGACTTAGGGCGGCATCCACCTCATTACGGATCGCAGTGAGCACATCCATCTCTGCTGCCTTGGCTACCGTAAACGCCCGGGCATGGGCGCGAGTCCATACATCTTGCCAATCGTCGCTGATGGCATAACCCTTGGCGCGAAAATACGCCACTGCATCACTCGGTGGCATATTAATGGCGATGCTTAAATCAATTTTACCTTTGCCTTTAGCGGCTTGTTTAGGCACTTTTTTTTTAGGCATTAGCCATGCCCCATAACTCGGCGACAAACATCAAGCGCGCCAGCATATCGCTAAGCTGCTCACTGTCCATGCCAGGATAGTCTTGTTTAAGTCGCGCGCGCAGCTGCTCCGGTTCGCTATTAAGTTGACCAATTAATGGCTCAACCATCGCCATGTAGGCTTCGCTCATCTGCCCTTGGGTGAGTGCATCGAGAGCGGTATCGAGCGCGGTTTGGCTTGGGTCGCGGGGCAATGCCTTATCCGATTGAGCCGCCAAAGCCGCTAACGCTGTTTGGCCAGCAGCGGTAGCATTAGGATCTTCTTGCTGAATTTGCAGCACAGCCTCACCATTGGCAGGCTTAGGAATACGGGTCTTTTCGTGTAGCCAATCTTGGGGGATCTGCATGCCCATGCTGACGAACGCCCGCAGCGGATAGGCCAGTGCCCGCAAATCTTCTGCCTCTGTGGTATCAAACACTAAACGCGGGTGACGTCGATGGCTCTGATAGCTCTTGCAATTCAGGGCATACAGCGGCGCAACTAAATCACGGGTTAAGGTTTCGGCCAGCTGGGCTAAGTCTGAGTCGCGCAGCTCTTGGCGCACCTCGTTGTGTACATTACCCAAGGCATTGGTTGAGCTTTTGCCATCGGCCTGTGAGGTTAAGGTGCCACCTAAAATCACCTTACTCATGGTCTTCTCAGCCCAGCTTATCATTAAGTCAAATGGATCGGCTTGTCCTTGGGCTGCACTCTCGAAATCCATCACCATGCCTTTGGGCATAATGCCACCCGCGTTATGGCCAATGCTCATTACCGCCTGCAGCAAGGCGCGCTTTTCATCGTCGTTGGCACCACTAGGATACTGACCAATGCGCAGCGGTAAGCCGTAGATCTCAAGGAACTCTGCCAAGTCGCGCACGCTGTAGTTTTTAAAAATAAAGGGCCACACCAATTGCCGCACTAAGCCACCACGGCTGATGTAACCTGATTTAGCCTGATGAGTGTGTTTAATCCAACCAAAGGGCCATAGCTCAGCGCCTTGATGGCTGGCATCACGCAGACGCAGCTCATTACGGTTTTCAGGATGAGTCATAAACCAGGAAGGATCGCGATACTCTGGCACCTCGATAAACCATTCACCCAGCTCTCGCGTCCAGGCGAGTTCGTGCATGCTAAAACCTTTTAAAATGGCGTCAGCCATCGACTTAAGCAGGCTCTTTATCCAGTTGCCCTCTTCGAGCATCTCTTGCAGGTACTCGGTATCGGCTTTCTCTTGTGCGCTGGGGTTACGTGGTGGGGTTAAGTAATAATCCACGCCGATTAAGGCGCGTTTACGCTTGTCGAGTTCGGCGTAAAGGTGGCCGTCTTTCTCTTCGATATCTTCGGCTAACTCGCACTGGGCAATAAGATCACCCTGCTCTGCTGCTTGCAGTATTTCGGCCGCATAGGCGGGTGTTAAACCGCTCGACGGGTGGCTACTAAAGGTACGGTGCAGCCCCGTAATACGCACATCATCAGTTTGTAGCGCCTTGGCGTCGCGGTGTTTAAACGGGCGACCTGTGGCATCTAATATCTGGCTTGTTCTCTCTTGCATTACCAGCAACCTCGCTGTGATTGAGTGTCATCTTCATTGGCACGCGCATTGGGATTGCGATGATCATTTTTGGGAATTGGAGTAAATTCGATAGGGGCACCGTCGAGGGTGGCAGCGTAAACCATCAAAAATAGACTAATGGCCGCATCACCATGGCGCTCTTTTTCCTGCCCTGTGCGCACATCGCCTAGGCATGGAGTACCTCGGCGGTTAATGGCAAGCGCTCGCAGGTCGGTGCTGGTGTCATCATCCCTAGGGATGGTGATTAACCCGTCTTCAAAATGACTTTTAAAGCGTGGCATCTGCTCACGATAAAAGGCTTCAGACAACATGACGCACTCGATCACCTCGGTGCCATAACGGTCTTGTGCATACTCTGCCAAGGCTTGGCCGTTACCGCGCGCATCCATGCCGCCACCACGCAGCCGAGGCAAGCGGTCGATGATATAAAACAGGATCTGCTCTTGCTGCCGAAACGGAATGTTTTTTAACTCCACTTGCAGCTTTACTTTGATGTGCAAGTCTTGGGCTATCTCACCCACGTCGATCACCGTTAAGTCTCCGCTGCGGGCAAAATCCTCGCCAAAGACATGGGGGCGAGTGGGATCTAGGCTATCGAGTATTGGCTTTAGCTCATCTTCGCACCACTGCAAAATCTCAGCGGCGCGCAGGTTCTCTGGCCACTGACCAAAGTCATCTTTTTTCGCTAGGCGAATAACAGGGCCGCTGTCACCAATACTGGCCATACGCGCTTCAATCAAGGCGCGGTTAAGGTAAGCGCCGCCACCCGATTTAGGCACGCAGCCATATTCTTCTAAGGCATCCTCTTCTGTCGCCGTGGCTTTTAGCAAGGCGGCTTTCCAGCCATCTTCTTCTGCTTGGCTCCACTCGATCCCTCGCACCTGGCAAATGCGTTTATATAAGCCCTCAGCACAGGCATCATCAAGGGTTATTCGGTGAATGCTGTAATCTTTTTTACCCGCACGGGAATCATTAATCAGCTCGTTAAACAGGTTGTCGATGCCATTATGGGTTGAGATTAAACGCACCTTTGCGCCCCACATGGTCAGCGCCAGCGCCGCCTTAAGTACCTCGGCTAAACGGTCATGAAACGCCGCTTCATCTATGGTGACATTACCCTGCATACCACGCAGGTTAGAGGGATTACTTGATAACGCTTGGATCTTAAAACCCGAGGCAAAGTAAATGGCAAAGGTTAAGATCTCTTTGCCGTCTTGGCCCTCATCGATAAAGATCTCTTCTTGGATATCGCCTGCGGCTTTGTCAAACACCTTGGCCCACATGGCGGCAGCGTCGATAAATTCACGCGCCATCTCTTTATTAGAACCGACATAAAAGTGATTGGTACCACCTTGGCCGCGAGCCGCGCCAGCGGTTAAGGATGCATCAGCCGCCTCGGCCCAGGTTAAGCCTGTACGGCGCGATTTTTCGGCCAGCTTGAGTTGTGACTCATCCGCTATCCAGCGCTTTTGGTATCCGAGTAATACCTCCTTGGGATCAAACACTCGCAGACAGCAGGCCTGATATTCAGGATCAAGCGCTGGGTCAAATGCGGGCTTAGTGGTATTAACACTGACCATTAGGCGATCCCCAAGATTTCTTTCTTAAGCAGGCTCACCGCATCGGCGGTTAAACCAGCGGATTTAGCCACCTTCTCGGCGGTATTGGCCGCTTCTTCGGCAAACAGTTTACGGATCTCTTTCTCGCGCTTATGGCTAGCCATGGCCGCGCTTTCAAGCCGCTGCACCGCGAGCATGGCATCTTTAATCATGCCCACATCGGCGGCTTCACCGTCTTCGTTTAATAGGGCTTTAAACAGTTGCGAACGGGCCATCTCTAATATCAGTTTGGTCACTTCGCCTGTGGGCTTATCGCCTAGCTCTGCCGTCCATACTTGGGTGATCTCTCGCATCTCGCGCAGGCTTTTACCCACGGCCTCCATCTTGGTGGCATAACGATTGATCCCCGCGCGCGACAGCTGCTGGTCTTCGGGTAAGCCTGCCGCCTTAATGAGGGCATTAATCTCATCGAGCAGCTCAATTTGGGTAATGGATCCATCGCGCAAGCCAGAGTCTAAGATTTTGCGAATGTCATCTGGCAGTAGATCAACCTTAGAGCGGCGACCTCGGGTGGGGCTGTCTGTTTTGTTAGCAGCAGTCATCATCAGCTCCCTTTGTGTTTAAACGATATAGCAATATCACGCTGTGCTGCGGCCACTGCTTTTCTCAGTGCGCGCTCGGCTTGACCAACTTGAGGTACTTTTCTGAAATAAACTTTACTGAAATCGCCTTTTTTAAACGGTTTACCTTCCTTAAGCGTCATAGGCTTAATGACTTGTTCTTCCATATCGGCCACAACCAGCGCCAATGCCACATGGTATATGGCTTTCTTCTGCGCTGAGGTTAACGGTTTCATAGCCATGATCACTCCCCAGCGCTTGGACGCTTGATGCCTGGCACAAACGTTAGGCCATCGACCACATCTTGGCCGCGTGCTTTAAGCTCGGCGATCAGGTAATTGCCTTGGGTTTTGACACTGACTAAGCCTTGCTCTTCCAGCCAGTACAGCTGGTTTTTTATGGTATCGTTGCTCATCTCTACGCCAAAACTGGCGCAGGTGTCGCGTACCATCGAATGGTTAGCCCCAAAGCCCACCATGGCACTCAGCGCCGTCAATATGCTGCGGCGCTGGTGTTCGTTTTTAATCTCTATGAGTGACATGTTTTCTCCTGGCTACTTTTCCCTGAGTTCGTTTTCGGTCAACATCTCTGTCATTCGCTGCAGACTTTTTAGCTGTGGCGCAATGGCAGTCAGTTGGGCATGGACTTCCACCATCCGGTTTTCGAGTTGGTGAAAATCTTCTTTACTGGGTGAGTGTTCGGCACCGAACTCAAGTTTGGTGACCCGCTTTTCGAGTAATTCTATCGAGTCGGTTTTGGCGTATGTTTTGGCGAGAAACCAATTGGCGATCAGCAGTGCAAGCGAGATAAAGGCATAGATTTGCACCCAATACTTCACAAAAAAATCAAGCACGGCGACCTCCATTTCGTTGGCGCATTCGTAAATCTTCATCTTGCTGGCAACTGATACAACGCAATGCTGTAACGCGCTCAGGTTCAACCGCCTCTAAGCAATCCACACAAATGCCATTGCCTGTTGCTAATGGCTGGCGAGCACGCTTAATACAGCTTTCACGCTCACGCATTTCAAGGTCACTAGCCCAATCATCAGCTTTCATCTAGGCTCCTGCTTTACCGCGTTTAAATAACTGCCCTAGACTGCTGGCAATGCCGCTAACGGTACTGGCCCCTTGACGCCATTTGCCGATTTCACGCAGCCCCATGTAAGCCAGTAGCGGTGCAACCAACAACATGGCCATATCTAAAGAGGCACCAGAGCCTTTATCAAATGCAGCAGCACCATCGAGACCAAGTACATAAATCCCGGTGATATAACCTGAGAGCCGCGCCATATAAGGGCGAGTCTTATTAACGTAAGGATTAGTGCTGTTGTCACCGTTTTGAATTGTCTGCTGGGTTTGCTGATGCAAGGTGGTATCGCGAGTCGCGGCAATGCGCGCAAGCTCAACCTCACATTGGACGGCTACCGATTTAAGCTCTAATAGCTCTACTGGTGACAGAGAAGTTAATGCCTGATTAAGCGCTTGCTCTGGATTAGGCTTACCAGCAGCGATATCGACTAAGTTAGCCACCTTGTTGGCGGTCTCTTGTTTGTCATCATCGAAAAAGCGACCAATACCACGGATAAGATCTGGCCCCGTTTTTATCAGGGTCGAGGCAATGGCGGTTAAAGTGAGGGGGTCCATGATATGTCCTTAATGTGGGCAAGTGGTCGACTGTTCAGCGGTGGGTGTGACCTGCGCTTTACGCTTAGCCTGCAAAATGTGCATGGCGGTTACCGCATGCCAGCCCTTGTTAAAATAACTTTGGCGGGTTTTATGGTGGCTATATAACCGTGGAACGGTGGGCATTTCACCCGCTAATTCTGCTTGTAAACGTGCGTTAAAGCCGTCTTTGGCACACTGGCGATACACCCGATTTTTAATACGTTTTGGCTGGCTTTGATTAGACAGAGTCGGCGCTATGGGTGAGCTATTTACCGCGCTTTTAATTTGGCAATGGTTGGTGTATCGCATCATTGCCCCCTAACCACTAAGGTGTAGGTTTGCTCACCGACCAAAGCTAATAGCTTTTCAAGTGAGTCACGGCTTTGCAAAACGCCCCACTCTTTGCCAACAACACCAAAGGATTCACCAGAAGCGATACAACCTTGCAGCTCGCTGGCGCAATTGGCCACATGGATTAAGCAGTGGGTGCGTTGGCTAGGGCCATATAGGGTAACGCCAAGCGTTGGGGCCTCAATGGCTAGGCAAATCCCCTTACTCGGGCTTTGATGGCGGCGTATTTGATACGTACCCTCAGGGATACAACTCTTACCTTTTTGGTTATTTAACCAGGGGCATTCGACCGTAACGGCAATAGTATTGCCACCAGCGTCTTTGAGTTCGCCAAAGGTGCCGTGCGGAAAGTAGCAGCGGTACAGGGTAAGGTGTTGTGAGTCCATAAAAAAACCGAGACAAGGAACATAGGTTCATTGTCTCGGCTCATTGACTCGGATCGGATTGGAAAGGTTTCGGGATTAGTGAATGTTGCTAATGATACTTATTTAGAAAACGATTCAAAAAACTGACTAGCAAGGGGTTCTAATATCTCGTCATGGAAACGATAAGCTTCATCTTCGAAACCATCATCACTTGCTAAGCTCGTTCTTACTGGATAACCGTCTTTAAATGAAAAGGTTACCACTCCCGCTTTATCAATATAAAGGCACACACAGACTTTTTCCGAAAGTACATTATCATCATCCAACAAATGAAAGCCTACTTTCATGTATACTTTCTCATTGACTATATACGGCTTAACAGAACTCTTAAACTCATAACCAGCAATACTAAATAACTCAGGGGTTTCGGCAAAAAGCAGGTCTAAACCCTCTTCTTTAATATATCTTTTTACAGCATCTAATAAAGGCTCATACCATTTTAGTGTTTTTAGATAATCACGACAAAATATTTGACTAAGGCGTAAATCATATTTCATACAACTTCCTTTTCTATCGTTTGAACATAATTATAGCTGGATGTTTCTAACGTCGAGATTCCCGACCAAATCTGTGTTATTCAGCTCGATATCGGCTGACATACCGTGTCCTGCGTTGACCACCTTTATCCACTGATAGCTTTCATCGGTAAAGGCCAGCTGCCTCTTGGCGCTGCCCATAATAACAACACTATCAAAGCGCGGCATCTGAAAGGTGAACTCCCCCTCCTTGCTGGTTATTAGCGTCTCGATAGCCGGTATGTCGATGCCGTTTAACAGGGTCTGGGTTTCGCAAGCAACAATGCGCTCAAAGGACTCCTTGGCATTGTCTTTGTCTGGGCCGTTTAGGAGATAGGCCCGCTCAACTTCGACTTTATTTGGCAGCGCTACACAATGCTCGTTAACGTAGTTTTGCTTCTCATACAGCGCTGTACGGAAGGCTTTCAATGGATAGACTTTCAGCTCAGTCATCGGCATAGGAACAACCGCCGATGAGTTGGTGACAACGTAGAGTGAGCCGTTAACACTGACAGGAATAAGGACATAGGCCACCGATAAGGAGATAAGTAGCACAAACAGTTTTTTCATTTAAAATCCTTTTTATCAATAAGGTTTACATCGGACTTCCTTCCTTACCGACAATCATACTGACCCATGCTCCAACGGGCTTACTTTCTTTAATATAAAGCTTAGTTAAAACTTGTTCCATGATATCAAAAGCAACCGCGAGATCTTGTTCTTCCAACTCTCCATCATGGCTGCCACTATTACCCAACCATTTAATCGCCTCTAAAAAGTTCAGCACCTCGAGCAACGGGGGATTACCTGCTTCTTTTTCTTTCAATGCTTTTATTTTCTTGCCTAGATTTCTGCCCTCAATAACCTGCTGCACATGTGGCCATAGATCTTTAAGCAATACCTCAACAGTCACGCGTAACACATTACAACTGGCTGGAATATCGCTCCAACAAATGGAGAATGCCCTGTTTAATGACTCTTTCACCGATTCAGGAGTGGCAGGGGGAGGATTAAATAACTTCACTGCAGGCGCAAAAAATTGAGGGGTATATTCAGTGATCTCCAGATCTGTATACTCATTTGTACCGTGATCATAACCGCTATAATAATTAACGGTGCCGACACCGGTGCTAAAGGTTTTATGAGCGCAATAGTTGCATAAAAAAAAGCCACTATACTGCAGCGTGACTTCTTTAAGATGATATGAAGTAACGTCTTCGCAAAGAAAATTTTCTTTCTTTACGACCAATTTACCAGTACTACAATGTGGGCAACTCCATGGTGCAAACCGATTATTTAAAGTAAATGTATTCTTAAAACGATGAAAGCGATATTGAAGCGCATCGACATTTAGTTCTTTAGACTCCATCTAAGCCACCACTGGTATGAGTAAACTAAAAACACTTTACCGCTTTACTCAATTGTTGCAACTACTTACCGCACAATGTTAAAACAACCTCCTCTGCTTCCTTGCCACAAACGCGACTCTTTGCTCGGCAATGATCTGACTGACACGGCGCTCAGTGAGTCCATAGTCGCGCGACAACTGCTCTAGGTTATTGCCTTTGAACTCGCGCCAGATGCGGATATCACGCAGGGCATCTTTGAGGCGTTCGCCGTTGGGAATATAGATGTCGCGGCCACCAAGATAAGTACTTAAGGTAGTGGCGAGCGCCTCGCTAATTTGTACTGAGTTGCTAATGGCCTGCCCCTCTAGTGTCACGCGCATTAGCTCACACAGGCTTTGCAGGGTTGATGGCCAGCGCTTGATGAAGTCTTCGCGCTCATCGGGCTTAAGGTTTTGCAGGGTTTCAAGGGCTTGTTCAAGCTCTTGGTGACTGGTTTGCAGCAGGTCCATCTGTTCTTCACGTGGTCCGTTACGAGATAGATTACTCATGTGTTGCCCCTCCGTAGGCTGCGTTTAAATATAGGTCAACAACTTGGTTGTAGCCAAGGGTTTGATCGTTTGATTTTGTGCTATTACTCGCCGTTCTTAGTGCTATACGCTCTAACAGTTCGCGGCGGTGCCAGTTTTTAAGACTTTCGAGCACACGATAAGCTTGTTGCTCGTTAAGCCATGCAGTGCTGTCTATCAGCTGTTGTGATTTGGTGATGCGGCGCACATAGGCATCGAGCGCGGTTTCGCTGGCGTCTTGTATGACATTGTGATGGCCCATGGTGATCCACACAGCGCGGATTTTATCGATCATGGCCACTTTAGCGCTGCCCGATTTAGGGCTTAAGCGCTTACCTTTAACACCTGTTTGACGACTAGTTGAACGGGGTTTAAAGCCTTTTTGTTTAAAGCATTCTAGGGCTTGCTCAAGTTCACTTAGGCTCATGGCCCGCAATGAGTCTTTACCAGTGGCCGCGTTAAGCATGCTGCGGTATAGCTCGTTATCGAGACACAGCTGGCCTTTGGCTATGTTGATCAAGGTGATCAGCCGTTTCTTGTTTTGCGTAGGTTGTGCGGTATTATTTTGCATGCTTACCTCCCTTTTGCTGCCAATGTGGGCAGTTTTTGTTTAGCCAGTCTTTAGCTAGGTGTTCTTTTTCAGCCTGTTTTGTACGTGGTGGTGCTACCCAGTCCATGACGTATTGCAGTAAAGACTGGGCATAGGCATTTAATTTCATTGTTGCTCCTTGGCTGCTCATCACTCTTGTTATAAAAAGCCCTAACACCACATCAGGCAGACCAACCCACGACGACCGTGGGCGGTTTCGCTTATATTGATTAACTTGCTTCTTGCACCATGGGGTCGATATTTTTTAATGAGCGGCTCATAAAGAAGCCAATGAGCCTGCGTTTTTCTCCGGCGTACTCAGGGCTTAACTCTTTCAGCTCATTAATTAGCGCTGCGCCGATAAGCAGGCAATAGTGCGGCGTGCTTGCCGC
Source organism: Shewanella psychrotolerans (assembly GCF_019457595.1). Lineage (NCBI taxonomy): Bacteria > Pseudomonadati > Pseudomonadota > Gammaproteobacteria > Alteromonadales > Shewanellaceae > Shewanella > Shewanella psychrotolerans. Next base: position 1,709,833 of record NZ_CP080419.1, on the reverse strand, counting down.
CATGGTGCTGAGTTCACTGCGCAGGGTTTCAAAGTTGGCCTCAAGTAACGCAGCAATGCGTAACTTAAATGCCACGCGATCTAAGCTGGCTTGGTTTTGGTCAAACAACTGCTGGGTTGAATTGCTCATAACTTGCTCCTTGCATCGCCCCGCTAAAGGGTGCTGATATCCATTGATAATTGAACATACTTGCCGTTAGGTAGGCGCTCATATAAGCGCAGATATTCGCTGGTACCTGTGATTTGAATGGCGTCGGCGATGGCGTCCATGGCCTTTTTCCAGCTAGCATCGTCGATATCGAGCTGGCGCAAACTTAGCACCTGGTTAACGTTGATTTGACCTTGTTGATCTACCCTAAACGCATGCTCAACCATGGCCATGAGGCGGTCATCTGCCCCACCAGACCAAGAATGAATGCACTCATCGATAAGGGTTTTAGCGGTTTGAATACGCTCATCGAAAACACGGTGCTCACCGACCGCGCGGCGCACCTGATACTGACCGTCGAAACTGGTTAGCGAGACATTGCCTTTTTTGCCCCCCACGTTGATACCGTATTCACTGCCTGAAAGGTCAACAAAATCGGTGATCTGACTCATGGTAGCGAGTTTGAAATCGAGCATGGCTTGGCGTAACGCTTTGGCTTTAATGACGATATCGCTGACCACTTCATCACGTAGTTTGTCTACGGGTTTAATTCGCGCTTCGGGTACTAAATCGCCCTTGGCATTTTTGCGATAGCCCGCAGGGATAGTGTTGGTTTGACTGTTCATTGATTACTCCTCGTTCCAGCGCACGGTGACGCCATGAAATTGCACTACGCAGCTGCGGCGACGAATGCCCTTAATGTTTTCGATGATGTCGACTGCCATGGCCTTAAAGTCTTTGGTTGGGCGGTCAATATGGATCACTTTGTTTTTACTGCTGAGCACCTTGATGCCACGCAGACGCAGCGCGGTAACGACATTGATGTTATTGGTCATTTTGATTTCTCCCTGTGGCTTGTTGCTGCAGCAGTTTGTTGTACCTAAGCTCTAGCGCCTTTAACTCATCTTTTAGCAGGCCGCAAAGCTGCCTTAATCCACCGCCATCGGTTTGAGATTGACGCTCTAGACGGTTGTAGGCCGCATCAGCGCTATAGCGTTTTGGCACATTGCCAACCGAAAAGTCGGCCTGTATAGCGATACGTTTAAACTGTTGCTGTGCTGGTAAGGTGGAGTGTGGACAGCCACCACGACAGGCCCGATATAACCGCAGTTTTAAAGGGTTGCTAGTAACGGTGTTGTTTTGGTGCTTGTCACACTGATGCAAGGGGATCTCTCCCATGATGGGACAGACAACCGTGCGGTGCATGTAAGCGCCCTCCACTAGCTTTCGCATACGAACGAGATCGCCAGGATACTTGCTGTTTATCAGCTGACTGATAACCGTCTTTGATACCCCAAGCTGTTTTGCAACGGCTTCTTGCCCATGTTCGTTAGCCTGCAAGGCTAATATTTGCAGCCATTTACTCATTACCGCGCTCCTTAAATGGGTAGAAGGTTTGGGTGTTTTGGTCCCACATACCTTGCTTTTGCGTGGTTGGATATAGACGCCCAAGATCCTTAATCAACATGTACTTCACGCAGGAGTAGCCACTTTGATTGAGAAAGCGTCCTTGCTTGCGAATAAAGCCAGATTGCTCTAGGTGCCACACGTAGTTGTTAATCAGCGACAACGACGCATTAGTGGTGGTTTGCAGCAGCTCTACACTGAACGAGCGATGAATACGGATGGTGTTCCATATTTGCTGTGACCGAGTGCCTTTTTTAATGCGGCGTTCTTTACGTTTGGGGGCCATAGGCATTTGCAGCTGCAACGCCTGACGCTCGATACAAACGCGATAGAGTGTGCCTTGGTACTTGTTTCTTTTGTCGATCACTTCAATCGCTCGCTTTCTGATTAACGAGCGGGTGAAGCCGACGACTTTATTGGTTTTAATATTCAAAGTTTGTGCAATCTCTTTACAGCTAAATGTTTGCCGACTGCACATGAGTCCCCAAGCTTGATGCCTTATTGAGCTAGGGTTTGTAGGGCTATTCATAGGTTATCCTTATCTATTTTTTATTAGCGCACAGATGCCTGGTTTAGACTTGACGGCGAGTGTGATTAAGGAATAACTGACCATCGCCCCATACCGCTTTGTCTACAAAATCAAGTTCGTTGGACAAGGCGAAGCGCTCAATTTTTTCGAGTGCGATTAGGGTTCGACGCACCTCGCCACCGCTGCGTTGGCGGATGTAATCAAGTAGGTCTTCGCCCACTTCGACATCAATTTCGAGCAGCTCGGAGGCAAACATTGAAACGTCTTCATTGTCGGCAGGCATAAACTCCACCCATTCAGAAATACGATTAAATAACTGTTTGCGGTGGCTAATGCGGCGGGCAATTTCTTCCATGCCGATAAGCACTACAGGTAACTCGGTGGCATCGTAGATATCGCGGATGGTTTCCATGGTTTTGGACTGGCCGACAATGTGGTCAGCTTCGTCGACAAACAGGGCTATTTGCTGCTCGTTCATGGTGTTAATGATGAAGTCAACCGACTTACGTAGCGGAAAAATAGGCTCGCTACCTAGCTCTTTCATTACGCGGGCTAGAAAACTGCTAGGGGTATCGGTAGCGCAGCAACGAACAAACGCTGGCAGGCTGCCCATGCTAGTCAGTTGGTTAACCATGTAGGTTACTGTTGTGGTTTTACCGAACCCGCTGGCACCGTGGATTAAGCCGATACCAGGGGTGATATCGCTACGGCTTTGCAGGTTTGCAAACATGTCTTGGGTGCGTAGGACATTTTTTACTTCGACGATTTTATGTTTCATAATGGCATTCCTTTGGTTTACGTTGGTTTTACTTGCTTGTAAGGCTGTGAGCCTTGGGTTTAAAGGCTGAGCAGCTATTTCACTTGGCGGTGTTGCTGCTCAGCTTTTTTCAAAATTCTGTCTAAACGATTACGCTGTAATACATTGTTTAGGCGGTACTTCTTAAGCCAATCCTGTTCTGTTTGAGTAAGCGGTTTGATTAATGAGTTTTCGGTAAGCATTACTGCTTTTTCGTGATCGCTACGAACGATACGTGACTCTTGAACGGCCATAGACTCTTTGCGTTTAGCAATGGCCTCTCGCTGACGTTCGATGGCGGCCAGTTCAGTGTCACTCAGTTGATGTTGCTTGTTAGTGGTAGCGTGACTTAAGCCTGAAATGGCGTTGTTGTCGTGCCCAGTTGTGCGCTCGATATAGCTGAGGCTGGCCCGCTGTAGTTTCTTTTGTGCCAGTTCGTCGGCATAAAGTGAGTCGATACCAAACTCTTCTTGCAGACGCTTGGCCGATTTACGAAATGCGGCCAGCTCTTTTTGTGTTTGCTTACGACGCTCACGAAATTCGCTTGGGGCAATGCCTCGATTAACTAGATCCATGTTGACGGCATCGACGTAGGTGTCCCATTGATCAATGGGGTAAAGCGTTGCACGTCCGATATCACAAGGGTCGATAAATACTCTGACGGTTTGGCGCTGCCATGCTGCTTCCATGAGTTCGGGTGCGGTATATTGCACGCCATCAGCCTTGACACTGCCGCGCACAACTTTGGCTGTACCGATGAAATTGAGCAGATAATCTAGGGTATGAGTATTGATGATCGCGCGCTTGCGATAACCTGAGCTAGCATAGAGTTCAAACGGTGTTTTACCCGTTTTATCATGCGGCACATGGTTATAGTCGAACTCTAAATAATCGTTAAGTGCCTGCTGCAGCTGCTCTGGCGTGAGCGCTAGGCTTAGACGTTCTGCTTCAGCTTGCTTCTTGCCTTCACCAATACGTTTGGCAAAGTTATACATGGCTTCGATTTGTTGGCGATCACTGACGCTGTGGCCGATGTACCCTGGCATTTTTTCCATGAGTACACGGCTCATGGTGCCAAAGAAGCGCTCGATAAAGGGCTTTTCCCAACCACTAAAGGCGTTGGCTTTTGACAGCTTTAAATCGAGTAGATTAAAGATGGTAGTTGTACGGTTTGAAACATAGTCACTACCGTTATCGGTACGCATGATCGCGCCCTCTTCTGGTAATCCCCACTCTAATAGTGTTTTACGCAGTAATAGGCAGATGGCTTCGCTGTTAGACGTTGGCGCGACAATCAATTGCACACGGTGGGTATATGCATCGATCACCGCAACGATACTGTGGCGCTTGAGCTTACCGTTTACATTGAGTTCAACATCGGTGGGCGTTGAGTCAAATTCCCATACCTGATTTGGCCCATCGATATGCGGATACATACGGGCAAATAGTGGGCGGTATTTATCTGTGTATTGCGTAGGGTTAGTGGTAAAGGCATGCTCTAGTTCATACTTGGCAGCGTATTGATTTAACCAGCGTTTAAACGAGCTAATTGAGGGTAATTGCCAGCCATATTCATCGGCTCTAACAACCGCCATATCGCGAACTTTGGCAGCTTGCTTTAATAGGTGTGGCTTTTTGGTCACCAGTGCTAATAGAAACTCGCTTAGGCGTGGTTGTTCGTCTATTTTGGATTGTTTGACGGCTTTATATTGCGCGGTTAGCCCTATGATCCCTTGTTCAATATGGGCTTTGTGCCAACGATATAAGGTTCGTTCAGCAAGCTGCTTAACGTGTATGCGTACCTCGGCATCAGGTAATATTAGTGATGAATTAAAACCACTGATAAAAGCTTTCACTCCATCACTTTTATTACCAGCATCGATATAGGGTGTAATAAATTGTTCAAAAGCCGTTATAACCCTTTCCCGCGCTTTGGCTTTTTCTTGCTTAGCTTCACTCAGGCACATGAATTGAGCTAAGCCTTGGCTTTTACTGACGATGCGTTGATGCCTTGTTTGCTGAGCAATTACGGACTGCTGCTTTAGCGTCGATTTAGCTGCTACCGTTGCTTTACTATTGCTAACGGCAAAAGATTTGGCTCGAAGATAAGCTTGTGTTTCTAGGGGTAAGCTGTTTATGTGGTACTCAAACCCCTTGCCCTGTTCGCACTTTTGCTTTGTCCAGCCTTCTCGATTAGCTAGCTTGCGGTTGCCCTGCACTGTGGTGTACATGCCAGGCACGTTAACCAACTCTTGAAGGGTAAAATATTGCTTATCCATGGCGGCGACCTATCAAGTCAAAGTCAATTTCAACAGATAAATCACGCAGTATGGTTTGCGATACTTTGCCCCATTTAGGTTTTAATCCGGTATCTGGTGCAAACATTTGTACGCATTTTTGTACTGTGCGCGGGTTATATCCTTCCCTTAATGCCCACGAGCGACAACTAAGCCCCCTTGTCATCAATGCCGCATGGATTTGATTTGCGTTTTCAATCTCCATGTTGATTGCTCCTTATTCCACAAATTTGTGATAACATTTAATTTGTTCGCATTGCGCAAGTTGCTGGCATATACGAAAAGTAACGTTTATACGCATCGCGTACAATTGTGATGATACGATCACATTCGTACGCAGGTCAAGCACATTTATAACGTTTCTTTTCGTGTTGTTTTACACGCGTGGCGGATTACAGGCTTTTACATTTAAATTCAGCAGCATAACTAAGAAAGAAACGACGAATGAAAAATGACAACAGTGTTGCTTTTCCGACAAATGGAAAGGAAACGTTTGCTGAAAGATTAGAAATTGCTATAGGCAGCACAAGCGTACGCGCTTTTGCTAATGCTATTGATATATCTGAAGGTGCATTGCGGAAGTATTTGAAAGGTGTATCCCTGCCGCAAATTGATAAAGCCATACTGATGGCTAAGCAAGCTAACGTTTCTTTGGATTGGTTACTTACAGGCGAAGAAGCCCTGCCTGTTACTGACTCAGGCAGTAATAATGCCATTGCCATTAGTGAGTTTAATGAAGAGTTTGTTCTTATCCCTGGCTATCATGTGGCTGTAAGCACAGGGCATGGGAAACTTTGCCCTGATGAGCAAATTAAGCGTCACTTAGCATTTAGGAGCAAATGGTTAAAGTTCAGAGGTTTTGAAGCAGATAGCCTGGCAGTTGTTTTTGCATCCGGTGATTCAATGGAGCCAACGATCCACGGCAATAACACTTTGCTTGTGAACACTGCAGATACCAAGCTAACTGACGGCAGCATCTTTGTGTTGCGCTTTGGTGATGAGCTGTACGCCAAACGCTTACAGAAGCGTTTCGACGGCGATATCCTTCTTATTAGCGATAATAAGGAATATGAAGACCAGGTAGTGAAAGCTAACGAAATAGAAAAACTCCATATCATTGGCAAAGTTGTTTGGATAGGCAAAGACCTGTATTAAATGAGGTTTAAAGGGCTGTTAATCTCCAGATTGCGGCCCTTATTTCTATTTGCCAAAGCAACCGACCTAAAGCAATCATCAGCTCAAGTTTGCCAAAATAGCTGACTCAGCAATATCCAAACTCAATCTGAGCAGCAATCCACTCAAAGCCCACCACCAAAGGCTTTCCCATTAGATCCTATTAGATCTCACCTATTCTCGGTTTATCACCTTACTTGCCATACCTAATGACTGGTTACAAAAACCATCCTTATATGGTTTAGACTTTTAGCTCTATAGTCGACAGTAAAGAGCCCCTTCTGAAAAAAGTGGCTTTGTAAAAGGCCCCCTCGAAGGGAACCAAATTCACTATGTCATGTATGGACGCCTCATTTATTGTTTGAAAATGTGTAATCTCTTAGCGCGCCACTGAATCTTGCCTCGGTTAAAGGTAAATCCAAGAAGCTTGCTTTGACCTACCTTATCCATTTGGCTTTTCTGTACATTAACAACCAGTTTTAGCTTAGTGGTAAGATATTGATTAATGCTCTTGAGTACCGGTTCACTGGCCCGTTGAGACTTGACCAAAATGATAAAATCGTCCGCGTAGCGAGCGAATTTATGCCTCCCCTGGCTTCTAACCTCTTTATCCATATGATCAACATAATGTTAGAAAGTAATGGTGAGAGTGGGACGCCTTGAGGCACGCCTTCGAAACTTGCTTCAAATTGGTCATTGACCACAACGCCTGCACGTAGGTGTTTACCAATAACTTTAATCTTCATGATGAACACTTCTTAAACTATTTGTCAGCTTCAAGCTTGGCATAATACTGCAAGCTTAAGTACTGAGTCGTCCATCACATCACTACACCTTGCCTGTTTTTGTTGTGATTTAGTCTGCTTATGGCGTTGAGAAAAAGCTCCTAAAGCCCAATTCGATGGGTAACAGCCTGTCCTCTAGATGCTCATTACAAGCAAGCCCAAAGCGATAATAACCACCGACTGAAGTTGGTGGTTTAGGGCTAATAAATTAAACCGTCGTTTTCACAGTTTCACATTACCAAACCAGCCCATGAACAACGAAATAAACAACAAAAAGAGGTCAAATAATCCCTACTTCCGAGGTTGAATTTGATTATAAATGACAAAAAATCAAGATAAATACGACCAAATGATACCGAGTTGTTAATAAAAACAACCTACCCTCCAATGAATAACGAGCAAACATCACCGAGACAATGCTCACAAATAACCTAATTCCACAATATTTTTCAAATTTTAATGATTATTTTTAAATAACATACAAACCATTTAAAAAACCAAAAAACAACAATAATAAAAATAAAATAAAACACAAAAACAACAAAAAGGAACACAAAAAAACACAAGCAACCAAAATAAAAAACAATAAGCCGGTGCCACAAACAAATCGAGGCGAAAAAAACAACAACCGGCCCGACAATGTTGGCGGATTGTTAATATAAAGATAAAATAAACAACCGTTTACCTGGAGTTTCACCTGTGGCGAGGATGTTGCAGTTGTTATCTCGCTATGATTATATCAATGACGAAGTAAAGACATTTCAATATAAGTATATATTTGAGAAGTTTTTACTAATCAATATTAAATCAAAAACAAAATAAGTCTCAGGGAGAAAAAAATGCAGCCAAATTCTATATTGGCCAAAGCTGTGCGCTTTGCGTTAATTGGTGGTGCAGCTACTGCCGTATTAAGTGCACCAGCAGTTTACGCTGCGGATGAAGATAAAGTTGAACGTATTGAAGTAACTGGTTCGCGTATTAAACGTACCGATATGGAAACAGCAACACCCGTTACAGTAATGAGTGCTGATGATATGGCGAAGCAAGGCTTCACCAACGTTCAAGACGCATTAGAAAGCTTAACTTCGACGACTGGCGCAATGACTACGCAGTCTGTTCACGGCTTCACGCCTGCCGCCTCTTCAATCAGCTTACGTGGTGCGGGGGCTAACCGTACATTAACGCTGATCAATGGTAAGCGTCTAAACCAATATCCAAAGCCATCAGGTGGTACAGACAACTTCGTCGATACTGCCAACCTACCGATGGAAGCTGTGCAGCGTATTGAGATTCTTCAATCTGGTGGCTCCGCGATTTACGGTGCCGACGCTGTTGGCGGCGTGATCAACATTGTCCTGAAAAAAGACTTTGAAGGTGCAGCCATAAAATACCGTCATGGTGACACCACCAATGGGGGCGGCGGCAGTGATCGTATTGCATTATCACTAGGTACATCTTCTGATCGAGGTAATGTATCTACATTTATCGAGTTCACCGATAACGAGCGACTCAATGCAACCGATCGTAAGAACTTTGGTCTGCACACAGACAAAGTGCCTCACAGTGAGTTTTCGTCGTACAGTTCATATGGTGCACGTATCGCTGCGGTTGCTAGGGAAGATGAAACCATTCCAGTTGGTCAACGCAAACTAACCCCTGAAGAGTGTACAGCTGGTGGATTCCTTTGGACTGGCTCAACTTGTGGTTTTGACCGCTCTGAGTGGCGCGACCTTCAACCTAAGAGTTCACGTTTCATCAGCTCTACTAATTTCAACTATGAGTTGGCTGATGACGTTAGCTTCGTAGGTCGCCTAGACTTCGCCGAAGCGAAATCAACCACCAACATCGAGCCTATGGCTATCAATGACTACGATATCACAGTCGCAGGCAACGGCGTTACCGTAAGTAATGGCAATCTAAGCAAGACTTTCAACGACAAGACGACTGCCCTAGGCGGTGACTTTGCCAACGCAGAAGATGGCGACTACTACTACGTGCGTCGTCTACACGAGTTCAGCAACCGCGCAGGCGAAACCAAGACTCGTAACTACTTCTTCACCGCTGGCTTTGAAGGCACTGTCGCAGATGAGTACAGCTGGGATGCTTCTGTGAACTACGGTCGCACTAACGTTGATGTATTCCGTAGTGGCTATGCAACTATTGGTGGCATGTTCGATTACATTACAGACGGTGCAAACGGCAACTCTTTACTTAAAAACATGAGTGCTGAAGATGTAGAGCAAGCTTCTTACTCTCCATTTGAAAAAGCACAATCAACACAAAAGAACGTACAAGCTAATATCTCAGGCGCAGCATTTCAGATGCAAGGCGGTGAAGCACAGTTCGCTTTTGGTGCCGAGTACACAAAACAGGATTACGAGACGAATACCGACTCAGAGTCTAAGAAAGGTAACATCTTAACAACTGGTGGTTCATCTGGCGCTGGCGAACGTTCATACTGGGCAACTTATGCTGAATTAAGTATGCCAGTACTCGATCAAGTAACGGTTAATGCTGCAGTTCGTTACGACCGATATGACGACTTTGGTGGTAACGTTTCACCACAGTTAACCGTTGAATACCGTCCTCTTGACGAGCTATTGGTTCGTGGTTCTGTAAGTTCTGTATTCCGTGCTCCTGATATGCATCGTGTTTACGGTGATGCAACCAAAGGCTTCTCAACAGTTATTGACTTTAAGCAATGTACAGCTCTTGGTGGAGTCCCAGGTACAGCTTACGACAATAACCCAGCACTAAATGAAGTGTGTAAAGAACTTCATATTGACACCACAACGGGCTCTAACAAAGATCTGGAACCAGAGACTGGTTACACAGCTAACATTGGTGCGGTTTGGGGAAGTGATTCACTAAATGCTTCGATCGACCTATGGGAGTGGAAACTCGATGACATGGTTAGCGATATCGGTGCTAGTAAAGCTGCTCGTGAATATGAGCAGTATGAAGACATGATCACTCGTGACGCATCAGGTAAAATCACTCACATTAATGATGTAGCACAAAACCTCGCTTACCAAAAAGTACGTGGTCTAGATATCACTGCTGGCTACAACTGGGATCTTAACAACTTCGGTGAGCTAAAACTGAACTTCAACGGTACTTACATTCTGTTGTCAGAGTTCCAACTATCACCAACAGATCCAGTTGAAGATGATATTGATAACGGTGGCCTACCACAGTACCGCGCGAATCTGGTACTAGGTTACTTTATCGAAGACTTCGAAGCGACATTGGGTGCCTACCACACAGCTCGTATGCATGGTATCGAATATAAGACATTTAAGGAAGCTGCACTAGAAGATCACGAAGTGTTTGATGAAAGCGCACATGAAGTCGCTTCTCAAACCAAGTGGAACCTAACTGCAGGTTACACTTTCAATGATACTTTCAAGCTAAAGGCTGGTGTAGTTAACCTGTTTGATCAAGGTCCTAACTTCGACCCAACCGATACTTCTTGGCCACACTACCCACGTTCAGCGTACAACGCACGCGGTCGTGAGTGGTTCATCGAAGGTGAAGTGAAGTTCTAAATTATTCGCTCTTCAACGACAAAACGGCATCCTCGGATGCCGTTTTTTATTGCGTGGTTTCCTAAACTAAAAGCAAAAAAGCATTACACAAAGCCAAGATAATTAAACAAAACCAAAATAATGAGCAGCGACCACCACGATACTCGAGACCACAAACAGTGCCAGCATAAAGCGCCAGATAAACTTAAGCCATACGCCCCAATCGACTCTGCATACACCTAATGTCGCCATCAATGACGCCGAGGTCGGCACTAAGATATTAGTAAAACCATCGCCCAACTGAAACGCCAATACCGCCACTTGACGACTCACGCCAACAATATCGGCAAGCGGTGACATCAAAGGCATAGTTAATGCGGCCTGACCTGAACCCGAAGTCACAAAGAAATTAAATATAGATTGAAACAACAACATAAACCAAGCAGAAAACGCCGCAGGCAACTCACCAATGATACCGCCTGCGCTACTGAGTAGGGTATTTAATACACTGGGTTGAGTGGGATCACCACCACCTAACAAAATTAAGATGCCAGAAGCACAACCCACTAAGATTGCAGGTTCTAGCATAGTTGCAGCACCTTGCTTAAAGCTTGTTGCAAGACGATTGACCGTCATATTATTAAGCTTAAACACCACTGCAATAATGCCAACGACTATCCCCATGGTAAAAAATTGACTCGCTATCTCAGGAATAAACCAAGCATTGGCAACGACGCCCCAAATGACCCAAATGACGGTGAGCAATATAGTGAGTAGCACTAAGATATCACCGAGATTAAATCGGCTCTCTAAGCTGGCGCTAGCTTGATGGTCTCTAAAATACTGATCACTGTTATAGCTATAAGATAATGAAGGCGTTGCTCGGATTTTCGCGCCATATCTCATGGTGAAGATAATCCCCATCAGGGTAAATCCAGCCCACATCACGCCCCGAACGCCCGCCCCAGAAAGCACAGGAACACCAGCGATACCCTGCGCGATAGCAACACTAAACGGGTTCATCCATGAACTGGCAAAGCCGACCTGTGTCGCAACGTATGTCACCATCACAGTGGTAATACCGTCAAAGCCAAGGCGTATCATCAAAGGACAAATGATAATGGCAAAGGCTATCGCCTCTTCCCCCATACCAAAAACGGCGCCACCAAGAGAAAACAATGTAAATAGTGCGGGGATAAATAGACCTTCATTGCCCTGTGTCTTATCTATTAGGCGTAAAATGCCGTTATCGATAGTGCCTGTTTCCATAACGATGCCAAATGCACCGCCAATGACCAACATAAACATGATCACACCGATGGCCGTGCCCCATTTAGACCCTGAGACTAAACCTTCAAAAGCAAAGTTAAAAAAACCAACATCCCCTCCGCCGTTAAATAGCGAGATAGGTTGAAGCACTGGAGCTCCACTATCATCAACTTGATAACGAAACGAGCTTGGATCGACAACACTACGGCTCTTTTCAACACCGTCACTAACATAAGCAACCTCTTGGGTATCGAATGAGCCAACAGGGATGATATAGGTTAAAAGCATTGCCGCTAACGCGACAAAAAAGATGATGACTAAAGTATCTGGCATCTGCCAGGCGTTAACGGGCGAGGTTGACCCAATTGATGAGTGTGTAGAATTAGAATTCATTTTATGGCCAGAATAAAGATTATCTGGCCGCAAATATAAACTAATTCAATCTAGGTTTACACTGCGTATCAGCGAATAACCCAAGCAATAGCAAGCATTAGCATTCGGAGACCACGGCCTTCGATCTAGTTTGCCAGATATGGCTAACTAACATCACAAACGATGACAGCAGTAACGCTGGCACAATAGGATGGATATGCCACATAAAGGGAGCAGCAAATTGCAGCAGTAGATAGCTAATAAGCCCTGCTACCATCGATATTAATGCACTCTTCCCATTCACTTTGGGTAAAAACACACCCGCGATTATCGGCCACAAAAACACGGCCTGAAGCGCCCCAAATGCAGCAAGGTTGATCCAAACAATCATTTCAGGTGGATCCATTGCCCAATAACTAGCAATAAGCGTAATAAGCAAGATAGTAAATCGAGTCAATTTAACCTGCGCGGTCGAACTTAAGCGAGGCCATTTTTTCACGGCCCCATCGCGAATAAGGCTAACAGCCGATTGCAATAACATGGAATCAACTGATGACATTACTGCGGCTATTGGCGCAGCTAATAGGACTCCAGCCCAAAAAGGAGGAAAAATGCCTGATATTAAGCTTGGCATGATCTCATCAGGAACCAACAAATCAGGATAAAACGCCCGACCAAGAACACCACAAAGGTGCGGTAACAAGGTCATCAAGAAACAGATAATGGTTCCCCATACCATGCCACGCTTTAAAGCACTGCGATCTTTTACAGCGAGTAAACGCACTAAGGTATGCGGCAGTCCCATGGTACCAAAACAGAGCAGCACCCAAAAAGAGAGCATCATAGGCCAGCCAAGCGCATCACTTACACCATGCGGCTCGAGCATTTGAGGAGAATAATGGCTAACGCTATCCATTAGCTCTGTTAAGGGAGCCTGAGACAAAATCCCGGCAAATAGCAGCAGTAAGCCAAACAGCATCACTATCCCTTGCAACGCATCTGTTAACACTACCGCGCGGAATCCGCCAGTTAAGGTATAGGCAAGCACCGTGACGACAAACAAAGCTAATCCCAACTCATAGCTGATCCCACTAACGCCCGCGAACAACCTTGCACCGCCAATAAACTGCACCGCGATCATCGCTATAAATCCGGTCACTAAACTTACCACCGCAATATGGCTCAGTAACGGACTTTGATATCGAGCATCGAGCCATTCAATCAAGGTGGCATGTTGCGCATGGCGCTGACTCAAAAACTTATGACCTAAGACGCCTAAGGTTAAAATGGCAACAGGTACCTGAATTAACGCTAACCATACCCAACCCAACCCCATTTTATAAGCAGCCCCAGGGCCGCCGATAAAAGAGCTGGCGCTGGTGTATGTTGCGACAAGTGTTAACGCGAGCAAAGGACCATTTAAAAAAGCACCACCAATAAAGAAACGTTTCGCCTTATCATCGTATAGCCTATCCCCCTTTTGACTCTGGCTATGACTCCACCAACGAGTGATGATCAGACTCAATAACAGATAACCAATGACAGGAATAAGATTAGTCATCTTGGCCTCTCAACAAAACAGCTAGACCTAAGACTAATAGAATAGGGGCAGCGATACAGGAGAACCAAAACCACAAAGGCAGACCAAGCCAACGACCGAGATCGGTAAGCAGTAGCGGACCTAAACACCATAATATGAAATAACCACCGGTTAGCGCTAATGCCATTTTTGACAATGAAGCCATAGAGAGTCATACGAACAGGGAAACTGATAATCGATTCTAAACAAAAGCAGCCGTCAGAGCTAGCGCAATACTAGCTGAGCCTTAAGTATCAAGACCTGTAACACATTATCTTTACATCATAAATTTCCAAAAACGATCACGATAACGTTCACGAAACGCACTGCTAGCCGAAAAGAGTGAACCACCTCTATATTCCACCATTAAAATCAGCCTCTTGCTTGTCTAGGCCATTAACAAGTCATAGAATCAAATTCAATGAGCCATCAATTTAATTGATAGTTTCAATTTATATTAGTTTCAGTTAGGGGCAAATAGCCGTCATGAAATACTCACTCAAGCAAATAATGGTCTTCGATGCGGTAGCCAGCTTAGAAAGTGTCAGCGCCGCAGCAAGAAAACTCTCCATGACTCAGTCGGCAGTCAGCATGTCACTAGGACAACTCGAGAACTTACTCGATAGACCACTTTTTATTCGACAAGGCAATCGGCTCACTTTGAGCCACTGGGGAAACTGGTTACGCCCAAAAGCGCGAAGGCTATTACAAGATGCGCAGCAAATAGAATTAGGCCTTCACGAACAACACCTTATCAGCGGCCGGTTTAGATTATGTTCAAGTCAAACAGCGGCTGAGCACCTACTCCCCGAACTTATCAGTAAAATCGATACTGATTTTCCTGAACTTAGGATCGATCTCACTGTTGAAAATACCGAGAATGTCGTCGAAGGTTTACTCAACTACGAATATGATTTTGGCATTATTGAAGGCCGCAACGATGATAGCCGGCTGTATCAGGAACAGTGGTTAGATGATCATTTAGTGGTTATCGCCTCCCCTCACCACCCTTATGCTCGGTACGAAACCACCAGTTTGTCCCAGTTAGAGCAGGCAAAATGGGTGTTACGAGAACAGGGGGCAGGCACTCGCCGAATTTTTGAAGGTGCTATTCACGGGGTAATCGAAAAGCTTAATGTTTGGAAGGAATATGAGCATGTATCACTGCTTAAGGCGCTTGTTAAGAACGGACCATACTTGAGTAGCTTACCTTTCTTAGATGTAGAAAAAGAAGTGGCCGCAGGTGAACTGGTGATCCTTGAAACACCTCAGCTCAATATGCAAAGACATCTTTCATTTGTATGGCGCTGTGATTCGGGAGAAAACCCGTTAAGAGATTGCGTCATAACAGAAGCACGTAGACTAAGTAAAAATCGCCAAGCTCTCAAAAGCTTAAAATAATCTTACTATAAGAAGTGGGGCTAAAAGCCCCACTTCTTTATTAATAACATAGTGTTATCAACTACATTATTTAAGCGTAAACAGCACAGACTTTAGCGGCGATAGCTTCTCGTGTGATCACCCCAACCAACTTGCCTTCATCAACGACAGGAAAACTGCTCGGCTTGTTTGCATGAGCCTGTCGCAAGCGCTCTTCGTAACTGGCAAAGGTGTTTCCAGTCAATATTCCCATCTCACTGACAGGGAACAGCTTACTTCTATCCACAACCATTAATTCGATTAAATCGGCTACCGCATCATTTAGCGCTACGGTAAGCACTTGAGTTTGCATTAAATCAGCCACTTTATAAGAGATCCCTCTGACATATTCTTCAGACCACAAGCTACGAAGCAGATCTTGCTGTGAAATATAACCAAGTAATCGTTGCTCTTTGTCGACCACAGGAGCACCGCGTTCACCTGAGTCACTTAAACGCTTTAACCCTTCATAAACCGATAGCTCTGGGGTTAAAGTAAAAGGAGTTGAGTTTATAACATCGCTGACATTCAGCTTTTGAATTGATTTAGGCATTGATAGATCTCCAGAGGCTGTCGCTAATAATGAATCGATTTCGTGAACGGTTTTATCTAAAGGTTGAATTTTTTTTGTACTAAGAGGCGCTAAGCACTCCGCCAACAATGGTGGTGCAACATGTAAATCACTGGTCTTATGGGGTTTACGCTCAATAATCCAATAGCCCAAACCAACCAATAGTCCCCCACCAACAATGTTGCCAAGGGTTACAGGTATAAGATTGTTCCAAATGAAGTTAGCTAGCGTGAGATCGCTAAACTGCGCCGCAGTGATACCGGCCGCCTCGAAAAATTCAACAGAGGCAAAATTAGTAATAACGATCCCCAAAGGCACCATAAATAAGTTAGCGATACTATGCTCAAAGCCACTGCTAACGAACATGGCAACAGGTAACATCAATAAAATGGCTTTGGTGAGTGCATCCTTACTTGCAAAAGTCATCCATACACCTAAACAGACCAACATGTTACATAGCACGCCAAGCGCAAATGCCTGTACCCATCCATGATGCAATTTATGTTGCGCTATTTTGAGTGCATTGATCCCCCATTGACCCCCATCAAGCTCATACATACGCGCTGAAGTGATCAGCAGTAGCATCAACATGGCGCCAATGAAATTGCCGATATATACCCTACTCCAGCAAACGAGAAGCTCCTTAGTGCTAACTAATCTTTGCGCCCAAGCGACACTACTCAATACAGTGCTAGTAAATAGTTCCCCCCCACAAATGACCACTAGTATTAATCCCAAACTAAAGGCCAAGCCACCGGTCAGGCGAACTAATCCCCAAGCTCCTGATGTCCCAGTAGTTACAGTGATATAAAACACAAAGGCCAATGCGATAAACGCCCCGGCAAATGCCGCTAAGCCAACCGATTTCCAATAGGCTTTTCTCACTTTAGCTACGCCATAATGCTCCGCCTGTTGATACATGCTTAACGGCATGTTTTCGGGTCGATTGCTGGTCGTATGGCCATGGTTCTGTGGAGCAGAAACTGCAGGGGTAAAGGAAAGAGGTGCCATTAACTGACTCCTTCTCGGTAAAAAATCTGTTTGCTAAATTTGAGTAACATCATCTTCTCCTGTTTATCGTTATAGATAGATTTACTGCCACTTGGCTTATCTCCATAGACACAAAAGTATCGCTACAACGCGCAAAAGAAAATCTGATTATAATGATACAGGCCATCAACAATATTGATACAACGCAGCCTAGGTTGCTAAAATGTAAAGACCTCTGGAAAGGTAGGCAACATATTGTTTTTATGGGTAATTACAGATTTTAAACTCAGTTAAAGCTAACGCTATGCTCAGTTGAGTCGAACAATGGCTAACATTTCAAATAGATCTTTAATGGCAAGAACATCAAACTTGCCTAAGCTATAAAGCAAGTTGATGAGAAAAATAATATGAAGACGCTCTGCTAGCCATGAAGTTAAATCACTAAGTTTGTTAATAAATAATTTGGAATAGGTCACGATATATATCACGCAACGACTACAATACGGGGCGTGTGTCACAATCAAATTTAACAATAAGCGATACAACACCAAAATTTGGTAACTAAGTAGGTTGGCTCGCAAAAGAAAGCCTTAACGAGATCACCGTACAAACGCAATTAATATGCCTAATGTAAAAATCGATAAAGAATCTGGACACAAGTTGTTAACTAGATCTCAAATCACCTAATCACTAGTTTCAAGTTAATTGATACTTAATGCTGATAGCATTTTGCTGTGTTAATATTTATGAGGTAAATTGGTCAGACCAATTTTAAGCATGTTAAGGACACGACTGCTCTCTTACGAAATGGCACTCCATTTTAAGAAAGCAGATAAGTTTTTCGAGTTACATGTTCGGCATTATGGCCACGACAACTTGACTAACTTCCAGGGATACAGTCGAAGTCATCATCAAATAGATGAATCACTAAGTTCTTTTCGGAGAATGAGAAATTATGTCAGAAACAGTCAAACACGAAGAAACGGAAGCCTCTGAGCTGACTTATAAAGAGCTTCATCGTCCCGCTTCAGAGTTTAATACTCGTGAAGAGTACCTAGATCATGAGTTACAAATCATGAAACCTAGACGCTGGGGCCTGAATTTACCTGGTAGAGATTTCCGCTTTGAATGGGAAGACTTAGTTCCCGCGATAGCAGGAACCATTGGCATTACCGTCATGTATTCCGCCGTGATGGCTGCATGGGCTTCTGGACTTTCAGAACGATGGGAACATGTGAATTTAGGTGCCGAATTTGCCATTCAAGTCGTTCGAGTAGAAATGCTCATCCCCGCTTTACTCTTTTGTATTATCAGTTCCGGTTTTATAAACCCTCGCGCCAATCTTGGCGGTAACCATGGCCCGATGATCCCCTTAATTGGTGCCATCGCCTTAGCTGGTGCACATCCATTAGCATTGGCCATTCTCCTCGGTATATTTGGCCTGATCCTGAGTTACTTTAAAGGAGGCTCGCGGCTCGTTAACCTCACCTCTAGTGGAGTGGCTGGTGGTCTACTGGTATTCCTCGGTTTCATGGGGGCTAAAAGTCAGATCACATCGTTATTTGATTGGGCCGGCGGTTTGCAATCCAAACATGAGTTAGATTATAGCTTGGGCTATGTTGCCTTTTTCATTTTACTCGCAAACGTTATTCTTTATGCCTACTTAGCTAAAGTAGGTAAGCGCTGGCTAGCGATCCCACTATGCTCTATTGCGGCAATCATACTGGCATTTGCCCTCGGCGCAGGTCTAGATCTTCAATTTGTCACAGAACCCGGTATTCCAAACCTAAATCCTATGTATTGGTGGGGCTCAACCGAATACGGTTGGCAACTGGGCTTACCTAATTTTGAACATTTCGTTGCCTCATTACCGTTTGCGATTTTGGCCGTTGCCATGTGGTCACCTGATTTCTTGGGGCACCGTATTTTCCAAGAGCTTAACTATCCAAAAGGCACTGAAAAAGTACTAATGGATGTTGATGACACCATGACAACTTGTTCATTGCGTCAAATCGTTGGTACGGCGGTTGGTGGTGGTAACATCACCTCATCGTGGGGAACCTATATGATCCCTGCGGCGATTGCAAAACGTCCAATTCCAGCGGGTGCGATCCTACTCGGTTCATTGTGTATTATTGTGGCTGTCATCGGTTATCCAATGGATGTCACCGTTTGGCGCCCAGTAATGTCAATCGCCTTACTTGTTGGTGTGTTCTTGCCACTGCTCGAAGCGGGTATGCAGATGGTAAAAGATACTCAAAGCAGTCAAGCGGCTGGGATCTGTATCTTCGCCTCATTTGTTGCCAATCCTGTTCTTGCATGGGCACTTACCATGTTCTTAGATAACAATGGCTTAATCGGTGATAAAGAGCGTGCTGCGAGCCTTAGCACTGCTGACCGGTTAATCATTCCGGGACTTGCGTTTGTGATCTGTCTAGCGGCTATGTTAGCGGTTGGCATGATCCAAGGTATACCTGCTCTACTCTAAGTACACCTTATTATGGAGAGGGCCCTGCTCTCTCCATACTTATCTCCTATACTTATCATCGATTTTGCTGATAACGCTTCTATTCTCGAATACCCCCATCCGCTGACTTAATAAATGTCATACTGAATGGCCATTGTGAAAGACACATATTGGCAATAACTTAAACTTAATACCAATCAGTATAAGAAAGTGATCTAATCAGCGAGTTTTAGCACTTTTGACGCTGTGTTAACGAGTTTGGCCCTAGTTCAACTATGCTCTCCACTCGTTGCAAACAACGAGGACGTTGTGAATGTCTTTAATGCAGGAGCAATTAAAGACCTTGCCTCATAAGCGCTCAATTCTCACTGAGCGATCGCATCTTTATACGAATTGGTATTACAAACGCTAAATAGCCGACATCAAGATAGGGTGCAAATAGAAATTGAGTCCAAAAATGATAGGTTGATAACAGTTTTAACATTATCTCGGCCGATTATTGTGCAGCGATTAGAGGGATGTGGTAATATCATTTAGGTAAATTGGTCTTACCAATTTAACGTTGCCGATATAAATACTATGCTTCAATGTTATCGACAATTGTCAGTAAAGATTTTCATCGAAGCGTTAACACGGTTCGATAATCAGTTCCCATCATCAGGGCAATATATTGAAGGGGGCTATTAAGACTTAGCTATTGGTGTATCGCAATCATTGCTACTGCAGCCAAATCGATACCCAATAACCTTTATCTCAAACAGAAGGTATTAGTACGATGACCGAAAAAACTGAGCTGTTCACCAAAGCATGGGAAGGTTTTACTCCTGGTGATTGGAAGTCTGAAGTAAATGTACGTGACTTTATTCAAGCCAACTACTTACCCTATGAAGGCGACGAGTCTTTCCTCGCTGGCGCAACTGATGCGACTAACCAGTTGTGGGACAAAGTAATGGAAGGCGTTAAACAGGAAAACCGCACTCATGCGCCTGTTGACTTTGATACCGATAAGGTATCAACCATTACCTCTCATGAAGCTGGATACATCAACAAAGACCTAGAAACTATTGTTGGTCTTCAGACCGAAGCTCCTCTCAAGCGCGCCATGTTGCCAAACGGTGGTATCCGTATGGTCGAAGGTTCTTGCGCTGCATACGGTCGCGAATTAGATCCTAACATCAAGTATATATACTCAGAACTACGTAAAACCCATAACCAAGGTGTATTCGACATCTACACTCCTGAGATCATGCGTTGTCGTAAATCAGGTATCCTAACGGGTTTACCTGATGCTTATGGTCGTGGTCGTATTATTGGTGATTACCGTCGTATCGCGCTTTATGGTATCGACTACCTAATGCAAGATAAGTTCGCTCAATTTAGCTCACTACAAGAGCGATTTGAAGCAGGTGAAGACTTAACGGCAACCATGCAACTGCGTGAAGAAATTGCAGAACAGCACAGAGCATTAGGTCAAATGAAGCAAATGGCTGCTAGTTATGGCTGCGACATTTCTGGTCCTGCAACTAATGCCAAAGAAGCGATTCAATGGACTTACTTCGGCTATTTAGCGGCAGTGAAGAGCCAAAATGGCGCTGCAATGTCACTTGGCCGTACTTCAAGCTTCCTTGATATCTATATCGAACGCGACATCAACAATGGCGTGCTAACCGAAGAACAAGCTCAAGAGATGGTTGACCATTTCGTCATGAAGCTACGTATGGTTCGTTTCCTACGTACTCCTGAATATGACGAGCTATTCTCTGGTGACCCAATCTGGGCAACTGAATCTATCGCGGGTATGGGTCTAGACGGTCGTACGTTAGTGACCAAGTCTAGTTTCCGTTTCTTGCACACACTGTACAACATGGGTCCAAGCCCTGAGCCAAACATCACTGTACTTTGGTCAGAAAAGCTCCCCCTAAACTTTAAAAAGTACTGTGCTAAAGTGTCTATCGACACCAGTTCTATCCAATACGAAAACGATGATCTAATGCGTCCTGATTTCAATTCGGACGACTATGCTATCGCTTGTTGTGTAAGCCCAATGGTTGTGGGTAAACACATGCAGTTCTTCGGCGCTCGTGCAAACTTAGCTAAAACTATGCTTTACGCCATCAACGGCGGCCTAGATGAGAAACTTAAGACTCAAATTGGTCCTAAGTTCGCACCTATCACTGACGAAGTATTAGATTTCGATGATGTGATGGGTCGTTTAGACACCATGATGGATTGGTTAGCTAAACAGTACGTATCTGCACTAAACGCCATCCACTTTATGCACGACAAATACTCATATGAAGCAGCGCTAATGGCGTTACATGATAGAGATGTTCGTCGTACTATGGCATGTGGTATCGCTGGTCTTTCTATCGCTGCCGATTCACTATCTGCAATCAAGTTCGCTAAAGTAAAACCTGTTCGTGACGAGCACGGTATTGCAATCGATTTTGATATCGAAGGTGATTATCCTAAGTTTGGTAACAACGATGCACGCGTTGATGATTTAGCGACTGAGCTTGTTGAACGCTTTATGGCTAAAATCCGCGACATGAAAATGTACCGCGATGCTATCCCAACGCAGTCAATCCTCACCATTACCTCAAACGTAGTTTATGGTAAGAAAACAGGTACTACACCTGATGGACGCCAAGCAGGTGCGCCGTTTGCGCCAGGTGCAAACCCAATGCATGGTCGTGATGAGAAAGGTGCTGTAGCGTCGTTAACATCGGTAGCCAAACTGCCATTTGCTCACGCTCAAGACGGTATCTCTTATACTTTCTCTATCGTGCCGAATGCATTAGGTAAAGATGATGATGGTCGCCGTACCAACCTTGCAGCATTGATGGATGGCTATTTTGCTCATAACGATTCACGCGAAGGTGGTCAACACTTAAACGTTAACGTAATGAACCGCGAAATGTTAGAAGATGCGGTAATTAACCCAGATAAGTACCCACAACTAACCATCCGTGTTTCTGGTTATGCAGTGCGCTTTAACGCCCTAACACCAGAGCAGCAGCAGGACGTTATTACACGTACTTTCACTAAAGGTATGTAAACTGCGCAATTTTGCGTATTAACGGTAGATTTTTAGTAAATTTAAGCTAGGCTGTCACTAATTTAGTACAGCCTACTTTAATTAAGTTAACGGAGTCGCAATGACAGTAAAAGGTCGGATTCATTCACTCGAATCCTTTGGTACAGTGGATGGTCCTGGCATTAGGTTTATCACCTTTATGCAAGGCTGTTTAATGCGCTGCCAATACTGCCATAACCGAGATACGTGGGATCTGCACGATGGACGAGAAATCGAGGTCGATGAGCTAATGGAACAGATCATTAGCTATCGCCCTTTTCTTGAATCTAGCGGTGGTGGAGTTACAGCCAGTGGTGGTGAAGCCATACTGCAAGCCGAATTCGTCGCTGCACTTTTTAGCGCATGCAAAGCCGAAGGCATTCACACTTGCCTCGATACTAATGGCTTTGTTCGCAAATATACTCCTGTTATCGATGAACTACTCGATAACACAGATTTAGTGCTACTCGATATCAAGCATATTGATGATGCCAAACATATAGAATTAACCCAAGTCAGTAATCACCGCACGCTACAGTTTGCGCAATACCTTCAAAAACGCCAACAAAAAACCTGGATACGCTACGTCGTTGTAGGTGGCTTTACTGATGATATCAACTCAGCAAGAGGCCTAGCTGAATTTATTAAACCCATGAGTAACGTTGAAAAGGTAGAGCTATTGCCTTATCACGAACTAGGCAAACACAAATGGGAAGCCCTAGGTGAAGAGTATGAGCTTGCTAATATCTCACCACCAACTCGGGAAACAATGGAACAAATAAAACAGGTATTTATTGATGCTGGGATCACCGCCGTTTATTAACGGCTATAGCTCTTCCCAGTAGCTGTTATCAAGACGTTCAAAGGCTATTTTTAAAATCACAGCCATATCGAGATAACAAGCTTTGGCACCTAGCGGTGCACAGGGTAGCCCCATGCTTTGCAACTTAGTTGATAAATTATTGCACCAATCAAGCAAAGTTAAGGGTAAAGGATGTGTCGCTCGCCAGCCGAGCCACAATAACCCCTGAATGGGTAAACTGATAAAAAACAGCGCGACGGTAATAGATTGGGGTAAAAAGTCCCAACCATAGAGATAAAGCTGACTACCCGCTGCAGCAATGGCTAATAGCGGCATAATACGAATTGCCAGCTGTGTCGCTCTAACAACGCGATATTCTGGGAAGTAAAAACTGAGTTGTTTGACCATAGGCCACGTCTTCATATAACGACGACCATCACCTAGGGTCTTAAACATTTTAACTGTCAATGATGACACCTGAACTTTGAGACACTGTCTTTACAATAGCACAATCGGCTCAAGAGTCCCAAGTACTCGAAGCCAATCTAAGGCAGTTTATCAGCCCCTAAATTGGGCAACTCACGTGGCGTACACTAAATATTAGTGCTGCCATTAAATTTCGGTCAACGCTACTGATTCATCTACTTTGCAAAAGGTTTTAACATGTCAAATAAACTGGTTTTGGTACTTAACTGCGGCAGCTCTTCATTGAAGTTTGCTATTATCGATGCCCTCACAGGTGACGACCAGATCTCTGGCTTAGCAGAGTGTTTTGGTCTAGAAGACTCACGTATAAAATGGAAAGTCGACGGCAACAAATCTGAAGCTAGACTTGGTGCATTTACAGCTCACCGTGAAGCGGTCGAGTTCATCGTGACCAAAATTCTAGGTGAACACCCTCAAATTGCTGAGAAAATCCAAGCTATCGGCCACCGCATCGTACACGGCGGCGAGAAATATACTCAGTCAGTCATTATTGATGACACCGTACTTAAAGGTATCGAAGACAGCGCAGTATTTGCACCGCTTCACAATCCCGCTCATCTGATTGGTATTCGAGCGGCTCAAGCGTCTTTCCCTAAGCTTCCACAGGTTGCAGTATTTGACACTGCGTTCCATCAAACCATGCCTGAGCATGCTTACATCTATGCCCTACCGTACAAACTATACCGCGAACATGGTATTCGTCGTTATGGCGCACATGGTACTAGCCACCTATTTGTTGGTCGTGAAGCGGCTAAAGCACTCGGTAAAGATCCCGCTGACACGAATGTGATCTGTGCTCACTTAGGTAATGGCGCATCAATTACCGCAATTAAAGGTGGTAAGAGCGTAGATACGTCTATGGGACTTACACCATTAGAAGGCCTCGTAATGGGGACTCGTTGTGGCGATATGGACCCTTCTATCGTTTATCATCTTATTCATCAACTTGGTTACACCGCTGATGAGGTTAATAATTTGATGAACAAACAAAGTGGTCTACTGGGTATTTCCGAACTCACTAACGATTGTCGCGGTATCGAAGAAGGCTATCAAAATGGCCATAAGGGTGCGACGTTAGCACTAGAAATCTTCTGCTACCGTCTGGCTAAGTATATTGCTTCATACACAGTGCCACTTGGCCGTTTAGACGCTCTAGTCTTTACCGGCGGTATCGGCGAAAACTCCGAGCTTATCCGTGAAAAAGTGCTTAACCTACTTTCAATCTTTAATTTTGAAGTGGATAGCGAACGCAATAAAGCAGCGCGTTTTGGTAATCAAGGTCAGATCACGACAGACAATGGCCCTATCGCATTAGTGATTCCGACTAATGAAGAGTGGGTTATCGCTGAAGATGCAGTGTCGCTACTAAAGTAAATTATCTGTAGGTGGGGTGATGCCCCACCTTATTTAAAGCATTAACAGACTTGCTAGCCTATGCTAACAAGGAAAAAGAGGTAATTATGTCTCGCAATATTATGCTGATACCAAATGGCACTGGCGTAGGCTTAACGTCTATCAGTCTCGGTATGGTTCGTGCTTTAGAGCGTCATGGTGTTAAGGTTCGCTTTTTCAAACCGATTGCTCAGCAACGCCCAACCGATACCGGGCCAGAACGTTCAACCACTATCTTAAGTAAGTCGCCTACGGTTAATCCGCTTGAGCCATTCGATATGGATCACGCCGAAAACCTCATTCGTACCGATCAAACTGATGTTTTAATGGAGCAAATTATTGCTCGTGCAACCGAGTTTGCCGATCCAAGCGAAACATTAATTGTTGAAGGTTTAGTACAAACCCGAAATCACCCTTTTTCTGACGACATCAACTACAAGATAGCAAAAGCGCTCGATGCCGATATTATCTTCGTCGCAGCGCCTGGTAATGAAACGCCAACAGCACTAATGAATCGTCTTGAGATTGCCCATAACGCATGGGGTGGTAGCTCAAACAAACGTCTTATTGGGGCGATTATCAACAAAATTGGTGCTCCCGTTGATGACGAAGGCCGCGCTCGTCCCGATCTTTCAGAAGTATTCGATCATCAAGATATTCAGCGTCCAGATCCAGCGACAATGTTCCAACTACCGGGTAAAAGCAAGTTACGTATTCTAGGTAGCGTGCCTTATAATCTCGATCTTGTCGCTCCACGTGCATCTGATCTTGCTAAACACTTACGTGCTCGCATCATCAATGCTGGTGAGATGCACACTCGTCGTCTTCGCAAGGTGACCTTCTGTGCTCGCAGTATTCCCAATATGGTCACTCACATAAAGACCGACTCACTATTAGTGACTTCTGGTGACCGTTCAGATGTGATTGTATCGGCTTGTCTCGCATCGATGAATGGCGTAAAAGTGGGCGCGCTATTACTTACGGGGAGTTATGAGCCAGAACCCGAGATCATGGAGTTATGTGAACAAGCATTTGAAACGGGATTACCCGTATTCTTAATTGACACTAACACATGGCAAACATCGTTAAATATCCAACGTTTTGACCACGAAGTACCAGTAGATGACGCTGTGCGTATCGAACAAGTACAAGAATATGTCGCGAGTCATATCGATCAAAACTGGGTTCAAAGTGTGACCGAGAATTCTCCTCGTGAACATAGACTCTCACCACCAGCATTTAGATATAAACTCACCGAACTTGCTCGTGCTGCACATAAAACCGTCGTGCTTCCTGAGGGCGATGAGCCTCGAACTATCGAAGCGGCTGCGATATGTGCAGAGCGCGGCATAGCCCGTTGTGTGCTCATTGGTAATCGCGAAGATATCTTACGTATCGCTACGCAACAAGGCGTTACATTAGGCGAAGGTGTTGAAATTATCGAGCCAGAATCGGCTCGTGAGCGCTATGTTGAACCAATGCTTGATCTGCGTCGCCATAAAGGTCTAACTAATGTCGTCGCTCGTGAACAACTTGAAGACAACATGGTATTAGGCACCATGATGTTAGCTCAAGGCGAAGTGGATGGTATTGTTTCTGGTGCCGTAAACACCACGGCAAACACGATTCGCCCCCCACTACAGTTAATTAAGACTGCACCAGGTTCTAGCTTAGTCTCTTCAATCTTCTTTATGTTGATGCCAGATCAAGTACTCGTTTATGGTGACTGTGCAATTAACCCAGATCCAAATGCAGAACAGCTTGCAGATATTGCGATTCAATCAGCTGAGAGTGCAGCAGCATTTGGCATTGAGCCTCGCGTGGCGATGATTAGTTACTCTACGGGTAGCTCTGGTACTGGTTCTGATGTGGATAAAGTACGTGAAGCGACTCGCATCGCTAAAGAGAAACGTCCTGATCTTATCATCGACGGTCCGCTACAGTACGACGCTGCAGTAATGCCGAATGTGGCACAATCTAAAGCACCTAATAGCCCTGTAGCAGGTCAAGCTACTGTGTTTGTCTTCCCAGACTTAAACACCGGTAACACGACTTATAAAGCCGTACAACGAAGTGCCGATCTCATCAGTATTGGTCCAATGCTACAAGGTATGCGTAAACCTGTTAACGACCTATCTCGTGGCGCACTAGTCGATGATATCGTCTACACCATTGCTCTAACCGCAATTCAAGCTTCACAAAGCTAAATCAAGCGCAGTGACGAGCCACCTTTGTAAAAGGTAGCTTTGATTGGCCCCCTATCATAAGGGGGCTTTTTTTAATCAACGCTCAATGATAAATGATAGTTGGCGTTCAACCTCTTCCTTCTCTAATTTGTCTTGTTGCCGCACATATCGCCTTATAATGCCAATGAGTATAAATCCCTTTAGTCATGCTTCGCTCTATCTTCTATATCCATATCGTCGTGCATTAACGACATTCACAACATCTGATCTCCAAAGGGAGGGAAGACGGTGGTCTTAACATAATAATTGGTATTGACTACATTTGACGTTTAAACAGGGTTAGTGATATCGACAAAATGATGTGTCAAATCAAACTCACGAGCTAAATGTTCACCTAATGCTTGAATACCGAAACGCTCTGTAGCATGATGACCCGCTGCAAAATAATGAATATTTTGTTCAACGGCGCTATGGAATGTTCGCTCGGACACTTCACCGCTAATAAATGCATCAAGACCCAAGTCAACCGCTATATCAATGTAATCTTGAGCCCCACCACTACACCAAGCTAAATGACTTATCGCTTTATCACTTTCACCTAAACAGAGTGCTTGTCGGCCCAATACGTGACTGAGATGATGAGAAAAATCACTTACTGACATAGGTTCGTCAAGACGTCCCTGCCAAACTAACCCTTGGGGAGAATCAGCGATTGGCTCAGCATCTATGATGCCAAGTGCCCTGCCAAGCTCGGCATTATTACCCAGCATAGGATGAGCATCCAGCGGTAGGTGATAACCATACAAATTGATCCCATTATTGATTAATGCTTTGATTCGCTTATATTTCATCCCAGTAATGACTTCACTCTCACCTTTCCAAAAAAAACCATGGTGTACGAGCAGCGCATCGGCATTGAGTTCGATAGCACGATCGATCAACGCCTGACAGGCCGTCACTCCTGTCACTATGGTTTTAATTTTATTGCGGCCCTCTACCTGTAATCCATTAGGCGCATAATCTTTATAGCTTGAAACCTGTAAAAACTGAGCTAGATATTGAGTTAACTCTATGCGATTCATTACCTCTCCTAATTATTTTCCTAACTAAACAGCCAGCCACAATATCAAGATCGTCGCGAATATGAGGCGGTGATTATTGCGCTTAGTGTAGCCATAACTGAGCGTCAGTTCATAGAAATACGTTGAATTTCTGTGAAAATTGGACTTTTTAACCCGTTAAACTATAAAATTACCCAAAACCTTCAATTAAACATTAAAAGAAATAGGTTAAAACTATGTCAAAGTTGACCAAAGAAGAGGTGATTAGCACGCTAGAGTCTGCACTGAGCAAAGCAAAAGGGCAGACTGTATCTATCGAGCAAAAAGGAAGTTGGTACAAAATC
Source organism: Shewanella psychrotolerans (assembly GCF_019457595.1). NCBI lineage: Bacteria > Pseudomonadati > Pseudomonadota > Gammaproteobacteria > Alteromonadales > Shewanellaceae > Shewanella > Shewanella psychrotolerans. The sequence goes on along the minus strand of NZ_CP080419.1, from coordinate 1,681,158 downwards.
GACGGTGGAAAATCTCTTCGTTTTAGCGAATTAGAAGCAATGCTTGCCGAGCAAGGTAACAGTGTTGAAGCGCCTAAACCTGCAGACAAGGCAAAAAAGGCACCAGCTACAACTAAAAAGTCTGCCCCAACAAAAGCAGCGAAAGAAGTACAAGCTAATAAAACTTCAGGCGCAGGTATGACACCAAAAGAACTTTGGCGTGCAAAATTAGCCGGTAAAGGACAGCTTCCTCGCGGATTTTAGTCTTGACCTTACATTTAAAGGAGCCTGATGGCTCCTTTAAATGTAAGACGCTCCATCAGTACTTTTGGTTTCGATGTTGTTTACACCTAACAGACAATTCAATTCTCGAGATAATTGCCCTTGTTAGTCTCACCGTTCAATCAATCACGTATCACTATAACGATATAAGATCTCAGACTCTTGTTTACATCATTGATCTCTTGTCGATAAGCCATTATAAACTCAACCCAAATTAACTTGATGATTGTTCAGAACTCATCATACTCATTCTGAACTCAAGTTAAGAGATAGAATCACACTAGACTAATTTGCCGCTCCACGGTCAATGACGCTGAAACTTATTATCTCTGTTTGGCGATAAGGTCTGTTTACGCCTCGTTCACCAGTTGATTGTAGGCAGTTAGAGGAGTTGAAGGTTAGTTAAGATATGTTTATTCCCCCATTTCAAGTTACTTAGGGTGTGCCCCACTAAATCATCAGCAACAATATCAACATATAAGGTAGTTCATTAGGTGAAAGGAATTATTTCAATCCAATCTCATGTCGTATTCGGCCACGCTGGTAATAGCTCAGCCGTTTTTCCATTACAACGCATGGGGATGGAGGTTTGGCCTATCCATACAGTACAGTTTTCAAACCATACTCAATACCAACAAGGTTGGACTGGTCGCGCATTTTCAGCCGACCACATCGACGAATTAATCTGCGGTATCGATAACATAGGTAAACTGAGCGATTGTGAAGCAATACTGTCTGGTTATCAGGGCAGCGCTGAACAGTGCCAAGCAATCGTTAACACCGTCAATAAAGTAAAAGCGAAAAACATCAACGCGATTTATGTATGCGACCCGGTTATGGGCGATCCTGAAAAAGGCTGCATTCTAGCTGAAGGAATAACAGAGCAGCTTGTCTCTCAAATAATGCCTATCGCCGATGTAATAGTACCGAATCAGTTTGAGTTAAGTCAGTTTACTCAAATGGAGATCACTAACCTTGAACAGGCCAAATCCGCTTGTGAGAAAGCATTAACCTTAGGGCCTAAAATGGTACTGGTTAAACATTTACATTCTAGCTCTGATGACGTCTTCACCATGATGTTAGCTACCCAATCAGGTTGTTATATCTGTCAGCGCCCACACCTTGCATTCGATAAACAGCCCGTTGGCGTCGGCGATCTGATTTCAGCGCTTTTTACTGGTGGATTACTCAAAGGTATGACGCCTGTTGCCGCATTTGAACATGCGACCAGTGCCAGCTATGGCGTATTGAAAGTGACTCATCAAGATCACCATTGGGAGTTACAAACCATCAAGGCACAAAATGAGTTAGTATTACCAACAACGCAATTTAAAGCCCAAGTCATTTAGCCACTGAATCAATAAAAGTCCGTCTGTATTAAATGAACATTTGGCCCTATAAGAGGGCCAAATGCACTAACGAAAATACCAGAGAAATACCACAAAAATTCAGGATAAAACCCCAAAAAATCTTGTTTAACAACGCCTCAAGTGACACTGAATTACATTACGATGTCGACTCTGACTCGCCCTTGCAGATAAATCACTCTCACTTCGTCATCAGGATTCAATACCATTCCTGGGTCGTAATCCTGAATAACCATTACCTGCTCACCATCTTCAAACGTTATCATTAATTCTACCAGCTTAAGTTCTTGGTAATTATCACGGCTATAACGATTACCGACTCCAGCACCAACCAATGCACCAAGAACGGTTGCCACATCTTTGCCTGAACCGCCGCCAAACTGATGACCAATAACACCACCTAACAGCGCACCACCAAAGGTTTTCCAGCCTTGATGACTATCTTCAACTAATTGGATTTGGGTGATGTTTCGCACCGATGTCACATGACCATAAATGACTTTCTCAACGGGTACAGCTTGATCACGTTCATATGCGGCGAGTGTATATGGTGACATGCCCAATGTGCCTGTCGCGACAAAAACAATACAAACAAGACTAAAGAAACGGCTTATAGGTTTCAACATGGCTGGTTTTCCGCTAACTTATAAAGAGGCTATCAACTAATTTTAATCAATTGTGAACTCACTGTCCTATTTAAATCATGAACTGGCTCAGTTCCCATCGCCAGAATACGCATTGACCGATCCCAATGGGTTATTGGCCATCGGTGGCGATCTGCACCCTAAACGCCTATTAAGCGCTTATTATGATGGGATCTTCCCATGGTTTAACGAAAATGACCCCATCCTATGGTGGTCACCAGATCCTCGAGCCGTTTTTGTTCCTGGCTCAATGAAAATTAGTCGTAGTCTAAAACGTCATGTAAAAAGAAGCCATTGGCGTTTTACAGTAAATATGGCCTTCTCGCACGTTATCGAAAACTGTGCAAAAACCAGAGAAGGGCAAGATGGAACTTGGATAACCCAAGAGATACAGCATGCTTACAAAGCATTGCATACTCAAGGTAAAGCGCATTCAATCGAGGTTTGGGAGAACGACGAGTTGGTGGGGGGGTTATATGGTCTTGCTATTGGACAGGTATTTTGTGGGGAATCGATGTTCCATCATAAAACAAATGCCTCAAAAGCCGCAATGATGATGCTACATCAACACTTACTAACCCATAGGTTTCGTCTTATTGACGCCCAAGTAATGAACCCACACCTTCAATCTTTAGGTGCCAAAGCATTAAAGCGTAGTGATTTTATCAACCTATTAAAACGCTTCCGAGATATCGAAGTCGCCAGTGATGCCTGGCACTGTGCCGAGGTCTACCTTGAGCTCTAAATCTGACACGATTCAAGTCGGTATGACCAACACATTTGCATGTAGCTACCTACCCGAACAACAAGAACAGCTACTCGTTCTGCAAGAAAATACACTTAACGTGGAACTGTTCGAGCAGTTATTAACCTTAGGGTTTCGTCGTAGCGGAGAAACGTTATATAAACCGCACTGCCCCAATTGCCGAGCCTGTCAACCGATACGGATACCTGTAAAACATTTTTCAGCCTCTCGACGACAAAAGCGCACCTTAAAGCACAATAGAGATTTAAGTTGGTCAATCGTCAATACAACATCAGATGAACATTATCAGTTGTACCAACAATATATCGAACAACGCCATCATGATGGCCCCATGTACCCACCCTCAAGAGCGCAGTATGATAACTTCATTCAATGTGCATGGCATCAACCACAACTTATTGAAGTAAGAGATAATAAAGAACTAATTGGCGTCGCAATAACCGATGTCTTACCCAATAGCCTATCGGCCATTTATAGTTTTTTTTCGCCAACGCAAGAGAAGCGTTCAATGGGTTCATTGATGATCCTGATTCAATGCCGTATCGCTAAATTAATGGGAAAGGATTTTTTATATTTAGGTTACCAAATCGATGCATCACGAAAAATGAACTACAAAAAAGCATACCAACCCTACGAAATCCTTACCGCAAACGGTTGGCAGCAAAGTGAATAATACCCTGGTTGTAGAAAAAATAATGCAAACAGTTATTTCGGGATAGCTAACCACCTCTTTACAGCAGGCGTATTTTGCGGCATGATACGCCCGTTTTTAATATTTGAAGGCTAACAGGATAACTGATTAATGGCGAAAGAAGACAACATTGAGATGCAAGGCACTATTCTTGAAACCTTGCCAAATACAATGTTTCGAGTAGAGCTAGAGAATGGTCACGTTGTGATTGCCCATATCTCAGGCAAAATGCGTAAAAACTACATTCGTATTCTTACGGGTGACAAGGTCACAGTTCAGCTGACCCCTTATGATTTGAGCAAAGGGCGCATCGTCTTCCGTTCACGCTAAAGTTAGCTAACGATTAAATAAAAACCGGCAGAGCCGGTTTTTTTGTTTACTAAATTTAGTTTCATATTGTATTTCAAAGCAACTAAAGTCAGTAGACTCTGCATACATCATGCATTTTTTACCGATCGATAGATACGAAAAGGGCTGCAACTGCAGCCCTTTTTATATCTAGATTTTTGACAGATTAATGGGTCACTTTCTCTAGACTGTCAACATTGATGGTTAATTTGTCACCTTCAACATCTACATGAGCGGTGCCACCTTTTTCTAGCTTGCCGAATAAAATTTCATCTGCAAGTGGACGCTTAATCAACTCTGTGACAACTCTCGCCATTGGACGTGCCCCCATCGACTTATCGTAACCTTTTTCGGCTAATAAGGTTCTGGCCTCATCACTCACTTCAAGTACCACAGATTTATCATCAAGCTGTGCTTGAAGTTCAACAAGGAACTTATCAACCACCTTAGCGATAACCGTCATATCCAAATGATTAAACCAGATGATCTCATCGAGTCGGTTTCTAAATTCAGGCGAGAACACGCGATTAATTTCAGATAAGGCATCTTGGCTATGATCTTGTTGCTTAAACCCTATCGATTTACGCACCGTTTCTTGTACACCCGCATTAGTAGTCATCACCAAAGTTACATGGCGGAAATCGGCTTTACGGCCGTTATTATCCGTTAGAGTACCGTGATCCATCACCTGCAATAGCAGGTTATACACATCGGGATGTGCCTTTTCAATCTCATCAAGTAACACCACGCAGTGTGGGGTCTTAATAACGGCATCGGTTAACAATCCACCTTGATCATAACCAACGTACCCTGGAGGTGCACCAATCAAACGGGATACCGTATGGCTTTCCATATATTCAGACATATCAAAGCGAACAAGGTTAAGTCCTAAACAGGAAGCTAATTGACTCGTGACCTCAGTTTTACCGACCCCCGTAGGGCCAGCAAACAAGAAACTACCAACTGGCTTAGTCTCTCCACCCAATCCACTTCGAGACAGACGGATTGCCGCGCTAAGCGCTTCAATGGCCTTATCTTGGCCAAATACAACCATTTTAAGGTTACGCTCTAGGTTCTTGAGCATATCCTTGTCAGTGGTCGATACCGACTTCTCAGGAATACGAGCCATCTTAGCGATAATCGCTTCAATTTCACTTTGACCAATGGTTTTTTTACGCTTACTTGCAGGCAACATCGCCATTCTAGCGCCCGCTTCATCAATCACATCAATGGCTTTATCAGGTAAATGCCGGTCATTAATATGTTTATCAGAAAGACGTGCAGCAACACTGAGTGCCGCTAAGGTATAACGAACACCATGGTGTTCTTCATACTTAGACTTTAGTCCTTTTAAAATCTTAGTCGTCTCTGCGACTGATGGCTCATTGATATCCACTTTTTGGAAGCGTCGAGCCAGCGCGCGGTCTTTCTCAAAAATACTTTGGTATTCTTGGAAAGTCGTCGAGCCCATACAACGTAAGTTACCGCTCGATAATAGTGGTTTTAACAAGTTAGATGCATCCATCACTCCGCCAGATGCAGCACCCGCGCCAATAATCGTATGAATTTCATCGATAAACAAAATGGCTTGTTTATCTTCGGTTAACTCTTTAAGCAGACTTTTGAAACGCTTTTCAAAGTCACCACGATATTTAGTCCCTGCAAGTAAGGCTCCGAGATCGAGTGAATACACTGTAGCGTTGAGCATCACCTCTGGCACTTCTTCATTGACAATACGGTAAGCTAAGCCTTCAGCGATCGCTGTTTTACCAACGCCCGCTTCACCCACTAACAAGGGATTATTCTTACGACGACGACACAATATCTGAATTGAGCGCTCAATCTCTTCTGTACGGCCAATTAGCGGGTCAATATTACCTTTACGAGCTTCTTCATTTAGATTAGCTGCAAACTGAGATAACTTGCTACGCTCCTCTGTCTCGCTATGGTCTTCAATCTGCTCTGGCTCTTGAGCGCTATCTGCATCGTCTCGGCCAACGCCATGGGAGATGTAATTGACCACATCTAAACGTGTCACTTCACAATTACGGAGTAAATAGACGGCTTGGGACTCTTGCTCACTGAAAATCGCAACCAGCACGTTGGCACCAGTCACTTCATTACGCCCAGAAGATTGCACGTGAAACACTGCTCGCTGCAGGACGCGTTGGAAACCTAACGTTGGTTGAGTTTCGCGCTCATCGTTAGGATCAGCGATGATTGGCGTTGTTTGTTCAATAAAACTCGCGACCTCTTCTCTCAGCTTATCGAGATTAGCCCCACATGCGATTAACGCTTCCTGTGCTGCGGGATTATCGATTAACGCCAATAGCAGATGCTCTACGGTCATATATTCATGACGCGCGTCTCTGGCTTGTTGAAAAGCCAGATTCAAGGTGACCTCAAGATCTTTATTTAACATAAGCACCCCCTAAAATTAATCACAACAAGTCGAGATTAGGCTTTCTCTAATGAACACAGTAACGGATGTTGGTTTTGTCTTGCAAACTGATTTACTTGAGCAACCTTAGTTTCTGCTATGCCAAAAGGAAAAATACCGCATATTCCCTTCCCCTGATGATGAATTGCTAACATGATATCGGTCGCTTCTTGCTCATTTTTCTTAAAAAACAGCTGCAATACCTCAATGACAAAATCCATTGGGGTGTAGTCATCATTATTTAATATCACTTTATACATTGAAGGCGGAGCAATTTCTGATTCTACGCGCTCTTCAAGATGTTCAATATTTCCTGCTTTAGCCATGTTTAAATATTAGCCTCTAGTTTTGGCTTCTACCAAATGTTGATCTTAACTATGATTAAACATACCAGTCATCGGACCAATAAAACACTTGATCGCAATATTTGTCTAAAATGTTGCTCTTTTGTTAATTTACCCTTGACATCCGCTTTTACTGGTTTCATTCTGTTCACTGAGCGGTGAATTTTCCCCGCATCATTAGTTTTACTATCTTACTGGTCAGTAAACAACAGAAGGAAGTGGAAGTATGGCAAACGGAACTGTTAAATGGTTCAACAACGCCAAAGGATTCGGGTTTATCTGCCCTGAAGCTGGTGGTGAAGACGTTTTCGCACACTATTCTACCATCGAAATGGAAGGCTATCGAACTCTAAAAGCAGGCCAACCAGTCCAATTCGAGGTCGAACAGGGGCCAAAAGGGATGCACGCATCGGCAATATCACCCACTAAATAGTGAAGTGACAAAATAAAAAAGGTAGGATTTCCTACCTTTTTTTATGTCTAAAAAAAGTGCAACGTATTGAATGCAAAAAAGGGGAGCCGACAGGCTTCCCTTTTCATCAACAGGTATTAACCCTATTAACTTAATAATGCATTAAGGGTTGCGCTTGGACGCATAGCAGCTTCAGCTTTAGCTACATCTAAACGGTAATAACCACCAAGATCGACTGCAGCGCCTTGAGCACCATTTAGCTCTGCAACAATTTTATCTTCGTTGTCGCTAAATGCTTTAGCCAAAGGAGCAAAATACGCTTTCAATTCAGAGTCACCATCTTGAGTCGCTAACGCTTGTGCCCAATACATTGCCAAGTAAAAATGACTACCGCGGTTATCTAACTCGCCAACACGACGCGAAGGTGAACGATTTTCATCTAAGAATTGACCGATAGCGATATCTAACGCATCGGCTAATACTTGAGCCTTAGGATTATTGTAGTTAAGACTTAGGTGCTCTAATGAAGCCGCTAACGCCAAAAACTCACCTAAAGAGTCCCAACGTAAGTGACCCTCTTTCTCTACCTGCTGAACATGCTTAGGCGCACTACCACCAGCACCCGTTTCAAACAGTCCACCACCACTCATAAGCGGAACGATAGATAACATTTTAGCACTAGTGCCTAGCTCTAAAATTGGGAATAGATCGGTAAGATAATCACGCAACACGTTACCTGTCACAGAGATAGTATTGAACCCCTCTTTGGTGCGCTTCAATGTGAAACGCGTTGCTTCAACTGGCGACATGATATGCAACTCAAGGCCATCGGTGTCATGCTCTAGCAAATACTGATTCACTTTGGTGATCAGCTGTGCATCATGAGCACGCTCTGCGTCTAACCAGAAAACGGCAGGTGTAGAAGAGAGACGTGAACGATTTACCGCTAATTTCACCCAATCGCGGATAGGCGCGTCTTTAACCTGACACATTCTCCAAATATCGCCAGCCTCAACAGCATGAGATAATAAAACATTACCGTTGGCATCGATAACGTTAACAACACCGTCAGCGGCAATTTCGAATGTCTTATCATGGCTACCGTACTCTTCGGCTTTCTGCGCCATCAAGCCGACATTAGGAACACTCCCCATGGTGGTTGGATCGAATGCGCCATTCTGTTTACAAAATTCGATGGTCTCCTGATACACACCCGCATAACAACGATCAGGGATCATTGCCTTGGTATCTTTAAGCTTCCCATCAGGGCCCCACATTTGCCCTGATGAGCGAATGGCTGCAGGCATAGAGGCATCGATAATCACATCACTTGGTACATGCAAATTAGTAATGCCGCGATCAGAATCCACCATAGCAAGCGAAGGACGGCTAGCATAAATAGCCGCGATATCCGCTTCGATCTCAGCTTTTTTGTCTGCTGGTAGGGTAGCAATTTTGGCATATACATCGCCAAAACCATTGTTTACGTCCACACCTAGCTCATCAAACAATTGACCATATTTAGCAAACAACTCTTTGTAAAAAACCTTAACAGCATGACCAAAAAGGATTGGATCAGAGACCTTCATCATAGTGGCTTTAAGATGCAACGACAGCAACACATCTTCATCTTTAGCCGCTTCGATTTCGCGCTCAAAATAGGAAACTAACGCCTTTTTACTCATAGTCGACGCATCAATCACTTCGCCAGCCAGCAATGCCAAACCCGACTTTAATGCCGTTTTTGAACCGTCTTTAGCTTCAAACACAATATCAACCGTGGTTGCATCGTCAAGGGTCACAGACTTTTCTGTGCCATAAAAGTCACCCGCTTCCATGTGAGCTACGTGAGATTTTGACTCACGACTCCATGCGCCCATTGAGTGAGGGTTTTTCTTGGCATAATTCTTAACCGATGTTGGCGCGCGGCGGTCGGAGTTACCTTCGCGTAGAACCGGGTTTACCGCACTACCTTTAATCTTGTCATAACGTGATTTGGCTTCAACTTCAGCATCTGTTTTAGGCTCATCAGGATAATTAGGTAAAGCATAGCCTTTATCTTGCAGCTCTTTAATACACGCCTTTAACTGCGGAATAGATGCGCTGATATTTGGCAGTTTAATGATATTGGCTTCAGGCTTGGTCGCCAATTCGCCCAATTCAGCTAACGCATCGGCTATCTGTTGCTCAGGCGTTAAATAGTCAGCAAAGTTAGCAATAATACGGCCAGATAGTGAGATATCGCGAGTTTCAACACCGACACCCGCTGCAGCGGTAAAATTCTTAATGATAGGGAGTAGAGATAGGGTCGCGAGCGCTGGGGCTTCATCAGTTTCAGTATAAATAATCGTTGGATTGTCGTTCATTTTATGTCCTACGTTTTTGTAAAATAAAGCGTTAATGAATCAAGTTACTATTATAATTTTTATCGTTATCAGGCGAATTAATCGCGCCTTTATGGAGACATTATCAAAGGTATACAAAGTAGTGCGCTGGCAAGTTAACTAAATAGCCTTCTTGATAACTTAAAGCTGAATCAATGCTATACATCCTAGAACTAACATCTCAAAAACCATTCACGACTTGCTATCGATCACATTTTCATGGCCGACATCATAAATCATTCACAGTAATATTCAAATTCCACTAATGGCCAATGCACAGTACAATGTCACGAATCGAATACACTATGCCAGAAGTTTACCTTGTGAGTTCATCAAAACCTGCAAAACCAAAATCTTATTCTCAAAAACCTGCATTTAAAGGTCGGACATCACCTGCGGCGAATAAACGCGACCAAAGTGCTAAAACAAGCTATCGTCCAAAAGCTAAATCGAGTAAACCTCGAGCAGCCAATCCTGTTATTGTGTTATTTAATAAACCGTTTGATGTGTTATGCCAGTTCACCGATGAGCAAGGTCGAAAGACACTAAAGGACTTTATTCCTGTAAAAGATGTTTATGCGGCAGGTAGATTAGATAGAGACAGCGAAGGCTTACTATTGCTGACAAATGACGGCCATCTGCAGGCTAAAATCACTCAACCTCAAAAGAAAACCTATAAAACTTATTGGGTTCAAGTTGAAGGTGAACCCAGCGCCGAATCGCTGCAGGCGCTAAGGCAAGGGGTTGAACTTAAAGATGGTTTAACCCTACCAGCAAAGGTTAACGTCATTGCCTCTCCAGATGTTTGGCCACGCACTCCTCCCATTAGGGAGCGACAAAATATTCCAACCACCTGGCTATCTATTGAGATTTGTGAAGGCCGTAACCGACAAGTTCGCCGCATGACAGCGCATATTGGCTATCCGACACTCAGATTAATTCGTTATAAAATAGGTCAATGGAGCCTAGACGATATCGCCAACGGCGAGTATCGAATCATTGAACCCTAACTAAACACAACTAACTAAACACAAGTCATTACTGCTCAATAAAGGGGGCGAAATGAAACGTTACAAGCCCAATGTCACTGTTGCCTGTGTGATAAAATGCCAAGATAAATACCTTATGGTCGAAGAGTTAATCGAAGGCCAGCTGAGATACAACCAGCCAGCAGGACACCTCGAGGCCAATGAATCCCTGCTCGATGCCTGCATCCGAGAGGTATATGAAGAAACGGGCGTAAACGTCAACCCCACCGAGCTTATCGGCATTTATCAATTTTCCGCCACAAATGACCTTGCTTTCTTACGCTTTAGCTATTTTTGCGAACTTCTCACACAGCAAGCCCCCTTACCTCAAGATGCTGCAATAAACCGCGCCTTATGGCTGAGCCTAACCGAAATCAAAGCATTAAAATCACAGCTAAGAAGCCCGCTAGTGCTTCAATGCATCGAAGATCAACTATCGGGAAAACAATTTTCGACTGACGTGGTTAATTGTCAGTTTCTCTAGTTAGCTACCACGCATAATGCATGATAGAATATGCCCCCGCATATACGGCGTTAACCACCTGTTTTCGTGCTCCTTGACATGAGTTGAGCAGAATTAGCAGGTTAACTTCGGCTAACATTCAAGATTGACTAAGGTTAGCCACGCTGTAGCAACATTATTTTAACGGTTTTAGGATCTATGGCATTAATCGAACCCAATCCAAACGGAAAAAAAGTCATCGTCGGCATGTCTGGTGGTGTTGATTCATCTGTTTCAGCATACTTGCTGATGAAACAGGGCTATCAAGTAGAAGGCCTGTTTATGAAAAACTGGGAAGAGGACGATACCGATGAGTATTGCGCCGCTGCAGATGATTTAAAAGATGCTCAGGCCGTTTGCGACAAATTAGGCATCCCCCTCCACACCGTTAACTTTGCCGCCGAATATTGGGACAATGTGTTCGAGTACTTTCTTGCCGAATATAAAGCGGGACGTACGCCGAATCCCGACATCATGTGCAACAAAGAGATCAAATTCAAAGCGTTTTTAGAATTCGCCGATGAGATCTTAGATGCCGATTATATCGCTATGGGACACTATGTTCGTCGCAGTGATGACTCAGGCCAAAGCCAAATGTTACGCGGCATTGATGGCAATAAAGATCAAAGCTATTTCTTATACACCTTAAGCCATGAACAAGTGGCGCGTTCGCTGTTCCCTGTCGGTGAACTTGAAAAAAGCGAAGTGCGTGAAATCGCCAAAGAGATGGGACTAATCACCCATGATAAGAAAGACAGCACAGGGATCTGTTTTATCGGCGAACGTAAGTTTACCGACTTCCTGCAAACCTTCCTGCCAGCACAACCAGGTAAAATTGAAACCAGCGAAGGCGAAGTGATTGGTGAGCACCAAGGCTTGATGTACCACACCTTAGGCCAACGTAAAGGTCTTGGTATTGGTGGCATGAAAAACAGTAACGATGACCCGTGGTATGTGGTTGATAAAGATCTTGAGCGTAATGTGCTTATCGTCGGTCAAGGCGGTAATCACCCTCGTTTGATGTCGCTTGGTTTCTTTGCCGATCAGCTTCATTGGGTAGATAGAAAAGGCCCATTAGATGGCGCAAAAATAACCGTAAAAACCCGTTATCGTCAGCGCGATGTTGCCTGTACCCTTACCTACGAAGGCGAAGATCGCATCAAGGTCATTTTCGATGAACCTGTAGCCGCAGTAACCCCTGGACAGTCGGCCGTATTTTACGATGGTGAAGTCTGTCTCGGTGGCGGTATCATCGATTCGTTGATAAGAGAGTAAACCGTGAGCGAGCCTATTTTTGATAGAACTATGGCATTTGCAGGCATCTTACAAGCTATCGGCCAAGTGCAGCGTGTCGCAAGGCATGGACAAGCAGACAGCGATGGTTTAGCCGCAAGCCTTAATAGTATTTTGGTGACCAACCCTGATAAAACCAGCGATGTATACGCAGATAAAATCGCATTACAACAAGGTTATCGACTGATCCTAAATCAACTCGGTGATGACAAACAAAAAGATGTCGAGATCACCCGTTATCTTATCGGGATTTTAGCCCTTGAGCGTAAACTGTCTCGTTCATCAAGTGCGCTCGGCATGTTAGCCGAACGGATTAACCAAGTGCATCGTCAGTTGCATCATTTCTCGATAACGGACGATCAAGTCGTTGGTAATTTTGCTGGGATCTACAGCGATATTATCAGTAACTTAGGCCCCAAAATTCAGATCTCAGGTAATCCAGAGTTTCTGAAGCAGCCTCTTGTACAACAAAGAATACGTGCTTTACTACTCGCCGCCATGCGCAGCGCAGTATTATGGCGCCAATTAGGAGGCAAGCGCAGGCACCTTGTCTTCTCTAGAAAAGCAATAGTTGATATCGCTAATAAAAGCCTCACCCTATAAATAATAAGCTAAGTTCATTAAAGGAGCTTCTAATGGAACTTTCCGCACTAACTGCTATCTCTCCGGTAGACGGTCGTTATGGTAGTAAAACCGCCTCATTAAGAGGGATTTTCAGCGAGTACGGCCTGACCAAATACCGTGTTCAAGTCGAAATAAACTGGCTAAAGCTGCTTTCCAGCTGCCCAGAAATTGAAGAAGTTCCACCTTTTAGCGAAACCGCATTAGCACTGCTTGATCAAATCAAAGATAACTTCAACGAAGAAGACGCCCTGCGCGTTAAAACCATTGAAGCCACGACCAACCATGATGTAAAAGCGGTTGAGTACTTTATCAAAGAGAAAATTGCCGACAATGCTGAATTAGTCGCTATCGACGAGTTCGTTCACTTTGCCTGTACCTCTGAAGATATTAATAATCTGTCTCACGGTTTAATGCTTACCGACGCTCGCGAGCAAGTGCTTGTACCATACTGTCAACAAATCGTAGACGGCATCAAGAAACTGGCAGCAGAATATCGCTCAGTACCTTTAATGTCGCGTACTCACGGTCAACCAGCTTCACCTTCAACATTGGGTAAAGAGATGGCCAATGTTGCCGTACGTCTTGAACGTCAAGTTAAGCAAATCCAAGCGGTTGAGATCATGGGTAAGATTAATGGCGCTGTAGGTAACTACAATGCTCACCTATCTGCGTACCCAGAAGTGGATTGGCACACATTATCAGAGCGTTTCGTGACCAGCCTTGGCCTTAACTGGAACCCTTATACGACTCAAATCGAGCCACACGATTATATCGCTGAGCTATTCGATGCGGTTGCTCGATTCAATACCGTGCTAATCGATTTTGACCGTGATATCTGGGGTTATATTGCCCTTGGCCACTTTAAGCAAAAAACCATTGCAGGTGAGATTGGTTCATCAACCATGCCACACAAGGTTAACCCCATCGACTTTGAAAACTCAGAGGGTAACTTAGGTATTGCCAATGCGATTATGCAACACTTAGCGGCAAAACTCCCTGTATCAAGATGGCAGCGAGATCTGACCGACTCTACTGTTCTGCGTAACTTAGGCGTTGGTATGGCGCATGCGCTGATTGCATATCAAGCAACCTTAAAAGGGATCAGCAAGCTTGAAGTCAATGAAGCACACCTACGCGATGAACTGAACCAAAACTGGGAGGTACTCGCAGAGCCAGTACAAACAGTAATGCGTCGCTACGGTATCGAAAAACCATATGAAAAGCTAAAAGAGCTAACCCGTGGTAAACGTATCGATGGTGAGCAGCTAGCGCAGTTTATCGATAATCTCGAGCTACCCGCAGAGGTTAAAGTTGAGCTGAAAAAGATGACTCCGGCTAACTATATTGGCCGTGCGGAAGCATTTGTCGACGAACTAAAGTAATCTTATTACATTAGTCTTATAAAGGCGGTAGGCTAATGCTTATCGCCTTTATTGTTTTTATTTTCCGATCTCCTCACTTAGGATCACATCACGCCATGTATACTCTCAATTTCGACCAACAAGCATTTTTAGAGACCTATTGGCAAAAGCAGCCATTAGTGATCAAGGCAGCCTTTAAAGACTTTGCCGATCCCATCGCCGCCGATGAACTTGCCGGACTGGCGTGTGAAGAGGAGATTGCATCACGGATAATCTTAACCAAGCAAAATAATTGGGAGATCATCCAAGGCCCCATCGAAGATTATGCCCCCTTTGGAGAAGATAACTGGCAACTGTTAGTTCAAGCCGTTAATCATTGGTATCCAGATTCTCAGCCACTCGTTGACGTTTTTCGTTTTATTCCAGACTGGCGCTTTGATGATTTAATGGTGTCGTTTGCGACTCCTGGTGGTGGCGTTGGTCCCCATATCGATAACTATGATGTCTTCTTACTTCAAGGTGAAGGCAAGCGTCGTTGGAAAGTCGGCCCAATCGGCAACTATTCTCCTCGCGGCGGCGATACTCATACGGCACTTATCGATGATTTCGAGCCAATAATCGATGTGGTTCTCGAAGCGGGTGATATGCTCTACATTCCGCCGGGATTTCCTCATCGTGGCGAGACTATAGAAACGGCACTAAGTTACTCGATTGGTTTTCGAGCGCCAAGTCAGCAAGAGTTGATCAGTGGCATTGCCGATCATCTCATCGACACTAATAGTGGTCTCAAACGCTTTACCTCGACTCAAGAACCAACAGAGCCTGGACTGCTTCCACTTACTCAGCAAGAGGGTATGCTTGAGCTACTTAGGGAGCTATTAACAAAGCCTGAATATTATCAACCCGTGCTTGGGCAATTACTCAGCCAAAATCGATTTGAACTCGATTTATGTGAGCCAGATGGTGAACACACTTCAGAGGAGTTACTTGAGGCCTTAGAAGATGGCGCAGAGATCCAGCGCATCGGTGGTCTAAAGGTGATCCGTATTGAAGGCGATAGTCAAAAGCGCCTATTTATTAACGGTGAAATTTACTGCTTAGATGAGGTTGAGGCCGATACACTCACGACCTTAGCGAATCAGATTAGTTTCGATAGCGATACCGCTTTAGCTTTGTGTAAGCAACCCGACGTAGCAGAGTATTTTTTATGGCTGCTTGATCAAGGTTATGCCTACCTCGCCTGATACAGCACTAGCCAATAGTCGACAAAAAAGCCGCTAACATGATGGTTAAAGCGGCTTTTTTATCACTTGTGTTTTTTAATCACTCTTATTTGGGGATTAAATACCCCCTTCATTCGCGTTGCTTAACAATAACTTATGAATTTTTCCATAACTTTTCGTCATTATGAATTTGATACAAGCTCTCTGCACGAGACACTAATAGCTTGGCAAATTTAGCTTGAGTCGCATCTTTAGTGACACCTGACTTTATTAGGTTTTCAGCTTTTAATTGCCACATCATTGAAAAGTGGCGAATCGCATCGCGCGCCGTTTTAGCTACGCCAACATCCACATAATCAGAAGGCAAATCACCAGACATCACCCAAAAGGTTTGTGCTTTAGGTTGTTTAGATTCCATTTTCCACACGGCTAAAAATGGCGCGAGATAGCGACTCTCTTCGGCAATAACCTTACTTGGAATCACCCCTTTTTCAGCTAAAAAGCGATTTGCTTTTTGAAAGTGCTCTTTAATCCACTGCTGAGTAAGTGCTTCTTGTTGTTCTGGACTCAAAGGTTGAGTTTGATCGACTGCTTGTTCCGTCATTCTACTTCCTATTTCTTATAATTATGCTGTGATCTCTTGGTTTAGCTTAAATATCTATCGAAAGAAAACCTCTCACTATAGACGTTACCGGACAAAAACAACTTACAGCTTTACGTTAACGTAAAGTGGAAAGCAAAATTGCCAGCAAGATCACAATTAATACTAATCTTTACTTTGTTGAGAGTATCGCTAAATGCTATCGTTCTGCAATAAATATAACAAGTCGTCGAACTAGCGAATTTCGCAGCTCGGCGTTTTAATTTCCAAGCGGAGAACTCGTAAAGTGGCAGTATTCAATCACATCTCATTTGACGACCACGAACAGGTCGTATTTTGTCATGACAAAGAAAGTGGCTTGCGCGCTATTATCGCAATTCACAACACTAATCTTGGCCCTGCTGTCGGTGGCTGTAGAATGTGGAACTATGAATCAGATGACGAAGCGCTGACGGACGTACTGCGTCTTTCTCGCGGTATGACTTATAAGAATGCCCTTGCTGGTCTCTCTATGGGCGGTGGAAAGTCAGTTATTATTGCCGATCCAAAGGTTGAAGACCGCGAAGCACTCTTTAGAGCCTTTGGCCGCTGCATCCATACATTAGGCGGCAAATACTACTCAGCTGAAGATGTAGGCGTATCAACTGCCGATATCATGATTGCCCACCAAGAAACACCATATATGGCTGGACTAGAAGGTCAAAGCGGCGATCCATCTCCTTACACAGCATTAGGCACCTACTTAGGCATTAAAGCGGCAGTGAAGCACCAACGTGGCATCGACAGCCTTAAAGGACTTAAGATCTCAGTACAAGGTGTTGGACACGTTGGCTACTACCTATGCCGTCATCTTCATGAAGAAGGCGCTGAACTGATTGTTACCGACATTCATCAATCATCCCTGGATAAAGTGGCGACTGAATTTGGTGCAACCGTTGTGGCACCACAAGATATCTACCATCAAGATGTTGATGTGTATGCTCCATGTGCATTAGGCGCAACAATCAACGACACCACAATTCCGTTATTAAAAGCGACTATAGTCGCAGGTTGTGCCAACAACCAGCTTGCTGAAGTGCGTCATGGTGAAAAGCTAAAAGAACTCGGTATTCTTTATGCGCCAGACTACGTAATTAACGCTGGCGGTATCATCAACGTATCGTTCGAAAAAGATTACGACTCACAAAAATCGACGGCGAAAGTTGAAGAGATTTATAACACGCTGCTGAAAGTATTTGAATTATCTGACGCACAAAATCGTACCACTGCAGACGTTGCCGACGAACTCGCTCGCGCCATCATTAATGGTCAGAAATAACGTATTATCGCTTACAACAAGCAATCAAAAGCCACTGCACTAATGCAGTGGCTTTTTGCTATTTATACTCTGAAAACCAAAATACCTTTCATCTAAACCACTTACAAAAATTCATAATTTAACAGTCTACATGTTGGCTTTTAGCAAGCAAAAAAAGATAAAAATAAATTTCCGTTTAACGCCAACAAGATAAACTTTTTACACAGTTTATTCATAAAACCGTACTGGAAAATGTCATATTCCTCTGCTTGAATTAGAAGCTCATTATTGGCGTAGGGACACCACCATGATAAGTTTCAAACATGACTTTAATCAGGATTTAGTTGAACTACAAGCAAGTAACTGGTGTGGTTTAGAGCAAGTGTTTGTCAATGGTAAACGCGTTTCTAGAAAACTCAACTTCGGCCCCAAAAGTGAGCACCAAATCAAACTACACGATGGAAACCCCTGTAAATTCCAGTTATTTATCGACCCTAACAGTGAGCAAATGATCTGCCGGATTTACAAAAAAAATCACCTGATCACCAGCATTAAACAGGGCAAAGAGAACTTATTACACAGTCGCCAACTGCTACAAACGGTGATTATTTTTACCGCAATATCAAGTTTGGGAATGTTACTAATCGTATAACCGCGATCTGTTTGATAGGTTCAAGTAACGATGATGTGGTAAGCCCCTAATTTCTTCGACATCCAATGATCCATTCAAACCATAAAGTGCCCCATAAACCACAACCAAATTCTGCAACATGAGTATAGTTTAACTAGACTCAAACTCGTTAACACAGTATCAAAAGCGCTAAAACGCGCCTATTAGACGTGTTTTTACCTTTCTACGTCTGCGCAGAATGGCCTCACAAGGGAGCGGCCATTCCATCATCCATTCGCCTTGAATGAGTTGCCAAAAACACGTTGAGTAGATCACTTTCTTATACTGGTTGATATTAGCCGTTGTTTTTATTAACGTTAAAGAGGGAAAATGGCAAGAGAAACCAAGTCAGTTAATCAGCGATGAATTGATGTAGGCACAACGCTCATAACTCACTTGAACAAACGGACCAATACCACCAACTACGACAAATTAGGATACAGTTAAGTTAATCGACTTAAACTAAAATATAGGCCAAGAGCCTAGACGATGGAGTGAGGCTAAACCACTTAAGCTAGCTCATTTAAAGTATGAGTCTTAAATTAATCGACCAAAATAGTTCGACGTCTTATTTAAGACGGTTTATTTTGTTCAATAAATGAATAAAAGTTATTGACTCTTCATCCGTTAAATTAGCTAAGAACCTTTCATTAATCCATTCAGCTTCACGGGTCAGATCTTGCTCTAAGGCTTTCGCGGTATCGGTGAGGAATATTTGAAAAGCACGACGATTATCCGCTTCTTGATGACGTGTGATAAGACCTTGTACTTGCAACTGATCAAGAAGCCTAGTCATGGTATAATTAGCCACGTCACAACGCTTAGACAGCTCTGTTTGAGTTATCCCCTCTTCTTGCCATAAAGCAAATAATACTGGCCATAACTTAATATCTAATTCATAGCGTTTAAGACGCTCATCAAACGCCTTTTGCAGCTCGATATTGAGGTGAGATACTAAGTATCCCAAACTTTCATAATGTTTCAATCAGCACCTCCCAAAACCAGTTGCCTTGATATTAATACTACCACTTGGCCTTAAAGAAACTAGGGATGAACTCAACTAAATTAGTAACGAAAAACTATTCGCTTTATCAAATAGTAACTTATAACAGATAAACATAGGCTCTGATTTAAAAAAGATCTTCGTCACTGAGTAAAAACTGTTCGACAAAACGATAATAACAAGCTCTTCCTAGTTTCGCATACAAGCCTCTTGCTAGTAATACGAAGATATCTTGTTCATGGATCTCAAAACACTGGTAATTATCGACATAATATTGGGTACCGATAGAGGTGCTAATCTTAAATGCCCCATCTTGCTCAAGCCCATAATCGACGATCAGTAACGGATGAGCCACAACATCAACCATCACTTTTTCTACCGGTGTAATAAGATAATAGCAGCCGTCGATACGCTGCAGAATCGTTGAAAACAGACGACAAAACTTATCGGGTAAAGCCTCTTGCTGATAGAACCAACGCCCCTGCTGGTCAATATGAAACAGCACCTTATCATCGCACAAACTCACATCGTCAGTAAGTTTGTGCAAATGCTGAAAAACAGCTCCTTTATCACTCATTATTTGAGTAAGGCTAGTAAGGCTTGTATCGGATGTTTAGGCTTAAAACCACCAAAACGCTTTACCTGGCTGCGGCATGAATAGCCCGACACCAAAATTTGATCCTGGGGTAGTTGTTTAATGGCTTTGTCCCATGACATATCGAATAATGCCTTAGTACGCTGCTGATTCTCACCTTCGTGACCATAGGTGCCCGCCATACCGCAGCAGCCTAAACTCATCGTATTAAGTGTTGCACCAAACTGATTAAAAATGGCCTGCCACTCATTTGCGGTATTAGGTTTTGCCGTTGACTCGGTACAATGGCTAAACCAAGTAAACTCTTTCCCACTCTTTTTAATATCAGGCGTTTTCTCTAAAATACTCAATAACCATTCGTTAGCAAGCAGCACGTTAAACTCGCCACGGTCATCGCCGAGTACCTCTTTATATTCATCTCGATAACAAAGCACCATAGCCGGATCGACACCAATCATTGGCATTCCAAGGGCAAAAACCTGATTTAAAAAGTCGGCGCTAGATTGCGCTGTTTTAGCAAACTTATCGATGAAACCCTTAATATGGATTGGCTTACCATTGGGTTTAAAAGGCAGAAGCACGGGTTTAAATCCAAGCTTTTCGATAAGTTGGATAAGGTGATACACAGTATCCGCCTCATAAAAACTGTTAAACGGATCTTGTACCACTAAGACATGTTTCTTACGCTCATCTTGGGGGATCTGTTTTAGCGCCTCTAAATCGTAACCCCGGCAACTATGATTCTCTAATCTTTGTTTCAACGTTGGCACAGACAACGCTGGCGCATCAACATAGCCTAAGGATTTTTTGATCACCCATTGGCTAACTGAGTTCTGTGATACTGCATTGGTGACTCTTGGCATCATGGCCATCAGCGGCAACGAGTCTTCAATTCCAGCGACCAAATAATCCTTTGCGGGACGCAGATAGCGTTGATAATAGATATTAAAAAATTGCGCTCGAAACTTTGGTACATCGACTTTAACCGGGCACTGAGATGAGCATGCCTTACAGGCTAAACAGCCTTTTAATGACTCCATCACCTCATGGGAGTAATCATATTCTCTGTCCATCTTTAAAGTGTTCTGAGTGCGTTGTAGCCAGCCTAGCGGCTTGGCTTTAGCTAAGGCTTCGACATCAACACCTTCAGCTTCTAGCAGTCTGAGCCATTCACGCATGAGTCCCGCGCGACCTTTAGGCGATTGCACTCTATCACCAGTGACCTTAAATGAGGGGCACATAGGTGAATAGACACTGTAATTAAAACATAATCCGTTGCCATTACAGTTCATTACGTCAGGAAAGGCTTCTCGGGTATTAACTGGAATTTGCCTATCGAATGCACCGCGTTTGGCACTATCAACATTGTATTGAAGGGGGCCACTGTTTTTAGGTGCCACCAGCTTACCCGGATTGAGTTTATTGAGCGGATCAAACAAGCCTTTAACGTCTTCAAGTACACTAAACAGGGTTTCACCAAACACCGATGGACCATATTCACCTCGAACCCCTTTACCATGCTCCCCCCACATCAAGCCGCCATATTTGAGGGTTAGTGCCGCAACTTCATCAGATACGTTTTTCAACAAACGTTCGTCATTAGGATCGCACATATCGAGTGCTGGTCGCACATGCAGCACACCCGCATCAACATGACCAAACATGCCATATTGGAGTTCATGGCTGTCGAGCAGCGCCCTAAACTCCATAATATAATCGGCTAACTTCTCTGGTGGTACTGCGGTATCTTCGGCAAAAGCAATAGGTTTACGACTGCCTTTGGTTGCCCCTAACAAACCAACCGCCTTCTTGCGCATGGCATAAATAGTATTGATAGAGCCTTTATCAGCAGTCACTTGGTAGCCGAGTAAACCACCTTTTTGAGCCGCTATCTGAGTATCTAGCATCTCACATAACAAGTTTACTTTATACTCGACCTCATCGGTCTCGCCAGCAAACTCCACCATGTTTAAACCATCAATAGATTTACTCGGTATATCTTCTATTAGCGAAGAAACTGAATGCCAGATAATATCCTGTTTAGCCAAATTAAGTACTTTGGAGTCAACGGTTTCAACAACGGTCGCCTTAGCTTTGACTAAATCAGGAGCATGGCGTAACGCCGATTGAAATGAGTCATATTTAATATTGACCATCATGCGAGTCGATGGCAGCGGTGTGATATCCAATTTAGCTTCGGTGATAACCGCAAGCGTCCCTTCAGAGCCCGTTAAAATGCGTGACAAATTGAACTCATCTAAGGATTCATTCCACACATTTTTAAGATCGTATCCCGTCAAAAAACGGTTAAGCTTGGGGAAACGGGCATTCACTTCATCGCGATGCTCTCGGGTAATTTTAGCAATATCACGCTGTAAACACTGAGCTAAATCTGGGTGTTCAAGCGCTTCTAATGCTTTCAGCCCCTCAAGATGAACAGGGCCAGTCTCTAATACACTACCATCAAACAATACACTGGTCAGCTCAAGCACATGATCGGATGTTTTACCATAAACTAACGAGCCTGCCCCCGATGCATCGGTATTAATCATGCCACCTAAGGTCGCACGGTTTGACGTCGATAAGTCGGGGCTAAAGAAGTAACCATGTGGACGCAGCGCGTCATTAAGCGCATCTTTGATAACGCCGGCCTCAACGCGCACCCATCCTTCCTCGACATTAACTTCTAAAACTCGATTCATATAACGAGACAGATCAAGGATTAAGCCATGGGTTAGCGACTGACCATTGGTGCCAGTACCACCACCACGCGCGCTAAATACCACCTTTTCAAACTCAGCGCTTGATGCCAGCTTTAAGGCTATGCGTATATCAGTTTGGTTTCTTGGATAAAGTACGGCTTGAGGTAAAAATTGATAAACAGAATTATCTGTCGCTTGGGCCAGTCGCGCACTGTATCGCTTATCGATATCACCGGTAAAACCGCTTTCTGCTAACACATTAAGAAAAGCTAAGTACACGGGCTCAAGCGTTTGTTGATGAGATAACTTAGGTAGCATGATGATTTCTGTCTTTATTGTTATAAAAATATTGCAACCAGTATAAACAAAAAAAAAGCAGCTAAGAAGCTAACACTGAGCAGTTAAGAAAAATGATCAGTTCAACGACCCTGTCTTTGGGTGACAACCCCCTCAAGCATTGTGTTTGAGGGGATTTTTTATGTTATACCAATTAGTATAAAGATGTGTTCGCTCAGCGACAATTTAGCACTAAAGCTTAGCGCTTGTCTTTAATTGCGCCTCGGCAACTGCTCCATGCGTAACCCTACCCGCTATATCCATATCGTCGTGCATTAAAGACATTCACAACGTCTGACCGATAGTGAGGGCTCCAAACCCTGAGAAAATCCATTCATCAAAGGGACCGTTCAAATAAGCAATACTCGCTATCCAGTTCACGCTAAACATCTCAAGTGATAGGAGTTAGCCTGACGGCGATTTAAACTTCACCATGCTATGACGAAATAAACCTGAAGTTAATGGCAACCTATTCTAGCGTAGAAAGATATTTCAACAGCGCCGATAACTCATCGGCAGAATGGGTTTTCGACGTCACCAGATACTTACCGTTAACCAATAATGCAGGTACGCCGCGAATACCAGCCAGTTGCGCCTGAGTATCATAGTTAGCTAGGGTTAATTTGCGATCGGCCGATTCAATTGCCTTATCAACTTCTGCTTTAGCAATACCTTGCGCAACAAAAAACTCGGTTAACTCGTCTTGGCGAGTAAATGCACCTTTACCTTCGTGAATACGCTTAAATAGATTGCCATGAGCCTGAGAGGTAACTTGGAATTTTTGTGCAAGATAGTAAGCTTCTTGACTCAACTGCCAACTTGGACGTCCAGCCCCTACTGGCGTACGCTCAAAATCAACACTACCATCGAGCTTTGCCATCGTGGCATTAAAGAAGCCATCTTGACGATAACAATGAGGACAATTATAGGAGAAGAACTCACGAACCACAGGCTTAGTGGCCTCAGGAATACCCGCAACCTTAATATAATCACGACCTTCAACAAATTGCGTTTGTGCCGCTAATTGACTGGCAAAAAAGGCCGTGAAAACAACAGCGATAAACTGTACAGCATGGATTAGTTTCTTCATATTTCACTCTTTAAAAAAGTAGACATTAATAAATAGACCTAATGAGTAAATCCACTCAACCTTGAACCTCTCGATTAACAATGCTCGAGCATATTAAATAGATCCTGATGACGATATTGGTAGCCAAGCTGCTTACAGATGAGCGAGCCATCGACCACTTTATCCTCGCAGTCCTCGCCCGATGAGGCAAACTCTGGCTCAACTAGTCCTAACATTGCCGCAGCACGCTGATAAAACGCCGCTTTGTAGGGATGATCGGGGGAGCAGATATTATAAGCAGGTGCCAGTTGCCCTTGATGGGTAAGTAAGGCCATTACACCGCCGACACAATCATCAAGATGGGTCATGTTGACCGAGAGCATCCCCCCAGTTAAGCTCATTTTGCCGGCAAGAAACCGTCCTGGGTGACGCTTAGGTCCGATTAATCCAGCAAATCGAACAATGACCGCATCTTTAAACATGGCTTCAGCCTGCAGTAGTACTTCACTGGTATCGTTGTGCGCTTTTGCATCCGCTTCATGTTGCACCTTGCCATTAGCGGGATACACGCCCGTGGTGCTAATAAAGATAACCCGCTGATAGCGATGATCGCCCATCAACAAAAGAAGCCGTTCAAGCCGCACAAGGTAACCATTGTCACCACGGCGAAGTCCAGGGGGAATATTAATGACTATCGCATCGGTGTGAAGTTTAGCTAATTGCTCATTATCAACAGGCTGCTGAGCGTCGAGATCTAATACAAATCCGTCGATGCCAAGCTCTTTAAGTGCTAACGCTTGCGCTGCATCCCGTTTTGAACCACTAACTGAAAAGCCCTTATCGACCAGAGCTTTTGCTAAAGGTAAACCAAACCAACCGCATCCAACTACGGCAACAGAATGAATCATAAGAGTTTCTTTACAAACGGATAGTTAATCTAAAATACCTTAATCGAGGCCCCCATAAAAGGCTGTTATTGCATTCCACTGAAATAAAAACTGATCCCATTATCGACCTGCAGTACTTTCAAGGCCCCCTCTTTCAGTTCTTCAATTTTTAATACACTCTCAACAAACACCTCTTCTTGCATAAGAAAGCGCAGGCCTGG
Organism: Shewanella psychrotolerans; assembly: GCF_019457595.1. Lineage (NCBI taxonomy): Bacteria > Pseudomonadati > Pseudomonadota > Gammaproteobacteria > Alteromonadales > Shewanellaceae > Shewanella > Shewanella psychrotolerans. Next base: position 1,656,089 of record NZ_CP080419.1, on the reverse strand, counting down.
CTCACTACCATCACTATTACAAGCCCAAACTTGAGGCTGCTTAACCGATGAGGTGGTCATCATCACTTTACCCACACAGCCATCAGAGAGCTGTACTAAAGTCCCTGGTGGATAAATCCCAAGCAACTTAACCAGCACCGCAATTAAGGTCTCAGAATGTTTGCCGGCATGGTTTTTAAACAAGTAGCCTAATGCGACTTGAGGCGAACGGCTGACATCGCTCCAAAGTTGGTCATCATAGTCATTAGCTAGGCTCACTAGCTGAGTACTAATAGGAATTTTCTTCTCGGTGAGTCCATCGGGAAACCCTGAGCCATCGATAAACTCATGGTGATGTAACACGATATTGAGCACTACCTTATTGAATAGCCCTGTCTTCGACAGCATGTCATTGCCAAAATTGGGATGCATCTTTAAAAAGTTGGCTTCTGATGGTGTTAATGGCGTGTTCTTACGTCGAATACTCTCAGGCACTCTTAGTTTGCCAATATCGTGAAATAGGCAGCCTAAGGCGATATCACGCATATCTGATTTTGACATTTCCATCGCTTTGGCGATCATCAGTGAAATCACCGCCACCGATATACCGTGCTGAGTCACACTGTTATCTGACTCCCCAGCCGAAACGAGCGCGAGGTGCGGATGTTTATATTCATACATATGATCGAGCAAGTTCTCGACCAAGGTTGCCGCTTCTCGATATGCCCCCTCAGGATCGCTGGCTATTTTACTAAACATAGAGCGACTATTGTTAAGCGAATCGATGAAACGCTTTTGACTTAAACGTAGAGATTTGCGCACCTGTTGCTTGGCCTCTGCCACGGGATCAACAAGCACCTCTTCATTTTTGACTTGGCTAACCTCTTCGTTCTCTGCCTCTTCGAGCAGTTCATCACCAGAGAGCACAATAACATAGGGCACACCTAAGCTTTTAATTAGCTCAATTTGCGCCTCCTCTTCAATTTTTATGCGATTTAATAAAAATGGATGATTCTTCCAAGACAAGGGAAGTTTAACCGTAAGGCCAATTTGCAATTTTGAAAGTGGTATTTGGATAGGCTCTGCTTTCGCCACGCGAAGTAACTCCATGATGAACTCACGTTGTATGATCTATTATCTGTTGTGAGTCAAACTGGCACATAACAACATATTAAATGAAAACCAGATTAACTTTAATAACATAACTATAGTCAATAGCAACTCAAATTGTACAAGTTGCCATAAAATTGACAATAGATTTGAAATTGTCTTAAGTTTATTGGCAATTAAAGGGAGTTATCATGGCCAAAATAAGCAGTAAATGAATTAATAAAAGTGCACTTAGTCGATCGGTTATTCTGCCGATTGGGATTCTTCGGCCTGTTCGGTGCGCCAATCTCCAAGGTAATAAGCTAAATGTTTAGACTTTGCGATATAGATAAGGCTCCAAAACAGAAACAGCGCGTCGAGGCCAAAACTCCAAGTATATAAAAAGTAATTATGTACTAATCGTTGCAACAACAACCCACCATCGATCATCAACAATATGATGAGTAGAAGCTTGAGCTGATTAAACAACGGCCTGAGCCACAAGGGGCTACGCTTACGTTCGGCGATCACCAATCCATACAGCACCAAAGCACCAAAACCTGCCGCTAGGGAAAGTAGGAAATCTGATTTTTGTGGATAAATTAGCGCGACGAGTCCAGCTCTATCACTAGCTTGAGTTAATGAGGCTATAAATACACACCAACCACGGCCAACAAATGCCAACATAACGTATAGCATCAAAGGCGGTTTAAAATATCCCTTTTCATCAAGCCAATTAATATGACTAAAATTCAACTGCCGCTCTCTTTTTATTTAGTTTGTTAACAATATGGAGACGATTTTATCGAATTCAATCTCACCTTGGTTTATAAACAAAAAACGCCATCGGAGGATGACGCTTTCATTATTAGTCGCTAGGCTTTGTTAACCGTTAAGAAGCGCTAACAGCTGTTCTTCATCAATCACCTTAACGCCAAGCTCTTGCGCCTTCGTCAATTTAGAACCTGCCGCTTCACCCGCTACCAAGCAGTCGGTATTTTTCGATACACTACCCGCGACCTTAGCACCCAAGGCCTGTAATTGTGCTTTAGCATCATTACGATTTAGCTGAGTTAAGGTGCCTGTTAATACCCAAGTCTGGCCTTTAAGTGACAGCGCCTCTTCTGCAACCTCTTCGATAGCTGGCCAATTGACTCCGGCGTTGATCAAACCATTAACTACTTCAAGGTTATGAGGCTCGGCAAAGAAGTGCACTAGATGTTGAGCAACAATCACACCCACATCATCAACCTTAATAAACTCTTCGGCATCGGCTTGTATCATTTTATCTAAAGTTTTGAAGTGATTAGCCAAATTGGCAGCGGTCGCCTCACCCACTTCGCGGATCCCCAATGAATACAAGAAACGCGCAAAAGTGGTTTGCTTAGCATCTTCAATCGCAGCAACCAAGTTGTTAGCCGATTTAAGCCCCATACGATCTAACATAGTCAGTGCTGATGCCGTCACCTTAAACAGATCGGCTGGGCTTTCTATTAACTCTTTGTCGATCATCTGTTCGACCACTTTATCGCCCATACCATCGATATTTAGCGCCTTGCGAGAAGCAAAATGTTTTATCGCCTCTTTACGTTGAGCCTCACAAAATAGCCCCCCGCTGCATCGCGCAACCGCTTCACCTTCAATACGCTCAACATCACTGCCACAGACAGGACAAGCGGTAGGGAAGCGGATCGGCCGGGCATCATTAGGGCGTTTCTCTGCCACAACGGCAACTATCTGAGGGATAACATCGCCGGCACGGCGAATGATCACGCTATCACCAATTTGTACGCCTAGGCGCGCTATTTCATCGGCGTTATGCAAGGTCGCACTAGAGACAGTTACACCGCCGACAAATACTGGTTTTAAACGGGCAACAGGGGTGACGGCTCCCGTGCGCCCAACCTGAAAATCAACCCCTTCTAACAATGTTATCTCTTCTTGTGCTGGGAATTTATAGGCGGTCGCCCAGCGCGGTGCTCTGGCGACAAAACCTAATGATTTTTGCAGGTTAATATCATTCACTTTCAGCACCACACCATCGATTTCATAAGCAAGGGATGCTCTGCGCGCGAGAATATCTTGATAATATGCCAATACAGCAGGGATATTATCGCAAACCTTCACCTCGCTACTAACCGGAAAGCCCCAACTTTTTAGTTGCATCAACTGCTCATAATGACTTGGTGCTAACGACCAAGATTCAGGCTCCACAACGCCAAGGGCATAGGCATAAAATGCCAGCGAGCGACTCGCAGTGATCTTGCTATCTAGCTGACGTAAACTCCCCGCGGCAGCGTTTCGCGGATTAACAAATAATTTTTCACCTTTTTGACGTGCTTTATCATTGACCGCCTCAAATGCCGCTTTAGGCATAAACACTTCACCGCGAACTTCGAGTAACGGTGGGAAGTTCTCCCCACGCAAGCTCAGTGGGATCGATTTTATGGTGCGCACATTTTCAGTAATATCTTCACCTACCGCGCCATCCCCCCGAGTAGCGGCGCGCTCAAACTGACCATCACGATATAAAATACTCACGGCTAAACCATCGAGCTTGGGTTCGCAGCAAAACTGAGGCGATGCGGTGGTCTTATCACTAACCCGTTTATGAAAAGCATTAAACTCCTCTTCACTAAACACATTGTCTAAACTCAGCATTGGCTTAAGGTGGATAACTTGTTCAAATTTAGCTAAGGCCTCACCACCGACTCTCTTGGTTGGCGAGTCGGCCAGCGCCAGCTCTGGATGTTGAGCTTCGAGTTCTTGCAAACGACGCATTAACCTATCGTACTCGGCATCTGGAACCGATGGTGCGTCATCAACATAATAACGATAGTTATGTTGGTTTATTTCACGAGTAAGTTGTTGTATCTCTTGTTGTATAGCTTGCATTTTATGTCGTCCAGATTAAGCAATAGAGGCCGCTGATGCGGCCTCTAAAATAATATCAATCAGTTAGTCTATGCTTATGTTATTTACGCTTGGGCGCGGATACGTTGCAGGTAAGCCTGCTTCTTCTGTTCATTCCAAGGAGAACGAGCACCATCGAGTAATACGCCGCCTAAATCATCGGCAAGCTGATGGGCCGAATTAAGCATATTGGAGAAATTCATTAACGCGTCACCGTAACAAGGTAGCGTCATAAATAATACGATGCCTTGGGTAGTAAACTGTTCCATTTCATCGGGGTTAAAGACCCCAGGCTTAACCATGTTAGCCAGTGAAAACAGCACCTTGCCCGTTCCGGCGTTGTCTTCATGGCGATGAAAAATATCCATCTCGCCAAACTTAAAGTGCAGCGTAAGCAGACTAGGCAAGAGTTCTGCGCCATTTAGGTGCTCCCCCTCTTCGGCAACCACATGCAATACTAAGACATCTTGTGGATCCCCTAAAGGTTCCTCTTTCACCTCTTCAGTCGCAAGTTGTGACTCGACGCTGAGTTCGGCTTCAGCCTGTGCAATTTGAACTTCCGCTTCGACTGACGTTGGCTTTAGTGCTTCTGGAGCAACAGGTTTTGACTTTGGCTTAGCTTGCTCAGGTTTACGTGAGCATACAGGATCTTCAAAAAGTGAAGGTTGAGCGGGTACTTGGCCTAAACCTAACTCCATCTGTTCGATATCATCAGTGCTGCTATCTAAAAGCGTTGGCTCTTGGCGCTGACGAGGTGCTTTTCGTTTAGGCTCGTCAGACAAAGAGAACTTATGTTCGTCAGCAATATCTGAAGATGTCTTGGTTAAATGAGTTGGATTTGCTTGTTCAGTTTCAGCCGATGAGAGAGACTCTGCCGAGCCAAGCTTACGTACTCGAACCGCACCAATACCGTCGGCATCGAAGCCATCACGATCTCTATTTTGCTCTTTATTGAACCCAGTCATCCGCGTTTCTTTTAACGGCTTAGGCTGCTGCCTTTTAATGGACCAAAAACCATGCACAAGTACCGCGATAATGGCAATCGCTCCTAACACTGACAATACCAGTTGCAAATTTTCCATTGATTACCCTGCTTTTCCCATAATTATCCTGCGTCGGCTAATGCCACCGCCTCATCAATATCTACGGCCACTATACGCGAAACCCCTGGTTCATGCATAGTGACACCGATCAGTTGATCAGCCAATTCCATGGTGATCTTGTTGTGACTAATATAAACAAATTGCACGCTTTGAGACATCTCTTTTACCAAACGGCAAAATCTATCGACATTAGCATCATCAAGCGGCGCATCGACCTCATCGAGCATACAAAAAGGTGCGGGATTGAGTCTAAAAATCGCAAACACCAATGATAAAGCGGTTAACGCTTTTTCTCCACCCGAAAGCAGGTGGATCGTACTATTCTTTTTCCCTGGCGGTCTCGCCATAATGGTCACGCCCGTGTCGAGCAGATCATCATCGGTCAATGCCAAATGCGCACTGCCACCGCCAAACACTTTGGGAAACAGCACACCTAAATCTTGATTAACCTTATCGAAAGTCTCTTTAAAACGAGTTTTAGTCTCTTTATCTATCTTACGAATCGCTTCTTCTAAGCTATTTAGCGCCTTGGTCAAATCCGCATCTTGGCTATCGAGATAATGCTTGCGTTCGCTCTGTTGTTCATACTCTTCAATGGCCGCTAAATTAATCGCGCCTAAGTGTTCGATGCGCGAGCGAGTGCGTTCTAACGCTTTCTGCCTCGACCCTAAGGACAAACTCGAATCTAACTCGCACTTAACCGTTTGCACATCAATGTCATGCTCAACTAATAATGCATGTTGGCTATCGGCCTGGCCTTTAATTCCTTCACGACGTAACGACAACGCACTAATAGCTTGAATCAAGTGTTCTATCTTTGCAAGCTGTTGTTTTTGTTTCGATACTATTTGATCTAGTTGAGTTTGTAACTCAGCTTGTTGTGCGCGTAATTTGTCCAGTGATTGCTGTTTCTGCTGCTGAATATCTAGCGCGGCACTCAATTGCTGCTGCATCTGAGATGAAGAGTCATCTTCCGCTTGATGACTCCCATCAAGCTCCAGTCCGAGCGCCTCTAAACTAGTGGTTAACTCTTGTATCTGCTGCTGATATTGACCCGATTGTTGCTGATTAAGCGCTATTTCGGTATTTAATGACTGTAGCAAAGTTTGATGCTTATTTAGCTCAACCACCAAGTCATCACGTTGTAACTTAAGACGCTGAGTCAATGCCCTGCTTTCAGTGTGATTAACCGACGCCATTTCCGCTTGTTTTTGCAACTCATTAGCTTGCAGTTCATCTTTGGCTAAGCGCTCGCCAATGACCTGCAGACGCTGCTCGTCAATCAGCTCACTTTCAGCTAATGCTTCTAATTGATCGCTGTAATGGCGTTGCTGTTCTTGAGCGTGGCTAATACGCTCTTTTGTGGCATCAACTTGAGTACTAATTCGCTCAAGCTCTAGCTGGACGCCTTGTAGTAAAGTAGCACCTTGCTGATTTAATGCGCGGCAGTCGAGAAGCTGCTGGGCTACTACCAGAGATTGTTCACGTAACTGGTGAAGGCTATCTTCGCTATTGGCGATACTGGCGATTAGGGCCTCTTTTTCCATTTGTAGCTGCACTAATGCGCTACTTTGCTCACTCTTTTGTAATAAAAAGCCTTGACCAAGCAGATAACCGTCAGCGGTAACTATGCGCTCAAATGGCGCTAGCGTTGCCAACATAGCCTTAGCACCAGCCAAATCGGTTGCCCAGCGTAGATGTTCGAGCCATGGTGCTAAGTTTACTGACGCGCGAACCCCTTGCCACTGCTTGGGCGCATATTGACTAAAGCCAACTTGTGACTCGTCGACATCCACCTTTTGCGTCAACACTCCATCGAGTGCCAGATCGACCGCGACTTCCCAACCAGGCTCAACGTCGAGGCTTTGCCATAATGCACGGCTGCCAGTCTCTTCAACATGAGGAAGCAATCGCTCAACAATATTAAAACGACCTCGCTCCTCGGCCAACGATTGAGATAGCGCATCGATTTGTTGCTGCAAACGTTTATCTTGTTGCTCTAACGCTGTGAGCTGCTGAGTTTTTTGCTGATTACTGAATGTTAACTGCTCACATTGCGCGATTAAGCTATCACATTGACTCTGCTGCAATTGCAATGTCGTCTCGCCATCAACCGAACTCAGCTTACTCAATTGACTCTGTAGTGCCGATTTTTGCTGTAATTTTTGAGCAAGATTACTGGTTAGATGTTTATATTCAGACTGAGCACCTTGAAATTGCAATTGATGCTGATGCTGTTCCTGCTTCACCCGAGTGAAGCTTTCACTGTGCTGCTCGAGACTCAATTGAGCCTCGCTCATCTGCTCGTCGATAAGCGCTATGCGTTGCTGCGCATCTTGCTGCTGAGCAACCGCCGACTGATAACGCTCATCGAGTGTCGTTGACGCTACATCAAGCGCCTGCCACTGAGCTTGAGTTAACGCCAACTTTTGTTGCGTGGTAGCAAGTTGCTTTTTTAAATGCTCGTCTTGCTGCTGGCGATGTTTAAGCGACTGTTCCAGTTTGGCGATTTGGGTGGCATTAATATAAAACGCTTCGACTTGACTATGTTCATCTTGATCGAGCTCTTCGAGTTTGAGCTTAAGCTCAGTCGCTTGACCTTGCAGTGATTGATTCCCCGCATCCAACTCACTCTTTTTAAGTTCTTGCGCGGTTATTTCAGCGGTAAGCTTTTCTAATTGCGCCTGTAACTCAAGCAAACGAGACACATTGAGCTCTGCGTCTTGACGACGTTCGGTCTGTTTTAATTCCCGATACTGTTTAGCCGCTTGAGCTTGTTCTGCAAGCTTATCGATTTGTCGTCCTAGTTCTTGACGAATATCGCCTAAGCGCTCGAGATTTTCACGGGTATGGCGAATACGATTTTCGGTTTCACGGCGGCGCTCCTTATAGCGAGAAATACCCGCCGCTTCCTCGATAAAGACCCTCAACTCCTGAGGTTTTGATTCGATCAGCCGAGAGATAGTCCCCTGTTCGATAATCGCATAACTGCGAGGACCAAGGCCTGTGCCCATAAACAGATCGGTAATATCTTTACGGCGGCACTTTTGACCATTAAGAAAATAGGAGGAATCGCCATCGCGGCTGACTTGACGCTTAACCGCGATCTCTTGGTAACTTGCGTATTGCCCAGCTAATCTGCCTTCTTGATTATCAAAAGAGAGTTCGACACTCGCAACAGACACAGGTCTGCGGGCCGATGAACCATTAAAAATGACATCGGTCATCGAATCACCACGCAGGTTTTTCGCAGAGCTTTCGCCTAATACCCAACGAACGGCATCAATCACATTGGATTTACCGCAGCCGTTTGGCCCAATAATGGCAGTTAATGGTTGATTAAAAGGGATTTTAGTAACATCGACAAACGACTTAAATCCAGCAAGTTTTATCTGTTTGAGTCTCATTGAGCCCGTTAGGTCGTTATCCTTGGAGGCACTTAAAATGCACCTGTTATTATTGGGTGTCACTTTAGCAAAGCATGCCGCATTTTGTAACGTTTTTTATCGCTAACAGGCCCATTTCACTCTTGTTTTTAGATCTACGCTGACACACAATCATGACTAACACAGATAACGATGATATTGATAACACTATGAATCAAAAAGCAAGCTCTGCGTCCAAAAGTGGCGTGAACTATTTTCTAGATGGCTTTAGACTGATAAAGCAGCCCGGATTAAGACGATTTGTGTTTATTCCCTTGGCGGTCAACCTCATCCTGTTTAGCGCTGTGATCTATTTTGCGATTGGTCAACTTGAACAGGTATTTACTTGGGTGAGTAGCCAACTGCCCGATTATTTGAGCTGGCTGAACTTTTTACTATGGCCACTCGCCGTATTGACCTTGTTAGTTGTCTTATCCTTTGTGTTCAGCTCGGTCATGAACTGGATAGCCGCTCCCTTTAATGGCTTGCTCGCAGAAAAAGTCGAACAATTTCTTACCGGTAAAAACCTCAACACCGGCACGACCACAGATTTAATTAAGGATTTACCCCGTATTCTTGGGCGCGAATGGATAAAGCTTAAATATTATCTGCCAAGGGCTTTAGTGTTCCTGATCTTATTTTGGGTGCCTTTGATCGGTCAAACTGCAGCCCCTGTGTTGTGGTTCCTGTTCAGTGCTTGGATGATGGCAATTCAATACTGTGATTATCCATTCGATAACCACAAGGTACCGTTTCAAGATATGAAATTTGCCCTTAATCAGACTAAAGGCAGTAGCTTTAGTTTTGGCGCAGCCGTCACGCTATTTTCGATGATCCCAATCGTTAACTTTATCGTGATGCCAGTGGCAATATGTGGTGCAACCTCTATGTGGGTCGATAAATACCGCGTTGCCTATAAAAACGACCAGATCGCCCCAGACTAACGCGCCAGCTAAACGTTGTCACATCGCAATATGATGTGACAACACTGGTTTTACCTCAGCTTAAAACGGTCAAATTCACACCTTTTGTAACAATTAGCTATCAATTAACGCTCTGTTTTCTGTCACAATAGCGCCACATCTGTACAACAACCTGCTTATAGACAATTATAATTATTTATGAAACGAACATTGCGACTTTTTTGGCTTGCGCTTTGCGGCCTAATCCTACCTTTTACAGCGCTTGGTGGCAGTGCTGAACAATTTCAACTAACGCTTCCAACGCTCGAAACAGCTGCAGTCATTGACGGTGAATTGGATGATAGCGTATGGCAAAACGCAGCCACCACAAAACTAAGGTTTGAAACCAACCCTGGCGAAAATACCCTAGCTCCAGTGGAGACAGAAGCGAAAATATTTGCCACCAAAACCAGTCTGTTTGTGGCATTTTATGCCTTCGATCCCGATTCCAATGAAACCAGTGATAGGGTGCGAGCCAACTTTGCCGATCGTGATGGCGTTTGGGGCGACGATCTGGTGGGAATAAAATTAGATACTTTTAACGACTCACGCTTAGCCTACCAGTTTTTTATCAATCCCTATGGTGTACAGATGGACTCCATAGAGAATGAACTCACGGGTCAAGAAAGCGATGCTTGGGATGGGATCTGGTACAGCGCTGGCAAAAAGACGGCTAAAGGCTATCAAGTTGAGATAGAGCTCCCGTTAAGGATGCTCAATTTTAACAGTCAACTCGATCGACAAACTTGGGGCATAGAGCTAGTAAGGTTTTACCCAAGAAACCAACAACATCGACTTTCAACTCACAAAATTGACCGTAATAATGGCTGCCAACTGTGCCAGATGGGCATTGCCACAGGACTCAACGAAGCCGAATCGGGTAGCGATTTACAGTTAACACCGGCACTGGTATTCAATCGCTCTGGCACACGTGATATCGATCCCGTCGGCGACTGGAACAACGACGATAACATTGAGCCGGGGCTGGATATTCGCTGGGGGATCACACCAAGCACATTGCTAAATGCCACCATTAACCCTGACTTTTCTCAAGTTGAAGCGGATGCAGGCCAGCTGGACATTAACAGCACATTTGCCTTGTTCTTTCCCGAGAAGCGCGCTTTTTTCCTCGACAATAAAGATTATTTTGATTCGCAAATGTCACTGGTACATACCCGCAACATTGTCTCTCCCGATTATGGCGTAAAGCTCACCAGCAAGGTAGACCAGCATACCTTTGGTTTCATGTTGACCAACGACACTCAAACCAATTTTTTGGTGCCAGGTAATTTAAGCTCGGATATCGCCACCCTCGATAGCACCAGCTATAACTTGGCAGGCCGCTACCGCGCCGATCTCAGTGATGCACTCTCTGTTGGCACTATCGTCACCGCAAAAACCAGTGATGATTACCATAACTATGTGGCCAGCAGTGACATAAAATATCAACCAACGGAGCAAGACACCTTAACGGCCCAGTATGCCTACTCGGATACCCTTTATCCTGACACCCTCTACCGCTCATTTTGTAATAGCGAGGATTGTGAACCACAAATCAATTGTGATTTGGGCCACTGCGGCATCAATGAGCGAGTGTTACGCACCCAAATCGACGACAAGCTCAACGACAGTTATTACAAAATCAAATATGAACATAAGCGCAGAAATTGGTATGCCTTTGGTCAGTATGAATCTGTCGGCGATGAATTTCGTGCCGATCTGGGTTTCATCGACAAAGTCGATATGACAAAAGCCGTCATTGGCGGCGGGTATAATTGGTACCCTAATTCTAGTCTGCTCTCATATGTGTCACTGCGTGGCGATTGGGACAATACCCATAACCAAGCGGGCGAACTGTTAGAACGTGAAACAGAAGCGATGATCGAGATGGAAGGGGCTATGCAAAGCTACACTGCATTTGGTTATGTGCAACGTGACAGAGTCGGTCCTCGCCACAATGGCGCCAGTCTCGCCATTGATGACAATACTCAGCTTTTTAACGAACAGATGGGCTGGTTTTACAGCAATATCACTCCACTTAGTGCATTAAAACTGGAACTAGATATCAATTATGGCGATGCCATCGATTTTGCCAACGACCGTTTAGGCACTGAGCTGATGCTCAACCCAGGGTTGGTGTGGAAGTTGACAGACTCACTCTCGTTAGATCTCTCACATATTTATCGCACTTTGGATATCGAAGACAATGAATTGTTTAGCGCCAACTTGACCGATATCCGCCTAAATTGGTACATGACCATCAATCAATTTATCCGCATATCGAGTATCTATACCAACATCCAACGTGATCCATCCATGTACCTCTACAGCACTCCGCAAGCTCAGTATGCGGAGCTCGGCAATGAGGTACTCTATGGCTATAAGCTCAACCCGCAAAGTGTGTTTTACTTAGGTTACTCAGACGGCATGCGTCGTAATGATGAGATAGATTCGCTCACACGCGATGAGCAAACCTATTTTATGAAAGTCAGTTATGCCTGGTTGTTGTAAGTACTAACATATTCATCGAGATTGAGCGTGGCGCAATCATCTTTTTCACTTTTCATCATCTAGCCAACTTGTTCAGGCTCTGAGATCTCTGACGGGCTTACTTTCTGCTTGGACAAGTCGATCACCACAGTCGCCGAAATTTTATCTTGGATAGCCTGACGGTTAGCATCCCAATAGATCTGCAAGAAACCAAGTAAGCCTGTGGCAAAACCCGCACCATAGCCACCATATCGACCAAAGGCATCCCACAGCGAAATAGCCGAGGCATCAAGCTGAATAACCCGAATATTAAGTAACTTCTTACCTAATGTTTGCCCGTCAAACCAAGCGGTAAACACGGTAAAATAAAACGCTGCCCAACCAAAACCTAAGCCAAGATCATTAAGTAACCCTTTGGCCCATCCGAGTACACTATAAGGCTGCTTCTCATTGTCATTGTCCTCTAGATCATATTGCGACAGAAGAACAGGATTATCTTGTTGAGCCACCTCTTTAACTACTGGCTCTTCTGGCGTCACCGAAAACTCAGCAGTACTCGATATTTCAGCGTAATCAGCAGTAGTGGATTCTAAATCTGTAGATTGAACGCTAGCGGATTTAGAACGAGTCGATTGAGAAGTGGTATCGGCCAGCAACCGCTGGCTCTGATCTGCATCGACTTGAGCATCTATCAGCTTAGAGGACTCAGCATCAAGCGTTTTAGGAAACTTCTCTAGGACTTGTTGTGACAAGGCGTTAATATCATCTTGAGAAAGCTCAAGTTCGGAGATGATCTGCAGCAGCATCTGCCGCTTCTCTTGCACACTGATCGACATGCTATTTACCCGTATCAGTAAAGTCGCAAGCTTGGTGTCTGCACAAGAACGTATTTCACACATCGTTAACCCCAAAATATCGGGTAAGATTTTTAATGAGGCCGCCACACTCGGATCGCGTATCCCTATGGGGTCGTCAATTGATTCGCTTTTAACGTTTGAGTCACGTTTATATTCAATCAAATTATCGCTAGTAACCCAAATGGTCATCAGCAACATCGATAAATAGAGCGCCCATTTAAACGCTTTACCAATTTGATGGCTTCTACGCTCAATCAATAGGGTTAAACCAACCAATAGAATGAATAGCCAACCAGCCTGCTCGGCCAATACGCTAATTAACAAACCATCTATCGCAATAGCAATGCCACGTTTTAATGGTGAGGCTAGTGGCGTATACAACACGCTAGGCGCAATATTAAATGCAAATGGAGTTACCATTGTTTTAGGGTCTTTAGTCGGGCTCACGCATCCACTCCATGTGAGTAAATCGGCAATATATCTTGACGATATAAATAACGAAACTATTTTTAATCACTAACTTAGCAATCCGATCCGTTTTACACTAGCGTTAAACATTTTCTAATTATGATAGATATCACATCATTAATAACTAAATGGAATAAAGAAGATTAAACTATGATTTCTAAAGCAGCAAAAGCACACTATGATTTAGCTGTATAAATTAAGGAGCAAGCAATCCATGAGTAAAATTTTCGAAGATAATTCACATACTATTGGTAATACACCTCTTGTTCGCCTAAACCGCGTTAGCAACGGCCAGGTGCTCGCAAAAGTTGAAGCGCGTAACCCAAGCTTTAGCGTTAAATGTCGTATCGGCGCAAACATGATATGGGATGCTGAGAAAAAAGGCTTACTCACTAAAGATAAAGAGCTTATAGAACCAACATCGGGTAACACGGGTATCGCACTAGCTTATGTTGCTGCAGCGCGTGGTTACAAGCTCACCCTGACTATGCCAAATACCATGAGCCTAGAGCGTCGTAAATTGCTTAAAGCGCTAGGTGCAAACCTCGTGCTTACCGAAGGCGCTAAAGGGATGAAAGGGGCTATAGATAAAGCAGAAGAGCTTCGCCAATCTGCTCCAGAGAAGTACCTCATCCTCGGTCAATTTGATAACCCTGCAAACCCAGAGATCCATGAGAAAACAACTGGACCAGAGATCTGGAACGACACCGACGGTGAAGTCGATGTTGTGGTCGCAGGTGTCGGTACAGGTGGAACCATCACAGGTATCAGCCGTTATATTAAAAATGTCCAAGGCAAAGCCATTACCTCTGTCGCTGTAGAACCGGTTGACTCACCTGTGATCGCGCAAACATTGGCGGGACAAACCGTACAACCTGGCCCACATAAGATCCAAGGTATTGGTGCAGGCTTTATCCCTGGTAACTTAGATTTAGAAATGGTTGATCGCGTTGAAGCAGTAAGCAATGAAGACGCTATCGAAATGGCACAACGCTTAATGAAAGAGGAAGGTATTTTAGTCGGTATCTCTTCTGGTGCAGCGGTTGTCGCAGCAAACCGTATCGCGGCATTGCCTGAGTTTGAAGGTAAAAACATCGTTGTTATTCTACCTTCAGCAGCAGAGCGTTATCTCTCGTCAGTACTATTCCAAGGCCAATTTGGAGATGCTGAGAACGTTCAGTAACATTCGGCGATGAATTAAAGCCCTATTGGTAAGATAACTAATAGGGCTTTTTTATTGCGCCGGTAAAAATATTGTTAATGTAAACAGAAATGATGTCATTAAGTTGGGCTTCACCTCATTTACCGATAACTGCAATTTGATACTCAACCCAACGAATTAAACCTAACTTAATACGCCTCTACTATCACTTGGGAGGAGCCGTGTTGCACAAAGCACTGCTCGATGGTAATTGGCAAAGCTTTGTCTAAGGACTGTATATTTCGCAGCGCTACTTCATGGGAGGCCGCCCAGTATACGATCATCTCAGTGACTGACCAGCGCTTTAATGTGTTCACAAATATAAAACGTTAAATTATCGGTAAGCACGTTAAAGGTACTTCGTTACCCGCCAGGTTAAGAATTTATAATAGCTCAAAACTATTTTGTTCAAGTGCATTGTTCCGCATACGTTTCTTTTTCGGCAAACTAAGTCAAAGCATCACTAATGAGATCGTTAATATCGTTAAAATAATAGGTTGTCCAAGCCAAGAGCGTATTTTCCTCCAACGCGACGGCGCGATGACAAACGCTGCGGTTCCCTTTTTTAACGATTAGCCTAAAAGTGGCTTCTAAAATGGCAACACCTCTAGCCTCGCTATCTGATCTATGTGTTCTTCTCCCGACATAACGTAACGGCAGCAACTCCTCAACACAGGGTTTTACATCTTGATTATTCTATTACTTCCTTCGAAGTTAGTTTTTTTAACTTAAGCAGATCGGTAACCTAGCTCGAAACTCGTACTTAAATCGTTTGACTCGAACAACAATCAGCTCAACAGATCAACATGCCCTAATAATTTCGAGAGCTAGGTCGAGTAACAATAACTTGCCTGATGCCTCGAGTAGAAGATAGGAGTAAAGTCCAATGAGCAATTGTTTATCTCGTACCTACTGAGCCTCTTTACCCATGACATTTTACCAAAAACCAAAATCTATCAACGCATTTGACGCAAAATTTGAAGCTCAAAAAATAGCCTTCGCCCCAGTTGCATTCCAAGTTGCACGTTGTTTACTAAAATTCGGTATTTTGAAATATATCGACAGTGCAAACGGCATAAACGCTACGAAGGAGCACATCACATCTCATTGTAATCTGTCTGAGTACGCGGTAACCGTGCTATTGGATATGGGCTTAAGTATGGGATTGCTATGGCAAGAGGGTGAACAGTACCACCTAGATAAAATTGGCCATTTCATGCTTCACGACAACATGGCGCAAACGAACCTCAATTTCATCCATGATGTCTGCTATCAAGGCCTGTTTGAACTAGAGTCTTCGCTAGTTGAAGGAAAAGCCAACGGCCTTAAAACCTTTGGAGATTGGCCAACTATCTATCCAAGTTTAAGCGAGCTACCCAAGCAAGTTAAAAAAAGCTGGTTTGACTTTGACCACTATTATTCTGATCACGCATTTGATGCATTGCTACCATTAATTTTTAAGAATAAACCTAAATCCATTGTGGATATTGGTGGAAATACGGGTAAATGGGCGCTTGCCTGTACCACTTATGATACCGATGTCATTGTCACTATTATGGATCTACCCGGTCAACTTCGCGTTGCCTTATCCAACGCAAAGCAACATAACCTTCTCGATCGAATTCGCGGTTTTGAATGTGATCTTTTAGACGAGAACAGTCCTTTTTGTTCTGGTGGTGATCTCTATTGGATGAGTCAGTTCTTAGATTGCTTTAGCGAAGAACAAATTCTCACTATCTTACGCAATACAGCCGCCAATATGCATTCCAGTAGCGAGCTATGCATTTTAGAAACCTATTGGGATAGGCAGCCGTTTGAAGCTGGCGCTTACTGTGTAAATGCAACCTCTCTCTACTTTACCGCCATGGCTAACGGCAACAGCCGTATGTATCACTCGAAAGAGATGCTTAAATTGATCTCCCAAGCAGGACTTTATATAGATGAAGATATAGATAATATCGGTTTAGGGCACACGTTATTGCGCTGCAAACTTAAACCACAAGATTAACTTGTTTTACTGAACAAAAAATCAAATTTTGTTAATGTAAATAGACCCTAATATGGTAATGACACTGAAATAATAGGGTCTAAAGTGAAACATGCACTTGTCTCACTTCACCACAGTACTTCTCAAGTGGAATGGGAGGTCAGGCCTTAGATATTGCCAGCCTAGGATGGGCTTAGGGTCGCTTATACCAATAAGTAAATTGGTTAAAATATCCCCAAAAGCGCTAATGCGTCAAAATTTGACCAGAAAAAAATAACAATTAAGCTCAATGACTTAAGAGTTATGCATCTACTCTTCAACATAGTTGTCCACAGATTCTGTGGATAACCATACTAGATGACTTATTCAGATATGACGGATCTGGTAATTTAAGTCAAGAAAAATTAAGCGCTGCACCGCGAAAAAAACGAAAATAGCCTATTCCATAAACCGCATCTTATTAATACTCATCTCTTCTCTGTCCAAGATGTTCCATCCATAGCCATTTTTCTCCCTTGATAAGTATGAGTATAATCGCGATACTAATATCAAATCCCTGTTGTTGAAATATATGAAATATATCCTTTTTATACTGGCAGTCTTAATTACTGGCTGTAGCCAAGAATCAGAAACAATGAACGGCTTACAATCACCTGAGCAAGTATCGTTAGGATTCTTTCAAGCTATCTATGTCGACAGAAACGTTGAACAAGCCAAACAGTTTGTCGATGAACCCATGCAAGAAGTGCTGTCGCACTATTACATCGCTTCAGCAGTGCAACGACATGTACTTAACCTAACAATGACTGACGTTACCCTTGAAATTGAAGAGATTGATATCGACTTCTTCCGCAAATTTACTAAAGATGTCACCGTTATTGTAAAACTGACAGGAATAAGAGGCAGCGAAGATTGGATTGATGATCGCACCATTCGGTTACGCAAAGTGAAAAACCGATGGATGATCGTTGAGATAATGCCAGAAAAAGGCAATCGTAATTAAAGTTTTGCAGGCATAAAAATAGCAACCTAAGGGTTGCTATTTTTTATCTAAAGTCAGATGAAATTTCAATAAAACGTTTACCTCATCTGCCAGCGATTTAGGCTGTAAATCAGTCTACATACGCCTCTTCGTCCATCTCCACGGGTAATGACTCAAGAACATCATCTTGTACTTGGTAATATGCGCTTTCGTAATCACGAGCTTCCATAACGACTCCAGATATTAAGTAGGGTACAGGCATGCTTTTTTTATGCATTTAGCCTTAGGTATTAATCTGCCTACCAGCAAACTAACTGTGTGAGATAATATCATCAAAAAAAGCAAACTTACAGAAAACTTTCAAAAATGAAACCAAAAACATTCAAAAAACGATGAAATATGGTGTTTTAAGATTGGAAATATGAAAGTCTTTCAGTTTTTAATCCCATCCAGCACTTAAAAATAGAGTTAATAAAATTTAAAGTTCTAAAAACACTTCAAACGGTCGCCCTATCCATCCTCACAAATCGAATCCTTGAAATCTACATAGGCAAGAGTTAAACCATCAAGACGATTGTACTTAAGTCAAGCCGCTAACAACGTTAGATAAAAGGCTGAATTTTAAAGCACACTCAAAGGCCAGCTAACAATGGCTTACAAAATATAGGGCTTAATAGTTGGCGAAAAATGACAGATTCACTTTAACTAAAAGTGTCGCAAGATTATTTAAATGGATAACTATTCAATAAAAACATAAGCTTAATTTCATAAATTTAAAAAATGTAGACTGAACTGTAAAGTGAAAGGCATAGATGACTGGTGAGCTGAAATTGAACCGATTCCATCGGCTGCGGTTTCACAATACTGGTTATTGAGAGGTGGAAAATGAATACACTCGTAGAATTTGAAGCAAAAACCTTAGTCGACCTGTTTCATAAAGGGGATATATTATCGATCCACATGTTCATGGATTCGATGTCGATGCCGTTCGATGTGCAAGATAAACTCTTCAACGAAATATCAGCATTAAAAAGTCCAGATCATCATTTGGTCGCTCAACTTATTGAGTCACATGGTACCTCTGTTCTTAATGAGTTTTTGGGATTTTAATCTGAAAATGTCCAAAGAAAATTAGCCATAGTGCTCATGAAATGTCACCGTTCCATAAGAGCTCTATGGCACTTGCGCTTAATCTCTCCCTCACAAGCCCATAGCTAGCAATGTCAACCTATATGCACGATTTAAGTTGGCTTATGTTGGTAACGAAGCACTTTAAGGGCTTTATTAGGGTCCTTATCAAAATACACCTCTGGATTAGCTAACTGCTCGATAAACATCAATGAAGGGCTCTGCTCCTCAACCTGTTGTTTTAAAAAAGCAATATCAAGCTCAGGTGCATTTAAACATAACAGCAGATCCCCCTGCTCTGCCAATAAACTGGGGAGACGTTTAAGTAAACGGGCGTAATCCTTAGTGGCGACAAAGCTACCACGCTGATTACTCGGTGGGTCAGCAACAATCAGATCATAAGGACCAAACTTGGTTAGCTTACCCCAAGACTTAAAAATATCATGACCTAAAAACCGCGCGCCGTGACCAAAGCCATTGAGCAGATGATTCTGTTTACCTATCGATAGTGCGCCTTTGCTCATATCGATATTCACCACCTCATCAGCACCACCTTGCAGTGCCATAACCGAAAAACCACAGGTATAAGCAAATAGATTTAGCACTTTACGTTGCTTTGAATGCTGCTTAACCCAAGCTCGGCCTGCGCGCATATCAAGAAACAAACCATGATTTTGACCACGCAAAAGATGAACTTGAAACTGAGCACCATTTTCATCGACATAATGAGGTTCTGGGACCTCTCCTTGCAAGAGGTGCGTCTGAGTCTGCCCGCCACAGCGATGTTGAAACACAAGATTGAGTTTGCGCTCCCCCTTGAGCTGTCGCCAACGCTGAGTAATACATTCCGTCAAGAAATCGACTTCATCTTGCTCAATGGATTTAAAACTCGTGAGTAACAATACGGGAGGAAACCAATCTAAACATAAATGCTCACATCCATCATACATACCGCCACGTCCATGAAATAGACGCTCAGCTTCATCACATAGAGTGACACCTTGTAATGCTTTAGCAAATAACTGCATTAACGTAAATAACCCTTGTCAGTATTAAGATTCTTGTTGCTCTTCGAGCACATTTTCTTTGGATGTTTCAGGCACCAGATCATCAACATTATCGGCCAACAATATTGCTAACCAGCGCCCGCTTTGACTCGATTCTAATGCTATTTTTACAATCATGGTGAGAGGGACCGATAACAGCATACCGACGGAGCCGAGTAACCACCCCCAAAAAATCAATGATAGAAACACCACTAAGGTCGACAAGCCCAATCCACGCCCCATATATCTAGGCTCTACTACATTTCCCATCACCATATTCGTACCGAAATACAACAGCGCGGTTCCACCAGCAGCTGCTGGCCCCATCTGAATAAACGCGAGTAATACGGCAGGAATTGCCGCAATGATGGAACCAATGTTAGGAATATAGTTAAAGAGAAATGCGACTACACCCCATAAAAGCGCATAATCAACACCAATAATAGCTAAACCGATCCCAACAATTAACCCCGTCCCCAAACTGACTAACGTCTTAATCACCATATATTGATTCACTGAATGCAAAAACTTGTCGATCTGCTTAAGGCGCATATCAGGATCATCTAGAGCGAAATGTAATTTTTTGGGTAAATCTTCAGCTTCAAAAAGCATAAAAACAATGGTTAATATGATCAAAAACAGATTGGCCATCACCCCACCGACACTAGACAACATATTTGTCGTCATCGACAGTGCAGCACCAGGATCAAAATAGGCAAGGATCTGTTCACGAGACAGGTCGATATTAAAGGTCCGCAGCTTGGTTAATATCCATGCGAATTGCTCCACAAGCTGGCCTCGATAAACCGGCAATTGCCGCGAAAACTCGTTGATAGAGCTCCCAACTAACGAAGCCAACCATAATCCCATTAACACAATAACAATCATCATCAACATAACGGCAAGTAACCTAGGAATACGCAGCCGTGTCATCCCATTGATGGCGGGATTACAGATCACCGCAATGAAAGCTGACAGTACAAAGGGAACCACTATTGGGCTCGCAGCTTTTATCCCTGCAAGGATCACAACAATAAACGCCATGATCGCAAATCCTTTTAACGCGACACCTTGGTTTTCAAATCGAGTCATCTAAATAAAGTCCTTCTGAGTTACTCATAAAGTTGATAGGCTTAACTCACCTAACAAAAATACCCTAACGCTTATGAATCCTGAAATAGCCATCATCCGCATCAAAAATTTACGCCTACGCACCTATATTGGCATAAAAGAAGATGAAATAAATAATAAGCAAGATGTCACCATTAATGCCGAAATTCATTACTGTGCGTCCAAAGCCCGAAATAGTGACAACATGGAAGACGCATTAAATTATCGCACGATTACTAAAAAAATCATCGCTTTGGTTGAAAACAATCGCTTTTCATTACTTGAGCATTTAACCGACCAAGTACTCAGCATCACCTGTGAGCATGAATGGGTTGATGTTGCCAAAGTCGAAATTGACAAGCCCCATGCATTAAGGTTTGCTGATTCTGTCTCTATGCAACTTTGTTACAGTAAAGGCCATTACAACAGGTAATTCTCCTGTTATTGGTAATTATATCCATTAGCTCGCTAAATCAAACTGACGGCGAGCCGATGGCAGTCTGAATAATCTCCGAAACAATTACCTAACTAAATATGATCCTAACTTGGTTTGTTAGTGTATATTTTTGATATCCCCAAGGAAAAGTGGAGTCAAAATGAAAATACTCATCACCGGTGGCACGGGTTTTATTGGAAAACAGCTCGTCAATGCATTAAGTCAAGGAAACGAGCTAACCCTACTGACTCGCTCTGCGGGAAAAGCACACCTTGAACTTGGCTCGCATCACAAACTATTGGGTAATTTAGGTGCGCTAACGTCATTAGATGGCTTCGATGCCGTTATCAATCTCGCGGGTGAACCCATAGCGGACAAACGCTGGACGCTTGAACAAAAACAAAAAATTTGTCACAGCCGCTGGAATATCACAGCGAGATTAGTGGAGCTGTTTAAGGTGAGTAAAACACCTCCAGCGGTATTTGTCAGTGGTTCTGCCATTGGTATCTATGGGGATCATGACGCCAATACCAAGATAGACGAACACTTCAGCTTGGCCCATTTTAAAGAAACCGGCCAAGAGGAGAAATTTACCCACAGCGTTTGTGCCAGATGGGAAGAATCAGCGCAGGAAGCGAGTGAATATACTCGTGTTTGCATCGTTCGAATCGGCTTAGTGCTTGGTCTTAAAGGCGGCGCACTCAAAAAAATGCTACTGCCTTTCAAACTGGGTGGAGGTGGGGTTATTGGTAACGGGAAACAGGGCATGAGCTGGATCCATCAAGAGGATCTGATTGGCTTGTTCCTATTTCTGCTTCAGAACAATCAATGCCAGGGGATCTATAATGGCACGGCGCCAAACCCTGTCAGTAATCGTGAGTTTACCAAGTCTCTGGGCAGCGCATTACACCGACCAACGTTTCTCCCCATGCCTGCAGCAGCACTCAATATCGCGCTTGGAGAACTCTCTGAGCTATTACTTGAAGGCCAATATGTCTATCCAAACAGAGCATTAGAGGCTGGGTATCATTTTAAGTACCCAGACATTGATAGCGCATTTAAACAGTTATTCGCCGAACAATAATCACGAGTATTAGGCTCTCAAGCGAATCGCTATTCAATATTAAACACAAAAAAGCCAGCTAATCCTTGTGTCGATTAGCTGGTTTTTTTAATTAAATTAAGCGCTTAACAACTCGCTACATGATTTTTGCAACAGCTGACGACATCGCCAGGTTCCCAGTAATGCAACGATCAATGCGCCACTCAGCGGTGCTAACACCCACCAATTCCAGTGCATATAGACCACTAATTCGAACACCTGGGTTTTCAACAAATAAAGGGTAAATTCGGCAACAATAACCGCTAATATTCCAGAAATGACACCTAACAAGGCAAATTCCAGTGCTGTTGCCATTCTTAGCAGCCAACCTGACGCGCCAAACGTTCTGAGCACGGCCAGTTCTCGCTGACGTGTTGCCATCCCCGCCTCTGTTTGCGCTATCATCACTAAGCTGCTCGCCAGTAACACCAGTACGAGTACCAGGGTCAATGACAAAGAGACTTGATCGATGATCTGCCTGAGCTGCTTGACCATGGCCCCCACATCGATAATCGATACCGTAGGAAACCCTTTAATCAGATCGAGCACAAGATGCTTTTGGCTATCCTCAAGATAAAAGCTTGCCATTGAAGTATACGCAAACGGTGCTAGCGCCTCTTGGCTGAATATCATAAAGAAGTTAGGTTGTAGCGTTTCCCAATGTACACCACGCACACTGGTAATTTTCACCGTTAGCCTTTGATTATCAATAATGTAAGTTAGCGAGTCACCTATACCAACCCCAAGACGCTCAGCGACACCAGACTCAATAGACACCTCATCAGCAGCTTGATTGAAAGTGCCTTCGAGTAGGTCGTTATTTGGCGGCAGATCATCGCGCCACGTCAAGTTTAATTCGCGAGAGATCCCGACTCGTCCTTCCACGCCTTCCTCGGCTTGCTCAGAAGAGATAAGCGTTTCGCCATTGATCTCCACTAAACGACCACGGATCACTGGGTAAATATCTGTGGCGTTAATATCATTTTGACTAAAATAGTCTGTTAACGGCTGCTGCTCATCGGGCGAGATATTCACCAAAAAGTAGTTAGGCGATTGCGCTGGTAGCTGCTTTTGCCATTCATCCAATAGATCCTGACGCAGTGCGATAATGGTAAGTAACAATACCAAGGCACTACTAAAACCGACCAACTGCACCGCATTTTGCTTTGCTCGGCGCCTAAGTCCCGCTAACGCAAGCTGTAATGGGTTGGTGGTCTTCATACCAACACTATGGCCGGCTCTGATTAACAAGAAACCAAATAGACTCAGCAAGACACCTAACAACAGCACGCCTGCGACAACCGTCATCGTTAGCGCAAGACTTTGCGAATAGAGATAACCCAGTAACGCCATGGCAGCCAAACTCAGCAATAGGTGCAACCACATCCCTAACTGAAGCCCTTCCAACTGACGCTGTAATACCCGCAGTGGCGGGATTGATAATAAGCGCATTAACGGATAAGCCGAAAACATAAAGGCAGAGATAAGTCCGGTTGCGACACCGAGCAACAGTGGCCTCGCCAACGGCGCGCCATAATCGGCGATAGCCTGAGGCAAATACGCTGTGATAAGGGCATCTAACGCCAATCCACCAATCAGCCCCAACACAATCCCTAACCCGGTGACGAACAGCAGATGTAAACCAAATAAAATACGGATCTGCTTGCTAGAAGCGCCGAACGTTTTCAACATCGCGACCACATCAAAGTGGCGCTGACAGTATCGCTGAGCTGCAATACCAATGGCGGCACACGCTAATGCGATACCGAGTAAACTCGCCAAGAGGAGAAAACGCTCCGCCCGCTTCACAGCACTGGCGATAGGGGAATCACCTGATTGGACATCGACCCAGCGCTGGCTATTATTCAGTAACGGCTTAACGGTAGCTTCAAATGTTTTAAGTTGCGACTCTTCACCGGCAAACTGATGAATGTAGCTCACTCGACTGCCAGGTTGAATTACACCCGTTTTGTCGACATCTTCTAAACGCATCAAGACCACGGGAGACGATGCGAAAGGATTGAACCCCGCATCAGGCAATCTGGCGATTTCGGCGCTAAGACTAAACTCTGCATTGCCAACCTCAAGCGACTTTGGATAAGCCAATATTCCACCAAGGCGAGTCTCGTACCAAAGCGTGCCAGCTTGAGGTAATGTATCTGTAACCCCTGTCGACAGCTCGATTTTCCCTTTTAACGGATATCCTTGCCCAACCGCCCTAACCGTGATCAACTGAAAGTTATCATTGGCAAAGGCCATAGAATTGAACTGCATACTCGCCACATGCTTTAATCCCATTGATTGGGCTGTGGTCACAATAGTGGGATCAATGGGCGTAGGTGAATTGATAATGCGATCGGCAGCGATGAACTTAGATGCCTGACCGTTAATGGCGATCTGCAATCTTTCACTCACGCGAGCAAGGCCTGTGACAGATAATACCGCTAGGGTAATGGCCAAAATAATCAACAAAAGTTGACCTTGAAATAACTCGCGTTTAAACAGTTTCCAGGCAATACGCTTTTCCATTAAGTCGCCTCCGTCAACGCCGCTGAAGAGTGCTGCAGATGACCTTTATCATCTATCTGGTCGTCCTTTTTCGACTCAGTTAACTTTCCAGCTTGCATCGAAAACTGTCTCTCACAGCGACTCGCTAGCTGTAAGTCATGAGTGACCAAGACTAGGGTCGTGTCACTCTCTCGATTAAGCTCAAACAACATGTCAGCGACTTTTTCGCTATTTGCGCCATCTAAATTTCCCGTAGGCTCATCGGCAAACAACACTTTAGGCTCACAAATAAATGCCCTAGCGATAGCCACTCGCTGCTGCTCCCCCCCTGAGAGTTGGTTGGGAAAATGGGTCAAGCGATGACTTAAGCCCACTCGCTCTAGCATTGCCTCCGCTTTCTCTTTCGCTCGCTCAATACCAGAGAGTTCGGCAGGTAACATCACATTCTCTAACGCGTTTAAGGTGTCAACTAACATAAATGATTGAAAAATGAAGCTTACCTTTTGCTTTCGGAGCGCCGCTTTGCCTTCCTCGTTGAGACCATGAAGCGCACTACCATCTAGATAAATATCACCCGATGTAGGAGAGTCCAGTGCTGCGAGTAATCCCAGTAACGTTGACTTACCCGAACCAGAAGGGCCTAAGATGGCGACACTTTCACCTAACTTGACATCCATGTTAATGCCGTTGAGGATAGTAAGCTCTCCTTCTTGGGTAGCCACTGACTTAATGAGATTATTAACCGTGATAGCTCTATTATCTGACATAAAATCCTTATTCACTCATCGTTTTAGTAATGTACTTAGCCTTTTGGGCGTGGCTATGATGCTAAACATTGTTCCAGCCCATGCTAACCCGATATTAATCTTAGGTGATAGCCTAAGTGCAAGTTATGGCATGGAGCAAGACAAAGGTTGGGTACACCTGTTACAGAAAAAAATGCCAAATGTCACCATCATTAATGGCTCAGTTAGCGGTGAAACATCTGCAGGCGGATCCCGCAGATTACCCGCGCTGCTTGAGTCAACCCAAGCAAAAGTGGTGCTAATTGAGCTAGGTGGCAACGATGGCCTCCGAGGCTTCTCACCCAAACAACTGAAAGAAAATCTTACAAAAATGATCACGGCTTCCAAACAGTCTGGTGCAAAAGTCTTGTTAAGTGAGGTCATGGTTCCACCTAACTATGGCCCACGATATGCCAAGATGTTTTCTCAAGTATATAAAGACCTAGCCGTTGAGCATGACATCACCTTAATGCCGTTCTTCATGACCAAGATTGCTATTCACCCCGAACTGATGCAGGCCGACGGTATCCATCCAAATGAAGATGCACAACCGCAAATTGCCGACTTTGTCCAACCTTGGTTAGATACGTATCAACAATAACGTTGGGATCACAACTACTTGTTCTATCAACTCGCAGTTAACACTCACCTCTATCTGTATAAAGGTGTGGTACTCCTGCGAGAATCTAACATTTCTGAAGCAAGCCCTTATTAATTGCTCCTCGGTAACGGCTCCATGTGTCACTCGACCTTCTGAATCTCTTCCTTCGTGGATTAAGGGCATTTACAACGTCTGATCTTTAGGGATGAAAAGAATGTCTTAAGTATACTGGGAACATACAGGACCTTAGTGATGACAACGAGCTTGAACATAGTTGAACTAAGTTCAAGCTCGTTAACACAATAGGAAGCGTTAAAACTCGCCTGCTAGGTGTGCTGTTTACCTGCCAACTTCTAGGTCGGGTTCCCTCGCAAGGGTGCAACTATTCCATCATCCATTAACTTGAATTAGTTACCCAAAAACGCTGGGCAGATCAGTTTATTATACTGATTAGTATAATAAAAAACCCACACGATGTGGGTTTTTAATTGGGTTTATTCGCTATAACTAGACAAAATCACTAGCTCATCGGCTGGTTTTTCTCTGCCATACGGTTAAAAACGGCATTGATACAAAGAGACGCACCGTGGGCGATTTTATCGGCTAACTTTTTCTTCAGCTGGTAACGCACTTTTATCACAGTTTTGTCTTTGGCAAGATTCATGACTATATCGTCGCTGGTCGATAAACCATCGATCAATCCCAACTCTAACGCTTGTTGGCCATACCAATGCTCACCAGTTGCGACCTTAGCAATATCGAGTTCTGGACGGTATTTAGCGATGAAGGCTTTAAACAGCACATGAGTCTCTTCTAGCTCCTGCTGAAACTTTTCACGCCCTTCATCGGTGTTTTCTCCAAACACAGTTAACGTACGCTTAAAGTCGCCCGCTGTATGCTGCTCATAATCGATATCATGCTTTTTTAGCAAACGATTAAAGTTAGGGATTTGGGCAACCACACCAATAGAACCGACTATTGCAAAAGGCGCGGCGTAGATTTTATTAGCCACACACGCCATCATATATCCACCGCTGGCAGCCACCTTATCGACACAGATGGTCAAAGGAATATTTGCGTTTCTCAAGCGATCAAGCTGGCTTGATGCCAATCCATAGCCATGCACCATGCCGCCACCGCTTTCAACGTTAACAATCACCTCATCACCAGCCTCTGCTATCGCTAAAATGGCACTGATCTCTTCACGAAGAGATGCGACTTCACCTGCATCTATGCTTCCCTTAAAATCAACGACAAACACTCGAGGTACAGCAGCGGATTCACCTTGAGCCTTCTCTTTGGCCTTCTCTTCTGCTTTTAAGGCTTTCTCATAAACTTTAAACTGCTTCTTTGACAGTAACTCTTCCTTTAAATCATGCTTAAGCGATTTAAGATCTTCAGACAAATTAGTCAACCTAAGCTCGCCCTTATCGGCCTTTTGCTTCACAGCAGAAGCCAAAACAATGATGACTACAGCTGCAATCGCGACCACTATGGTTATCGCTTTAGCCAGAAACAATCCGTACTCGTACAAAAATTCCAAAATAAGCTCCGTTTTAAGCCGATCTAATATGTATAAATAATTGGCCGCTATTCTATCAGCACTGCTTTGAATAACAAACGCAGCAATAAAAAAACCCAGCAATCGCTGGGCTTTTAATCACTAACAGATAAAGATTATTGGCAAGGAAGGATCACAGACTTATCCTGAACCAGAATATTCGCCAGCTCTTTGCCCGCAGTTAATGCAAATGCAGCTACCTGCTGTTGCATTTCAACCGTGGCAGCTGCAGCTTTGCCATCGGTAACACTAGGGATCTCACTTGGGCTCACGATTGAACTATGATGACCCTTACTAAAGCGTACCGCACCCGAACCTGCTGTAGTGGTATCGACACACTCAAGACCAAGATTAGCAATTAACGGCTCTGTACCTGAAACAGGGAAGTTCTCAACGCTATTAGGTAATACTTGATCTGGTAAGTTGCTACCGTCACCAGCAATTTCAATTAAATGAACAGGCAAGCCTGTCGCCTTTAACGCTGCAGCGTGGTTAATTGGGTCCATTCCATCAACAGCCGTTTGCACTGCAAACGCAAACGTCGGCAGGAACTCTGCGTATACCGTCTGAACAAGCGCAGCATATTCAGGCGAACCTGGTTCATAGTTTGTGTTCTTATTGGCTTCATTCACTAAAGCTTGAAACGTATCTGTAGCAGCAACACGGCTAAATAATACAGGACCAAAAGTCGCTGAGCCAATAAAAGCACCGGCTACACCACCAGCAGGAGCAACCAATGACACAGCATTAAGCTTATGCACATAGCTTAAATCTGCACCGTTTTCTGGGTGTATGAGACCAGTACTGGCATAGGTCGCAAAGTCAGTTCCGACGATCGCCCCAAGACTCAAACCTTGTGCGCTAATTTTAGTAATATCGAACATCTGCGGCATCTGCGCCGCCGCAAGGCCGCCAGCTAACCCTGTAAGTGCCGCACGAAGACCTAAATGATCGACGGTCGCTTGTCTGAAATTATCTCTAATCGACAAGGTACTGCCGATGTTGATAAAGACGAGTGGACTTCCATTTGTAAATGCATCTGGCGTCCCGACAACAGTGCCATATGACGGGTCTGTCGCCGAGACTTCATAGGTACCATCGCCATTAGCATCAAATGAACGTGCACCGTGAAGCGGCATGTCGATAGCAACAGTTGCCAGACCCATTGCTGCATAGCTGCCCGCGTAAGCTAGAGACATCTCTTTACCGCCACCTAAACCATGCATGGCAATTGTTGTCGGCCAACCTGCAGCAGGAGGTGTAAAGGGTAAACCTTGTGCAGCATAAAAAGCGGCTAATCTCTCTGCATTTGGCATAGAGATGAGTACTGGTACAGTTTCGCTCCCCGTTGGTACCGGGATCGGATTAAATTTAGTCAGATGTTTCGCTTTATCTGCTGCAGTACCATCATCTAATAACCACGTTTTACCAGCGAGTAATGCAGGGTTTGCTATACCCGCAGCAGGATCGATACCATAGCCGATGGCTTGAGCACCGTAGGTTTGTTGGCTCATGGTGCCAGACTGAAGTGCTAACAATACAGACACAGGGCTATCGCCTAATGCTTTCCAATTACCATTCCTGCCAACGCTCCATTCATCATCGATACTGCCAGCACACCTTACAGAGTTACACTGCCCATAGGTTGGTAACGTCAGCTGCGCCACATAAACATCAGCAAGGCTTGATACGACATAAGCAAGGCCATCGGCTTCCGTCAAACCTGCAGCCTGGGCGACGGTAAGACCTAACGGATGTGGCTTAGGTACTGTCATTGAAGGAGCAAATGGCGAGCCCTCTTGTAACATTAATAGCTTACTGGTTTCATAAACATCACTAATGGCCTGAGTGGTAAACAACCCAGCGTAGCTTATCGTTGCGCTATCAACACCGTGAGCTTCCGCAATGCCCTTCTCATAGCTATTGACTAACGTTTGCAGCATTAACTGCTCAGGGGTTTCTAATGGCTTAGTCTCTATATCTAATTTCAATAAGCCATAAGTTGAAGATGGTGCTATTGCACGCCCTTCAGAATCTTGGATCATACTCGTCGTCGCATAGACATACGATTGCCCAGCCTTAAGTGGCTTTAATGGCACAATCGCAATGGTGTTGCCAGAGGCTTTAGACACAAAATCAACACCAAACTGTAATTCGGCACCGACTTTACACGCTGACACTGATGGTGCAGATTGGCACTCAGGGTCACTCGACAATGGACCACCTACTGTGGCTTCAAACATACGCACTGCACCAGGTTGAAACACGGATGCAGCTGCAAGAGTTAACTTATTGCCGTCGTGATCGGTCGCTGGTTCAACTGTAATTGAAATTGGAGATGTGGTAGACCAACCATCGAGGGCACCGAGCGCCATTTGAGGATCAGTATAATCGCTAGTGCCGTCGGCCATTTCACCAGGCATAGACAAGGTACCATCTGTCGTGCCACTAAAGAGGAGATCATTTGGTAAAGGAACTTTACTATTAGCAGGATCGAACACCATACGTGATTGAGGGATCAGCGGTTCGGTCTTATCAACGAGTTCATCAACACTGTCTTCGCTACAACCTGCCATTCCCAACGCGGATGCAATTGCGACACCCAAAAAGAGTCTTTTCATCTTTTTTCCCCAAATCTTGTTGTAATAATTTTGTTTTCCCCAAAAATTGGTCACAATAGTCTTCCTTGTGTGACCAATAAGGACTTTTTAGTCCCTAACGCTTTTCAAGTTAACGTAAAATTATCGAGTTAGCTACAAATTTGTCACAAGCGAAAGATGGATAATCGGCGGTTAATTAATCATTTGTTTAAAACAATCGTTTCAGGCTCGAATAAATCATAGAAATGGCGGGAAATTCCGCTA
The DNA here is from genome assembly GCF_019457595.1 of Shewanella psychrotolerans. Lineage (NCBI taxonomy): Bacteria > Pseudomonadati > Pseudomonadota > Gammaproteobacteria > Alteromonadales > Shewanellaceae > Shewanella > Shewanella psychrotolerans. The sequence goes on along the minus strand of NZ_CP080419.1, from coordinate 1,625,492 downwards.
ATAGGAAAAATTGACTCATGTTGGAATATCAGGCAGCAAAAGATTTATTAAAAGGTAAAACAATTCTAGTTACTGGTGCAGGTGATGGCATTGGACGCGCCGCTGCATTGGCATATGCTGAACATGGTGCGACGGTTATTCTATTAGGCAAAACCGTAAGTAAGCTTGAATCCGTTTATGATGAAATAGAACAAGCGGGATACCCCACCCCAGCCATCGTTCCGCTCGATCTCAAAGGTGCAACGGAACAGCACTATATCGATATGGCAGAGACAATTGAGCAGCAGTTTGGCCACCTTGATGGACTATTACATAACGCCAGTCTTCTTGGAGTCCTTGGACCATTTGAGCATATATCGATAGATTCGGTTAAAGAGGTGATGCAGGTAAACCTAATCGCAGAGATCATAATGACTAAAGCACTATTACCTGTATTGAAAAAAGCACCTTTGGCATCACTCATCTTCACTTCTAGCAGTGTTGGTCGACAAGGTCGTGCATTCTGGGGCGAATACGCTATATCCAAATTTGCGACAGAAGGCATGATGCAATCAATCGCTCATGAATATCAAGGTACTAATCTGCGCGCTAACAGTATTAATCCGGGCGCAACCCGAACCAAGATGCGCGCCAATGCATATCCCGCTGAAAACCCACAGACACTAAAAACCCCAGAAGAGCTCATGCCAACCTACCTGTACTTGATGGGTGATGACTCAAAGGATATCACTGGTCAGCAGCTAAACGCACAATAATCGCTTTCAGAGTGAGTTATTGACATTAAATAAAAAAAGGGAAGCATTCGCTTCCCTTTTTTAATAACCTCAAAGCTGATGCAGCTTATAGAAGTTACTTATATTTGCGCATCACTAACGTAGCGTTTGTGCCACCAAAACCAAAACTGTTGCTCATAATCGTGTTTAGCTCTGCATCACGATATTCGGTAACAATCGGCATGCCTGCAGCTTTTTCATCGACATTATCGATATTGATACTTGGCGCGATGAAGCTATTCTCCATCATGATCAGGCTATAGATAGCCTCATGCACACCCGCCGCGCCTAACGCGTGGCCAGTCAGAGACTTGGTTGACGCGATAGCTGGCAGATTGTCACCAAAGGTTTCGGCCAAAGCTTCTAGCTCACGCATATCGCCAACAGGTGTAGAAGTACCGTGAGTGTTGATGTAATCGATTGGCGTATCCACATCCGCAAGCGCCATCTGCATACAACGTACAGCGCCTTCACCAGATGGAGCAACCATGTCGTAGCCATCAGATGATGCGCCATAACCAATCACTTCGGCATAGATCTTAGCGCCGCGAGCGAGTGCATGCTCAAGCTCTTCGACAACCACGATCCCGCCACCACCTGAGATCACGAAACCATCACGGTCTGCATCATAGGTACGAGACGCCTTAGTTGGCTCATCATTGTATTTTGTCGACAGTGCGCCCATGGCATCAAAGCCCATAGTCAGAGTCCAATCGACCTCTTCAGCCCCACCGGCAAAGACCATATCCTGTTTACCCATCTGGATAAGCTCAACAGCATGGCCAATACAGTGCGCGCTCGTTGCACAAGCCGAACTAATTGAGTAGTTCATGCCTTTAATCTTAAAAGGGGTAGCGAGACAAGCACTTGCGGTGCTCGACATAATGCGAGGCACGATATAGGGACCAACACGCTTAACCCCCTTCTCACGCAAGGTATCAGCGGCTTGAACTTGGTTGGCAGATGATGCGCCACCCGTACCAGCGATAATACCAACACGATGATTAGAATACTGCTCTTCTGTCAGACCCGCATCGGCGATGGCTTGCTCCATAGCGATATACGCATAAGCAGCGGCATCTCCCATAAAGCGCAATGCTTTACGATCGATATGCTCTTTAGGGTCCAACTTAATGTCGCCCCAAACATGGCTACGAAGCTTCATTTCTTCAAACTGATCCGAGTGGGTAATACCACTGCGTCCAGCCTTAAGTGACTCGGTGACTTCTTGCTTGTTATTACCAATACTTGAAACTATGCCAAGTCCGGTGATCACGACTCTTTTCATTATTAACTATCCATTCCGTACGTCTAGTACCAATTTTGCTGGGCCAATAGTAGCGCTTTTACAGCAATTAAGTGGTCAGCTTTCCATAAAGGCAGGTAAAATAATGCCTAATAACAACGTGAGAGTAAATTCATTGGCTAAAGAACGTGAAGAAAAAACACAAATTAGTGTAAACAAAAGTGATATCGACGCTATTTTTAGTGATTTATCGCCTAATTCACTGCCTCCTAAAGCGACGACTTTAGCACTACTGGGGCAAGATATGGCGCCTGTTATCTCAGCCTTTGCCCATAGCGCGAGTAAGAAACAGTTAGCTCAAGCAAGGTGCATTCATGTGTTTGTTGACCGCAGTAAAGAGTTAATTCACATATCCAACGCTCTTGGTGACTTGCCTGAACTTGCAGCGCAGCTAGATGAGATAGCGAATAGTAACGTCGATGGCTGTCACTCGGTGATTGCCTGCGATGGCGTCTTGTCACTGGTGATTCATATCGGTGAACTAGCTAACCAACTGAAAAACATCAGCAGCGGTAGTGAGCAGAGAATAATGCGTTGGCTCATCTGCTCGTTATCTTCTACCGAGCAGTTAAACAGCCAGACCCTTTGGCAGATGGCTAGGCTATCAAACAGTGACGCAGACTTGCTATTAGTCACAGCTGTTAATGAACTCATCGATTTTGCCCCGCTAACACCATTTTTAACACAAGCAAGTCAATGTGGTTTTCGCGTTGTTCACTGGTGCGGCCAAACACTGAAGTTTCTCCGTTCGCCTGATAAAACAGATATTGATCTCGCTAAAACCGAGCGCAGCGCACTGCGCCGGCAATATCAGCAAGCGTTTAATTACAACCCATTGCATAAAGCAAATCCTGGTGAAACTGCAATTATTGGCGGCGGCGTTGCCAGTGCCTGTTTAGCCTTATCTTTGGCTGAGCGAGGGCAAACGGTAAGCCTGTTTTGTATGGATGAAGCGCCGGGACAACAAGCATCGGGAAATAAACAGGGCGCAATTTACCCACTGCTCACCCCCGAACATGGCACACTTAGCCATTTCTTTCTGCAGGGATACCTTTTCAGTCGTCAACGAATTAACACCTTGGTTAAACAGGGATATCAGATCAGCCATGATTTCTGCGGTGTGCTACAAACAGGCCATGATGAGCGCAGCACTAAACGTTTACATAAAATCATCTCCTCTCAGCCTTGGGCAAATAATATTGCCCAATCGATAAGGGCGAATGCAGCATCGACCTTAGCCGGAGTCGACATCGGCCTTTCTGGGATCTACTACCCACTCGGCGGCTGGGTATGCCCACAGGAGTTTACCGCCGCTGCGATTGAAAAAGCAGCCAGTTTAGCCCAATTAGAACAACACTATAAAACCAACATAACCAGTCTTAAGCAAATTGATGGTCAGTGGTACCTCATTACAGAGCAAGGTCAGGAGAGTCAACAATTTGGGCCTTTTGCTAATGTCGTCTTAGCTAATGGACGACATATCACTGACTTTAGTCAAACCGCTCAGCTTCCTATCAGCGGCTTTCGAGGTCAAGTCAGCCATATTCCTAGTCGTGGTGAATTAACACGCCTGAAAACCGTGCTCTGCTCTCATGGCTATTTAACCCCACAACAAGATGGCCTGCATTGCACTGGCGCGAGTTACATCAAAGATCCAATCAACCTAGACTATAGTGCGACGGAGCAATTTGAAAACCTCAATAAGATCCGCACAAGTTACCAAACTGCCTGGACCCGTGATGTCGACATTACTGGCCATAGTGCCAGAGTCGGTGTGCGTATGGTTACCCGAGATCATGCGCCAATGATGGGCTGCGCCCCAGATTTCGATGCGATTTCCAAGGTTTATCAGTCGCAGCAACCAAGTAGAGAAAGTGCTAAGTATTGGCAAAGCACCAAGGCGCCAGTGCATGATGGGCTATTTGTTCTGGGTGGTTTGGGTTCAAGAGGTTTGACGTCTGGGCCGTTAGCCGCTGAAATATTGGCAGCGCAGATGTGTGGCGAGTTGCTACCCACAACCATGGATGTCCTGAGTTTGCTCAATCCTAATCGAATGTGGATGCGAAAACTGATCAAAGGCAAAGCATTGCTTTAGTAATAGCAAAATCATTCTTTATTATACTGATTGGCATAAACTAGGGCAGTTAATACCTGTTTTATCTTGATAAAACAATAATGCCAGCATTGACGCTGGCATTATTATAAAAAGAGAAATTGAAGAGTACGGAAAACGTTTATCTGGGCCGTTTTACTCTAACACGATTATTGGTATCACGGCTTTGCTTGATCAACTCATCACTGCCCGAGTGCTCGCCTTTTGCAAGCCTATCGTAAAGCAACACATTTACCGAAGAGGCCAAATTCATACAACCTACGGTAGGCACATAGACAACCGCATCGGCGCTATCTATTAGCGCCTGATCTAAAGTGCCATCTTCTGGGCCAAACAGGTATATCGCTTTTTTGGGATGATGAAACTGCGGCAGTGGGATCGCCCCTTCGACAAGGTCAACGCAAACCACCTGAGTGTCATCATCTAGCCCATCTAGCAAGCTATCAACGGCAACCAAGGGAATATTCAAGCTTGCTCGTTTAGTATCGGTATTATATTGCTCACCGCGATTTTTTGCCGCTAACGCGTAACGCTTGCCGGTGTAGCGTACTTCATCGGCCTGATAGCAACCCGCTGCGCGCATCACGCCGCCAACATTAGTAGGACTCTTGGGATTCAGTAAACCAATCTTAACTAAAGAAGCATCGCTCATCGTTAAGCTGCAACCAAAGCGTTAATTTTCTCACTTAATTCATCCCACGCATCTTGTACTAACACAAAATCATTTGGCGCTAGCTCAGTTTTAGCCGTCGCGAGACACAGTTGCATCCTATCGGCTAGAGCCTCGCAACCTTGCTCATCTTCAACTTCAAGTTGCGACAACACGACGGCAAAATGGCCTTGCAAATAGCCGCTAGCAAAAAGTTGGTCATCATCTCCCTGCGCGACTTTCGTTGCAATCCACTCATCTAATGCTTGTTCGTACTGCTCTAACATGGTCTCTCCAATCTATAAAATGCTTTATCCAAATTAACTTATGATGCCATAAGATCAGGGTTTGCAACCTGATACATCACATAGTCATGGTAACCCGTAACGACTTTATAATAGCCACAGAGTTCGCTGTCGAGTTCTGGGTCGCCACTATCTACAATTAATGGCCGTCCTTCAAGTGCTTTTAGCTTAGTTTTTGTGGCTAAGATAATAATATTTTCTTTCCCCACATGACGAATGAGCGCCGGCGATAGCTGCTGATTGCCTCGCCCCAAAATATGCCCTTGGCCACCTATTAGAGTAATAACCAGTTTACATGGGCGGTTTTGGGTGAGTTCGCGCAGCTCTGATGCACTAAGATCACTCGCTATCAAGGCTTGTTGCTCTATAAGATCGACGCCTAAAAGTGTGTTGTCTAAACCCAGTTCAGCCATTACAGCAGCGACTGTACTGCCCGATCCCATGATACAGAGTTCATCTTCCATCTGTTCAATCGCTTCGGCAGCAATATCGCTTAGCACTAACTCGTCGACCTCTTTTCCGCCCATTTTTACCGCTTGGATATAACGAGGTTCTGCTGGCACTAACATTTCACCAAACCGACGAGCTCTAACTGTCCCTTGACGAAATGCGGCTTCATCGATATCCATCACATCGGCAGACATTAAGCTTACCAGTTCACCATCGAGTAGAAGCTTAATCACCATGCCAGAGGCATGAGGCGTGATACCATAGACACCAGAATGAATTTTAACCCCAGCAGGTACGCCAAGCACGGGCAGAGACTCATCTACAACCGCAAACAGATCCCGAGCCGTCCCATCACCACCAGCAAACAGGAGTAAATCTAAACCAACCTCTTGCAATGCTTTAGCAGCATTGCTTGTATCTTGTGCTACGGTTTCATTGCCCACTTGATAAACAACCTGGGTAGAAAAACCCATCTGCTTGGCTAACTCTTCCCCCATGGCACCTGATGCCGTAAAGATTTCAATTTTATCTTTATAAGGTAAGATAACCTCTAATGCCTGCGCCATGCGTAAATGAGACTTAGGCTCAGCGCCTCGAGCGAGGGCTTCGCTGGCAACACCATCACTTCCTTTGAGGCCAACACTACCACCAAGGCCCGCAAGCGGGTTAATGATGAGACCCAAACGAAATCTACTTTTCACTGCTATTCCTTATCTCTTTAGCGAACTAATGCTGAGTGACTATTACCATTAGCTGAGTGCTTTATCTTCAGCTGGCTGACGCTTGGGGATCAATATTACCGCTATCATAGACAAACCAGCACACGCCCCAGCAACGGCCCAGCTCAGCCAAGCACTAGAACCATCACCCCAAATATATCCACATAACCAAGTGCCAAGCGCACCACCAACCCCAAAACTTAAACTCGCGTATAAGGCCTGACCTTTACTTCTATGGCGAATATCAAATCGTTGATGCACAAACTGAATCGATGCGGCATGTACTAGACCAAAAGTAAAAGCATGCAGTAGTTGGCTAATACTGAGTAAAACAAGATATTGGGCACCAAACGCCATTAATAGCCAGCGCACAGCGGTAAAGCCAATACTCACTATCAACAAGGTTTTAACGCCATAACGCCCCATCAGCCGGGGCGCAAACATAAACATGATAATCTCGGCTAGCACACCTAATGCAACAAAAACACCCGCTGCAGATTCGCTATAACCCACTTGCTTGAGATAAAGTACGAAAAATCCATAGAAAGGGCCGGCACTCATTTGCAATAAAAGTGCAGAGACCAAAAACCAAAATATCCCTTTATCGATTTTAAGTGGTTCAGTGGCGATGGTGCGGTCAACAACGACTCGCGTGTTGGGTAAAGAGAGCGAACACCCCAGCAAACCTAGAAATAGGCCTAAACCGACAAAGGGCAAAATTTCGGTGCCAAATTGGCTTATACCAAAACCAACCGCAACCACAAAAATAAGATAACCAAGACTACCAAAACTTCTAATACGACCATAGCCTCCGGTATTATCGCCGAGGCTTTCTAAAGTGATCACCTCTAACTGTGCCAATATCGCATTCCAAAAAAAGGTATAGATACTCAGGCTCATCGCAAGATAGAGAAATCCACCGTGATAGAAAAAACTTAAAAATGCCACCGCAGAACACGCAGCGCCAAACTTAACCAGCTGACCTCGCATTCCGGTTTTGTCGGCGACCATCGCCCAGATATTTGGCGCAATAATCCGTGTCGCCATTAAAATTGCCAGTAAAAAACCTATCTCTTGTGCATCAAAACCACGATGCTCAAAAAATACGCCTAAATAGGGAACTAAAACACCGAGAATGGCAAAAAAGAAGAAGTAGCAAGCGCTAATCCAACCGAGTTGATGTGGTGAATCTGCATTGGGCATGATGTACGGCTTAGTCTCTGAAAAATAACAATAGGTTCAACGAAAGAAGGCACTGAAATGTGCCCTCTTATGTTGTCATTTTGGGTTATCGCATTCCGATAACTGGGGTAATACTGTTTACATCGCTATTTTGTGCTCTATGCCTTAACAGATGATCCATCAACACGATGGCGAGCATAGCCTCAGCAATGGGCACAGCTCGAATGCCGACACAAGGATCATGACGTCCTTTCGTTACCACCTCTGACACATCGCCGTGCACTGTCATGCTTTCACCCGGAACGCTAATACTCGATGTTGGTTTCATTGCTATGTGGGCAATAATCGGCTGACCAGAAGAGATCCCACCTAAGATTCCACCCGCATGGTTGGACGCAAAACCTTCTGGAGACATTAAATCTCTGTGCTCAGAGCCTTTTTGGTTAACCACCTCGAAGCCATCACCGATCTCAACGCCTTTAACCGCATTGATCCCCATTAATGCATGGGCGATGTCGGCATCGAGTCGATCAAATACTGGTTCACCCAGACCAACAGGAACATTGGTTGCGATGACTGAAACTTTAGCACCGATAGAATCACCGCTCTTTTTCAAATCACGCATATATTCATCAAGCGCATCGAGCTTATCGACATCGGGGAAAAAGAACGCATTTTGCTCAACCTGAGTCAAGTCGACCTTCTCTGCGACGATAGGACCCAGCTCAGAAAGATAACCGTTGATTTCGATGCCATGTACCTGTTTTAAATATTTTTTAGCTACAGCTCCCGCCGCAACACGCATCGCAGTTTCACGAGCAGACGAACGACCGCCACCACGGTAATCACGCAGACCATACTTTTGTTGGTAAGTGTAATCGGCATGTCCCGGTCTGAACTGATCTTTAATATTGGAGTAATCTTGACTACGTTGATCGGTATTTTGAATCACCAACCCAATTGATGTGCCTGTAGTTTTACCTTCAAAAACACCAGATAGAATTTGCACTTCATCTGCTTCACGTCTTGCGGTGGTATAACGAGAGGTTCCAGGACGACGACGGTCAAGATCATCTTGCATATCGGCTTCAGACAGTTCAAGCCCAGGAGGACAACCATCAATAATACAGCCTAATGCTTTGCCATGGCTTTCGCCAAATGTGGTAACCACAAAATTTTGACCAATACTGTTTCCCGACATCAGCTTCATTCACCTCGTTATTAGTAGACGCTTTCGAGCATAGCTCAATTTCTATCTGGTATATATTCCTAAATCAGCTTACTCATTCGTAAGCGATAGCAAGTCAGGTCTATTATTCACTATCTTTGTAGATAGCGAAAAGTGATTCATTTTCAACTAGCTGATCGTGGGTTAATACAAACACACCATCACCACCATTTTCAAAGCTCACCCAAGTAAACGGCACTTCTGGGAATTGTTCAATCAGATGCACCATTGAATTGCCCACCTCAACCACTAACAGACCATCTTCTGTAAGGTAATCGGCCGCATTAGCCAAAATACGCTTAGTCAGATCGAGGCCATCACGACCAGAAGCTAAACCGAGCTCTGGCTCATGGTGATACTCATCAGGCATGTCGCCGATATCTTCTGCATCAACATAAGGTGGGTTTGACACAATTAGGTCGTACTGAGGCGCTTTAGGAATGGCACTAAAGAGATCAGACTCAATCGGGAAGACTCTATCCATCACCCCGAGTGTCTCGATATTGATCTGGGCAACATCTAACGCATCAGTACTAAGATCTAGCGCATCAACCTCGGCATTTTCAAACTCATAAGCACAGGCTATGGCGATGCAACCACTCCCCGTACACAGATCTAAGATACGGTTAACAGGCTTGTTGTATAACCAAGGGCTAAAACGATTAGCGATCATCTCGGCAATTGGCGAGCGAGGCACTAACACACGTTCATCAACGTAAAACTCAAGCCCTGCAAAGTAAGCTTTATTCGTAAGATAAGGCACTGGCAAGCGCTCACGTACACGACGAATGATTAACTCAACGATTTTATGCTTCTCGCTGCTCGTAAGGTTTGCATGTATCACCTGCTGACCAATCTCTTCAGGAAGATGCAGAGCGTGAAATACTAGAGCAATAGCTTCATCCCATGCGTTATCGGTGCCATGTCCATAGTAAACATTCGCATCATTAAAACGGCTTACAGCCCAACGTAACATATCGCCGATCGTGCGTAATTCGGTCACGGCTTCATCAACAAAAATCTTATCCAAAACTTGCTCCAACTAGATAGTTCCGCCTCATTGTAACTGAACTCTATTCATATGGCATCGGATTCACTAAAATAGCACCATGAATAAAGAAAAAGATGAAGGGCTGGCACTTTTTTCTGCGCTAACCCAGGGCATAAAGCCGCTGACACAAGATAAGCGTCACTTTAATGCGCCCAAAAAACAGAAACGTGAACTTGACGTTAAAACCACACAACTTCATGCCGATAGCTATTTTTCCGATACCTATCAACCTCACCTGCCGCTAGAGGGCGCGATGCGCTGGTCAAGGGAAGATGTCGATAGCTTCGAGGTGAAGCGGCTTCGTCGTGGTGATTACCAACCTGATTTGTTATTGGATCTGCATGGCATGCGGCAAAGCGAGGCTAAACTCGAACTTGCAGCTTTAATCCAAGCATGTATTAAGCAACATAGTGCTTGTTGCTGCGTAATGCATGGTCACGGCAGTGGCATACTGAAACAAAATATTCCAATGTGGCTCGCTCAACACCCTCATGTAAAGGCGTTTCATAAAGCCCCTAAAGAATGGGGCGGCGATGCTGCCCTGTTAGTTCTGATCGATATTGGCGATAGTCCTGAATGGGACTGATCTCTTAGTGACGAAAAAAGGACGCATGATGCGTCCTTTCTGTTATTGACCGCTAGCGATGACTAACTTACCGTATGTGGAGTATGTTGCCAGCACATTGACGCACTTTCGCCATGTTTATCAATCAATGTAATTCCTGAGGTTGCAAATAAGGGAGGCTCGATACCTGCGACCAAATCACTGACCATATAACCTAATAACGGCATGTGTGAAATAACCAACAGCTTATCGGCTTTATATTGCTCAGCATAAGCCAATAGGAGATCGACAGCCCTCGTTGGCTCGGCTGACGGGACGAGGTCATCAAGCACTAGCCACTTTCGTGGCTCTGGAAAGTGTCGACTCACCTCTTGCCATGTTTGCTGCGCACGTAAATAAGGACTGACAAGCACTAAGTCAAAATCAGTAATACTTCGGGCTAACCAATTACTCATCAACTCTGTTTGGTAACGACCTACTTCGGTCAAAACACGTTCTCTATCAGAATGTGCATTGTAGCCAGCTTCACCGTGTCGCATCAAAAATAGCTGCATACTACTTCTCGCTATGAATTTTTGTTCTTCCTTGCAATTGTAGCCCTAAACTAGTGTGCAACAAACCCAAATTCAGTTAATAATTAGTCGAATAGACGATAAGATATTTGCTAAAGTCCATTTTCAAGCCCAATATGTAGGCTTACTGTTTTAATTAGCTTTTTAGTCAGTAAAATTTCTCCCGCTTATTTCTTCATATGGATGGAGCTACCAATTGCCAACAACGACGCAAATTACCAAGAGTCCCAACGACCATCGCCAATATCGATATTTGCAGCTTGGCAATGATCTAAGAGTACTTTTGGTGGAAGATCTGCAAGCCACTCAGGCGGCAGCATCTATGGCTGTTAATGTTGGTCATTTTGACGATCCCGTTGCCCGACCAGGTATGGCTCACTTTCTTGAGCACATGTTGTTTTTAGGCACTGAAAAGTATCCACAATCTGGTGAATATCATGCCTTTATTAATCAACACGGCGGCAGTAATAACGCCTGGACCGGCACTGAACAAACCAACTTTTTCTTCTCTATCGATAGCGAAGTATTTGAAGAGTCACTGGATCGTTTCAGTCAGTTTTTTATCGCACCTTGCTTTGATTTAACCTTAGTCGATAGAGAACGTCATGCGATTGAGTCTGAATTTAGTCTAAAACTGAAAGATGATATTCGCCGTACTTATCAAGTTCAAAAAGAAACAGTCAATCAAAAGCATCCTTTCTCCAAGTTTTCTGTTGGCAACCTAGAGACATTATCGGGTAGCGAACAAGATTTACGACAGGAATTGCTCGAGTTTTATCAAAGCCATTACAGCGCAAATTTAATGACCCTCTGTTTAGTTGCGCCATTAACACTCGATAAGCTCGCGCAACTCGCACAACACTATTTCGCTGCAATAAAAAACACTAAGTTGCAAAAGCAATACCCTGATACGCCAATTTATAAAGCAGAACAACTCCAACAACAGATTAATATCGTCCCGCTCAAAGAGCAGCGCAGAGTGGCAATTACCTTTTCCCTGCCAGCAATTGATCACTTTTATAAACGCAAACCGCTAACATTTATTAGTCATCTATTGGGCTATGAAGGTAAAGGCAGCTTACTGAGCTATTTGAAAAATCAGGAGTTAGCCAGCAACCTTTCAGCAGGTGGTGGAGTTAATGGATATAACTTTAAAGACTACAACATCAGCATCCAGTTAACCGATAAAGGATTAGCACAATTAGATGATGTCGTTAAAGCAGCATTTGAATACCTAGAACTCATAAAGCATTATGGACTTGAGCAATGGCGTTATAAAGAAAGAGCTAACTTATTGAAGTTAGCGTTTAAATATCAAGAGCAAATTAAACCGCTAGATTTAGCCAGTCATCTCAGCATTAATATGCATCACTATGATGTAGAGGATCTGGTATACGGTGACTATCGAATGGATGGTCTCGACATCCCCCAAACGATGACACTATTAGAGCTGATGACGCCAGAAAATATGCGTATCCAGCTAATATCGCCTAATTTAGAAACTGATAAACAGGCTGCTTGGTATCATTCGCCCTATCAAGTAAAACCGATAGCAAGTGAGCGCTTAGCTGCTTGGTCTGCTCCTAAAATCCGTAGCGAGCTCACCTTACCTGAACCAAATCCGTTTATTATTGAAGATTCTGTTGCCAGAACAGACAAGAGCAAGCACAAGGTACCAATCATAGTATCTCAAGAAACGGGTTACCGTATTTGGCACCGAAAAGATGATGAATTTAACGTCCCTAAAGGACACATGTATCTTTCCTTGGACTCAGAGCAAGCCGCATCGACTCCTCGGCACGCGACGTTAACTCGCTTATATGTAGAAATGTTATTGGATTATCTGACCGAATACACTTACCCTGCAGAAGTCGCGGGGCTAAGTTACAACATCTACCCCCATCAAGGTGGCATTACCCTTCATCTCACAGGTTTTACAGGGAAGCAGGAAGCACTACTCTCACTATTAATAAGCAAGGCTCGAGAGCGTAATTTTACCCAAAGTCGCTTTAAGTTAATAAAACGCCAGATCCTACGTAACTGGTATAACCAAAGTCGTGCTAAACCAATATCGCAGCTATTCACCAGCCTGACGGTGACATTGCAAAAACGCAGCTACGAACCGTTAAGAATGGCTGAAGAGCTAGAAAACTTAACCTTAGATGATCTACATGACCACGTACGTCATTTTTATGAGAAAATTCATCTAGAAGGTTTAGTTTACGGTGACTGGCTAACGAAAGAAGCTCAGTCACTCGGCAAGCGTCTAGACCATATTCTATCGCTTGTGTCGTCACCAAGTGGTGAGTCTGAACGTGAGCTTGTTAACTTAGATAACGTAGGTACCTTGATTCGAGAGGTGCCTGTCGCACACCAAGACAGTAGCATTATCGTCTACTATCAATCGTCTGAAGCGTCACCGCTCAATATGGCTCTATTTAGCCTGTTAAACCACACAATGTCTTCAACCTTCTTTCATGAACTAAGAACAAAAAGACAACTTGGCTATATGGTCGGAACCGGCTATCTACCTTTAAATCGATATCCCGGAATGATTTTCTATATCCAATCACCCACAACTGGACCTTTACAGCTATTAGAAGCAATCGATGAGTTCATCGCCGACTTTAACTATGCCGTTATGCAGATCACCAATCAGCAATGGGAACAAACCAAACAAGGTCTAGTTAACCAGATCATGGAACACGATCCCAATTTGAAAACTCGTGGTCAGCGCTACTGGTCAAGCATTGGTAATAAAGATTATGAATTTAATCAAAGAGAACTGGTTGCTGAGCAGATTGCCGAGCTGACCCGCTCCGATCTGATCAAATTTATGATGCAAAAGATGCGAACCAAACATAGCGACCGCTTAGTGTTGTTCACAACCGGTGAGCAGCACCTAAGCCAAGAAAGATTATCTTCTAGTAATATGATCACTGATTTACGCTCGTTCAAGCAACAAGCAGCGAAATTCAACTATTAACGATAGTGTCTTCAATTGAGATCAAGCTAATTAACGCTGGTGCACTCTACATTCGAAAGCACGAGAAGCTCATCTACGCCTTCATTCGTAATGAGTTAGCATCGATCAGTGTTACCATCGATCAGTCTAGGCATCACTAGTTAGCATTCTTCAGCATAATGCAATGACATCTATCATCTTAAGCTTATAAACTCAAACTTGGGTTAGCTTAGTAACGCTTGTTTACCACATGAACAACTCAATGAGGCTTCCAATATTCAACCCTTGATTGAACATTGCCTACAACAACACATTTTGTTAACGAAAACACTAAGGCAAACAATCTAGATAAAACCCTATTTTAAAACCAAAAGCCAGTGAATACATGGTGATAACGCTCAAAAAACAGCAATAACCACCAATATGGAATAAAAATAAAAATAATTAACAACTAACTATTTTCAGTGTTCTTTTGACAAACCCTCAACTTTCTGAAAAAGTAGGTTAAACATCTGTTGCCTATGCACTATTGGCTAATAATCAAACTAATAACTATGCCTAATTCTTTGATAAAATTTCTACTAGTATTCTTAATGGCTCTGTCGTTTACCAACCATTCTTTCGCTATAGACCATACATTTAACTCACCGACACTTAATATTTATCACTACAACGTACCAGAAGGATTATCTCAAAGTACTGTAACCTCTGTTGTAGAAGATCAACATGGTTACCTTTGGATAGGTACTTTGAACGGCCTAAATAGATTCGATGGTCGAAAATTCAAACATTATTTTTCAGACAATAGCGCCTCATCTCTTCCTAGTTCATTTATACGTAGTCTATATAAAGATAAAAGTGGTAGGTTATTGATTGGTACAGAAAAAGGGTTAGCTATATATGATGAAAAATCAGATAGTTTCATAAAGATAGATTACATTGAATCACTTTCAAAAAAATCAATAAGATCGATAACAGAAAGTAATACAACTATTTTTATAGCAACATCAAATATAATAATAGAATTAGATACCACACTAACAGATTCATCTAGAAATATAACTGTAGGGAATTCAAATATAAAAAAAATAATCTACGCAGACAATCGGCTATACATAAGAAATTATGAAGGAGACATATACCAAATAGAAAAAGATATCCCAAAAAAAATAATGGACAAAACAAAAGATATTATCAACTTCAACGACGAACCAATCGCACTTGATGATGAGAACCTAAATTATTTAACAAGAAAAATAAAAACAAAAATACCATTCTCAACAAGCGGGATATCAACGAACAAAAACAAAATAATACTTTTCAACAATGATTTAATTTACTCAGAAAACAACAATCAATATATTGTCGAAGGTAATACAAGAAAAATATCAGAAAAGATTGAATCATCTGATTTTTACCCAACAAGAAAAGGTCTTATCATTGCGACACAAAACAATGGATTTTCTTTTATTGATAACAAAAAAAACACACTTAAAACATATAATTTAAATGGTAACGCATGGTCAATTAATACTGTAAAAGATGAAAAACTAGTAATAAGTTATGACTCGGAAAATATCATTTTATATGACAAAGACCTCAATGAGGAATCGATTTATGACACTGGTATAAGTGGTCCAAAGTCTGCTATATTTAAAAATAAAAACTTATATGTTGCAACTCTAAACGGTCTAATTAAATTTGACCAAAGAACAAAAAAAATTACCACATTGAGTAATGATAGTTTTTTTATGTTGAAAGATATAAAAGATACCGAATTCATTGTTGCTGGCACAATCCATGGAACGCTCAAAAAAATCAACATCTTAAATGGCGAAGTTACCGAAAAAATAATTGATGATGGCAACCCGATATTTGACATAAATATTGAGAAAGGTGTTATTTGGGCTGCTACTCAGGGAGGCTTGTTCAAAGTAGAAGGCGATGAAATTAAAAAAGTTTACAGCGAAGATTTAGTCATTAGCATTTACAATGAAAATAATCGAATGTTCTTTGGAACAAGAACGTCTTTATTCTCAATGGATTTAGAAACCAACAAATATGAAACATTAATTCACAACAACAAACCCATATATGCCATAACGGGCTACAATGAATACTTAATAGCTTCATCTAACGCTGAAGTAATTATATTAAATAAAATTAAAAATGAACATTTCACATTATCTTCCTTATACGGAAGCCAGGATGAATACAACACTCAAGCAATATCAAGGATACATGACACATTTTATATCGGTGGAATATCAGGCGTAACAACCTTAAAAATTGATGATGTATTATCCATGTACAACAAAAAATCCCCACCAAAGGTTCTATTAGATGACTTGCTAATATTTAACATCCCTGAGAGAATTGGTTATGGAACGTTAAATAAGAGCCTACTGCATACAAATAAAATAAAACTAAAGTATTCTGATTATCCTTTCACACTGAAATTTATAACACCAGGAAATGTAGATAACAGTCTACAATACTCATATCAAATGGAAGGGTTATCTGACACTTGGTTAGATTCTCAAGGTAATAATAGTGCTACATATACAAATTTATCACCTGGAAAATATATATTTAAAGTTCATGCAATCGATCCTCTAACAAATCATCTCGGTCCAACTAACAGTTTAGAAATTGAAATAACCCCCCCATGGTGGCTATCCGTTAATGCAAAAATATTCTATTTGATCATTTTTTTAATGATTTCTGCAATCATAACTAGAGCTATCCTACGTCGCCGAGAAGTACAAAGACAAATCGCCAAGTCCGAAGAACGTTTAAAGCTGTCATTGTGGGGCAGCGGCGATGAAATGTGGGACTGGGACATAGAAACTGGTCAAATTTATCGCTCTAACATTTGGGGCTCTCTCGAATTTCCGCGAGATGGTCAACGCTCCGGCGAAGCAGGTGAAGAAAGTAACATTCACCCCATGGACCAAGAGCGAGTCAATACCGCGCTCAACAAACATTTCTATGGCGAAACCGATCACTTTGAAGCCGCCTATCGGGTCAAAGGTAAAGATGACCAATGGATCTGGATCTTAGATAGGGCAAAAATCGTTGAGCGTGATGAAGATGATAAAGCCCTGCGTATGACAGGTACGATCAAAAACATCAGTAATTTCAAACAAGCCGAAGAGCAACTCAGGCTGTTTGAGCGCGCCATAGAAAATATTTCCGAAGGCATGTTTATCTTAGATAACCAATTTAAGTTCGTTGAGGTCAACGAAGCCTGTTGCGATCTCTGTGAAAAGAGTCGCAATGACTTTATAGGAAAACTTTTCCAGTTTGATCTATACCCCGAGAGCTACTCAGATCAAATTCGCAATATTTTACAACAACAGGGAAGCTGGAGTAATGAAGTGGAGTCTGCCAGAGGCGATGGTTCCAGCTTTTTAATGGAACTAACAGTCGATGCTATCTACGATGAGCAAGGTGTACTCTCCCATTATGTTGGCGTATTTTCCGATATCTCTCGTCGTAAGCAGCAAGAAGAGGAGCTGAGAAAACTGACCAATAGTGATCTGCTCACTAACCTGCCCAATCGTTCTAGCCTTATGGTTACCCTCGGCAACTTGGTGAAAAAAGACACCCACCACACGCTTATGGTGCTCGATCTTGATAACTTCAAAAAAATTAACGATTCCCTAGGCCATCAAGTCGGAGATGAGTTGTTAATAAAAGTAGCCAGAAGAATTGAAGCAACAGTTCCCTACCATACTAGTATCTATCGTCTTGGTGGCGATGAATTTGCCATACTCGTCGACAATAACCCAGATATTGGCTCTAGCGCGGTGATCGCTAACAATATCGTCGATGCGTTTACCAATCTATTTGAGTTAACAAAAGACAAAGTGGTCGTTGGCGTCAGCATTGGAATTGTGCTCTATCCAGAGGACGATCAAAATGAACAGGCGCTGCTGCGTAAAGCAGACATCGCCATGTACCATGCAAAATCGGCTGGCGGTAATCGCTATCAGTTCTACTCTGAATCACTTAACCGTAACGCAATACGTCAACTTGAGGTAGAGAATCTGATCCGTGAAGGGTTAAGGGACGATCTCTTTGAAGTTTACTACCAACCTAAGATTGACCTTAAAAGTAGCAAGATGGCGGGGATGGAAGCTCTCGTCAGATTAAACCATCCTAAGCATGGCTTAATCTCCCCTGGTGACTTTATTCCTCTGGCAGAGGAAAACGGGCTTATCGTCGAGATTGGCGAAGTTGTATTACGTAAAGCCTGCTTTGCTGCGCAAAATTGGCGCCGTCAAAACTTGTTCAACGGCCGAGTTGCCGTCAATTTATCATCACAACAATTCGCACTTCCGGACCTACAACAACGAATAGAGTCAATTTTACGACTCACTCAACTGCCTGCAGCCAATTTGGAATTAGAAATAACCGAAGGCACCGTCATAAAACAGCCAGAAAAGGCGATTAAGGTGATGATGCAGCTTTCAAAAATGGGAGTTAGCTTAGCATTGGATGACTTTGGTACCGGATATTCGTCACTGTCATATTTAAAACGCTTCCCTATCGACACCCTTAAAATCGATAAGGCCTTTGTTGACGACATAGATAAATCTGACAGAGATCTGAAAATGGTCGACTCGATCATTACCATAGCCCACAACATGGGCTTGTCCGTCGTAGGCGAAGGGGTTGAAGATGCTTCTCAGCTTAGCATATTGAAAGCACTTAAATGCGAAGAAATTCAAGGCTTTATATTCAGCAAGGCCGTGTGTGAAAGTGATTTCGTCGAATTGTTAAAGCGCGACGCAATCACGCCACACGCTATACATATGGCGCAAAATAGAAAGTAATAACAAAGTAAAAACTAACTATTTAACAACTTTTAGGAAAATAAAAAAAAGATGGCATAACACCTGCAAAAGTTCTTTCAGACGTCAACAAATTGTTGGCAATGATAAAATCACTAACTCTGAGAGAATACGACAATGATTAACGGACTAGTTACTGCCATCGCTTTTGCTGTTACATGCTCACTATCGACTTCATCCGGAATACTAGACAGCTCCGCTACTAACCAAGTAACTGGCATTCCTAATGTAAAACTTAAACCACTCGAAGTTACTGGTATTCCTAACGTGAAGCTTAAGCCACTCGAAATTGCTGGTATTCCAAACGTAAAGCTTAAGCCAATCGAAGTTGCTGGTATTCCTAACGTGAAGCTTAAGCCACTCGAAATTGCTGGTATTCCTAACGTAAAGCTTAAGCCAATCGAAGTTGCTGGTATTCCTAACGTAAAGCTTAAGCCAATCGAAGTTGCTGGTATTCCTAACGTAAAGCTTAAGCCACTCGGAGTTGCTGGTATTCCTAACGTAAAACTTAAACCACTCGAAATTGCTGGTATTCCTAACGTAAAGCTTAAGCCACTCAAAGTTGCTGGTATTCCTAACGTAAAGCTTAAGCCACTGGAAATTGCTGGTATTCCTAACGTAAAGCTTAAGCCACTCGAAATTGCTGGTATTCCTAACGTAAAGCTTAAGCCACTCAAAGTTGCTGGTATTCCTAACGTTAAACTAGTCAACTCAGCTGTAGCTTAAGTCTTAAGGAGAATGATTATGTTAGATTCATTAAAGAAAGCTCTTGGACTTAACCACAAACCAGAGCGCAAAAGAGTACAACTTCCTGCTGGTTTAGATCACTTAGAAGTGATCCCGGCCAAAGGTTGGTGGAACTAGTTGAATCAAGCGACAAAGCGATTAAGACTACCCATAGTAGATACGTAAAAAGGAGCGAATACGCTCCTTTTTACTTTAAACTGAAGTGATGAAACCAACTTAACCAATTGATTAAAAAATAAATTAAGTTGCTACAGCTCAAAGGTTAATTTGGCTAGTCCCTTTACCTTGGGCTCGTTTGATGGCAAAGCGTTTATGGGTCGAAAATAAGGGATAACCTACGGGACCTAACACCAATCCTAACAATGCCCAGCGCTTAACGCCTAAACCCGCTCTGAAGGCTAAGTTCCCCATCACCACACTGCTCACGGTCAAAACACTGACGACAAATACAATCACTTATAACCTCTTTAACGACACATATCAGTTAACACACTTAGCGATCGACTAAGACTTGCAACCACCAACTAGCGAATACGAAGCAGCTCAAGGTCACATCAAGCTTAAAAAATAGCGGCATCATACCTAAAACCGTCTCAAAAATGAACAAAAAACAGGCAAGCAATATCCTGCAGGCAAAAAAAATGCGGCATCATGTTGCCGCATTGTTAAAACCAATTAAAGGTGACTTAATCGTGAAATCGAGTACCAGCGGTCGCCATCTCGACAAGTCGGTCACAAGGTTTAAAGCGCTCGCCATGAACATTGGCATACTGATTTAATGTCTCAACCAGCTTATCAGCACCTAAAGTATCTATATAACGGAAGGGACCACCTAGGAACGGTGGGAAACCTATGCCAAAAATTGCGCCTATATCGCCGTCACGAGCAGAAGCAATGATCCCCTCCTCCAGACAGCGCACCGCCTCATTCAACATCTGCACAACACAGCGCTGAGCTAGCTCTTTCATATCACCAGCAGAAGAGGGGGTTAACCCTAAAACGCTGTAGACGGTTTCATCGACCAACTTTTTCTTCGACTTACTACCGTATTGATAGAAACCTTTGCCGTTTTTACGACCTTTACGATCATCAGCCAATAATTTGTCAAACGCAGCTGGAGCCTTAAAGCGCTCACCCAGCTCTTTCTCCAATATTGGCGAGATCTTGGCCCCCACATCGATACCGACTTCGTCAAGCAAAGTCATTGGCCCGACAGGGAAACCAAATTGAACCAGTGCTTTATCAAGATGCTCAACACTCTGCCCTTCTAGCAACAGATTAGCGGCTTCATTCATATACAGCGCTAAGATACGATTAACATAAAAACCAGCGCCATCTTGCACCACGATTGGTGTCTTCCCCTGCTTACGGGCGAAAGCGACGGTAGTGGCAATGGTCTCGGCCGAGGTCTTCTTATGGGCAATAACCTCTACCAATGGCATTTTTTCCACAGGAGAGAAATAATGCAAACCAATCACATTTTCTGGACGTTCTGCAGCTTCTGCAATTTGCGAGATAGGTAGTGAAGAGGTGTTAGATGCAAAAATGGTATCCTCATTACACTCTCTTTCTACATCTTTAACCATCTGATGCTTAAGCGCTAAGTCTTCAAATACCGCTTCAACAACGATATCGGCATCTTTAATCCCTTTATATTCGGTTGTCGTGGTCATCAATGACATCAAATTATCACGCGCGGCGGGCGTCATATGGCGGCGCTTAACCCCTTTATCGAGCAATTTATATGCATAAGCTAGCGCATTACTTAAACCAGTTTCGTTGATATCTTTAACCCTTGCAGGAATTTTCGCTTTAGTGGTGGTCACCGAGGCAATGCCCCCCCCCATTAATCCACCACCTAGCACCATCACCTTCTTAACGGGTTTGGGCTGAACATCACCTGCGCCCGACTCCTTTTTCATCTCTGTGGTCGCAAAAAAGATACTGCGAAGCGCTTCAGATTCAGCAGAAATAACCAAGTCGCCAAAATGATTGGCTTCCGCATCTAAGCCGACCACCATACCTTTGGTCATCCCTTGTCGAACACAATCGATGATCTTAGCCGGTGCGGGATAGTTTCCTTGGGTCTTCTTGTTAACCTGCTTTAACGCTTGATCGAAAATGATATTTCGTCCAACCGGCGTGCCTTCAAGTAAACGATTAACAATACTAGTCTTACGCTTTGGTTGTGTTTTCTTACCTGCCAGCGCCATCTCAATCGCCGTTTGCAATAAAATGGACTCAGGAACCACATCATTGACTAAGCCCATTTTGAGCGCTTGCTTAGGGCGTAGTTGCTTACCGGTTAACATCATATCCAGCGCTGCGCTGATCCCCACCAAACGAGGCAGACGCTGAGTACCGCCACCGCCAGGTAACAAGCCAAGTTGTACTTCCGGTACACCCATCATGGTTTTAGGGCTATCGGTGCAGACTCGTTGATGACATGCTAACGCTAGCTCCAAGCCACCTCCTAAACAGGCCCCGTGAATCGCTGCTACAACGGGGATATTGAGAGACTCCAAGGCAAAGAACACTTCGTGTCCCTGTTTTGAAAGCTCTCTAGCATCATCGGCGGTCTGACATGCTGCTAACATTGAGATATCAGCACCAGCAACAAATGAATCTTTTTTGCCAGAAACCAGTACAATGCCACGGATCTGTGGATCTGCCTTAATTTCGGCAAGCATCTCACAAATCTCAGGGCCAAACTCGGCCCGTAGGGTATTCATTGTTTCGCCGGGGACATCCATGGTGAGCACGGCAATACCATTTTCTAGACGATTTAAACTAAAACTCTTTTCCATGAGATCACTCCACTTCTACAATCATTGCTGCGCCAAGACCACCAGCCGCACAGGCCGTTGCCAACCCAGTACCACCACCGCGACGTTTAAGCTCACGACACACCTGAGTGATCAAACGTGTACCCGTTGCCGCAAACGGATGACCATAAGCAAGTGAGCCACCGAGTACATTGAATTTACTCATATCAATTTCGCCAATGGCGCGGTTACGACCGAGCTTTTCCTCTGCAAACTTTTTAGAAGCAAACATCTGCATATTGGCCAGTGTTTGGGCTGCGAACGCTTCGTGCATTTCAATCAGGGTTAAATCTTCAAGCTCCATTCCTGCGCGTTTTAGTGCAAGTGGCGTCGCGTACGATGGACCCATCAACATATCTTGCCATACATCAATGGCAGTAAACGCGTAACTCTTTATGTAACCAATCGGTTGATAACCCAAGGCCTTAGCACGGCTTTCACTCATTAGCAGCACCGCTGAAGCACCGTCAGTCAATGGCGTACTGTTAGCCGCAGTAACAGAGCCGTGTTTACGATCGAATGCAGGTCTCAATTTGGCATACGACTCGATAGATGAGTTTTCACGAATATTGTTATCACGATCGATAAAAGATTTATATGGAGGTACATGCGCTGTCATCACCTCCTCACGCAAATGCCCCGAATTCCAAGTATCAGTGGCTAAAGAGTGAGAGCGATGTGCGAGTGCATCTTGATCGGCGCGGCTGATATTGTAGGTCTTAGCCATCTGCTCTGCGGTTTGCCCCATAGATAACCCAGTTGAATATTCAGCAACCGCAGGTGGAACAGGTAACAAGTCTTTTAAACCTATGCGTCTAAAGATGGCGAACTTTTGACCAAAGCTGCGGGCCTTATTGAGATCAACCAGTGCATGAGCCAGCTTTTTCGACACGCCAATGGGCAATACCGATGATGAGTCCGCGCCACCCGCTATACCAATCTCAATATTTCCCGTCATGATAGATTCGGCGACATTCACCGTTGACTGAAAACTAGTAGCACAGGCACGAGTCACACTGTAAGCATCGGTCGCAACATTCATACCTGTACCAAGTACGATTTCCCGGGCAATATTAGGCGCTGCTGGCATCTGTACGACTTGGCCATACACCAACTGCTCAATCTCTTTAGGGTCAAGTTCAGAGCGAGATAGCAACTCATTGACCACCATTTTCCCCATATCCAATGCCGAAACACCATGAAATGCAGTGGCCTGCTTAGCAAAAGGGGTCCGAAGCCCCATCACAATCGCAATGCGATCGCCTTTTGCATTGGTTACTTGCTGTAAATCACTCATCTTTTGCCCTCTTTTTACACCTAATAAGCATTATGCTATTGGCGCAGTTATTATTGTTTCCTTACACTGCTGCCTCAAAAATCATCACTTAAGCAACAGGTCAGACCATCAAAGTGTGATCTGATTCTAACTTCTTATTTCGAAGTTTTAAACAGCTGTTTGGTTTTTACTGGTAAATTATCCAAAAAGATGTTGATTAACAATGTTTAATAAAAGCCAATTTATCCCCCTTAATCGGTTTAAATCCCCTATCAAGCATGCTAACTTATTTTGCTGATTTACATTTAGGATGAAGCTGCCACATTCATTCGCAGTGCATTACTGCCTTGAAATTAGCAAAACCGCCCCTATATGAATTCTTACCCTATTTCGCTGTCTACAGCTCACACTATTGATAAAACTGAGTAGCAACATGCCGTTAAGTCGATTTCATGCATTACGTGAATACCTAAACAAAGTCATTTTAGGTCAGCCCACTCTCACCGAAAACTTATTGATTGCATTAATAGCCGATGGTCATTTATTGGTTGAAGGCCCGCCAGGTTTAGCTAAGACTCGTGCGGTTAAAGCGCTAAGCGATGGCGTCGAAGGCGATTTCCATCGAATTCAGTTTACGCCCGATCTTCTACCTGCTGATTTAACGGGTACCGATATTTATCGCGCCCAGACCGCCACCTTCGAATTTGAAGCGGGTCCAATTTTCCATAACTTGATCTTGGCAGATGAGATCAACCGAGCACCGGCTAAAGTTCAGTCAGCCTTGCTCGAAGCGATGGCGGAAGGTCAAGTCACCGTAGGTAAGCATAGTTATCAATTACCTAAGCTGTTTTTAGTTATGGCAACCCAAAACCCGTTAGAAAACGAAGGGACTTATCCGCTACCTGAAGCGCAACTAGACCGTTTCTTAATGCATCTCAACTTGGATTACCCTAGTGCTGAAACTGAATTTGAGATCATGAGGCTCTCTCGCAATGAAGCCAAAGCACATGATCTGCCAAAAGTATCACCTATCGCTCAAGTAGAAGTGTTTGCAGCACGCGCCGAAGCGTTGGAGATCTACTTAGCAGAGCCGCTAGAACAATATATAGTCAACATCGTCATGGCGACGCGTCAACCTGAGCAATACAGCGATACCTTAGCCAGCTGGCTTGAGTATGGCGTTAGCCCTCGCGCCACCATCTCTATCGAACGATGCGCTCGAGCGCGGGCATGGTTAATGGAGCGAGACTACGTATCGCCAGAAGATATTCAAGCTGTGGTGCCTAACGTACTGCGTCATCGCCTGTTGCTCAGTTACCAAGCACAAGCTGAAGGCGTGAATGCCGACCAAGTGATCAACTATATTCTTAGCCAAGTTGCGGTGCCTTAATGTTAAGTAGTGAGTTACCACTCTTTGCCGATGGCGTATCACTCAATCAAAAAGAGTTACTCGCCTGTCAGAATATCGCCAGAGCACTACCACAACGACACACCAAAGCGCGTGCGGCACTAGCAGGTCATAGAGCCAGCACGATAAAGGGGCGTGGTATGGAGTTTGCGGAAGTCCGTCATTACCAGAGTGGTGATGATGTGCGCACCATTGATTGGCGCGTCACGGCACGAACCGGGAAAGCCCATACCAAACTTTTCGTTGAAGAGCGTGAGCGTCCGGTGCTGCTGTTGCTCGATTTAAGCCACAGCCTCTACTTTGGCTCAAGTTTGATGCTCCAAGCAGTACAAGCGGCGCATCTTGGCAGCACATTAGGGTGGAACGCGGTAGCAAATGGTGATCGATTAGGCGCCCTAATTGCTAGTGAGCAACAGCATATCGAGTTAAAACCTCGTAGCCGCCAAACCGCGATGTTGGCATTGATCTCGGCAATCCAGACTGTGCATCAACAACAGCTTGATGGTATCAATCAGCAACAACATGAGCCCGACCATCTATTTCGCGCATGCCAGCGCCTGCGCCGCATCGCAAAGCCGGGTTCGTTAATCTGGATCATCAGCGACGGCAGCCACTTCACGCCTAAATGTCTTGCACCATTAAGTGAATTGAAACGCCATTGTGATATTGGTGCATTCCTCATATCAGACCCATTAAGGCAAGGAGAGTTACCTCTGCCAGCACAATTTCAGCTACCAGTGAAAGATGGTAATAACGAGCTTATTTTGAATCGCAATAGTTATGATCGCTGGCTGGTAAGCCAACAAACCCAGCAACAAGACTTTATCAATATGATGAGCCAACTGAACGCCCAACCACGGGTAATAAGCGCCGCGATGCCACTAAACCAACAGATTGGAGCCTTAAGATAGATGCAAACGGCGAACAATCCCGCTTTAGCTGCGATGAAAGATATCCAACCACCAGAGCCCATCGGAGCATGGCCATTGGCATATGGTTACTGGCTGTTAATGGCTGTGATAATAGTGACGATAATCGCCTGCGCTTTTTGGCTAATAAAACGTCATCGACACAGCGCAGCTAAACGCGAAGCAATAGCTCAGTTAGATAGGTTAGATATACACCACAAGCAGCTGGCTATCGAAGTCAATGCCTTGCTTAAGCGAAGCGCGATGAGTTATACGCCAAGAGAAAACATCGCCTCACTCGATGGAGATAACTGGTACGCTTGGTTAAGGCAACAAGACCACAAGATGGACGAGACTCTCCCTAAATTGCTGGCTAAACGCTATCAAGCACAAGCGCTTACTACCGCGGAAGCCAAACAACTCAAAATTGCAGCGAAGCAGTGGCTTAATAACGCCCTACCGCTAGAACAAAATGGCACTGGTAAGGAGGTATTATGTTCACAATAGCGTGGGCTTGGTTACTCCTGTTATTGCCACTACCGCTAATATTTAAACGCGCCCAGACTGAGCAGGTTCAAGTGAGTGGTCATCTACAAATGCCTGGCGTTGCCGATTCTGGGGCCGTTGGTCACAGTAAAAGCTCACGGATAAGTCAAGTTCCACAATGGATCATATGGACACTATTAGTTTTTGCTGTCGCTCGTCCACTTTGGGTTGGTGACGTGATAGAGCTGCCTAGCAAAGGCCGCGACTTAATGCTCGCGGTTGATTTATCGGGCAGTATGCAGATTGAAGATATGGTATTAAATGATAAACCCATCGATCGTTTCACCATGGTTCAACACGTCATGAGCGATTTTATCGAACGGCGAAAAGGCGACAAATTAGGCCTAATTCTATTTGCCGATCATGCTTACCTGCAGGCCCCTTTGACTCAAGATCGACGCTCTGTCGCCCAATTTTTATCTGAAGCACAAATTGGCTTGGTCGGTAAACAGACGGCGATAGGCGAAGCGATTGCCCTTGGTGTAAAGCGCTTCGATAAAGCCGAGGAGAGTAATCGAGTATTGATTCTATTAACTGACGGCTCAAACAATTCAGGATCTATCTCTCCAGAACAAGCCGCAGCGATCGCAGCCAAGCGTGGCATCACCATCTATACCATAGGTGTTGGCGCAGATGTCATGGAAAGACGAACCCTGTTTGGCCGCGAGCGAGTCAACCCCTCAATGGATCTTGATGAGGCCCAGTTAACCAAGTTAGCAACCACAACCAACGGCCGTTACTTTCGTGCTCGTAATTCAGCCGAGTTAGACCAAATTTATCAAGAGATAGACAAACTCGAGCCGACCAATAGCGATCAGCTAACTTATCGTCCGCAATCGGAGTTATTTTATTATCCATTAGCCGCAGCGCTATTAATCAGTGTGTTGCAGATGCTATTACGTCTACCTTTTATTTCATCACGTTTGATTTTTAACAAACGGGGAGCATTATGATCCATTTTTTACGCCCCGAATGGCTGCTGGCACTAATACCACTGGCGTTAATGCTGTGGCAACTTCGCCGCAATGAACAGCAGCAATCGAGTTGGACTCGTTATATCGCCCCTCACCTTGCTAAAGTGTTGGTATCTACCCAAGCTCAGTCAAAAAAGAGTAACCTCAATGTCATTACTTTTAGCTGGTTAGTTGCCGTTATCGCCTTATCCGGCCCCGCGTTTACCAAACAAAGCTTACCCGTATTTGAGACCAATCAAGGACGGGTGATCGTCATGGATATGTCCTTGTCTATGTACGCGACCGATCTTGCGCCAAACCGATTAACTCAAGCCAAGTTTAAGGCGACCGACCTTATCAACAGTCTTACAGAAGGTGAAACTGGACTGGTTGCCTACGCAGGCGACGCCTTTACCATCAGCCCTCTCACTCGAGATATGTCAACACTGCTTAATTTATTACCCACTTTGTCACCACAAATTATGCCCGTTAGAGGCTCTAACCTCCCTGCTGCGCTGACCCAAGCTAAAAGCTTACTGGCTCAGGGGGGCCACCTTCGCGGCGATATTATTTTGCTCACAGATGGTGTAGCAACAGCACAAATTAATGAATCGATCCGTGTTCTTAGTGATAGTCAATATAGACTGTCTATTATTGCCCTTGGCAGTGCCCAAGGCGCACCAATCCGCCTCCCCGATGGACAGTTAATGCGCGATAATAGCGATCAAATTGTTGTCCCTAAAACCGATCACAATGAACTCTCCACAATCGCTAGCGCCAATGGCGGTAACCTCTACCCTTACCGAGCCGATGGTGGCGACCTTCGTGCGCTGAACCAATGGTTAGAGCAGAGTCAGTCAACTAAGGCATCTGATCTTGAAGGTGAAACCTGGCTTGACTTAGGTCCTTATATCGCACTGTTACTGCTATTACCCGCACTGATGAGTTTTAGGCATGCTATCGCCACATTGGCTTGCTTGATGTTAGTCGTCCCTCATACGCCCGCCTATGCCGATAGCTGGCAACATCCTTGGCAAACTGATGACCAACGAGCAATGGAAGCCTATAACCAACAAGATTATCAGCAGGCAGCCAAGCTATTTAGCGATCCCAACTGGCAGGCTGCAGCACACTATCGTAATGGTGATTATGAGCAAGCACTTGAACAATATGAAAAAGATAACTCTGCAACAGGCTTATACAACCAAGGTAATAGTTTGATGCAGTTGCAAGATTTAGACGGTGCAATTAAGCGGTATGAGCAAGCTATTGCCAAGAACCCTAGCTTAGCTGAAGCCAAAGATAATTTAGCGCTGGCAAAGCAGCTAAAACAGCAACAACAACAACAAAATAGCGCTGATCAAAACCAGCAATCTCAAGACAATCAAGACAATCAAGACAATCAAGACAATCAAGACAATCAACAGCAGCAAAATTCGAATCAACAGAATCAGCAACAAGACCCGTCGCAAGGCGGTGACGAGCAGCAGTCATCAAAAGAGCAGCATGGCGATCAGCAATCGGGAGAGCAACAAGGTCAAGATAGCCAATCATCGCAGCAAGGCTCGCAAGAGCAAACTCAAAATGAACAAAGCCAGCAACAAGATGGCACAAATGACGACAAAAATAGTCAGTCAGATGCAAATACCCAATCTGATGAAAATCAGCAATCAGATGGAACGCCGCAAGATAACGAAGCGCAAATGAGCGCCGATCCCGAGCAGCAAGAACAGCCGCGACAAGCGAGCGCTGAACAAGCGGCTAACGATGACTCACAGCCGCAAACCGAGCAATCTATGGCCGCAGCTCAAGCAGACACCGATGAAAATAATGCTTCTGAGTCTAAAGAGGACGTCCAGGCAATGACTAACGCCATTGCACCTGAAGATCTGCCTCCAGAAATGCAGCGTGCACTCACCGGCGTTATCGACGATCCGCAGGTGCTACTGCGCAACAAAATGCAACTTGAATACCAAAAACGACGTCGTCAGGGCGTGACTTCAAAGGACAGCGAACAGTGGTAATACGATATTTTTTGACTCTTTCTCTATTGGCGCTTTGCCTCTCAAACTCCGCTTATGCATTGACTAAGCTAGAGACCTCTGTCGATCGAAACCCTGCGATTGAGGGAGAGTATTTAGTGCTGACCATCAAAGCCGATGATGATGTCGATAACGGTAGCCTTGATACCTCAGGCCTGCTAAAAGATTTTATTGTCGGACGCACCAGCGTCAGCCGCAGCACTCAAATCATGAACTTTGATGCCAGTAAGGAAACCCGCTGGCAAATTTTACTCGCGCCCAAAAAGACAGGGACAGTTACCATCCCTTCACTCACGATCGACAATATCAGCTCAGCTCCCATTGCACTTCAGGTTGCCGCTTCGGGCAGTCAGCCGGAGCAAATGAAAAACTTGTTTATCCGCTCTAGCCTGTCAAGCGAAGAAGCCTACGTAGGTCAGTTAATTACTTATAAAGTTAAACTTTATCTTGCTGTCGAATTACAGCGAGGGGTATTAAGTGCACCAAATGTTGAAGGGGCTCAGCTTAAGCAATTAGGCGAAGACAGTGATACAACTGAAATTCTAGATGGCAGGCGTTACCGTGTTATCGAGCGAACCTACAGCATTATTGCCGATAAGCCCGGGACGCTATCACTCTCTGGTGCCAGTTTTTCTGGCGATGTGCTAGTTGAAGCTTCGCGCCGAGGGGGAATGTTCTCCTTTAATGAAAGCAGGCCGATGCAGGCCAAAGCCGCGCCAAATGAAATCACAATTTTACCTGTCCCAGAATCTTTCCGTGGTAAATGGTTAGTGAGCGATCTGGTCGTGTTAAAGGAGGATTGGCCTGAAAATAACGCGACGGCTAACAGTAACGGCAACAGTAAGGAAGAGAGTATTGAGGTAGGCACGCCTATCACTCGAAATATTAGCTTGCTAGCATCTAATACTGACGATGCTAGCTTGCCAGAAATCACGCTCCCCGTGCCAGATAGCTTTAAAAGCTACCCTGAAAAGCCACAACGCCAAACCTTTGTGCGCGAGAAACAAGTGGTATCTCAGCTAACACAAACAACGGCGATAGTTCCGACAAAAGCAGGGACATACACGCTCCCGGAAATTAGCATCCCGTGGTGGAACAGCCGTACTAAAAAGCAGGAATTTGCGACCTTACCGGCACGAACTGTCACTGTCGTAGCCTCTGCAAGTACACCGACTAATAGTGCCTTATCATCTCCCACCGCACCAACCGATATGACCAATAGCTCCGCTGGTGTTTGGCCCTATCTAACCGCTCTGTTTGCATTACTTTGGCTAGCCACCCTCATCCTTTGGCGTAAACAATATAACGCTTCTGCGGCTATCGTGGCTGAGCCGAAAGCAAATTTAGACAGTAAACCGGCAAAAATGAATGGATTAGCTCAACTAGAGTCGGTATGTAAAACCGCTGAAGCGGGACCAATAATCTTAGCCTTACAAGCGTATTTTAGCGAGCAATATGGCAAACCTATGGTCTTAAACGATATCGCGTCCCTAACGAGTGCACTGAGTAAAGCCGTCAACGACTTACAACGCAGCGCTTATGGTCAAAACAAGTTAAGTTTAGATCCCGTGGCACTAATGACTGCGGTGAAACAAGCCCCTTTAATACATGAGCAAACCGCTAAGAGCGCCCTAGCGCCACTAAACCCTAACGAGTAAGCTTGCTTCACATCATTATTAAGGGGTAACGTAAAGTTACCCCTTTTTGTTATCTTATCGACGTAATGGATCATCTCGAGTGAAAAATGTTTAGCCTTAAGCGAAATAAAAAACCGAGATCCTCGGTCAATAATGACATGCTAAGTAAACAACGACGATACGATAGCCTTGTCAGAGCACTTCATGCCGATCTGTTTCGTTACGCCTATTGGCTTTGTGGCGATAAACATATTGCTGAAGATATCACCCAAGAGACCTTTTTAAGGGCCTGGAAATCTTTAGAATCCCTAAAGGATGATAAGGCCGCTAAAGCGTGGTTAATTACCATTTTACGCCGAGAAAATGCGCGACGGTTTGAACGAAAACAGTTCGATTACTCCGATGTAGAACAGTCTGAGCTTGAAGATAATCAATCACCATCAAGTGACGATAAAGTGGAGCAGCATTTTATACATCGTCAAATAAGTAGGCTCGAAGTGGAATATCGAGAACCCCTCATTTTGCAGGTGATCGGCGGATTTAGCGGCGAAGAGATCGCCGACATTTTAGCGCTCAATCGAAATACGGTTATGACTCGCCTATTTAGAGCACGTAACCAACTCAAAGAATTACTTGATAACACGCAAACTAGGGGGCGCTCTAATGGATGAGCTCAAATTCCGCCGAGAGGCCTATGAAAATCCAAATAGTCACGATGTGGATTTTTTACAAGCCATGCGTGAATCTAAAGAACGTACAGCATTTGTGAATGACTTAAAGCGCTTAGATAATCAACTTGAATCGGCGTTAAAGATTGATGTCCCCGAAGGACTAGCAGCCAAACTATTGTTAAATCAACAATTACACCAACATCAAGTGCAACGCCGTAAAATGGGATTTACGCTAGCATTGGTCGCCTCAATTGCATTTGTCGCAGGCATCAGTTTTAGTTTGCTACGCCTAGGTCCTGTCGATCTCGGTCAACATGCATTAGCGCATGTTTATCATGAAAACGTCGCGATGCAGATGGAAGATGATATTAGTTTTGATACCATCAATACTCAGCTCGCCTCTATGGGCACCTTGCCTAATGCCCGTTTTACCGAACAACCAGGTCGTGTCCTGTTTAGCACCTATTGCGATTTTCAAGGAGTGAAGAGTATTCACTTAGTCATGCAGGGAGAAAAAGGTAAAGTCACCCTGTTTATCGTACCTGTAGAAGAGCGGATGATCTTGGAAGACGCTTTTGCCGACAATCGTTATCAAGGAATGGGGTTCGCCGCTGATAATGCGTATATGTTACTGGTTGCCGAGAATCGCACCGATCTTGACAATATAAAACACGAAATTAAGCAATCTTTCATCTAAGCTTGTCACAACCTGTGGCAATAGTATCTTTGCCACAGGTTAGAACTTCATCACAACCTCTAGATTTATTGAGATGGCGCTCAAACTTCTGCTAGCATAGCGAGCTTACACCAAATCATAACAATAAAACGGCTTAAGCATGACTATTGAATTACCGATTTTAATTACATTTTTCGGCTATCTCATCTTGATGATGGGTATTGGCCTTTGGGCATACAAAGCAACAGATTCTGTCGATGATTACATACTGGGCGGACGCTCAATGGGACCGGCAGTCACTGCGCTTAGCGTTGGCGCATCGGATATGTCTGGTTGGTTGTTACTTGGCTTACCGGGTGCGGTATACCTTGGTGGCTTAGGTGAAGCATGGATAGGTATAGGATTAGTATTTGGCGCATGGCTCAATTGGCTACTGGTTGCTAAACGTCTACGGATCTATACACAATTTACCGACAATGCCCTCACCTTACCTGACTTCTTTGAGAAACGTTTTGCCGATCATCAGGGAATTCTCAAACTCGTATCGGCTGTTACCATCTTAGTCTTTTTTACCTTTTATGCATCATCAGGCATGGTTGGCGGCGCCATCTTATTTGAAAAAGTCTTCGGCCTAGATTACACATTGGCACTTTTTATCGGCTCAACCATTATCGTGGCCTATACCTTCGTTGGTGGCTTTTTCGCGGTAAGTTGGACCGATTTTTTCCAGGGCTGTTTAATGCTAATTGCATTGCTCATTGTCCCTGTGGCCATTTTTAGCCAACCAGAAACACAAAATGGTATGCACGAACTGGATCCTGCGATGCTAGCAATGTTCAGTGAAAACACGACTGTGATAGGCTTAGCGTCGCTGCTCGCATGGGGGCTTGGCTATTTTGGCCAGCCACATATTTTGTCTCGTTTTATGGCAATCGGCAGCGTCGACGATCTAACGGTCTCAAGGCGTATCGCCATGAGCTGGATGATAGTTGCGCTTATCGGCGCCCTAGCTACAGGCCTCGCGGGCAGCCTCTATTTTGCAAGTAAGCCTATCGCGAACCCTGAAACCGTATTTATTCAGCTAGCACATGCCGCATTTAATCCTTGGATTGGTGGATTACTTATTGCCGCAATTTTGTCGGCAATAATGAGTACTATCGATTCTCAGCTACTGGTGTGCTCAAGTGTGATCACCGAAGATTTCTATAAAAAGTGGTTACGCCCTGAAGCAAGCAATAAAGAGTTAATGTTGGTCGGTCGTATTGGCGTACTCGCCATTGCCCTTATCTCAGGGATCATCGCGCTTAATCCAGAAAATAGTGTATTAGGGTTAGTTAGCTACGCGTGGGCAGGATTTGGCGCTGCGTTTGGCCCAGTGGTGTTGTTATCACTATTCTGGAGGCACTATAGCCGAAATGGCGCTGTGGCGACTATTCTCGTCGGTGCACTGACGGTTGTATTATGGAAACAAGCCACTGGCGGCATATTTGAGCTATACGAAATACTGCCCGGTTTTGTATTTGCCACTATAGCGGGAATACTCATTAGTCTCCTGTCGAAAACCAGCGAGGATATTACCGTTCAATTTGACGAATTCAGCCAAAAGCTTTAATTAAATTTGAACAAATAAAAACATTAACACACCAAAAAGCGTACACATGTACGCTTTTTTTATACTTTCATTTTTTTACTAAACTTAAGGCTGTTTACAAGTAATTAACCTTTGCATGTCTTGGCCACACCCCAGAAAACCTCAACCATAGGGCATACCAAGCGAATATCAATCAGCTGATCCAACCAGTTGTATTTCGCCCCACCACATTTAACATAAAAACAACAAAAAATGCAGTCTGGTCGGAGTTGTTGCTAAGTCGTCGCCCCCCTACTATGGCGCGACTAATAAATGGACCTCAATAGCTGCTATGCAGCAATAGAATTGAGGCCAGACACAATGAGAAAAAATCATGAAGCTTTTTAACAAGACATTACTAGCCGTTGCCGTAACACTTGCGAGCTCTCAAGCTATGGCAGCTGGTTTTCAACTAAATAGCCAATCGGCAACGGGTTTAGGTCGCGCATTTGCTGGTGATGCAGTTATCGCAGATAACGCCGCAGTGATGGCGAGAAACTCTGCTGCGATGGCACTATTTGACACAACTGCAATCAGTTTAGGTGTGACGTATATCGATACCGATGTCACACTTAAAGACGCTAGCCTCACTTATTTAACCAATACAGGCTATCAATCAGTCGGTCTGCCTGATGTGTCAGATATTGGTGGCGCAACACCTGTACCCAATATTTTTATCGTTCATCCAATCAATGAGCAATGGTCTATTGGTTTTGGGGCTTACTCTAACTTTGGCACAACGACCGAGTACTCAGATAGTTTTGCAGCTGATATTTTCGGTGGCACAACCAAAGTGCGTAGTGCCAATATCCAAGGCAGCGTGTCTTACCGTATTAATAATAATTTTAGTATCGGTGCAGGCCTTGATATCGTGTCTGGTTCTGGCGAACTTTATCGTGAATTCAAAAGCGCAGGAATGGGGCCAAGCGCTCCAGCACTTGATGTTGAAGCTGAAGGTTATGGACTCGGCTGGAATATCGGTGCCGTTTATGAAGTCAATGACAATCACAGATTTGGTTTAAGCTATCGTTATTCTCCAACCATTAAAGCCGACGGTGACTTTGTTTACCAAGGTCAAGCAGCGGCTGACGATACATTGCATTTACCACTGCCTTCAATTGCGGAGTTTTCTGGTTATCACAAATTAACCAATCAATTTGCCGTGCACTATTCGGCGCAATTTATCCAGTGGAGCAACTTCGATACCCTAGATACCGATGCGTTCGGCACGATCAAAGAGTATAACTGGCGTGATACCTGGCACTTCTCTGTCGGTGGAACTTACGACATAAACAATGCTTGGACCGTGCGTGCAGGTTATATGTATGACATGGGAGCAGTAGATGAGATCCAATCAATTGCGATTCCAGATTCTGACCGTCATTGGTTCTCTGCTGGTTTAACCTATCGCTTATCTGAGCACTCAGACCTAGATTTTGGTTTAACCTATCTTATGGGCAAAGATATTGATGTTACTGAAAGTCAGTATCTTGGACCTCTGCCTGTAGCAACGGTTAACGGCACGACTCGTGCAAATGCTTGGATGTATGGTATTCAGTACAGCTACAAGTTTTAAATCTTGCTAAATGATTGAAGTTAAAAGCCACACATCATGTGTGGCTTTTTTGTACTTATACGAAATCTTTCCTACAGTTAATATACAAATTAACTGTGATCGAATTGATAATGGCTAAAGTAATTGGACTCGGTGGCATATTCTTTAAAAGCGAAGATCCCAACGCATTGGCGCTGTGGTACAAGACCCACCTTCAAATACCTGTCGAAAACTGGGGCGGTGCCGCCTTCTATCTGAATAATCTCATGCCGACCGCAGCTTCGGGCTACAGTGTTTGGACGCCGATGTCGGCTGATTCAGATTACCTTCATCCCTCTGAAAAATCTTTTATGTTTAATTTAATTGTCGATGATCTAGACGGCGCGCTAGAACAGGTAAGAAATGGCGGTGCACAAGTCATTGCAGAAACAGAAGAGTCAGAGTTTGGTCGCTTTGGTTGGTTTGTTGATCCCGATGGTAATAAAGTCGAATTATGGCAAGCTAGCGAAACACCATGAGCGATACTAAAAGGCCCTGAAACTAACCTAGAAAAATCAAGTTAACAAGCATATGCTATTGGTTTAAAAGCAACTTGGACGCTCTCTCATGCATAAATCACTTGCAACTATCCTACTGGGATTATTCATCTGCGGTGGACTATATCTACTCGGTAACAGCATAGGTAAAAGTTTGGTGACCATTCGTGCAATGGAACGTACCGTAACGGTTAAAGGTCTTGCCGAGCTAGAAGTTGATGCCGATACCGCTATTTGGCCAATTCGGTTTACAGAAGTCGACAACGATCTCAATAGCTTATATAAGAATGTTCAGGACAAGTCCGATAAAGTGGTCGCATTTTTAATCAAACAAGGCTTCACTACTGAAGAGATCTCCAGTTCTTTGCCCTCCATCCAAGATCGCCAGGCTCAAGGTTATGTCGACCCTAATGTTCGTTATCGCTATGCTGCCCAAGTAACCATTTCACTTTATACCAAAAGAGTTAAATTATTACTCAGTATGCAACGCAATTTACTCGATCTTGCAAAAGAAGGAATCGTCATCTCCAATCAAGATTATAACGGCCGTACCGAGTTTCTATTTACCCAACTCAATAGCATTAAGCCTAAGATGGTGCAATCAGCGACCGAAAATGCACGTCAAACCGCAGAAAAATTTGCCATCGACTCTCAATCAAAACTGGGCAAGATAAAGAGTGCATCCCAAGGACAATTCACCATTAATGATCGTGATAGCAACACACCCAATATCAAAAAAGTCAGGATAGTCTCAACCCTGACCTATTACTTAAATGATTAACTGTTAGCATGATTATCTCATATCGGTGAATAAGGACGCTGGCACCCTTATTCATCACTTTTTTCTAATAAATGATTGCACTCGTTTCAAAAGTCCATTAGAATTTTCTTATGAAGTTTTTGGAGGTCGTCAGTCTTATGCGTATTCAACACCCATTATCAGTTGGTTTTATTCTCTCTATTTGCAGTCTATTTGCATCTGCAGAGCCCATAAAAACCATTACCGTTAATCCTCAACAGTTGCCGCAATGGATCACCCTTGATGCACAGCTTGAGTCAGTTAAGGCCGCGACGGTATCGGCGCAAACCTCTGGACGCATCCTAAAAATCAATTACGATGTGAACGATATTGTGCCTCAAGGTGCGGCGCTATTAGAAATTACAAGTATCGCCCAAGGTGCAGAGCTAGCGGCGGCCGAAGCCGATTACGCTAGAGCGCTTGCACAAAATGAGGAAGCACAAAAGCAGCGTAAACGTTATGAAGAACTTTTTCCTAAAGGCGCAATATCACAAGGCGACATGGATCAAGCCATTGCCAATGCAAAGTCGACCGCACAAGCAGTAAGTGCTGCAAAAGCACGCATTATTCAGGCCAATGAGTCGGTCAAATATACCAGCGTTAGTGCACCATTTGCAGGCGTAGTCACCCAACGTTTTGTTGAAGTTGGTGAAACGGTCGCTCCAGGACAGCCACTATTAAGTGGATTCTCTACCGATCAAATGCGAGCCGTTACCCATGTACCACTGCGGTATATCGACGCTCTCAGAGCGCAGCCAGATATTGAATTAACACTCAATGATCAACACAAAATTAAGTCACAAGCATTAACCATCTTCTCTTTTGCCGACCCCAAAAGTCATAGCTATAAGACTCGGATAGCTCTTCCCCAAGGTCTACCCAATTTAATGCCAGGAATGTGGGTCAAAGCCAAATTTGTTGCAGGTCAACGCAGCACTATGGTCATACCAAAATCAGCCATTATTTTTCAAAATGAGATCTGTGCCGTTTATTTACAGCAACAAGGAACATTCCTACTCAATCAGATCCGATTAGGTGCCGAACACGATGATAGTTATGACGTACTCTCTGGGCTAAATGCTGGCGATGTTATCGCAAAAGATGCTTATAACGTACTGCTTAATATCAATAAATAGTAGATTTGATCGCTTTTTAGGAGTCGCAAATAAAATGAGCTCGCAACAAATGCATAATGGCGATAAACAAACGACAAAACTGGGTTTTTCTGGCCGTATAGCCGCCCTTTTCCAGTTGAGTGCAATAACGCCCTTACTAGCACTCCTTGGGTTATTACTTGGCCTGTTTGCCGTATTGGTCACCCCAAAAGAGGAAGAGCCACAAATCGATGTCACCTTTGCTGATGTCTTTATCCCCTTCCCTGGCGCAACGCCTAGCGAAGTTGAACAACTAGTTACCCTGCCGATGGAGCAAGTGCTGTCGCAAATAAAAGGCGTAGACACCCTCTACTCATTCTCTCAACCCGATGGCGCACTGCTAATCGCCATTTTTGAAGTGGGTATTCCCCGCAACGAAGCGATCGTCAAACTGTATAATCAGGTCTATTCCAATATGGAT
Source organism: Shewanella psychrotolerans (assembly GCF_019457595.1). NCBI lineage: Bacteria > Pseudomonadati > Pseudomonadota > Gammaproteobacteria > Alteromonadales > Shewanellaceae > Shewanella > Shewanella psychrotolerans. The sequence goes on along the minus strand of NZ_CP080419.1, from coordinate 1,586,971 downwards.
AAGGTCGCGACCCAGGCTGGCGTCGGCGAACCACAAATCAAACCCCGTGGTATTGATGATGTGCCCATTGTCAGCCTAACCTTATGGTCAAAATCGACCGAGACCTCGGCAGAACAATTGACTCATATCGCCAAAGGATTGGAAACCGAACTCAAACGCATTCCTGGCACACGTGAGATCTATAGTGTTGGACGCCATGACGTTAGTCTGAATGTCCGTATCGATCCGGCAAAAATGAGCTTTTATGGCCTAACCTATGATGACATTAGCAACAGCCTTGCGAGCAACAATCACGTCTCTATGCCTGTTTCGCTAATTCAAGATAACCAAGAGATAAAAATACAAACCGGCCAATTTTTACAATCTCAACAAGAGGTTGAGCAACTCGTTGTCGCCGTATACCAAGATGAATCGGGCAAGAGTGCGCCAGTCTATCTCGCTGATATCGCAAGCGTTAGCCTCAATACAGATATTCCAACCAAAAATGCTTGGCACAGCGACAAACAGGGAACTTTTCCTGCGGTCACCGTCGCCATTGGCAAACAACCTGGCGAAAATGCGGTCGACGTCGCCAATGCGATATTAGATCGTCTCGATAAAGTCGATAACATCTTAATACCTAACGATGTTGAGGTCACCGTATCGCGAAATTATGGTAAGACAGCAGGCGATAAAGCCAATACCCTGATTTTAAAGCTAGTATTTGCCACCTCTGCCGTTGTCATCTTAGTGTTCTTAGCGATGGGCCTACGTGAAGCTATCGTAGTTGGTATCGCCATTATTATTACCTTAGCGATCACCCTATTTGCTTCATGGGCTTGGGGCTTTACGCTTAATCGGATCTCACTATTTGCCCTCATCTTCTCCATCGGGATATTGGTCGATGATGCCATTGTCGTGGTCGAAAATATTCACCGTCATATGGCTCTGGGAAAACGTTCATTTACCGAATTAATTCCCGTCGCTGTCGATGAAGTGGGCGGCCCGACAATATTGGCTACTTTCACCGTGATAGCGGCATTGATGCCTATGGCATTTGTGTCGGGTCTTATGGGGCCTTATATGAGTCCTATTCCGATTAATGCCAGTATGGGAATGCTGATCTCACTTGCTATCGCTTTTATTGTCACGCCTTGGTTAGCGACTAAACTGCTCAAAAAACATCAACCCACCAACGGTGCTCCAGAGACAGATGAACCGTCTACAACACGAATGGTGAAGATATTTACTACGCTCATCTCGCCCTTTGTTCACGGTAAACAAGCACGTAAAGCTAGATTAGGTCTGGCAGCAGCCATAGCGCTACTGATCGCTATCGCTATCGCCTTGCCTATTAGTCAGTTGGTGGTTTTAAAAATGCTGCCTTTTGATAACAAATCAGAGTTCCAAGTGATGGTCGATATGCCTGAAGGCACTCCTGTTGAACAGACACAAAAAGTGCTTAAAGCGCTGGGGCAACAGCTTAATCAAGTTGAAGAAGTCGATAACTATCAGATGTACGCCGGCACCAATGCGCCAATGAATTTCAACGGTCTAGTTAGACACTATTTTTTACGAGAAACCCAAGAACTAGGCGACATCCAAGTTAACTTGGTCGATAAGTCTGAGCGTCATCGCGATAGCCACGCTATTGCGGTCTCTGTAAGAGAGTCACTGCAACAGATTGCGACCCAATACAATGCCAATGTTAAGGTTGTCGAAGTGCCTCCAGGACCACCAGTATGGTCGCCCATTTTGGCAGAGGTCTATGCGCCAAATGAAGCGCTTAGAGAGCAAGCGGCATTACAACTGCAGCAACTGTTCCATCAAACTCAAGATGTTGTTGATATCGATATCTATTTACCCGCTGCGCAGCAAAAGTGGCAAGTGAATATTGACCGCTCAAAAGCCAGCCTATTGGGTGTGCCGTACAGCAACATTGTTGATTTAGTCGCAACATCGATTGGCGGTAAAGAGGTCAGCTATCTGCACAAAGCAAACCAAACGACCCCAGTACCTATAAAATTACAGCTTGATGAGGGCGCCAAAGTCGATCTGGAGCAAGTACTTAATCTCAGATTGAACACCATAAGTGGCAACTCAGTTCCTGTATCTGAACTGGTTAATATCAATAAGACTCAAATTGATGCACCAATCATTCACAAAAACATGATCCCGATGATCATGGTCGTTGCAGATATGGCGGGACCACTAGATAGCCCACTCTATGGCATGTTTGAGATGGCAGCGTCGATTGATGATAAAAACGGCTTAGGTTTCGAGCAGCACTATGTTAATCAACCTTCAGGGCTCGATAGCATTGCAGTACTTTGGGACGGTGAATGGAAGATCACCTATGAGACCTTTAGGGATATGGGTATTGCCTATGGAGTTGGCATGATAGCAATTTATTTGCTTGTTGTCGGTCAATTTAAATCTTACACGGTGCCGCTGATTATTATGGCGCCTATTCCATTAACCATTATTGGTGTGATGCCAGGCCATGCTCTCCTTGGGGCTCAGTTCACGGCAACGTCGATGATTGGGATGATAGCCCTTGCAGGCATAATTGTGCGTAACTCAATTCTATTGGTCGACTTTATCAATCAAGAAACAGCTGCGGGCATCCCATTTGAACAAGCGGTTATCCACTCTGGAGCCGTCCGAGCCAAACCCATTATGTTAACTGGACTCGCGGCGATGATTGGCGCCCTATTCATTCTCGATGACCCCATATTTAATGGATTAGCCATCAGTTTGATCTTCGGTATTTTCGTATCAACCTTGCTGACATTAGTCGTCATCCCAGTGTTGTATTACGCCGTCATGCATAAAAAATTGTCACATAATGCTGCTAACTAAGCAGTCCATTTAAGGAGTTAATCATGTCTATCGAACGTAGTATTTTCGCTTTTGCTGGCTTTATGGTGTTACTGTCTTTAGTACTCACTGCATTAGTACATCATAATTTTGTCTGGCTTACTGTCTTTGTTGGCGCTAATCTATTTCAAAGCGCTTTTACTGGCTTCTGCCCTGCAGCCATGATAATGAAAAAACTTGGTATTAAGAGCGAAGCTGAGATAGAGCGTGCCAAACAACAAAGTTAAACAAGGAGTTCACGTGGAAAAATCCACATATACACTGGTAAAACAATTTAACACGCTTATTGCACTGTTATTTTTAGCCGTTGTAAGCCTCTCTGCACCAAGTGTAGCGGCAGAAACTGATGCTCAAACTACAGCATGGAAGATGATCAACAATGGCGCGCTCATCATTGATGTTCGTACTCCAGAAGAGTTCCATCAAGGGCATTTAGATAATGCGGTAAATATTCCATATGAGAGTATCTCTACAGAGTTTACTAAACGAAAAATAGCTAAAGATCAGCCTGTTGTAGTTTATTGTCGAAGTGGACGCCGCAGCAGTATTGCACAATCGAGTTTAATAGAGCTCGGCTACAGTAACATCCATAATGGTGGTGGTTACGAACAACTTGCCGGACAAAAATAATCCTGATGATATAGATATTACCTTGCTAAAAAGCACCATAAGGTGCTTTTTTTATATCTTAAATTTAACCTGATCAGCCTGTTACATTTGAATAAAACGATTAACCCAAACCAGATATAACTTATGAGAATAAGTTATTCTTAAAATAAATATTAAATTAACTTTAAATAACAGATAGATAATACTTCAATAATCTGCCCTCTTCAGTATCTACCCCTTCACAACCAGAAAAATAAACAATCACAAAAATCGAGTAAATATTCAAATTTTCACTATTTACCCCCTAAAATCACGCTACAAATATCGTATTTTTTGCATAAATACATTTCTATCTACTTGATAGATAGACAACAAATCAACACTTAACAACATATTTACAAATGCATCACCAAAAGATAGATTCACTGTCGAGTAACATGTTTTACGGCGGTAACGCTGCAAAACACTCTAATAATAATTATTAATTCTAAATTTGAAATGGAAGACTAAAAATGACAGTTAAAAAAACAACTGCGGTCGCTATGTCTTTATCTGCATTAGCTTTGGCTATTGCGGCTAACGTTAACGCTGCACCTTCTAAAGGACTTCAACTGCAAGCAGAGTCGGCTCGATTAGCTCACGCTTCACCACTGCCAAAACGCTATATTGTTAAATTTAAAAACGCACAGGCTAGCGCCGCGCTTAGCTCAAATGCAATTGAAACTGCTGATTATCAACCCCGTGCAAATGAAGTTTTTTCTCATCACCGTGCACTAAATAGCGTTGCAGCAAAGCAGATGAAGCGTATTGGCCGCAGCAACGCTTATTCTGCACAGCTTGATTCTAAAGCGATAAAAGCATTAAAACTGCGTGCCGACGTTGACTATGTTGAAGAAGATATGCCGCGTCGCCTATTAAGTGAAACCACACCTTGGGGACAAACTTACGTCGGTGCAACTAGCTTGAGTGATAGCCAAGCTGGTAACCGTACAATTTGTATTATTGACTCTGGTTATGACCGCAGTCATAGCGATCTCAGTGGAAATAATGTCACTGGTACCAATAATTCTGGTACCGCTAACTGGTATGAACCAGGTGCAGGTAATGCTCACGGTACTCACGTCGCTGGAACCATCGCTGCTATCGCCAACAATGATGGTGTCGTTGGTGTTATGCCAAACCAAAATGCCAACATCCACGTGATTAAAGTATTCAATGCCGATGGATGGGGCTATTCATCATCTTTAGTGTCGGCGGTAGATACCTGTGTCAATAATGGCGCGAATGTTGTCACTATGAGTCTAGGTGGCGCAAGTTCTAGTACCACTGAACGTAACGCGTTAGCCGCACATGCTAACAATGGCGTGTTATTAATTGCTGCTGCGGGTAATGATGGCAATAATACCCACAGTTATCCAGCATCTTACGATGCGGTAATGTCGGTTGCAGCTGTCGATAACAACAAAGATCACGCGGCATTTTCTCAGTATACCAACCAAGTTGAGATCTCTGGTCCTGGTGAAGCGATTCTTTCAACTGTGACTCGTGGTGAAGGTCGTTTAGCCAATATCATCGCAGGCGGTCAATCATATTTTGCCAGTGGCGTCGTGCCACACAATCGCTACGTTCAATCTTCAGGTAACTATGTGGGGACTCCGATAGTCGGCTCTGTTACGGCTGAATTGGCCGAATGTTCGGTTTCTGGCAGTACTTTTAATTGCGGTAATATGACGGGTAAAGTGTGTCTGGTTGAGCGTGTCGGTAACCAAGGCACAAGCTATCCAGAAATTGATGCCGTTAAAGCCTGTAACAATGCAGGTGCTCAAGCGGCCATCGTATTCAGTAATGCTACCCTTCCTGGGCTTCAAAATCCTTTCCTAGTGGACACCAACAATGAGGCACCGATGGTATCGGTATCGGTTGACCGCGCAACTGGGCAAGCACTAAGAGCTCATATTGGCACATCGGTTACTGTGGCGAACACTGATAATGAAGATTACGAATACTACAATGGTACTTCAATGGCTACGCCACATGTATCGGGTGTGGCAACCTTAGTATGGAGCTTCCACCCAGAATGTAGCGCCGCTCAGGTCCGCACTGCATTGACGGCGACAGCTGAAGATCTAGAAACCGCAGGTCGTGATGACAAAACTGGTTACGGTCTTATCAATGCGGTTGCAGCCAAAGCCTACCTTGATGAATCTTGTGATGGACCAACCGATCCTGGAACAGGTGGAGGAACAGGCGGTGACAATGTATTAGTGAATGGTGTTGCGAAAACAAACTTAACTGGCGCTAAAGATGATCAACTGCACTTCTCTATCGATGTTCCTGCTGGTGCTAGCGATCTAAACTTCGCCATGAGCGGTGGTACTGGTGATGCCGATCTGTATGTACAGTATGGCGCAGCACCAACCAGTAGCAGATATGATTGTCGTCCATGGAAAAGTGGTAACAGCGAGTCATGCCCTATCAGTACAGCGCAGGCGGGCACTTACTATGTGATGGTACAAGGTTATAGCGCATTCAGTGGCGTCAACCTAACGGCTAGCTTCACAGAGCAAAGCAGTGGCGGTAACACTGGTGGCGGTGGAGCTGCTAGTTATACCAATAACACGACTTATGCCATCCCAGACAACAACGCAACGGGTATTAAAAGCCCAATAAGCGTTGTTCGAACTGGAGATTCAGGAATGGTTAGTGTGACAGTCAATATCACTCATACCTATATTGGCGATCTTCAAGTGGAGTTACATAGCCCTTCTGGACAAGTCGCGATTTTGCATGATAACACTGGCGGAAGTGCTGACAATATAGTCAAGACCTACACGGTAGATATGTCAGGCGTTGATTCAGCCGGCACTTGGAATCTAAAAGCCGTAGACAGCGCCCGTCGTGACACTGGTAGCATAGATGCTTGGCAGATAAGCTTCCAATAATCACTCCAACCTAAAAGAGAGCCTATATGGCTCTCTTTTTTATCTGATCCACCTCAGATAAACTGGTATAATTGGCAAAATTTTCAGTGATAAACAGATCGACATGACACAAGCGAACAACCCACTCCACGGAATAAAGTTAGAAAACTTACTCAACGACTTGGTCGACCATTATGGTTGGGAAGAACTAGGTCAGCGTATCGATATTCGCTGCTTTAATCATGATCCAAGCATCAAATCTAGCCTCAAGTTTTTACGTAAAACCCCTTGGGCACGAGAGAAAGTTGAATACCTGTATTTAAAGATGAACAAATTACCATTGCCAAAGCTAAAGCCGCAGCAGGACCGTCCGGTCTCAACATCATCCAGCACTAGCGAAGATAAGCATTCAAGTTCAGTCAATGCCAATATTTGGGGCAAGAACGAGTAAAACTAATCAAGGTTAGCCTCTTAAAGCCATACAGATAATGACGCCAGAGAGTGTGCAGGCAACTGATAGAAATATGCGTATCAGCATATAGGAGAAGACACTTTAATTGACAGAGGAATTAGAAGCTAAAAACGATAGCGACTCGCTTAGCTAAAAGCTAGCCGCCACAAGTTAAGTCGAGGGATTAAGAGTTGCTACCTTTATCTTCAGTAAAATGATATTCGGACATCATATGACCAAGTTCGGTCGACTTGGTTTTTAAATAATCTTCGTTATAACGATTCTTACCGACTTGTAATGGTACTCGTTCAATCACTTCAATCCCCAGCTCTTTCATTGCTTTGACCTTACGAGGATTGTTAGTCATCAACTTAACCTGATGAACACCAATTTTGTCCATCATCGGCTTGATCATATCGTATTTACGCATATCAGCATCAAAACCTAAACGCTCGTTAGCTTCGACGGTATTAGCTCCTTGATCTTGCAGCTCGTAGGCACGGATCTTATTTAACAAGCCTATGCCGCGTCCTTCTTGACGAAGATATAAGATAAAACCTTGACCCAATTCAGCAATATTTTGCATCGCGGTTTGCAGCTGAAAACCACAGTCACAGCGCAAACTAAACAGTGCATCACCCGTTAGGCACTCTGAATGAATACGCCCAAGAATAGGTGTATTGGAGTCTAACTCACCAAATGTCAGTGCGACATGTTCTTTGCCTGTGTCAGTGTCTTCAAAACCGTGCATTGCGAAAACACCCCATGGCGTAGGTAATTTTGAAGTAGCGACATACTTAATCGACATGAAATAACCTTTACTACGTGCTCAGCTTTAAACGTCAACGATAAATAAAATCTAAAGCAGGAAAGCGACTTTAATTCTCAGAGCGAGCATTCTATGTGTTTTTAGCTGATAGTGAAATAGCCGACTAATTGAATCGGTTATTGCTTCACCGAGTAAGCTCAAAAATGGTTTATAAGGATACGCTGTGTCACTATTGAGCGATATGACATCGCTCACGCACTCTTAATAAACATTAACGACGGTTTAGAATGGCTTAAGGGCAAAGCCTGTGACTTTAGTCAGTCCCATTTCACGACCTAAAGCGGTCATTGGGTGTACCACCACTAGCCCGCGCACTGATTTTTTAAGCTTACCCATATCGGCTTGTTCAGCTTTAGTTAATTCACGACTAAACGGCAGCGATTTTACATCAGTACCTTTTTGATTAAGTAATCGTGTTTGTTGATTTCTTACACTGGAAATCTGTTTAGTTACAGCATTAATCTCTTGCTTAAACTGTAAAATAACCGCTTGATCACCGCGCTTCTCTGCCGCATCTAGTTTACGACGACACTTATCTAAGCGATCATTAAGTTGCTGCAACTCTTGCTTTAAATTCATTAACTTGCCTTAAAAAATAACCATAATATCGGGTTAACCAAGCATCAAAATTGACGCTCCCCGCTTGTCTGCTAGGGATTATACCACTATTGAGAGAAATGATGGATCACCTGATTACTACTACCACGAAATATCAGGCTAGGATCGGCAAGGGACTGCTCAAATTTGCCATCAACCAACACATCAATATAATTAAGCACTTCACGCTGCGCATCATTTAACTCATCAAGCGTATAGCCAGTCCAAAGCCAGATATCTTTGGTTGGGCATTCAGCTTTTACACGTTTAACTAAGGCTAAAATAGCCTCCACATTTTGCGGATAAAGTGGATCTCCGCCACTAAGCGACAAACCCCGACGATGAATACGGCTATCTTTTAAATCAGTTAAAATCTGTTCAACCATAACATCGTCAAATAGATGCCCAGAGCAAGGGTTCCATGTCGATTGGTTATAGCAACCACGACATTGATGCTCACATCCCGACACAAATAAGCTTGCGCGCGTGCCTGGACCATTAACAACATCGATAGGAAAATATTGGTGATAATTCATTAATTGAAACCTTTATCAGGCAAAAAGACGCCAATTAAGACGTCTTTTTACCGTACAAACAATCGCTGTAAATGCCATACAAGAACTATAAATGTTTTATGCGACGCTTCACTTCTTCCTGCTTACCATAATTAAATGGTCTCGCATCAGGACTGCCTAAATAGCCACATACACGGCGTGTCACCGACACTCTGCTTGGTTCATGGTTGCCACATTTAGGACACGTAAACCCTTTACTCGTACAGCTAAACTCGCCAGTAAAACCACAGTCATAGCATTCATCAATTGGCGTGTTAGTACCATAATAAGGTACCCTGCTGTAGCTATAATCCCATACGTTTTCAAGCGCTTCGATATTATGCTGCATATTGGGATACTCGCCGTAGCAGATAAATCCACCATTAGTCAGCGCTGGGTATGGCATCTCAAAGTCAAGCTTATCGTACGGGTTAACCTTTTTCTCGACATCGAGGTGGAAACTATTGGTGTAATAACCACGATCAGTCACACCTGAGATCACGCCAAACGCTTTGGTATCTAGCTTACAAAAACGGCTACAAAGGTTCTCACTTGGCGTACTGTACAAACTAAAGGCGTAACCTGTCTCTTCACGCCAACGCACAGTTGCTTCTTTTAGATGCTCGATGATAGCAAGGGCCTTATCACGTAATTGCTCGCTATCAAATAGGTGAGTTTCGTTGCCATAAAGTGCATTCACCGTTTCATGTAAACCGATATAGCCTAACGAAATTGACGCTCGGCCATTTTTGAAAATTTCGCTAATATCATCATCGGCGCGTAAACGTATGCCACAAGCGCCTTCCATATAAAGGATCGGCGCAACACGAGCTTTAACCCCTTCTAGACGCTCAATACGAGTATCTAATGCGCGACGCGCGGTAACTAAACGCTGATCCAAAATCGCGAAGAAACGAGCTTCATCTCCATCGGCTTCTAACGCAACTCGTGGTAAGTTGAGACTAACCACGCCTAAATTGTTGCGTCCCTCATGGACTAACTCACCATCCTCCTCGTAGGTACCAAGAAAGCTACGGCAGCCCATCGGCGTCTTAAATGAGCCAGTGACCTTTTCAACCTGTTCATAATTTAAAATATCTGGATACATGCGCATGGTCGCGCATTTCAGGGCCATCTGCTTAATATCGTAGTTACAGTCACCGCCCTTATGATTAATGCCATCACGAATGGCAAATACCAGCTTGGGAAATACCGCTGTCTTGCGGTTTTTACCCAAGCCCGCCATACGAACTTTCAACATAGAGCCTTGAATAAGACGCGATTCCCATGAAGTACCTAGACCAAATCCAAAGGTCACAAACGGTGTTTGACCATTCGCGGTATGCAGGGTATTTACTTCATACTCTAACGATTGAAATGCATCATGACACTCTTTCTCGGTTTGCTGGGTCGCAAATGCTTTAGCATCTGTAATACCCCACTTGAGCGCTACTTGATAATGTTTGTCATAACTTTTTGCCACAAATGGTGCCAACACCTCATCGATACGATTAATCGTGGTGCCACCATAGATATGACTCGCCACTTGAGCGATTATCTGTGCCGTTACCGCCGTCGCAGTAGAAATCGATTTGGGTGTCTCAATTTCAGCATTACCCATCTTAAATCCATGGGTAAGCATACCTGCCAAGTCAATTAGCATGCAGTTAAACATAGGAAAAAATGGCGCGTAATCAAGATCGTGATAATGGATCTCACCCGCCTCATGGGCAGACACCACATCTTTAGGCAAGATATGGCGAGTGGCATAATGTTTTGCCACAATGCCAGCAAGCAGATCCCGCTGAGTTGGGATCACCTTTGAATCTTTATTAGCATTTTCATTTAACAGTGCAGCATTGCTCTGCTCTACCAGGCCACGAATATCCTGATTGAGACGGCTACTGACTTCACGGTGAACATCGCGATCATGGCGATACTCAATATAAACCCGTGCAAGTGACTTATAGGGCCCTTCCATTAATTGATTTTCGACGGCATCTTGCAGATCATGAATATCGACCTCTGCAACATCTGCCATCTTTTCGGTCACTTGAGTCGCGACTTGCGTCGCATAGGCAACATCTTCAATACCTGCTGAGTGAGCAGCCGCTATGACCGCATCCCTAATCCTTGTTTCGTCAAAAGGCGTGCGGTAACCATCCCGCTTAATAACTACTGGCATTGTTTAATATCTCCTCAAGTAACGTTTAAAATGACACCATATATAGTGCAATTATAACGTCAAAGCACAATATGTGGTGTATTAAGCTACAAACTGCGGGAGAGTACCTTGATCCAGATCATGATTTTACGGATGGAATTTTGTGACAAGAGATTACTGCAAACTAGGCCACTTATCTTATACAGTGGCCTTGACCGCAAAGGCAAACAGAGCTAGATAATGTAAAAAGTTGGTAAAAACTGTGGGTAACTGTTGAGAAATTACGTAATTCGCTTAGATAAGGCCAAATAACTGTTCATTTGTCCCGAAAACTGTTGTGAATTTCCCATCGAAGCCGCTAACTGCATGGTTGACTTTAGTCCCTGCCACTGTTGCTTCTCAATCTGTTCCATTGGCGCGTCAGCATTAATAAATACCGATAGTTGTGCCGACACTCTAGCCGCTTTTTGACTGTATTGTGCCCCATCAACGCTGTCCATATTATTCAATACTGACTTGGCATCATCGAGAACCGTCATTAATACGCTATCGGGATCGGTCTGCGTCAAGGTCTCTTTTTGCTCGTTAATGAAATCCATTAGGCTTTGTTTATGCGAACTTGTTTCGGGGATATCAAATCCAGCCGAGCTTAAACGATTTAATTGATTGTCAGACAAAATTCCATCTTGATGCAAACGCTGGATCAGCTTGGGAATTTGAGCGGTGGTGAACTGTCCATCGGCAAAGAAATCTTTAGCCATTGCCTCAATTTTTTGAGCGCGCATTGCTCGAGAAGACAATGACACCGCCTCCTCTGCAATCGCTGGCCCCGTCGCCTTATCAGCATTGGCCTGATTAGACAGGCTAACTTTATCACTGTGTATGGAACTAGCTTGGCTTTGCGGTTCACGACTAACCTCGTTCCCATAAGCCTCTGCTGCAATAGTGTTATTGGATGAAGATAGAAGGCTACTAATTGGATTCATTGTCAAAATATCGACTACTGCTAAACGTTTAATCCAACCAAGCAAAAACTAAGCCGTTTTATACTATCTGCAGTAAACACTTTTACCACCTCTCCGTTAAGCTGGTACAACGCGTGATAGTGGCACTTTATTCGTGGCGCTCGGCAAATCTTGCCTCGATAATATGCGCCACTTGTTTGACCGCAAATTCACCCGCCGCAATGGCTTCATCGGCGCGATGAAACTCCATAGTGCCAATATCTGCAACATTCGGGGTGATCAATAAATCCGGTGGATCGCCCATCAAGCGAATACGCTTGTGACGCTGCTCGAGAATATCCATCGATTGGGACATCACCGCCAACATGCCAGGTTGACTGTTATTCCCCAGGGAGAACTTATCGGTTAACCCCGACACATATTCACGGCCACGCGCCAACAGATCCATAAATCCAACGTCTTGGCCACGGTTAGCATCATGCTTGCTCGCCACCACCTTATCGCTAGAAGAGAGTGATACAGGTAACTGTTCTAGTCGCGTTTTACGATGGCCATACAGATCGACGGCAATCACCAAATCGACCCCCATAGCCCGGCTCACTGAGATAGGAACAGGATTAACCACAGCGCCATCGACTAACCATCGCTCACCGATTTTTACTGGCGGTAAAATACCAGGCATTGAACATGAAGCTCTCACAGCATGACGTAAGCTTCCCTTTTGAAACCAGATCTCTTGGCCGTTATAAAGGTCGGTTGCCACCGCGGCAAAGGGCAAATTCATATTTTCAATATCAAGATCACCAATGTGCTGCTGCATCACATCAAATACTCGCTCACCACCGATGAGGCCACCTTTACGCCAACTTAAATCCATCAAACCGAGTACATCCCAGCTCGAGAAACTACTAACCCATTGTTGTAAATCATCGAGGTTATCTTGAGCATACGCCGCACCGACGACAGCGCCTATCGAACAGCCAGCAACCTTGTTTGGCTTAATACCCATTTTTTCCAGTTCGTTGAGCACCCCAATATGCGCCCATCCCTTTGCCGCGCCACTGCCCAAAGCGATGCCAATATTCGCCATCTCATTACTCCCCCATCTCACTAAGGTCTATCTCGATCAGCTGTGGATATAACTGACACCACTTAAGTAACCCATCATATGCCAAAGCATCTAGCTGATCAGCTTATAACCAATAAATAATTCAACTCAGTTCAATTTCCTGCTCACCTCTCGGTTAACAAACATCAATGCTAATGGCTGAAACGTACAAGTCGATGTATAATGCCGCCTTACTGTTATTTTGGAGCACACCTTTGCAATTTTCAGATTTTTCACTCGATAAACGCCTACTAACCAGCCTAGAACATATGGGCATCGACAAGCCGACCGAGATCCAAGAGCAATCGATACCTGTAGGCTTATCGGGAAGAGATCTAATGGCATCATCTAAAACAGGCTCAGGTAAAACCCTCGCCTTTTTATTACCAGCGATGCAACGCATTATCTCCACTAGAGCATTAAGTAAACGCGATCCTCGTGTACTTATTTTATTGCCGACTCGTGAGCTTGCGACCCAAGTGTACAGCCAGCTTCGGTTGTTAGTGGCCAATACTCAATATAAAGCGATGAAGATTTTAGGTGGTGAAAACTTCAATGATCAGGCAAAAGGATTGGCAAGAGATCCACATTTTGTGGTGGCGACTCCTGGTCGCTTAGCCGATCACCTAAAGCAAAATCACCTGCACCTGAATGGGCTTGAATTATTGATTTTAGATGAAGCCGATCGAATGTTGGATTTAGGCTTTGCAGACCAGCTACGTGCCATCAACAAAGCTGCCGACCATAAGCGCCGTCAAACCTTGATGTTCTCGGCAACCTTAGATCATGGTCAGATCAATGAGATCGCCAGTGAACTGCTTAAAGAGCCTGAACATGTTTCGATTGGCGCATCCCATGTTGAAAACCAAGATATTGCCCAAAAAGTCTATCTTTGTGACCATCTCGATCACAAAGAAAAGTTACTGTTAGCCCTGCTAAAACAGCAGCAACACAAACAAGTGATAATCTTTACCGCGACTCGTAGCGATACCGACAGGCTCGCGCTCAAACTGGCAGAGCAAGGGTTTACGACCGCATCACTGAGCGGAGAGCTTAAGCAGTCGGCGCGAAATCAGATCATGGATCAGTTCAGTCGTGGTCAACAACAGATCTTGGTCACCACAGATGTCGCCTCACGAGGTTTAGATCTGCTTAATGTATCCTTAGTGATTAACTTTGATATGCCTAAGCTGGCAGAAGAGTATATCCACCGTATAGGCAGAACAGGACGTGCTGGCGCGAAAGGCGACGCCATCTCCCTCGTTGGCCCTAAAGATTGGGACAACTTTAAGCAAGTGCAATTATTTTTGCGCAGAAACTTTGAGCTGAGTGAAATTGAAGGGCTAAAACCTAAATTTAGTGGTTTAAAAGCGAAAGCTACCCCAGGTAAAAGCACCGCTAAAAAGGCGACAAAAGTTAAAGCTCGTCCTGCCAAAGCTAAGTCCGCAACGAAAGCGAAAGACAATCGTGATAAACGCTTTATTACCGGTGTTGATGTGGGTGACGCGCCAATGCTGCGCAAGCCTAAATCAAAACTGCAAGACACGCCTGAAGATTAATCTCAAAATGAGCGGTCATCGCACCGCTCTTTTCAATTTGTTATCAAAGAAAAATTACTAAACAACAATTTTCTATGTGAATTTATTTTCGCAACTACTGCTCATTTGACCAATTAAGGTTACAATAAGCGTCATTATGGTTTTTATATTAGGTTTATCATGAGAGTTTGTGGCATTGAGTTAAAAGGTGGCGAAGCCATCATCAGTTTATTAAGTTATGAAGGTGATACTTTTAACGTGCCAGAATGCCGTTCTCGTTCATTAACGGTATCCAATTCAGCCAAGACAGAATCAATTAAAGAGTTCCACTTTGCTTTCACCAAATTGATGGAAGACTACAAAGTCGATGAAGTTGCGCTAATTGAGCGCGAGCAAAAAGGCAAGCTAGCAGGCAGTGCCACCAGCTTTAAAATGGAAGCGGCAATTCAGTTATGCGGTTTACCCGTCCACCTTATTTCACCAGTAGCCATAAAAGAGCAACTAAAGCGTAATCCGCCGATGGTTGACTTTGATGGTCTTGATCTTAAGCGTTTTCAAAAGAGTGCATTTGAAGTGGCTTATACCCTGCATAACCAACGCATATTTGCTAAAGACGAATAGTTGATGATTAGCTAATTTCGCTAAATCACTTCACTTCGACTACTGATAGGCTTGCCGGGCGACTCTAGCCCGGCTTATCACAATGAATACTTTGACTTATCTCCAAGGCTACAACAGCGACATTCTATCTCAAGTCGACACCCTTATCGCCGAGAACAGACTCAGAGCTGTGCTTGAGAAACGCTACCCAGATCTACATGAACTTCGCAGCGATAAAGCCTTATACGACTACACTATTGCACTTAAAAATCGTTACCTTAAAAAGTCTCAGCCACTTAATAAAGTGCTTTATGACGACAAAATCACCTTAAAAAAGCAAGCGTTAGGCCTTCACAGCTATATCGCCAAAAATCATGGTGGTAAAACTAAGTCGAAAAATGAGATCCGTATTTCATCCAAGTTGAAACTGGTACCTGAGCCACTTTTACGAATGGTAGTTGTGCATGAACTTGCTCATTTAAAAGAGAAAGATCATAACAAGGCGTTTTATCAGCTCTGCTGCCATATGGAAGGTGACTACCATCAGTTAGAATTTGATTTGAGGCTTTGGTTAACCATGCTCGAATTAGAAAACGCTTCGGTATAAAAAACGCCGCTATATTCAGCGGCGTTTCTATTGATGCTATCTCTGCGATATACCTAGCTGACTTTATACTTGCCCCATTAACATCTTACGAACTTTCACCAATTGACTAAATTCATTCATTTGCTTTTTAGACAAGGTACTGGCCATCGGAATGTCGGCTTTCATTGGGTCAACTGGACGGCCATTAACATGGAACTCATAATGAAGGTGCGGCCCGGTAATACGACCCGTAGCACCAGACAAGGCGATCACTTGACCACGAGAAACCCGCTGGCCTTTATGCACTAACGCTTTGGAAAGATGCAGATAACGAGTGCGATATTTATTACCATGTTCAATCACCACATACTTACCAGCATACCTATGGTCGGTCACCATAGAAACGATACCATCACCCGGTGCAATAATTTTAGTGCCAGTCGGCGTCGCGAAATCGGTGCCATTATGGGGCGCCGTACGGCCCGTTACTGGATGATGACGATGACGGTCAAACCTTGAACTAATTCGATAATTCTTTTGCAACGGAATACGCTGAAATGCTCTGGCTAGACTGCGCCCTTGCTCATCATAAAAGTTACCATCTGTATTTTGATAAGCGTTGATTGCGCTGCGTCCACGCTGGATATGAACCCCTAAAATATCTCGATTACCAGTAACTTCACCATCGATATACTGCTCACTCATCAACACAGAAAATTGGTCACCGGCACGTAAGTCCCTAGCAAAGTTCAGCTTCTCTTTAAGCAATGATTCAACGCGTTGAATATCTCCTGCGGTCAATCCTGCTCGCTGCGCCGACAAATAAAACGAGCCCTGTATGTCACCAACTAGCGACTTATTTTGCCAGATCCCCTCGATATTAATCTCATCTACCTTGAAGCCGCCCTCTTCGTAACGGCTAAAAACTACTTGGCGAGCGGCATTAAAGTACAGTTCCAGTTTGGTTAATTGGCCGTCATCATCAAGCCAAAAACGAATGATATTTCCAGGTTTTAAGGTGTCTAGAGCTAAAATATCAAGATCGGCCTCAAGCACTTTATACATGGTCTGCTGATCAACATTAGCCTCAACGAATAATCTACTTAAGGTATCTCCGCTAACGATCGTCTTAACATAATTAGGTTGGATTTCTGCAATGGTATCGGTTTCAACAGAAGAGATATCTGAAACCAGAGATTCGAGATCAAGTGCAACCGGAATGCGCTGAGGTAACACCTGCTTCTGACTTGGCCATAATAGCGATATCCCAACCAACAAGCTTGCACCCATTAATATCTTTTTATGAGGCGATGGAAGCGCTAATAAACGAGACGGAGACATATTCAAAAAAGAAAATTTACTTGTACGCAACCTATGCCTCTACTTTCATTATTATGATGAACATTTCCCCCCAAATACCCCATGAAATGGCGGGTTGATGACCAGTTATATCAAAAAAAATGCAATTAACAAACCGATCGACTGCACAAATTTATCGAAGATATGGCGGTAAATAACATAAGAGGTAGTATAAACCGATATTGAACGATAAAAAAACGTGCCTTTACAGCACGTTTCTCTTTTAACATATACATGTTTTCTATGGCAGAATAAGTTCTACTTTACTGCCCATTGCACTCTTAACAATATCGATGCGGCTGCCAATCTGCTCTTTCATCTCGGTAACATGAGAGATCACTCCAACCATACGTCCAGCTGACTGAAGATCCATTAGCGTGCGGATCGCAAGTTCGAGTGAATCTTGGTCTAGGCTCCCAAAACCTTCATCGATAAACAGGGTATCGAGTTTAATGCCACCAGCATAAGCTTGCACCACATCCGATAATCCTAGCGCCATGGACAATGCCGCCATAAAGCTTTCTCCACCACTTAGGGTCGCCACTGAGCGCACTTTCGCGGTATAGGCATCTTCAACTTCAAGTTCGAGCCCTGAAGCCTTGTTACCCTTAGCCCTATCCTCTTTACGCAACAAGCGATAACGCCCCTTACTCATTAGCTGTAATCTATGGCTGGCTTCAAGTAGCACATCATCGAGCAACACACTGAGCACGAAACGTTGTAAGCTAATTTTATTGCCGGTATTGCCATTGGCGACATCAGACAGTGTCCCAACGAGGCCATACTGCTTTTCAAGTTTTTTCGATTGCGCATCTAGGCTTTTGAGCTGTTCAGCGGTTTGTTCTAACTGACGCATACGCCCACTCAATTGCTGCCACTGATTAAGCACATTTTGTTGCGCTGTCTCAAGTTGCGACTTAGCCGCTGTTATTGCGGCGATATCGGGTTGTGTGCAGTCAGCGAGTTTTGTCTCTAACTGAGCGATGTTCGCTTGGTTAGTAATACAGCACTGCTCATATTGCTTGATCTCCTGCTCTAAAACCGCAATGCGATCGTCTGTTAGCATGGCAACTTTAAATGCAGACAAGGAGTCAAACTTAGAGGTTTGCAACTGCCGCTCAAATTCATTTACAGCAAGCTGATGTTGCTCATGTGCTCTCGCCCATGTGTCATTCGCCGATTGTAGCTGCGCCGCGGCGCTAGCCAACTGCTGCTCGGCTTGAGTATGTTGCTCTCGCAAAGATGAAATTTGTAACTTTAACTGCGCTGCATTTTGTTCCAGCTTAGCGATCTCTTGCTCTAGCGCGGCTAAATCCACCAGCTCTTGCGGTATCGCGGCCTGTAACTGTTTAAGCTGGCCCGCAGTTTCATTAAACAGTTTTTCCAGCAGGCGATACTGTTCGCGCTCTTGTTCAAGCTGCTGATTAAGTTGTAACTCTTGCTGTTGTAGTGCCGTTAGACTATTTTCAATATCGACCAGTTGTTGCTGCGCTTTGGTCGCCTCAGCAAACTCTTGCTCCAGCTGCCCTAACGCTGTTTCTAAGCCAGCTTGCGTAAGGCTATCAATACCAGGTAACTGCTCAGCCAGCTCATGCTTTCTTTGCTCAACATCCTTTAATTTCTCGATTAACTGACGATAATCGGAGCGCGCACTAGTCAATTCGGTCAGTGCACTCTGTTCATTGACTTGCGCTGCTTCACGCTCCTCATCGGTAGGGATGACGTCCTCACTTTGTGCCAGCTGTGGGTGATCACGACTGCCGCACACAGGGCACGGTTCACCAGCAGATAACTTGGCCGCTAAAATGGCCGCCTGGCCCTGATGCCAGCGTAATGTCACCGTTTGACTGTGGATTTCGCACTGTTTATGGTGCGCTTGTAGTTGTATTCCACGCGCTTTTGCCTCAACCAAGCGAGAATTAATTTGCGTAATTTCAGCGCAGCCCCGCTGCCACTGTGCATAAAGTTGCAGATGATGCTTGGTATCACTTATCTGCTGCAAGGTCAGTAACTGCTGACTATGGGCTTTTAGCTGCGGCACTCGCGCTGAAGCTGCGAGTTTTTCACCTGTTAACTGCGCAAGCTTGGTTTTTGTATGCTTACCTTGCTGCTCAGCATTCAACATTTGCTGCTGACTGTCACTCACGTTGGCTTTAAGCTGTTCGAGCTGTTTGAGTTGCGGTAATAGCGCGCGTCGCTGCTCAGCGGTCGTTAATGTCTGTTGCTGTTCAGCTTCTAACTCAGGGAGCTTCTCTATCGCAGCTAGGCTTTGATTAAGCAAATCTTGGCTCTGCTGGTGATAAGCTTGCGACTTTTGCTGCTGCTCAGTAGCTTGGGTTAACTCAAGCCTTCGAGCCTCAACCGCCTGATAAACCGGTTGCAGTAGCTTGGCATTCCGCGCGGCGACTAACTGCTGTTGCTGTTGATCTATCTGCGCTTGTTGCTCATCGAGTTGTCGAGCCAATAACTTAAGCTGCGCTAGCGTGGAAAACTCATCGGTTAATTGCTTTGCCTGCTCCAGTTGCTGACTCGCTTGCTGAACTTGTTTATCAGTCTCAACTTTTTTTGCCGTAACGCTGGCAAGCTCGGGAGCAAGCGCTTTAAGCTCGTCGTTCAGCTCTGTATCGGTTTCAAGCTCCACCCCTTGCAAGACACCATCGCGACGATTGCGCATGGCCTCGACCTCTTTTTTTATACCTAAGGCTTGCTGCTTTAATTTATCCTCAATTTTACGATAGATGTGGGTTTGAAATAGTTGGCTAAAGATTTTTTCGCGGGCCTTGGAATCGGCCATCAACAGTTCACGAAACTTCCCCTGTGGCAACACCATAACCTGACGAAATTGATCGACATCTAGTCCGGTTAATTGCTCTATCTGCGCTGTCGCCTCTGACACCTTAGCCGCCACCAGCAAGACTTCGGTGCCATCACGATGAAAACACGTTAATTGGGCTTCAGGCTTTTGCAGCGTGTAACCATCACCGCTTTTCTTGGATCTAGGTTGTTCTGGCACGCGGCGAATATGGTATTGATGCTCAGCTAACTCAAATGTAAAACTCACCTCGGTCAATCGTTCATCATCAGCCATGTCGCAGCGCATTTGCGACCCTTCGCGTTCATCACCGGTGGTTTTACCATAGAGCGCAAAACAGATGGCATCTAAAATGGTGGTCTTTCCTGCCCCTGTTGGACCATTAATAAGAAACAGGGGATTTTTGCCAAGCGTTTTAAAATCGATGATCTGCTCACTAGCAAAAGGACCAAAAGCGGTCATAGTCAGAGTCAAGGGTCTCATTGGGTATCCTCCGCTTTATGCAAGCTGTCGAGAATATCCGTCATTAACTGTTGCTGCTCGTCACTCATCGACTCACCAGCGACCTGACTAAAAAAATCGCTAAACATCTCAAACTCGCCTTTTTTAATGTGATCGCTTCGAATGGCAAGCTGGTCACTTTGCGCCATCAGCCCTGTGCGCTCGAGATGCAACACATTAGGATAAACCGTTCGTAATTTGCCCATAGCATCTAAAATGGCGCTTTTATCGGCTAAGCGCACCATCAAATAATCCTCTCGATGAGGATCATTAACCCCTTGAGTTAACAGCTCGTCAAGCAGCCCCTCGATAATACGCACGTCACGCATTGGCGTTAACGGCAATAGCTCAATACTCGCCTTTCCCGACGCGTCGATTTCAACCAACGTGACCGATTTATTTTGATGCTGCTCGCTAAACGAGTATTTTAAAATTGAGCCTGAATAGCGAATGTGCTCCTCCCCTTTGTACTGCGGCCCATGCAGATGACCGAGTGCCGTGTAGGAATATTCAGCGAATAAACTTGGCGATATTTTGTCAGCACCGCCAATACTCAAGGGGCGCTCTGAATCTGACTCACTGCCGCCATCTAAGAAACAATGACTAATCACCACCTTTGGCAAACCTTGACTATCGTGATCACTGACTTGCTCAAGCAACTTTGCCATCGCTTCTTCATGGCTAGACACATCACAATCAAATAGATGACGCACCGTCGCGGGTTCAACATAGGGCAGCGGATAAAATAGCGCATCACCACTAGGGCTAGTCAGTTTAATCGGCCGAACAGTGTTACTAATAGGCCCAATGATATGCAGGCCACTGCCCAACATCTGCCGCGAAGCAAAGCCTAACCGTTCATGCCCATCGTGGTTGCCGGCAATTAAGATGGCAGGAATACCGAGCTCATTGACCACTTGATTAAGCACATCATCGAGCAAAGCCACGGCGTTGGCGGGCGGCACAGAGCGATCGTAAATATCGCCAGCCACCACTATGGCATCGACTTGGTTCGCCTCGGCTAATTCGATGATCTGCGCTAACACGTGACGCTGATCGTCCAGCAAACTTTGATTATGTAGCTGACGACCGATATGCCAGTCCGAAGTATGGATAAATTTCATCAGTTCTCGTTTAAAAATGAGGAGGATACGAACGTATCTAATGACAGTTATAGTAAGAAATGCAGCGACAGATGGCAATGAAGTTACGCGGTGAGCGTACTATTATTCTTCCGCTGTCACCAACAGCAGACCGACCAAGATTTATTCGCCATCGCACAGTAATAGTAGCCAATTTTTACAGTAAAACATGATGTCCCGCAAATACGCTGACTAAAATTCAAAAAACATGTGCGTTTACCATAAAATCTTGTTACTACAGGCATCATTATTAGGAAGTTTTAGTTTTCAAGGTGTTCGGCGCAATGCAATTTTCAAAGTTTGGAGAGAAGTTTACTCGTTATTCTGGTATTACCCGTTTGATGGACGATCTCAATGATGGCCTGCGAACACCTGGGGCGATTATGCTCGGCGGTGGCAACCCCGCAGCTATCCCTGCGATGCAGGATTACTTTCACCAAGTTAGCGCCGATATGTTGAAAAATGGTGAGCTAGTTGCCGCCTTAGGCAATTATGATGGTCCACAGGGTAAAAATGGCTTTCTCACATCCTTAGCTCAGTTATTGCGTGATACCTATGGCTGGGAGATCACCGAGAAAAATATTAGCCTAACCAATGGGAGCCAGAGTGCGTTTTTCTACCTCTTTAACCTGTTTGCTGGCACTCAATCAGACGGTAGTCATAAGAAGATTCTGTTACCTCTCACACCCGAATATATCGGTTACAGTGACGCAGGACTCGATGATGATATTTTTGTCTCCTATCGCCCCGATATCCAGATGCTAGACAACCGCATGTTTAAATACCATGTGGACTTTGATAGCCTAAGCATCGACGACTCAATAGCGGCCATCTGTGTCTCACGCCCCACCAATCCTACAGGCAATGTACTGACCGACGATGAAATAGTTAAGTTGGACAGATTAGCCCAAGAAAACAATATTCCGCTTATCATCGACAACGCCTATGGCACACCATTTCCCAACATTATCTTTGAAGAGGTAACACCGTTTTGGAACCGCAACACAGTATTGTGCATGAGCTTATCCAAACTCGGCTTACCCGGCGTGCGCTGTGGCATAGTCATCGCCAATGAAACCATCACCACCGCACTGGCTAACTTGAATGCTATCGTCAGTCTTGCCCCTGGTGGCGTAGGCCCCGCCATAGCCGATCAGATGATCAAATCGGGGGACCTGTTGCGCTTGAGTGAAACTGTGATTAAACCCTTTTATCAGCAAAAATCGCAATTTGCGGTATCGCTATTACAGCAATCAATAATGGATGAAAGGTTTAAAATCCATAAACCTGAGGGCGCTATGTTTCTCTGGCTTTGGTTTGAACAATTGCCTATTAGTACCATGGAGCTCTATAACAGACTCAAGGCTCGAGGCGTGCTGATTGTCCCCGGGGAATACTTCTTTTTTGGACAAAAATCGTCCTGGCAACATGCACAACAATGTTTGCGCATGAACTATGTGCAAGATGAAACACAGATGCGTGCTGGCATCGCCATTATCGCCGAAGAGGTACTTAAGGCCTACGCAGCGGGTTAATTACCGAAAACTAGGCTTGGCGCGCCTAGCAATAAGCTAGGCAGCCCCTAATGCGCGGCCTCTTTGTTACTCTATAAAACCCCGCTTCGTTTTAACCCGCGCCTGACGTTTTTACAGAGTTTACCAAAACGGGAGATGTCACCCAGCAGCGGGGTATCCCCATTGGCAATGGCGGCTTCCCAGTAAGACAATTCACTATCAACTAACTCGAGTAACTTTTTAGGGCAACCGATACAAGTACCCTCAGGACCACAGACAAAATTAGCAGGTTCATCTAGCGGCAACTCCAGCTTAACCTGCTCGATGAGCTGCAACATCGCCATCGTTGGTTTAGGTTTTAATGCCACTCTTCACCTACTTAATCTGGGTCGATTTATACAAATCGACCTCATTGGTATTAGCTTGCCACATCATAGCCGCCTAAAGTTATCATCCCCCCCCCCCTACAGCTAACGTTAACCTACTGTTGAAACGTTACTTGACCAGATTCATCATAATATAACGATTGCAGTACTTTGCCCTTACCATCTAGGGTTTGGCTTATCAGCAAATGACCTGTATCACTATAGGTTTTAACCTCTTTGTCGATAATAATGCCCTGCTGGTAGCGCTTAGTTACTCTATGCTGGCCATTACAATAGAACTCCTTGAACACCCCATGTTCACCCCCCATCTGGTAATGTCGTATCGCTTCCAATTGACCATTGCTATTGCAAAAACTCAGCTGTTTGCCATGAAGCACAATAAGAGGATGATAACCATAATGTTGCTGTGATTGACGCTGGCCATTTGGCCAATAAGTATCAAACTGAGCACCATTTGACGCTTTATCATAGTCAAATTGTGTTCTGATCTTACCATCTGCAAAGTAAGTTGTTTCTGCCAACATCTTAAGATCTTGGTTACGAAAAAGCGCAGTACTCTTTAGCGATTCATTGTCAAAATAGGTTAACTTACGTACCCTTTGCTCACCTTCCTCAATGAAGGTGTGCATCCATTCTCTGCCTTTATCATAGATGATTGACTCGACATTTTCGCCGTTTTCATATCGTACGTAACGGTCAATAATGCCATTGAGACCATAAATGTAAACCGCTAGTTTTTGATCAGCGCCATACACTTCACGACTCAATAATTTATCGCTGTCATCGCGATATCTTATATGTTCGCCATCTCGCAAGCCGTTGATATACCATCCTTGGGACGACAAGTGACTGCCTTTGGCTGCAAAGCTAAAACCATCTCTTTTGCCATCTCGATATTGAGTTGCACTAAAATAGCTTGCAGGGTCGCCACTCACCATAATGCCCGTAAAGGGCTGCCCTTGATAACCGATTAAGCAGTTCTCTTTAAAGCTAATACCATAACGTTCAAAGGTGGTGCATTCTATCTGCGCTAACTCTTGCTCATCTATCGGCCTGGTTGCCTTCGAGTTACATGCAGTTAATGCAAACACCGAGACCAGTGCAGCACTACTCACCTTGAGTAATCGCCAAGAACCCTTTAAACGGTAAATAAGTAGGTTTACCATTAATGATGTTCCGTCTTAATCAACTTGCCAAACTGATCATAATAGTGCCATTCGCCTGACTGCCGATTGCTGATGTAACTCCCCTCAACACGCTTTTCTCCATTAGGCCAAAAGCTCTGCCAAAGTCCCTCTTTTCTGTCTTTGAGGTAGCTACCTTTTTCCGATAGCTTGCCATTGGTATGAAAATAGCTCGCCAGCCCGTCCTTGACCCCTTTTAACCACTGCTCTTGGTACTCAGTCTTACCCGTTGGATAATATTGGGTTAACTCACCACTCAGCTTGCCGTTATCATAAATTGCTTGGCGCTTAAGTTGACCATTACTGTAATACTCCAGCAGTTTGCCCTGTTGCTCCCCATCGACAAATTCAGCACTAACGGCGAGTACGCCATCTTCAAACCAGGTTTCCCATAAGCCAGTTTGTCTGCCTTTGTTCATTTTTCCCTGACGCTTGACTTGGCCGTTACTGACGTAGAATTCACTAAAGAATCCGGTCTGCTTTCCAGCCTGATAAATCTCACTGCGGTAAAGTACCTCGTTGAAACTGTAATACTCAACGACGCCGTCTAACTTATCTAATTTGTAATGGCTAATACGATAGATATTACCTTCAGGGATACTGCCAAAGGTCGGATCATTTTCTTGATAACGATACTCTGCCCATTGACCATTTTTTTTATCATCAAGGTACTCGCCTACCGCGCGTCGACGCCCATGATAATACTCTGCATATTTACCGTTGAGCTTGCCCTGCTTGAAACTCTGTTCGCGGCTAAGCACTCCTTGTTGATATTGCTTCCATAGCCCCTCTCTTTCACCATTAACATATTCCCCTTCCTCATTAAGATCACCATTGGCATACCAACGCGCAAAGTGTCCATGATAGGGATAACGCATACGACTATCAGGTTTCTCCGAAGCATAATTAATCAACTCTCGTGGAGAGCCGTTATCATAGAAAGATTCATATTTATCGACCCATTGACCCGCTTTGCGCTCTCCACGTTCTTTTAGCGTGCCGTCTTCAAAATAACGCTCTGATTTACCTGTTTGCTCATTATGCTGATATTGATCTAAGCTGCGAACTTTGCCACTCGTGTAATAAGCAATGAAATCACCGTGACGCTCGCCCTGTAGCCACTGTTCTTGCTTGACTAAGGTTCCCTGACGATATGATTCGAAGGTGCCGTCCTTGAGTCCCATATCATAATAACTTCTTGAAACTAGATTACCTTCTTCATCAAAACGCTCTTGAAGACCGTGAAGAGGATACTGACCGCTGTCAGCAAGCTTTTCGCTGTGGTAAGTAAATACTTTTTTGAGTTTGCCATTATCAAAATAGGTTTTCTGTAAACCCGCTTGTAGACCCTGCTTATAGTTGAACTCACCATCGAGGACACCCGATAGGTTAAAATAACGCTGCAAGCCGTCTAACTGCCCATTAAGGTAATGTTCCTGCTCTAACTTAGTGCCATCGTCATTAAAATGCAGGTACTCGCCCTCACGTCGACCATTGTTATAACGCTCTTGTACAGAAAGCTGCCCATTGGGGTAATACTCTAGTGCTGTGCCATGTTGTAGACCCGCTTGGTATTCATTATTACTCTCGGGTGTACCGTCATCATAAAAGGTTAACCAAGCTCCCTGACGTTTACCATTAGCGTCATATTGTCCTTTTACTCGTGTTTGTCCCTTACTGTTTTGCTCAAGATAAGGGCCCGACAATTGATGATTAGTATACTGTTGACGCTGAGCTAGCGTGCCATTTTCGTGAAATGTCTCCCACACACCATGACGCAGATTGTCAACATAGTGCTCTTCTGCCCGTAATTTTCCGCTGGCGTAAAAACGCTGTACCTTAGTTTTTTCTCCGCCCACATAGTCAGTACGCTGCTCAAGCTTACCTTGATAGTCATATTGCTCCCATTCACCGCTTGGAACACCTTTGGTAAATTGCTGTACTTCTCTCAACGCCCCAGCTTGATTGAATAGCTGCCAGCGACCATCTTGATAACCATTAAGGTAATGACCATCGACTAACTTTTGGTTGTTAGGCAAAAACACCTGCCAACGGCCATTAGGCAAGCCTTGAGAAAACTGTCCTAAGGTATAGCCCTGATTATCTCTGACTATTGCCAACTCTCCCTCTAAGGCCATGCCAGTTGCTAGGTTATAGTAGAATCCAACGCCGTCTTGCTGACGCACCTCGACCATCAATGAAGAGATTTTTTGTGATGCGATGACTGGACTACTAACGAGTGTGACCGCAGTTAACGCAATGCCCGCGAGAGTTGATGGGTAAAAATTCATTTAAGCTTCCTTGTTATCTGCACGTATTCATTGCAGCGATAGCATTGTACTAATTGTGAGGGAAAGAAGAGAGGCCATCATCGATTTCGCCGTGATGATAGTGCAGATACTCACGCAGTGAACCGTCAATATTGAACTGATACTGTTTACCGTGCTTGAGGCCCAATTTATCATAATGTTCAATAGCCATAATATAATTCTCGGCCGTGCGCAGCTGCCAAGACCCCACCTGCTTGCCTAAAGCATAATGACCATACCAATATTGCCGATATGGGTTCGGAGTCGGATCATAACGGTTACTCGTATTAGCAAAGATCCAGTCTCCATCCCTAACACCGTCGACATACAGACCTTGCTCATATTGTTGACCATTACTCGATAGCCGCTCAAAGCTTCCCGATAGCTTTCCTTGACGATAAAAAATACGCTCAAGTAACTGCCCAGAAGGACTGTTAGATAAATACTCACCATCGAGCTGCCCCGCTAGATTATATTGACTCGTGGTGATCATTTTGGCATCACGCTTTATCCACTGGCCAACCTGTTTGTCATCACGGTATTCACCGCTTAAAATAACCTCTCCTTTATCATTGCGGCTTTCTAACAATCCATTTCGTTTACCGTCACGGTATAACTGCTTAGTGATCTTAGCGATTTTACCTTTATAGGCAGTAGATGAGCTGATGTGCATCCCTGTGCGCAGCCCATTTAATAACTCCTCTCTGCCCACAAGCCGATCTTGATAAAAATGCTCTTCGAGACACCAATGCTTAAAATAATCATGCTGCTTACGTTCAAGCAATTGTCCATCTTTAAAGCGTTCACGGGTCACTCGATGTTTCTGTTTTCCCTGATATGCGATCGCTTGGTGCAGTCGTTTATTACCGAGCTTATCGAACTCAATAGATGAAACGAGTCGTCCTTGCTCATCAGTTACATCGCTTTGTGCAAGATTACCGTTATCAAAATAGGACAACTGCTTACCCACCTTAACGCCATCTAACCATTGATGGTGCTGCTTAATTTGACCATTATCGTAATACACAAAGTAATCGCCATGCTGCTTGCCATCTTGATAAGACTGAGTCACTTCAACCCGCCCCTGTTTCCAATAGGTTTCGATGCCATGTTTACGTCCCGCTTTCTTGGGGCTCTCTAAATAAAGCTCACCAGTATCGTCAAAATAACGATCACTGCAATCACCACTATGACAGAGGATCCCTCTTAGCTTGCCGCCCGCGGAGTAGAATCGTTCACTCCCAGAAAGTTGACCATGTTCAAGGAAATGCTCCGTTTTGAGTTGACCGTTAGGATAGAAAACCTTCTGTGTTCCCTGGGGCTTATCATCTACAAACTGGCAGGCACAATTGAGTACGCCATCTTGATCGTAAATATTGACTAAGCCTTGTCGCCGGCCATTTTCATCAAAATGCCCATGCTCAGCCAAGTTGCCATTAGGATGAAAAAATCGGTAATCACCTATAGTCACATTATCCGTAAGGCCAAGGGCATCACCTCGAATAGTCCCCTTAAACTGCACTCTGTCACTGTCGATATAATAGGTCTCGACACTAAAAGTGCCGTTAATAACCTCTATTGGTTGTTTAAGATAAAAGCGCGCTTGCTGTTTATCTGATGTTGGCAACCAATCCTTGTCTAATAGCTGAATATCCGCATTAACTTGAGCGGAAATGCACAGCATAAGGCAAGTTAACATGGCTAATAGTTTGCTTTGCATGCGCCCTCTCGCCTAAGGTAATGACTGAAAATGAAATTGATAAGGCACAGTAAAAGGCTCATCCGAAATGGTCAGATAACGCGCACTAGCGGCAGCCCCATTGACGCTGAGTCGTTTGCCATCAATCAAAGCCTGCTTAACGCTAAGTTCATCACTTTTTACGGGCAATCGAATGGAGAGGCGTTGTCCATTAATGTCCCAAACATTGAGATATTGAGGTAATAATTTGCTCGACATATCGGCAAAATGACTGGCCTTCAACCAAGCGCTAACATCAACCAACCAAGGAGTATGGTGATTGGATTGATTGTCAGTCATCGGCAAATCATGCCAATCAGGCTTACCTTGGCAAATAATTTGGCCGCTAATCGTTTTGTCATAAAAGTAACGACGCACATCATCTGTTGTGGTTAACACATAGGCACTATTTGCATGATTAATTTGTTGTAAATGCCACTCCACAGGACTATCACCGTCCTTAAATCCCTGTTC
Source organism: Shewanella psychrotolerans (assembly GCF_019457595.1). Classification (NCBI taxonomy): domain Bacteria; kingdom Pseudomonadati; phylum Pseudomonadota; class Gammaproteobacteria; order Alteromonadales; family Shewanellaceae; genus Shewanella; species Shewanella psychrotolerans. The sequence continues at coordinate 1,557,771 of NZ_CP080419.1, read as the reverse complement.
AATTGTCGGAGAACAAATAGAGGTCAATACTGTTGCTATCGGAATAGAAAGATCGTGCCCATCAGTTGAGATAACGCCTAAGCTTTTAGGAACATCCGATTTCTGCTGCTCATTTTTTAAATCTACAGAATAGAAATCCGTAGCGACTGGCGCCAGACGCAGATCCTCTTCATAACTCGATTGGCTAACAAACATTACCGTCTTTGTTATTTGGCGGCCTTGCTGTTGTTGAGTTTGCAATATTGGTAACTGCTCAGGACGCTCAGATAGGATTAACTCAATGACCTGGCTGGGTGAACCTGACGGAAACAGTTCATTTAACAGATCCTGCTCGGTGATTGATAACCAACTTGGCCCTAGCACCGCTTGGTTAGGAAAGTCCATTTTTCCCTTCAACGTGGCTAAATCAGGGTAAATCGCGTTGGTCTGGCCATTTACAATCTTAAGCAGATAATGGCTCGAATCCCCATCTAATGATGCCAACGAGAGCTTTGCATCACCATATTGATAGGGGTTGAGCAATAGCTCATCCCAAGACAAAGAATGATGACTTGCTAATATTGGCGTTAGGCTAACCTCTGCAGTGATATGATCTACCCGCTCTATCTTTTCTTTCATTCTTGTTTCCGCATTAGTCCAGAGCAGCGGCAGCAAGTTAACTTCAGAAGTCACAGTACCATCAAAATTATCAGCATCATGATAGCTATATTGCCAAAACGGCAACTCGATACGCTTACCGCGCCAATCGAACAACCTGATATTGCTATAGCGCACTTTGGTGGAGTAGATGTGGTTGGTTAACCCATGAATATACCGAAGCGTGATATCCTCTTGTTGAGAGCCATGCATAATCAAGCCTTTATCAAGCTGCATCATAGCTTCTGAGAGTGACTCGTCGAATCCTTGGTATGAAAACGGATCCTTGCCTATTTCGTAGAGCTCGTTATCAGAATAATTAATCCCCGGTTCATCCTGCCACAGCATATTACTAACGTACGGAATTGATCTTGGCGCCATAACCCAGCGGGTGGTCTGAGTTTTGTTTTGGCGTTTCTTTTGCTCAATCAGCACTAGCTTACTTAGCCAGCCTGTTTTTCTGTCAAACTCAATCTTACCGAAGGTGATAAGTTCAAACGATTCGACTTGGCGACTATTATCTAAACTCGCGGTAATGCTCGAGTCTGTGACATTATCAACCGTCCAAGCGGTATCGGGTAGCAAAGTTAAATGGATACTATCCCCTGCACGAGCCCCCACCCGAGCATCGAGTGAATCGCTAACGATAGGGGAATGTTTAAAAAGAGATAGCAATGACTCTATTGCTGCTTGTTGATTTTCTCGAAGCGGAGAAACGAAGGCATCCCACTCATCTGTGGCATTGATATTCAGCTGCGGTTTTTGGCCAAATACCTGAGTTAACTGCATCCCTTGATGCAAGATATTGGCAAGCTTTGAACCCGAAGAGGCCTTATCGAAGCTGTTAACCCTTAATCGATTTCTAATATCTTCATATTGCAACAGCTGGGGCGTAACATTAAGCCGTGTAGGTAAAGTGTGGCTGCTAGCTTCTAATCCTGAGTCTTCACTAGGCAAACGCTGATAATCAACCAGCATCCTCGCCCGCTGAGTGACCACAGCCTCATCACCATTGGCAAACACCTTGCTGTTAGCGATCTGATATTGATGAATATCTGTCGATAACCCATCACATTGAGCTGGTGCGATACAGACGATAGTGCTGACGAGCACCATCCATGATGCCATAACTAATGAGTACTGACTGCTGTTCACTCTATCATCCCTGATTATATGTTATTGAAATGTAATGGTACAAATCTATATCCATTTATTGTACACACAAATCAGGTCAAAGAACCAGCGTCAAAAAACGTTCAGTAAAATTTGTAGATACTGCGCAAATACCGACAAGGAATAACGGTAACAAATGTCTACCAAATAACAAATTTAAACAGGCAAAGTAGCGGTAAAATTAACACCATAAAAGACCACGCAATCGCCTTAGTGACCCGTTCATTGCCATTTGCATTGAGCTGAGGAAATAAAATCAGCGCAAAACATCCCATTGGAAGCATGCCAAAGAGTTGTCCAATACGGGGAGACTGAACATAGGGAGGTAAAAGTAGATAGCATCCAAGGTAGACGGTTATAAAAGCAATAGCACCAATAACTTCAGGATCGTATTGGTGCTCTTTATTGATAACAAAATAAATAACGATCAAACAAATAAAGACAACCAACTCAAGCATAATACTTCACCTACGACTTAAAAGGGTGCTGAAAATAGATCTTATTCGAGTCTGTTGACCTCTCGCCTTTCACTCACATTATTGAATTAGAAAAACTAAAAAAACACAACATCCCTTAAAGCCATGCGGTTAAATCATACTGATTAGACAATAACTTAATACTCATGGCTATCGACATAATAACCACTAACGGTTTAATAATTTTACTGCCTTTGGTCATCACCATACGCGAACCTAATGTCGCCCCAACAGCTTGACCAATCAGCATGATGCCGCCAAGTAACCAAAACACTTTACCACCGAGAGCGAAAAAAATCAGCGAGGCGATATTGGTGGAAAAGTTAAGTACCTTGGCGTGAGCGGTGGCTTTCGCTAAGCCAAATCCAGCTAAAGATACAAAGGCCAAAGCAAAAAAACTCCCCGTTCCTGGGCCAAAAAAACCATCGTAAAAACCAACAGCCAACGCAGCGGTAAAGCCAAATAGCGTTGGCGTGAGCACCTGATGCTTATCCTCTTCACTGATTTTTTTAGAAAACAGAAAGTAGCCACCGATCAATAGCATTAAAAATGGTAAAACCGATTCAAGCACTGAGGCATCAATCAGCTGCACACTAATCGTTCCCAATGCGGAACCGATAAAGGCACAAGCAATGGCCAATTTCATCTGCCCAAGCTTTACCATCCCTTTACGCACAAAATAGAAGCTTGCGAAAAAACTGCCACCGCAGGCCTGCAATTTGTTGGTGGCTAGCGCTGCTGTTGGTGGTAATCCCGCCCACATTAATGCAGGAATCGTTAATAGACCACCACCGCCTGCAATAGCATCGATAAAGCCTGCCACCATAGCCACAGCAAACAGAATGGCGATGAGCTCATAGGTTAATTCGAACGACATGTAGTTATTGGCTTTAGTGAAATTGAGAGTAGCGCTATTAAACGTGGTTTACAGAGATAAGGCAAAGGAGTTATTGTCTTTGTTATGTGAAAATTTCTCACGCTAAAACCATGACACTTAAACAGCTTCCACCACTAAATACCCTAAAATATTTTGAATCTGCAGCACGAAATTTAAGTTTTACCAAAGCAGCAACTGAACTTTATGTCACTCACGGCGCCGTGAGCAAACAGATAAAAACCCTTGAGTCCTATTTAGGTACCCAGCTGTTTGCACGACAACATCGGCAGTTGGGATTAACGGAAGCGGGCCAGCGTTATCTACTGCATATCAGCACCGCTTTGCACACGATCGGCCAAGCGACTGATGAGATAACCTTGCGTCCTTCTCGACACCAAGCGCTATCCATCAACGTGTTACCGAGCCTAACAATTAACTGGCTGATCCCAAGACTAGAAGAATTTAAACTACAGACACCACAGCTTTATGTTGACCTGTCGATAGGGGATTTTCAAATCGATTTTAGTCAACAGCACTATGATATTGCTATCCGCAGCGCAACGAGCACACCAAGCGGCTGTAATGTGATTAAACTGATGGATGAAGATCTTTGCTTGGTATGTGCTCCTCAATTAGCCAAGCAACTAACCCAGCTGTCAGATATCAATAAGATGACGCTGCTCAAGCACACCACTCGCCCTGAATTGTGGCCCTACTGGGCAGAGAAAGTCGGCGTAACACTCACCACATCGAAAAAGTTTGGTATGGAGCATTTCTACATGCTCAGTCAGGCAGCTGTGAGTGGAATGGGCGTGGCGCTAATTCCGCGATTTTTTATTGAAAAAGAGCTAAATGACGGCAGCCTAGTGATCCCTTTTGCAGCAGGCTTTACTAGCCCTTATGCCTACTACGTGTTAACACCACAAGCGACACCTCTCCCCGAAAAGTCTGCCGCGTTTATTGATTGGATCTTAGAGATACTCGCGCCTTATCGTACCAGCTCAACAAGTTAAGCTGGCGAGAGCAGATAAAGCCCAATACCACAGCTGCAATATTGGCTCTACTTAGGGTAGATACCCACTGGATTAAATAAGTTTATCTGCGACGTCAAAAGCCTCAAGGTAAGATTGACCCACATTAGCATCAAATTCAAAGTTAAGCACTTTTAAGCAGGTGTCGAAGGTTTTTTCGCCAAACCATGTTTTATCAAACGCATGCAGCGCTCTGATAATCCCCGCTTGTCCACCGTCCCCCTGCAGTTTAATGGGGGTCAATGTGGCAATAAAGCTCGCGACTAAACCATACAGATCTTTCTCGGCATCACCTTCTGCTGCCCACATCTGAGGGTCGGCGTAACGGCTAGCGTAATGGCTGGTTGCGATATCTAACCCAATACCAAAATTGACTAAAATCGCTTTATGTTTATTACAGATAATATTCATTGGGCATATCGCACCATGATAGATATCCATCTGATGCATATATTGCAGCGCCGACAACAGCTGCGTAAACCACATGACAGGCTGACCTAACTGGATCTCATTCAACTCCTGCAGCGATTCGCCATATTCCCATGCTCTGGCAATAAACAGTTCGTCACTTTGTGGCAGCTGACCAAAAGCCAACACCTTTTCAATATGCGGATGATAGGCTTTAGATAGGCTACGATAAAGGTTGCTAAGCATTAACCAGTCGGTATCGACTTTGTCATAAATTGATATGCCGCATTGATAATGTCCCTGTAGATGAAGAGCGCGCCAGAACTGACTGTGTTCGGTCGCCGCGATAAAGGTTTCTAGACGATAGTGATGATCGATAATCGCACCCGTTTGCACCACAATCCGCTCAGGTAAGGCATCGCAGACACCATTATCGATTAAGGCTGAAATATCACAGCGCAGCGCATCAAGATCCGTAGTAGCACCAACCGCAGCCAATCGGTACCACTGATATACACGCGGTTGTTTAGTTTGTTCTGCCAAGGCTAAGAAGCTATTCGCATACGCCTGAACATCTTCGTTAGTGTTCACGTTATCTTTAATGTCGATAAACTCAACATCACCCTGATCTGAGATAAACACGCAATTGCTTGTCCAGCCACCCACGGTATAGCCGCGACGATGGATCTGTTGTAAGCCCGACACAGAGCGGCGTAGTATTTCGAGCAATTGGTAAGTGCTGAGGTTTTCATGTTCAAGTACATTTAGCGGCACACCGAGCGGCATTCGGATAGGAAGCACTAACTGTTCACCATCTTGTATTAAGGGAGCGCAATGTGGCACACCGCTGCAACCAGACAAGGCCTGCAAACGCTTAAACTCATCCCTAAGTCGCTGCTCAAAATGACTTGACTCGTCGCTATTTTCGAACTGCGTCGCCACTAATATCTTTAGTAACCACGGTGCGGTCCAGCCACCAGGGTTGTATTCAGACTGCCACACTTCAAGACCAGACTGAATAAACAAACACTTTAGTTTGATGAAATCTTGAATCTTATTATTACGCTGCTCAACCAATGCCACTTGACCAATAGTATTAAGCACCATCTCTTTCTGTTCATCGGTCACCAAATGTTTATGCGGTGCAGTAAGCCCCCACTCTTTGGTTAATGCTTGGACGATTTGGTTTGGCGTATAGATACTTAACGAACCTTCCTGCTTTTCAAGCTCAATCTCTTCGCCTTTGCGCCCCGTAACAAAGACCATCCCTTGACACCACGGTGCGTAAACCCCAACAGGTACCTTATGCTTGACGTTACCCGCCAAAACGCGCGCAACGTAGTTAGCTTTGGCTAAACTGTTATCAACCTGACGACCATCGAGTGACCAAGCATGCAGACCTGCATCGAGGCGACCAATATAGCCTTTTACATCGACCACATACACGCCCCACTCGCCTATCACTAAAGCATCAACTTCCATGGCTTGACCTGACTTGGTGGGGATCTCGACATTAGTCAGTAAGATGTAATTCTCGGGCAACTCATCGGCTAACATTGAAAATGCCCAACGCTCAGCATCATTAACAGGAGTACCAAAACTTATCTGCTTTGCCATTCATTTATCCCTTAATGGTAATTGCACTACATTTGATAAATTGTGAATTTGAAATATAAAAAAGCCACTAATATTAGTGGCTTAATTATTTAAAATCGCATTAGTGTTTACAATCGTCACTACACTCATGGTCATCGTCAGCGAACTCATCGTCACCCTCTTGATGCTGCATTACGCCCCATCCGTCTGTTGCGCCACCAAATTCAGCTGCAAAGGTGTTAAGCTCCATCTCTTGCTCAACGATAGCATCGTATTGCGGAACCATATTAACACAGACGATAAGTTCCCACTTACCCACTTCATCGTTAAGGTGCAATTCCATCTCACCTTCAAGTTCAGATTGAGCTAGCTCTTGCGCTGCAGACTCTGCATCACGTTGATCGTCAAAAACAAGAAAAAAATCAACATCGAGCGCTTTCGTTAAATCAATACCAGCATCAGCCATCGCGGCGAGCATTTTACCATTGTCATCATCAGGAAATTGCATTATAAACTCCAATCATTAGAAACTAGCCTGCCGCAACAATGGTCACGCTTTCGCCATTAAAACTGACCACTTGTCCTGCAGTCACTTTTTTACGCTTACGTGTTTCAACTTCACCATCTACGGTAACCATACCTTCACTGATAACGAATTTAGCTTCGCCACCACCGCCAGTCATAGACTGGACTTTCAATACTTTATAGAGCTCAATAAACTCTTCACCTGGCAATAATGCAAGGGTTTGTGATGCTGTAGTCACTGTTTCTACCTTTTAAAAAACACGTCGCGATTATAGCACTTATGCATAACCACGAGCTATTACGATCGCTCAGACGCTAACAAGCCATAATAACGATCATCTATCCAGCGACCATCGAGCAGATAGTTATGCCTTAAGGTGCCTTCATGGGTAAAGCCACACTTCTCAAGTACCCTTATTGACGCCTGATTTTGATCAGCGCAAAGTCCGATGAACTTATGCACATCGAAACTAAGACAGGCCCAATCGATGACACCCTTAAGACTTTCGGTCCCGTAGCCTTTGCCTTGGCCAGTAGCAGCAAGCATATAACCCACTTCAACCTGACCAAGCGAAAGATCAACCGAATACAAGCCAGTAAAACCAATAAATTCACCAGTTGAAATCTCTTCGATCACTAGCGTTAACCAATCACCGGATTCGTAGCGCCAAGGTCTAAGGCGCTGTTCAAACTTATCCGTTAGCACCTCTAAACCATCAGGAACTCTAACGTATTGATTTTGTCTAGGATCTTGATGGACTGATAAAAAACTTTGCCAATCTTCCTGTTGCAATGATCTTATTTTAAGCCTGTCAGTATATAGCTCAAGCATAGGGCTTCTTAGTATTAACCGCGGCTAGTCACTTCAAGTAAGTGATAACCAAACTGAGTCTTAACTGGGCCTTGAACTTCATTCAATGGTGCACTAAATACCACTTCGTCAAACTCACGTACCATCATACCTGGGCCAAATGACCCTAAATCACCACCTTGTGCACTAGATGGGCAAGATGAATGGGCTTTAGCCACTTCACCAAAATCCGCACCTTCAATGATCTGCTGCTTAAGTTGCTCACATTGCTCTTCGCTGCTCACTAAAAGGTGGCGTGCTGTTGCTTGTACCATGTTGTTCTCCTGAAAATTTCGCATATCGATAAAATAAAAACCCAGCAAGTATAAAACATTTGCTGGGTTTAAAAAGTGTTTCTGACCTAATTATACCTTAAGCTTTGTTAGCCTCAATCCAATCATGAATTTTTTGCTCCATTACCGCCATAGGTAACGAACCAGAAGTTAAGATTTGGTCGTGAAAGCCCTTAAGATCAAACTTATCACCAAGCGCCTCTTCAGCTTCTGCACGAAGCGCGAGAATTTTAAGCTGCCCGACTTTGTATGACAATGCCTGGCCAGGTATCGCCATATAACGCTCAACTTCTGCAATAATGTCAGATTCCGCCATCGGCGAATTATCTTTCATGTATTGAATCGCCTGCTCGCGGCTCCAGCCTTTTGCATGAAGGCCCGTATCGACTACTAGGCGCATTGCACGCAGCATTTCATCAGAAAGCTTACCAAAATACTGATAAGGGTCTTCAAATAGTCCCATTTCAATACCTAGATACTCAGCATACAATGCCCAGCCCTCTTCGAAAGCCGTATAACCACCAAAACGCTGGAATTCAGGTACTCCTGTAAGCTCTTGTTTAATAGCGATTTGGAAATGGTGACCAGGTGCAGCTTCGTGCAATGATAATGTAGTCATGCCCCACTTAGGCTGCGCTTTGAGGTTATAAGTATTAATATAAAACACACCAGGACGAGAGCCGTCAACCGCAGGCGCTTCATAAGAGGCTCCTGCCGCGGACTGTTCGCGGAAACTTTCTACTGGCTTAACCACATAATCAGCCTTAGGCATGACATTAAAGTAATTGGGTAACTTGGCATTAATCTTATCTTTTAACGTCATATAGCCATCGATAAGCCCCTCTCGATCAGTAAAGAAATACTGAGGTTCGGATGACAATGAAGCAAAAAATGCATTTAAATCACCCTCAAAACCCACTTGCTCACGTACTTTATCCATCTCAGTCAAAATACGCGACACTTCAGCCAAACCAACCTGATGGATCTCATCTACTGGCATCGTGGTCGTGGTATGAGCATTAGCTAGGTGTTGATACCATACTTTTCCGTTTGGCAGCCCCCACCAACCATCACTGGAGCGAGCAGCCGGCAGATAAGTCTCTTGGAAATACGTCGTTAAACCACTTAACGCTGGCAGCAATTTTTTATTAATAAGTGCAGTGTAATCTGCTGTTATCGCCTGTTTGTCTTGCTCGCTAAAGCTCTCAGGAAATTGAGTGATTGGCGCATAAAATAGACTATCCTCAGCCTTAGTCACAAGCTGAGCTTGTAGTTGTGGAATGATGCGTTCCACCAATACTCGAGGCAACACGACTTTACTCTCAATCCCCTCATTCATACGACTCTGAGCAAGCTTAGTCCATTGAATAAAGCCTTCTAAACGAGACAACCAGTTGTTGTAATCCTTAACGGTCTTAAAAGGCTGAGCACTCTCACCACTGCCGAGTTGCACCATGCTAATGACTGTACTGTAAAACTGGTTCATCGGCATAAAGTGTTCAGGGAAAGTCTCTGAAACTAGCGCCACGTTTCTGTCATATCTAAACATGTCGTAGCTAAGTTGCAGAGCGGTGGGAAGCTTAGCTCTATCTATCGCTTTTATTTCTTTAAGGTAGCGAGTGTTAAGGTCATGACGCGCCTTTAAATACTCTTCGGTTAACGAACCACCAAATTTATCGTTATAGTCGTTTACGCCAACAAACGTTGCATAGATAGGCTCAAGTGCTAAGGTCTCTTTAAAATATCGATCAACTAGCTCAAGGTAAGTTTGCTCAGCCGTTTGGACACTAGCAACCGCGGTTTCTTTTGCGGTCTCGGTATTAATCGAACTGTTTTGTGCGTCAGAGCAGCCAACTAGGGCTAAACTCATTGCAACGGTTATCGCTAGAACGCTTTTATTCATTTTACTTATATCCTTCATATTCTGTGCAATTGCTTGTTGTTTTCTATACTTACCAATAGAAATGTTTGCGGAGCGAGTCAATGATCTATTCATTTAGTAATTCAGGATTCAGAGATCCCGAAACAGGTGTCTACAACCAAACCTACTTTTTAGAGGTTTTTAATCGTGAATGGCATCGCCATATCAGAGACAACCAAAGCTTGGCTCTATTGTATCTGTGCCCACACATTCATGAAACAGTTAAGCAACCTCATCTACTCGAATTATTCATGAAACAAGTCCAAGAAGCGATCATGCGCACCACTGACTTAGTCGCAAGACTGAATCAAGATAATTTCGCCTTGGGATTATTTAACATAGATCAAAAAGGAACACAGACGGTAATTGAACGTATTGAGCAAAAAATCATTGAATTTAATCAAAATTATCAAACGAAATATACAACAAGAATCGACTATGAACTGGCGGGTTATGTTTGTAAGCCTGAAAGAGATCTCAACATCGAAATGCTATTCGAGGATGTCAAAAAATTATCTATGCAGCTAGAAATGCAAAAAGATAAACATTCAGAAGTCCGCAGTCTTATGCCTTCATGATTTTTAGGTATAAAAAAAGCCCCTCAGCGGGGCTTTTTCATCAATCAAAGTTAAAGCGATACGTTGTAGATACGCGCTTTTTCTTTGATATAAGCTAAGTAACTTTTTGCGGTGCGCTTAGTCTTGTCATCTTTAGCAGCTTTTAAGCATGCGTTATACGCTGCCTTGTACTGCTTAGTGCCAAGATAAGCTAACGCTAATTCAAACTCGACTTCACCTTCACTTACATCACCAGCCGCAAGGGCTTTCTTAAGCACAGGAATCGCTTCTTTATGCTTTTCTCTAAGTGTCAGTAGTCTAGCTTGCTTTAGGTACAACGTACCATCGTTACCGATCTCTGCTGCTTTGCCGTAATAATCAGCCGCTTCCTTTAGCTCTTTAGCATTATGGTAGAAGCCCGCAAGAATAGAGAGAGTTCTCTCCTCTTCTTTAATTAGGCCACTTTTCATGTGCTTTTCATAGACTTTTGCTGCGCGGTATGGCGAACCATTTTGTGCTAACAGCTGAGACAGACGAGTGATATTTCCCGCAGTCTCCAAAAATCCATTCTTGTAAGCTAAGTCATAGGTTGCTAATGACTTTTCATAATCTTCAGTCATCAGATAGAACTGAGCTAGCTGCACCCATAGGCGACCATCTTGTTGGAACAATGGCACCATAGTTTCAAGTACTTTAACTGCGTTGTTATAGTCTTTCTTGTTGAAGTAAGCAGTTAGCTTCATCTGATACAAACCTTTATCAGGCTTTGTACTGATAGAAAGACCTTTATCAACGACTTCAAGAACCTTATCCCACTCTTTAAGCTCAGAATAAGCAATACCTATACGACGATACACTTGTGGATCTTCTTTACAGGTAAACTCCATCCAAGCGTAGTAGTACGGGATAGTTTCCTTGAACTTCCTTTCTTGAATAAGCAGATCGGCGTACAAACGCAATGTTGCAGCGTGATCGGCGCCACCAAGAATGTCAGCATCAACAGCTTGCTTTAGATACTTGAGCGCCGTGCCCATTTGACTTTTTTCTGCGTAAAAATTACCCAACATGCGAGCAATATACGCTTTATCAAAAGGATCGCTAGGACTGGCTTCAAGCAATACAGCCATAGCTTCATCAATATTGCCTTCTTGATAAGCTTCAAAAGACTTCTGCACTTTCTTAGCAGAGCTTTGACCAACCGCTTTTGACTGACGCTTTTCAATTGGACATTTTTCAGCTGCATTAACGACAGGAGCGACAGCTAAACTACCACCGATAGCGAACAAAAGTGCAGTTGCAAGAGTATTAACTTTTTGCATCTCTATTTGCCTCCATCAAGTTTAAAGTCTAGTTGAACCGTCATGCCAGTTTGCTTTAGTGCTTTACCGTCAACAATCTTTGGCTTGTACTTCCACTTTTTAAGCGCGCGTTTAGCTTCTCTATCGAAAACGCGCTTTGGATCCGCGTCAATAACTTCAACGTCATCAACTCCACCCAGTTCGTTAATGGTAAAACTCAGTTGTACCCAACCTTCTTTACCATCACGAGCTGCAGCAATCGGGTACTGCGGCTCAATACGAACGACAGGCGTTGCATCACCATCGCGAGTCATCATGTTACCCAGCTTAAAGCCTGTACTTGCAGAACCAGCTACCACACCGCTCATGTTAAACGACATATTAGTGTCGATATTTGATGAGCTATCTGGTGGCGGAGTATCAGGCAAAGGAGGCTGCTCAGGCGGTGTAGGTGGCTTAGGTTTAACCCTAGGCTTATCCTGCACTTTTGTATCCTGTTTATCCATACTGATCTCAATTACTGGAGAATCAGTTGCTGTGTCGGCGCGTTTAGCGCCGCCACTGACCAAGAAGGCCATGAAAACAAACAGGGCAAAAGTAACAGCACCACCAATTAATAATGATACTATTCCTCTCAGCATATTAGTCTTTCCCCGCTGATACCGAAATCTTACTGATACCTGCTTTCTTCACATTGTCCATAACCTTAACAACTAGGCCATGTTGCGCTTCTTTATCTGCTTCAATCAAGACAGCCGCTTCAGGTGATTCAGCTAACATACGTTCTACGTTTGCTGTTACACGCTCGATGTCAACCTGACGGTTTTCCATCTTAATCACGCCTGTTTTGCTTACACCAATAAAGATGTTCGCTGACTTCTGTGTTGTCGCTGTAGAAGCTTCAGGCTTGTTATAGTCAAGACCTGACGGCTTAATGAACGACGTTGTTACAATGAAGAAAATCAACATGATAAACACAATGTCGAGCATCGGTGTCATATCAATCTGTGCTTCTTCGTCTATACTTGAATGCTTTTTACGTGCCATGTTCAATCTCTCTCTAGTGGTGTGGCAGGCTATCTTTTAGCTTTTCCATACTGATTTTCATTTTAGCGTCTAGGCGAGTACTAAAAAATACTCCCGATAGCGCCGCGACCATTCCCGCCATTGTCGGCATGGTTGCCATTGAAATACCAGCTGCCATCATACGAGCATTACTCGTCCCATGAACTGCCATCACATCGAATACTTGGATCATACCGGTTACGGTGCCTAGTAGACCTATCATTGGACAGATGGCTACCAAGGTTTTGATAATCAGCATACGAGCATTCATATCTTGTTTCGCTTGGGATACCCAAGCTTCACGGACACGGTGTGCATACCAAGAGGTAGAGTCCTCTCGTTTATCCCATGCAGCGATAATGTTTTTGTGCTGTTTTGGCGCAACTAAATGGAGATACCAAAATCGCTCAAGCATTAACACCCACATAAGGAATAGCACTGCCGCAACCAACCAAAGGACGTCGCCTCCGGAGGCCATGAAGCCCCTGACGGAATCCCAGATGTCCATCAGGTATAGCATCATTAGGCATTCCTCTTCTCAGCATGTTCAGCGATGATACCAGCACTTTGCTCTTCAAGTACTTGAACAACTGACTTGCTACGAGCAATAACGATAGCATGCATTAGCATTAGTGGTAACGCTGCAACTAGACCTTGTACAGTCGTCATTAGTGCCATAGAGATACCGCCAGCCATTAGCTTAGGATCACCAGTACCGAATAACTGAATGCTTTGGAAGGTCGCAATCATACCTGTAACAGTACCTAGTAGACCCATCATTGGCGCGATAGCCGCTAGAACCTTAATGATTGAGATACGAGTTTCAAGCGCTGGTGTTTCTTTTAGAATTGCTTCATCAAGTTTCAACTCTAGCGTTTCAACATCAACATCTTTATTGTCGTAGTAAGCTTTAAGAACACGACCAAGTGGGTTATTACCTGGGTTTTCGATATTCTTACGCTGTGCATTTACTTTAGCACCAACGAAATAAAGAGTGATTAAACGTTCGATAGAAATTAGCGCACCTAGTACAAGCAGACCGATAATGATGTAACCGATAGTACCACCGGCCTCAATACGCTCTTCGATAGTTGCTTTTTGTGTAAATACGTTTAGTAGCACACCTCGAGCAGGGTCGACAAATAGCTTGTGAACACCAGACGTTTGGCCTTCAAAAGCCTTAACGCTAGCAACTTCTTCTCCACCTGGCTGTTGAGATAATTGCTGAATCAGACCAAGGTCGGCGTTATAAACAACGTATTCACCATCGGCTAATAGGTTATAAGCACCAACACGAGTGATCTTAGTATTGTGAACGCTACCATCGATAGTTGTAACAGCTGCATCGAATGTAACTACTTTACCAGACTCAGCCATTTCAAATAGCTGCTCTTCCCAGAACTTCTCTAGTTCTTCGATTTTTGGTAACTCTTTACGAGCACCAAGCTCAGCGATAAACGCATGACGACCAGGGTACTGAGCACTAACGTTTGAAGCAATTAGCTTACCAGCGAAATCGCCCGCTTCACCTTTAACCACACCGAACATTTCACCCAAGTCACCTTGAGCAATTTTACGGTCTTCTTCTAACTGCGCAATTTTACGCTCGTTATCAGAGAAAGCTTGTGAAAGGTCTTTACCACGCTGTTCTTCTGCTGCAAGAGCAGCTTTTTCACGCTTAAGTAACGCAGCTTTATCGCCACGTTCAGCTTGGAACTCAGCTTCGCGCTTCTTATTTACTTTTGCAGCGTTAGCACGGTCAGTTTGAACTTGCTTAAGTAGCTGGTCGATGCTCTTTGGCGCATCAGCAGCGCTAACCATACCAGCTGTTAAAGATAGACTTGCAGCAACGATTGCTGTAGTGATGAACTTTTTCATTATTGTGCAGCCTCCGCAGCTGGGATTGGTAACGCGAACATATCTGGAGCACCCTGGCCACGAGCCTGGCGAATTGCTTTAGTAATGTTACGTAGGTAGCTATCTTCTAGCTCGTCCCATGCTTTCGTCTCTGGATTAAACATCCATGCCGACTTTTGATCTAGGCTTTGCGCATAGTATGCAACACGACCAAAGTTGATAAAATCAACCAAGATTTCTTTGCCATCTATCTGAAGCTTACCCGTCTCAACGTTTAACTTTGAACCGTATTCACGTTCAATGTTGTATGCATCAAGAATCAAACGGTACTTTTCAGCAAGTGTCACGTTTGCGGTATCTAAAGTCTCACGGAGACGCTTGATACGCGCTTCACGATCTTCTTTGTTAAACGGTAGGTCTAGTGCAACAAATTGCTCAAGGGCATCAACCATTTTAAACATCAAAGGAACAACGCCTTGACGTAACTTATCAACACCATTGATGTCTTCTTGGATAAGTTTCATAGTTGCTTCTTGGTCTGCGACCAAACCAGCTACGTAGTCGTTGTATGACTTAGTTGACTCACGAGTATCAGCTACTTGGCCATATTGGAATGCCATGTCTTGCGCTTGATCGTAATATTTATCAACTTTATTTTGAGATGCTGCTGCATCTTTATGAATTTGTGAATCCGCTTTCTGTACATTAGAAAGTGAATCAGCAACCACTAAGTTACTGCCTGCTAAGGCCAGCGCGCCAATGAGCGCTGTAGCGATTTTAGTTCTCTTGCTTACCTTGGACATAGTTCCCAACCAATTTGAAGTGAAAAATAAAAGGTTTAACTTCATAGCAACATGGGGTTTCTGCTTATCTTGCTAGAATGCCTGCGCTATAAGTGTGCATTTCTCTTGCGATTGTTAGTTATTATCTTCCCTTTTCTACACCACTCTGGGTGCAGACCCGTGGGCATCATTTCACAAAATGTTGACCTATGTCAACATTCGAAAAGCGCTAAAATAATCAGAAAAACCGATTACAGGACGGAAATCACACAAGAGATGTTTTTTTAAACGGGTTAACATTTACGATATTTACATTTTAAACCAATAAAATGCACTAAAAACAAAATAAAACTAATAATAACAGCAGCTTGTCTATTTAACAAAATAGACGCTTTTTCATAACACAACTGAAACAGAGTTTTGAATAAAACTTTGTTTGCACGTTGCAACACCACCAAAGCAACAATTCGCCAACATGCAATACATTCCCCCCACCAGTATGCACTTCACCAAGTCACATTAGGCATACCAGAGCTGCCCAGTACTTTTTAACACTTAACTAAGTGAGTAAACTCATTTGACGAGGTAAAATATGACAACAAAGAAAATACGTAAGCTCCACCAGCAGTGTTATATCAATGAATATAAAGGTGTGATCGCTCAGCGAAAATTTAGCGTTTTTGAGGCAAGGCAACCGGTGAAGAGCATACTTGTTATAGGGTCAAACTCTTAACATCACATAGAAAGCGCTAAAACTCGTCTGTTAGGCATGTTTTTTACCTTCCGACTTCTGCTTTGGTTGAGTTGCCAAAAACACGCTGAGTAGATCAGTTTCTTGTACGAATTGCTATTATGTGTACTTTAAGCAGTGATTTATCAAAATACGTTAGCCTAAATATAAAAAAATCGGGTTCATTTACATGAAACCCGATTCTTATTTATCGATTTAATTCATTGGGATGATTAGTGACAAGCAAACAATAAAGCCACTAACACCTTTCAATCAATTAAAACTTAACGCTCGCTCTTACGAAGAAGTAGCGACCTAACACATCATAAGTATATGGATCAGTGTTAGAGTCGTTATTACCTGAGTAGTAAGGAGGCTCTTCATCTAATAGGTTATTCACACCACCAGATAGACGAACGTTGCTTGTTACGTCGTAAGTTGCTGAAATATCGTGATAGATAATGCTATCGACACTTGGTGCATAACATTTTTTATTCTCACAAGCCAATGAATCCATGCCATCGATATAACGTGCTTCATATGTTGCACTCCAGCTGTCACCTGAAGCAGTAAGATTAAAGTTAGTCTTCAACTTAGCATACGCACCAGCGCCGCCAGTAATAAATCCACGATAATCAATCGGCACACCATCTTGATCGAATTCTTCATATTCTTCAAGAATTGAGGTATCTAGGCCTAAATTCCAGTCTAAACCTGCACCTTCAAATGCATAGGCAACGTTGATATCGTAACCAGCAGTGTTGGTTTGACCAATATTTTGCAAGCCGTTATCGAACGAAATACGGCCAGTACCATCAATAGCAATGTTAGATGCTTGACATAAGGCAGTACCAGTATTGATTAGCGAGCCATTGGCATCCAAACACTTATTTGCTACATAGTTATCATCAACAGAAGTAATTGTGTTAGTGATCTCAATATCATAGTAATCGACAGTGAATGACAAACCTTCAACGAAGTGTGGTGAATAAACCAGACCTACCGTAGTAATATCGGCTTCTTCAGGTGTTAGAAGAGGGTTACCACCAACGGTCACTTCGGCTTGAGTCTGAGTTGTTGCAGGGTGATCGACTTGCTCAAATGATGGAGACTTGCCACCGTATAGTTCACTTACCGTTGGTGCACGGAACGCAGTAGACATACCACCACGAAGCATCAAATCATCAATAACACGCCATGTTAGACCTAACTTCCAGGTCGTATCATCGCCAAATGTGCTGTAATCGAAGTAACGCATTGCCGCACTTAAATCAAGTTGCTGAGCTCCTGGCAAGTTATGTAACAACGGAATTGCAAACTCTGCATATAGTTCATTTACATCAAACTTACCCGCAGTAGGCTCTACACGAGGATCATTTGCTAGTCCTTGTGATGTCAACGAATCAGGAGTGTAATGAGCTGACTCTTTACGATATTCGTAACCAGCCGCAAAACCTAAATAACCAGCGGGTAGCTCTGCAATTTCGCCAGAAATTGTTGCAGACACAATGTCTAACTCACTACCACCACTATTAAGCTCGGTATAAATGTATGGAGCGATACTCTCACCTACCCAAGATGCCTGATCAAATGGGTCAAACTCCTTGTTCATAACAGCATCATCAATCGAACCTAGGTTATGCAGATTAGCCAGTGTATCAACTGAATCATTCTTGCCTTTGTTGTACGAAACGTCCCAAGCCCAACCGTTACCAAACTCACCCTCAAGCCCTACAACAATACGCACTGTATCAACAGTTTGTGAAAAGTAACGGTTACCAGATTCAACTACGCGACGACCATAATCAAGTTTTTCGCCTTCTTGAACAAGACCGACAAGATCTTGTGTCATCCATGATGAATCATATGCCCATGCAGAACTGTTCCAAATAGGTTGTGGCGCCATTTGCTGGTTTGACCAACGCTTCGAATACATTGCCTCGGTAAAGAACAAAACTGAATCGTTGAATTCATAAGTTCCAGACAATGAAAGGTTAAGGCGTTCCATCGGTGTAGATAGGTAACTAGTCTTTGAATAGTTGTAACGATCGGCATCAGTAAAGTCATGATACTGTCCGCCCAAACCACTTAAATCTGGCACAGATTTATCATCAAATCCTTTCCACTTTGGTTTTCCTGTTTCAGGATCAGCGATATATTCACCGTAATATCCCGAATCACCTACGGCATAAGCACCATCTTCACCAGTAGCTACGATACCGTGGTTCTTATCACCCCAAATATGGCCGCCCTCAGAGTAACTACTGCCAGCACAATATAGTGCAGACTTATCAGATGTTTCAGCTATTGGGCAATCAGAAAAGTCACGATCTGCCTGACTTGCTTCACCGCGCTTAGTGTATTGACCGTTGATAACGATGTTACCTTTGTCAAACCTGTTACCAAGTGTGAAGTCGACACTGGTTTCATCTGCATCGCCTTGACCAGAGATACCTGTTTGTACGTTTATTTCAAAACCTTCAAAGTCACGCTTTAAAATAACGTTAACAACACCAGCAATCGCATCTGTACCATATACCGCTGACGCGCCGTCTTTCAGCACTTCAACACGTTGGATCATGGACACAGGAATGGTATTCAAATCAACGGTTGACGCAGCACCAGTGCCCGATGCGATCATACGACGGCCATTGACTAATACCAGTGTACGATTCGAACCTAAACCACGTAGATTGATGCGTGCATTACCACCAGAACCATTATTCACAGCAGCGTTTGTCATTGCACCACCAGCTGATGTCATATTACGTAATACATCATCAATAGAGGTTGCACCTGACGAAATAATAGCGGAAGCATCAATAACGGTTACAGGACTTGCCGTTTCCATATCGGCACGTTTAATACGCGAACCAGTAACTTCAATACGCTCAACTTTATCTGCACCTTCATCAGCGGCAAATACTGCAGGTGCAGTAAAGGCTGTCATAGCGGCACCGCTAATTAGTGCAAAACGCACCGAATTAGCTAATAAACTGTTCTTATACATGTTGTATCTCCCTGGACTGCTTTTATATTTGTTATATAAACATAATCCGCCAGCAAACAAATAATTACCGACGCCTACATTTGAACACAAATAAACCACAGCAGACACAAAGAAGCAACAAGTAGAGCCATTTTTTCACAAATAGTAGTGTTTACCGCTCAAATTACAACCTAAGTTCACATTTACACCTTTATTTAGAGCTGCATCGCATACAGTTTAGAAACCAAAACTCCTCTAAAAAGCTGAGAATTTTGTACGAACGCGTTTGCCGTCGATAAACAGCACTATCTAATAAATATACATCTCCCCCATGTACACTATCGATAGCACATTACGTTTCTTTACCGTATTGGCCTGGAAATGTCGCTGCAGCTGCTGCGCTTCACCAAAGAGCCCCATCCACCAAAATGCCAATTGCACCAGCAAGGCTATCATCAGCAGGATATCCATTCTTGCCGCATCACGTGTTCGGCTATGGCGTAAACCAAATCCGTAAGCCGGACTTTTTAAGTCCCTAAAAGTCTCTTCTATCTGCATTCGCTTTTAGTAAAGATTGACCAGTTTCTTGGGCGGCATCGCTTCCATTGTGAGATTAGTCACCAGCGCCCAAGGCTCTTTTGCTGTCAATTCATAGGTCCATTGGGCGGTATGATGGCAGTCGGTTGTCTTACTACGCTGACCTTTTCGCCCTTTACCTCGCGCCTTAAACAACACCATTTCACAGAGCAAAGGCTTCTTGACCGATAAGGCCACCCGACCAACATGCTTTGCGCGGCTACTTGCTCTGGCATAGAGCGCTTTGAGTGAAAATTGACGACCAAAGGGATGAAGGCGATAAACACTCACCCCTCTAGCCCGACCGAGCCAGTACCAACCGAGTTGCTCCACTTTTCTGAACCAGGGATTACGAAACCCGGCATCAGTGACTATTAGCGGAGTGACGTTTGCAGGTAACACCTTATGAAGCTCATTGAGAAATTGTTCTAGGGGCTTACCAAGCCATTTAGCATGCCATTGATAGACAGCTAATCTCTCACGATGAAGATGATGGTTGCCAAGTAACCTGTCCATACGTTTTATCGAATGCTTGGTTTGCGTACGATTTCCATCAATATGGCGACCTAAAGCGGTCAATGTAATACCAATTAGTAATGATCTAATATGCGCACCAACCTTAACCCGTATTCCAAATTGAAAACTTATAGTGCCGAAGAGCTTTTAGCTTTATCTAGAGCAGAAAAAGAACCTCGTAAACGTATGCGATTACTTGCCGTCGCTCTCTTCCTCGAGGGAAATAATCGTACTGATGTCGCCTTGAGGCTCAAAGTTGCCCGCGCTAGCGTCAACGCTTGGGTAGCTAAGTATCTTGCCAACGGTATCAAAGGGTTGGATGCTAAGAAAAATAAGGGACGTGATAGCTACTTAACCTCAAGTCAAAAGCAGCAACTCAGTGCCTACATAGAGGAACAATGCTCGAGTGATTCAGGTGGAAGACTGACAGGTGATGCGATCCTAAAATATGTCAAATATCACTTTAATGTTGATTACCATCCAAACGCGATTTACAAATTACTGGAACAATTAGGTTTTAGTTGGATAACGAGTCGTTCAAAACATCCTAAGCAATCAATAGAAGTCCAAGAGGCTTTTAAAAAAGTTCCAACTGGAAACGATCCTTAACATCCCTGGTAGTGTGGCGCTTGAGCGAGTTGATATCTGGTTTCAAGATGAGGCCCGCTTCGGGCAGCAAAACACGACCACACGTTTATGGGCAAGAAAAGGCACTCGTCCTCGCGCTATACGCCAGCAACAGTTCGAATATGCGCATTTCTTTGGCGCTGTTTGTCCGCAAACAGGCGATACTGAAGCGATGATCGTTCCTTACCTAAGCAAAGACGTCATGCGTCAGCATCTATCACTGATAGCACAAAGGACAAAACCAGGTAGGCATGCCGTTGTTGTCATGGATGGTGCAGGTTGGCATACAGCAGATCTCGCAGATGAGTTTAACAACCTTAGCATCATCAAATTACCGCCATACTCCCCTGAACTAAATCCGATAGAGCAAGTATGGAGTTGGTTACGGCAGCATCATTTAGCTAGTCGCAGCTTTCAAGGATACGATGATATCGTTGCAGCCTGCTCTGATGCTTGGAACAACTTCATTAGCGATACGAAAAGAGTGATGTCTTTATGTCGTAGAGAGTGGGCAATAATGACTAAGTATTAAGATGGAATGGTATAAGACGGTCAGAATCAATGAGAGCCCGGCAGGCAACCATGAGGGTATTTAAACGCTTTTGATGAATTTCTGAGCAATGCTGATAGAGAGATTGATGTAAGATAGTTAACGCTTGCACCTTGGAAGTCCGTGATTGGTTTTTGTTTGCGCTTAATCAGTTCGTCTTTCAACGATGGAGGGAATGTCTTAAGGATGTAGGGAACATACAAGACCTTGTTGCTTGCAACGAGTGAAGAGCATAGTTGCACTAGAGTCAAACTTGTTAACGCAGTATCAAAAGTGCTAAAACTCGCCTTTGAGGCGTGTTTTTTACCTTCCTACTTCTGCGTTGAATAGCCTAACAAGGGAATAACCATTCCATCATCCATTCACCTTGAATGAGTTGCCAAAAAACACGCTGATGTAGATCTCTTCTTATACTGGTTGGTATTACATAGATTCACAATAAATCGATACACTAATCTGAATGAATAAAAAAACCCTCATGCAAAACATGAGGGTTTTTCATTCCAATAATTTTAGAATGTCAATCTGAAACCGGCATAGTATCTACGGCCAATAGCATCGTAAGTACCAGCATCGGTTTCTGCACCAGTAACGTTACCAGGGAGACCTGTAATGAGTGCTGGAGGCTCTTCGTCAAACAGGTTATTTACGCCAATATAGAACTCAGCTTGCTCCCAAGGACGATATGCAATATTAATATCATGGTAAGTCTCAGAGTCAACGCCAACTGATTCAGGCGCTAAATCATAACCTGACAAGAAACCATCATCTAAGTATGACTCGCCGATAAAGGTAGTATTCCATGCGAATGTCCAGTCTTCCCAGCTATAACCTACTGACAAATACCACTTATTTTCGGGGGAACCAATCTCACCGTTAAAGTTATCCTTAGCAGATCCAGGTAATGGGATAGAGTAACCATCTAAAACATGAGTATATGCTAAACGGGCATTTAGTTGGCCTACAAGATCATAATCTTCAAAATCTTTCGCATAAGTAACAACTAAATCAATACCTTCTGTTGCAAAACCACCACTATTAGTCACTGCAGAATCAATATACTCAAGCGAACCAGCACTATTCGCGCCAGCACTTTGTGAGCGACGTGTCACAAATGAACAGAGTGATGGGTCTCCACCATAACACTCATCCAAGATAAACTGACGTGGTGTTGATACGATAGCATCTTCAATTTCAATATCGAAATAATCAACGTTAAAATCAAAATCTTCAATTACAGCAAGACCTTCTGGCGATACTGTAACACCAAATGTCCATGACTTACCTTTTTCAGGGCCAAGCTCTGGGTTGCCTCGGTTATAACCACTAATACCCTGCAGATCAGACTGATTAAGCGTGAATTCACCGTTTTCAGTAATGTTAGCCATTACACCCGCGTCAGCACGACACGCCTCAGCCTGAGCTCCTGTAGAACTCGCCGTAACGCCTAGGCAAGGGTCTGTCAATCCAGTAGGGAATGTCTGACTTGGTGGCGAATATAGTTCGTTGATATTCGGCGCACGTGTTGATTGTGCTCGAATCGCTCTGAAACGAACTTGCTCAATAGGCGCCCAATCTAATGCAACGTTCCAGCTATCTGTATTCCCAACCGTAGAGTAATCAGACCAACGATATGCACCTCTCAAATTTAACTGGTTTGCCATAAACACACCATCCAACAACGGCACATTTAATTCAGCATAATATTCCATTACGTCGAATTCGCCTTCAGTTCTTGGAATCGCATTACCTCCATTTAGGCCAGACTGTTGAAGTGCATCGAACTCGCTACGTGAATACTCTTCTCGATACTCGGCACCAACAGCGAGTCCCAATGCGCCAGCAGGCATCTCTACCAAATCACCAGATATGTTAATACCAGCCGTTTCCTGACTAGTAAATGTCGCTAGCAACCCAGGAGCCTGGATATAGTTTGCTCCTTCGGCCGAAATAGAACCTGCACCAAAGACACTAACAGGAACACATCCCTGAGCTCTCGCTGTTGCGTCTCGACAAACAATGTTTCCGTTACCATCATCTACAGCTTCAAGTGCAGAACGGAAATTGAGAGAGTTAAACTGACCACTAGATACCTGAGACTCTTTAGTTTGACCATAGCCATAATACGCATCCATAAACCAACTATCAGAAATCTGACCATCTACACCAGCAACAATCCTGAAGGTATCACGATCAGCTTCATTTCCTCGCGCCGCAACATCAGCTAAACGACGAGTGAAGTAAATATCTTTTAGTCCATCTCCATCTTCATCGATAGCAGAGTTATAGATTGCATCAGGCACAAAAGCATTACGTACTACTGTACGCTCATACTCACCAGGATTTGTTAAACTTTCGATGAAAGTTTCATATTCAATTGGCATTTGGCCGCCTGATGCAGAGAAAATATCATCAGAAGCCATAGGGAATGGCTCTAGCTTAGTACTGGTAGAAGTAGAAGCATATGTCCCTTCCATAAATGCATTCCAGCCTTCAGCAAACTCATATTTACCAGAAGCAGCGAAAAGATAACGTTCAGTTGGAATTGCAATGGTACGCCAAGCACTACGGTTAAAACCATTGGCCTCAGCAGTATCTGAACCATTAGTAGACCAACCTTCAACTAGTTGACCTGCTTGATTATATGTATATTGTGTATCGCCAGCAAAGAAGCGACCTTGTGGAGAATAACTAGAGTAGAATGGTCTTTCTGGTGTGAACATATCTTCAGGCAAACCAGTAAAGTAAGCACCTAAAGACGCTTGGTCAACAGCAGAACGTTCACGATCGCGAGAATACACAGCACCCTGTTTTGTGTATGCTCCGTGAATCATTATGTTACCTTTACCATCACTCGAAGAGGTTCCCATAGTAAACTGAATTTGAGTTTCTTCTGAGTCACCTTCAGAGCTTTCACCCTGCTGAACATCAAACTCGATGCCTTCGAATTCTTTCTTGTAGATAATATTTACAACACCCGCAACCGCATCAGAACCGTAAACAGCTGATGCACCACCAGTCATAATTTCAACTCGTTCGATAAACTGAGTAGGTATTGAGTTTAAATCGACCGAGGACTCACCAGGAACTCCTGCAACAAAACGACGTCCGTTAACCAATACCAAAGTACGAGAAGAACCTAAATTACGTAAATCAACAGTAGCAACACCCGCACTGGCAGTAGAGAAGTTAGAGTTTGTGCGACTAATACCTGGAGTACCAAACGCTGGGTTCTTCAGCAAAAGCTCTTGAATGTTAGCAACGCTAGACATATCAATATCAGAAGAGTCAATTACTTGAACTGGTGAAAAACCTTGCATATCTGTAGAGCGCAGTCTAGAACCTGTAACTTCAATCTTTTCAATCTTTTCGACTTCAGAACTGACGTCATCAGCAGCGTAAGATACTGGTGAAGCAAAAGTCGCAGCCATGGCACCGCCAACTAGCGCGATACGCACTGAGCTAGCTAATAAGCTGTTCTTATACATGTTGTTTCTCCCTGAAATATATTTTTTATTTTTACGTGAAGTAACCACGAACCAACCACCAAAGTCACATTCGCGAAACATTCGCAGACAAATAAAACCACATACCAAACATTTAATCAACAATGACCCGTATTTTTTCACATAAGAATCAAGCAATAGCTCTTTAAGATGCCAACGCCTCGTTTTTATGCTTATCACTCATGCTTAAAACAAGCATGTAAAACTGGAGTTACTAAAGGTAAGTTGATAAAAATCAATGAACAACTCATAAGCATTTACAATGAAAGGGAAATTTATTGTTGAACTATAAAGTCACATTGAAAATATTGAACATCCTCCCCCAAGAAATGGGATCATGCAGAACGAAATAAAGAAGCTAAAACTTGTTAAAATTTATAATCGAGCAATCACAATTCATAATTGAAGATGTCAGCGCTTGTAAATAATTAATTACAAGAAAACAATTCAAGAAACTAACTTAAAAACCAAATAGCCGCTTCATCCACACGCTTTAAGAACATTAGGGAAAATAAATAGCTTGAAACTTAAACAAAAAAGCGCCTATAGCAGGTAATGCCTATCGTTTAAGAGTACTTGAACGCTCTTGCAGATGATTAATAGTCCCTACCAGTATTCTGGTGGGGATTTTTTATGTTTGCTCAAGAGGTTGAATTAGTGCATGCATCTTTTGAAGAAAGTGGGTTATAGCTCTGTAATGAAAGCCATCGATGCGAAGTAGATCGAACAATCATTGCTTATACTTGCATCTAATTAAAGCCAGTATCCGTAATCGTCGCTTGCCCGCACGGCAGGCGGTCTAGCTTGTACGGGAGATGGGGGTTGATTCGTAACCCATCGATTAAAGAAGTCTGCAACTCAATGGATATTGCTCTTCAGTCTGGTGACAGTATTTGGTCCCGTGTTACATCGAGTGTACTGACAGATTGCCGCTGCCCCCCCCCAATGTCATACCTATTAAATCCACAATCTCTGCTTGGCTTGAGCAAGCTTTGGGGGAGAATAATGAATTGGGCCTGACCACTTTCGCGAGTGATGGAGCTGTGTTTCGTTGGCAAGACTCAGAAGAGCATACAAACGAGCTTGGGTTTATTTCAAACACGCACAAGCCTTACCCTCATCTTCGATTAGTTAGCCTTATATCAACTAAAGTCAGAATGGTATTGGGCTCAGCCTTTGATGGTTGCCACGCAGAAGAGGTCACGCTCGCTCAACGTTTAGTTCAAGATGCCCCAGGTAACTCCTTAACCTTATTTGACCGCTGTAGCTTTTCTGCTGACTTACTTTTAGGCTAGGAAGGCTCAAGGAAAAAGCGGCACAGGTTAACACCAGTCAAATCGAAAAGCCGCTATGACGTCGTCGAAACGTTTTCTGATAACGATTTGCTTATTGATATGCCTGTCTCACCGCAAGCTAGAAAGAAGAACCCAAATTTACCTGAAACATGGCGCGCCCGTTTTATTGCTTATAAAAGCCAAAGGGTGAAATTAAGGCTTCGTTACCTCATAGGTAGACCCACTCAATATCCACTGGGTAAGTTGCTTACCATCTACTGGCAACGCTGAGAAATAGGGGAAAGATATGGCGAGTTTAAGCAAAATCAACGGCAAAGCAAGGTGACGTTACGAAGTCGACTTTCTAAAGGTGTTAGACAAGAACTATGGGGCGTACTTATCGCTTACAATCTAGCTCGCTTAGAAATGGTAGCAATAGCAAAGGAAGCTGAAGTCGTTCCAACGCGTATCAGTTTTATCACAGCAATAAGCTTGGTAAACACGCAATTAAGGTGGCTTGCTTTATCGTCGGATGGGAAATTACCGGCTAAGCTGAAGCAAATACGAGCCGATATAAAATACTTTATCCTTCCAGATAAGAGAAAGCACCGAACGTATCCACGCTCAGTGCTCTATATACCTAGCCGTTACCCACTAAAATATAAGCAATAATGCATAATCGAATAGCATTACCTATAGCAGGCGCTTTTTTATTGTTTTAATAAAGTTTACAGCGTATAGCGAATACCAATTGCGATGCCATCATCTTCAGACAGAGACATTCTCGCTTCTTGTTGTTTATCGGCACTGGTAAAGTCACTGTAATCTTTACGCGCTTCTACATATAACACGGTATTATTGTCCCAAACATAATGCAAACCGACCACGACAAACTGACGTTTAAATACATCGTTAGGATCTGCATTAAAGTTTGGCTGGATAACATAATCATCACCAGCATCTAAGATGTTATAAGACACGAATGGACGCAAACCGTTATCGAAGGTGTAAGAGAATAAGCTTTCTACACCCCAAGCGTCTTTGATTAGGCGGCCTATGTTATCGGTATCATGGTTTTCTTGCTTATTGACGTTAGCGGCAGCATAAAAACCGGTGTCATCAAAGTTACCCCAAGTGATACCAGCACCGTAGATCAAATCGACAGCTGTTGTTTGTTCACCATTACCATAGGTAACATCAAACTCACCACGGTTTACGCCCGCTGTAATGGTTAATTTGTCAGTCGCAGCATAAGTTACAGAGCCACCATAAGTGTAGTTAAACTCAACTTGCTGGGCAGATCTATCACCACTATTCCAAAGCTCTTCACACGCTTCTTGAGTAATATCATCTGAATCACAGGTATAGAAAGCGCTATTTTTTAACTGTGCTTGAACGGCAAAGCTAACATCACCAAATGAGTTACGATATTGCACAGTTTTGTCACCACGACCAACACCGTTTACTGCACCATCGTCCTTGTTATAGGTGTATACACCTGCGCTATTACCATCCCAAACAAAGCCGTAGTTAGTGCTGTACACTACGTCATACCATGCACCCCACTGCTTACCTATAGTCAAAGAACCATAAGTGTCGTGAGAAATACCGACATACCCCAAGCGGTTATAGAAGAACTCATCTTGAACAGATTCGAAACGATTGTTATAGACAATATCACTACTGCCCACAGGATTAACGCCCCACTCAAGTTTAGTAAAGGCTTTCCAACCATCACTCATCTCACGAGTAAAACCGAAATTAATGCGCGACGCTCCATTAACCACCTCAGTTTCACCTTGAGTGTTAATAACTCGTGCGTCAATAAAACCACCGATTTCTACAGCATTTTTATCATCTTTATAGATTTCGATAGCCGATGCAGCTGGGACAAAAATGACAGCTGCCAATGCAGTTGCTATTAAACTCTTTTTCATTTGTTGGCTTAACCTTTTGTTGTATTCAGTTTACTTATATTTTTTGTATTACATTCCGTTGCTTTATTTCATTCCCATTTCAGAATGAGATTAGCAAAGGATTAGCGAACCCTCAAAGACGAATATCACAAAAGGGGCACTATTTTTCACCAAATTAACTAAGAATCATCAGTAAAAGCATAGTTTATACTACTTGTTAACATCTTATACTGGTAACACCAACCTAGTGACAACTAAATTAGGGACAGTTGCTTTGACATAATTTGATTAAAACTAGTGTTTAAAATTGAAAGTATTGGATCAGAAACTGGCGCGATCTGCTTATCTAGATAATATTGATAATCCGCTTTAGCATGACAATATTCAACCGGTTCGGCGCCGTTACTGGTGATAATATAGTCTATTTTTGTGCCTCTTTTACCAT
The DNA here is from genome assembly GCF_019457595.1 of Shewanella psychrotolerans. Lineage (NCBI taxonomy): Bacteria > Pseudomonadati > Pseudomonadota > Gammaproteobacteria > Alteromonadales > Shewanellaceae > Shewanella > Shewanella psychrotolerans. Next base: position 1,529,297 of record NZ_CP080419.1, on the reverse strand, counting down.
ATTGCGCCTTACCACTGCGTTCGCACCAAAGAGAAGCCGCCTTAACATGAGGTGACGCCTTTGCAGTGTACTCGTCGACATCCCTTCTTAGGCGTTTTGAAAAAATGAGTAACTCATCCACCTCGCCTCTTTGTAAACGCAATACCATCTCTTTTAAGTATTCGACAACATCTTGCTTTGCGAACAATCGATAATACAATTCGGCTTGAACCTGCCTAGCCAAGGGACTCCAGTCACTTCTTACCTGCTCCATCCCTTTAAAAATGAGTTTGAGTTCACCATTTTCAAGTGTATAGGCTCCAACATAGCGCTTTTTAGAGCCTTCTAACGACCCTCGCAGTGTGGGCATAAAAAACTGTTCAAAATGACGTTCATATTCAAGTTCTAAATGGCAGTCAAGTTGATAATCTTGTTTAAGCAGTACACGCCATTTATCATTGATTTTTGCGACCACATCACGTGCAAACTCATCTATGTCGGCTATGTCTCTAACGTCGGCAAGATGGACAAAAGTCGAGTCGGTATCACCATAAATCACTTTTAACCCCATCTCTTCAATCCATGCCTTTGTCTGTTTCATAATTTGGTGCCCGCGCAGCGTAATTGAACTGGCCAACTTTGCATCATGAAACACACATCCTCTAGAACCCAATACACCATATAAAGAGTTCATGATGATCTTAATCGCCTGAGATAATGGGGCATTTTCGTGGCACTTGGCTAACTCTCGTTTAGCTGCGAGCGCTGCAATAATGCTTGGTAATATGGGCTTTTCTCGGCTAAAACGAGCACCTAAAAAACCGGCAACTGTGTTTGACTCTTCCTGCAAACAACCTTCAGCAAGGCCTTTAGGATCAATAAGGAAGGTACGAATGATAGACGGATAAAGGCTTTTAAAATCCAGAACTAAAATATGTTGATACAGGCCAGGAATCGAATCCATCACGTAACCGCCAGGGCTTTCTATGCCATCACTTGCTGGCTCACTTGGCGCTACATAGCCAGCCCGATGCAGATGCGGTAAATAGAGATGATTAAACGCCGCGACTGAGGCCCCTACTCGACCAAACTCCAAACCTGTTAGTCTTGAACGTTCAAGGGCAAACTCGGTCAGCGACGTCTTTTGAAAAATATCCCATACCAAACGGCTATCGGTAAGATTATAATGCGCTAACGCCAGCTTATCTTCATAAAATAAGGCAGTGATCTCTTCACCTCGGTTGGCCACATTATCAATCGCTTTACCCTTTTCAAGCAACTGACGAGATACATTGTCTAAAGAATAACTATCAAATTGGTAAAATGCAGCCTTGAGCCAATCAATGCCATCGAGCACCACACGCCCTGGAAGCACCAAAGTTTCAGGACGAAACTTACCTTCCACCTTCCAACTTAATGACTGCGCATTTCGTCCCAGATTAAGCGGTATTTGATGGAACGCTGCACGGCGATACAGTAAGGCTAAGTCGAACGTGACCACTGCCCATCCGATGATAATGTCAGGATCAAAGCGAGCAAACCAGTTAATCAACGCGATAATCAGCGCCGCTTCATTATCGACCCATTCAATATTGGTTACACTGCGAACATCAGCAGGAGTATTAGCGCCTTGCTCATCGCCCACCATGATAACTAACTCAATCGCCTCTCCCTCGTTATCCTTGCCATATAAGCCAACGCTGTAAAGCTCGCCACTCATTGAACATTCAAAATCCAGAGAGACAATAGACAGTGTGACATCAATATCGGTACGGCGTGCTCGATGCCCGATAACCGTATGGATCCCCTCATTTCCCACCGACTCACCGATAAACTCAACATCTAAGGCTATAAAACGTTCTATCAAGTAGCGTTGCTCAGGGCGGATATCGGCTTCATAAAGCGCCACACCTTTATCGTTAGCCCCTCTTGAAAGTTGCCTGAATACCCAATTATTGGGGCAGTAAAGCGCGGTCACCGGTTCTTGCTGAAATGTTTTTAAACTAATGGCCTCACTGCGAATAGAGTGACAACCGCTAAGTGACAGTAGTGACCCAATATCAGAGGTGCGGCAAAAACAGACCCTTTCACTTTCATTAACGATCACCCGCACTGGACCATCAGGCGTCTTAAGATAGTAATGCAAAGCCCCATCCACTTGATGACGCGTCAATATCCGGCCTTTAACATTAATGTTTGTTGAAAAATCTAACTTCAAGGAACGCACTCTTATTTATTAATTCATAGGGTTATCGGCTTAATAGCGAATAAACTACTGAAATAGTCACAATAGCCTCTTCTTAGGCTATGTAATCACTGTTATTATGTACAGCTCTATTTCTCTGCTATGTGCTTTCATGTTATCTGCCAATGTAAAAACTCAGATCCGCACCATTTACAAAGATATTGCGGCATCCCTTCCTAATTTTCGCTCTCGGCGAGAACAAAATTACATTGTGGCAGAGATCTCAAAAACATTAGCTGGTGAGTATGACCAACATAGACGTATCATCGTGGTTGAAGCAGGCACAGGAATAGGTAAATCATTAGCCTATATTCTAGGCTCCATACCATTAGCATTAGCCAGTAAAAAGAAAGTATGTATTGCTACTGCAACAGTTGCACTGCAAGAACAGTTGCTCAATAAAGATCTACCCTTCTTTTTACAACACTCAGGAATGGACTTTACCTTTGGTCTAGTTAAAGGGCGTCAGCGCTATGTGTGTTTAGCTAAACTTGAAATGCTCATTGGCAGTGATGAGGGTACCCAAATGGCCATGTGGCAAACTAAGCCAGATCACAGCCAGATAGAGTTGCTGCAAGGAATATTGAAAGATTACCACGAGGGACGATGGAATGGTGAGCGTGACACTTTAGACACACAACTCCCCGACCATCTTTGGAGCCAAATCGCTTGCGACAAGCATAGCTGTCATCGTCAACTCGCTAGCCATAGAAACTGCCCATTTCATAAGGCCCGTGAAGATATCGATAACTGGGATGTATTAATTGCTAACCATAGCCTACTTTTTGCCGATCTCGAGCTGGGTGGCGGTGTGATACTTCCTGATCCAGAAGAGCTTTACTATGTAATAGATGAAGCACATCATCTGCCCGTTGTTGCAAGAGACTTCTCTAGCGCTCAAGCCACCTTAAGGGGCGCTATCGATTGGTTAGAAAAAATAGGGAAAACCAGTGCAAAGTTGCAAAATCAACTTAAGAGCAATCATATTATTGCACCAGCGCAGGCGATGTTAGATCACATTGGCGAATTAACTGGTTTACTCAATGGCGTTGCGCAATATTGCGATACCCAAGCCGCAGCCTTTGATAACCCTGAAAATCGGATTCGTTTTGAACATGGCAAGCTACCACAAGCGTTAGTGATCCCATCGGAGAATTTAGCGACAGCTTCAAATAGCGCGTTAAAACAGTTTAACAAAATGCTGACCCTGCTTAGTGAGTCTATCAAAGATGGCGAGCTGCCTAAACATCAAGCCGAACAGCTCTTAAGTGAAACAGGCTTTATGTTGCAGCGCTTAGAAAATCTGCAAAAGTTGTGGAAAATGATGGCTAAGACCGACAGCCCTAAAGGAGCGCCAATGGCGAGGTGGGTCGAACAGCTGCCAGGTAAACAAAATGATTATCTCTTTAATGTCTCCCCTATTGAAGTCGGCTTTATGCTTGAGTCTCTATTGTGGGAAAAAGCCGCAGGTGTAGTTTTGTGCAGCGCGACCTTAAGGGCCTTAAACAACTTTAATCACTTTACCCATCAAGTCGGTTTATCAATCAATGATGGCAGTCGCTATTTAGCAATGGATAGCCCTTTTGATTTCCAGCAAAACGCCACCTTGTTTGTCCCTAAGATGCGATCAGAGCCAACAGATGATCGCTATACTGAGGAGTTAGCTGAACAAATTATTTCACTCATTGAAGGTGAAACAGCTACCTTAGTGCTATTTGCTTCTTATTGGCAGATGGAAAAAGTCGCAGACTTGGTGCGTCCCAAAATCAAGACGAAGTTACTGATCCAAGGCGAAGACTCCCGTCAGCAACTGCTGGCCAATCATAAAAAGCGCTGCGACGATGGTGAAGTCAGCATAATATTTGGCACAGGCAGTTTTTCTGAAGGGTTGGATCTCCCAGGTGATTATCTGACGAACCTAATTATTACTAAACTCCCTTTTGCCGTCCCCACATCACCTGTCGAGCAAGCTCATGCAGAATATATTAAGATAAAGGGCGGCAATCCGTTTCTCCAACTAACAATACCAGACGCTTCACGTAAATTAATCCAAAGTTGTGGTAGATTGCTGCGTAAGGAAGAAGATTATGGTCGTATTACCATTTTAGACCGTCGGCTTGTCACTAAACGCTACGGTAAATCACTACTCGATGCCTTACCACCCTTTCGTCAAGTAATAGAATAGGAAGATCTTTGGAGTTACTTCTAGAACCAAGTAGCTGGGCCATTTTGGCCGCAACCGGTTTTATTGCAGGATTTATAGATGCGGTAGCTGGAGGCGGCGGTTTGCTTTCAATCCCGGCACTGTTAACCATAGGTATTCCACCCCATACTGCGCTCGGAACAAATAAGCTCGCAGCAAGCTTTGGTTCATCAATGGCTGCATTTACCTACTATCGCAAACAATTTTTTACGCCAAGGTTTTGGTATCACGCCTCAATCGCAACTTTTATCGGTGCGGTCTTTGGCACGGTTGTGGTTTACCTTATCGACAACCAATGGTTAGAGAAGTTATTGCCCATAATCATCATTCTTATCGCCATCTATACCTTAGTGAAGCCTAACTCTATGGGCGAGGCATCTTATGTTGCGCCAACAAGCTCCCCTTCGAAGAAAAAGCAATGGTGCCAAGGCTTACCACTGGGATTCTATGATGGGTTTGCAGGCCCAGCCGTGGGCGCATTTTGGACGATAAGCAGTGTGTCTCAATATAAGTTACCAGTACTTAATAGCTGCGGACTCGCAAGAGCGATGACCTTGATCAGTAATCTCACCTCTCTCGTGGTCTTCCTTGCTCTAGGACAGGTAAACATATTTATCGGGCTCTCAATGGGGCTGTGCATGATGCTAGGCTCATTCATTGGCGCAAGAACCGCAATCAAATTTGGCGTCCCCTTTATTCGCCCACTATTTATTACCATCGTTATTCTAATCGCTATTAACTTGGCATGGAGTGCATGGGCATGAAAACCGCTGAACTAATCCATCGTTTAAGAGTCCAACTCAAGCAATTAGAACAAGAAGTATTACAACACGATAGCCAATTAGCAAAGGGCCAACGTAAGTTACTGAGTGATACAGAGCGTTTTAATCAAGGTTTATTCGACCAAACAGGCGCTCAACTGGAACCTTGTATATTGCAACTGAGCAAAAAAATAGCTCAGCTAGAAAAACTACTAAAGGGGAATATCTCTACAGAGACCATTGCGTTAAGCTGCGAAGGGATACAAGACAGATTTACTGCCGTTCGACGAGCACTTAACACGACAACATTAGATGTTAAGTCTGCCGAGCAACAACGCGCATCGCGATTTGCCAACGCTAAGAAGCGTCGTCAACAATCCCATGCAGAGAGTGGTTTTGGTTGGATTGCGACAGGTGTGATGCATAATAGCCACCAATTATATGAAGAATTAAACAAACATTTTAACTGGGTTCAAATGTTTGAACAAAAAATAGAAAAATTACAATCAAAACTTGAAAACTGTCATAGTGCTGACAAAATTGCACTGCAAAATGAAATACTTTTAGTCCATCGCCGCTTAGGAAAGTGCCGACAAGCTATAAGCTATATTGAAGATCGTATTCAGGCGTTTGAACGCCCGTATAAGCGTCAAAATCGTTAAGGAGCAACAATGAAATCAGTAATGCCAATCACCGCTTTAATCGCTCTGCTTGGTGCCTCTTCGGCAATGGCTGCAAATTTAACCATCCCAATGGCATTTGAGTATCTAGCCCTCGATGGTAAAAAAATAGAAAGCAGTGTATTCAATCACAAGTCAGACATAAGCTTAGAAAATGGCACTCATAAAATTGCTATTCGCTACCATGATATGATTCAAGATGACTTCAGTGACAGCGAAAGCTTTATAAAGTCTTCTCCTTTTATTGTTACTTTGGCGGTAGATGGCGATCATGACTATCAATTAATGCCTGCAGAGGGTGAAGTAATTAAGCGCCCTAAAACCTTTGCCAAAGCACCACAAATAGTTATTACCCGTACAGATGGCGGTAACGTTAACTATAAAGTGGCACAAACAGATATTAAAGAAGACAGCTTTGTCAGTAAGTTATTTGGTGGCAATGATGGTAAAGACATCGAGGTGGCTGCCGCCGCTGCAACAAGCACTGGTGTAGCAGTAGCAGCAAATGCACACACTCCTGCCGCAACACCAACCTCTTCTGTTGAAGCTGCAACGTTACCGGCAACACTGCCAGCAAATGCGTCTGATGCCGACCATGCTCAGCAAATGTTACAGTATTGGTGGTTACACGCTGATGATAAAACCCGTAAAGAATTCATGAGCTGGGCAATTCAACAGCTATAAATCAGAGTATTTTATCCAACTCATCGATAACGCCAGCACTCTTCGCTGGCGTTATCTTGTAACCTATACACCAACTGTTGTACCAATCACCCTAACGCGCTATACGCTCAGCAATAATTTAGCCCACTTTACATTTCCGTCGCCCACAGAATCAGCTGAGATAAAAAAGAGTAACCATTTCCTCATCAATACGCTTTGAATTGCAAATTCTAAGGATCCTAACCAGAGAGGATCTGAATTGGCTAATTATTTAATGTAACTGACATTATAAGAGGCAAATACGCTAAACAACCGCTAGAATTATCCAAGTAAGAACGTCAAATTTTTATTGCTGCAAACACAATATGGTAGCAAACTAGATTAAGCTCAAGTGAATCAATACGGAACCTTTGGAGAAAGCGGATGCAACTAGAAATTCGAAATTACTACGAAGTCCTTTTATTGGAGATCCTATCAGATGAAGGACTAATGGATGAGTTGCCGGAGGACTATTTGGCAGATCTTTGCTGCGTGACACTCAACCAACTCCCCGTTCGATACATTCGTCATCTCGTTGATACCTACTTTTTCGAAGACTACAACGAACTCAAACAGATGAAAGAAGAAATACAAGCTGCTCTCGAAAAATCACGCGCCTTTCTAAAAGCGAATTTGAATAAAGATAGAGCCGTATAAGCGCTGTAAACAGTATTTTAAAACCAGCTTTAGATGACTTGTTGTTCTAGCCGTTAGGGCTATTATAAAATTCGAGGATGAAATAAGAAATCAAGAGGAATTTGGAGGTTCCCCTAGAGCCACACCCCGGCACATGAGTCGCCTGCTGCGGTTGCTCCCTTCCGGGCCTGGCCGAGTTCACAAGTTATCATTGCGGGGGGACCCTAGGGTCACCATAGATTCTTAAGAATACTTATCCTTAAGACGGCTGCATTATCTACTATGGACGCACAGCAATCAAGCGAATATCCACGCGATACCTATTCTTTACTTCCAACTGCCCAATCTATATACAAATGCCCGCTATTGCGGGCATTTTCAGACATCAACTAATTAATTGATGAATCAAGTTTAAAGAATCAACTGGGAACGATTCTGCTCTAATAGTTTGCTACCAATGCCTTTAACTTGAGATAACTCCTCTACAGACTTGAATTTACCATTTGCGTCACGATACTCAATTATTGCTAACGCCTTACTTTTGCCGATGCCTTTAAGTTGCACTAGCTCCTGAGCCGTTGCGGTATTGATATTGATTTGAGCAACTGTAACTTGCTCACTTGCGGGGCTGATCTTCTCTGCAGCCAACAGAGGACTAGTTGCCAATACACCAGCCAATAGTGCGGTTAATAGTTTCATTTTCATAATAGTTTCCTTAATAATCCATAATCTTCGAATATCGGGCCAGCGTTCCATCCTCCTTGGCCCAACTAAAAACATAGAACAACATCAAAAATTCCGCCAATACGGGACAACCAACAATCGACACCTGCACGGAGTGTGATGCGCGTCACATTTTCAGCATTCTTAATTTATTTCAAAAGTTTACTCAAACATGGGAAAAGTTTCATGGCTGAAACTAAATCTGATCATTTCATACGAAAAGTGATGACTAAATAGACAAATAGCATCTATTACATGACTTGTCTCACACTGCAGGTCTGAAAATAAAGAAAATTTGCAACACAAAAAAACCTTGGAGCAAATATGCCGCTAGGATAATGTGACGCGCATTACAATAATGAGATGGATCGATAAATGCCGTACGAGACCAATCAAACACTACCTCTGGTTAACAAAAGCCCAAATGACCATAAAAATCTGCTTATCCTTTTTGCCGATATCGGTCTGTTTGTGTTGCTATACCTATTTTTACCGTTTGAACAAAGCATCAATATCGGACTGGCGATTTTGGTGTTTACTGCCATATTATGGCTAACCGAAGCGATTCATATCAGTATTACCGCCATACTCATCCCTATACTGGGCGTGCTCCTTGGTGTATTTGAAACAAAAACAGCAATGAGCAACTTCGCTAACCCTATTATTTATCTGTTCTTTGGTGGATTCGTACTCGCTGCAGCGCTAAATCATCAAGGCATAGATAAACGAATTGCCCACAAAGTGATCACCGCATCAAAAGGGAAATTAAGCATTGCCTGTATGATGTTATTTGGGATCACCGCTCTACTATCTATGTGGATAAGCAACACCGCCACCGCCGCAATGATGTTGCCGCTAGCCTTAGGTATTTTGCAGCAGTTAGACATCAAGGAACATCGCAATACTTATCTTTTCATGCTGTTAGGCATCGCTTATTCGGCCAACATTGGCGGCATAGGCACATTGGTTGGCAGCCCGCCTAATGCTATCGCAGCAGCTCAAGTAGGATTAAGCTTCGCCGACTGGCTAGAGTTTGGTTTGTTAACTGTCGCATTGATGCTGCCAAGCATGTTGATTGCACTCTATCTCTATCTAAGACCTAACCTCAATGTCATGTGCAATATCCCTAAAAGCAGTGAACACCTGACAGCTCAAGGTAAACTTACCTTGTTAATATTTGTCGCTACGGTTTGCTGCTGGATCTTTAGTAAACCTTTATCAGCCGCTTTAGGAGGGATTGCTCAATTTGACACGATTGTCGCGTTGAGTGCTGTAGTTTTACTGGCAGGGCTTGGGCTCGTTGAGTGGAAAAAAATTGAAAAAACCACCGACTGGGGCGTACTCATTTTATTTGGTGGCGGCCTGACCCTTAGCGCCATTTTAAAGGCGACTGGTACCAGTGTATTTCTAGCTCATTGGGTAACGGATATCTTTGGTAATACCCATATGGCACTATTTACTTTCGCAGTAATTTTTTTCGTGGTGATGTTGACGGAGTTTGCCAGTAATACCGCCAGCGCAGCACTATTAGTACCTGTTTTTGCCGCAATTGCAGAGGCACTAGGGCTATCCCCTGTGATGCTGTCAGTACTTATTGGTATCGCAGCGTCTTGTGCCTTCATGCTACCAGTAGCGACACCACCCAATGCAATTGTCTATGGCTCTGGTTATATCAAACAATCCGAGATGATGAGAGCTGGTGTAATTATTAATTTCATCAGCATGTTAGTTCTCTATGTGATAGCTCACCTATTCTGGACTATCTAGTATTAAAAACTAGATCCCAAGACTAAAGCACAAAACTAGCATCCAAAAATGCAACAAGATTTGGCTCAGGTATCCCCTGAGCCAATTTTTTATGATAAAGAATCGAACGCCTGCTGCAGATCGCCAATAATATCTTCAACGGCTTCTAAACCAACAGAGATACGCAATAGATTGTCGCCGATCCCTGCGGCATGACGCTCTTCGGGTGAATACGGCGAATGGGTCATCGATGCTGGATGCTGTATTAACGACTCGGCGTCGCCCAAACTCACCGCAATGGTAAACATCTTAAGATGGTTAACAAATGCAATAGCACCTTCAAAACTGGTGTTAAGTTCAAAAGCGATAACGCCACCAGCTCTACACATCTGTGTGCCGAGTAGCTTATGACCTTGATGATGAGCCAACCCCGGATAGTAGACCTTAGCCACCTTAGGATGCGCATCTAAATATTCAGCTATCTGTTGTGCGCTATCACAATGCCGAGTGAGTCTAACATCCAAGGTTTTTAATCCGCGCAGGATCAGCCACGCATCATGGGGCGATAATACGCCACCAAAGTCTTTCAATATCTCGTACTTAACCTTATTGATCATCTCGTCAGAGCCACAGACAAGCCCCGCAATCACATCCCCATGGCCATTAAGGTATTTAGTCGCACTATGAACCACCATATCGATGCCGAAGCTCAAAGGTCGCTGCAATAACGGCGTCATAAACGTATTATCAACAATACTTACTAAATCATGTTGTTTAGCTATATTAGCCATTAAAGACAAGTCATAAACATCGAGATGTGGATTGACTGGGGTTTCACAAAACAGTGCCTTGGTATGCGGGGCAATCGCGTCAGTTACCGCTTCCATATCGCAAAAATCGATTAAGCTAACTTCGATGCCAAATTTAGGTAATTGCTCTGTCATCAACACATAGGTGCAGCCATAAACAGCTTTAGAAGCAATAAGGTGATCGCCACAATTTAAATTAGCCAACAATGCAGCAGATACTGCAGCCATACCTGATGCTGTCGCAGCGGCAGCATCACTGCCTTCCAGTGCTGCAATTTTTCGCTCTAATTCAGCCGTCGTAGGATTACCAAGGCGGGTATAAATGTACCCCTCCTGATCGCCAGCAAAACGAGCGCTTCCCTGCTCTGCATTATCAAATACAAACGTTGCTGATTGATATAAGGGCGAGACTAACGCACCATGTCCATCACGCTGATGTCCCGCGTGAATAACTTTAGTGGCAAGCTTCCATTTTTCTTGCATATAAATCCTCCGAGATCGCCGCTCACTGTTATTATTCGGTGTGTATGTAAGCGGTTCCCTACCATGAACCTTTTAGCGCTTCGGAGTAAACCTATAGACAAAAATTAAGCTTTAACGTGATGTAAAATCTTTGTTACGAGAGCGCGTTTTCCCTAATGCTGAAAGCGAGAAATCTTTTAACTCGCCCAATAGTGCTGTATGTATCTTAGTCAGCTTGGGTCTAGCTTCAGAGCTAAACGTCACTGGTCGACAAAGCGCCATCGCTTGATAGCCAAGTCGTGCCGTTAGCAGCCCACCGCCGAGTCCTTGAGCCATACGAGCAGAGATTTTGCCTGACAGTTCTAATGACAACAACTGAGTACCTATATCAGTAACAACTTCTGTCGTGCCAGCATAGATGATGTTAGCAATCACTGACCGGATAAGCTTAACTCTGCTCCAATAGCCTAACTCTATGCCATAGCATTTGGCTAAATCGCGGATCATCTTCTGATTACGCCATAAAATAATGCCCATATCTAATACCGCTATAGGACTTGCTGCTAATAAGAGTGCAGACTCTGTCGCATAGCGGTGAACCAACTTCTTCGCTTTTATATCAATTTGGCTTAACACTGATGATTCGAATAACAACACACGCTCAGCATCGTTATGATCTTCTCTAACCAATTCACGATATTGAGTAATGATGATATCGTCAGGTAATTTCCTCAAAATATTGTCAATAAAAGGATCGGCTTCACCAATTTGCATGCTTAAGGCTAAGCGCTCACTTACTTGCTGCGCCTCTTCAACGCCGCGTAATCGCTTAAGCTGACGCCATTCACCAAATGCAATACGGCTCGCCCACAGCGTAACCACAGCGGTGACACTCGCGTACAAACCAAATAACCAAGGACTGTGCTGCCAGGCTTCCATCAAGGACAATACTGTTTCACTAACAATTATTGCGCCAATCCCCAAAAACGCCGCTTTAGCCAACCAGGACCAGCGACGTTTCTTAGTCAACTTAAATCCTTGCGAGAAAGTAGCTTTAGCATCCAACAACTGCTCAAGCTCATCTTCAGTTGTTTCGCTCACCTCGGTGATCAACAGCGCTTCATCAAAATGTTTGGCGCCCAAAAGAGGCTTTGATGATGCCTCAGACTCTTGCTCAAAGACTTGTTTCTTTTCAATTTTTCTCGATATTTCTGTCATTTTTAACCTATCACTGGATCGAGTTACCTCAGAAATACTATCTCAGCTTATCGCCGACTAAATACTGCAATAAATGATCGAGCCTAATATGTTCAAACTGCGGATCTGCAAGAGTTGCGGTCAATCGCGGCGGCGCGAAGTTAACAAACTCGAATCCCTGTTGCTGCCAAAATGAAGCTTGGGGTAACAGCTTGGGAACTTCACCAGGAAATAAGGTAACCTCTTTTCGCGTTGCCAGATCACAGCCCTTTACAACTTCGACTTGCTTCGCGCCAGTTTGAACCATGCCATGCACAGTCGCCTTAATCGCACTAATCGCCATCACCTCAACATCACAGCCTTCAAATTGCGCGTGTTGCTGACTACGTTTAACTAATTGGGTCAGCAGAGACAGGACGTTACCCTGCTGATCCCGAGTAATATGATCGACCTTACTTGCCGCAAACAATAATTTATCGATGCGGGGAGAGAATAAGCGTCTTAATACGCTTGATTGGCCAAAATTAAAACTCGCCATAATGCCATCGATTGCCGTTTTCATATCTTCAAACTGAGCCTTGCCTCTATTGAGCGGGGTAAAGCAATCGACGAGCACAATTTGTCTATCAAACTTTGCAAAGTAATCACAATAAAAGGGCTTTACCACCCCAGAAACATAACTCTGATAGCGCTTTTTAAGGACATGATAATAAGAGCCCTTTGAGCTGTCTTCTAAACCTTCAATTTGCGCCTGATTGATACCCAGCAGAGGGAAAAAAGCCAAAATAGGTGTATCGACCAGCTCTCCCGGCAACAGCATTCGCCCAGGCTGGGCATTGTAAAAACCGTAAGTGACCACGCTGTCATTCAGCAACTGCTGATACAACTTAGCTATGGTTTTCAGCTGCTGCTCATCGGCGACCGCAGACAGCTCTATCCCTGCACATGCGTTAATAAATGGCTGGTAATATTCGCTCTGAGATAATATTGATATTCGAGAAGATTGCTGTTCGGACCATTGCTGATAGCTTAATTTGAGCATAGGTAAATCGAGTAACCACTCGCCTGGGTAATCGACAATATCGAGGTAAAGTGTCGCACTGTCGGTAAACTTGGCTCGCAAGCCTTTGTTAGGCTGATACCGGATTGCTAAACGCAATTCGCTGATATTTCGGGTAGATGCTGGCCAGTTCGGTTGTTCAGCGCAAAGTGCCTCCATCGCGCCTTCGTAATCAAAACTCGCAATCGTCATATCCGGCTGCATTGCTCGTTTTACGCCATATAAGCGCTCATCGCGAGCCACTTGCCAAAGCGGTAATGAATTGTGCTTTCCCCCCATACCACTGTGCAGTAGTTGATTAACCAGCCCTGTAATAAACGCCGTTTTACCCGCGCCAGATAAACCTGTTACCGCTAATCGAATATGATTGTCTGTCGTGCGTTTAACCAATGATTTGGATTGAGAAGAAAGCTTTTTCAACGAACGGCTAAATGAATTCATAACCTAGATCTTAGATATGTTAAAGGGCGGTATTAGCCGCCCATTGAAAGGATTAAAGATTATTGATCTCTCTTTTAAGCTCGAAGCTATCGGATGTGACATGACGTTCAAGATTTTGCAATCTGATCTCTAAATTTTTAAATTGAACACTCACATCCCTTAATGCCGCTTTGGCAGGCTCTCCTGCTTGCCAAACCTTTTTCTTCACTTCTATCTCTTTATGCTGTTGCTTGTTCTTTGCGCTGCCAGGTTTGATATCTAATATCATCCACAATAACACATAGATGATGAAGATGATCCCCGATCCCCCAAGCAAGAATATTGACGCGGCCACCACTCTAACTAACCAGGTTTCAAAGTTGAAGTAATCAGCAATCCCTGCACATACTCCCGCTATTTTTCCCGATTCAGGGATTCGATATAAAGTTCGTCCACTAGATTCGCTCATCTCGATTCCTCCATTGCGGGGCCTCGCTATCCAAAATCGCTTCCAATGTTTCAATGCGTTGAGCCATCTTGTCAGCTTTACCGATTAACTCATTGAGTTGATTAAACTCTTCTTCAGTGAGTCCCTGGCTCACTTGGCGCTTACTACGATAATGTAGAATTAGCCAGATGGGCGCCACCACTATCATAAAGACAATAATTGGGGCTATTAATACGTCCATATCCATAACTCACCTCGGAATCGTTGTTATTTAGTTTGCTTTTTCGCGTTACTCGCTTTGACTTTAGCTTTAAGGGCTTCAAGCTCAGCAGCAACTGAATCTTCAGCTTCCAAAGCTGCAAACTCATCATTAAGTGTTTTCTGGTTACCTAAGTCATAGGCTTCCACTTGCGATTCTAAGCCTTCGACACGACGCTCATACTGCTCAAACTTACTCATGGCGCTGTCAATTTTACTTGAATCTAGCTGACGCTTAACTTCTAGACGAGAAGAAGCAGTCTGCTTGCGCATGATAATCGTCTTCTGACGAGCTTTAGCATCGGCTAACTTTTCCTGAAGAAGGTTAACTTCCTCTTTCAATCGAGCGATCTGCTCTTCAACTACAACAAGTTCATGTTCAAGGGTAGCAGCCAGTTCGCTTGCTTTCTGCTTTTCAAGCAGCGCCGCTTTGGCCAAATCTTCACGATCTTTTGATAAAGCCAGCTCCGCTTTACTTTGCCAATCTTGTACTTGCTCTTGAACTTTAGCGATACGGCGAAGGATCTCCTTCTTCTCTGCCAGTACTTTGGCAGAGGTTGAACGTACTTCAACTAAAGTGTCTTCCATCTCTTGGATAATCAGGCGAACCATTTTTTCAGGATCTTCTGCCTTGTCGAGTAATGCGCTGATATTCGAGTTAATGATATCTGCGAAGCGAGAGAAAATTCCCATAATACTGTCCTCTAAATTAACGTTGGTTTCGCTAAGTTCAATACATTTCGCGTGCCAACTATTACAAACCATTAATATACAGTAACTTAAACATTATTTTAACTTTTTCTTTATTTTGATACACAAGACACATATTATTATTTTCACCAATAATTAGCGTGAAAGACTAAAAATTACTGTGGCTAATCAATTTAAACAAGATAACCTAATCGGCCAATCTAACGCGCTATTAGAAGTCTTAGAGCATGTTTCAAAAATAGCGCCTTTGTCAAAGCCCGTGCTCATTATTGGTGAGCGTGGTACTGGCAAAGAATTGATTGCTGAGCGTTTGCATTACCTTTCCAAACGCTGGGATCAAAGCTTTATCAAGCTAAACTGTTCATCATTAAGTGAAAATTTACTTGAAAGTGAACTCTTCGGCCATGACGCAGGCGCCTTTACTGGGGCAAACAAAAAACATGAAGGACGTTTTGAGCGCGCCGATGGTGGTACGCTATTTTTAGATGAACTTGCCAATACTTCCGGCCTTATTCAAGAAAAGCTACTGCGAGTAATTGAATATGGCGAATTTGAACGCGTTGGCGGTAGCAAAACCGTACAGACAGATGTGCGCTTAGTCTGTGCCGCCAATGAAGATCTGCCCTCGTTAGCCGATGCCGGTGAATTTAGAGCCGATCTATTAGACCGATTGGCCTTTGATGTGATCACCCTACCGCCCCTGAGACATCGCCGCGAAGATATTATGCCGCTAGCAGAATATTTTGCCATCGGCATGGCGAGACAGCTGAAACATGAACTGTTTGACGGATTCACCCCCAATGCTGTTGAGCAGTTAATGGAATACAATTGGCCTGGTAATATTCGTGAGCTAAAAAACGTGGTGGAGCGCAGTGTTTATCGCAATACCGATCTTCACACCGCCATAGACAGCATTGTCATTGACCCGTTTGCATCTCCCTATCGCCCGAGCCAAAGAGTGAAAACCAAGTCGCGTCAAATCCAAGTCGAAGACACAGTTTCAGCACCAATAGCAACGGCAGAAACTTGCGCTCCTACGCTAAATTCAACCAGTAGTAACGATATTAGTTTCCCCTTGGATTTTAAAGAGCATTGCGAAAACCAGGAGGTGATCTTGTTGAAAAAGGCCCTCGAAGCGGGTCAATACAATCAGAAGAAGACCGCGGAACTGCTTGGCCTTAGCTATCATCAATTACGGGGTATTTTGAAAAAATACAATTTATTAGATAAATAAATTCAGCTAGGGGCAGATGATGTTTGCTCCTAGCTCTATAGCGCTGTTAAAATAACCCTCTTCATTCAAACAACGATTACATCTATTGATGAAAGAGCGGCTAAAGCGTCTCACATTCGGTTCAATAATTTGCTGCATAGTCCCACTGTTGACAGCCTGTGGCCCATCCCGTGTACCCTCTGGCTTAGTTTATTGCTCAGAAGGTAACCCTGAGTCATTCAATCCCCAACTAGTAACCTCGGGCACCACAGTCGATGCAACTTCACAGCAACTCTATGATGGGTTAGTCGATTATGACGCTAAGTCAGCCAAGATGATCCCTTCACTTGCCACATCTTGGAGTATTAATGAAGACGAAACGGTATATACTTTTGAATTAAGAAAAGGTGTGCAATTTCATCATTCAGCTCGCTTTACCCCATCAAGAAATTTTAATGCCGACGATGTCCTGTTTTCTTTCAATCGTATTATTGACAAAAGTAACCCTTATCATTTTGTTTCTAAAACAGGTTACCCATTCTTTGAGAGTATTGGCTTTAGCGATCTTATCGACAATATTGAGAAAATCGATGACTATCATGTAGCGTTTCATCTAAAGCAGAGAGATGCCTCTTTCTTATCGAATCTCGCCACTGGCTTTGCGGTAATATTGTCACAAGAATATGCTGATAATTTATATCAATCAGGTGAGCCAGAGCTGTTAGACAAGCTCGCCATTGGCACAGGGCCTTTTAGATTGGTCGACTATGTAAAAAACGACTTTATCCGCTACTATCGCAATCATCACTATTGGCGAGTCACTCCTGACGTTGAACAACTGGTTTTTGACATTACTCCCAAAAGCACCACTCGACTCGCTAAGCTAATTACAGGCGATTGCAATATTTCAGCGCTTCCAAAGGCTGGAGAACTGCAAGTTGTTATCGACAAAGAAGATTTAGAAGTCGACTCCTTACCTGGATTTAACGTCGCTTTTTGGGCTTTTAATACCGAGCGCATCCCACTCAACGATGTTCGCGTTCGCAGAGCGTTAGCGCATGCTATTGATAAACATAATATTCTCAGAGCAGTTTACCAAAAGACCGCCGTTGAAGCTGTAGGCATACTTCCCCCTCTCTCTTGGGCTTATTCACTGAACGAAAGCCTGATTGATTATGACCCTGAAAAAGCTCGCGAGTTACTACAAGAGGCGGGTATAAAAGACCTTAGCATCGATATATGGGCCATGCCCGTTGCGCGAATATACAACCCCAATGCCCATAAAACGGCTGAACTAATCCAAGCTGATTTAGCCCATATCGGTGTCAAAGTGAATATTGTCACTTATGACTGGAGTGTTTTTAATCACAAGCTAAGTAAACACAGTTATGACTCTGTACTTATCGGCTGGAACGCCGATAACAGTGATCCCGATAATTTCTTTACCCCGATACTAAGCTGTGCTTCGGCAAATTCGAGTAGTAATCGCTCTCGCTGGTGCGACCCTCAACTTGATTCGATTCTCAATGCAGCTAAATCAACAACTAACCGAGAAAAACGCGCAGTGCTTTATCAACAAGCTGAACAACGACTAGCTCAGCAAGTTCCCCTACTTCCGTTTGCTCATGCAACGCGTTCGGTAGTAAAGCAAAAACAGGTCACTCAAGCAAAGCTGACTCCTTTTGGTGGTATTTCGTTTAGCCATACCGACAAGGTTGTGCCACAAGCCACCGTGTTAGAGGAGTCTAAATAATGATTAGGTACCTCATTAGGCGC
Source organism: Shewanella psychrotolerans (assembly GCF_019457595.1). NCBI lineage: Bacteria > Pseudomonadati > Pseudomonadota > Gammaproteobacteria > Alteromonadales > Shewanellaceae > Shewanella > Shewanella psychrotolerans. Next base: position 1,511,268 of record NZ_CP080419.1, on the reverse strand, counting down.
TTAAACCTGTTTTTGGCCACATCGTTAATCTTATTCATTGTTATGTTTATTGCGATGACTAAATTTCCGGTCGAGAGAACCCTTGCTTTAACGGGAATTCAATCACCCAGTGCAACTGATGTGATCACCATGACCAAAGATTATCATCTCGATGGTAACCAGATAAGCCAGTTTATTGCCTATATGCAGCAGCGTTTATCAGGCAATTTAGGGATTTCGCTCACCTCACAAAATCCGGTTATCGATGAACTATCAGCAGTATTGCCAGCCAGCTTTGAATTAGGTTTTGTCGCAGGGTTTATCGCGCTATTTTTTGGGATCCCCTTAGGTGTATTAGCATCGCTCAGTAACAATAAAATCACTCAACATACCATAATGGCAATAACCCTAACGGGATACTCAATCCCCGTATTCTGGCTAGGTTTGAGCCTTTCGTTATGGTTTGGTGTCAGACTTGGTTGGTTACCTATTTCTGGGCAAATAAATCTGCTATATGAAATAAAGTCGGTTACTGGTTTTCTGCTGATCGATAGTCTTTTGTCAAATTCACAATATGCAATGTCTGCTTTTATCGATGCGCTGCTGCATATTATTTTACCAGCCGTTACCCTAGCAGTATTACCTTTTACCGTGGTGGTGCGGATCACTCGCAGTGCAATGATATCGATTATGGAAAAAACGTATATTAAGGCGGCAGAAGCCAGAGGGTTGCACACCTCAACCATCGTTTTACGTCACGCCTTACCCAATGCTTTTATTCCTGTACTGAAAAATCTCGGTTTAATGCTTGGGGCTTTTGCCAGCTATGCGATTGTTGTCGAAGTTATTTTTAGCTGGCCTGGTGTTGGCGCCTGGTTGGTATCAGGTATTTATCAACGTGATTATACCGTGATCCAAGGCGGTATCTTAGCAGTAGCCTTGATTATCATCTTTTTGAGTATACTTATTGAAGTGATGCATACGGCACTCAATCCCATTAGCAGGAAAGAACTCTATGCCTCAAATTAAAATATACCAAGAGGATCATATTCCTTCTCCACTGAGTCGAATTTGGAATGCTTTCACCGACAACCCGTTTGCCTTTGCAGGACTTTGGGCTGTATGTTCGCTTATCCTGTTGGCCATTTTCGGCCCGTTAATCGCTCCCTATGCCCCAGAGCACCAAGATCCTCATGCACTGTTGTTAGCGCCTTCTTGGGACCCCGCGGGTACCGTAGAACACTTTCTAGGTACAGATGATCTCGGTCGCGACATCTTTAGCCGGCTGCTGCATGGCGCGCATCTCACTTTCGGCATGGCGTTAGGTATCGTTGCGACAGCGCTTATCTTTGGCTTCATCATTGGCTCTATCTCCGGCATGATGAAAGGATTAAAATCGAGCTTACTTAGCCATCTTCTCGATGCGCTACTATCCATCCCATCATTGTTAATGGCAATTCTTGTGGTTGCTGTTACCGGTCCTGGCCTTGGTAATGTGTTTTGGGCGGTGGGTATCGCCCTCACCCCGCAGTTTGTAAGAGCTATCCATCAAGCCGTGCATGAAGAACTACAAAAAGAGTACGTCACCGCGGCAAGATTAGATGGCGCTAACCCGCTGCAAATTTTTTGGTATGTGATTTTACCAAACATTTTGGATACGATGATCATTCAAACCACATTAGGCATCTCAGCGGCAATTCTCGATATTGCAGCCCTAGGCTTTTTAAATCTTGGCGCTCAAGCACCGAGTCCAGAATGGGGCGCGATGGTCTCTCAAGGCATGGATAATTTGCTCACCTCCCCATGGACTGTATCTATTCCCGGCGTGGCGATTCTTTGCAGTGTTTTAGCCATTAATTTAGTTGGTGATGGGTTACGCTCAGCACTGTCACCTATTCGTCATTAATGAGAATCACAAATGCCATTACTCGATATTAGAAACCTCACTATCGAACTCGACACACCTCATGGGCGTGTTAAGGCGTTAGAGCGTGTCAGCTTAACCATCAATCCCGGTGAAATCCACGGATTGGTTGGTGAGTCAGGCTCAGGACGTTCACTGCTCGCGCGAGCAATATTAGGTATTCCAGGGCACAATTGGACGATACAGGCTGACCGCATGATGTGGGATGGTCAGAACTTAATGGATATGAGTTCAAAACAGCGCCGGGCATTGATGGGAAGTGAAATGGCAATGATCTTCCAAGACCCAATAAGCAGTCTCGATCCAACCATCGCAGTCGGCGTTCAAATAATAGAAGCCATGCCAGAGAACAAAACGATAGCATGGTGGAAAAGAAACAAAGACAAACGAGTCAAAGCCCAACAATGGTTGCATAAGGTGGGGATTAAAGAAACGCAAAAAGTGATGTCGAGTTACGCTTGGGAGCTTTCTGACGGTGAATGCCAAAAAGTAATGATAGCCATCGCAGTTGCAAACCAACCTCGACTACTTATCGCTGATGAACCCACCAACTCCATGGAAGTTCGAACTCAGGCGCAAATATTTCGCCTGTTGAGTAAACTTAATCAACTGCAAAATGTGTCAATACTGCTTATCAGTCACGAGCTTGAAACCTTATCTCAATGGTGTGACAGGTTATCGGTTATGTATAGCGGTCAGATAATGGAGTCGGGGCCAACTGCGGATGTGATCGCCCAGCCTTATCATCCCTATACCAAGGCGCTACTGGATAACATTCCAGATTACTCAAACCCTGATCACCATAAAACCATGATGAATACTCTGCCGGGGTCAGCTCCTGCACTGCAACATCTTCCCATAGGTTGTCGGCTAGGCCCTCGATGCCCTCAAGCACAAAAGCACTGCGTCACTCAGCCTAATCTTTGTCACCAAAAAGACCGCTATTTTGCGTGCCACTTCCCTTACCATAGCGAGCCATGCAATGACGAGCCCCTTACTAAAAGTTAATCAGCTCAGCAAAACCTTCTTTGCTGGCTACAAAGGTTTTAAGCGCCAATACAACCATGCGCTTGAGCCAATCTCTTTTGAGCTCAACCGCGGTGAAACCCTTGCGATAGTGGGTGAAACGGGCTCAGGAAAAAGTACCCTTGCAAGGATATTAGTTGGCGCCGAAGAACGCACAGGAGGCGAGATCCGATTTGAAGGCGAAGTGCTTGAAAATCGCAACCTCAAACAGCGCTGCAAACTTATAAGAATGATCTTTCAAGACCCTAATACGTCACTGAACCCTAGCATTACTGTCGGTGAGCTGCTCGATGAACCACTGAGGTTTAACACCGATTTAGACAAACACGCACGTCGCGCTCAGGTAATAGATCGCCTAAGAAAAGTGGGACTATTGCCCGAACATGCCGATTTCTATCCCCACATGATTTCCGAAGGGATGAAACAGCGTGTTGCGGTGGCAAGAGCACTGATGCTTAACCCTAAAATCATCATTGCAGATGAAGCATTAACAGCGCTGGACCTCTCAGTACGATCGCAGATTTTGAATCTACTACTGAAGCTACAACAAGAGATGGGACTCTCTTATATTTTTGTATCCCACAATATGAATATTATTCGCCATTTTAGCGACAAGATAATGGTACTTCATCAAGGAAAAATGGTAGAAAAGGCGACGACTGAAAACTTATTCAACTCGCCACAACATGAGTACACCCAGCGGCTGATCCAGGAGCAAACAATGTTCTCCTATAAGCGCTAAACTGCTCCAACCACTGCGGCTTATATGCCTAATTATTAAAAAACATGTGCCATTTCATTTTGGTTTAATTATCCTTATGGCACTTTTTCAAGAGAAGCAGAAACATGATAATCAAACCCAAAACACGTGGCTTTATTTGTACCACCACTCATCCGGTCGGCTGTGAAGCAAATGTACTTGAGCAAATTAATATCACTAAAGCAAAAGGTCCTGTGGTAAACGGCCCGAAAAAAGTATTAGTGATCGGCTCTTCAAGTGGCTATGGACTATCTTCACGCATCGCCGCTGCCTTTGGTAGCAATGCAGCAACCCTCGGCGTCTTTTTTGAAAAACCAGGCACAGAAACCAAGCCAGGTACGGCGGGCTGGTATAACTCTGCAGCATTCGACAAATTTGCTAAACAAGAAGGTTTATATTCTAAAAGCTTAAATGGCGACGCATTTAGCCACGAAGCTAAACAACGAGTGATCGAAATCATTAAGCAGGATCTTGGTCAGGTTGACATGGTGGTTTACTCTCTCGCATCGCCTGTTCGAAAACTGCCTGACTCAGGCGAGCTGATCCGCTCTTCACTTAAGCCGATTGGTGAGACCTATACCGCGACCGCTGTTGATACCAACAAAGACCTTATCATAGAGACAAGTGTCGAGCCGGCTACTGAGCAGGAGATCCAAGATACTGTTACCGTTATGGGTGGACAAGATTGGGAGCTTTGGATCAATGCTCTAGCAGAAGCTGGCGTACTCGCCCCAAATTGTAAGACTGTTGCCTATAGCTATATAGGTACAGAGCTCACTTGGCCTATCTATTGGCATGGCGCCTTAGGCAAAGCCAAGATGGATCTCGATCGTGCTGCAAACGCACTCAATGACCAGCTGTCAGCGACAGGCGGAAGCGCTAACGTGGCAGTACTAAAGAGCGTCGTCACTCAAGCGAGTTCGGCTATTCCTGTTATGCCGTTATATATTGCTATGGTATTTAAGAAGATGCGCGAAGAGGGTCTTCATGAAGGATGCCAAGAACAAATTAATCGTATGTTCAATGAACGTCTATTCCGCGCCGATGGCGCTGCACCTCAAGTTGATGACGCTAACCGTCTACGTTTAGATGACTGGGAACTTAAAGAAGAGATCCAACAGCATTGTCGTGATCTATGGCCACAAGTGACCACTGAAAACTTAAGTGAACTCACCGATTATCGTGAATATAAAGAAGAGTTCTTGAAACTATTTGGTTTCGGAATCGATTCGGTTGACTATGAAGCAGATGTTAACCCTGAAGTACAGTTTGATGTAGAACAGATTTAATACCTAATCTCAATACGTTAAACTTAATTCGCTAAAAAACCACGATAATCATCGTGGTTTTTTTATGCGTCAATCATAATCGCCACTGTAGTCCACTCTAACGTGATAAACCTCTTCAGCCACCAACCATTACAATGAACAACCTAGGCTGCTTCTCACGTCTTCTACGATGCTTTTTTAGCCTTAACCCTAGCGCTTTTATTACCCGTTACAGCTATAAAAAAAGCCAGCAGATAATCTGCTGGCGTTCTTAACACTATACTGTCGTAGCTTAGCGATTATTCTGCGGTTGGCGTATAAACCACTTCACCTTTAGCCTTTAGTAAGCTTATCAGCGCACGGTAATCGTTTTCACTGTACTGAGAGTTTAGACGTTGCTTTAACGCATTGACGAGATTCTCATCAACACCTTCAGCTGCATTCACTTTGTCTAAAACGATAACTGCATACCCATTAGCGAGCGAAGCAGTATCAACCACCAAATCGGCACCTGCAGGTTGTGGCATCTCAAAGGTTTTATTCACAATCCCAGTATCAACAGACTGCTCAAAACGGGTCAACTTAGTATGAACGGTAAGTTCAGCAGAAGTATCTCCGTCCTTAATCGCGGTCATCATCGTTTGCGCACTCTCACGAGCAAGCTCATTCGCTTTATCCTGTTTAAGACGCTCTACAATAGAGGCTTTAACTTCATCTAAGCTCAAGGTACCCGCTGCGTTATGAGTATTAACTCGAACAACAATAACGTGATTAGGACCCAGTTCAATCACATCACTGTTCATACCATCAAGTAGTACTGTATTCGAGAAAGCTGCTTTAAGCACCTCTGGCGAACTGAATAGCTCTGGAGCATTGTCACGAGAAAACAGTGGGCTGGTCTTCACTGGCACACCGACTTCCTTAGAAGCTTCAGCTAACGTATCTGGTACTTCATAACTAACGTCAGCAAGGCGCTGCTGCAGACCATAAAACTGATCAACAGACTTTTTGTTCATCAACTGGGTAATGATCTTATCTTTGACATCACTAAATGCCGCAGTAGAACTCGGTTGTACATCAAGTAGTTTAACGATGTGGTAGCCAAAACTGGTTTTAATCACTGGTGAATATTCACCTTTTGCTAAACCGAATAACGCGGTATCAAAAGTCGGTTCCATAACGCCTTGTTCAAACCAATCAAGTTGACCGCCCTGCTCACCGCTAAAGGTATCATCAGAGTCTGTCTTAGCTAATTCAGCAAAATCTTCACCCGCTTGCAGCTTAGCGTAGAGATCCTCGGCTTTCGCTTTAGCAGCTTCCTCATCGTCACCTAAATTAACAAGAATATGACCCGCGAGACGCTTCTCTGGTTGTACGTACTGAGCTTTGTTTTCATCGTAATAGGTCTGTGCTTCTTCATCAGATACCGCGATAGCACTTGCCATATCTGCAGAATTTAGTTCGACATAATCAAGTGATACAGATTCAGGACGAACAAACTGATTTTGATTCGCTTGATAATAAGTATTCACTTCTTCATCAGAAACGGTAACTTGCTCAAGAAACGGCGTGGCATCGACAACATGGTAACGGATATCACGAGTTTGACCTTGGATCTGCGCTAGGTAGTTAGCTTCACCAGGTAATACAAACTCAGAACCAACAAGTGATACAACAAGCTGACGGCGAGTCATATCAGCACGCATCATGTCGCGGAAGCTGTTAGCTTGGTAACCCAATTGACGAATTAGAGCAAGATATCTGTCATTATTAAATGTGCCATCAACCTGAAACGCTGGCTCGTTCATAATGGCCTGTTTTATCTGCTCATCTGAAACGGTTAAACCAAGCTCAGCAGCACTTTGGTCAATCAGTTTATCACCAACCAAACGCTCTAAAACGCTCTGCTTCACACTCGCTAAGTAACTCTCGTTACTGGCTAGTGCCCCATACATCTCACCAAGTTGCTGCTCTAATCGAGCACGCTCGCTTTGATAGGCTTGTTCTAACGCTGATTTGCTGATCTCTTCGCCATTTACTGTTGCAGCACTCGGCTCTGTCGATGAACCCAAATAGCTACTCACACCAGTAAAAGCGAAGGACAGTATTACAATAACGAGAATGCTTTTTGCAATCACGCCTTGTGAGCCTTCGCGAATCTTTTCTAACATCAGACTTCTCGCTCGTTGCATTAAAAATAAAAAGGCGCATCACTATTTAGGATGCGCCATTCTTGTAAATTGTCAGACCTAGTTTACTCTTTGGGTAAGTTAGGCCAACGGCATGATAATGAGACAACCATTATCAAAACGCTTACTCGTAAAAAGCACTGTCTAAACAGTGCTTATTATTCTACTTATAAGGTTTACAAAGGCCACCTTGACTAAGTATGTCTTAGTTTACAGCGTCTTTAAGTGCTTTACCTGCTTTGAATGCAGGAATGTTTGCCGCTGCAATCTTGATCTCTTTACCCGTCTGAGGGTTGCGACCAGTACGCTCTGCACGTTGACGCACTTCGAAAGTACCAAAACCAACTAGAGAAATTTTATCGCCTTCTTTTAGACCATCAGTCACAGCAGAAATAAAAGAATCTAGAGCACGGCCAGCAGCCGCTTTAGAAATGTCAGCACCAGAAGCGATTTTCTCGATTAGTTCAGATTTGTTCATGTCATCCCCTTGAATTTAATTTTTGCGCCGCAACCAAATCCTTCTCTAGAGCGGTCTGCGGAGGCTTTTTATAACAAGCTTGATACTAAAGTTCAAGCCAAATAGGAAAACCTAAGAAATAAAATTGGAATAAGCTCAAAACCAGTAGCGCCAAGGCCTGTAGCTAAAAAGCTATCCACCGACCTAGGCTACCACAGGTTAAGATTTTAAAAAGCCCCTTTTTACACTTTTTTTAATGCAAATAGGCATTTTCTTGCGTTAGACCAAATTTTTAACAACTTCGAAGCCCTCGATTGGTCGTTCTAACGCCAATTCAAGTACTTCATCGACCCAACGCACTGGTCTTATCTCCAAATCCGCAACCACATTTGCAGGGATCTCTTCTAAATCTCGCTCATTCTCTTTTGGAATGAGCACTAATTTAGTTCCGCCTCGATGGGCAGCCAGTAGCTTCTCTTTTAAACCACCAATCGGTAATACTTCACCGCGCAAGGTAATTTCGCCTGTCATGGCGACATCAGCCCGTACTGGATTCCCCGTAAGACTAGAAACCAATGCAGTACACATAGCCGCACCGGCAGAAGGACCATCTTTTGGCGTAGCACCTTCAGGAACGTGCACATGAATGTCACGCTTCTCATAAAAGTCAGGGTTAATACCAAGCTGCTCGGCTCGCGCTCTAACCACTGTCATAGCAGCCTGAATCGACTCTTGCATCACATCACCAAGGGAACCGGTATAAGTCAACTTACCTTTACCTGGCACTGAGGTCGCTTCAATGGTGAGTAGATCGCCCCCCACTTCAGTCCATGCTAGGCCCGTCACTTGTCCAATTTGGTTATTCGACTCTGCTTTGCCGTAATCGCAGCGCTGTACGCCAAGGAAGGACTTCAAGTTCTCCTGGTTTACATCGACATGCTTAACCGACTTATCGAGCAAGATCTTCTTCACTACTTTACGGCAAATTTTCGATAATTCACGTTCAAGCGAACGCACGCCTGCTTCGCGAGTGTAGTAACGAATAATACCGATAATCGCACTATCATCGACAGTCACTTCATTGGCTTTCAGGCCGTTGCGCTCAATCTGCTTAGGTAGCAAATGCTGCTTAGCAATATTGAGCTTTTCATCTTCGGTGTAACCCGATAAACGAATCACTTCCATACGGTCTAATAAAGGACCAGGGATATTCATCGAATTTGATGTCGCAACAAACATCACGTCAGACAGATCGTAATCGACCTCTAAATAATGGTCGCTAAAGGTCGAGTTTTGTTCAGGATCCAACACTTCTAAAAGCGCAGACGCAGGATCGCCACGCATATCAGAACTCATTTTATCGATTTCATCGAGCAAAAACAGCGGGTTCTTAACACCGACTTTTGACATCTTCTGGATCACTTTACCAGGCATTGAGCCGATATAAGTACGACGATGACCGCGGATCTCCGCCTCATCTCTCACGCCACCTAAAGCGACACGCACATACTTACGTCCTGTCGCCTTAGCGATAGACTGACCAAGAGACGTTTTACCCACACCTGGAGGTCCAACTAAACACAAGATAGGACCTTTAAGCTGTTTAACTCGGCTTTGGACCGCTAGATACTCTAAAATGCGTTCCTTGACCTTCTCAAGGCCAAAATGGTCGGTATCTAACACATCTTGTGCCTTGGCTAAATCACGCTTAATTTTAGAGCGTTGCTTCCAAGGCACCGAAATCATCCAGTCAACATAGCTGCGCACGACTGTCGCTTCGGCGGACATAGGCGACATCATCTTAAGCTTGTTCAGCTCAGCGGTTGCCTTATCTTTAGCCTCATTAGGCATTCCTGCCTCGTCGATTCTTTTAGCTAAGGTTTCAAATTCGTCATGAGATTCATCGATATCCCCCAACTCTTTTTGAATCGCCTTCATCTGCTCGTTGAGGTAATACTCACGCTGGCTCTTTTCCATCTGCTTCTTAACCCGAGAGCGAATACGTTTCTCGACTTGTAGCAGATCGATTTCAGACTCCATCATCGCCATTAAGTACTCAAGACGCTCTGAAACATTAATCATCTCAAGTACAGTTTGCTTATCTTGAAGCTTAAGCGGCATATGAGCAGCCATGGTATCGGCAAGACGCGCCGCTTCGTCGATACCCGACAAAGACGTTAACACCTCAGGCGGGATCTTTTTATTTAGCTTGATATAGCCTTCAAACTGACCAATAGCAGAACGAACAAGCACTTCCTCTTCTTTGTCAGCTAACTGCTCTGAATCTAGATACTCTGCTGTGGCAACAAAATATTCAGCTTCTTGAGTATATTTATTAATTCGAGCTCGTTGACCACCTTCGACTAACACCTTTACTGTGCCATCGGGTAATTTAAGCAGTTGTAAAATAGAGGCTACTGTACCGACTTCAAAGATGTCGTCACTGGTCGGTTCATCTAACTCAGCATCACGCTGTGCCACTAAAATTATCTGCTTATCTTGCTCCATCGCCGCTTCTAAGCAACGAATAGATTTTTCCCTTCCAACAAATAGGGGAATAACCATATGGGGATACACCACCACGTCTCGCAGTGGCAGTACGGGGAGTTCGATTCGCGCTTCACGCTCTAAGGTCATAGCTCGATTCCGTTTGCTAACAATATTAATGAGTATATTGGGGTAGATTGATCGGTTTCAATGGCAAAGATAAAAAAAGGAGCCCTATGGACTCCTCAATTATAATTTCGCTCTACGGTTAGCCTAATTATTACTCGGCAACCGCAGCCTGTGACTCGGTGTTCTCAAAAATCAAAATGGGTTCTGATTCACCATTAACCACAGATTCATCGATAACCACTTTGGAAACGTTTTCAGATGACGGTAAATCATACATGATATCAAGTAAGATACCTTCTACGATTGAACGTAATCCACGCGCACCAGTTTTACGCGTCATCGCCTTCATTGCAATCGCTTTCAACGCATCTTCTCTAAACTCAAGATCGACACCTTCCATTTCAAAAAGTGCAGCAAATTGTTTAGTCAATGCATTTTTCGGCGCAGACAATATCTCAATAAGTGCAGCTTCATCTAGTTCAGACAAGGTGGCCAGTACAGGAAGACGGCCAATAAACTCGGGGATCAGACCATACTTAACCAAATCTTCTGGCTCAACTTGCATCAACATATCCGAGATAGTTGCTTTATCCGCTTCGCCTTTAACGTCGGCACCAAAACCAATTCCGGACCCTACGTGAGAACGTTGTTCAACCACTTTCTCTAAGCCAGCAAATGCGCCACCACAGATAAAGAGTATTTTAGAGGTATCAACCTGCAAAAACTCTTGCTGAGGATGTTTACGGCCACCTTGTGGCGGTACCGCAGCAACAGTACCCTCAATCAGTTTAAGCAAAGCTTGTTGAACACCCTCACCAGAAACATCACGAGTAATGGACGGGTTGTCCGACTTACGACTGATTTTATCAATCTCATCAATATACACGATGCCGCGCTGCGCTTTTTCTACATCGTAGTCGCATTTTTGTAATAGCTTCTGAATGATGTTTTCCACATCTTCACCAACATAACCGGCTTCGGTTAGGGTCGTCGCATCAGCCATGGTAAAGGGTACGTTCAAAAAGCGTGCAAGGGTCTCAGCAAGCAATGTTTTACCGCTACCCGTTGGACCAATCAACAAGATATTGCTCTTACCAAGCTCAACGCCATCTTTAGGCGTTGCATTTTTTAAACGCTTATAGTGATTGTATACCGCTACAGATAAGACCTTTTTAGCCTTTTCTTGCCCAATAACATAGTCATCAAGGTGTGCTCTAAGCTCATGTGGCGTAGGCAGCCTATCTTGATCTTGCTTTGGTGATATCTCTCTGATCTCTTCACGGATAATATCGTTGCAGAGCTCTACACACTCATCACACACATAAACTGAAGGACCAGCAATAAGCTTACGAACCTCATGTTGACTCTTTCCACAAAAAGAGCAATAAAGCAGTTTCCCGCTATCACCATTGCTTTTGTTATCGCCCATTACTTTACCTCTTTTGCAGTTTCACTCACTGCATGATTCATCTTATGGCCTTTTACTGATCATAGCTCAGCAACAGACAATTATCAGCCTCGTTTGTCTAACACTGAGTCAACTAAACCATAAGCTGCGGCCTCTTGAGCACTCATAAAGTTATCGCGATCTGTATCTCGCTCGATAACCTCTAATGGCTGCCCTGTATGATTGGCCAACATTTGGTTTAATTTGTTCTTAATTCCAAGGATCTCTTGCGCGTGAATCGCGATATCAGACGCCTGTCCTTGAAAACCACCTAATGGCTGATGGATCATTACCCGTGAGTTAGGCAAACAATGTCGTTTACCTTCGGCACCACCGGCTAGTAGGAATGCGCCCATGCTTGCAGCCTGACCGATACAAACGGTACTGACGTTAGGCTTAATGAATTGCATTGTATCATAAATAGCCATACCCGCAGTAACCGAGCCACCTGGTGAGTTGATATATAAATAGATATCTTTATCTGGGCTTTCTGACTCTAAAAACAACAACTGAGCTACAATAAGATTCGCCATATGTTCTTCAACTTGGCCAACCAAAAAGATGACGCGCTCTTTTAAGAGACGAGAATAGATATCATATGAGCGTTCGCCTTTAGCTGTTTGTTCAACAACCATTGGGACAAGTGCATTCAGTACAGATTCTGGCGCATTTTGCATTGTTAACTTCCCTAAATAAAAATGGCTCGCATGAGGAGCCTCATACGAGCCATTATAAATGGCTAATAGCCATTTAAGTCAAGCTTAGGTTACGCGCGACCGGTAGCCTTGTTCATAAATTCTTCGAAATTAACCTCTTTTTCGGTCACTTTCGCAGATTTAAGCAATGCTTCTACCGCTTGTTCTTCTAACGCAACGTTACGCATGTTCTGCATCATCTCTTGGTTGCTGTTGTAATATTCAACAACTTCACTTGGATCTTCATATGCTGAAGCCATAGATGCGATCAACGCTTGTACGCGATCGTCTTCAGCTTTAAGTTCGTTAATCTTAATCACTTCACCAAGAAGCAGACCAACTTTTACGCGGCGCTCAGCTTGCTCGGTAAACAGATCCGCTGGTAACTCAGGCATGTTAGCAGTTTGCTGACCAAAACGTTGCATAGCTTGTTGACGAAGTACATTCACTTCACCATCAATCAAAGCTTTTGGCAGGTCGATTTCGTTTTGCTCAAGTAGACCATTTAAAACTTGATCTTTAACATTCGCTTTAAGCGCTTGCTCAAGTTCACGGCTCATGTTCTTAGTGATTTCAGCTTTAAGTGCCTCTAGGCCACCTTCTTCAACACCAAACAATTTAGCAAACTCATCATTAACTTCTGGAAGGTTAGCTGCTTGAACTTCTTTAAGGGTGATTGCAAATTTTGCAACTTTACCTTTTAGGTTTTCTGCGTGGTAATCTTCAGGGAAAGTCACCTCGATTTCGAACTCTTCACCCGCTTTATGACCTTCAACACCAGATTCGAAACCTGGGATCATGCGGCCGCTACCAAGTTGAAGTTCAAAATCTTCAGCTTTTCCGCCTTCGAACTCTTCACCGTCGATAGAACCAACGAAATCGATTTTCGCCTTGTCACCTTCCGCAGCTTCACGATCAACAGCTTCGAAAGTAGCGTGTTGCTTACGTAACGTTTCGATCATGCTGTCTACATCAGCATCAGTTACTTCCGCTTTAGGCTGTTCAACTTCAATCGCATCTAGACCTTTTAGTTCTACTTCTGGGTAGATCTCGAAAGTAGCCACAAACTGGAAGTTTTCAGCATCAGTTTCGCCAGGAACGAAAGTGGGTGCACCAGCTGGGTTTAACTTTTCAGCGATGATTGCTTCAATAAAGTTACGCTGCATCACCTCACCAGTGATATCTTGACGAATCGCTTTACCGTAACGCTTATTGATCACGCTTACAGGTACTTTACCTGGACGAAAACCAGGAATACGAGCGCGCTTAGCTTCGTTTTTCAAACTATCTGAAACGGCTTTCTCGATCTGCTCAGCTGGAACAGAAATAGTTAGACGGCGTTCTAAACCTTGTGTTGTTTCTACAGAAACTTGCATTGTTTTACCTCGAAATATGTCAAACGTCTTTTTGTAATAGCCGAATATTCAACTATTAAGGTATTCGTTTCTTGATCTAAAAAAACGACTAAAATGGCTTGGTAACTGGGTTTGGCAGTCGTCGCACATAGTTGAAATTTATCAAGACGCGACATTATAGCCACGGTTTTCTGCATAGTCGAGCCTGAAAGTTCGAATTACAGACGTAAAAAAAGCGACTCAAGGTCGCTTTTTTTATTTTCTTCTTAAAAAAGAAGTGGGGTGACTGATGGGACTTGAACCCACGACAACCGGAATCACAATCCGGGGCTCTACCAACTGAGCTACAATCACCACTGTTTGGTACGCCCGGCAGGATTCGAACCTGCGGCCATCCGCTTAGAAGGCGGATGCTCTATCCAACTGAGCTACGGGCGCTTCGTTATGAACTGGGTTCATATCCTAACTGGGCTAGAGAATGTTTTCACACTCGCTAAAAATTTGGTCGGTGATAGAGGATTCGAACCTCTGACCCTCTGGTCCCAAACCAGATGCGCTACCGGGCTGCGCTAATCACCGAAGGTCTTACATGTCTCGTCGAGAACGGAGCGCATCTTATCCCCTCACTTAATAGTCGTCAACGATTTTTTTTAAAAGGCCATTTAGGTGCTGAATTTAACACCTATCCGATAATAAATCATACAAACCCAAGGTTTATTGCATTTGTTTTATACTCCCGCAGCCCGATAAAACGAATGTAATTGTCCCCACTAGCGCCAAGGGTTATCGCCCATATTTATTATTCTTAATATAAAACGGTCTGTTATACCGCTAAATCAATGACACTGGTTATCACCCCTGTTAAAATGTCGCCGATTTTATTATCGCGCCATATAAAGGAACTCCTACCCCCATGACAGCCCAAATAATCGATGGCAAAGCGATCGCCCAATCCATTCGAACTCAGTTAGCCGCGAAAGTAACCGCCCGTAAAGAGGCAGGGCAACGTGTACCAGGTTTAGCCGTAATACTTGTAGGTGCAGATCCTGCCTCTCAAGTTTATGTTGGTAGTAAACGACGTGCATGTGAAGAAGTTGGCTTTTTATCTCAATCATTTGATCTACCATCGGATACCAGTGAAACAGCACTACTTGAACTAATCGATCAATGTAATAGCGATCCTGCTATCGATGGCATCTTAGTGCAATTACCACTACCAAAACATATCGAAGAATCAAAAGTCATTGAACGGATCCGTCCCGATAAAGATGTCGATGGTTTTCATCCATACAATGTAGGACGCTTAGCGCAACGTATTCCCGTGCTACGCTCTTGTACCCCAATGGGGATCATGACGTTAATTAAATCAACTGGTGTTGATACATATGGCCTTGATGCGGTAGTTGTTGGTGCATCAAACATCGTGGGGCGTCCAATGACCTTAGAGCTGCTCCTTGCAGGCTGCACCACAACCACTTGTCACCGGTTTACTCGCAACCTTGAAGATAAGATCCGCCGCGCAGATTTAGTTATCGTTGCCGTAGGCAAACCAAACTTCATTCCTGGTGATTGGATTAAACCTGGCGCTATCGTTATCGATGTGGGAATTAATCGTTTAGACGACGGTAAACTTGTCGGTGATGTGCAATATGACGTCGCAGCAGAGCATGCTAGCCACATTACCCCAGTTCCTGGTGGTGTAGGACCAATGACGATTGCGAGCCTACTCGAAAATACGCTTTACGCAGCGGAAAACTATCACGATTAGCCTGGCTTCTGGCTTCTGGCTTCTGGCTTCTGGCTTCTGCAAACATAAAAAATGCCTGCGTTATAATAACGCAGGCATTTTTACTAATACGATTTTTAACTCGGACAATAAATTACTTCTTACGCCAAGTTGTGCCTTCAGGGCCATCTTCTAAGATAACACCTAGGGCATTTAACCCATCGCGAGCCACATCTGCTGCAGGCCAATCTTTTTCGGCGCGGGCGCGATTACGCTCTGCAATCAAGGCTTCAATTTGAGCTACTTCATCATCGCTGCCCTCGCCTTTGAAAAATGCATCAACATCTTGATCTAAGATCCCCAGCACGTCGGCAAGCTGCTTCATGCTAACACCAAGCGCTGAAGCCGCAGCCATATCATCGACCTTAAGACGATTAATTTCGCGCACCATATCAAATAATACTGAATAAGCTTCAGGCGTATTGAAATCGTCATCCATTGCCGCCTTAAATTTAGCAACAAATTCCTCAGCAGGTGCAGCATCAACCGTTAGATCTAACCCCTTTAAGGCGGTATAAAGACGCTCTAACGCCGCTTTAGCCTGCTTAAGGTTGTCTTCAGAATAATTAAGCTGACTACGATAATGACCCGATAATAGGAAATAGCGCACTGTCGATGGTTCATAATGTTCAAGCACGTCACGAATGGTAAAGAAGTTGTTTAATGACTTAGACATCTTCTCTTTATCAACCATCACCATGCCAGTGTGCATCCAATAGTTCACATAGGGTGTGTCGTGGGCGCAGCAAGATTGTGCTATCTCATTTTCATGATGTGGGAACTGCAGATCAGATCCACCACCGTGAATATCAAAATGCTCACCTAAATGCTTGCTGTTCATCGCAGAGCATTCGATGTGCCAACCTGGACGGCCAGGTCCCCATGGAGAGTCCCAGGTAGGCTCACCTGGCTTAGACATTTTCCATAACACGAAATCCATAGGATCGCGCTTATTCTCATCAACTTCAACGCGAGCCCCCGCTTGTAGCTGGTCTAAATTCTGACCAGATAAGCGCCCATATTCAGGAAATGAGGAAACGCTAAAGAGTACATCGCCATCGTCTGCAATATAAGCGTGCTCACGCTCAATGAGGCGCTCAACCATCTCGATAATTTCTGGAATATGTAGGGTCGCACGAGGCTCAAAATCTGGGCGTTTCATATTAAGCGCATCAAAATCACGATGCATCTCACCAATTAAACGTTCTGTTAATGACTCGCAGCTTTCGTTATTTTCAGCAGCACGCTTAATAATTTTGTCATCGACATCGGTAATATTACGCTGAAAGTTAACGTCATAACCGCTATAACGAAGATAGCGAACGATCATGTCAAAACTAACAAACGTACGTCCATGACCAATATGACACAAATCATAAATGGTAACCCCGCAGACATACATGCCGACTTTACCTGGCTGTAATGGCTTAAATTCCTCTTTTTGGCGGGTAAGACTGTTGTATAGCTTCAACATTGAGATTCTCTATAAATAATTGACAACAAATAGGAGAGTCAGTTTACCACCTGAAAACCAACGCTTCCAGCATGATAGCGTGAATCTAAAGCGTTTTTTGTCCTCAAACACATTCCCGACAAATTGCTGACTAAAAGCGCAGCAAATTGACACGCTTCAAACACAAAAGTCAGGAGAATCGCTTTATGCGTTAAAGGTAATAGGCTAGAATCGAGCGCTATCCGTTACAAACGATGAGAATGAATCAAATGATCATAATGCAAACCAATCACGGCGAAATCAAAATTGAGTTAGATGCCGAAAAAGCACCTGTAACCGCAGCGAACTTCGTTAAATATGTAGAAGACGGGTTTTACGATGGTACTATCTTTCACCGTGTGATTGACGGTTTCATGGTTCAAGGCGGTGGATTCACCGAAGATATGGCCCAAAAACGCGTTAACGAATCTATCGAAAACGAAGCGAACAATGGTCTATCTAATAAAGTTGGCACCATTGCAATGGCAAGAACGTCAGATCCGCATTCAGCAACAGCCCAGTTCTTTATCAACATTAACGACAACACGTTCTTAGATTTTAAATCAGAGTCTTCACAAGGTTGGGGTTACTGTGTATTTGGTAAAGTTGTTGAAGGTATGGACGTTGTCAACCAAATCAAAGCTGTTGCGACTGGCAACCGCGGTATGCACCAAGATGTTCCACTAGAAGCTGTGATCATCGAAAAAGTGACAATAGCAGAATAATCCATTGCTAAATCATACCCTGTTCGTGGGCGACCTGCATTTAAGTGCTGATCGCCCCGATATTCTCAACGCTTTTTATCAATTTCTCGATCAGATCAGCGCTGAATGTGACGCTTTATATATTCTTGGCGATCTCTTTGAAGTCTGGGTCGGTGACGATATTGCAGAGCCTTTTGCTATTGAATTAGCAGCAAGGTTAAAGCAGTTCTCAACTAATACGCCGCTCTATTTCATTCATGGTAATCGTGATTTTCTACTAGGTAGACAGTATGCCGCGTTAGCAGGCATGACGTTATTACCAGAAGTACATCGACTTAACTTATATGGACAAACAACGGTGCTGCTCCACGGCGACAGCTTGTGTACTTTAGATAAAGCGTATCAACGCTTTCGCTGGTTTAGAAACCAGCCTTGGACAAAGTTTATCTATAATCACCTACCTAAAAACCAGCGGGTGAGCATTGCCACAAAACTGCGCAGTAAAAGTCAGCAGAGTAATCAGCAAAAAAGCAATACCATCATGGATGTCGAACAAACGGCCGTAAACGCCTTGATGGATAAAACCGACGTCGATTTGATGATCCATGGCCACACTCACAGGCCTTTTATCCATCACCTCAAAAATGAGCGACAACGCATTGTGGTCGGCGACTGGTATGATCAAGGTAGCGTGCTAACAATTACTCCTGATGAGATAAGTCTTACAGCGTTGCCGTTCCGCTAAATTACCGTAAATAGCTTTTTATCAAGCACTAACACGCGGTATTTTAATCGCTAAATTGGACGCCCTGAGTGAAATTTAAACTCACTGTCTGGCGAGCAAATCAGCTCAGCTTCCACCTTCGCAAAATGCTCGACTCGCACAGCAATATCCTCGGCAGATATTGCTTGGGCAAGGGTTAAGTAATCTTGGTAGTGACGCGCCTCAGAGCGCAATAGAGACACATAGAATTTCTGTAGCCCTTCGTCTAAATAAGGTGCTAACTTAGCAAAACGCTCACAAGAGCGTGCTTCAATAAAAGCACCAACAATCAGCTTGTCTATTAATGTGGCTGGCTCATGTGTACGAACGTGCTTCATCATTCCCTTAGCGTAACGCCCAGCAGTTAAGTTTTGATAGGGAATATAGCGAGCCTGCATGATCTCTAACACTTGTTCAAAATGATGAAACTCTTCTTTTATCAAGCGAACCATTTTTGCAATCAAGTCGGGACCATAATCCACACCCGCTTTAGGCTTCAACTCGCCTATCAACTCATTCTTTTTAGCTTCTCTAGCTAAAAAGCCCTCTATTGAACGCTGTTTATTATAAACAAACTCCTCATAAGGTTTGGCCCAATTAAGCAGTAATTCACCGCTGGCTTTATCAATCGCATACTTGCGAATTAAAAACATTGCGGTCTGCGCCGCCTTTAGCTCGCAATTACAATGATCGATCAATAACGCCGATAGCTGCTCTGGTCTTATCGCCTCAACTATCCACTCATCAGGGGTTTCGCATTGCAGAAACTGCTTTATTGGCGCTAATAACGCTTGCATTGAACACTCTATAATGGTGGTAAAACAGACCGAGTATTTTAACAAAAAACCGTAAGTTAGGCATATAGTTCCCACTAACATTTCAAAGTTAGCTTGACTAGTAGTAGTTTATGTTCAATAAATAAACTAAGTCAGTCACAATAAAATGACTGTTTGGGAGCCTAAGGTCTATTTGGTAGCAGACCAAAAGGCATGAGGGTTCGTCTGAAGTTTGGCGAGCGCAGGTTAAAGCTGAACAAGGATAACTATAATGATATTGAATCACTTAATGGGGTTATACACTCATCCAAAAGAAGAGTGGCACACAATTGAGAAAAACCACGAAGCAGTCAAGAGCAGCCTAAGTCATGTCCTATTGATCGCATTAATTCCATCAATTTGTACCTATTTCGCCTCCACGGCAATCGGATGGAACTTAGGGGTATCCGATCCACTTTTTCTGACGTCCAATAGCGCATTAGTGATGTCAATTAGTATGTATTTTGGCCTTATCGCAGGAGTATTTGCGCTGGCGTATCTCGCCTTTTGGATGGCTAAGACATTCGATGCCGAACCCAGCTACACCCAGGCATTAGAATTAGCGGCTTATACCGCGACACCATTATTTATGGTTGGACTCGCGGCACTGTACCCATCCATTTGGTTTATGATGGTTGTCGGCCTAGCCGGTCTTTCCTACTCGATATATCTGCTGTACACCGGCGTCCCGATTATTATGAATATTCCTGAAGAAAAAGGCTTTATCTACGCCAGTTCGGTTGTTACAGCGGGTCTGGTATTACTGGTCGCGTTAATGGCGTCGAGCATTATTTTATGGAGTATGGGTTTAGGCCCAATGTATCAATAGCCAACTGAATTACTCAATGAACCAATAGCTCACAATGTCTATAAATTAAAAAAGGCTTTAGGGGAAACCCTAAAGCCTTTTTGTCCATCCATAACTGACAACGTTATTAATTTGAAGAATCTCGCAGGGCAACGGTTAAATTAAATACTAAGTGCTCAGGGGAAGAGTCTTTGCTATCGACACAAAAATAACCTTCACGTTCAAACTGATAGGCTTTTTCAGCTTCAGCATTAACCAAACCGGCTTCCACTAAACCGTGTTTAACCACCAACGAATTAGGGTTTAGCACTTCATCCACCGTATCTGCCGCAGCAGGGTTGGCTTGGTTAAACAACTTATCGTAAAGACGGAATTCGGCTTTAGCGGCAGTTGTCGCCTCAACCCAATGAATAACGCCCTTTACTTTACGACCATCAGCAGGGTTTTTACCCAATGTTTGATCATCATAAGTACAGTAAATTGCAGTGACATTGCCATCAGCATCTTTCTCGCAACGCTCGGCTTTAATCACATATGCATTACGTAAACGCACTTCTTTGCCTTGGACTAAGCGCTTGTATTTCTTATTCGCCTCTTCACGGAAATCATCTGCATCGATGTAGATCTCACGACCGAAGGCTAGGTCACGATGCCCCATAGACTCAATCGTTGGATGCGCAGGCGCAGTCAAATGCTCAACCTGCCCTTCTGGATAATTTTCAATAATAAGCTTAACAGGATTAATCACAGCCATGGCTCGTGGTGCATGCTCATTAAGCTCTTCACGAATACACGCATCAAGCATGCCTACTTCAACCATATTCTCTTGTTTGGTGACACCAATGCGGCGGCAAAACTCACGGATAGATGCAGGCGTATAACCACGGCGACGAAGACCTGCAATGGTTGGCATACGGGGATCATCCCAGCCTGACACCAAACCTCGAACCACAAGATCGTTAAGCTTACGCTTAGACATCAAGGTGTATTCAAGATTTAGACGCGAGAACTCATACTGACGAGTACGATTAGGCGCTTGGAAATCGTCGAGGTTATCCAACACCCAATCATACAAGCGGCGATTATCTTGGAATTCCAAAGTACACAATGAATGAGTAATGTTTTCGATTGCATCAGAGATACAATGAGTAAAGTCGTACATTGGGTAAATGCACCACTTGTCACCCGTTTGATGATGGTGCGCAAAACGAACACGGTAGATAATAGGATCGCGCATACACATAAACGGCGATGCCATATCCACTTTAGCCCGCAGTGAACATTCACCTTCCTTGAACTCGCCTTTACGCATTTTTTCAAATAACGCTAAGTTTTCTTCAACAGAAGTATCGCGATAAGGACTGTTTTTTCCTGGCTCTTTTAAGGTGCCACGATACTCACGAGTCTGTTCTCCATTAAGAAAACAGACATAAGCTAGCCCTTTATTGATCAGCTCAACAGCATATTGATGAAGTTTATCGAAGTAATTCGACGAGTAGCGAATATCGCCATCCCATTGAAACCCTAACCACTGCACGTCGGCCTGTATAGAGTTAACGTAATCGATATCCTCTTTCTCAGGGTTAGTATCATCAAAACGTAAGTTACATAGGCCCTTATAGTCTTGAGCTAAACCGAAATTCAAACAGATCGACTTTGCATGACCAATGTGAAGATAACCATTTGGTTCTGGCGGAAAACGTGTATGTACATTGCTATGCTTACCGCTTTCTAAATCTTCATCTATGATATTACGAATGAAGTTACTTGGACGAACTTCAGTGTCCATATGACTCATGGAAATCCTCTTTACCAACAGTGCTATCACCAATCCGCATTCTAGCCGATCAGTATCAATTAGGGAAAACCAGCATATTCCTACAGATCTGGTTGAGTTACAACGGGTCATGCATAAAAACCGTCATCATTTGCGACAAAAATAAAAAAGCAGCGACGAATCGCTGCTTTTCAAATGATGAGAAGGTCTACTCAGTCACAACATTAATTACCGGAATGATATTTTGTGGCTTCGGTGCTTTGCGCTTTAACCATAAATAGAAACTGATCAGCGCGACAAAGAAGAAACCAATCCACAAACTCGACTGCAACGGATGAGCGGCAAACGTAGCAGCCTGATAGAACACTGTCGCAGTGCCATAGGCCAAACCAAATGTCCATGTTGCCGCGAACGTCGCCCAACGCGAACCAAACTCACCAACCAAAGCGCCCATCGCCGCAACGCAAGGGGTATAAAGCAAAACAAACAGTAAATATGCAAATGCCGCTACCACACCAGAAAACCCAGCTTGCAATGCGCTGAAAGTCGTCGCTTCAACTTCTAACTCAGCCGATGCCGATTCAACAGTTGAGAGATCTCCGACAGAAAGTGATAACGGATCATCTGGCGCAATACCAAATAAGTTTTCTGGGATAGTCGCCAACGCCTCAGAAAAGCTTTCACTTAACGGCTTAAGCGCTTCCTCATCACCGGACGCTGTCGAATACAAACTGTTTAGAGTACCAACTACCGCCTCTTTAGCAAAAATACCTGTGATAATACCCACGGTGGCAGGCCAATTATCGGGTTCAATGCCCATAGGAGAAAACAGCGGAGTCACTTTTTGACTCGCCACACTCAATACTGATTCAGAGCTATTTTCATGACCAAATGAACCATCTATACCAATAGCATTGATAAAGTTAAGCAAGGTCACCACGATAACAATGGTTTTACCCGCCCCTTTGATAAAACTCTTAGTACGCTTACCCGTGCGAGCCATCACAGCCTTAAATTTAGGCTTCTCGTAATTTGGCAGTTCCATTACCACAGCGCTGCTAGTGCCAGGTAGTATTGTTGAGCGCAATAATAACCCAGTACCAATTGCCGCTAATATTCCGATGATGTACAACAAAAATACAAGATTTTGACCCGATTCAGGGAAAAAGGCCGCTGCAAACAGTGCGTATACTGGAAGACGCGCGCCACAAGACATGAATGGCGCCATCATGCCCGTAACAATACGCTCACGCTCACTACCTAAAGTACGCGTAGCCATAATGGCAGGAACCGAACAACCAAAACCGACGATCATAGGAACAAAAGCTTTGCCAGGCAGACCAATACGACGCATCAATCCATCAACGACAAATGCCGCTCTCGCCATGTAACCTGAACCTTCTAATACAGAAAGAGCCAAGAATAAGGCTGCAATAACAGGAATAAAAGTCGCAACAGTTTGAATACCTTGGCCAACACCACCAGCGATGATGGTCACTAACCACGCTGGGGCACCAATATTACTCATCCAAGAACCAAGATGATCGACAAATAACGCCCCTGCGGCGATGTCAAAGAAATCGATAAATGCGCTGCCCACGTTAATGCTAAACATAAACATTAAATACATAACCAATAAGAAAATTGGAATGCCTGCAACAGGATGCAGTATCATTTTATCGAGACGATCACTCATCGTCTGCACATCACCATTAGTCACAGATTGGTTAAACACCTTTTGAACAAAATCAAAACGCGTGGTGGCCACCATGATCTCAATATCTTGCCCTTGAGCCGCCAATCCTTCTGAACACTGTGCAACTTCGGTAAGCATTTGGCCATTCTTACACTGACCACAACCTAAACCGTTAGCTAACATAGCTAAAGCTCGGCCACGACTTAGACTCTCATCGCGGCTATACAGGGCTGCAATACCCGATTCAATCTGTTCATCATAACTGAGAACTAAAGGGGCTTCGGAGACCTTGCCATCGAGCAGATCGACAACTTGTGCCTTTACCTGTTCAATATCGGCTTCATCTCTTGAGCAGACAGCAATAACAGGACAGCCTAACTGCTCGCTCATTGCCGATGTGTCAATTTCAATCCCATGAGCCTTAGCCGCATCGATCTTATTGATCACTACGACCATAGGAATACCTAGTTCCCTCAGCTGCACAGTAAGATAAAGATGCCGTTCTATATTCGTTGCATCAACAAGGTTAATAATGCCATCCATAGTGGCATCAGCAAGATATTGTTGCGCAATCTGCTCATCGAGTGAACAGTCACAGCTACTGCCTGCGGGCAACAGATCGTAGATACCAGGAAGATCGGTTAATAATACATCGGTGCCATTAAGCGTGAACTGACCCGTCTTTTTCTCAACCGTCACGCCAGACCAGTTACCAACCTGTTGATTCGCGCCAGTAAGGGCATTAAAAAGGGTAGATTTACCCGCGTTTGGGTTACCTACAGTGACACAATGAAATTGTCTAGCCATGAGCAGCATCCACCTCGATCACATCCGCTAAATCTTTACGCATACATAATTTGCTGCCGCGAATCGCCAACTCGAGCCCAGAACCTAAGGGGGCTCTTCTCAATAAAGTAAAAGAGGTATTCGGTGTTATGCCCATCGATAAGAGTTTGCGTTTAACAACTGCTGGCAGGTCTATTTGACCAACAGCTGAGATAACGGCGCTATCGCCTGGCTTCAATTCGCTTAATTTCATATCGTATTACTACCTTTTCAGGCCTCGAATAGTCTTAACTAACACCGATTCTAACGGAGCATCCGCTAAAATAACTTTATCTAGATCAATATTTGGGATTGGAAACGATAATAGTTTTCAATTGTATTTTATATTATGTGACAGATATCTCAATCAGTAAAACCATTTATTAAATGATAATGATTTTCATTGCGACAGCAATCATAAGCATCTAACCAAACAGATATGTGATCCATGTCACATTTCACGCTAATTCCTTAAAAAACCTAAGTTACCAAATCAAATTGACAACATTATTTTCACACAAGAATCACATTTTCAGCCTATTATTTAGGTTTGGTAAATTAGCCATTAATTAATAACAACAATTAGAAACTTAGCGCAACCTGCTTGGGACGGAAAATGATGAAAATGGACTCTACTTTTTTAATAAGCCAACTTAAAAACCTCGGTTTATTAGCAACATCACTGCTATTTAGTATCACTGTCATGGCAACGCCATGGGATAAAACCCCAGCAAAAGAGGTTGAACAGATCCTCGATGAAAAATTCGCCCAAGGGCAATACTCGCCAAAAGGCGCAGACACCTGCCTAATGTGTCACAAGAAAAGCCAAACCGTTATGGCGCTGTTTGATGGCGTTCATGGCAATGCTCAGGTCAAAGGCTCACCAATGGCAGATCTGCAATGTGAAGCTTGTCACGGCCCCATGGGCAAGCATAACAAGGGAGGCAAGGAACCTATGATCACCTTTGGTGCCAACTCCCCCGTTCCCGCCTTCAAACAAAACAGCGTATGTATGAGCTGTCACAACGATGATAAGCGCATGGCATGGGATGGAAATCATCACGATACGGCCGATGTTGCCTGTAGTGACTGCCATCAGGTGCATACAGGCCATGATCCCATCTTAGACAAGACCCAAGAGGTCGACGTTTGTACCACTTGTCATACCCAACAGAAAGCCGATCTGCATAAACGCAGCTCACATCCTATGCAATGGCAACAGATGACCTGTAGCGACTGTCACAATCCTCACGGCAGCCTAAATGACGCTAGCCTTAAACAGATGAGCATCAACGAAAACTGTTATGCCTGCCACACCGAAAAACGCGGCCCTAAACTGTGGGAACATGCTCCTGTCACAGACAACTGCGCCAATTGTCACAATCCCCACGGCAGCGTCAACGAAGCTATGTTGACCGCTAAACCACCACAACTCTGCCAACAATGCCACGCCTCTGATGGACACACCTCCAATGCCGTCTTTGGTAACACTCCAAACGCATTCAATGCCGGTCAAAGCTGCATGAACTGCCATAACCAAGTTCACGGTTCTAACCATCCATCTGGCAAATTATTACAGCGTTAATAGGGAGCATTAGCATGAATAATTACAATCGACATAACGCGCTACCGCTTCGTCTTAGCACCCTAGCATTCGCCATTATGAGCACCATGGCTTACAGCGAAGGATATGGTATATCGTCGGCAAACCGAGACTCATTAAAGCTAGACGGTTGGAAATGCCAGCGCTGCGCCGTCACAACTGGCGCTCATGGCCAGGTAGGCATAGGTGCAGCCCACAATGATGGCGAAGATAGTCGTTTTGGCAATACCACAGGAACAGACGAGGATGGCGTCGTCGCCAGTCTCGAAGCCAATGTGACTCATCAAAATGAAACCGGCTATAGAACAAGATTCAAAGCTGATAGATTAGGTTATGAAAACGGCTCTGCCGATCTCACCACGGGTAGACCCGGACAATATGCCATTACAGCCGCTTATCGCGGCACTGCGCACTATGATACCAATCAAGCATTAACTCCCTATAAAACCCAAAATGGTCGTTGGCAATTACCCCAGCAATGGCAAGCGGGCGCGACAACAGCGAAAATGAGCGATCTTTACACCAGCAGCCTAGCAACAGCATTAAAGATAGCCAGAGATCGCTATCAACTAAATGGCGCTTATCGCGGTGATTTCTATCAGGCTGAGATTGATTACCAGCATGAACAGCGCCAAGGCCAACGTGCAGCCAGTGCTAACCTGCTGACAAACAGTACCATGCTTGCCCAGCGCATCGATGATTCAACCGATGAGCTCAGCGCTAAGTTATATCTACGCGGTGACAATTGGTTAGCAGGCATAGATGCTGAATTGAGTCATTACAACAACGATGAACAATCACTGCACTGGCAGTCCGCTTTCACCCCAACCTTTGGTGCAGCCTATTCTGGACAAAGTGCGGTAGCGCCAGACAATAAAGCCTATCGAATTGCAGGCAATACGCAATTTTCAGACGCTGGCCAGCAAGTGTTAATGCATATTGGGTTTACTCGCATGACCCAAGATCAGGCTTATCTGCCTGCGACCATCAATGGCCCTTCACCAATGTTGCCCAGTGCTAACTTAGATAGCCAAGTCGATATTATTGAGATGAAACTGAACTACTCAGGGCGAATCACCCGTGAACTTTCCCTTAGAGCAAGTTATGACTATCGCGACCGCGATAACAAAACGGAGATCAATAGCTATCCACAAATTGTTACTGACAGCTACTACGCAGGAAATGCAGCCAACCCCGAGTACGACAGAACTAAGCAGCAGGCAAATATCGCAGCAAAATATCGTATCGCACGCGCCGCCTATATCGATGTTGGTTATGAATATGATCATAATAACTACAGCGATTTAGACCGACAAAGCCTGAAAGAGTCGACCCTGTTTGGTAAATTTAACTATCGGGTGTCACCACAATGGCAACTGTGGCTAAAAGCCCAAGCCAGTGACCGTTCAGGCAGCAATTATGAAGCGGTAAATACCACATCGAGTCCGAGCAATCCACTACTTAGAAAAAGCTATTTGGCCGATAGAGAACGCCAACGCTATGCCTTGTACACGAGTTATTCGAGCGGCAGCTACAACATCAGTGCAAATGCACATTGGATGCAAGACGATTACACCGATACCCTCATTGGGCTTACAAATGTTAAAACCCAAGGCTATGACCTGTCAGCACAATACGCTATTAACGATAATCTCAATCTGAATGCCTTTTTGAACCAAGATTGGCGAGATAGCGATCAAGCTGGCAGCAGTAATTACGCAACGCCCAATTGGTATTCACGCTCAGAAGAGCAATCCACACTGATTGGTGCTGGCATCAATTACGCCAATTTAATGGATAAAAAGCTCAAGCTCGGCCTAGATTACACTTATGCAGATGGTCAAATCGATACCCAAGTCATGCAAGGATTGCATTCCCCTTATGGCAACTACTATTCAACCAAACATAACCTTAATGCTTTTGCTGATTATCGAGTCAGTGAAAAAGTTGGCCTGCGATTCGATTGGATATATGAACAATATCAAGATGCCGATTGGGCGAATCAAGGATTAGCCCTTGATGCAGTGCCCAACCTGCTGAGCTTTGGAGACTTAAGCCACGACTATAGTGCCCACTACTTTGGACTGACATTGAGTTATCAACTCTAACTGATGCCAATCACCAAAATGCCAAGGAAGATATGATGAAAAAGATGACAAACATAACATATTACGGGGCCGCTATCGGACTTGCTATCTTGCTCAGTGCCTGTGGAGGCGATGATGGCTCCCCAGGAAATCCAGGGGAGCCAGGTGGCCCACCAGCGATGGATATTAGTACGTTGCAGATCTCATTTGATGAGGTCGCTATGCAAGATGGTATTGCGACGGTTAATTACCGAGTCACCAACCAGGATGATGAGCCTGTAGTTGGCGTGGCAACTAGCACCTTTATTGCCGCGCAGTTACTCCCTCAAGGCTATACCAATGCAGGTGACAGCTCACAATGGCAATATTTCACCTCGGAAACCTGTGCGACTAGTTGTCCAGGAGAATACATCGACTACAAAAACGGTAACTATAGCTATACTTTTAGTGCGGCGTTTAACGGCATGAATGAGGTCAGCTATGAGGCGGGAGCCACCCAACGAATAGTCATCAAAGTCGGTGGAGATAGTCTGCCTGATGGTACCCAGTTACCCGTCACTAATCAGCATTTTGATTGGCAAGCACCTGAGACTGGCCAAAGCAGCAAACCAGTATACACCCGCAATATTGTTAAGATAGCAAGCTGTAATACTTGCCATAACGACTTAGCTTTCCACCGCGGTAGATATAATCAGGTAGAGACCTGCGTCGCCTGCCATAACGCTGATCATGTGAGTAATTCAGATAATATCTTCCCACAGATGATCCATGGTAAACATTTAACCGGGTTCCCAGGCTCTTTAGCTAACTGTCAAACTTGCCACGCTGAAGATGAAACATTAGCTGAGCAGCAAAATTGGGCCAGAGTGCCTACAATGGAAAGCTGCGGCTCATGCCATACTCGCATCGATTTCAAAGCTGGAGAAGGTCATCCAGCTCAAGCGAATAACGCGAATTGCGTCGCCTGTCATAACTCAGACTGGACAGCTAGCGTCCACAATGATGGTGGCAATGATGACGCCTTAGCTCAGTTCCTGCCACAGATTAGTGCGGCATCGTTAGCAGGTGATACAGTCTCATTTACCATCACGTTGCAAAATCCACAATCGGGTGAAATCTACACAGAGAGTGCCGATAATCTCAGCTTTATTTCAGATCTGCGCGTCTACGCCAATTGGGGAACCAGTTTCGACTATGCCACTCGTTCACCCAAATCAATAAAGCTTAAAGAAGTCACTCCCCTCTCTGGCAGTGCTGGACGTTATAGTTACCAAATTGCAGGCGTCACTGTTCCTGTGGGTAGCGAGATGGATAAAGGTACCTTAGCGATCCAAGGCAAGATTTGCGCTTCAGAAGGCGTATTAGGAGACTGTAACAACGAAGCTAATGCCGAAATCACGATCAAATCAAGCCATCAATTCTACAGCGCTCAATCGCTTTCTGATAGCGGACGCCGCGTGGTAGTGACCAATGACACCTGTGGCAGTTGCCATGGGGATCAACAACTCAACTTCCACGGCTCGCGAAATGACTTAGAGGGACAGTGTCAGATTTGTCACAACCCGAACATGGTCGCCGATGCAACCGACAATCCATCAACGGCAACGGCCGACTTTAAGCACTTAATCCATGGTATTCATAGCGGTAATCGAGAAAGCTATGAATCAATCAATTACCCTGGTGATATAGGCAACTGTACTCAATGTCATACGCAAGATAGTGGTATTGCCACTGTAGCACTGCCACTTTATGCCGGGGTTACCCCCCTAGCAATTGCAGGCGACCTATACACCAGTCCAACTGCGGCGATCTGTAGCGATTGCCATAACGGTGACACAGCCAAGAACCATATGATCCAGCAAGGTGCCGTATTTATGGGGACTCTGTCAGATGCTACCGCAGGTACTGAAAGCTGCACGACCTGTCATGGTCAGGGCGCTCCGGCAGATGTGTTAAAAGTTCATCCAATTAAGTAACCCGTGGAGGCGCTAGTATGGCTAGCGCCTATCCTAACAAGCATTGATAGATTAAAAATGGAACGCACTATGATGGATATAATGAGAAAGGTGAATCGATGGAGCCTCATTACCCTAAGTTGCAGCACGCTCCTGCTGGGTTGTGGCAGTGACGGGAAGGATGGTGAAGATGGCGCTGACGGCCCTATCGGTATCAATATCGATGACACACCGACCGTAATGGCAGAATTTACGGAGGCCTCGGTCGAAGATGGACAAGTAAGCGTGACCTTTAAGCTGGAAAATGCCAATGGCGTCGCCGTACTCGGCCTCACCAAAGATTATGATTTACGCTTTGGAATCGCCCAGCTCGCTAATGTCGTCGAAACTATAGACGGTCAGGAGTTTGATAGAGGCTACCAGTGGCAAGCCTATATCAATTCGTTAAGACAGCCAGGTTCTTTACCTGAAGATACTTCAGGGCTTAACCCCTCACCTCAGTACCAAGCAAACGTTGAGGCCGCAAGCAGCTGTGAAGACTGCTTAGTCGATAATCAAGATGGTAGCTATCGCTACACCTTCCAGCAAAACGTAGCCAATGTCACCGAACCTCTTAGCATCAGTTACAATGCTGACAATACCCATCGAGTGACACTGGAACTGAAACTGCCTCAAGCAACGGCCAACGCCCACCATGACTGGCAACCATCAACCGGTGCGACCAGTTCAATCCAGACGCGCAATGTCGTCAGCAAAGAGGCCTGCATGAACTGTCACCAGGAGGAGAGTCTGGCGCTCCACGGCGGTCGGCGCATCGATCTGGAAAACTGCGCCAGTTGCCACACCACAACCTCTGGCGATCCAGAGAGTGGCAATAGCATTGCATTTGCCTACATGATACATGCCATCCATAAGGGGCAGAACAGAGTCACCAGCACCCCTGAAGGCTATGTTCCCGCGCCTTATAAAATTGTGGGGTATAATGGAAGCCTGCACGACTATGGCAAGGTAATGTTTCCACAAAAGCCCGCAGCCAATTGTGCAGCCTGTCACGTCGAGGGCGAAAGTGCCCCTAGCGATGCCGCGCTGTTTAAGACCGATCAGTCAAACCTTGCCTGTATTGGCTGTCACACCGAAAAACCGTCACAAACTCACTCCAGCACCAACTGTGTTGCCTGTCATAATGCCACGGATACCTACTCAGGCACAGGTAACGCCGAGAAGCGTCATGGTGATGTCCTCAAGGCTTATGCGCTAGCCCAGGCCATGGGAGTCAACTTTAGCAACATAGGCTTAGACGCCGATGGGAAACTGAAGTTTGATGTGCAAGTTACCGATGCTTCAGGAAATGCAATCGGCGCCGACTATATTGAGCTGGGAACCCGAGTGGTCGTCGCTTGGGATGTCGATAAAGACTACCCAGCCTATAGCGACGCATCCTACAGCAACCGCCGTTTCAGGTTATCCGATGCCACTTACGACGATGCCAGCAAGACCTTTAACATTGTCGCTAACACCTTCGATATGCCACTAGATGCCACAGGCAAGACATTTGAACTCTGGTCAGCCATTGAGGTCTGCTTCAACAATGGTGGCTATGGTGTGGCTGAGGTGGTGATGACGGCCTGTAGCGATAACACCCGTTCGGTGGCGGTAAAAGAGGCGCCTTACCAATTCGTCTGGTCTGGTACTGGTGTCGACGAGAACGGGCAAATCGCCACGCGCCGTGCTATCGTCGATGCGGCAAAATGCCAAACCTGCCACAATCAGGAAAACCACCACTACAACAATGGCTACAACTGTCAGACCTGTCACACCTCTGATAAAACCACACGAGGAGATGAAGGCTACCCTGGCGGTCGTAAATCAACTAGCTTCGCCTTTAAGGCGCACGAAGCGGAAGGTCATTACCTGAAATACGCAGGCGTGCAGTCAGGCACAGTACTGAAAACAGACTGTCTCACCTGTCATACCGATGGAGGCTTTGAACTTGGCCGAGCCAGCAACCGCGTCTGGCGCTATGGCGATACCACCACAGGCATTGATATCTGGGTCTCATCCGATGCAGGTGCCTGCCTCAGCTGCCACCAGAAGTACCTTAAGGATTCTGGTGCGGCCCATATCCAGACCAATGGCGGTATCTTAGATGGTATGAGTGCTGATGACGTTCGCAACCGCGCGGCAGAGAGCTGCTCAACCTGCCATACACCAACTCAATTACTGGGTATTCATAACCCTTAATCGTCAGCTCAGAAAAGGAGGCTTTAGCCTCCTTTTCTTCACCCCGCCAACCTTTAAACAACATTCATACAACCACAAAAATACAGATTGTGACCAAACCAGGCGCAATCGATCATCAACCTCAGCCAGTGAGTTTGTCTTAGATCAATACATAAGCTAATAAACCCCCCATTTATTAAGCTTCACTTAAGGTAATGGCCAACTTTCCACTGCACCGTTTAACTTCGAGACAGAGCACAACCAGTAAGCAACTGTAATTATTGGGATTTAACATAGCTATCATTTTGTAACACCGTAAATAGATCCGCTTCACGTTTGGGCTGCCCCGTGCTCTCCATCTACCCCCTTTTGAGTAATATGCGCCCAAGGTGTCGCCAAGTCATTGAGGCAATAGCAATAACTCTGGCTCACCTTGTTCATACCAAAAATAAAATTGAGATCACTCTCATTCTCATGCAGGGGAAAAATGATGAAACGGTATTCAATCAGTACCGCTGTCAAAACAGCTTTTGGTGTTGGGGCCTTGTCCCTAGCGCTTGCCGGTTGTGGTGGCAGCGACGGTAAAGATGGTGAAGACGGCAAACCAGGTGAAATCGCAATTGATATCAACAGCGCAACCGCAGTCCAAACTAAAGTCGAGCTAGCAAACTATGATGAGGCTTCAAAAACACTAAGTTTTGAATTTAGCCTAACCAATCCCAATGGCGTCG
The DNA here is from genome assembly GCF_019457595.1 of Shewanella psychrotolerans. Taxonomy (NCBI): domain Bacteria; kingdom Pseudomonadati; phylum Pseudomonadota; class Gammaproteobacteria; order Alteromonadales; family Shewanellaceae; genus Shewanella; species Shewanella psychrotolerans. Next base: position 1,478,290 of record NZ_CP080419.1, on the reverse strand, counting down.
CAGTAACAGGATTAGAAAATCTAACAGATCCGCTCAGAATTGCATTCGGCCGCATGGGCACACGCAGCGAAGCCTTTACTCCATTCAGCTTAGAAGACGGTACAGAAGTCACGGCTAGAGCCGATGGTGATGAAGAGATCTGGCTTTCTTACCGTAATGCCAGCAAAAATGGCGTACCAATGACAGGTTCTGACAACTGGCGCACAACTCGTGACTGCCCAGAAGGTGAAACCTGTCTTGCGTATTTAGGCCAAGGTAGATACAAAATCACCGCTCCAAATATCATAGACACTAACGGTTTAGACTACGATTATGATGCCAACCAGATCCAAGGCATCTATGTGATGACCTATGGAGTCGGTCAAAACAAGCTGAAAAATGTCGAAGCCTACTATTGGGATCCTATAACAGAGCAGTCTGTCGCCTCGCCTAAGAAGGTGCTGGAGATGGATACTTGTACTAACTGCCACGTTGGTCAAGACCATATCCGTCATGGTAACTATGGTAACACCGCCGATGGTTGTGGTTTCTGCCATACCGATTACACCGTTTATAGCGGCTCAGGTGTTGACGGAGAAGGTAATACGGTTGAATTTAACTTTGATGGTTCCATCAAAGGCCTAGTGCACGCGATTCATACAGGTATCACTGAAGGTGATCGCCGTGAGCTGGCAAAATTCAATACTGTCATTGCTAACGCAAGTAAAAACCCAGCGTTTGCATACAAGTTTGATGGGGCAGCGCTCGATAGCGAAGGCAACCCAAAGGCCGAGCTAAACTTCCCAGCCTCAACAGCCAACTGCCAAAGCTGTCACATTAGCTACACCACGACTGAAGAGACGCTGCCAGAAGGACTGACTCCTCATGCTATGGCATGGTTTGCTGATAAGGATGCCGTTGCCTGTCAAACTTGCCACGGTGATTACCATTACGGAAACCGCACTGAGCTTGTTGGAGAAGAAACCCAGCTGGTAGGCTGTGTCGCCTGTCACAGTAGCCACGACGGTAACACCCGTGGCGGCGCCTTCCGTCACTTCGCAGGGCATGAGCAAGAAAGCAGCGAGGCGGCATCACAGGCGGGGACTCTAATTGATGCCAGCTACAGTCAGATCAACTGGGATGAGGCTTCAAATACCTTAAGCTTTACCATGCACTTAACCAAAGGCGAAGAGATCGTATCTGGTGACTATACCACTGGCATGCGTCTCTATGTGAACGCTGTTGACGCGACAACGCCTGATGCTTTCCTCGCCGGACGCACCAGTGGTTCAGTCAGCGCGAATGCCGACGGTAGTTACAGTGTAACGGTTAATGCTGCGAACCCAGGTTATGGTCTTCCATCTCTGGCTGATGCTATCAAGGCTGGGGCTAACATTGCCATTACCCCAAGCTTTAAGACCTGTTTTACTAATAAGAGCTCAGATCTACTCGCCTTAGTCGACGGCGTTTGCCCACTCGACAGTCGCGATAGAGAGAATCCACTAAGCGCTAACGCTGCAACAACGGCATTTTTGACCCTAAGTGGTGAACAGGCTCCTGAACGCGCCAGCGCCGTTGACTATGAAAGCTGCGCAAGCTGTCACAACAACGACATGGTTGCCCGCAAAGGCGATACGCACTACCGCAATGCAGACGTGCACACTTGTGCTCAGTGTCACGAAGCCGGCGACTACAACAGCCTAATCGTTCGTGTACACGGTACATTCGGTAAAGCCCATGGCCGCGAAGATGTGCAAGCATTGGTGAGCAGCGCAAACTGCAGTGCATGTCATAGCGACAGCAGCTTCGGTCTAGAAAACGCCCGTTCAACCCCAATGCGCTGGAATAGAAAAGATGAAACTTTCTCTAGTCCACAAGCGGGTGTTTGTGCCTCATGCCACGTCTCATCAAGCTATGAGATCGGCGGAGGAAAAGAGGCGGCTAAATCACACATCGAAAGCATGGGTGGTGTCGTTGCGGGTAGCTACGAAGAAGCTATGCTTAACAGCGAGTCATGCCTAACCTGCCATAGTGCAGAAAAGGTTGCCGAGTTGCATAAGCAAGACTAAAAAAGTCGGTTTTAAATCATTAAAAGAGTGGAAAGCCTGGCTTTCCACTCTTTTTTTGTTTACCACACCCGCTTTAACTTCACCGAATAGTTTTCGCACAACTGCCCACACACTTATAAACAGCCGATCACCCTCCCGATCCCCCCTGTTCACATTGCCACAATGATTTAACAAACCCACCATTTAACTGACTGACTTTCTTAAGTGAAAATGAAAATTTCACTTTAAATGCATTTTTTTACCTACCTCTAAAGAAATAGTCAGATCTCAATCACATAAGCTGACTGAAACACCTGCTAAAAAGCTGCCATTTCGATAGCCTTAGAGGTGGAAATTAATTCCACACACTAAGCGGGTGTTTTCAACGTAGAAAACAATTACAGCACTCTGTTTCAGTGCTTGTTTTTATTGAATAACAATCAATTAGTGATGATTAAAACTATTGCAGGGAATAATCATGATGAAAAAGTTCAATGTTAATGCAGCGACAAAAGCTGTATTAGGTGCCGGACTTATCTCTCTCGCTTTATCTGGTTGCGGCAGCGACGGTAAAGATGGCGAAGATGGCAAGCCAGGTCCTATTGCTAACCCTATTGGCGAGGTTTCACACCTAAAATCGACTATTCAATCGGCCAGCGTAGATGACGCAGGTATCCTCACCATCAACTTCAATCTATCTGACGCTAACGGCGTTGCGGTATTCGGTCTCACACCAGCAGATATTGGTGCAGTTTCTTTTGGTCGTGTCGGCAACGAAGAGGAAGTGGGCAGCACAGATCTCGAAGGCAACCCACGTGATATCTGGCTAAGCTACTTTAATAAAGATAAAGGCGATGACCACTACACTGGCTCCTCCTACTTCAAAGGTTCAGAGTGTGAAACTTGCTTAACCGATAATGGTGACGGCAGCTATACGCTAGTGCTGGATAAACCTATCGACACCTTAGGCAAGTACGACTATAAGGCAGACGTCACTAATGGCATCTACCTCGGCGTTAAGGCGAGCAACTTTGCCGGTTCGTCAATGGTTGATAACAGCTTCTTCTATTGGCAACCAAGTTCTGACACAGTTCAAGATAAGCCTAAAGCTGTGATTGCAAATGATACTTGCCAGAACTGTCACCGTCCTAGCCAAGAAGGCGCTCTTGCCATGCATGGCGGCAAGCATGTCACACTTGAGTCTTGTACCTTCTGTCATACCGACTACAACACGTACATGAAAGACGAGAAAGATGACGCTGGCAACGTGGTACGTAGCTATGAGTTTGATGGCTCAATCAAAGGTATGGCACACGCTATCCATAGCCACTCAACTTACAATGGAATCTACCCACAAAGCGCGGGTAATTGCCAAACCTGTCACCAGGCAGATGAAAGCCTGACGATGGCTGACGCCTGGAAGGCTGACTTGGATACAGCAACCTGTATGAACTGTCACAACAGCCAAGATGCAGTACCAAGCTGGCACTGGGACAGCGAAAACAATCAAATTAAGGAAGACAAGCAAAACTGTGTGAGCTGTCATAACGATCCAAACGGTGGTGTACGCGGTGCAGAATCGGCCCACTACCTGAAAAATGACAATGCACAATCAGCAGCTGCAAAAGTGACCTTTAACAGCATGAGCTATGATGCTGATACTAAGACAGTAACGGCTAACATGACTGTGAGCTTAGGTGATACTAAGGTAACGTTGGCACAAATCGATCCTACGCCATACAAATATGGTGGTTTCACCAGTGCCATAGTATTCAACGGTGTGGTCAACGATGACTTCCTCGTGAACTACCAGAAGGTAGGTTACGACAACTTCGCTGCGGGCGAAGATGGGTCAATCAATGTCACTATCACAGATGGTGCATACAAGGTTGCTCAGGTTCTAGAAACCCCTGATGTGGCTGTTGCGCTAAGCAGCCAACTGCACATCTGCTTTGACGGCAAAGGCGCATTAGCCGACTGTACAGTCACAGAAGGCGTTGCAACCAATGCTGGCCCTTACGTGCCTTCTGACACAGCCTACTTCGCTGCCGATGGTACCAAGGTTGACCAGTCTCCACGCGTACAACATGCAGACATGACCGCTTGTCAGCAGTGTCACACTACTGCGATTAAGCATCGTTTCAGTAACGATATGGATGGCTGTGCAAGCTGCCACAATGGCACACGTGACAAGAAAGGCGCAGGTTCTTCTAACCTAGCTTATATTGTTCATAGTCAGCACTATATCAGGTTCCCTGAAAACTCAGAATTATTCTTCTTCAAGAAAACTGAGTGTCAGGCATGTCACGGTGACAAGGGATTCTCCCTTTCTAAGATAGATCCGAAAGCCGCACCTGTTGCCTTTGGTACGACTGATGGTAACCGTTTAAGTGACGCTAACGAGCAACTAGTGGTATCACCACAAACTGCTGCATGTGTTAGCTGTCACCAGGGAACTTACGGTATAAACGACGCAATGGTTGCACATATTCAGACTAACGGTGGACTGATCAAGCAAGAGGGGGCACCTCTCTCTACCTTAGGTGTACCAGCTAGCGATTATGATAGCCTCAACCCAGCAGAAACTTGCTCTACTTGTCATAATGACAGTCAACTGCTAGAAGCTCACGCTAACTGAGGTAATAGTCACTAGTGACTTAGCCTTCCCCTGATGGCTCATCGGGGAAATTCTGATAGCTAAAGGGAGGCACCGCCTCCCTTTGTTTTCAATAAAGAACAGCGAATACTAAAATAACAACAAAAATCGCAAAACTGTTTCATTTTGCAACATTTTTTTCATCAAACCTCGCCTTTATTAGCCCTTAAACCTACCTCTTTAGAAATAGAAAGATCTGGGTCACACATTAGACTCAGTCAGGCAGATTTTAGCCGTCTGTTACGTTAGCATTTCCTTGGGGATTTCTATTTCCAGCATTGACTTAGGCTGCACTACTTATAAAAGAGAATCGGCGCTATATAACAGGCCATGCACTTAAGACGATGCCAAACCTATGCAGGGAAAAAATGATGAACGTACAACACAATAAATTTAAGCTGCTTCTCGCAGCAGGTGCTGTCTCCATGGCTCTTACCGGTTGTGGTGGTAGCGATGGTAAAGATGGTAATCCGGGCAACCCAGGTGGCCCAGCAGCCGACGCCATTGAAGTGCTTCACCTTGATGTCACCAAGGTGGACTATGACAACGGTATTCCAACTATCACCGTCTTTGCGACCAACGAAGAAGATCTTCCTGTTATCGGTCTAAAAGATCTTGAAGTAAAAAAAGTAGTTCAACTGCTGCCACAAGGCGCAACCGGTGCCGGTAATGCCGCCGAATGGCAATTCATTGGCTCACAAAAAGCCTTTACCGATCATAAAGATGGTAACTACACCTTTACTATCGACGTGGAAGGTTACAACTCAGAGCTAACTCAACGCTACAACGTTATCGCCAGTGCATCAACACTGCTTGATGGTGTAACTGCCGTACCACGTACTGAGATCTCAGAAGATTTCTCAGGTGAAGGCTATGAAGCCCTTTACACTAAAAATGTCGTTGATACCGCCAGCTGTAACAGCTGTCACGCCGAAGGTGAGAAGATCTATCACAGCTACACAGATGTAGAAACCTGTGTATCTTGTCATACTCAAGAGATGGCTGATGACAAAGGCAAGCCGCAAGTTTCCTTCGGCCATCTAGTCCACAACGTGCACAACGACGCTAAGATGTACGGTCGTAACATGGATAAGAGCGCCGAAACCGCTCATCACATAGTGCAAGACAACTGCCAAACCTGTCACGTGCAGTCAGAAGAGCTAACCGAGTGGGGCAACTGGTCACGCGTTCCAACCATGGAAACCTGTACTAGCTGCCACGTCAACGTCGACTTCAAAGCGGGTAAAGGTCACTCTCAGCAAAATGACAACAGCAACTGTGTTGCCTGTCATAACGCGAGCTGGACTGCCGAGCTCCATACACAAACGGGCAACGACAAGAAAGCCCTTATCGACCAGTACGGCCTAAATGCGGAATCTGTTATCAACGCTGAAACCAAAGCAGCAACCATCAGTATTGAGGTTGTCGACGCCAGCGGCGCAGCCGTTGATATAAACACCATTCTGCCAATGGTACAGCGCTTCGAGATCGTCACTAACGTAGGGCCTAACAATGTTACTTTAGGCTACGGCGGAAAAGATTCTATCAATGCCGTGAAGAATGGCGTGGTCGATGCCAAAGCGATGATCCAAGATGGCAAGCTGGTTTACACCACAAGCAAAGATCTTAAGCTAGGTGCCGAAGGTGCCGACAACGAAACCGCCTTTACCTTCGTTGGTTGGGCTATGTGTTCAGACAAGGGTGAGTTCGTTAACTGTGACGATCCAGCTTTCGACGGTAGTGATACTGATAAGTACACTGGTATGAAAGCCGATCTGGTCTTTGCCACGCTATCGGGTCAAGCACCAAGCATGCGTCATGTCGACTCAGTTAACTTCACTGCCTGTGCATCTTGTCACACCAAAGAGTTTGAAGTGCACAAGGGTAGCCATCATGCTGGTTTCGTGATGTCTGAGCAGCTTTCACACGCAAAAGATGCTAACGATATGCCTATCATAGGGGTTGATGCTTGTGTGGCTTGTCATACTCCAGACGGTACTTATGCTGGTGGCGCTAACAAAGGCGCGCTAGAGATGAAATTGCACGTGGTTCATGGCGAGCAAGGCATCATCAAAGATTGTGCCCAGTGTCACAACGACTTCAACCTGGACGCTTTCAAAGCTAAAGGCGCACTAGCGACCGCTGCTGGCCAGTACAGCACGCCTATCGCGGCGACTTGTACATCATGTCACACCAGCGATAGCGTCAAGGCTCACGCCGAAAGCCAAGGTGCAGTCTTTAATGTTGATAAAGATGTCGCTAACGATGCCGCGCAACTGGAAACTTGTTTCTACTGCCACGCACCTGTTATCGAAGATCACACAGCGGTGAAGATGTAATTTGCACATCTCAAATTGAAAACCGGGGGAGTCACCTCCCCCACTTTTCACGACTATTTTGTGCAAATTAGGATGCCTATTATGAAAATCACAAATCAATTCAAAAGCCTGATTCCGGCGGTGATGGCAGCTGCAGTGCTGTCGCTTGGCATAAGCCAAGGCGCGGTTGCCTCTAAGTGGGACGCTAAGATGACCCCTGACGAGGTGGAAACCACGCTAGACAAGAAGTTTGCCGAAGGCCAATACTCGCCTAAAGGTGCCGACTCTTGCCTTATGTGTCACGGCAAATCAGAAAAAGTCATGGATCTGTTTAAAGGCGTACACGGCGCTGCTAACTCGAGCAATAGCCCGATGGCCGGTCTGCAGTGTGAAGCCTGCCACGGCCCTATGGGTAAACATAACCGCGGCGGTAACGAACCGATGATTGCCTTCGGTCCTGACTCAAGCCTGTCAGCTGAGAAGCAAAACAGCGTCTGTATGAGCTGTCACAAAGATGACAAGCGTATAGCATGGAACGGTGGTCACCACGACAATGCCGATGTGGCCTGTGCTTCTTGTCACTCGGTTCATACCGAAAAAGATCCCGTGCTGTCAAAAAACACTGAGATGGAAGTCTGTACTAGCTGTCACACTAAGCAAAAAGCGGATATGAACAAGCGATCTAGTCATCCAATGAAATGGAACCAAATGACCTGTAGCGATTGTCATAATCCACACGGCACGATGGCTGATTCAGACTTGGTAAAGCCAAGCGTGAATGAAACTTGCTACTCGTGTCATGCTGAAAAACGCGGCCCAAAGCTATGGGAACATGCTCCCGTAACTGAAAACTGTGTGACTTGTCATAATCCACACGGCAGCGTAAACGAAGGTATGCTAAATACTCGTGCACCTCAATTGTGTCAGCAATGTCACGCTAGCGATGGCCATGCCAGCAATGCATACCTGGGTAACACAGAACAAGGCTCAACCGTGGGTGGTAACGCCTTTACCGGTGGCCGCAGCTGCTTGAACTGTCATAGTCAGGTCCATGGTTCTAACCATCCATCTGGCAAGCTATTCCAGCGCTAAGGAGACGAGAAGATGAAATTCAAATTAAATTTAGTCACGCTCGCCCTGATCGCTAATACCAGTGTATTTGTGCCAAACATCGCATTTGCAGATGGCTATGGTGTACAAAATGCCAACACTGACAAAGTAAAATTTGATAAGTGGGCATGTAAGCGCTGCGCTATTGATACTGGCGTATCAGGTTCGGTAGGTGTTGGCGTCGGTTATAACGACAGTAACGACATCCACTCTGCTAATGCATTTGCGGCAGAAAATGAGTTTGCGGGTAAAGTCGATGCCGATGTCAGATACACCAACGAATCAGGCTATCGCACTACAGTAGAAGCGCAAGATTTGGGCATGGAAAACGGTCATTTAGACGTAAATACCGGTAGGGTGGGTCAATACAAGATCAACTTAAATTACCGTCAAATCGCGACTTACGACACTGACAGTGCCATGACTCCATATCAAGGTGTAGGCGGTGACCACCTCACTCTACCAAGCAACTGGCAGACTGCAGGTTCAAGCCAGGATATGAATGAGCTGTACAACAGCCTTAATCCACTTGAACTCTCCCTCAAGCGCAAGCGCGCTGGCCTAGGCTTCGAGTATCAGGGTGAGGAGTTGTGGAGCACTTACATCAACTATGAGCGTGAAGATAAAACGGGTCTTAAGCAGGCATCAGGTAGTTTCTTCAATCAGTCTATGATGCTGGCTGAGCCTGTGGATTACACCACAGATACCGTTGAGGCAGGCGTCAAGTTCAGAGGCGATAACTGGTTTACCGCCCTGAACTATTCAGGTTCTAGCTTTAAAAACCAATATAGCCAACTGACCTTTGACAATGCCTTTAACCCAACCTTTGGCGCGCAAACTCAAGGTGTTATGGCGCTTGACCCTGACAATGAAGCACATGTTGTTTCATTGATGGGCCAATACACCGCCGGTAGCACCATCATGAGCGGCCGCGTACATTACGGTCAGATGAGCCAAGATCAGGCGCTGGTGACCTCTGGTTACGGTTATCAAACGCCAGTAGATGCAGTGGATGCTAAGGTCGATATGTCCGGTGCTAACCTAAAGGTCGTGTCTCGCATCAACCGCACGGTTCGTGTTAACGCCAGCTATGACTATAGCGACCGCGATAACAAGACCAATGTGGAAGAGTGGACTCAGATCAGCATCGACTCCGCCACAGGCAAAGTGGCCTACAACACCCCTTATGACTTCACGACACAAAGAGGTAAAGTGGGTGTTGATTTGCGTATCAGCCGTGGCATGAAGCTTGATGTCGGTTACGACTACCGCCGCGACGAACGTAGCTACCAAGACCGCGAAACCACTGATGAGAACACGCTGTGGGCTAAGTACCACCTAAGCGCATTCGACAAGTGGGATATGTGGATCAAGGGTAGCTATGGCGAGCGTGATGGTTCGCGATACCAAGCCTCTGAGTGGACCTCAAACGAGTCAAACAGCCTGCTGCGCAAGTACAACCTTGCTGACCGCCAGCGTACCATGGTCGAGGCTCGTGTTAGCCACACACCAATCGATGCGCTGACTATTGACTTTGGTGGTCGCTACGCTCTGGATGACTACAACGAAACCCAAATCGGTCTAACTGAGTCAAAAGATGTCAGCTACGACATCAACCTCAGCTACCTGCTCAACGACGATATGATGGTTAACGCCTTCTACAATCGTCAGAACATTGATTCAGAGCAGGCTGGCAGCACCAACTTTGGCGCACCAAACTGGTTTGGCTTAGTCGAAGATCAGGTCGATGTGGTTGGCGCTGGGTTTAGCTACAACAATCTGTTAGAGAAGAAACTACGTCTTGGCGTAGACTACACCTACTCAGATTCAAGCAGCAACACTCAGGTACAACAGGGAATTGCTGGTGACTATGGCGATTACAATGCCAAAGTCCACAACGTCAATTTCTATGGCCAATACCAGGCCACCGATAAGATGGCGGTCCGTCTTGACTATAAGATGGAAAAATACCAGGACAATGATCCAGGTAACAGCATAGCGCCAGATGACATTTGGAACGTCGTCGGATTTGGTTACAACAACCACGACTACAATGCCCACCTGATCATGCTTAGTATGAGCTACAAGCTTTAATAGCTATGCAGTCATAGCTAATTGCCTTTAAAACCCGCGCCCGTCGCGGGTTTTTTATGCTTTATCATTAATGGTCATCTCGAAAAAGCCTTAACCAAGGCTAGTGTCAGGGAAGTTTTTGCCTTAAGCTCAGGATCCAATTCCTAAGCCGTTAACATCGCCTTGTTTTTTCTCGACACACAACTTGCCCAACAGATAGTCGATCGCACCATGGCGATCATCGGCCACAATATCAATGTCATGAACAGCCAAGGAATGATCCTGGGCTCTGGCGACCCACACAGAATCGGCTCCATCCACGAAGGCGCCCTGCTGGCCATCAGCCAGAATCGCACCGTAGAACTCAACAACGCCAGCGCTGGTAGCCTGCATGGGGTCAAGGCGGGCATCAATCTGCCGCTGCACTATCAAGGCGAGATCATCGGCGTTATCGGTATTACTGGAGAGCCTGAGCACCTCAGGGCCTTTGGCCAGCTACTAAAGATGACCGCCGAGATGATTGTTGAACAGGCTAACTCAATTGAACTGATCCAATGGCAAAACCGTCAGCAAGAGGAGTTTATTCTGCAGCTAATTAAAGGGAAATATAATGATATTGAACAGCTCGAAGCTAGGGCAAAGAGACTCAATATTGACCTTTATATGCCCCGCGTCGCAGCCGTGATCCAAGTGCAGGATGATAACAGTGACACAATGGGTAACCCGCTATTAAAACAAGTGCTTAACCTGCTTAAAAATCCATCGAGAGGCAATCTTATCGCCATGACCTCGATGACAGAGTTGGTGATCCTTAAACCTGCGTTTCTGGATGGTAAACAGTGGAATGCAAGTCTTGAAAGTGAGCGTATCGACCAGCTACTTAAACGTATTCCAACAGAGATAAGTGTCCAGTTAAAGATAGCCCTAGGACACTATTTCCCTGCCGCGACCGATATTCATCACTCTTACCAAACCGCAAAAGAAACCCTTAGATTTGGCATGCAGATGCAACCCAAACAAAGCAAATACCTATTTGAAGATTTCGCGTTACTGGTGATGTTGTCGGGACTCAAACAAGATTGGCGCGGTCAGCAACTGCTCACGCCATTTAGCAGGTTAATTGAGCACGACAATAACCAGCAGCTACGAAAAACTCTGGCGGCGTATCTTACTCATTTAGGGGATCAGGGCGCTTGTGCAAAGCAGCTTTATATCCACCGCAATACCCTGCGCTATCGGCTCGATAAGATCAGCCAAATTACTGGGGTTGAACTCAACAACATCGATGGTTTGCTGCAACTCTATCTCGGACAGGTTTTATTGAATGACCCAAGTTAAGCAGTAACACGGTTTGCTAAAAATCATACTCAAACCGTCGATTAAAACTGACAGTAAAAAATGAACCATTTAAAAAGGCCATTAAAATTCAGCGTCAACTTCAAAGGTCAGTCGCTCACCCGTAATAGGATGATTAAGCACTAAGCGCTCGGCGTGCAGATGCAAACGGTTAGCGCGCGCGCCATAGAGATCATCGCCAATGATCGGCAGATCAAGCCCATCAATATGGGCACAATGCACCCGCAGTTGATGGGTACGACCTGTTTGCGGATAGAGATATAACCAAGTGTGGTTATCGTCTCGCGCCTTAACCTGCCATAGAGTATGTGCATGTTTACCATGTTCAAAACAGACCAGCTGACGCGGCCTATCGTCAAGGTCGACTCGCAGTGGCAAGCTAATCTCACCCTGTTCACCTGCGACAATGCCCGCCAGTTTAGCCACATAACGTTTCTCTACCGTACGGCCAATAAACTGCTGTACCAGCGTCCTATTCGCCTCTTTGCTCAATGCGATAACCATCAGCCCCGAGGTCGACATATCCAAACGATGCACGATCAAAGGTCCAGTCGCAGTAGGAAACCGCTGCTTCATCCGTGCATAAACTGAATCACTGATATTCTTGCCTGGCACCGACAAAAACTCAGCCGGCTTATTGATCACCGCCATCGCCTCATCTTGGTACAAAATATCGATAACTTTACCTTCAGCGGGATTACTCAATAATGGATTGTCATCCATCTCAATACCTTTGAGCATATGGTTCAAAATTGGCTGGCATTTACCATGACAAGCACCATAAAACTGCTTATGTTGTTTGACCTCTGACTTGGGCGATGCCCCCCACCAGAACTCGGCTATCGCTAGCGGAGTCAATCCATGAGCAAAAGCATATTGCAATAACTTAGGCGCCGCGCACTCACCTGCCCCTGCTGGCGGCTGCTGATTTGGCGCATCTTTAAAAATCTGATTAAGGTCGCGCAGCTCTCCCGCTTGATTTAAAAACCGATACTGTGCAAACAACTTTTGCTGCAAGGCGTTAGACTGTGTTGCTCGCTGTGCTTTAAGCGATTCAATCTCAGTCTCTAACAATTGTAGTGAGTCGCTCACCTCTGCAATAAGGCCATCCCAATGCCGCTTTATCGCTTTGAGCCGATTCTTTTCCGCCACACTCTCCTTGCCCAGTTGCACATTTAACCCTGCCAACGACTGTTGTGATAATTCAGCTTCAGCCTGAGCGCGCTTTAATTTGCGCACTTTACGCCCTTCGATAATCGTCGCGCGCATGGCTTCAAGCTCATCATCAGCCTCTTGTTCTAATGTGGCTAACCGCTCTCTTAACTCCGATAGCTCACTCGAGCCCTCAAGCTCGGTTAACTCACGGGTTAACTGATTAATCCCCTGTTGCTCAGCATGAAAAAAGCTGTCTTTAGTCAACATATCGAATATAGGCGGCACAAAACCATCGATAAGATTTTGCTCTGCCAGCTTGCCAGAAAATGCCGCCAAGTAGCCGAGCTCGCCACCGTTATTGCGAACGAGAAGCACACCAAACATCTTGCCGATAATCTTGTTTGTGTCCTTGCCTAAGCCAAAGTTATGTTGCCAATCCGTTTGGCTACTCAGATAAGCTTGTAGCTCCTTCGCCGCCAATACACACAAAGGGTGCGGCTCATAATAAAACGGAAAGGTAAAACGTTCAGGGAGTTGATAACTATCGATCGGCGATTTAAACGCGGTAAAACAGTGCTGAGCTTGGTACATAGATTGTTGACATCTTAACGGTAACAGAGAGCGAAACAAGGCTAGTACGGCACAAAGCCAGCACAGCTATAATGAGGCGTGATTTTACGCTGTCATGGCAGTGAAGTCATTATTTAGCGATCAGATGAATTCCTCGTCGAATGAAGGGTTAGTATTTTTGGGTTGCTTGAGTAGCGTTTGGCCGCATCTTATTTGTTAAGTGTGTTTGAAGGTCACACCTTTATGGTTGCTAATTGCCTGCCGCACGCTTTATGTGCAAGCACTCTTTTGGCTCGGTGAGTGAAGCGCAGCTTCGTGCTTACGAACGAGAGGCAGGGATTGCCGAACTGGCTTTTAGATAGGGATATCGTCGTGAGTCATCCCTATACGCTCCACGGCGGCATCTGACGTGAATGGATTCACAAATGCCGCGATGACATGGATGTCAGAGAGCGACCCTGCCGCCAAGGGCCAAAACTGCGCTTACACCTGTCTCTAACGCCTCTTCAATTTAGCCACATTGGTGTGAATTCAGAGTTAAAAACTAACGTGTTTTTGCCCCAAAGTCAGCTAGTCGTAAGCCCCTAGAACAGTAGACACTTCACAGCGTTATATATCCATTAAACTAAAATCCAGAATCTCATGACTTTCATTGGAAATCCAACCAAGTCAAAAATCTCCCCTTAGATCTAAATCCACTACTCTAAATGTAATTAATTACAACCAAAACGTTTGACATAATGAACACCAATAGGCAGACTGAAATTTGTCTAATCTGTTTAAAGCGCCATTAAACTGTGCGTGAACGATGGTCATCGCTATCGACACAGCGAGAACAATCGGTACAAATATAAACTCATACTCCATTTATTCATCAGGTGATCTATGCCAATAACACAAAAAAAAACCGCTAAGAAACCCACGATATTAATGACTATGGGTCAACAAGACCGTAACGGTCATCCTTATCAAGTCATGACCCACAAGTATATGCAGCCTATCGTCGATATTGCCGACTGTATTCCACTGCTAGTCCCTACCTGTTTTGGTATCGAAGATATCGACCAATATCTAGATATGGTTGATGGTGTTTATCTTTCTGGTGCGGGTTCAAATATCGACCCGAGTCTGTATGGACAGGAAAACTTGACTCCGGAGAAAGCCCAAGATGTGAACCGCGATCTGTTCGATTTGGCTATTATACGTGGTGCAATTGAACGTAAACTGCCGATCTTAGGGATCTGCCGTGGCATGCAAGAGCTAAACGTGGCCTTGGGCGGCGATCTGCATCAAAAGGTTTATGCTGAAGACCATCTAAATGATCATCGTGAAGACCCAAACACCTCGATAGAGGAGCAGTACGGCCCGCGCCATAGCATCAATATCGAACCTAACACTTGGCTGCATGCGCTACTGGGGGACAAAATCACCATTAACTCGCTCCACGGTCAAGGGATCTGTACCTTAGGTAAAGGTCTCGAACCCCTTGCCCATGCCGAAGATGGTTTAGTAGAAGCTATTCATGGCCCAGCCTATGGACAGTTTATTCTTGGCGTGCAGTGGCATCCTGAATGGCAAGCAAATGACAATCCCGATTCAATCAAGTTATTTAAAGCCTTCGGTGATGCCTGCCGCAACGAATTCGCTTTGCAGCAAACCGATGATCAATTGACCGCATAACACAACAGCATGGGTGACAAGCATACTGCCCGTTTTACAGTCACCCAGACTTAATCTGGCCCATGAATGTGCAATTGCACAAAAAACCCTCATAAAATCCTGATAAATTTGTCACCTTTGATAAAGCCTAATTATCCTAATGTACGGATAATATCCATAGCCTGAAATACCTTAGCCCTCACCTTAAGTGGCGCTGACTATGCGGGTCAATGTTCTAACAATCAAATAAATATAACCCAAATACAGGGGCACCCTATGAGCCTAGTACTGATTCTGCTAGCCGTGATCGCGTTTATCGTTATTGCGACATCCAAATTTAAGCTACATCCGTTTTTAACCCTTATTATTGCGTCATTTATTGCCGCATTTGCCTATGGCCTGCCAAGTGCCGATATCGCTAAAACCATCACATCCGGTTTTGGTGGGATCCTCGGTTATATCGGTTTAGTGATTGTTTTGGGGACGATTATTGGCACCATACTTGAAAAAAGTGGCGCAGCAATTACCATGGCGGATGTGGTCATTAAAGTGCTCGGTAAACGCTTTCCAACGCTCACCATGTCTGTTATCGGCTATCTAGTTTCGATACCCGTATTTTGTGACTCTGGCTTTGTGATCTTAAACTCACTGAAACAATCGATGGCCAATCGTATGAAGGTCTCAAGCGTATCAATGAGTGTCGCACTGGCCACAGGCCTTTACGCCACTCACACCTTTGTACCGCCAACACCAGGCCCTATAGCAGCGGCAGGTAACTTAGGCCTTGAATCAAATCTCGGCTTAGTCATCGGTGTGGGTATATTTGTAGCGGCCATTGCAGCCCTAGCGGGCATGTTGTGGGCCAATCGTTTTGCCAATGTTGAACCCGATGGTGAAGGTGCTGAGGAGCTTAAAAACAGCGTAGAAGAGTTTGATAGTTTAAAAGCCGCTTATGGCACATTACCTAGCCCAACGAAAGCGTTTGCACCTATCTTTGTTCCTATCTTGCTGATCTGCTTGGGATCTATCGCCAAGTTTCCCTCTCATCCCCTAGGTGAAGGCTCGTTTTTTGAAATATTCGCCTTCCTAGGCCAGCCAGTGAACGCCTTGATGATAGGTCTCTTTTTATCTCTATCTCTACTTAAAAGTGATGACAAAATTAAGGAGTTCAGTGAGCGCATCAGCCAAGGGCTAGTCGTTGCAGCGCCTATCCTTCTTATTACAGGTGCTGGCGGCGCGTTTGGTGCGGTGTTAAAAGCCACCGAAATTGGTAATTTCTTAGGAAGCTCATTATCGGCACTGGGGATCGGCATCTTTATGCCATTTATTGTCGCTGCGGCGCTAAAATCTGCCCAAGGTTCTTCAACTGTGGCCTTAGTGGCAACCTCAGCGCTAGTTGCTCCCATGCTTGGAGATATCGGACTTGCTAGCGACATGGGGCGCGTGCTCACAGTAATGGCCATTGGCGCAGGTGCAATGACCGTATCCCATGCTAACGACAGCTTCTTTTGGGTTGTCACTCAGTTTAGCCGCATGAGCGTAAAGCAGGCTTATAAAGCGCAGACCATGGCAACTTTAATACAAGGCGTTACCGCCATGATTTTAGTCTACCTACTTAGCCTCGTTTTACTCTAAAAGCGACAATGGCTGCCGTGATACCCTTTGGTATCATGGCAGCCATTAACAGATGTTCTATCCCTGACGTATAGGAAATATCAATGAAAATAGTCATTGCGCCCGATTCATACAAAGAAAGCCTGAGCGCTATGGAAGTTGCCAACGAGATTGAACGTGGATTTCGTCATGTGCTACCCAATGCTGACTATGTCAAGGTCCCCGTTGCTGACGGAGGTGAAGGGACAGTGCAATCAATGGTGGATGCGACAAACGGCAAAATCATTGAACTCGAGGTGGTCGGCCCCCTTGGCAAACCTGTCACGGCTCATTATGGTATTTTGGGCAACGAGCATTTAGGCACAAGTGTAAACAGTACCCAAACGGCCGTGATCGAGATGGCCGCGGCATCTGGACTACATCATGTTCCGGTCGGCCAGCGTAACCCGCAACTGACAACTAGTTACGGCACTGGCGAACTGATCTGTCACGCCCTTAATGCTGGCATAAAACATATTATTATCGGCTTAGGTGGCAGTGCCACCAATGATGCTGGAGCGGGTATGCTACAAGCGCTCGGCGTGCAACTACTCGATAAGAACGGTCAACCGATTAATGCCGGCGGTGCAGGGCTTGAAGCGCTGCACACTATCGATATCAGTCAGGTGCACCCATTACTTTACCGCTGCCAAATAGAGGTCGCTTGCGATGTTAACAATCCACTTTGTGGCGAAAAGGGCGCATCGGCAGTCTTTGGTCCACAAAAAGGAGCAACACCAGCGATGGCCGAATGCCTCGACAGTGCGTTGTCCCATTTTGCCGACATCACCTCTAAAACCATATTAACAGAACATCGTCATACGCCAGGATCGGGCGCGGCTGGAGGTATGGGATTTGCTGTACTTGCTTATCTCAACGCCGAGCTCAAACCTGGTATCGATATCGTCATGAAAACGGTCGACCTAGCCAGTGCGCTCAATGGGGCAGACCTAGTGATCACCGGAGAGGGTCGCCTCGACAGCCAAACATTACATGGTAAAACGCCAATGGGAGTCACACGCGAAGCCAATAAACAAGGCATTCCTGTTATCGCTATCGCAGGCTGCGTGAGTGATGATGCTAATGTATTACTCGATCACGGTATCGATGCAATATTCTCGATAACTCCTAGAGCCATGGCGTTGGAACATGTATTGGCCAGTGCCAAAGACAACCTTTACCACTGCGCAGTGAATATCGCCCGCTTGTATCGGCTAGGTCATTAATCCCAAAGCCCATTAACATAAAATGCCCTGGAATTAACCAGCGTTAACACTCCCAGGGTTCTCTCAGGGCTTTACGCCCCTACCGCTACTCATTTCACTTTTCCCCCTTGATGCGGTATAAAGCTTACAGTAAAGTTAGCTCCCTTTTTCGTCCGCCTGTTTTCTATTATAAAACAGACACAAGTTAAGCGATGCACCTCGATGACATCTAAGCAGACACGACAAGCAACAGCCTCTGAAGAAGCGTTACTGCGTATTTTCACTTTGCCAGAAGCGCCCAACTCAACCTTGAGTCAGATTGAAAAAAATCTATCTGAAAACTTAATGGGATTCTTAAAAGAAAATATCGTTGCCGTCGAGAAACCCTTAACTGAAATAGAGAAAGATTTTCAGGCCCATCAAATCCCGACTTCACCTAGCTTTGTATCCGATTATGCCGAGCAGATGATGCAGACCTTAATCGCTCACAGCGTACATACCTCTGCGCCGAGCTTTATCGGTCATATGACCTCTGCTCTGCCCTATTTCGTGCTGCCATTATCGAAGATGATGGTGGGGCTAAATCAGAACTTAGTCAAAATTGAAACCTCAAAAGCCTTTACCCCATTAGAGCGCCAAGTGCTCGGCATGATGCACCATATGGTATATGGCCAAAGTGATGATTTTTATGACAACTGGATGCACAGCGCAAGTCACTCACTGGGGGCATTTTGCTCTGGCGGTACGGTCGCCAATATTACCGCGCTATGGATCGCCCGTAACCGCCTACTTAAAGCAGATGGCAATTTTAAAGGCATCGCGGCATCTGGACTGATGGCGGGTCTGCGCCATTATGGCTATGACGATTTAGCTATTTTGGTCTCAACCCGTGGCCATTATTCACTAGGCAAAGCTGCCGATCTGCTTGGGATCGGCCGCGACAACATCATCAGCATTCCCTGTGCCAAAGATAACAAGGTCGATGTAGCTAAGATGCGCGCGGCGGCCATCGAACTTGAGTCACGTAATATTAAGCTGATGGCGATTGTTGGCGTGGCGGGTACAACAGAAACAGGCAATATTGATCCCCTGAACGAGCTAGCGACATTAGCATCTGAGCTTAATTGCCATTTTCACGTTGATGCAGCATGGGGCGGCGCGAGTCTACTATCGAATAAGTATCGCCATCTATTGGCGGGGATTGAACGTGCCGATTCAGTCACCATCGATGCCCATAAACAGATGTATGTCCCTATGGGCGCAGGTATGGTGTTATTTAAAGACCCTGAATTTGCCAACGCTATTAAGCATCACGCTGAGTATATTCTGCGTAAGGGTTCTAAAGATTTAGGCAGCCAAACCTTGGAGGGCTCACGCCCGGGCATGGCGATGTTAGTGCATGCTTGCTTACAGGTGATTGGCCGTCACGGCTATGAAATTCTGATCAACAACAGCCTAGAAAAGGCGCGCGATTTTGCCGAGCTTATTCAACAGCAAGAGGATTTTCAGTTGGTGTCTGCGCCAGAGCTATGCCTACTGACCTATCGTTATGTACCCGCCAAGGTGCAGACTTTACTCAAACAGGCGGTGCTGGATGACAATCTCGACTTAGTCACCCGAATAAACCAGCAACTCGATGGCTTAACCAAGTTTATACAAAAACGTCAACGAGAACAGGGGAAGTCATTTGTATCGCGTACCCGCATCACACCAGACAATAACTTAGGCTTAACCTCAGTGGTGTTTAGGGTGGTATTAGCCAACCCACTAACAGGTCACGATATTTTGCAGCAAGTGATTGAAGAGCAAAGAGAGATAGCGCTACAAGACTCGTTATTTTTACCGCAATTGTTATCGTTAAAATAACAGTTAACTTTGAACTAAGGGTTAGCCGTAAACACGCGCAGAAATAAACCCTATCTTATCTCCAACGAGCCGCCTTATTCAACGAAGCGGCTTTTGGTTTCATCATCAGGCATTAAACAGAGCGGGCGTTGGCCAAATAAGCGGTAACGATTGCGCGCAATAAAATCATACCCCCAATCACGTAGCCCCAGCGGCAACCAGCGCAGAACACGCAACCAAGGCCAATAACCCGTTAAAGATTTAGCAATTTCAATTGCTGCCTCACTCTTGATAAAAACCTCGCCATCTTTTATCAAGTAGACGGTATCCGCTTGTGCCGCTAATGGTGAAATAGATGCCTTAGCAAGCAAAGCTTGCGCAATGGGAGTCTGCAAGGCAACAAATTGAAACACCGCCTTGGGGTCACGGGCGATAATAAACCTCACCGCCCCATGACATAAATTACATACGCCATCAAAAATCACTAACGACGAAAGATCAGACTTCGTCATACTATTGATTAGTAAGTGATTAGTAATCTCCTTGTTGGCCTGTTTTTGTTGCATCAAATCAATAAAATCCTCGAGTTCCTGCCCCGGTGTGGCCGCAAAAACCGATCGAGGCACACAAGCCCAGTAATGCGATCGGCCCTGATATGTCGAAAGTCATCACCGAGTTCACCACCTCAGCAAGGCCATAAACAAGCAGCTAAAACCACATTGCCCTCTTTGGTTGCCATCAATAACCGCAAAATAGTGACTGCTGCTTGCGGCAATTTAGCCCCAAACCAAAGGTGCTTGTTGTAACATCACATTTTGCTTGTTATCTCGGTACCGATATCGGAGCTCAATATCCTGTAAAATACTGAGTGACATAACGATCTTAACGTGTCCCTACTGACAACATAGTGTCTGTAGGGACAAATTAACTTTAAAGAGGATTAACCTGGCAACTCTTGTTGATGGCTCTTAATCAACTTAGCCATTGACTGCGCTGCACGCGCTTGCACCGTTTGTAAGCTATCTGTATCAACAAACTGCTCGACCACTTCGTAGTAACATTTCACCTTAGGTTCAGTACCTGACGGGCGAACGATAACCCTAGCACCATCATCGAGCTGATAGATAAGCACATCGCTATCGGGCAAGTCGATAACCTCCTCACGACCGTCCGCATAATAGCGCGTGCCAACGCTGATATCATCGACCGATACCACTGCTCGACCAGCAATTTGACTCGGTGCCAATGCTCTTAGCTGCTCACCAATAGTGGGAGCGCCGCTATCTGCTGTTAGCGCAATGCTAACCTGTTGATTGAGGTAAAACCCGTGCTCACGATAGATAATTTCTAGCCTATCCCAAATGGTTTGATTGTTCGCAGCAAGCTCAGCGGTCAACTGAGCAAAGGCCACTAAGGCAGATAGACCATCTTTGTCCCACACCATACTGCCTATGGTGTAGCCCAGCGCCTCTTCGTAGGCAAACAAGAATTGATTATCTCGAGTTTGCTTTGCCATCCCCACGTTCGTGAGCCATTTAAAGCCTGTTAACGTGGTTTCACATATGCCATTCATCGAGGCGCTAATCTTAGATAACAAGCTAGATGACACTATCGTTCGGCACGTCAGCCTTTGATTATCGGGAGCATGAGACAATAGATAATGCCCCAACAACACCCCAACCTGATCACCTGTCAACATTTGATATGCCTCACTGGCGGCCATATCAGCTACGGCCTCAAGTTTCCTAACTGCCACCGCAAATCGATCAGCATCGGGATCGTTTGCACACGCTAGCATAGCCGAGTGTTTATGCGCCTCTGCCATCACCAAATCCATCGCTCCAGCTTCTTCTGGGTTTGGAAAATTAACCGTTGGAAAATCGCCATCGGGCTCTCGCTGCGCAGCCACCGAATAGACCTGGGTAAACCCCGCATCCTTGAGCACAGTTTCGGCCATGTCAGCACCAACTCCATGCATTGCTGTATAAGCTAAACTCACTCGCGCTGGTACGGTATGATTTTGCAAAGTGATCGCTTGTTTAATAGCACAACGATAGGCTTGATAAAAATCGTCACCCAGTATGATTAACTGACCAGAGGCAATAGCCTCATTATGGCTCATTAGCAATATAGGCTGAGTTGCAGCATGCTCGATACGCGCTGCGATTCCACTATCATGAGGAGGAATGATCTGTGCACCATTCTCCCAGTAAACTTTATAGCCATTGTATTGCGGTGGATTATGACTCGCGGTAACAACAATGCCCGCCGCCGCATGTAAATGCAGCACCCCAAAGGCAACTAGCGGCGTAGCTGCAACCTTCTCGGTAAGGTAAACCTTAATACCTGCACTCGTTAAAACGGCTGCGGTATCATGGGCAAACTGCTTTGAATCATGGCGACCATCGTAACCGATAA